>CAWJJX010000003.1:0-858059 GCA_963843495.1 uncultured Solirubrobacterales bacterium | reverse complement strand
TGCCCGGTCCCCCCGCAGGACACGCCGGCGCTGACGATGGGGAGCTCGTGCTCGGAGACGCCGGTCGGCGAAGCCGAAGCGTTCTCGTGGGAAAACCCGAAAGGGCCGCCGGCGACGGCCCAGGACGTGATGCGCGACGCCAATGGCAATGAAATCGGGAATACCGGCTGCGCGGCGCTGGAATTCAGCCCGACGCTGAAAGCAAGGCCAACGACCAACGTAGCCGACTCGCCGAGCGGGCTGGAAGTCGACTTGGCGGTGCCGCAGACGAGCTCGATGAGCCAGCGTGGGACCGCGCACCTGAGAAAGGCCGTGGTCGCTCTGCCCGAGGGGTTGGTAGTGAATCCCTCGGGGGCGAACGGCTTGGCGGGCTGCTCCCCAGCGCAAATCGGGATCGACACGGCGACCGCGGTGCCAAATGGCAACCCGGTGACGTGTCCGGACGCCTCGCGGATCGGCTCGATCGAAGTCGATACGCCGCTGGTCGACCATCCGCTCTTGGGCTCTGTCTACGCGGCGACGCCCAATAACAACCCCTACGGCTCATTGCTTGCGATCTACGTCGTGATCGACGACAAGCCGTCGGGCGTATTGGTGAAGCTGCCGGGCAAAGTCGAAGCGGACCCGAGCACGGGTCGTCTAGTCAGCACCTTTGACAACAACCCACAGCTGCCGTTCAATAACTTCAAGCTGAGCTTCTTCGGCGGTGCTCACGGCGTGCTTCGCACACCAGCGGTATGCGGCACGCACTCGACCGACCTCGGAGATGACCCCGTGGTCTGCGCCTGACTCCGGCCCGCCGGCAACACCGCGCGACGATTACGCAATCTCCACCCCGCCCGCGGGCGGGGGCTGCGGCGCCTCTTTGCCCAACAACCCAAGCCTCGACGCCGGGGTGGTGAGCCCGATCGCGGCCAAGTACACCCCCTTCGTACTTCACCTGCGCCGCCCCGACGGCTCCCAGCAGCTCTCTTCGTTTACGACCAAGATGCCGCCGGGGCTGACAGGAAAGCTTGCCGGCACCGGCCAGTGCTCCGACGGGGCGCTTGCAGCTGCAGCCACCAAGACGGGGGCAGCCGAGCAGGCATCTCCCTCCTGCCCGGCCAGCTCCCGCCTCGGTTCCATCACCGCAGGAGCGGGAGCAGGCCCCTCGCCCTACTACGCCCACGGCGATGCCTACCTGGCGGGTCCATATAAAGGCGCACCGCTCAGCCTCGCTACGATCACCCCGGCGGTGTCAGGTCCCTATGACCTCGGCACGGTCGTGGTCAGGGCAGCGCTTCACCTCGATTCCACCACAGGCCAGATCACCGCTGTCTCTGATCCGGTGCCCTCGATCCTGCAGGGCATCCCACTGGACGTGCGCACGGTCACCGTAAAGCTCGACCGGCCGAACTTCACCCTGACCGGGACGAGCTGCGATCCAAGCGGGATCGAGGGCTCATTCATCTCGACCCTGGGCCAGGCAGCGCCGCTCTTCTCCCGCTACCAGCTCGGTGAGTGCACCGGCTTGCCGTTCAAACCGAAGCTCGCCCTGCGTCTCATTGGCGGCACCAAGCGAGGAGGGCACCCGGCGTTGCAAGCAACGCTGACGATGCCAGACGGCGGCGCCAACATCGCCCAGGCATCGGTAGCCCTGCCGCGCTCTGAGTTCCTCGACCAGGGACATATCGGCACCGTCTGCACGAGGGTGCAGTTCGCAGACGGCGACGGCAACGGATCGGCCTGCCCGGAAGCATCGATTTACGGCCATGCAACAGCGACGAGCCCCTTGGTCGACTATCCCCTTGACGGCAACGTGTACCTAAGGAGCTCCTCCAACGAACTGCCCGATTTGGTCTTCGCCCTAAGCGGCCCGCCCCACCAACCGATCAAGGTCGCGGTGGCGGGCAGGATCGACTCGGTCAAAGGCGCGATCCGCACTACCTTCGAAGGCATTCCAGACCTTCCGGTCTCGAGCTTCGTCTTGAACATGTTCGGGCAAAAGAAGGGCCTTCTGCAGAACTCGACCAACATCTGCAAAGGCACCCATCGCGCAGTCGGGCGCTTCGAGGGACAAAACGGCAAGGGGATCGAACTGACCCCGGCCTTGAAGAACGCCAAATGCGGCAAGGCCAAGAAGAAGGCCAAGCGCGCCCGCGCCCAAAAGCGACGTCAGCGCGCGACCAGGTAGCGGGAGGGCGCAGCGATGCGCATCGTCAAAACATGGCGCCACCGCCCCCTGGTGGGTGGTGGCGCCATCTTGCTCACCCTGATCTCGATTGGCTGGGGCGCTATGCCCGCAAGCGCCGCGGGACCACCGATCGTCGGCGACCTTTGGGCCTCCCAGGTCGACTCGCGCTCGGCGACCCTATCCGCCGAAATCGACCCCAACGACTCGCTCACCGGCGGCTACTTCGAGTACACGAGCAAAGCCGACTTCGGCGCCAAAGGCTTCACCGGAGCCAAACGGGTGAACATCAACGTGATCGGCTCAGAAGCGGGGATGATCCCGGTCAACTTCCCGACGATCACGGCCCTGCAGTCAGACACCACCTACCTCTACCGGCTCGTCGTCACGAACGGTCATGGCCAGGTCACCTCACCGGCCTCAGCGCCCTACCCGTTCTTCCTCACCTCACCTGCCTCAGGTGGTCCGCTCTTGCCCGATGGGCGGGGCTGGGAGATGGTCAGCCCGTTTGACAAAAATGGCGGCGGCGTCGACCAGCGCCGAAGCGCTTGCCGACGGCGGCGCCCTGCAGGCCGCTGCCCAGGGTTCGCTGATCACCTACTCCTCCTCATCCTCCTTTGCCGGTGGAGCGGGAGCTCCCCCGGCGTCCCAATACATCTCAACCCGCACCGCGGGTGGCTGGTCCACGCAGAACATCACCGTGCCGATCTTCTCGGGCTCCTATGACATCGATGAGGGCGGCGCCCCCTACCGGCTCTTCTCCACTGACCTGGCACGCAGCCTTCTCCTCAACGGCAAGGGCTGTCGCGGGGAAGCCAGCGGTTGCCCGGTTCCCAACCCGACCCTGCCGGGAACAGACGCACCCGCCGGCTTTCAGGACTACTACCTGCGCACCACATCTTCAGGTGGCTTTGAGGCATTGCTTGGCCCGAGCGAGACCGGGCTCTCGGGCCAGAGCGCCTCGCAGTTCGAAGTCAGCCTCGCCGGTGCCTCCGAGAACCTCACCCACGTGATCCTCGCCAGCTGCGCGAAGCTGACCGGGGCGGCGGTCGACGGCTGCGCCGGACCCTCGGACAACCTCTATGAGTGGTCGACCGGAGGGGGGGCGCTGAAACTCTTGAACGCATCCCCCGGCGCCACCCTCGCCGCCCAAGGGGCAAACGCCGTCTCCACCGATGGCGCGCGCGTCTACCTCTACGAAGGCGGCAACCTGCACGTTCGCGACGGGGCGACGCTGAAGCAGGCAGACGCAGACGTTGGGGGAGGAGGGAGCTTCCAGCTCGCCTCGACCGATGGATCGCTCGCCTACTTCACCAAGGCAGGGGATCTCTATCGCTACGGGACGGTCACCGACGCCGCTAACAAGATCACTTCCACAGCTGATGTGCAAGGGGTGCTGGGAGCAGCTGCCAACGGCACGAGCCTCTACTACCTGCGCTCGGGCGGCCTCTACCGCTGTGCCGCCGCGAACACGGCGCCCGCCAACGGCTGCGACTCTGCGATCAAAGTCGCCGAGGGGGCGGACGCCTCTAACTACCCGCCTGCCACTGGCACCTCACGAGTGACCGCAGACGGCACGAAGCTCCTCTTCGTCTCGACCACGCCGCTTAAAGACTACGCCGGCAACACCTACGACAACACCGATCTGGTTACCGAAGAACCCGATTCCCAGGTCTACCTCTATGACTCGAATGCAGCCAAACTGAGCTGCGTCTCCTGCAACCCGACCAACGGCAGGCCGATCGGGCCCTCGAGCATTCCAGGGGCGATCAAAAACGGCGCGGGCCTGGCTGCCTACAAGCCCCGGGCTCTCTCCGCCAACGGCAAACGCGTCTTCTTTGACTCCCAAGACGCGATCGGCCCCACCGACACCAACACGGTGGAAGGCTCCCTCGGCACCGGCGCGCCCGACGCCTACCAGTGGGAGGCACAGGGCGAGGGCAACTGCAACCGCGCTGCCGGCTGCGCTTCTCTGCTCTCCTCCGGCAGAGACGCTGCGCCCTCGCGCTTCATCGATGCCTCCGCCGACGGCTCGGACGCCTTCTTCCTCACCGGCAGCTCACTGGTCGGCCGCGACCCAGGTGCCTTCGACCTCTACGACGCCCGGATCGGCGGCGGCTTCCCCGAACCCCCTGGGCCGATCGCCTGCGAGGGCGACTCCTGTCAGGTGTTGCCGCCTGAACCGGTCGAGCCGACCCTGACCACGTTGCTCTCGGGGCCCGGCAACCCCCCGGTTCGCTACAGCCGCTACGGGTTCAAAGCCTCAAAGAGCTGCCCCGAGGGCAAGGTGCCAAAGACGGTGAAGACCAAAGGCGGCAAGAAGGTCAAGAAGTGCGTGAAGAAGAAGGCCAAGAGGACAGCAAAGCGCCGCCACCGGCGTGGGGGAGGAGGGCGATGAGGCGGCTAGTGCCGATTGCGCTCACGGCAGCGGCCGCGACGCTCCTCCTTGCTCCTTCGGCCCAGGCTGCCTTCGGCTTCAAGCCGGGCAAAGAAGGCTTCTCGGTCGCGGTGCGAACCGAAGACGGAAAACCCTCGAGCGCCGCCGGAACCCATCCCCACGAGTGGAGCATGCACCTGGGCTTCAAAGAAGCCGGCGGCTTTCCCGACGGGGACCTGCGCGACCTGCGGATCGAAGCCCCCCAGGGGATGCTGCTGAACCCGACCTTCCAGGGCTCGGTTGCCGCTGAGCAGGTCCGCTGCTCGCTCGTCGACTTCCGCACCCCGCGCTCCTCCCCCTTCGAAGAAAGCCGCTCGGGCGAGAGCTGCCCGGTCTTCACCCAGGTCGGCACGATCGACGTGCACACCACCTACGGCGGCGGCGTGACGCGGCGCTTCGGCCTCTTCAACCTGAAAGCCTCACCGGGGCTGCCCGCCCAGCTCGGCGCCTCCCCCTACGGAGCGCCGCTCGTCTTCGACGTCACCTTGGTGCCCGACTCCGCCGGCCGCTACACCCTCTCCCTGCAGCTGCGCGACTTCTCCCAGGCTCTCGACATCAGCGGCATCGACGTCAACCTCTGGGGCGTTCCCTGGGCCCTTGCCCACGACCCAGAACGGGGCAACTGCCTGAACGAGGTCGATCCCGGCGACTATCACGGCGAGCTCTCGAAAACCGAAATCGTGAAAAACCAACAAGGACAAGACGTGGAAGTGTTCGTCCCCGCTACCTGCGGGGTCGGCCCGCCCTCCGAATACCCGCCCAAAGCCTTCCTCACCCTGCCGACCGAGTGCTCGCCCTCACTCTCCTTCAAAGCCACGGCCAATGCCTGGCAGCAGCCCGCGGTGGTCTCAGCCACTGCGACCAACAACAACACGATCGGCCAGGCGGTGCCGCTCAGCGCCTGCTCGAGCCTGCCCTTCACCCCGCTGCCGCTCGGCTTTCTCAACTCGACCAAGGCCTCGACGGGCTCGGGCTATGACTTCCGCCTCAAAGCCGACCTGGAAGGGCTTACGAAACCGACCCAGCCGGTCCCATCGGCGGCGCGCAGGGTGGTCGTGAACCTGCCCCAGGGGGTGACGGTCAACCCGTCGGTCGGCGCCGGTCTGATCGGCTGCACACCTGGCCAGTACGCGACAGAGACGCCTTTCAACGGCCAGGGAGGGGGCTGTCCGAACGGCTCGAAGATCGGCGACTTCTTCGTCAACACGCCGCTCTTCGAAGACGTCTCGGGCAAGGAATTCTTCGACGGGGCGATCTACTTGGCCCAGCCGCGGGTCAATCCTTTTGGAGCCCTGGTAGCCGTGTACTTGGTCGCAAAGCTCCCCGCCCGAGGGGTGATGATCAAGCTGGCGGGGAGGATCGACCCCAATCCCATAGACGGCACGATCACCGCCACCTTTGAGGGCCTGCCAGAGCTCCCCTATACCGACCTGCAGATGAACTTCAAGGCGGGTCAACGCGCCTTCTTGGTCAGCCCGTCCTTCTGCGGCAAAGCGATCACCCGCACCTTGATGACCCCGTGGTCAAACGGGGCGACGATCTCGGGCACCCCGACCAGCTCTGACATCACCTCGGGAGTGGACTTCGGACCGTGCCCGATCCCAGGCGCAGCGCCCTTCAACGTCGATGCGATCACCGGCGGGGTCAACTCCAACGTCAACTCCTACACCCCCTACTACGTGCACCTGATCCGCCACGACACAGACCAGGAGATCACCTCCTACTCGTTGATCTTGCCCAAGGGGATCACCGGGAAGCTGGCCGGTGTGCCCTTCTGCCCGGAGGCGGCGATCGAAGCCTCGCGGGTGAACACCGGCTTTGGCGAGGAAGCAAGTCCTTCATGCCCTGCTACATCGCAGGTCGGTAGGACCCTGACCGGCTACGGGGTCGGACCTGCATTGACCTACGCCGCAGGCCGCATCTACCTGGCAGGGCCTTACAAAGGCGCGCCTTTGTCTTTGGTCACGGTCAATTCAGCCACCGTCGGTCCCTTTGACCTCGGCACGATCATCATCCGCTCTGCCTTCCAGGTCGATCCCCGCACCGCGCAGCTTCGGATCGACTCCTCGGTCTCTGACCCGATCCCCCACATCATCGAGGGCATCCCGCTTCACCTGCGCGAGGTCCGCGTCTACATGGACCGCCCCCAGTTCACCCACAATCCCTCCTCTTGTGAGGCATCGAAGCTGGAATCGACGCTGACGGGTTCCGGTGCCTCCTTTACCACCCCAGCCGATGATTCCTCGGTCACGATCGCCCGCCACTTCCAGCTCCTGAACTGCTTGACCTTGGGCTTCAAGCCGAAACTGGGCATTCGCCTGCGGGGCAATCCCCACCGTGGTGGCTATCCGCAGTTGAGGGCCACCTTCGCCGCTAGGGGGCCGCAGGACTCAAACCTGAAGCGGATCGCGGTCGAAATGCCCCGCTCCCAGTTCCTCGCCCAAAACCACATCAAAGAGATCTGCACGCGTCCGAGGTTCCAAAACCGCGAATGCCCCGCCGGCTCGGTCTACGGACAGGCAGTCGCCTACACGCCTCTTCTAGATGAGCCCCTGCGTGGCAACGTGTATCTGCGCTCCTCCTCCAACAAGCTCCCAGACCTGGTCGCAGACCTCTACTCCGGAGCGGTGCGGATCGTGGTCGAGGGGAGGATCGGGCCGACCAAGCAGGGGGGCATCAAAGCCTTCTTCGACGAGCTCCCAGACCAACCGGTCGATCGCTTCGTGATGACGCTCTACGGAGGAAAGCGCGGCCTTCTCACCAACTCGGTGAACGTCTGCGCGGCACCGCCCTTCGCCGCGGTCAGCGCCTTGGGCCAGAACAACATCGGCGCGGAGTTCAACACGGTCTTGCGCGGCACTTGCAAGGGCAAAAAGGGGAAGAAGGGCAGGGGGGCCAAAAAGGCAAAGCAGCAGCGCAGGGCACGGCGATGAGGCAGCTTTTGGCGCTGGGGGTTTGCGCGGTGTTGGCGCTTGGGGGTTGCGGGGGTGACAGCAGTGACAGCGAGAGCGCTTCCACTGCTGTGAGCCCAACCGAGGCCACCACCGCCACCCAGCCTTCCGACCAGAGTGCCGGCGGGCGGGAGGGGGGCAAGGACGAGGAGAAGCAGGGCGAGGGCAGGCAGACCGACGGGTCTTCCGCGAAGGGAGCTGAGATGACCAGCTCCTCCAAGCAGAGCACCGCCACCGTGAAGGTGCCACCGATCAGCTCTGCCCCGACCGAGGGCTCCGAAGAGCCCGCTCCCGGTGTTAAGACAGTGAAGGGAGGCGACAACAGCGTGCAGACCTACGGCACAGAGGCAAGCGATAGCGAGCGCACCGAAGCGGCGATCGCCCTGCAGGCCTTCCTCAACGAGCGCCTAGAGGGCGATTGGGAGGGCGTCTGCTCAGCCCTCGCCAGCAGGGCGAGGGCCCAGATCGACAAATTCGCCCAACAGCTCCAAGACCAGGGCAAAGACGTCGGCTGCGCCGGCACGATGGCGGTCCTCGACGAAGGCACCGCCCAATCCCAGCTGCGCTCCGAGGCGCAGATCACCGAAGTGCTTAGCTTTCGCGGCGATGGCCACGTTCCCGGCGATCCTTCTTACTTGATCTTCATCGGCCCGCCCGGCAAGACCCTCTACAGCATGCCGATGTATTTCGAGGGGGGCAGCTGGAAGGTGGGCATGGCGCTGCCCTCCCCACTGCCGGTCTGAGGGTCACTTCCATCAACCACCTACGTCAAGAAAGCAACCGATGAGCAACCGCAACCGAGTGCACCTCGCCTCCTTTGGGGCAATGATCGCGATCCTCGCCCTCAGCGCCCTGGCCCAAGCGGAGATCTCCCAAAAGGGCAACCTGCGCGTAACGGTCTCGGGCAAGATGAAGCCAAAGCGATTGCCAAGAACAGGAGCGGCGCCGATCTCGGTCTCCGTCGGCAGTGAGATCACCACCACCGACCAGAGCCCGCCACCGCAGCTTCGGGCGCTTCGGATCGAGCTGAACCGACATGGGCGCCTTGACTACGAGGGGCTTCCCACCTGCGAGTACTCGAGGATCCAGCCCGGCTCTAGCTCTCACGCCCTCGCCAGCTGTCGCTCAGCTCTTGTCGGCAAAGGGAGCTTCAGCGCCGAAATCACCCTGGCCGGCCAGGAAACCTATTCCTCCCAAGGCAGGCTCTTGGTCTTCAACAGCGTCAAAGGCAAAAAGCCCGTCCTCTACGGCCACATCTACTCCCCCCGACCCTTTGCAACCTCCTTCGTCATCGTCTTTGAGGTGGTCCGGCTTCGCAAAGGGACCTACGGGATCCTCTTGAACGCTCCCCTGCCCCCAGCTATGAGGGCCTGGGGGCGATTGACCTCGATCGAGATGACCCTGAACCGTCGCTTCAACTACAAGGGCCGCTCGCACTCCTACATCAGCTCCGGTTGCCCTGCTCCTGAGGGCTTTCCTGGCGCGGTCTTCCCCCTTGCTCGTACTTCCTTTGCCTTCAGCGGGGGGACGGAGCTGAGCTCGGTGCTCTCGGGGAGCTGCAAGGTGCGGGGTTCGTGAGGGGATTCGGCCATCGTTAGGAATGGCTTAAAGAAGCAGTCTTGACCCTGGGACTGAGCGCGCTAGCCTCGGAGTTTGTAAACGATCAAGTTTGCTGAGCAAGCGCGGGGGGCTTTCTTATGCTCGAGTCGGGAGGGGTTGAGCGCGGCAGGCGCTCTTTGGTGGCCGCGATCCTCTTGGTCACGGCAGTCGCACTGCCCGGCTCTGCGCGGGCGAATCCAGGCTATGAGCCGGATCCGGTGCAGCCATCGATCGAGTTGAGCGCGACGCTGCCGTTCGGCATCGCAATCGATCAGACCAGCCAGAAGATCTACGTAGCCGAGGTGTCGACGAACCTCAGCTCTTTTGCGCCTGGGCGTATCGAGCAGTTCGATGCCGCCGGGGTCCCAACCGCGGCGTCCCCGTTCGTCACCGGTGGGAGCGATTTCTTCGGGGCAGTCGCGGTCAACCCGGTAAACCAAGACATTTACGCGTACCAGGGAGAAATCCCGGCGCCGACGGGGAATGTGGGCACGTCGAAAATGAGCACCTTCACGTCAGCGGGGACTCTTGGGGCATCGTTCAATCCCGGCTCATCGGTACCCAGCCTCGCGGTCGATGCGTCCGGCCGCGTCTATTTCCCCGATCTGTTCGGCACCACCGTCAAAATCTTCAATTCCGTGGGGACGCTCCTTGGCTCCGTAGCGTGCACGGGGTGCCCCGGCGGCGCTTTCGACGAGCCCAAGGGAGCCGCTTTCGACTCGGTGGGGAACCTCTACGTCGTTGACATCGGTGGCAAACGCGTTACGAAGTTCAAACCGTCGGGTGGCTCCTTCGTCTACGACTCGATCCTGCAGAGTGGCGAGGAACCCGTTGCCGTGGCCGTCGATCCGGCGAGCAACGAGGTCTTCGTGGGGAGCTTGGGCCCCAATGGCTACCACGTCATTGCCTTCGACGCTTCTGGCACGCAGTTCGACGACTTTGGCGCTGGCGTCGTCGGTCAGCCCGCTGCCGGTCCGAGGGGCGCCGGGCAGATTGCCGTCAACGCCACCACTCACAAGGTCTACGTCACCGATCCCCGTGGATCGGGGGACGTGGTCCGAGTCTTCCACCGGGTGGCATCGATTCCCGCGCCCAGTGCAAGCACATTGACGCCGTCTCCCCTGGGCCAGGTCGAAGCGACGCTCAAGGGAAGCGTCAATCCCAACGGCCACGGTCTTCTCGACTGCCACTTCGAGTACACCGACGATGCCGACTTCAGCGCAAACGGCTTCGACAACGCGGTTTCCGTTCCGTGCCCGTCCAAACCCGGAGGCACCACGAGCTCCGAAATCTCGAAGTCCATATCCGGCCTTTCGCCCCAGACGTCATATGACTATCGGCTCGTCACCACCAGCAACGGCGGCACGGACGAAGGCTCCGCCGTGAAATTCACCACGCTCCCCCCACTGCCCCCGGATGCGACCACAGGCTCTGCCTCGTCGATCACTCAAACCAACGCGACGCTCACCGCCTCCGTGAACCCCCGCGGCGGGCCGATCTCAAATTGCCGCTTCGAGTACACGAACGAGGTCGCTTTTCAGCAGAACGGCTTCACCGGCGCGGCATCCGCCAAATGCGCGCCAACTCCGTCCGGCACGTCGAACGTCTCCGTCTCGGCAAAATCGACGGGACTCCTCGCTGGGACCGGCTATCGCTTCCGGGTCGTCGCGACCAACAACTCAGGAACCACGAATGGGCTGGACAAGACCTTCGTGACAAGCGCCGAGACTTGCGAGACCAATCCTGCCCTATGCCCGCCGCCCCCCACTGCAACGCTTCCTCCGACGATCCCCTCGCCACCTCCGACGACGTCGCCGCCATCCTCGAAGAAACCACTCAAGTGTCGCCGGGGCTTCAAAAAGAAGCGAATCCGTGGCAAAACGAGGTGCGTGAGGATCAAACGCCGAACAAAACGCACCGGCCGCTCGGCATAGGCACCTCCCGACACCCGCCAAAGCGCCCCGAGCTGGATTCGAACCAGCGGCCTACTCCTTAGGAGGGAGTCGCTCTATCCAGCTGAGCTATCGGGGCCCAGCTTCAATCGTAGGCGCTCTGAGGCGGCTATTGCCCATTCATGCCCCGATCCGACTTGGTGCCTACCATGAAGGCATGGCAGTCAGCAGAAAGCCGCTACTTGCTCCTGGCAACGAGGCCGAATGGGCGAGGATCAATCGCGCCGATGCGGAGCAGCTGCGTGCTTCTAACTTGGCATTGACGCCCACTCAGCGGCTGGAACTAGGCCAAGAGCTCTCGCAGCAAGCTGTCTCGCTGCTCGCTGCTTCCGTGAAGGCTGGCAATGTCCCAAGACGAGCCCTCTGGTCCTGATCTCGTTGGCGTCATAGCAGACGCCAACTCGGCGGGCTTGGAGCACGTTGTCATTGGCGGATTCAGCGTGATCTTCCATGGCTATGTACGGGCGACGAGAGACTCGGACCTGCTCGTTCCCGACGGCGAGGATGCTGACGAGACGATCCTGCGCTTCCTCGAATTGACAGATGGGCGGCGATTGTCCGATGGAAAGAAGCTCACGATCGACGACATAGCCGGTGTCGAGCAGCTGCGAGTAAACAGTTGCCGCGGCATCGTCGACATCATTCGCGGTGGCTCTCCTCCCCTTGACTTCGACACGGTTTCCGATCGAGCAGACACGGTGGAGTGGGAGGGTCAGATGGTCCGGGTCGCTGCGCTACCGAGCGTTGTCGGCTTCAAGCGCCTTGCCAGACGACCGCAGGATCGAGTCGATCTGGAAGAGCTGGAGGCGATCCATGGCGACTTGCCCGTTGAGCCGATTCCCGGCCTCGATTCATAGTTGGGTTCATTGGGCAGCGGGCGGTTCTCGCTGCCCAAATCGACTGCAATCGCAGTTAATCCAAGCGAATCGCCAACGGTAGTCTGACCCGCCTCTTCGGCTCTATAGAGCCGAATCGCCCGACTCCTTGGGCTAGCTTAGGAGGGAGTCGCTCTTATCCGCTGAGCTATCGGGGCTGATTCCGCATAGCGCAGACGTGCTCGCCACCTCAGTTCTCAGCAGCGTCGAGATTCTCAAGGTCGACGAGATCTTGGCCGCGCCCGGCGGCGCGCTTCATTGCTCGCAGGTCTTCCACCGAACAGACCGCCACGTTGACTCCAAGCACCTCAGCATCGCTTGCGCGAGAGCGAAGCTCATCGAAACTCGGAACACCATCTAGCCCTTGCACGATGTCGAGCCGGCCCAGATCCGTATCGATCGCCATCTGTTCTCCTCCGGCCAGCTCTGCCGCAATCGAAATCGGGGTTCCCAGCAGCGCTTCCCCTCTCTGAACGTGGCCCCCTGCCGCCACTGCAACCTCAGCCACCACTTTCAGATTCTCGGCATCAGGTGAAACGACGATGTCGATGTCCTTGGTAGCACGAACGACGCCTCTTGCCCCCAGCGCGAGCCCACCGATCACAACGAACTCAGCCCCCGCGGCTACCAGCCTCCGTAGGATCTCGTCGAAGGCGACCGACGTCATCGCCGCTGGGCGGCATCGGCCATCTTCAGCAGCGCGTGACTCAATGCGATTGTCTCGGCCAGGTTCACGCTTATGGGCCGCCGCGCGTCTTCACGCAGGCGATTTATCCGAACTGCCTCGGCCTCGGCGGCCGCGTCTTTCGACGGCTTGCTCACTCGCTGAGTTGACTCCATTAGTCGACACGGTAGCGGAGGGCGACGACTTCGCCCCTCAGTGGGAAGCGTTGCCCAAGTCCAGGCAGATGAGCAGTAGAAACACTCGGTATTCTTGCTGAGCGCTTGCCTCCGGTCGTCAGTGGGCTTGGCTCGATCCTCGACCGTATTCAGATCTGGAAGGACCGATCGCAATGACCAAAGCCCTCTCGATTCTCGCCGTATCGGTGCTGCTCTTGACCTCGGCGGCCTCAGCTGAGGCAGAGCTGACTCAAAAGGGCAACCTCTTCGTCCGCTTCAACGGGGGCATATCGCCCGTCGCCCTGCCGCGCGACTCGCTCGCGCCGATTGCAGTGCGCATCGAAGGGACGATCAGGTCTGGGTCTGCCGGCCAGAGCCCCCCCGGTCTGCGCTCGATCAGGATTGCTCTCAATCGAGGGGGAATACTGAACTCCCGAGGGCTCCCTGTCTGTCGTCAGGCTCAGATCGACCTGACCACGTCAACCGAAGCGCTTGCGGTTTGCGGGGCGGCCCTGGTTGGCACTGGCGGAATGGTGGCCAGAACGGACCTTCCGGACCAGTCGACGGCTGTTGTGCGGGGGGAAATCATCTTGTTCAACGGCGTCGTGAACGGTCGTCCGGCAATCCTCGGGCATATCTACCAGACCGAACCAGCGGCGGAAACCCGCATCGTCATCTTCCATATCCGCCGCACCAGTGGAACCTTCGGCACGGTGATCAGCGCGCACCTGCCCCGTTCGCTCAATCGCCACGGATACCTCAAGACGATCTTCCTTCAGCTGCAGCGCAGCTACGTCTTCCGCGGACGTTCCCAGTCCTATCTCAGCGCCAGCTGTCCCGCCCCGCCAGGGTTCTCGGGCGCGGCCTTTCCGTTCGCCCGAGCATCGATGACCTTCGACGGCGGGAGGACCCTTACCTCGGTTCTAACGCGCAGCTGCAAGGTGCGCAGGTAGAGAGAAGAGCTCGCCTCTCCTGGGACCTACTGTGCGATGAAGCACGACGGTTCCCTGGATTCCCTGGCCGCTTTGAGTTTTTTCCTCTTCGCGGCCTGACGGGCCTTGGCCTTCCGGTAGGCGGTGCGGGCGGACGTCTTGAATCTGTGGTTTCCGTACCGCGCGCGACGAGCGCGAGCACTCGCCCTCTGCAGCTTCGCCTTCGCCCTTTCGAGCCCGGCCTCGGCGGCGTCGACCGCGGCGTTCGCAGTCGCACACTGCGCGGCAATGGATGCGTAGGGGCCGAATGCCCCGCTGCTGCCGCCTGTTGTGAGGACGTATCCATCCCCAGAGCCTTCGTTGGCTGCGACTTCGATGTAGTACTTCTGTGGTACCAGGTCGACCGTGATGGCTCTCTCTTCTCCATTGTCGATGTAGGACACCGCGTCGAGGGGCGTGGCGGATGAATCCAAGATCGCGGTTCCAAAGTAGGAGATCACGCCACCACCACCGAGGTTCTTCACCGTCAGGACGACTTGGGCTGGCGAGGTCACGTAGAAGAAGTAGAAGTCCCGGTCCCCAAGCGTCTCGATGCTGCCGGAGTAGGTCTGCTGAAGGGCGAGTGGTCCCGCGGCGTTGATGGTCGCGTCGTTCGGCTCATAGGGGCCGGCGCCCTGTGCCCGCGGCGCGAGGAGAAGCGGGATCAGCAGCCCGAGGACGGCGAGCCTGATCACTCGCCGGGTGAGTTGCAGACCGACTGTTTCGCTAGCGACTATCTCCCTGCTCCCATTTGGTCCGGCTACGACCGGTGACCACTGTCAATTGTAGCCATCCCGGTTCACAAAGCAGAGGATTTTCCCCGGTCTTCGGTCAGGCGTAGAGGCTCTCCGAGGCCAGCTCCTGCGCCCGCCGGTTCCAGAGCTTGACCCGCATGAAGATCTCGTCCCCGTAGCCCTCGAGGGCGTCGAGGGCGAGGAGGGTGAAGCGGCCGTTGGTGACGATTTCCTGGTCGACCGTCTCCCTCTCCAACTCGGCGCCGGCTGCAACGGCGCCTGGGATGAGGGGGCGGCCCCAGACCAGGGTGACGGCTCCGGCGCGGCCGTTCTCTCCGCGCCAGCGGCCGATCACCTCGTCGTTGAGGTCGATCTTCCAGTCGGGATTGTCCTCAGCGAGGACATCGGTGAAGTCGGCCTTGGCCCGGAAGTCGGATGGCTCCCCCTCCTCGGGCTGGACGTAGGAGACGTGGCCGAAGAGCTCCAGCGCCCCGGACGGGCCCTCGGCGCGGGCGGTGCACGGGACCCAGACGCGTCCTCCCCAGCCCCGCTCGGGGAACCAGTCGAGCTCCGCCGGAGCCTCGACCCCCTCGGGCAGGTCCTCGATCCCGGTGCACGCCGCCCGGAACGCCTCGCCCAGGCGCTCGGCGAAGCGCCCGTGCGGAATCCCCTCCTGCGTCGAGTCGGCGATGAAGTGAGGGATCGGGCGCGGGTTGGGCGGCATCAGAGGCACTCCCGCAGGTCGGCCGCCGCACGCTCCGGCGGGTATGTGTTGATGTCCACCCCGGTGGCGAACTCGAACGAAGCCTTGATGATCAGCCGCGGGGCGATGTCGACGTGCCAGTGGAAGGTCTCGGCGCCGCGGGGCGCGGTGCGCACCCAGAGGTTGAGCTCGGGTGGGCCGCCGAAGCGAGCCGCCAGCAGCCGCATCGCGGTGCGGATCATCGCCGCACCGACGGAGTCCTCGGCGAAGCTCGCTGCCTCCACGCGCGGGATCACCCGCAGCTCGAAAGGGGAGCGTGAGGCCCACGGGCAGATCAGCGCCGCCTCCTCGTCGATCGCGACGAGGCGCTCGCGCTGCCGCACCTCCTCGACCAGGACGTCGCTGAGCAGGCCGCTGCCCCCGGTTCGTTCGCGGTAGGCGCCCATCCGCTCGCGCTCACGCGCGACTGCGGCGGGGACGAAAGGGAGCGCATAGAGCTGGGCGTGGGTGTGCTCGAGCGACGCACCCGCACCGCCCCCCTCGTTGACGATCAGCTGCACGTAGGAAGCGTCGGCGTGGGCTTTCATCCGCTCTCGCCACGTGGCGACGGCGCCGCCGAACTGCTCCTCGCCTAGCTCGGCCATCGCAGTGACGTGCGCGGGGCCGTTGACGAGCACCTCGTGCGCGCCCAGCGCGGGCCGCGAAGCGAAGAGGTCGGGTTCCCCGGCCCGGCGCGACTCCAGCAGTGGGTCCCCGGCGCTGGCGAAGGCCCCCGCCTCACCCCCCGTCGCCGCGTGCGAATCACCGTTCCCGGCTATATCCCCGGAGTCGTGATGCAGGTCGTCGGTGAGCGCGGGGTAGAGGTTCGGCACGACTCGCGTCGTCCAGCCCGGCTCGTCTGCCCCTCCGCCACCCGGCCGCGTCCCGTATACCTCTGGCGGCGTCCGGTCCTCGCGTCCCTCGCAGAAGGGGCAGCTCTCCGGGCCCTTCGGCTCGCTCGCTTTCGCCCGGAACCCCTCGGGGCGATCGGCACGTCCCGGGGCCAGGATCGCCGGCAGCCCCGAGAGCTGGTCGATGCGTAGCTCTGGCGTGCTCAGGGCGTCAGGACCGAGATGGCGGCAGGTCGGGGTCGGACTCGAGCGGAGGTGGCGCCGGAGGTGGTGGCTTCGGCCGCTCCTCCTTCGGCTTCGTCGCTCTCATGAACGGCTCGAGCACGTCCATCGGCAGCGGGAAGACGACCGTCGTGTTCTGATTGCTGCCGATTTCGAGCAGCGTCTGCAGGTAGCGCAGCTGCAGCGAGGCCGGGTTGGTGCTGATGATGTCGGCGGCGTCGGTGAGCTTCTGCGCCGCCTGGTACTCGCCCTCGGAGTTGATGATCTTCGCCCGCCGCTCGCGCTCGGCCTCGGCTTGCCGGGCGATCGCGCGCTGCATCTGTTCGGGGATTTCGACGTCCTTGATCTCGACCGCGGTCACCTTCACTCCCCAGGGCTCGGTCGACTCGTCGATGATCTTCTGCAGCTCTTCGTTGAGCCGCTCGCGCTCGGAGAGCAGCTGGTCGAACTCGGCCTTCCCCAGCACCGAGCGCAGCGCCGTCTGCGAGATCTGCGAGGTGGCGAGGAGGAAGTTCTCGACCTCGACGATCGCCTTGCGGGAGTCGATCACGCGGAAGTAGGCGACGGCGTTGACGCCCGCCGGCACGTTGTCCCGGGTGATCACCTCCTGCGGCGGGATGTTCAGCGTGATCGTGCGCAGGTCGACCTTGACCATGCGGTCGATCAGCGGGATGAGGAGGATCAGGCCGGGTCCCTTCTGAGCGATCAGGCGGCCCAGGCGGAAGATCACGCCGCGCTCGTACTCGCGCAGCACGCGCACGGAGGCACCGAGCGCGAACACAGCGAAGAACAGCAGGATCAGAATCACTACAGCCAAGACGTCCATCAGCTCGCGCCTCCCTCGGCTCGTGTGGGGGGTGACTCCGGCCGGACCACAAGCGTCAGGCCATCGACCGCGTCGACCCGGACTCTATCCCCGAGCTGCACCGGTGCCCCGCCGTCGGCGAGGCGGGCGCTCCAGAGCGTGCCGGCGACCCAGACCTGACCCTCGGGGTCGAGCGTGCTACGCGCCTCGGCCACGGACCCGACCAGCTCCTCTGATCCGGTTCGCACCGGCTGGTCGCGGTGGGCCTCGATCACCTTGCGGGTGACGAAGTAGAAGACGACGAGCGAGAGGACGCCGAGCGTGATCAGCGCCGGCCCCACGTAGTCGGCGGCGGCGCTGTCGGACTCGAGGGCAACCACGCCGCCGGCGATCAGGCCAGCCGCTCCAAGGACCGCCAGGACCCCGCCGGTGGGGAGCAGCAACTCGCCGGCGAGCAGGGCGATCCCGAGGAGAGCGATGACTATCGCGGTGTCCATGATCCGATTATCCGCCTTGGAGCTCGCCGTCGAGCGCGTAGCGTTCGATGTCCGCGCGCAGTTCGCCATGCTCGGTGTAGGGACCCTGCTTCAAGTAGACGAGCTCACCGCTGCGATCGTAGAAGGCGGTGTCGGGCAGGCCCCGCGTGGCGCCGAGCTCCTCGGCGATCGCTCCGTCGGGGTCGACGTAGCTCGGGAAGGGAACCGGCGCCTCGCCGAGGAAGGTCCTAGCGGCGTCGTCTGAGTCTTCGCTGTCGACGCCGACGAAGGCGACGCGCTTGCCATAGGCGGCCGAGAGCCGCTGCAGGGTGGGGAACTCGAAGCGGCAGGGCCCGCACCAGGAGGCCCAGACGTTGACCACGATCGGGTAACCCTTCAGCCCGTCGATTCGCTGCTCGAAGGCATCGACTCCGCCCGGCAGCAGCTCGTTGGCCTGACGATGCAGCGCCGCCAGCGGCGGCGGCGAGCCCGCGAGCGCGGTCGCGTAGTCGGGTGGCTCGCCGCCGTAGTCGCTGCTCGTGTCCGAGCCGCAGCCGGCGCCGAGGAGCGCCGCCGCTGCGACCAGCATCGCGCCAATACGCAGCTGTCGTGCTGCATTGGTCAAGTCATCGACTACAATACGTACGTTCGGTTGGCATACCTGATGCCGACCGCAGAGAGCGTCGGGGGGAAATGTGAAGCCTCCCGGCATCCTCGTCCTAGTGCCCCCGCTCACGTCCTGCGTGCGGCGGGGACGAAACCCGAAAGCCTTCATGGCCAAGACCAGCGAAGTTGCCGCGCGGGCGGCAGTTCCCTCTAGCGCCGACATCGAACGGGCGGCGGAGTTCGCCCGCGAGCCCTTCCTGCTCGACGGCGAGGGCCCCGAGGCGCTGGCGCCCGGCACGGCGCGCCGCCGCGCGCTCGACGGCGCCCTGAAGGAGCTCGACGAGGGGGCGGAGGAGCCCTCGATCCAGTGGCGGCGCGACTTCTCGCTGCTGCTCGGGCTAGAGCGGTTGCTCGCCGAGGAGCCGCCGAAGCTGCGCGACGGCGCCGAGCTGAACCCGCACCAGGTCGACGCGCTCTCCGGCACGCTGACCGAGCTGATGGCCGAGCAGCAGGAGGCGGCCAACGGCGAAGCCAATGGGGACGGCGCCGTCGCGGAGGCGGAGCCACCTGCCACCACTGCGGCCGAGGACGTCAGCCCCGACGAGGACGGTGAGAACGGTGAGGTGGCGCTCGAGGACGAGGAGCTGGCGGCCGACGAGGAGCCCCAGGACTGGGAGGAGCCGGCGGTCGAGGACGAGGAGGAGACGATCGATGAGGCGCCCGAGGACCCAGGTGCCGAGCGGCGCTTCTGGTTCGAGCACGCCACCGGCGCCGGCAAGACCGTCGCCGCGGTCGGCTTCATCGACGCCTCGCGCACCGGCGGCGTCCTGATCCTCACCCACCGCCGCAACCTCGTCGACCAGTTCATCGGCGAGATCTCCGAGCGCGGCTACAAGGAGCGGTTGCGGCCGCCGCTGCTCGACGGCCGCGACGATCCTGACGGGCCGGTCACGGTCGAGACCTACCAGTGGTTCGTGCGCAACCACAAGAAGATCTCCGACGCCTACTCGATCGTGATCTGCGACGAGGCGCACACCGCGCTGGGGGAGAAGACCAGCGCTTGCATCCGCGCCTGGACCGGCCCCGTCTTCATCGGCATGACAGCGACCGGTGCCCTGATCGCCCGCCACGTCGCCGACCTCTTCCCGACCCAGACCTCGCGCTTCGACCTGATCCAGGCGGCGCGGCGCGGCGTGATCTCGCCGCTGCGCTGCATGCGGATCCCGCCCGGGCCGGGGGTACGGACGATCGCCAAGGTGCCGCTGCGAAAAGGCGAGGTCGACCAGGACTTCGACCAGGAGGAGCTGGCCGCCCTGCTCGACCAGGAGCCCTTCAACGTCGCCATCGCCGACCTCTACAAGACGCGCTTCGACGGCACCCCCGGCGTCCTCTACACCGCCGGCGTGCAGCACGCGAAGAACGTCGCGCGGGCGCTGCAGAACGCCGGCGTGGTCGCCCGCGCTGTCTCGGGAGAGACGCCGAAGCGCGAACTGGCCGAGATTCTCGCCGGCTTCGAGCGCGGCGAGGTGGACGTCCTCTGCAACGCGATGCTGCTCGCCGAGGGCTGGAACTCGCCGCGGGCGACGCTCTGCATGCACCTGGCGCCGACCGCCTCGCGGCGCATCTACCAGCAGCGGGTCGGCCGCGTCACCCGTCGCGCGCCGGGCAAGGAGGCCGGCCTGGTGATCGACTTCGTCCACCCGGCGACGACCCACGACGAGACGATCGTCACCCTGCACAGCTTGCTCGACCGCGACGTCTACCGCGGCGGCGCGATCGTGATCGGGCCGGTGCGCCGGGCGCGGGGACGGCGGATCAGGGTCGAGCGCCGGATCGTCCCGGTCTCCGACAAGGAGGAGCGCCGCACCCAGGTGCTCGAACGGGAGCTGTGGCGGATCGCGGTCGAGAACCTCGACCACGCCGAGCAACACGCCTGGGCGGCGCTGGCCGGGGCACGGGTCAACCCGCAGGGGTGGCGCCGGGCGCGGGCGATCCTGCAAGGCGCCCGCTCGAAGGAGCTGCGCCGCCGCTTCCTCCTCACCTGCGTGCAGCGCAATCGCAACTCGCAGCTGAAACTCAAAGCGCTGAGCGAGATCGCCGACCTCGGCGACGCCGACGCCTTCGACGACGCGATCGACATCGTCGGCACCTGGACCCGCGAGGACAAGCGGGCGGGGACGAAAACGCTGCTGCAGGCGCTGGCCGACAAACGGATCGGGCGTCGCGACCAGGCGCAGGCCTGGGTCTGGCGACTGGCCTCCTACACTCGCGAGCTGCACGAAGAGTACGCCGTGCAGCGCTGGCCCGAGACGAAGCGCCTGCTCGGCCTGCTGGTCAACTCCTCCGGCCGGGCCCACGGGCGCAACGCGCGCCGCCTCGTCCACGCCGCGCGCAAACAGGACCGTCGCCTCGCGGTGGCGCTGCTGGCCGCCGCGGTGTCGCACACGCCGGAGGGCGAAGAGGTGCTGCGGGGCGCGCGGATGCGGATGGCGCGCAAGCCTTCGGCGATCGCCCGCGAGCTGCTGCGCAACTTCCCCAAAGGCGGCAAACGGCGCTCCAAGCGCAAGCGCAAGGGGGGGAAGGGCGGCGAGTCCGGCGCGGCGGCGGGAGCCCAGCCCGTCGAGGCGGAGAGCAAGGCGGTCGAGGCGGAGGACGAGACCGAGGAGAAGCTGGACGAGGCGGAGGCCAAACCGAAGAAGGCCAAACCGAAACGCAAACGTCGCTCCAAACGCAAAAAAACGACCGAGAAGGTCGACCAGAATGGGTCCGAGGCCGATGCCGGCGAAGCGGATTCCGACTCAGAGGCGGAGCTGGACCTCGCCGGCGCCGAGGCTGACGCGACCGCCCCCGGGGACGACGACGACGAGGTTGCCGCGGCCGTCGATGCCGTCGGCGACTCCTGAGCCCTCCTCCCACGCGACCTCGCGGCCGCGCAGCCCGTCGCGCCGCCGCCACTCGGCGAGGATCTCCTCCTCTCCGGCGAAGACCCACTGGCTGAGCTGCGCGTCGAGCGCCGGCCGAGCCTTCTCGGGCGTGACGCCGCCGCCGAGCGAGGTGGCCGGCTGGCGCAGGTCGGCGGGGAACTCGTGCGGCTCGATCGAGAGGTTGAGGCCGATGCCGATCACCGCCCAGCCCTCCTGCGGCTTGGCCTCGATCAGCACGCCGGCGAGCTTGCGCCCCTCGAGCCAGACGTCGTTCGGCCACTTCAGGGCGCACTCGATGCCGGGCCGCAACGCCTCGGCCGCAGCGCAGACCGCCAGCGGCACCGAGAGCGGCAGCAGCAGGTGGCGCTCGTCAAGCGTCCGCAGGATCGCCGAGTAGAGCAGCGCCTTGCCCTCCGGCGCCGTCCAGACCCGCCCTTGGCGGCCGCGGCCGGCGGTCTGCTCGCTCGCGGTGACAACGACGCCGCCCGGTGCACCTGCCTCAGCCAACTCGCGGGCGCGACTGTTGGTGGAGTCGGTGACCCGGAAGTGCCGGTGCGGGGCGCCGAACCTCATTCCGGTGCGCTTTGTGCCATGCATGCGGACATAAAGCGCACCGGAGCGCTCAGGGGCTCGCTGAGTCTGCGAGCAGGGCCTGGATCAGTCCGTCGACGTCGTGGCGCTCAGCCTCGAACGTCGATCTCGAGCCCGGCGTCGCGGGCAGCCTCGCTGGTGATCGGGCCGATCGAAACGACGCGGGCCGAGCGCGGGAAGCGGTCGCCGAGGGCACCGACGAGGTTGCGCACGGTCGAGGACGAGGTGAAGGTGACGTAGTCGGCGGCTTGTGCCGCCTCGACCGCCTCCGGGTTCGGCTCCTCGCGCACGGTCTCATAAAGGGCGACGACGTCGACCTCGGCGCCGCGCTGGCGCAGCGCCTCCGGGAGGACGTCGCGGGCCTCGGCCGCGCGGGCGACGAGGACGCGCCTGCCGGTCACCTCGACGTCGCTCAGTGCCTCGACCAGCGCCTCGGCGACGAAGCGCTCGGGGACGACGTCGGCGGCTATCCCACGCTCGGCGAGGGCCCGTGCGGTGCCCGGCCCGATCGCGGCGACGGTCGCACTGGCGAGGGCGCGCGCGTCGAGGCCGGCGCTCGCCAGCGCCTCGAAGAGTAGGCGCACCCCGTTGGGGCTGGTCAGGCAGAGGAGGGCGTACTCCCGGATCGACTCGACAGCGCGCCGTACCTTCTCGCTCTCGATCCGGGGCTCGATCCGGATCGCCGGTAGCTCGACCACCTCGGCGCCCCGGTCCCGCAGCTGCGTTGCCAGCCCGCTCGCCTGGGCGCGAGCACGAGTGACAACGACGCGGCGCCCGTACAGGGGCCGGCGCTCGAGCCAGGCGAGCGCCTCGCGCCGGCGCACGACCGGGCCGACGACGATCAGCGCCGGCGCGCCGATGGCCTCGCGCTCTACCGCCTCGGCCAGGGTGCCGAGGGTGGCGACGACGGTTCGCTGGCCACCCATCGTCCCCCGCTCGATCGCAGCCGCCGGCTCACCGGCGTCACGTCCCGCCGCGATCAGTGACGCCGCGTTGGCGGAGAGGCGCTTGACGCCCATGTAGAAGGCGAGCGTGCCGGGGAAGCGGGCGAGCGCCTCCCAATCGATCGCGGTCTCCTCCTTCTCCGGGTCCTCGTGGCCGGTGACGAAGGCGACCGCCGAGGCGTCGTCGCGATGGGTGACCGGGATCCCGGCGTAGGCGCTGGCGGCAACCCCGGCGGTCACCCCCGGCACGACCTCGAACTCGACTCCCGCAGCGCGCAGCGCTTCGCCCTCCTCGCCGCCGCGCCCAAAGACGAATGGGTCGCCCCCCTTCAGCCGCACGACGCTCTTCCCTTCCCGCGCCGCGTCGATCAGTCGCTCATGGATCTCCTCCTGCGCCACCGACGACACCGGCCGACGGGACCCAAAGTCGTCATATAGGCGACTTTGGGTCCCGTCGGCCGCAGGGGTCTTGCCGACGTAGACGAGGTCGGCGTCGTTGCGGGCGCCGTCGAGGGCCCCTGGTGGGATCAGCCGGTCGTAGAAGATCGCGTCAGCGGTGGCGATCAACTCGAGCGAGCGCGCCGTCATCAACCCGGGGTCCCCGGGCCCGGCCCCCACGAGATACACCACCCCGGCCCGCCCGCTCATTCCGGTGCGCCTTTCCCCCGGTATGCGTGGATAAAGCGCACCGGAAGCGGGGTCATGCCACCATCTCCTCGGCGCGGTCGAGGATGTCGCGGGCGTCGGTGGCGAGGAGGCGCTGGGCCAGCTCGGCACCGAGGGCGGTCGGCTCGGTCGAGTCACCCTCGACGTGGTCGCGGATCCACTCACTGCCGTCGGGGAGGCCGACAAAGGCGTCTAGCCGCATCCGATCGAGTCGGTCGTCGACCTTGCCGTGCACGCCGATCGGGCTGTTGCACGTCGCTCCGAGCAGGGCGACAACGGTGCGCTCGGCCGTCAGCTCGCGCAGCGCCGCTTCATCGGTGATCGGCTCGACCGCGCGCAGCGCCGCCTCATCCTCCGCGCGGATCTGCAGCAGCAGGGAGCCTTGGCCGGCCGCCGGGGTCATCGCTTCGACTGGGATCGCGAACGAGATCTCGGCCTCGCGCCCAAGCCGGCGCAGGCCGGCGACCGCGAGAACGATCGCGTCGAGATTGCCCTCGGCGAGCTTTCGCAGGCGGGTGTCGACGTTGCCGTGCAGCTCACTGACCTCGAGGTCGGGCCGCGCGGCGAGCAGCTGGGCGCGGCGGCGCAGGCTGGCGGTGCCGACCCTGGTCCCCTCGGGCACGTCCTCCAGCGAGGAGCCGGCGCCGATCCAGGCGTCGCGCGGGTCCTCGCGAACCGGGACGGAGGCGAGCATCAGGCCCTCGGTCAGCTCGGCCGGCAGGTCCTTGGCCGAGTGGACGCCGATCTCGGCCCGCCCGTCGAGCAGCGCCCGCTCGACGCCACGGACGAAGCGAGCCTTGTCGCCCGGCTCGCCGTCGGAGGAGGCCTCGACCAGCTCCGCCCCGCCCAACAGCTCGCCGACATGCCTGGCCTGGACCAGGGCCAAGGCGCTGCCGCGCGTGGCGATCCGCGGGCTCAAGTGGATTTGCGGCGGTGAAGCTCGGTGACCTCGGCGCCGCTCTCGCCCTCCGGCTCGGTCTCGACGTCCAGCCCGAACAGCTCGCGCAGGGCGCTGACGTAGAGGTAGGCCTCATCGCTGCCGGCGGAGCGCTTCATCCGCAGGGTCGGGTCGTGGAGGAGGCGCGACGCGATCGCCTTCGCCATCGCGGTGAGCCTCTCTTGGTCGGCCTCGCCGAGGCTCTCCCAGCGGCCCTCGTTCTCGGCGAGGACGCGGCGCACGATCTCGTCCGCGCGCTCGCGCAGGGCCGCGATCGTCGGCACCACCTCCAGCGAGGCGAGCCAGCGCTCGAAGCGGTCCTGCTCGGCGTCGAGGATGCGCTCCGCCCGCCGTGCCTCGGCCTCGCGGCCGCTGGCGTTGCGTTCGACGATCTGCTGGACGTCGTCGATGTCGTGCAGGCTGACCCCGGTGACCTCGCGGCAGGCTGGCTCGATGTCGCGCGGCACGGCGATGTCGACCAGCAGCAGCGGTCGCCCACCGCGGCTCGCCATCACCTTCTCCAGCTCGTCGCGCTCGACGATGTGGTGGGGGGAGTTGGTGGCGGAGACGACGATGTCGGCCCGCTCGAGCTGCTCGGGCAGCTCCTCGAAGCGGACGGCATTGCCGTCGAATCGCTGGGCAAGGCCGATCGCCCGGTCGTAGTGGCGGTTGGCGACGAAGACGGTGGTGACCCCTCGGGCGACGAGGGCGCGGGCGAGGAGCTCGGCGGTCTCCCCGGCGCCGATCACCAGCACGCGCCGCTCGGCGAGGTCGCCGAGGGTGTGGCGGGCGAGCTCGACCGCGACCGAGGGGATCGAGACGTTCTTCTCGCTGATCCCGGTCTCGTCGCGGGCGCGGCCGCCGGCGGCGAGGGCGCCGCGGAAGAGCCGGTTGAGGATTGGCCCGGTGCCGCCCTCGACCAGCGCCAGCTCGTAGGCGCGTTTGACCTGACCCTGGATCTCGGCCTCACCGAGGATCATCGAGTCGAGGCCGGCGGTGACGCGGAAGAGGTGGCTGACCGCGTCGCCCGAGCGCAGCGAGTAGAGGTGGCCGAGCAGCTCGGTCGGGCGGATCTCGGCCTGGCGGGTGAGCACCCCGAGAGCCGTCGACTCGGCCTCGACGGGGTCGGAGACGACGAGGTAGAGCTCCGTGCGGTTGCAGGTCGAGATCGCCGCCGCCTCGTGGATGCCGGCGACCCCGGTCAGCTCACGCACCGCGCCGGCGGCGCGGCCCTCGGTCAGCGAGAGCCGCTCGCGCAGGTCGAGCGGCGCGGTCTTGTGGGAGACGCCGAGGGCCAGCAGCTCGGACATCAGGCGCTCACCTCCTCGCGCTCCGGCGCTGCGGCCTCTCCGTTGGCGCGGTTTTCCGCAAACCCGGCGAGCTCCCTCAGCTCCCGCTCCATCCGTTGCAGTTTCGAGGCCATGATCGCGACGTAGACGACCACGAGGACGAGGAAGACGACGTAGGCGCCGGCGACGTACTTGCCCGCCTCGTCGAGGGGAAGGGCGGGCGCGGCGAGCAGCAGCTCGTTCATCAGCTCACCTCCGGGGCGATCCGCGAGCTCGCGCCCGGGGCCGGCGCGTCCAGCGCCCGGCGCAGCCGCTTGAGCTGGCCCGAGGCGCTCTTCGCGGTCAGCTCGAGCTTGACCAGGGTCACCCAGAGCAGCCCGATCGCGACGAGGCTGACGAGGAAGGTGAGCATCATCGAGCCGGGCAGGCCGCCGCCGGTGGTGGCGAAGACGCGCGGGTGGACGAGGCTCTCGGCGAGCCGCACGGCCATGAAGTTGAGGGGGACGAAGGCGCCGGCGGTGACGGCGAAGACCGAGGCGTAGCGAGCCTGGCGCTCGCGGTCCTCGATCGCGTAGCGGAACGGGTAGTAGGTCGCGTACATGAGGAAGACGATCAGGAAGCTGACCAGGGTCGGCTCGTCCCAGACCCACCAGTGCCCCCAGGAGGCCTTGGCCCAGATCGAGCCCGTGATCAGGACGGCGACGCCGAAGATCACGGACATGTGGATAGAGACGTAGGAGTACGCGTCCCAGCGGCTGTTGCCGCTGCGCAGGTGGGCGATCGCGAAGGCCCCGCCGGCGACGAAGCCGAGCAGCGCCGTGATCGCCAGCGGCACGTGCAGGTAGAAGATCTTCTGGATGAAGCCCTGGTCGGCGTCGAGCGGCGCATAGAAGAAGACGAGCGAAAACGACGTGGCGATGGCCACGACCGTCGCGATCGAGAGGGCTCTGAGACCGGAACCGAAGGGCGTCACAGTCTGATGCCCGCCCTTCGGTGGAGGCGAAGTTCAGGCGTTTCTGGTCCTTTGCCGTACATGGGTCTCGTGCCCCAGGGAGCGAGGGCGCCTCAGTCCTCCAGCAAGAAATCGAAAACGGCGTAGCCGACGAGGAGGAAGATCAGATCGTATAGGGCGAGCACCGCCAGCCAGGTGCCGAAGCGGTTGTAACCGGGACCGCCCACGGCCAGGAGCGGCTCGCTGGCACCTGTCGCGGCGATCATCAATGGCACCACCAGGGGCAGGAGGACGAGCGGCCCGAGCAGGTCGCGGGCGCGCGAGTGGACCGCCATCGAGGAGATCAGCGTGCCGGTGGCGGCGAGGCCGAGGTCGGCGAGCAGCAGGACCGGGAGCAGCGGCCCCAGGGCGGCGGCGGAATCGAGGAAGAAGAGGGCGAAGATCGGCACCACGACCAACTCCACCGCCACGAGAAAGGCGAGCAGGGCCGTCGCCTTGGCGAGGAAGAGGGCGCTGCGGTCGACCGGGGCGAGGCGGATCGCGTCGAAGCCACCCTCCTCGCGCTCGGCGACGAAGAGCCTGTTGACGCCGAGCAGGGCGGCGAAGAGGAGGGTGGCCCAGAGCACGCCGGCGGCGAGGCTGCCGGAGAGGGCAGTGCGGTCGAGGCCGAAGCGGAAGACGACGAAGGTCGTCGTCGCGAAGAGCGCCATCGCCGGCAGCGACTGCAGGGTGCGCAGCTCGGCGCGTAGGTCCTTGGCGAGGATCGCGGCGAAGGCGGCGCGGGTGGGGGTGACCCGGGGGCTGGTCATGCGGGCGCCGGCCTCCCGCCGGCCTCCAGGCGCAGCACCCGGTCCGCCTCGGCCTCGAAGCGCTCGGGGTCGTGGCTGACGATGACGCGGGTCCGGCCCGCTCCGGGGCCGATCAGGTCGCGGGCCAGCTCGCGCCCGGCGGCGTCGAGGTTGGACTCGGGCTCATCAAGCAGCAGCAGCTCGGGCTCATGCAGGACGCAGCGGCAGATCGCCAGGCGTTGGCGCATCCCGGCGGAGAGCTCGGTGACGCGCTCGTCGGCGCGATGCTCCATCCCGACCGTGGCGAGGAGCGCGGCTATATGCCCCTCGGCATCCTCGCCGCGCATCCCGTGCAGGCGGGCGTGGAAGCGCAGGTTCTCGCGGCCGCTGAGGTCGCGGTAGAGCAGCGGCTCGTGGCCGAGGAAGCCGATCCGGCCGCGCAGCTTCCAGGCCTCAGCCGGGATCGAGCAGCCGAGTGCTCGCACCTCACCGCCGCTCGGCCGCAGCAGGGTGGCGAGGATCCGCAGCAGGGTCGTCTTGCCGGCGCCGTTCGGCCCCAGGACCAGCATCGTCTCGCCGGGCGCGAGCTCGAAGCCGACCCCGGCGAGCGCGGTCCGTTCGCCGTAATCGCGGCGCAGGCCGGCGACGGCGACGGCGGATTCGGTGGCTGTGAGGGAGGTCATCTGGGGCGGCTGGAAGGGGTTCCCGGCACCCTCGCACAGAAGCCTGGGATGGCGCTCGCGATGGCGTGCGGGTCTAGGTACGCTTTGGGTTTCATGAGCGATTCGTCGCCAATCCTGAACGAGGTCGACACTTACGGGCCCGCCTACATGCGAGTCGCCAACCGGCTCGGCCGCTACGAGGGCAACGAGGAGGAGGCACCGCTGGCGATGGACCTCCTCGGCTTGAAGCCGGGCGACCGCGCGCTCGATGCGGGTTGCGGCCTCGGCCGCTTCGTCGCCGCGCTGGCCGACAACGGGATCGACGCGGTTGGCGTCGACATCTCCGAGATCGCAGTTGCCGAAGCCAAGCGCGAGTACCCGGGACCGACCTACGTCGTCGCCGACCTGATGAAGCCGTTGCCCGATGAGCTGCGCGGCTTCGACGGCCTCGTCAGCCTCTCCTCGAGCTTCGGCTTCGGGGCGACAGTCGCCGAGGACGAAGTGATGCTGCGCGCGTACCACGCCGCGCTGCGGCCGGGGGGCAAGATGGCGATGGAGCTCTCCGACCTAGAGCGCTCGCGCTACCGGCTGAAAACCGACGAGGGGGTGGTCGAGCGGGAGACCAACGGAGTCCAGGAAACCCTCGACGTCGACTTCTCGACCGGGATGTTGCACGTGCACTACGTCTACGGCGAGGACGTCGTCGACTCGCGCATCCGCATGTACGAGGCCGACGACCTGCAGCGGATGGCCGAAGCGGCCGGGTTCCGCGACGTCGAGCGCTACGGCAACTTCGCCGGTGGCCCCAAGCGCCCGGAGGACCGCCTCGTCCTCGTCGCGACGGCATGAGCGGGCGCAGTGCGGTCGTAGTCGACGCTTACTCGACCGGGGCGCGGCTGGCGCCCCGGTTCGGCGCCGCCGGGCTGCCGGTGGTCCACGTGCAGAGCAGCCCGCGCCTGCCCGAGTTCTATGCCCGCGCCTTCCGGGCGGGCGACTTCGTCGAGAACGTCGTCCATGAGGGTGACCTGGAGGCGACGGCGGCGCGGGTGGCGGCTCACGATCCGGCCTTCGTCGTCGTCGGCGCCGAGCCCGGCGTCCCCCTGGCCGACGCGCTCAGCGAGCGGCTCAGGCTGCCGTCAAACGGCAGCGATCTGAGCCGGGCGCGGCGCGACAAGAACGCGATGTCCGAGGCACTGCGCGACGCCGGGCTGCGAGCGGCGGAGGCGCTGAAGACGGGCGACGTGGCCGAGGCGATCGCTTGGGCGGCGGCCCGCGACGGCGCCCCGGTCGTGGTCAAACCGCTCGACAGCGCCGGCACGGACGGCGTCACGATCTGCCGCGACGCCGCCGCGATCGAGGCCGCCTTCGGCGCGATCCTGGGCCGGCCAAACGCCCTGCACGGCGCCAACGAGGAGCTGTTGGTCCAGGAGCTGCTGCAGGGCACCCAGCTCTTCGTCAACTCGGTCTCCTGGGAGGGGGTCCACCACGTCTCCGAGGTCTGGCGCGACAACAAGCTGCGCCGCAGCGCCAACTTCATCTACGACTACGAGGAGCTGCTGCCCCGCCACGGCGAGCAGCAGGATCAGGTCGTCCCCTACGTCGAATCGGTGCTCGATGCGCTCGGCATCCGCTACGGCCCCGCCCACACCGAGGTGATGCTGACCGAGACCGGGCCGGTCCTGGTCGAGTCGGGCGCGCGCATGCACGGCTCGGTCCCAGACGACGTCGTCGACCGCTGCACTCCAAGCCACCAGGCCCTGACCGCGGAGGCCTATCTCGAACCGACCTCAGTGGCGCGCCGCGCCGTCCGTCCCTACGAGCTGGCGGCGGGCGCCTACTGCGTGATGCTGATCTCCCAGCACGAGGGCCGCATCGTCTCCGACGCGGGATTGCGCGAGATCGAAGCGCTCCCCTCATTCGCTGGCACGATCTCGATGCTTGCCCCTGGCGACCAGCTCAAAAAAACCGTCGACCTCTTCTCCTGCCCCGGGATCATCTACCTCGTAGACCCCGACCGCGACCAGCTCAAAACCGACTACGACCACATCCGCGAGCTAGACGCCAGCGGCAGCGTCTTCGAGCTAGAGGAGCTAGTCACCTCCTAACGGCGGTCGATGGGCCCCAAAGCGATCTATATCTCCACTTTGGGTCCCGTCGGCGGTTAGTTGGCGCGCTTGCGCAGGGTGCGGCGACCCACCTTGAGGAGGGGGGCGGCGCCCTCACGCAGCGCTTTGGTGCGAGTCGCCCCCTTGCCGTAGAGGAGCTTGGCGGAGGCGCGCACCGCTTCGCCGAGGGTGCTGTCGTAGGGGTGCCACCAGAAGTCGCGCGTCAGCCCCGGCTCCCAGGAGTTCATCTTGACGTTGACGCACTCGTAGAAGCCGAATTTGGAGTGCGAGCGGCCCACGCCGGAGTCCTTGACCCCGCCCCAGGCGCACTGGCAGGCGCCGTGGCTGAAGGAGTGGTCGTTGACCCAGACCATGCCGGACTGGATCCGCCGCGCGATCCGCTCGCCCTTCTGACGGTCCTTGGTCCAGACCGAGGCGCCGAGGCCGAACTCGGAGTCGTTGGCGAGGTCGATCGCCTCCTGCTCGGAGTCGACGACGACGATCGGCAGCACAGGGCCGAAGATCTCCTCCCTCATGATCCGCATCTGGTGCGTGACCCCGGTCAGCACGGTCGGGGCGACGAACTTGCCGGAGAGGCCGGCGACCTCGGTTGGGCCGCCGCAGAGCTTGGTCGCGCCGGAGGCGACCGCGTCCTCGATCAGGTCGACGACGATCTCGTACTGGCCGTCGGAGGTCATCGGGCCGATCTCGGTGTCCCACTGCAGCGGGTCGCCGAGGCGCAGCTTCTCGGACTCGCGGGCGACGCCCTCGACGAAACGGTCGGCGATCTCGCGCACGACGTAGACGCGCTCGATGCCCGAGCAGGTCTGCCCGGCGTTGGCGAACCCGCCCCAGACGGCGCCGGAGACCGCGTTGGACAGGTCCGCGTCGGCGCAGACGATCATCGGGTCCTTGCCGCCCAGCTCCAGCACCGAGCCCTTGAGGCTCTCGGCGCAGACCGCGCCGACCTTGCGGCCGACCTCGACCGAGCCGGTGAAGAAGACCTTGCCGACGCTGGAGCGCGCGAGCGCGTCGCCGACGGCACCGCCGCCGTGGACGACGCGGACCAGGCCCTCGGGCAGGCCGCCCTTCTCGAAGACGCGGCGGATCGCCTCGCCCAGTAGCGGGGTGAGGCTGGCCGGCTTGAGCACCACGCCGTTGCCCGCCATCAGCGCGATAGCCACCTCGCCGAAGGGGATCGACCAGGGGTAGTTCCAGGGTGCGATCACGCCGACGACGCCGATCGGCTCGTAGGAGAAGCGGCTTTTCTTGCTGAGCAGGAAGGACTGGGTCATCCGCACCTTCTCGTCAGCGAGGATCTTCGGGCCGGCCTTGGCGCACCAGTGCAGGGCGTCGATCGTCGGCAGCAGCTCCATCGTGTAGGCCTCGGCACGGGGCTTGCCCTGCTCGTTGACGAGCAGCTCGGCGATCTCGTCGATCTCGTCCAGCAGGGCGTCGGCGGCGCGCTTCATGTAGCGGGCGCGGTCCTGCAGGGACAGCTCGGCCCAGGCGGGCTGGATGCGGGCGACGTCGTCTACTACTGACTGAACCTGGTCGGGGGTGATCGTCGCTACCGAGCCGACGAGCTCACCCGTGGCGGGGTTGAAGGACTCGAGGGTGGACTGGGCGGGGGGTGCTCCTGCTGTGGTGGCCATTTGGCGATTGTAGGTGTGTTCGAGGGGATCGGGGGAGGTCTCGTCGTGCAACAGCGGGGAGGCACGCCGAGACCTCCCCCGATCCCCTCATACTCAGCCGCAATGGCTGACCGGCTATTCGACAGCTCCGAGGCGGAAGCGCACACCCCCGCTGGGATTGGAGCTGATGCTCCTTTGGCGGTGAGGATGCGTCCTCTCCGGCTCGATGAGCTGGTGGGGCAGGAGCACGTCCTGGGTGAGGGGTCGGCGCTTAGGACCGCGATCGAGTCGGGGCATCCGCATAGCGCGATCTTGTATGGGCCGCCGGGGTCGGGGAAGACGACTTTGGCTCGGATCGCGGCTGCTGGGGCGGAGGGTGCCTTCGAGGAGGAGTCGGCGGTCAATGCTGGGCGGGCCGAGATTCGAGCCGTTATTGAGAGGGCCCTGGAGCGGCGGCAGGGGAGCGGGCGGCCCACGGTGCTCTTCCTCGATGAGATCCATCGGTTCAACAAGGCGCAGCAGGATGCGCTGCTGCCCGCAGTGGAGGAAGGGCTGCTGACGTTGATCGGGGCGACGACGGAGAACCCCTACTTCGAGGTCAACTCGGCGCTCCTCTCGCGCTGCCAGATCTACGAGCTGGGGCCGTTGGAGCCGGAGCACGTGGAAGAGCTGTTGCGGCGAGCGCTCGAGGATCCCGAGCGAGGGCTGGCGGACCCGCCGCCGGTGGAGGACGCGGCGCTGGCGATGCTCGCCCACCGCAGCGGCGGCGACGCGCGGGTGGCGCTCTCGGCGCTGGAGCGGGCGGTCGAGCGCTCGCGCGGGGAGCCGGTTGACGTTGCGGCGGCCGAGGACGCGCTGCAGCGCAAGGCGCTCGAATACGACCGCCAGGGCGATCGCCACTACGACTTCGTCTCCGCCTGGATCAAGGCCACGCGGGGCTCTGACGTCGACGCTTCGCTCTATTACCTTGCGGTGATGCTGGAGGGAGGCGAGGACCCGCGCTTCATCGCTCGCCGCATGGTCATCCTCGCCTCCGAGGACGTCGGCAACGCCGACCCTCAGGCGCTGCTGATCGCCGACGCCGCGGCCCGCGCGGTCGACCGGGTCGGTCTGCCCGAGTGCGCGCTCAACCTCGCCCAGGCCGCCGTCTACCTCGCGCTGGCGCCGAAGTCGAACGCCTCCTACAAGGGCCTCGGGGCGGCGCGGGCGGAGGTGCGCGAGAACGGGGCTAAGGCCCCGCCGGACTACCTGCGCGACGCTCACTACCCCGGCGCGAAAGCCCTTGGCCGCGGCGAGGGATACCGCTACGCGCACGATGAGCCGGACGGCGTCACCGATCAGCCCCTGCTCCCCGAGGGACTCGAGAACCGGCGCTTTTATAGTCCGACCGACCGCGGCTTCGAGGCGGAGCTGAGCAGCCGCCTGGAGGCTTTGCAAAAGAGGATTCGCGGCAGCGCAACCCGCCGCAACTTCCCAAATGACTAGGTGTTTCAAAGTGCGGCTTTCCAAGCTAGAGCCAGGGAGAGCCGACACACCGGCCGGAGGCCTGGACTGGGGGCCTCCGGCCGGGTATCAAAAGGGGAAACAGGGGGAACGGCGACCGCGCCACGCTTCGGCGTGGTCGCCGCGTGTGAGCGGCGATTACAAGCTTGCAACACCCTGAGAACAACTCGCCAACATGCGCGGGCGGTGGGCGCGCCTAGGTTGCGGCGCATGACCAGAGCCACGCTGCGCCTCACAGTCCTGTTCGCCTTCGCCCTGTCGCTGCTGGCGTCCGCCGCGAGCGCCGCGCCGCTGCCGCTCCAGCTCGATTTCCTCGGGCGCACGCCGGCCGGTGGCCAGGAAACCGCGGAGATCGCCGCCTTCGATCCGGTGAGCAAGCGCGTCTTCGCCACCGACGCCACCAACAACCGCCTCGGCATCTACGACTTCTCCAATCCGAGCGCTCCCTCGCCCGTCACCCAAGTCGATCTCAGTCCCTGGGGTGCCGGGCCCAACAGCGTGGCCTACCTGCGTCGCTTCGGCAGGGTCGTCGCCGTCGCCATGCAAGCCGACGCGGTCGGCGATCCCGGCAGCGTCGAGATCTTCGACACGAAAGGCAAGCACCTGGCGAGCATCCCGGCGGGACCGCTTCCCGACATGGTCACCACGGCCGAGGACGAGCGCTACCTGCTGGTCGCCAACGAGGGCGAGCCCGCCGCCGACGGCTCGCTCGACCCGGAGGGCTCGGTCACGGTCATCGATCTCCGCTTCGGCCTCAAGCACCCGATCGTCCGCACCGCCGGCTTCCGCGAAGTGCCGTTGGTGGGGCCCGTTCGCGTCTTCACCCCGGGCTCCAGCGTCGCGCAGGACCTCGAGCCCGAGTACATCACCAGCGACGGCGATCGCGCCTGGGTCTCGCTCCAGGAGGCCAACGCAGTCGGGGTGCTCGACATCGACCGGGCCAGGTTCAAGGTCGTGCGCAGCCTCAGCTTCAAAGATCACGGCCTCCCCGGCAACGGCCTCGACGCGACCGACAAAGACAACGCGCCGACGATCCAGACCCACCAGAACGTCTTCGGCATGTTCCAGCCCGATGCGATCTCGGCCTTCACGGTGCGAGTCAAGCTCCCGTGCTTCAGCTGGCTCTGCCGCTTCCATCCTCGCTACGTCACCCGCACGCTGATCGCCACCGCCAACGAGGGCGACGCGCGCGCGTATGACTTCTTCTCCGAGGAGGCGCGGGTCAAAGACCTCAAACTCAACCCGGGCGTCTTCCCCGCGGGAACGAACGGCGACACGCAGCTGGGTCGCCTCACGGTCACGACGACGCTTGGCGACGCTGACGCGGACGGCGAGTACGAGCAGCTCTATGCCTTCGGCGGTCGCTCGATGTCACTGCTTGACCCGAGTGGCCAGATGGTTTTCGACAGCGGCGACCAGCTCGAGCAGCTATCCGCCTCGCTCGACTCGGCCAACTTCAACAAGGACAACGAACCGTCGAAAATCGACAACCGCTCGGACAACAAGGGCCCCGAGCCCGAGGGGATCGCGACCGGCGTGGTTGGTGGCCATACCTACGCGTTCCTCGGCGCCGAGCGCAGCGGGATGATCTTCGCCTTCGACCTCTCCTCCAGTCCCGGCAAGGCGGAGTTCGCAGGCTGGATCAACACGCGCGACGCCGACCTCGGCCCCGAGGGGCTCGAGTTCGTGCCCGCCTGGGAGAGCCCGACCAAAGAGGCGATGCTGCTGGTGACCAACGAGGTCTCCGGCACCGTCAGCGCCTACGGCGCAACCCCGTAAGTCAGCGCCCCGGCGCGGATACGCTCCCCGCGGCATGGATCCGCTGGAGCTGATCTGCGTCGGGGTCTGGTCCTTCCTCGTCGCCGTGGGCGGCGGTATCGCCGGGTTCGTCCTCGGCAACCTGAGGCTGCCGGTCGTCCTGCAGTTCTCCTCCTCCGCGGCCGCCGGCGCCGGCGCCAATGTCGCGATCAGCGCCGCCTCGGCCTTCACCGCTTCGATCGCGCACTGGCGCGGGGGGAGGATCGATTGGAGGCTCTTCTGGTTGATGGCGCCTCCTTCGCTGGTCGGGGGCGTCATCGGCGGGCTCATCTCGGGGGCCCTGCCGCAGCGGCTGCTGCTGGCGGTCATTGCGGTGGTGGTGCTCTACGGGGCGGTCGAGATCGGCCGGCGGCAGCGACGGCCCCAGGTCTCGCACCCGTCGGGAGGAACCGCGGTCGCGGTGGCGATCGCCTTCGGTGTCGGCGTCCTCGGTGGCCTGGTCGGACTCATCCTTGGCACCCTTCGATTGCCCGCGATGGTGCGCTGGCTGGGGACCGCTCCCAAGCAGGCCGTGGGCACCAATGCCGCGACCGGGGTCGTGGTTGGAATCGGGGGGTTGATTGGCCACATCGCCGGCGGCGTCGACTGGGCCCTGCTTGGCGCCGGCTGCGCCGGCGCCGTTCCCGGCGCGTATCTCGGCGCCCAGCTGACCGGCCGCTTGGACGACGACGCGCTGCTGAGGACCATTGCCGTCATCCTCGTTATCGCCGGTCTCACCCTTGGCGTCCAGGCGATCCTCGGTTGAGGTTGGTTCGCCTGGCACTGCGGCGCTCTATGGTGAATGTGAATGAGCGAAGGGGAAAAGCAACGGCTGCGACTCGGCGGGATGGCCCTGCGCAACGGCCTCCTGATCCACGGCCCCACCCACTGGGCGGCGGCGGTGCGCGGTGCCGATGGCGCGTTGGAAGTCGCGTCGGAGCCCAAGCCGGAGCTGGCCCCGCGCCTGGCCGCCCGCATGCCCGGCCTGCGCGGCCCGCTGAAACTCGCTGAGGCGCTGGCGGTGCTGCCGCTGGTGCGACGGCGTCTGCCGACGGCGCGCCTGCCTTTCGAGGATGCGCGGGTCGTTGCGACGATCGGGGCCTCCCTGGTTCTCACCGCCGCCCTGCGCAAGCGCCTCGGCAGCTCCGCCTTGCGCGAGGGGGCGGTGCAGGCGATAGGTGCGGCGCCCGCCTTGGTTGCGCTGCTCGATCGCGACCTCGCCGCCTACCACGGCGTCGAGCACAAGGCGATCGCGGCCTACGAGCAGGGGATCGATGACCCGTCTGGGGTCCCCAAGGAGCACGACCGCTGCGGCTCTAACCTGATCACGCCGATGATGCTGCTCTCCGCGGGCGGCACCGTGCTGCTCGAGCGGCTGGTCGACAAGCCGGGGCCGGTGGCGCGCGCCGCCGTCGGCCTGGGCGGCGCCTCGATCGCGGTCGAGATGTTCGCCTGGAGCGACCGCCACCACGGCGACCCCCTGGCGGAGGCGTTCCATACCCCGGGCCGAGAGATCCAGCGGTTGATCGCGACCAAGGAGCCGACGCCGGAGCAGCTCGAGGTCGGGGTAGCGGCGCTGGCCGAGATCCTGCTGGCGGAGAACGCCGCGTAGACTGCCGCCCGTGTTCGGGAAGATCGACCACATCGGCGTTGCCGTCGAGGACCTCGAGGCGGCAATCGACCTCTACGAGAAGAGCTTCGAGATGGAGCTGGCGCTGCGCGAGACCGTCGAGGAGCAGGGCATCGAGGCGGCGCTGCTGAACGTCGGCGACGGCCACGTCGAGTTGATGGCGCCGACCGGGCCCGACACCCCCGTCGGCAAGTTCCTCACCAAGCGCGGCGCCGGCATGCACCACGTCGCCTACGCGGTCGAGGACATCGACTCGACCCTGGAGCGGCTGGCCGCGGCTGGCCTGGAGCTGATCGACGCCAAGGCGCGGGTCGGCATTGGCGGCAGCCGCGTCGCCTTCATTGAGCCGCGCTCGACCGGGCGCGTCTTGACCGAGATCGTCGAACCGGTGGAAGGAGGGCCCTAGTGGCGGACGCACAGCGCGTGGAGATCGGCTTCGACGGCGGCCAGGTCGTCTCGGTACGACTCACCGACGATGAGCTGAAGGACCTGCGCAAGCAGCTGGAGAAGGGCGGTTGGCACGACGTCAAGACGGAGGACGGTGTGCTTGCCGTCTACCTCGGCAAGATCGCCTTCCTGCGGATCGACTCGGGCGAGCACCGCGTCGGCTTCTCCCTCAGTCGCCCGGACTGATGCGTACTCGCAGGCTGCTCGGCGTCGCCGGCCTGGCGACGCTGGGCGCGGCACTCTGGTGGCGCAAGAACCCTTCGGCCTGCCCCTACGGGCAGCGCTTCTGGGTCGAAGCCCCGCACCCGATCATCACCCGCGAGCGGCTGCGCTCGGTGCTACGGCCGCAGCCGGGTGAGCGCCTGCTCGAGATCGGCCCCGGCGTCGGCTACTACACCCTCGACATGGCCGAGTGGGTCGGGCCCGAAGGGACGATCGAGATCTTCGACCTGCAGCAGGAGTTCCTCGACCACACGGCAAGGCGCGCCGCCGAGCGCGGCCTCGCCAACGTCGTCCCCACGCAGGGCGACGCGACCTCGCTCCCATACGAGGACGACTCGGTCGACGCCGTCGTCCTCACCGCCGTCCTCGGCGAGATCCCCGACCCCGTGGCCGCCCTCCGCCAGATCCAGCGAGTCCTGAAGCCAGACGGCCGCCTCGTCGTCGGCGAGCTCTTCGGCGACCCCCACTTCACCACCCAGGCCGCGCTGAAGCGCCAGGCATCGGAGGCCGGCCTCACCTGGGAGGCGCGCTCCGGTAACTGGTTCGGCTATTTCGCGCGCCTCTCGCCTCAGTAAGAGACCGCCGGGTGCGAAGGTCCCGGCGCGCCGAAGCGCGCCGGGACCATCTCGCTAGGCATCTGTGCCTTGAACTGCGTGATTACCCAGACCAACCACCCAACTTGCGCAGGTTGGACTGGAATATCACCGCCCCGTTAGAGGCATCGGCATCGCCACCATCGGCATCGGCGTCGCCGCCGTCACCTCCGGTCGCATCGCCGCTGGTCGCCGTGGTGTCGCCACCATGGGCGTTTGCGTCATTGCTGCCGCGATGCTTGCCATAGCCGTCGCAACCGCAGGACTTGTTCTCCATCTGCTCCTGCGGCTCTGACTTGGCGTAGGCGTTGCCGTTGTACTCCTGGGTGTTGCCGGTGTTGGCTTCGCCGCCGTTGCCGCCATAGGCATCGGCTTTGCCGCCATAGGCACTCGGGTCGCCCTGTTTGACGCTCGACTCGTTGCTCTGCGAGCCCGAGCCATTCTGGGGCTGGCCTTTACAGCCACATCCCCGATGGGATGAGTGGCTCGAACCGTGATTCGAGGACTCGTTGGACTGCACCACCAGCGCCCCGTTAGAGGCATCGGCATCGCCACCATCGGCATCGGCGTCCCCGCCGTCACCTCCGGTCGCATCGCCGCTCCACGCCGAGGTGTCGCCACCGTGGGCGTTCGCGTCGTTGTCGCCGCGATGCTTGCTGCCATGGCCGCAACCGCAGGACTTGTTCTCCTCCTGCGCCTGCGGCTCTGACTTGGCATAGGCGTTGCCGTTGTACTTCTGGGTGTTGCCGGAATTGGCGTTGCCGCCGTTTCCACCCGTGGCGGTGGCGTCGCCGCCGCTCGCTTCGGGACTTCCCTGTTTGACGGTCGACTCGTTGCTCTGCGAGGAGCCCGAGCCGTCCTGGGAGTGACTCTGGCAGCCGCATCCCCCATGTGAGGGATGACCACCACTTGACTCGTTGGACTGCTTCACCAGCGCCCCGTTAGAGGCATCGGCATCGCCACCATCGGCATCGGCGTCCCCGCCGTCACCTCCGGTCGCATCGCCGCTGGTCGCCGAGGTGTCGCCACCGTAGGCATTCGAGTCGCCCCCGACCGAGATGGCAACGGCGTTGCCGTTCCCGATCTGGGTGTTCCCCGAGTTGGCGTCGCCGCCGTTGCCGCCATAGGCATCGGCCTTGCCGCCATAGGCACTCGGGTCGCCCTGTTTGACGCTCGACTCGTTGCTCTGCGAGGAGCCCGAACCTTCCTTCGAGTGACTCTGGCAGCCGCATCCCCCATGTGAGGGGCTGCCACCGCTTGACTCATTGGACTGCTTCACCAGTGCCCCGTTGGAGGCATCGGCATCGCCACCGTCGGCATCGGCGTCGCCGCCGTCACCTCCGGTCGCATCGCCGCTGGTCGCCGTGGTGTCGCCACCGTAGGCGTTTGCATCGTTGCTGCCGTGATGCGTGCCATGGCCGTCGCAGCCGCAGGACTTGCTCTCCTTCTGCTCCTGCGGTTCGGACTCGGCGTAGGCGTTGCCGTTGTACTTCTGGGTGTTGCCGGAATTGGCGTTGCCGCCGCTTCCACCCGTGGCGGTGGCGTCGCCGCCGCTCGCTTCGGGACTTCCCTGTTTGACGGTCGACTCGTTGCTCTGCGAGCCGGAGCCATTCTGGGAGTGGTTGCAGCATCCCCCATGTGAGGGGCTGCCACCACTTGACTCGTTGGACTGCTTCACCAGCGCCCCGTTGGAGGCGTCGGCATCGCCACCATCGGCATCGGCGTCGCCGCCGTCACCTCCGGTCGCATCGCCGCTGGTCGCCGAGGTGTCGCCACCGTAGGCATTCGAGTCGCCCCCGACCGAGATGGCAACGGCGTTGCCGTTCCCGATCTGGGTGTTGCCGGTGTTGGCGTCGCCGCCTTCACCGCCTGTCGCGGTGGCATCGCCACCGGTTGCGCTCGGGTCGCCTTGGGTGATGCTGCTGACGTTGCTCTGACCGCTTGGCGGTGTCGGCAGCGGCGTTGTGGCGGCGGCAGGCGCCGCTCCAATTGCCAGGGCGACCGCGGCTGCGATTACAGCCGTGGGATATCGCATTTGAGCTAATTCCTTCCTTGCTTGAGTTTCTTTCGCCGGGCAGACGAGGGCTCCCGGCACAGCCCTGGTTAGGGGTCGCGAGGCCTAGCCAGGGCGCTCAAGCCCGCAGACGAAGGGGGTCGACGGCCGGAAGGCCGGCGCCTCCTCGAGTCTGCGGCGGGTCGCCGGCGCCGTCAGCGCGAGCAACGCGAACAGCGCGGCGAAGGGGACGAAGAAGGATCCGGGCGCGCCGTTGGCGACGCCGGAAGAGCCCGGGAGGGGCACCGAGGGGTCGAGGGGAGCGCGACCGTCTGAGCGCTCGCCGGGAGCGGCGCCATGCTCCGATGCCAGCACCGCTTGGGCGTCGGCAAGATCGAGGTCGCTAAACACCGGGAGTTTCGCGAGCCCGGCATCCCCGAACGTGGGCGGATAGCCGGCCCGCTCCCGCGAGAGCACGCCGCCCAGCGGCCAGTTGACGGCGGGACGAGGGCTCTCGCCCATGGAGGAGACACCCGGAGCCGGTTGCGTTGCGGCCCGCGGAATCCGCTCGCTTGCCGGAACGGCCTGAGCCGGGCTTTCTGTGTCGAGCAGTTCATCGAGGGGTGCGACGACCGTCCCAACGATCTGGGAGAGCCCGCGAAGTTGATCGGTTCCAAGCACGCCGTCCACCAACCGGGCCAGCGCGGGTAGAACCGGACTGTCGGCAACGGCAGGGGGGGCCGCGCGGTTGACAAGCGAGGTGGCCGTCTCGGCGGAGTCCCGACTGACGTTTCCGGCGAGCTCCGAGACGTTGCCAGCCGTGGCGGCGACTGTGGCCTTCGACGCCTCCACCACCATTGCGCCAACTTCGCTACTCGATGGCACGGAGCGTGGCGTGGCCGTCTCGGGGGAGTCGGCGACGGCACCCGGCGAGGAGGCGCCATGATCGCTCTCGATTGCGGCGCTCTCGATTGCGGCGCCACTCGACTCGACGGCCGCGGCCGTCTCCTTCACCGGAACCGCTTCCACGGTGCTTGCCGCCACTTCCTCGATCGGTTCGGCGCTGGCGGGCGCAGGTTCCGTCGGGATGGTCTGTGCCTGCTCTTCGGCGACGACCACCACGTCGCTCGCGGCCGCCGCCGTGGCCGTGGCGGCATCCGATACCGGTTCCGCCTGGGCCGAGACGGCGGCCGCGAGCAGGAGCGCGATCGCCGTGATCAGCGCGCTCGAGAGGGCAAGTCGGGCTTCTCGGGCTGTGTTCCTTGCAAACTGCACGAACGACGAGGCTACCCAATATTCGTCCAATTTCACCCCAATTTTTAAAGTTTTTACTCCTCTCTACCTTGGGTCGAGACTGAGAGGAAACGCGAAATACCTGCGTTCACGAGGAAGCGTCCGTGAGGGCGGCGCAATGTTAAGAAGGTGCCCGAGGCCCGGTTAGTAGCGTGGTGGTGGCTCGGGAGGGCGGCGTTCTTCCGCCAGCGCTTCGCGCCGCCTGGTCCGATCCGACCAGATCGCCTCCTGGAAGAAGGAGAGGATGAGCCCGACAACGCCCGCGATCATCAGGATCAGGCCGACGGTGTCGACGCTGACGCCCTCGACGTGAAAGTTCGTCGCGTAGCGGAGGATGGCTCCGATGGCGATCAGGAATATCGCTGCGGCAATGGTCACGAAACGATCGCTACCCGGCGGGCTTACCTAGCAAACGGCGACGTCAGCCGGGATTGGGTTGGCAGACCGGGCACCAGTAGGTGGTCCGGTTGGCATCGCCCTGACCGCGGGAGCGGATCGGCGTACCGCAGGCCGGGCACGGCTGACTGGCTCGGCGGTAGACCGCCCTCGCCTGGCGGCCATGCTCGACTGCCTTCGCCATCAGGTCGTGGGCCGCCTCGGCTACGGCAAGCAGCTGCTCGTCGGGGACGACATCGACCGGCCGCCAGGGATCGAGGCGGGCGGCGAAGCAGGCCTCGCTCTTGAAGATGTTGCCGATGCCCGCGACAAGGTGCTGGTCGAGCAGGGCATCGCCAAGGGCCTTGTCGCCGGCAGCGCGCAGCGAACGAGCGACGCGTTCGGCGTCGAACGGCTCGGCTAGGGCGTCCGGGCCGAGGCGGGAGAGGACGGCATCGCGCCGCAGGGCGTCGGCGCGCAGCACTCTCAAGGTGGGGCCGCCGAACTCGACGGCTTCGGCGCTCTCCCCGACCAGCCTCGCCCAGGCCGCCGCACGCGGCTTGCGCCAGGCCGCCCCAGTCCCGTACACGTGCCAGGCGCCGCTCATGCCGAGGTGGCTGTGCAGGACGAAGGAGCCGAAATGGAGCAGCAGGTGCTTGCCGCGCGTCTCGGCTCGCTCGAAGGTCAGGCCGCTGAGCCGCTCGATGCCCGCGGCGCGGCCGTGTGGGCTCGGCGCGCTCGCCTCGACCTCCTGGCCGGCGAGCGACGCCTCAATCTTGCGCGCCGCGCGCAGGATCGTGTCGCCCTCGGCCACGGGTCAGGCGAGCGCGGTCCAGAGGCGGTTCTCGGCCTCGGCGACGCGGTGGGCGGACGCGTCGACATCACGCCAGAGCTGCGGATCGGGATCGTCCCGCTCGCTGGCGGCGTGGAAGGCGCCTGCGAGCTCCGTCCAGCTCGCGGCCGCCTCGGCGGCGAGCGGCGCCTCCTCTCGCCCGGCCTCCTCGAGGAAGCGCGAGTACATGAGGCGGAAGGCACCGCCACCGGTGCCACGCCGCTCGATCACCTGGTAGCCGAAGCGCGCGCACCATTGCCAGTCCTCGGTGACCTCGGGCCAGCTGCCCGCCTCCGCCGCGAGGCGCTCGACGGCGCCGAGGCCCGAGTACTCGCGGTACTCGGGTTCCACCATCGCGGTCGCGGCGCGCTGGATCGCGGCCGGGATCGCGTCGCGGAGCTGCTCGGGCGTCACCGGCCCCGAGGCCGTGAACATGTGGCCAGCCAGGGGGTAGGCGGGGTGCTGGCTGTGCCGGGCCCGGTCGAGGCTCTCCAGCGTCGTCGTGGTCTGCAGCTCCTCGAAGCCGGTGTCGGAGAGGTGGGCGTGCTCCTCGTCGTAGCCGGCCAGGACAACGGCGTGGCCGGGGAAGTGAGCGGAGTTGCCGTAGTGGTCGAGGTAGTAGAGGTCCGTGAGCAGGAGCACCGGGTTGCCAGCATCGACCTCGAGGCGGGCCGCCTCCCAGGCGCCGTCCTCGCCCTCCTCGAAGGTGCGCAGCTCCAGCGCGGCGCCGGTCAGCTCGCTGAAGCTCTCCTCGAGGCGCGCGGTGCGGCCGTTGAACCAGCGGCTGGGGGAGCCGTCCTCCAGCGACACGTAGTAGAAGCAGGCGCCGGCACCGAGGCCGAAGGCCATCTCCTCGGTGATCTGGGCGCCGTGGAAGGCGAGGAGGTTGCGGAGAGCGGTGCTGCCGCAGTGGTGGCCGGGGGTGTGGGTGTAGTTGGGGACTGAGGGCATGGAAGATGGATTCTGACTGAGGAGATTGGCGGGCGGGACGCCACCCGCCCGAGTAGCCCTATCCTGCTCCGCCGATGTCCCGACTGGACCTGCAGCTCCTTCGCGCGATGCGCACGCGCGGCCACTCTCCCCGGCTGGAGGAGCTGATGAGGGTTCTGGGGAGGCTGGGGAACAACGGGGCGGTTTGGGTTGGAACTGGGTTGGTGCTGGCGGTCTTCGATTCGGGGAATCGAGAGGCTTGGTTCATCTGTGCGCTGCTTGGGCCGGCTGCGATTGCGTTGAACTATGTGGTCAAGCTGGTGGTGAGGCGGCCGCGGCCGGTGTTGGAGGGGTTGCCGCCGCTTGGGGGGGCGCCGAGCTCGTTGAGCTTTCCGTCGGCGCACGCGACTTCTTCGTTTGCCGTGGCCACTGCGATGGCTCGGGTCGAGCCGTGGGGGGCGCTGGCGTTCGTGCTGGCCTTTGCGCTCTCGGTCGGGCGGCCCTACCTCGGGATGCACTATCCGTCCGACGTGCTCGCCGGCGCCGTGCTCGGCGTCGTGCTGGGCCTGATCGTGCCGCTGTCGCTATGAAGGTCGGGATCGTCGGCTTGCCCAACGCTGGCAAGTCGACCCTGTTCAACGCGCTGACTCAGGGCGGCGCGCAGACCGGGGACTACCCGTTCACGACGATCGAGCCGAACGTGGCGATCGCGCAGGTGCCCGACGAGCGGCTGGAGCGGGTGGCTGAGACGGTTGGCAGCTCGAAGCTGGAACCGGCGACGATCGCCTTCCACGACATCGCCGGCTTGGTCAAGGGGGCCTCGGAGGGGGAGGGCCTCGGCAACCAGTTCCTTGCCTCGATCCGTGAGACCGATGCGATCTGCCATGTCGTTCGCTGCCACGCCGACTCCGGCGTCCCGCATCCCGACGGCCGCATCGACCCCCTTGCCGACATCGAGACGATCGAGACCGAGCTCGTCCTCTCCGACTACGAGGGGGCCGAGCGCCGCATCGACCGGGTGCGCAAGGGAGCGAAGTCGGGCGACGCTGAGGCGATCGCCGAGCGCGACTGGCTCGAGCGCGTCCTCGCGGCACTGGCCGAGGGCAAGCCGGCCCGCTCGGTGCCCGTCCCCGACGACGCCGCCCACGGCCCCCGCAACCTGCAGGCCCTCACCTCGAAGCCGATCCTCTATGTGGCCAACGTCGACGAGGGCGACGCCGAGGCCCCGCAGGCGGTGGTCGACCACGCCGTCGCGGTCGGTGCCGGTGTGGTCGCCGTCAGCGCCCGCATCGAGGGCGAGCTGGCCGAGCTCGACCCCGCCGAAGCCGAGGAGATGCGCGAGTCCTACGGTGTCGAGGGCTCTGGCCTCACTCGCCTCGTTCGCGCCGCCTACGACCTGCTGGACCTGATCACCTTCTTCACCGCCGGTGAGGGCAAGGAGGCGGTCGCCCGCCGCCTGGCGCGCGGATCGACCGCCTGGGAGGCGGCGGGCACGATCCACACCGAGATCCAGGACGCTTTCGTCAAGGCCGAGGCGATCGGCTGGGAGGAGCTGGCCGAGTGCGGCGGCTACGCGCCCGCCCGCGACAAGGGCCTGCTCCGCATCGAGGGCCGCGACTACGTGGTCCTGGACGGCGACGTGATCACGATCAAGGTCTAGGGGATTAAGGCTCCGTTGGTTTTCGGGCTCTAGTGTTCGGGCATGGACGAAGGGGCGCGGTTCCCGCGCGTGGCCGAGAAGGCCGGCCACTACGAGAGCTTCTACATCAAGGCCTGCCAGCCCGGTGGCGGGCGGGGGATCTGGATCCGCCACACGGTGCACAAGCGCCCGGAGCCGAGCCCAAGGGCTCGATCTGGTTCGTCCTCTTCGATCGCGAGGCCGAGGGGCCGCGGGCGACCAAGCTGACGGTCCCCGCCGCGGAGCTCTCGGCGCCGGTCGGCGCCTGGATCCGGGTCTCCGAAGCCGAGATCGGCCCGGGCCGCGCCAGCGGCTCGATCGAAACCGAAGCGCTCGAGCGCCTCCTGGGAGCTGACCTTCTCCGGCGACGCCGACCCCGTGCAAGTACCTGCCGGCCGACTGGCTCTACGAGGCGCCGACTGCCGCGGACCAAGTTCGTCGCCCCCTTCCCGGATGCCCGCTTCGACGGCCGCCTCGAGGTCGACGGCGAGCTCGGTCGAGCTCGGGGCTGGCCGGGGATGATCGGCCACAACTGGGGCAGCGAGCACGCCGAGCGCTGGGTCTGGCTCGAGGGCACCGGCTTCGAGGGCGCCGAGCGCACCTACTTCGACGCGGGCGCCGCACGGATCCAGCTCGGCCGCCGGACCACCCCCTGGATCCCCTCGGGGATGCTGATGCTCGACGGCGAGACGCACCGGCTCGGCGGCTTCGGCCAGATCCGCTCCGCCTCGATCGCCGAGACGCCGACCGGCCTGCGAGTTCGCGCTGCCAGGCAAGGACGTCATCGTCCGCGGCCGCGTCTCCGCCCCGCAAAGGACTTCGTCGGCTGGGTCTACGCCGACCCGAAGGGTCCCGAGCACAACACCGTCAACTGCTCGGTCTCCGACCTCGAGCTGACGGTCGAGCGCCGCGGTCAGCCCGCCGCGTGAGCTCAGCCTCGCGGGCGGCGCCGCCTACGAGTTCGGCATGCGCGAGACCGACCACGGCATCCCGATCCAGCCCTACCCGGACGGCTGACCGTGCGGCGCACCGGCGCCGGGCGCTGCTGGCTGCTCTGGGCGGCGGTCGTCCCGATCGCGGGCTGGGCTGTCGTCCGAGTGCTCGGCCTCGACAGCGAGCACGGCTTCCCGGTCGTGCCCCTGATCGCATACACGCCCTACGTCGCGGCTGCCGCTCTGCTCGTCGCCGGTGTCGCCGCCGCACTGCGCAACTGGGCCGCCACGGCCCTCGCGGCAGCGGCCACGGCCTGCCTGATCGGGGGCGTGGTCTCGCGGGCGGCTGGCGAAGGCGATGCCTTCCCATCCGGCGCGCGGGAACTGAGGGTCCTTTCGGCCAACGTCGAGCGCGGGACCGCGGAGGCGCCGGCGCTGGTCGCGCTCGTCGACCGCCTCGAACCCGACGTCCTCAGCGTCCAGGAGCTGACCCCGGGCTTCGCCCGCAGGCTCGAGGCCGCCGGCCTGAAACGGCGTCTGCCCCACTGGCTGCTCTCGGCCCAGCAGGACGCGGGGGGCGGGGGCCTCTACGCGCGCTTCCCGCTGCGCGCCCTGAGGCCGTCGCCGCTGCGCACCTTCCACATGCGCCGCGGGGCTCTGCGGCTGCCGGGCGGCAGGACGGTCAGGGTGGTGGAGGTGCATCCCTACGCGCCCACCAGGGGGGACATCGACATCTGGCGCAAGAGCCTGGCCACCCTGCCCCGCGCCGATCCCTCCGGGTCGCCCTGGGTGCTGGCGGGAGACTTCAACGCAACCCTCGACTTCGCCGAGCTCCGCGACCTGCTCGACAGCGGCTACCGTGACGCCGGCGCGGTCACCGGCAGAGGGCTCGAGGCGACCTGGCCGCAGGGCGAGGCCTTCCCGCCGCCGGTGACGATCGACCACGTCCTTGCCGACGAGCGCATAGCGATCATCGACTACGCGGTCGCGGACCTGCCCGGAAGCGACCACCGCGCCGTCTTCGCGCAGCTCGCCGTCCCCTGAGCCGCGATCCTCAGCGAGTGACCTTTTCGAAACTCATCCAGCTGCTGTAGCCGTCCAGGGCGGACTGGAGCTGGTCGCCGCGGACTTTGGTCATCCCGCCGCTGCCGTAGAGCTTCGCCCAGACGATCCGCGGCGAGACGCCGCGCTCGGTGATGACTACCTTCTTCAGCCGCCCCTGCAGGTAGGCGCCGAGCTTGGCGCTGATCTCCGGCCCTGAGAAGCGCAGGGTCCAGGTGTGCAGCGGGCAGTAGTGGTCATAGGGATCGGGGACGCCGACGAGGTAGGGGATGGCGGGGCCGAAGAAGACGTCCTGGACGCTCTCCGTGTGCCCGCCCGAGCAGGCCGAGAAGTAGGTCTCCGCGATCTCCCCGCCGTACATCAGCACCTGTCCCCTGGTGGCTTCGGCCGCCGCGTTGGTCGAGGCGGTCTCGCTGCCGATGCCCTCGTAGACCTGGCTGCGCGTGTCGCTGTAGAGGTCGAAGCCGTTCCCGCCGACGCTTCCCGTGAGGGCGAAGGAGCGGGCGGCGACCGCCTGAGCGCGGAGCGCCGCCTGCGGCCAGGAGGGCGGCGACTCGTTGGGGATGACGCCCTTCACGTACTGATCGACCGGCAGCGCGTTGACCGCGTTGAGGGAGCCGGCGTCGCTGGCGGTGGGGACGACCTCGAGCGCCCCCCGGTAGGGGCCGAGGCCGGCGATCTCGACCCGGCCCGCCCCCGCCGCGCGCAGCTTGCGGCCGCAGTCGGCGAGCGGCTTGCCGGCGGAGCTGCGCAGCTTCACGCTCGAGCCCGTGCGGTGCGCTCGGTAGATCCGCTCGGCGTCGAGCGCCACCCCGCAGGCGCTGGTCGCACCGCTGAAGCCGATGTCGCCCGGGACGATCGCGAGCAGGACGCGGACGATCCGGGGGCCGCCCGTCTGCCCGATTGCCGTGCCCCGGTAGTAGTGGCCGAGGATGAAGTCGTAGCTCTTGCCGTGGCGGGCGTAGCCGTAGGCGCCGTACTGGCTCATCCCGACCCCGTGGCCGAAGCCGCGCCCTTTCACCACCCAGGAGACGCCCGCGGGGGCCGCCGCCGCAAGGGCGAGGAGGGCCAGGCATGCCATCGCGGCGCTGAGCAGGAAGGTGCGGGGAGTCGACATCTCTCGGGTCAACAGATTCGCCCTGGAGGAGTCGCGGCCTCCTCTAGTCTGGGAGAGAACGCCCGAAGACCAAGCCGAGAGGAGAGGCACGAATGGCGACGCAGACGGTGCAAGCGGTCGATCACGAGCTCCTCGTCGCCGGCGAGTGGCTCGAGACGGGTGAGTGGGGCGAGGTCCGCAGCCCCTACGACGGCGCCGTCGTCGGCCGGGTCGCCGAAGGCGACGGCGCCCTGGTCGACCGGGCGGTGAGGGCGGCGCGGCGGAGTTTCGAGACCGCCGAATTCCCCCAGCACGAGCGCGCGGCTGTGCTCGATCGCGCCGCCGAGCTGATCGGCGCGCGCGTCGACGAGCTGGCGCTGACGATCGCCGCCGAGGCGGGCAAGCCGCTGAAGACCGCCAGGGTGGAGGCGGCGCGCTGCGTCGACACCCTCACCTTCTCGGCCGCCGAGGCGCGCAAGCTGACCGGCGGCACGGTGCCGATGGAGGCCTCCCCTGCGGGAGTCGGCAAGCTCGGCGTGATGCTGCGCGTGCCGTACGGCGTGGTCGGCGCGATCAGCCCCTTCAACTTCCCACTCAACCTCGTCGCCCACAAGCTCGGGCCGGCGATCGCGGCCGGCAACGCGGTCGTCCTCAAGCCCGCCGGTCAGACGCCGGTCTCGGCGCTGGAGCTGGCGCAGATCCTGGTCGAGGCGGGCCTGCCGGAGGGATGGCTGAGCGTGATCCCCGGTCCGGGCTCGGAGGTCGGCAACGCGATCGTCGAGCACGAGCTGACCAGCGCTCTCACCTTCACCGGGTCCTCCAAGGTCGGCTGGGGCATCCGCGCCAGCGTCCCCCACAAGAAGGTCAACCTCGAGCTGGGCTCAAACGCGCCGCTGATCGTTCACGCCGACGGCGACTGGGAGGCAGCGGCGGACAAGGCGAAGATGCATACCTTCTCCCACGCGGGTCAGAGCTGCATCTCGATCCAGCGCATCCTCGTCCACGAAGACGTCGCCGACGCCTTCACGGAGCGGCTCGTCGCCAACGCCGAGGCGCTGCGGGTCGGCGACCCTCTCGACCCCGAGACCGACGTCGGCCCCCTGATCTCGAGCGAGGATCGCGACCGGGTGAAGCAATGGGTCGATGAGGCCCTAGCCGCGGGGGCCGAGCTGCTCGCGGGCGGCGAGCTGGTCGACGAGGATCGCTGCCTCGCCCCGACCCTGCTCGGCTCGCCCCCGCGCGACGCCAAGGTCTGGTGCGAGGAGATCTTCGGCCCGGTGGCGACGATCGACCGTTATGCGGACTTCGACGAGGCGCTACGGATGGCCAACGATTCCAAGTTCGGCCTCCAGGCCGGGGTCTTCACCCGTGACATCGGCCGAGGCCTGCAGGCCGCCGAGACGCTCGAGTTCGGGGGCGTACTGATCAACGAGGTGCCGACCTTCCGCGCCGACCAGATGCCCTACGGCGGGGTCAAGGACTCCGGCAATACGCGCGAGGGCCCGGCCTTCGCCGTTCAGGAGCTAACCGAGGAGCGCTTCGTCACCCTCCAGTAGTCAAAGTCGCTTCGTAGCAAAAATTAGGTACGCTCTCTGCTTCCATCGAGCGGAGGGAGTGAAGAAGATGATGTTGCGCGGCGCACTGACCCGAGTGGGTTTCACGTTTGCGGTCCTAATCACGTCATTTGCGACAGCAGCAGCGGCGGTCGCTGCGGTGTCCGATACCGAAGGGCAGAGCACGGTGGAACAGCGGGTCGTCCCCGCGGCCCCCGGCGCCTATCGCTTCCTCCAGCTCGGCGCGGGCGAGGCCTACACGGTGCGCCAGGAACTCGCGGCCCCCGGCGCCGAACGGGCCGCCAAACGCACCTCGCTCGTCTACTTCGGTCAGCTCTCCGACTTCCAGCTCGCCGACGAGGAGTCGCCGGCCCGGGTCGAGATCATCGATCCGCTGGCGACGCCGCTCAACCTCCCCTTCGGCTCCGCCTGGCGTCCCTGGGAGGCGCTCAACCCGCAGATCGACGACGCGATGATCCGCCAGGTCAACCAGTTCGCGGCGGCCAGCCCAATCGCCGGCGCGGGTGGCGCGCATCGTGCGATGGACCTGACGATCAACACCGGCGACTCCGCCGACAGCCAGCAGCTCAACGAGACCGTCTGGGTGCGGACCCTGCTCGAGGGCGGGGCGCTCAACCCCAACAGCGGCGTCGACAAGAAAACCTATTCTCACCTGCTCTGCCCGAACCTGTTCGTGCCGGGCGCCGCGGAGGCCGCCAAATACACCGGAGTGCAGGACTACGACGACTACTTCGAGGGGACCTTCCCCGAGTTCTACGACCCCGACAGCCCCGCCGGACCCCACGCCGCCTGGCCCAAATACCCGGGGCTGATGGACAAGGCGCAGCAGTCCTTCACCGCGAACGGACTCGACGTCCCCTCCTACGTCGCCTTCGGCAATCACGACGCGCTGGTGCAGGGCAACGCGGCGGCGAACGCCGCCTTCGAGCAGGTCGCGACCGGTTGCCTGAAGCCGATGGGGCCGGTTCCCAACCCCGAAAACGCGCCCGCCCTGCTCGCGTCGCTACTCAACCCGACCAACCTGCTGGCGACGCTGCTCTCGAGCCCGCAGAACCTGATCCTCGTACCGGGAGACCCGAAACGCCAGTTCGTCTCCAAGAAGCAGTACAAGGACGTCTTCAAGGGCGGATCCCAGGCCGATGGCCACGGCTTCGACTTCGTCGACCCGACGCAGGAGTCAGCCTCGAAAGGCGCTGCCGGCTACTACTCGTGGAGCCCGACGCCGGGGATGCGCTTCATCGCGCTCGACACCGTTGCCGAGGCGGGCACGATCGTCACTCCGACCGGCAACTTCACCTCCGACGGCAACATCGACGATCCCCAGTTCAAATGGCTGAAAGGCCAGCTGGAAGCCGCCACTGCGGCGGACGAGCTCGTCGTGCTCTTCAGCCACCACGCGCCAGAGAGCCTCACGGCGGATGCCGCCGACGAGCTGGCGCCGTTCTGCCTGCTGCCCGACGGGCACGGCCACGACATCAACCCCGGCTGCGACCTCGACCCGCGCAGCTCCTCGCCGATCCACCTACAGGCCGACATGGTCAGCCTCCTGCACCAGTTCCCCAACGCGATCGCCTGGGTGGCGGGGCACTCGCACGACAACGTGGTCAACGCCTTCCCCAACCCGGGCGGGCCGGGGGGCTTCTGGAGCATCCGGGTTGCCGCCGAGGCCGACTGGCCGCAGCAGAGCCGCCTGCTCGAGGTCTTCGACAACCAGGACGGGACACTCTCGATCTTCGGCACGATCCTCGACCACGTCGGCCAGGCGAAAGCGCCGCCGCCGGGCACCGCGGCGAGTGGAATGGACCTCAACGACCTCGCCTCGGCAGGCCGGACGATGTCCTTCAACGACCTGCAGGCGGGAGCGCCCCAGGGCGAAGGCGAAGCCGATGACCGCAACGTCGAGCTGCTGATCGAAGACCCGCGCTAGCCCGACCCAAACTGCATCAAATTCTCACCCTCGTGGGTCGAGAATTTGATGCAGTTCGCGGCGCCCGACGCGGGTTACTCGTGCGGTCGGGCCATGCGGCGGTGGTCGAGCGCCTCCTCGAGCACCGAGGGCTCGACGCCCTGCTCCAAGGCGACCTCGCGCAGCGAGCGGCCTGACTCCACCGCCGCCTTGACGATGTCGGCGGCGCGGTCGTAGCCGATGTGGGGGTTGAGCGCGGTGGCGGTGGCGAGGGTCGCCTCGGCGTGGCGCTCGGTCATCTCCTCGTTGGCCTCCAGGCCGCCCACGCACTTCTCATTCAGCAGGCGCGAGGCGGAGGCGAGCAGCTTGATCGAGTCGAGCAGGTTGCGGGCGATCAGCGGCACCCGCACGTTGAGCTCGAACTGGCCCTGGCTGCCGGCGACGGTGATGGCGGCGTCGTTGCCGATCACCTGGGCGGCGACCTGGATCACGACCTCCGGGATCACCGGGTTGACCTTGCCGGGCATGATCGAGGAGCCCTTCTGCAGCTCCGGCAGGCGCAGCTCGGCGAGGCCGGCACGCGGGCCGGAGCCCATCAGCGCCAGGTCGTTGGCGATCTTGTTGAGCGAAACGGCGTAGACCTTGAGCGCGCCCGAGAGCTCGACCAGGGCGTCGCGGTTGGCTTGCGCCTCGAAGGGGTCGAGGGGCGCGGAGATCTCGAGGCCCGAGTCGGCGGCGAGCTTCTCGCGCACCTTGGCGGCGAACTCGGGATGGGTGTTGAGGCCGGTGCCGGTCGCAGTGCCGCCGAGCGGGATCTGGCCGACCCGTCGCAGCGTCGCCTCGACCCGCTGGATGCCGAGTCGCACCTGCGCCGCGTAACCGCCGAACTCCTGGCCGAGGGTGACGGGCACGGCGTCCATCAGGTGCGTGCGCCCCGCCTTGACCACGTCGGCGAACTTCTCCCCCTTGGCCTCCAGCGCGGCCTCGAGCGCGCCCATCGCCGGCAGCAGGTCGTGGGTCACCTCGCCCAGCGCGGCGAGGTGGACGGCGGAGGGGAAGACGTCGTTGGACGACTGGCCCATGTTGACGTGGTCGTTGGGGTGAGCCCCGTCGCCAGCGAGGTTGGCGAGCACCTCGTTGGCATTCATGTTGGAAGAGGTTCCGGAGCCGGTCTGGAAGACGTCGATCGGGAACTGGTCGTCGTGTTCCCCTGCGGCGACCGCTTCCCCGGCGTCGGCGATCCGTTTCGCGACGTCGGGATCGAGCTCACCCAGCTCGCCGTTTACCTGAGCCGCCACGGCCTTCAGTCGCCCCAGCCAGTGGACCACCGGGACTGGGACGCGCTCCCCCGAAACCCGGAAGTTGTCGACGGCCTTGATGGTCTCGCCACCCCAGAGCTGCTCGGTCAAAGTCGTTGCCTCCATCGAGTTCGTGTTCCAGCAGCGTATTCAGCCGCGGGCTTCGCCGGCGTCGAAGCCCGCCCGGTAGGCACGCAGGAACTCGGCGGGCAGCGGCCGGTTGTCCGGGCTGTAGCGGGCGGCGAAGGCGAGGCGGCGGACCAGCTCCGTGTGGATGCCGCCGGTGCCGCTGGCGCCTCGCTCAGCGGCGCCGAGCAGATAGCCGAGCTGGAGATTGGCGTCGCCGCCCGGCTTGGCGCGGGCGGCCACATTGAGCCGGGTCGCTGCGGTCACCATCGCCGTGCCGATCGCGGCGAGGTCGCCGCCCTTTTGGTTCTCGACCAGGCATCCGCTGATCGGCGTCTCCCCGGCGAGCTCGACCGCCCCGGGCGCCTCAGCGAGCGCCGCCAGATAAGCGCCGGCTCCTTCCCGGCATGCCACCGGCGTCGAGTCGCTCTGCGACCCGCACCCAATGCCCGCGAAGACGAGGAGCAAGGCGAAGATCGCGAATGCGGCACGCATCGTCCGCATCCTACGAACCCCCGAACTGCATCAAATTCTCACCCTGCTGGGTAGAGAATTTGATGCAGTTCAGTCAGTCGCCGGGGGCGAGGCCGCCGGAGCGGGCGGTCGAGATGCCGCCGGGGGGGCCAGCGGGAGGAAGGGCGCCGCCGACGGGCCCTTTCGGCTTTGATGCCGCGCGTTCGGGGCGGGGGTGGCGGGCGGCCGCTGGGCCGACGGGAAAGACCTCGACCCATTCGGCGAGCTGGAACTGGGGCGCGACGGCGTGTTCCCAGGAGAGGTGGAGGTGATGGCCGCAGCCATGGCCGGCGTCGCCGTCGTAGCCGACCCAGCGGAAGGGCGGCGCCGGCTCGCCCTGGGCCGGCTCGGCCCAGAGGGCGAGGCGGGTGATGCCAGTCCAACCCGCGTCGCATTTGCCGCTTCCGTTGAGCGCCACGATGTCGACGGCGAGGCCGTTGTAGTGGTCGGAGCCTTTGACGTGGCAGTTGTCGCAGCCGACGTGTCCGACGCCCGACAGCGAGCCCGAGTAGCCGTCGGTGACGAAGATCGGGTAGCGGGCGGCGATCCAGCGCAGATTGGGGAGGATGCGGCTGTCGACCATGTCGCCTTCTTCGTGCGGGATCGCGGCCGGGATCGGCACGATCTGGCCGGCGGAGAAGACCTGGCGGGTCGAGGCGGGCCCGGCGGCGGCCGTTCCCGTCCAGGCGATACAGGCGGCGACGAGGGTAAGCGCCACCAGGAAAACGAGCAGCGCGAAGCGGCCGGGGACGGCGACGCGGTTGCCTGTCTCCCCGCCATACGGGGGGAAATGCGACATCGTGTGGGGGGAAGAGGTCACGTCCGCCGTATCGGGCACGCGAGCCGCGACCTTGAGGCATGCAATCCCCCGGTAGGGTTTCGGCCGCTATGACCACCGTCCGCGAGGCCAGCTTCGAGCTCTTCCGCACCCTGGGGATGACGACCATGTTCGGCAACCCCGGCTCGACCGAGCTGCCGATGCTCGCCGACTTCCCCTCCGATTTTCGCTACGTGCTCGGTCTGCAGGAGGCCGTCGTCGTCGGGATGGCGGACGGATACGCGCAGGCCTCGGGCCAAACGACCGTCGTCAACCTGCACACGGCCCCCGGAGTCGGCAACGCGATGGGGGCGATCTTCAACGCCCAGGCCAACCACTCGCCGGTGCTGGTCACCGCCGGCCAGCAGACGCGCGCCCAGATCACGCTGCAGGCGAACCTCACCAACCGCGACGCGATCCGGATGCCGCACCCGCTGGTCAAGTGGTCCTACGAGCCGGCGCGGGCCGAGGACGTCCCACTTGCACTGGCCCACGGCGCCCATCTCGCCTCGCTCCCCCCTCAGGGGCCGGTCTTCGTCTCGCTGCCGATGGATGACTGGTACGCCGAGGTCGACGAGAGGGACGCGGCGGAGGCGATCGATCGCAAGGTCGACGGGCGCGCCGTCGCCGACCCCGCCGCCGTGAGGGTCCTCGCCGATCGGCTCGAGGCGGCGAGCAACCCGGTCATGGTCGCCGGCCCCGACATCGACGCCTCCGGCGCTTGGGACGCGGCGATCGCGCTGGCCGAGCGCCAGCGCCTTCCGGTCTGGGCAACCCCGGCCCCCGGCGGGGGACGCATCGGCTTCCCCGAGAGCCACCCCAACTACCGCGGCGTGCTGCCGCCGGCGATTGGCCCGGTGGCGCAGACCCTCGAGGGTCACGACCTGATCATCGTCGTCGGCAGTTCGGTCTTCCCCTACTACCCCTACATCCCCGGGCCGCTGCTGCCCGAGGGGGCGAAGTTGGTTGCGATCACCAGCGACCCCGACGAGGCGGCGCGGGCGCCGATGGGCGACGCTATCGTCGCCGACGTGAAGCTCACCCTGCAGGCGCTGCTCGAGGTCGTGCCCGAGTCCTCCCGCCCGGCGCCCGAGCCGAACCAGGGCCCGCAGGAAATCCCACCGACGGACCCGCTCAACCCCTCGACCGTCCACACCGCGCTTGCCGAGGTCTTTCCCGAGGACGGCATCGTCGTGCTCGAGTCGCCGACCAGCACCCTCGCCCTGCGCAACCAGCTGCGCCTCTCGAAGCCCGGCAGCTACTACTTCGCCGCCGGCGGTGGGCTCGGCTTCGGCCTCGCCGCCTCGGTCGGGGTGCAGCTCGCCCAGCCCGACCGCCCGGTCGTCTGCGTGCTCGGCGAGGGCTCGGTCCAGTACGCGGTCAGCGCCTTCTGGAGCGCCGTCGCCTACAAGGCGCCGGTCACCTTCCTCGTCGTACGCAACGAGGAGTACGGGATCCTCAAGTGGTTCGCCGACGTCGAGGGGGTGCAGGGGGCGCCGGGCCTCGACCTGCCGAAGCTCGACGTCGCCTCAGTCGCCGAGGGCTACGGCGTCAAGGCCCACCGTGTCAAGGACCGCGACGACGTCCGCGATGCGCTCTCCAAGGCGCTCGCCTCCTCGCAGCCAGAGCTGGTCGAAGTCCCGGTCGCCCCGGGGATGGCCCTGTTCTAGCGATCGCGATGGCGCTGCTGGCGAACAAGCTCGCTCCGCCGCCCTCCGAGCCTGCGTCAGACCGCGCCCCGGACGAGCTCGCCGCTGGGACCCCGCAGCCGCTGCGCGGTGAGCTCGAGGCGCTGCTCGGCGCCGACCGCGTCCTCGCTCGCGCCTCCGACATCGTCCGCTACGCCTCCGACGCCAGCCCCTACCGGCTCTTCCCGCGGGCGGTGGTGATGGCGCACGACGCCGCCGACGTCGCCAAGGTGCTCGCCTTCGGCCGCCGCTCCGGCATCCCCGTCACCTTCCGCGCCGGCGGCACCAGCCTCAACGGCCAGGGCCAGAGCGACGGGATCCTCGTCGACGTGCGCCGCCACTTCGGCGGCGTCGTCCGTCGAGGAGGGCGGCGCACGTGCCCGGGTCAAGCCCGGCACGGTGCTCGGCCACGCCAACCGCGTGCTCGCGCCGCACGGTCGCAAGCTCGGCCCCGATCCGGCCAGCACCGACATCGCCTGCGTCGGCGGCGTGATCGCCAACAACTCGGGCGGGATGCGCTGCGGCGTCGTCCGCGACTCCTACTCGACGGTGCGCTCGATGACGCTGGTGCTCGCCTCCGGCACGACGATCGACACCGCCGCCCCCGACGCGGCCGAGCGCTTCGCCGCGGAGGAGCCCGAGCTCGCCGCCGGCCTCGCCGCGATCCGCGACGAGATCCGCGCCGACGCCGAGCTGAGCGAGCGCATCCGGCGCAAGTTCGCGATCAAGAACACGACCGGCTACCGCCTCTGCGCCTTCCTCGACGCCGACGAGCCGCTGGAGATCTTCCGCCGCCTCGTCGTCGGCTCGGAGGGCACGCTCGCCTTCGTCGCCGAGGCGGTCTTCGAGACCGTGCCGGTGCCGGCCGCGCACGACCACCGCCTGGGTCCACTTCCCCGGCATCGACGAGGCGATCGCCCCGGTCCGCGACCTGGTCGACAGCGGCGCCACCGCGGTCGAGCTGATGGTCGCCCCGGCCCTGATCACCGCCGCCTGGAACATGGTCGGCGCGCCGGAGGAGTGGAAAGAGCTGCCGCCGGAGTCGGCGGTGCTGCTGGTCGAGTACGGCGCCGAGGACGAGGCCGAGCTCGACGCGCTACCTCGAGCGGGCGAACGAGATCCTCGCCGGCCACGAGATGATCCGCACGATCGATTTCACCCGCGAGCCGGAGGAGATCGAGCTGGCCTGGCGCGTGCGCGAGGGCCTGCACGGCCTCATCGGCCGGCGTGCGCCTCCGCCGGGCACGGCGCTGATCGTCGAGGACGTCTGCGTGCCGCCGGAGCGGATCGCCGAGGGCGCCCGCGACCTGCAGGCGCTGCTCGGCGAGCACGGCTTCCTTCCCGGCGTCGCCGGCCACGCCTCGGCCGGCAACCTCCACTTCATGCTGACCCCGGACTTCGCCAAGGCAGGAGGACCTGCGACCGCTACGAGGCCTTCATGGGCGAGCTGGTCGAGCTGATCGTCGACAAGTACGACGGCTCGCTCAAGGCCGAGCACGGCACCGGGATCAACATGGCGCCATATGTAGAGCGCGAGTGGGGCGAGCAGGCGACCGAGCTGATGTGGCGGGTGAAGCGGCTCGCCGACCCCGACGGCGTGCTCAACCCCGGCGTCGTCCTCAACCGAGACCCCGACGTCCACCTGCGCAACCTGAAGACGACGCCGGCGATCGAGGAGTCGGCGACCACCTGCGTCGAGTGCGGCTTCTGCGAGCCGGTCTGTCCCAGCCGCAACCTGACCACGACGCCGCGCCAGCGGATCGTGCTGCGCCGCGAGATGGCGCGCCAGCCCGAGGGCTCGCCGGTGCAGCGGGCCCTGCTGGAGGAGTACGAGTACGACGCGCTCGAGACCTGCGCCGCCGACGGCTCCTGCCAGCTCGCCTGCCCGGTCGGGATCGACACCGGCCAGCTGGTCAAGGAACTGCGGCAGCAGAGGCACACGCCGAGCGTGGAACGAACGGCGCTTGCGGCGGCGAAGCGCTGGGGCACGGTCGAGAAGGGCTCGCGGGCCGGGTTGCGCCTCGGCGCCCCGCTTGCGCGACGGACGAGACGCGGCAAGGGCCTGCCGGGCCCGGCGTCTGGGAGCTGCCCCCGACAAGCCGGGAGGGGGCAGCGGCCCTCTACATCCCCTCCTGTACCAACCGCATCTTCGCCGGCTCGCCGATCGAGGCGCTCGTCGCCGTCTCGCGCCGTGCCGGCCTGCCGGTCTGGATTCCGACAGAGATCGCCGGCAGCTGCTGCGGGCTGCCCTGGAGCTCGAAAGGCTTCGGCGACGCCCACCGCCACAAGGCGAACGAGATGGTCGAGCGCCTCTGGGCCTGGAGCGGCGAGGGCGAGCTGCCGGTCGTGATCGACGCGGCCTCCTGCACCCAGGCGATCGCCGAGCTCGGCGAGGGCGTGCTCAGCGAGGAGAACGCCGAGCGCGTCGCCGCCCTGGAGATCCTCGACTCGGTCGTTTGGGCGCACGACCGCCTGCTGCCGAGGTTGCAGGTCGGCACCAAGGTCGCCTCGGCCACCGTGCACCCGACCTGCGCCACCCGCCACATGGGCCTCGCCCCGCGCCTGCGCAGCCTCGGCAGAGCGCTCGCCGAGGACGTCTACGTCGCCCCCTCGGCGACCTGCTGCGGCTTCGCCGGAGACCGCGGCATCTCCCACCCTGAGCTGACCGCCTCCGCGACGAGGCCCCAGGCGGAGGAGCTCTCCGGCCGCGACTTCGACGCCCACCTCTCCAGCAACCGCACGTGCGAGATCGGGCTCAGTCGCGCCACCGGCGAGCCCTACGAGTCGTTCGCCGTCCTGCTGGAGCGGCTAACGCGAGACGGCTGAGACCGCGGCGGCGCCCTGCTCGTCGGCTTCCGACTCGATCTCACGCACGGTCGTCGTCATCGTCGCGTCGCTTTCGAAGCGGCGGTCGAGCAGCGGGTTGAGGATGCCCCGCAGGGCGGAGGCGTAGCGCCACCACTGCGGCGCGAAGATCCGCGGCGCCCGTTCTTCGATCCCGCGCACCACGGCGGCGCCAGCCTCGTCGGGCTGGATCCGCCTACGAAGGAACCCGGGCAGGTTGCGCTGCATCCGGTCGCCGTTCTCCTCGACGGCGTCGAGGACCAGCTTGGTTTCGACCCAGCCGAAGTAGGCGACGCTGGCGCTGGCGCCGAGCGGCGTCAGCTCAGTTCGCAGCGACCGGCCCAGGGCCTCGACCCCGGCCTTGGCGGTTGCATAGGGGCTGTTGAACACGCCGTTGACGAAGGCGTAGGCGGATGAGGTGACGACTACCTGCCCCTGGCGCTCGACGATCTGTGGCAGGGCGGCCCGCACCGTGCGCCAGACGCCGAGCAGGTCGACCTCGAAGACCCGCTCCCACTCCTCGACGCCGATCCCGCGCACCGTCGCCAGCTTCTTCTGGGCGATGCCGGCGTTGGCGACGACGACGTCGAGCCCGCCGAAGCGCTCGACCGTCTCGGCGACCGCCCCCATCACCGCGGTGTGGTCGGTGACGTCGGTGGCGATCCCGATCGCGCGCGGACCGATCCGCTCGGCACCCTCGCGCGCCTCTGTCTCGTCGATGTCGACGACCGCGAGCGAGGCGCCGCGCATGTGCATCTGGCGCGCGGTCTCGTACCCGATCCCGCGGGCGCCGCCGGTGACCAGGGCCACCTTTCCGTTCAGGTCGAATGCCGGCATAGGGAGATCGAGAACCTACTTCGCAGCGGCAGACTCTCGCTGGCTCTCCGACCGCGCCTCGGCGTCGCGGATCGCCGCGGCGATCCGCGGGTCGCGTTCGCTGCGCCGATCGAGCAGCGGGTTGATCAGACCGCGCAGGGCGGAGAGGTAGCGCCACCACCTCGGGGCGAAGATCCGCGGCGCCCGCTCTTCGATTCCCTTGACGACGGCCGCTCCCGCTTGCTCCGGCGTGATTCGCCTCATCAGGAAGTCGGGGACGAGTTCCTCGAGCACGCCCGCGCCCGGCCTCTCGAAGGTCTCCTGGACCATCTTGGTATCGACCCAGCCGAAGTAGGCGACGCTGGCGCTGGCGCCGAGCGGCGTCAGCTCCGTTCGCAGGGCGCGCCCAATTTGCTCAGCCCCCGCCTTCGACGTCATGTAGGAGCTGCCCAGCATCCCGTTGGCGAAGGCGGCCACCGAGGCGACGACGACGATGTGGCCCTGGCGCTCGGAGACCTGCGGCAGCGCCGCCCGCACCGTGTGCCAGACGCCGAGCAGGTTGACCTCGATCACCCGCTCCCACTCCTCGGCGGGGACCGAGCGAATCGTGGCGATGGACGGCGGCGCAAGCCCGGCGTTGGCCATCGCGACATCGAGCCCGCCGAAGCGCTCGACCGTCTCGGCGACAGCAGCCCGCATCGCCCCCACGTCGGTGACGTCGCCGGCGATCCCGAGCGCCCGCTCGCCGATCCGCTCGGCCGCCTCGCGTGCCTCCTCGGCGTCGAGGTCGACTATCGCCACCGAGGCGCCGCGCATGTGCATCTGCCGCGCCGTCTCGAAGCCGATCCCGCGTGCCGCGCCGGTCACCAGCGCGACCTTGCCGTTTAGATCGAAGGCCGCCATGTGGCGGTGAGACTACCGCTCCTAGAATCACCGCCCATGGCCGGTTTCCGCCCAGTCGACGCGAGGCAGTCCTTCCCGGAGCTCGAGGAGCGGATCCTCGCGCGCTGGCGCGAGGCCGATGTCTTCCGCCGCTCGCTCGAGCAGCGCGAGGGGGCGGAGATCTGGAGCTTCTACGAGGGGCCGCCCACGGCGAACGGCCGCCCCGGCTCCCACCACGTCCTCTCCCGCGTCTTCAAGGACGTCTACCCGCGCTACCGCGCGATGTGCGGCTACCGCGTCCCGCGCAAGGCCGGCTGGGACTGCCATGGCCTGCCGGTCGAGCTCGAGGTCGAGAAGCAGCTCGGCATCTCCTCCAAGCAGGAGATCGAGGAGTACGGGATCGACAAGTTCAACGAGCGCTGCCGCGAGTCGGTCTTCGAGTACGTCGAGGAGTGGAACCGGCTGACCGAGCGGATCGGCTTCTGGATCGACCTCGACGATCCGTACGTAACGCTCGAGAACGAGTACATCGAGTCGGTCTGGTGGTCGCTGAAGAGGCTTTGGGACGAGGAGCGCCTCTATGAGGGCCACAAGGTCGTCCCCTACTGCCCGCGCTGCGGTACCGCGCTCTCCTCGCACGAGGTTGCGCTCGGCTACGAGGACATCGAGGACCCCTCGATCTACGTGCGCTTCCCGCTGCTGGGGGAGGGCGGGGACGAGGCCGGTGAGTCGCTGCTGGTCTGGACCACGACGCCGTGGACCCTGCCGGGCAACGTCGCCGTGGCGGTGGCGCCGGGCGTCACCTACGTCAAAGCCAGGGTGGAGGACGAGATCGTGGTCCTGGCCGAGCCGCTGGTCGAGAGGGTGCTCGGTGAGGGCGCGAAGATCGTGGAGAGGCTCGAGGGGGCGGAGCTGGTCGGACGCGTCTATCGGGGTCCCGTCTTCGAGCTGGAGGAAGCGCCCGCCAACGCCTTCACCGTGATCGCGGGTGACTTCGTCACCACCGAGGACGGCACCGGCCTCGTCCACGTCGCGCCGGCCTTCGGCGAGGACGATTACGCGGTCGCCGCGGCCAGCGGCATCTTCGACCCGACCGAGCACGCCACCCTCTTCAACCCGGTCACCCTCGACGGGCGCTTCGACCGCCGCGTCAGCGGCTTCGAGGGGCGCTTTGTCAAGGACCCAGAGGTCACCCGGGCGCTGATCGACGACCTCGACCGGCGCGGCCTGCTCTTCCGCGAGCAGGTCTACGAGCACGCCTACCCGCACTGCTGGCGCTGCGGCACACCACTCCTCTACTACGCCAAGTCGAGCTGGTACGTCGCCACCTCGCAGGTCCGCGAGCGCCTGCTCTCCAACAACCAGACGATCGGCTGGCATCCCGAGCACATCAGGGACGGGCGCTTCGGCAAGTGGCTGGAGAACAACGTCGACTGGGCGCTCTCGCGCGACCGCTACTGGGGAACGCCGCTGCCGATCTGGCGCTGCTCCAGCGGCGAGTGCGGGGAGGTCTTCTGCGCCGGCTCAGTCGAGGAGCTGCGTGAGCGGGCGCGCGGGGAGGTGCCCGATGACCTACACCGGCCGCACATCGACGAGGTGACGCTGGACTGCGGGGCGTGCGGCGGTGAGATGAAGCGGGTCGAGTCGGTGATCGACACCTGGTACGACAGCGGCGCGATGCCCTTCGCCCAGTTCCACTACCCCTTCGAGAACGAGGAGCTCTTCGAGGAGCGCTTCCCGGCCGACTTCATCTGCGAGGCGATCGACCAGACCCGTGGCTGGTTCTACACGCTGCTGGCGGAGTCGACCCTGCTCTTCGACACCTCCAGCTACCGCAACTGCGTCTGCCTCGGGCTGATCCTCGACCCCGAGGGTCAGAAGATGTCGAAGAGCAAGGGCAATGTGGTCGAGCCCTGGGACGTGATCTCCGCTCACGGCGCCGACGCCTTCCGCTGGTACTACCTGACCGCCCAGCAACCCTGGTCGGGCTACCGCTTCTCGGTCGACACGGTGGGTGAATCGGTGCGCCAGTTCCTGCTCACGCTCTGGAACACGTACTCGTTCTGGGTGCTTTACGCCAACGCCGAGGATCTCGGACCGACGGACTTCAGGGTCGCGCCCGAGGCCGTTGACGACCTTGACCGCTGGGCGCTCTCCAAGCTCCAGTCGACGATTGCAGTCGTCCGCGATCGCATGGACGCGTTTGACTGCACCGCGGCGGGGAGAGCGATTGCCGAGTACGTCGAGGAGCTCTCCAACTGGTACGTGCGCCTCTCACGGCGCCGCTTCTGGGAGGGCGACCGGGCCGCCTTCGCGACGCTGCGCCACTGTCTGCTCGAGGTGGCCGCGCTGCTCGCGCCCTTCACCCCGTTCCTCGCCGAGGAGATCCACCTCAACCTTGCCGGGGGTGAGGCTGAGGAGTGGGGTGGCGCGCCCGACTCAGTCCACCTGCGTGATTTCCCCGAGCCCGCCGCCGCTCTCGCCGACGCCGACCTGGAGGCAGCGATGGACGCGGTGCGCCTCACCGTCGAGCTTGGTCGCGCCGCCCGTGCGCAGGCCAAGGCAAAGGTCCGCCAGCCCCTGCGCCGCGCCGTTATCGTCGCCAACGACGCCGAGCGCGAGGCGATCTCGGCGCGCGCCGACCTGGTCACCGCCGAGCTCAACGTCAAGGAGCTCGACTTCGTCTCCGAGGAGGCCGACCTGGTCAGCTACGCGGTCAAGCCCAACTACCGCTCGCTCGGCCCGCGCTTTGGCAAGCGCATGCCCCAGGTCGCCGCCGCGGTCGAGGCGCTCGACCCGGTTCACGTCGCAAAGGTGATGGCCGACGGCGGTGAGATCGGCATCAACGTCGACGGCGACGAGCACACGATCGGCACCGAGGAGATCACCCTCGCGCTGCAGCCGCTGGAGGGCTACGAGGTCGAGGCCGAGGCGGGCCACGCCGTCGCCCTGCAGCTCGAGCTCGACGACGAGCTGATCCGCGAGGGCCTCGCCCGCGAGATCGTCCACGCCGTCCAGAACGCCCGCAAGGCGGCAGGCCTAGACATCTCAGACCGCATCTCCCTCGGGCTCGGCGGCGACGACGAGCTCCTATCCGCCGCCCGCGAGCACGAGGACTATGTCGCCGGCGAGGTCCTAGCCACCTCGGTCACCTACGAAGCTCCCAACACCCCAGCTGTTCGAGTCGATGGCCGAGACCTCCACATCTCGGTCACCCGCACCTGAGCTGGGCAGACGCTGTGGGGAGAGCCAGGGTGCCCCTCCCCATGAGGCCGTCGCGCAGCTGAGTCGTTTACGGCGCTTCGAGGCGTGGTCACGAAGCCTCCTGGGGAGGGGCACCCTGGCTCTCTTTACGGGCCGTGCTCAGGGAGCGGTCACAAGTCTCAAAAGCTTTTCACCAGCAAGTGGCCGTCCAAGACGCGGAGCTTGAGCAAGCGTCCGCGCCTGATCCGTCCCGGGACAGCTGTTGGGGGGGAGCTGGGGGAGCCCTCCCCAGGAGGCTTAGTGTCCACGCTTGAACCCTCCGCCCACGATCCAGCTGCGCGACGGCCTCATGGGGAGGGCTCCCCCAGCTCCCCAGCGCAGAAGCTCAGTCCCTCGACTCCCCGATGATGAAGTCGGTTTTCTTGGAGTCCGAGAACTTGACCCAGCAGTGCTCAGGGGCAGCCCCGGCCACTTCCACCAGCGCCGCTTCGATCCGCTTGGCGATCTCCGCCTTCTGCTCGTCCGTGCGGCCCTCGAACCAGTGGACGTGGACGAAGGGCATTGGCCTCTGCGCGCCCGCTAGGCGAGCGCCGGCTCCAGCTCGGCCTCGAGGCGACGCTTGGGCATCGCGCCGACTACCTTCTTGGCGATCGCCCCGTCCTTGAAGAGGATCAGGGTCGGGATCGAGAGGACCTCGTACTGGGCTGCGGTCTGCTGGTTCTCGTCGACGTTGATGCTGACGATCCGCAGGTCCTCGCGCTCGGCGTCGATCTCCTCGAGCACCGGGTGGACGACGCGGCAGGGGCCGCACCAGGGCGCCCAGAAGTCGACCAGCACGGGGCCGTCGGCCTCGAGGACCTCTGACTTGAAGGTGGCGTCGGTCACGTCGCTGAGCTTTCCTGTCACTGGGATCGGTCTCCTGAGGATCGGTTTTCGGCGCTCAATACTTCAAAAAGTATAGCGAGGGTGATCTGAGGTCGCATTGTCCGCCGTGGGCCGGCGGGAGCCGCGACGTCATTGGCTGTGGCGGCGGCCGAAGCGCAGCCACGGCACCCGCCAAATTGCCTCGAGGACGATTGAGCGGCTCATCTTCGAGGACCCGGCGTGGCGGTCGCGGAAGACGATCGGCACCTCGACTACCTCGAAGCCCAGCTCGATCGTCCGATAGGTCATCTCCACCTGGAAGGCGTAGCCGCGAGCGCTGATCGCGTCGAGGTCGATCGCCTCCAGGACCTCGCGCCGGAAGCACTTGAACCCCCCGGTCAGGTCGTGGACCCCGACCCCGAGGACGATGCGCGCGTAGGTGCTCCCACCGCGGCTGATCGCCCGCCTCAGGCCACCCCACTCGGCCACGCCGCCGCCGGGCACGTAGCGCGAGCCGATCACCACGTCGGCACGCTGCGCGGCCTCGAGCAGGCGGGGCAGGTACGCCGGCTCGTGGGAGAAGTCGGAGTCCATCTCGATGACGAGGCCTGCGCCCCCCTCCAGCGCTCGCCGAAAGCCGGCGATGTAGGCGGGCCCGAGGCCTTCCTTATGCATGCGATGCAGGACCTCGACGCGATCGTCCTCGACGGCGAGCCGGTCGGCGATGCGGCCGGTCCCGTCGGGCGAGTTGTCGTCGACGATCAGGACCCGGGCATCGCCCGGCAGCTTTGCCGTTGCCTCGGCGACGAGGCGCTCGATGTTTGCCGCCTCTTCGTAGGTGGGAAGGACGAGCCAGGCAGGCCCTCGCTCGGGCTTCTCGGCGGGCATCTGCGCGGCGATCGTAATGGCGCGCGCCGAGGACTGCCAGGGAGACGAGCGGGCTCGCTAGCTGTAGTTCCTAACAACGTTGTTCATCCGGGCCTCCTTGAAGGCTGGGGGTGTCGAAGCCACCACCCAACAAGGAGGACACCGGATGAAGATCCACGCTAACCCTCGCACCTGCCCGAACAGCCGCAGGCTGCTGGTTAGGAGGGTCGAAGAGGAGGGCTGGTCGCTGATGGTGGCGGCCGAGGCCGCCGGCATCAGCGAGCGGAGCGCCCGCAAGTGGCTTGGCCGCTGGCGCGCCGAGGGAGAGGCCGGCCTGCTCGATCGCTCCTCGGCGCCCAGGCGAATTCCCCATCGCACTGACGATGCGACCGTGGAGGCGATCGGCGCCCTGCGCCGCTTGCGGATGACCGCGACCGAGATCGCTGAGACCCTTGGTCTGGCGCTATCGACGGTCTCGCTCTGGTTGAAGAAGATCGGGCTGGGCAAGCGCAGTCGCCTCCAGCCCCCGGAGCCACCCAACCGCTACGAGCGCTCACGGCCTGGAGAGCTGATCCACGTCGACGTCAAGAAGCTGGGGCGCTTCGGGGTAGCCGGCAAACGGGCGATCGGCAATCGCAGCTCCAGCCGGGGCTACGGCTGGGAGTGCTGCCACGTCTGCGTCGATGACGCCACCCGTCTCGCCTACGTCGAGGTGCTGCCCGACGAACGCGGAGAGACCTCCTCGGCGTTTCTGCGGCGCGCCGTGGCCTGGTTTGCCGAGCGCGGCGTGAAGGTCGCGCGGGTGATGACCGACAACGGCTCGCCCTACGTGTCAACCGTTCACGCCGCCACCTGCCGTGAGCTGGGGATCCGCCACCTGCGCACCCGCCCCTATCGGCCCCAGACCAATGGCAAGGCAGAGCGCTTCATCCAGACGATGCTGCGGGAGTGGGCCTACGGGCGCCTCTACGGAAGCTCCTCAGAGCGACGCGGCCAACTCCCCGGCTGGCTTGATCGCTACAACTACCACCGAAAGCACGGCTCCCTCGGCCATCGCCCGCCAGTTGCTCGTCTCAACGAGCTACTTGGGAACAACCTGGTTGGGAACTACAGCTAGCTTGCAGGGCGTGACCAACGCCGAGATCGCCGCCGCCCTCGATGAGCTGGGTGTGCTCTACGAGCTCGACGGGGCGGTCAAATACCGCGTGCTCGCCTACAGCGCAGCGGCAAAGGCGATTCGCGAAAGCCCGGTCTCGGTGGCAGAGCTGGCGGCGGAGGGACGTGCGACCGAGATCCCGGGGGTCGGCAAGACCCTGGCCGAAAAGATCGACGCACTGCTGGCCACGGGCGAGATCCCGGCGGCGGTGAAGCTGAAGGCGAAGTTCCCGCCGACGCTGATCGCGGTGACGCGGGTGCCCGGCCTGGGAGCGAAAACGGCGCGCCGCCTCTTCGAGGAGCTCGGCGTGGCGACTCTCGAGGACCTGAAGGAGGCCGCGGAGGCGGAGCAGATCCGCGAGCTGAAAGGGCTTGGGCCGAAGGTCGAGGAGAACGTCCTCGCCTCGCTGGAGCGGCTGGGCGAGCCGGGGGAGGGGCCGGGCCGCGTCCTTCTCTCGATGGCGAAGCCGATCGCAGAGGAGCTGGCGGAGGCGCTGCGCGAGCATCCAGCCGCGGACCGCGTGGAGGTGGCAGGCTCGGTTCGGCGTTGGGCAGAGACCTGCAAGGACATCGACCTGATCGCCACGGCGGAGGAGCCGGCCGCGCTCGCCGAGCATCTCGTTGCCCACCCGCTGATCGCAGCCGCCGGCACGCCGGGCTCGAACGGCGTGCGGGCGCAGACGCAGAACGGCATCTCAGTCGACCTGCGGATCGTCGCGCCGGAGGCGTTCGGCAACCTGCTGCAGCACTTCACCGGCTCGCAGGACCACAACGTGCAGCTGCGCGAGGAGGCGGTGGCGAGAGGGCTCTCGGTCTCCGAGCATGGGGTCACCGAGGTAGAGAGTGGCGAAGTCGAGCTTTGCGCCAACGAGGAGGCTGTCTACGAGCGCCTCGGCTACGACTACATCGAGCCCGAGCTGCGCGAGGGACGCGGCGAGCTGAAGGTTGCCCGGGAAGGAACGCTGCCGGATCTCATCTCGATCGAGGACCTGCGCGGCGACCTGCACTCACACACGACGCTCTCCGACGGGCGCAACACGCTGGAGGAGATGGCGGAGGCGGGGCGCGAGCGCGGTTACGCCTACATGGCGGTCACCGACCACTCTGCCAGCCACGGCTTCGGCGACCACGTCACCGCCGAGCGGCTCTGGCAGCGGATCGAGGAGGTGGCCGAGTGGAACAAGGGCAGGCGGGGATTCCGGCTGCTCGCCGGCTCGGAGGTGAACATCGGCCTCGAGGGAGAGCTCGACTACCCCGACGATCTGGTCGAGGCGCTCGACTGGGTCGTCGCCAGCGTCCACACCTCGTTCGCGATCTCAGAGCGGGCGATGACCGAGCGGGTCCTGGCGGCGATCGAAAGCCCACTGGTCGACTGCATCGGCCACCTGACCGGGAGGCTGATCGGCCGCCGTGAGCCCTATGGGATCGACGTCGAGGCGGTGGCCGAGGCGGCGGCGCGAACCGGGACGATGTTGGAGATCAACGGCAACCCCAACCGGCGCGACCTCTCCGAGCACCACGCGCGGCTGGCGGCGGGGGCGGGGGCGACGATCGTGCTCAACACGGACGCGCACGGGGTCGACACGCTGGGCAACATGGCCTACGCGGTGGCGACGGCGCGGCGGGCTTGGCTGACGGCCGGGGATATTGCGAACACGCGTGGGTGGCGGGAGCTCAAGGAGTTGCTCAAGCGGTAGGGCTCCGATTTCCTATTCCAAGGCGAAGACGACGCGGACGGTGGCGGTGACGGTCGAGGTTCCCGGCTCGGTGGGGGGAGCTGGGGCGGCCTCGACGCCCTTGGTGGTGCGGGGGCCGGCGGTTTCGACTGAGATTTCGGTCCCTTCGTCGATGCTGATCGGTAGGCCCAGGGTGGCGCCGGCGCGGGTGGCGAGGGCGGTTGCATTTGCCTTGGCGATGTCGAAGGCGGCGAGGAGGGTGTTGCGGTAGGCCGCCTCCGGGTCGCTGGCGAAGAAGTTGGGGCCTCTGGTGCCGGTGGCGCCCGCGGCGACGGCGGCGCTGACGACTTCGCCGGCCTTCTCGGGCTGGTGCAGGACGACGACGATGCCCTCGGAGGCGCGGTAGGCGATCGGCTTGCTGCGCACCTTGCGGACGGAGATGGTGCCGGTGGTCACGTCGCCGGCCCCGATGCCAGGTATTGACTGGACCGCCGCGATCACGGCCCGCAGTCGCACCGCGACGACTCGGAGCGCGGCTCCCTTGGTCGGCCGTTCCTTGCTGACCGAGAAGGTGAGGGTGGCGGCGTCGTTGGGGACCTCCTGGGTCGCCGTGCCCTTGACCGTGATCGTCCGCTCCTGGGCGGCGGCGGTCGCCGGCAGGATCAGGGCGAGGGCGAGGGCGAGGGCGGCTGTGGCGGTGCGTTTCCCAGTCATGCCCAGGATGCTGGCAGCCGACGACGACGCCACGCCGATCTCCCTCCTATTCACGAAGTCGGTCGCTCTGGAGCCCCGGGGTGCGCACCAGCTGGATCGGGCGCAGGGCGGAGCTCGGGACGACGTAGAAGCGGACCCCGTCGCGCTGCTCGATCGCGAGGACCGCCGCCTCTCGCGTGTGCCAGGCGAGGGAGACGAGGAGCGCGTAGCCGGCGCCGATCGCGGCCACGCCAGGGAAGAAGGCCCCCAGCACCCCTGCCGCCACGGCGGTCACGCCGACGGGCCAGAGCCGGCCGACCGCGATTCGCGAGGGCGGCTCGGGGGGGAGCGAGGTCGCGGTGCGGGCGTGGGCGAGGGCGTCGCGGACACCCTCGGCCGCCCGGGCCGGACGGCCGAGGTAGAAGCCGATCGCCAGCGCGATCAGCCACCAGGCCGCGGCGACGGCGATCGTCGTGGTGTCGGCGTCGCGGTTCGTCGCGATCGCCGTGATGGCGGCGAGGGCCGTCGCCTCGGCGCCGGTGAGCAGGACGGTGATGCGGAGAAGATCGGTGTAGGGCATGGTCAGTCGGCCAGGGCTTCGAGCATCGCGAGCCAGCCCGCCGGTCCATCGACGATCAGGTCCGATTCCCCGGCCAGCTCCGGTGGGGCCTCGGCTGAGGCGACGCCGATGCACGCCGCCGCTTGCAGGCGCCCCTCGGCGCGCATCTCGCGAAGCCGGCGAAAGGCGTCGAGATCGGTGCGATCGTCGCCGGCGTAGACGGCGATGACGATCTCGGTGCCCCCAAGGAGCGCCGTCACCGCGGCGTCCTTGCCGCTGCCACCCACCGGCCGCAGCTCCAGCACCTTGCGCCCCCAGCGCGGTTCGAGCTCGGCCCGGTCGGCCGCGGCAGCGATCTCACGCGCACGCGCCTCCGCCTGCCGCTCGTCGCCGGCGCCCCGCCAGTGCAGGGCCTGGATCGGGCCCTTGTCCTCCCGCCGCAGCCCGACCTCCGCCAACCTCTCGTCCCCGATGCCCGCGAGCAACTCCGCCGCCGCCAGCTCGCGGCCGGCCAGCGCAGGGTCGAGGCGCGGCTCGTTCTCTCTCGGCAAGAGAAGCTCTAGCCCGTGGTTGCCGGCGTAGGCGATCTCCTCCACCCCGACCAGCTCACGCGCCTCGATCGCGCGTCGCCCCGAGATGCAGCCGACCAGCGCGAAGCGCCGTCCGAGTGCCCGGAGCAGCTCCCGCGCTCGATCCGGAACCGCCGCCTGCTCCGGTCGCTCGACGATCGGCGCGAGCGTGCCGTCGACGTCGGTGAGGATTGCCGCCCGCCCGGGGTCCTCGCGGAAAGGTGCCAACAGCTGGGGTGCCGTCTCGTGTTCCCCTGTCCCTGATTCCGAAGACACCGCATCTAGTATCGCCGCACGATGACCTCTGACACCGCGCTGCCGTCCCACGCCATCCTGAAGCTGGCGTTCATCGGGACCGCGGCGGGCATCTTCAGCGGTCTCTTCGGGGTCGGCGGCGGCACCGTCATCGTCCCCTTGCTGATCCTCTGGTTCGGCTTCGGCGAGCGCTTGGCGACCGGCACCAGCCTCGCCGCGATCGTCCTCATCGGCCTGCTCGGGGCGATTGCGCAGGGGGGGATCTACGGCAACGTGCACCTCCTCACTGGCCTGCTGCTCTCGATCCCGGCGATCGCAGGGGTCATCGCCGGCACCGCGATCCAGCAGCGAATCCCCCAGCGCACGGTCTCCCTCCTCTTCGCAGCCCTCCTCTTCGCGGTCACGATCGAGCTGGTCCTCAGGTGAACGAGCTGCTCGCGGCCCTGATCGCTGTCGCCGGCGGGCTCGCCGGCGGGCTCGTCGGCGTCGGTGGCGGCGTGCTCTTCGTCCCGGCGCTGACGATCTTCCTCGGCCTCTCCCAGGTCGAGGGCGAGTCGACCTCGCTGCTGATGATCGTCCTCGTCGCCCTCGTCGGAGCCTTCCGCCAGAACGCCTACGGCAACGTCAGGGTCCGCGATGCCGTCCTGGTCGGCGCCCTCTCGCCACTGGGCGTCCTGATCGGCGTCGCGGTGGCGAACGAGGTGCCAGAGCGGACGCTGGAACTGGCGTTCGCCGCAGTCACCCTCTTCTTCGCCTTCAGCCTCCTGCGGCGCGGCCTCTCCGACCCCGCCTAGGAGGGTCTAGCGAAACCCCCGCCCACGCCCGGCGGCGGCGGACGCAGCGCGGTGCCGCGTCCTCGGTCGGCCAAATAGCGCTGCTTTCGACCTCCCTGCGTCCTTGCCCCGCTTGGTCCGGCGCTCGCCAGTCGCAGACGCGAGTTTCGCTAGACCCTCCTGGCTGCGCCGAAGCGCCCCATCGGTAGTCTCAAAGCGTGGATTCACTCAGGTGGGAAGGCGACGTTCCGCAGCTGCGAAGCCCGATCCTCGTCTGCTCGTTCCGGGGCTGGAACGATGCCGCCGCGGCGGCATCGACGGCGCTGACCGCGGTGGCCGACGCGTTCGACTCGGAGCTGATCGCCGAGGTGGACGCCGAGGACTACTTCGACTTCCAGGCGACCCGGCCGACGATCGTCCTCACCGAGGGCCAGGCCCGCCGCATCGACTGGCCGCACAACAGGCTGATCGCCGCTCGCGTTCCGAGCGCCGAGCGCGACCTCGTCCTGCTCGACGGCACCGAGCCGAACCTGCGCTGGCGCACCTTCTCGGAGACGATCGCCACCGCCGCCGACGCGCTCGGGGTCGAGATGGTGATCACCCTGGGTGCGTTGATCGCCGAGGTCTCGCACACGCTGCCTGTGCCGATCACCGGCCTTGCCTCCGACGAGAAGCTGGTCGAGGAGCTCGACATGCAGCGATCCAATTACGAGGGGCCGACCGGGATCGTCGGGGTCGTCCACGATTGCTGTCGCAAGGTCGGCATGACCTCGGCCTCGCTCTGGGCGGCTGTCCCTCACTACGTCGCCGCCGTGCCCAACCCGAAGGCCGCCCTCGCCCTCCTGCGCCGCCTCGAGGGCCTGACCGGCGTCGCCGTCGACGCCACCGAGCTGGAGGAGGAGACCGCCAGCTACGAGGAGCAGATCACCCGCGCCGTCTCCGCCAACCCCGAGATCGAAGAGCTCGTCGACCGCATCGAGTCCGAACAGCAAGACCAGCTCCAAGGCCCCCAAGACATCCCGTCCGCGGACACCATCGCCCGCGACTTCCAGCAGTTCCTCCGCCAGCAGGGCGACCAGTAGCGGTCAGCCCTCCGCGGCCGGGCAGATCAGCCGGTAGTCGCACCACCCGCAGACGGCTGGCGAGGGCCGAGGCTCGAAATCCTGTCCCAGCACCCCCTCGCCGACCTCGAGCACGGTCCGCTCCACCCGCTCGGCGTCGTCGGGCCGGACCGGCGCCGCCACCTTGTCGGCATCGAGCACGTAGTAGTAGCTGCCGCTCCCGGCCTCGAGGTCCCAGGCCTCGCGCGCCGCGAGCCGGTAGAGGGCCAGCTGCAGGTCGCTCGCCAGTTCGGCTTCGCTCTTGCGCTCGCCGGTCTTGTAGTCGATCAGCTCGTGACTGCCGTCGGGGAGCCGGTCGACCCGGTCCACCCGCCCGCGCACGTGGTGCGGGCCGATCCGGATGTCGAACTTCCGCTCGAGCCAGACCGGCTCGCCCTCGGCGACGCTCTCGCGCTCCCAGTAAAGCCGCATCGCCTCGCGAGCCCGGTCGCGGAACTGCAGCTCGTCATCGCTGGAGCCGAAGCCCGCCCGGCGCCAGCCCGCCTCGAAGAGGTCCATCAGGCGGTCCAGCCCCTGCTCGGTGCCGTCCCCATCGTCTTTGTGGAAGCGCTCGAGGACGTTGTGGATGAGGATGCCGAAGCGCTGGTTGATCGTTGGCTCCTGGGGAATGCCGAAGACGCGCCCGAACTTGTACTTCAGCGGACAGGTGAGGTAGAGGTCGAGGTCGGAGGCCGAGAGGCTCAGCGAGCCGTCTCCGCGGCGCGGCAGGAAGGCTTCGAGCGAGGGCTCGTGGCGGGCGGCGATCAGCCGCCGCCGCCCGTCGCGCTCGCGCTCGGAGCCGAGCAGGTAGGCGTCGAGCGGCGAGGCGTCGAGCTCGGCCTGCTGCTCGGGCGAGGCGACCTGCCGCAAGAGGCCGTTGACTGCCTCGATCGCCTCGGCCGTCGCCTCCTCGCCGGGTCGCTGCGCGAGCGCGGCCAGCTTCAGCAGCTCGAGGTGCCGGGCGATCGCCCGGTTCAGGTCGACAACGGTGTCGAGCCGCGGCTCGGAGAGCTCGCGGCCCGCCCTCCAGGATGCCTCCAGCACCTCCTCACGCAGCTTGCGATAGGTGGCGTGAAGTCCCTCCGCGGGCCCGAACAGCTCCTCCCCGTGCGGCTCCTCCTCGCCGCCGCTCGCGGCGAGGGCCTGCTCGTAGAAGCGAGAGGCCTTGGCCTCGCCGCCGTCGCGCTCTACGCGCGCGTAGACGACGGTGGAGCAGGCGGGGGCCCCGATCCGGTCCGCCCCGTCTTCCCGCTCCAGCCCGAGCACGAAGACGTGCTCGAAGTCCATCCCCTTCGCCGCGGTGCGGGCGAGCCCCTGGACCGCCCCGGGCGACACCGGCTCCTCGGCGCCGGCTGGCTCGACCCCCGACTCGGCGATGGCGCTGAGGTAGCGGACGAAGGCGCGCGTGGAGCCGTGCGGCTCGCGCCGGGCCCAGGCCGTGGCCAGCTCGGCGAGGCGGGCCAGGCCCAGCAGTCGCTCCGCCACCTCCGGCTCGGCGGCGAAGAGGCGCTGGCGCCGCAGACCGACCCGCTCGATCAGGCGGCGGACGAAGACATCGGCGCGCCGTTCCTCCAGCGCCGCCGAGGCTTCGCCGTAGAGCTTGAGGAAGGCCTGGATGCGCTCGCGGCCCTCGGGCGGGATCTGCGGGCTTTCCAGAGCCGCTTCGCAACCGGAGACGAGGTCGACCTTGCGGCGGCGGGCGATCGTCGTCAGCCGCGCCAGGTCCGCCGCGCGCAGCTCGATCGGGGGCCGCGTCAGCGCCCGCGCGGCGGCGGCCGAGTCGTCGGGGGCGGCGAGCACCCGCAGCCAGGCGATCGCGTCGCGCACCTCCGGGCGCTGGAACAGGGCGGCGGGTCCCGAGAGGTGGAACGGCACGCCCCGCTCCTCCATCGCCGCCGTAACCGGCCCACCGTCTCTCGCCGGGTCATCGACCAGCACGCAGATGCTCTCCGGCCGCGCGCCGCCGCCGAGCAGGTGCTCGACCTCGCGGGCGACCGCCTGGGCCTGCGCCCGCTCGTTGCGGCAGCGCCAGAACCGCGTGGCCGGCTGGCGAAACCGCTCTCGCAGCGAGACGACCTCGCCGGCCGGGTGGAGGGCGAGGAACCACTCGCTCGGCTCCGTCCCCTCCTGGGCGCAGAGGAGGTTCTCGTTCTCGGTGGCGAGGCTCGCCAGCACCGAGCGCTGGGCGGCGCTCGTGTCCTCGAGCTCGTCGACCATCAGATAGCCGAAGCGCGACGAGATCTCCGCCCGCACCTCGGCCCGCTCGTGCAGGAGCCTGCCGAGGAGGAGGAAGACGTCGGCCTCGTCGAGGTTGCCCGACTCGGCGAGCAGGCGATCGTGGGTGGCGCAGAACTCGGCCAGCTCCGGCTCCGCGGGCTCCGATCCGGCCTTCAGCGCGTCGACCTGCCGCAGCAGCCTCGCCAGCAGGCCGGCGGGGTTGCCGCGGATCTCGTGGTGGCGGAGGGGGAGGTCGTCGAGTCGCTCCAGCAGCATCGCCAACCGCTCGGCGCGGCCGAGGACGACGAAGAAGGGATCGAGGCCAGCGTCGGTCGCGTGGTCGCGCAGGAGTCGCTCGCAGAGCTCCCCCCAGGTGCCGATCCAGAGCTCCTCGTAAGGGGTCCCCAACAGGGTCTCTGCGCGTTGCCGGAGCCGCTGTGCGGTGGGACGGTTGGACGCGAGGAAGAGCACCTGCTCAGGGGCGATGCCGTCCCCAACCAGGCGCGCCATGCGCCTCGCCAGCGCCTCGGTCTTACCGGTCCCGGCCGGGCCCAGGGCGAGCAGCAGTCCCTCTTCGTGCCGGACTACGTGTTCTTGTGCCTCGGCGAGGGCGAGCATGCTCCAACGCTAGCGATTGCGAGCTCTCCATAGGATCACTTCGATGGACGTTTTCTCCGCAGACTGGCTGGGGATCTGCCGCCGCGTCGTCGCGGCGCAGCGAGCGATATTCGAAGAGGTCCAGGGAGCCGAGGCGCGCACCGTCTACGAGGGCATGGGTGAGGGCGGCGACCGCACACTCGTAATCGACCGCCGCTGCGAGGACGTCGTCTTTGTCGAGCTGGAGGCACTGGCCGCCCAGGGGGCGTCCTTCGTTGCCGTTTCGGAGGAGCGCGGCGAGGTCAGCTTCGGCGCGGGCGGTGGGACGCGCGTCGTCATCGACCCCATCGACGGGTCGCTCAATGCCCGGCGCACGCTTCCCGCCCATAGCCTCAGCATCGCCGTTGCCTCGGGTGACTCGATGGCCGATGTGGAGCTCGGCTACGTCTTCGACTTCGGCGCCGGCGAGGAGTTCTACGCCAGGCGCGGCGAGGGTGCGACCCTCGACGGGGAGCGCATCGGCGTCGCCGAGGACCGCGACGAGCTGGAGCTGCTCGGGGTGGAGGCGGCGGAGCCGGACTGGGCTCAGGCGGCGCTCGCGGCTCTGCGTGGCCGCGTCTACCGCATGCGGGTGATCGGCTCGATCGCGATCACGACGGCCTACGTGGCCGCCGGCCGCTTCGACGCAATGATCAGCCTGCGTCCCTGCCGCTCGGTTGACATCGCCGCGGCGCAGCTGATCGCCCGCGAGGCGGGCGGCCTCGTCGCCTTCGGCGAGCTCGAGCTGGGCGAGGCCTCGCTCGGCCTCGACGTGCGGTACCCGATCGCCGCCGCGGCGGGACCGCGGGGCATGGCGATCGCCGCCTCCGCCGTAACCGATTGAGGAGTGGCGTTTAGAACATGTGTTCGCCAAGAACGTATGTTCGCTACAGTGGCGGGCGCGAGGCAGGAAATCCGAGATCGAAGGGACTATTTCTTCATGGCAACGCAGACCAAAGGCAGCAAGAGCAACGGCACCACGCCGAGCGCCAAGAGTGGGGCCAAGCGCGCCACCAAGGACTCGAGCCAGGCCCGCTCGGTCGCCGAGACCGCGGTCGACCTCCCGGTTGGCGCCGTACTCACGGTCACCGAGCGCGTCGCCGAGCTGGTCGAGCCTTTCACCGACCGCTCTGGCGCTGAGAAACAGCTGAAGTCCTACCGCACCGAGCTGCGCCGGCGCGTCAAGCGCACCGAGCGGCGCGGCACGAGCGCCCGGCGGCGCGCGACCAGCGAGGCGCGCAAGACCCGCAACCGGGTCGAGCGCGAGGCGCGCAAGCGCCAGCGAACGGTCGAGACGACCCTGAAGCGCAATCGCACTGAGCTCGAGCAGCGGGTCCGCAAGGCGATCGACCTGCTCCCCGTCTAGGGCAGCTCAGCGACCGCGAACCGCGACCGGTCGCGAGCCGGCTGGCTCAAAGGGCCAGCCGGCTTGGGCCGGCGCGAAGGCGCGGAACCGAAAGCGCGCTCCGTGGCTGTCGTCGTCGACGAAGCGGTAGGGATAGCGGAAGCGCCCCTGCCGATCGGTCCTGATCGTGCGGAACTCGCTCCAGCGCGACCCGGGCAGGCGAAACTGCAGCTCTACCGCCTTGCCCTCGGGCGGGATCGTGGCCCCGGCGGCGCCGACCCTGCCGGTGAAGACGATAGGCGCACCGCCGATCTCGGCCGTCGCGGCGGAGACCCCGAAGCGCAGGGAGGTACGCACGCCCAGCTTCAGCGGCTCGCTGCTGGCGCCGCGCAGCGTCGGCGCCGGAGCGACTTCGGCCACCACCTCCCTGCTCGGCCCCGGCAGGAGACGAAGGTGGAAGTCACCGCCCTCGTCGGTCCTCACGACGGAGGTCCGCTCCCGGGGCTCGGCGCCCTCCTCGAAGCGCTCGATCACCCGTACCGGTGCCCCGGAGAGCGGCGCCCTGCGGCCGGCGATCAGGCGACCGCGAAACGAGGCTCTCCGTCCGTAGGGGACGGTGGACGCGGCGACCCGGTCTCCGCCGAAGCCGACGAGGAGCCGTGTTGGGACCTTGAGCGGGCTGCGCAGGCGCATCGGGGCACCGTTTGCGCGGCTCGACGTCGAGACCTCGTTGCCGGCTAGGTCGCGGACGAGGGCGCGAAATTCGTACTCGTCGGGCGGATGGGTGTCGGAGTCCCAGCGGGCGCTCAGCACACCGTTGGCGATGACGGTGGGCAGGCCGTGGAACCGTTCACGCGACCAGGCCCGGCGGACTGAGATGAGCGCCCGAGAGCGATCGAGGCCGGAGAGCGAGTCGAAGGCACGCGCCTCGATCCGCTCTGGGTCGCGGGGGTCCTGGGCGTTGGCGAAGGCGAGTCCGGGTGCGCCGCGATCGATCCTCACCACCGTCTCCTCCGGCTGATGATTGAGCTTGCCGTTGGCGACCCCGCCATCGGCGACGTTGCCCGCGGCGTCCCGGGCGTAGTGGGCGACCGTGTGGATGCCTGAGGAGATCGCCGTCGCCGTCGCCGTGTCGCCGGCCGCCGTGATCGGGGGACCGCCGTCGATCTGGAGCGCGGTGATCGGCGCCGGTCCGTAGCCGTCCGCCGTCATGCCGGAGCCCGCGTCGCTGGCGCGGGCCGTCAGGGTGACCGGTCCGTTGACCCAACCACTCGGTGCACCGCTGAGCCGCGTCACCGGGTCGGTCTTGTCGACCCGGAGAACCGTCGTGCCGACGAGGGCCGAGCGCATGCCCGAGCCCGAGACGGCGACGGCGTGCGCGTAGCTGGCGCCCTCGGGCAGGTCGGCGATCGCGATGGAGTCGTCGCTCTCCCCACCGCGCAGGTCCGTCTCGGCCTCCTCGCAGGTGTGGCGACCGGCGCAGGGGCTCCCCTCGGGGGCCCGGTCGATTGAGACGGCGTAGCCGCGGATGCCGGAGAGTGGCCTGGCGCCATCGGGATGGGCGATGCGCAATATGTAGGGCAGCGCGGCGCGGCCGATCCAGCCGCGGGGCCTCAGGGGCTCGACGCGACCGGGCGGCGTGCGGTCGAAGCGCAGCGTGGCGGAGACTGGCGCCCCAACTTCGTGGTTGACTCCCTCGAGCTGGACTTCGGCCGTGTAGGCGCCGGGTACGAAGGGGACGTGGAGACCCTCGATCGCGCTCGCCGCCCAGCTGATCCTGGTGTCCGCGACGGACACGGTTCCCGCGGGGTCGAGCACCCGGTACTGGACGGCGGCGACCCCGGCCGGGTTGCGCCAGCGCAGCGTGAAGCTCGGCGTCGCGTGCCAGGTTTCCTCGCCACCGAGGACGCGGAGGTCGATTGGCTGCAGGCCGGCGCCCCTCGCCGTCCCGCCGCAGAGGGCTGCTGTGAGGAGTGCGGTCGCGAGGAGGGCGAGCGCCGGCCAAGGAGACCTCATGGCCCGAACTCCCCTGCGGCGGAGCCGCTCGATGGGCTGGGACCGGCATCGGTGGGCACGGGGGGCGGTGTCGGCGGCGGAGCGGCGGGAGCTTCGTATTCGACCGCGCCGGTGGATGGCGCTTCGGGTTCGACGGCGCTCTCGGTGCTTGGCCCCAGAGGCTGGTGCGTCGGCTTGGGCGGCGCCGCATCGGGTGCCGGCGCGGGCTCGTACCGCACGGGCTCCTTGGGAGCTGCCTCGACCGAAGCGGGGGCGGAGCTTCTCGCCGCCGGCCTTCGCGTCTCGGTCTGTGGGCCCTCGAGCGGCGAGGGCACCACGCCGGTCGCAACGCAGGCCGCGGTGCCCGCTCCCGCGCACACCGCCAGTAGCTTGGTCAGCGCCGCCATCCCGAGGCCACGCGAGCCTCCGGCGGTCGCGATCTGGGTCGCAGGGTCTCCGCCGCCTCCCGGCAGGCGCGAAGCCATGCTCCCCAGCAGCTCCTGGGCCCGTTCCAGCAGCGAGCGGGAGGCGGGCAAGGACGGGAACAGGGCCGAGGCCACCCGGGGCGCGGCTTTGTAGGCGCGCATGGTCGAGCGGCAACGGGCGCAAACGCGGAGGTGCTCGCGCACCTCCGCCTCCTCGTCCGAGCTCCCTTCGCCGTCGCAAACGGCGGAGAGCAGCGGGCGCAAGTGCCGGCAGCGACCGCCGTCCTCGCTGCTGGCGAGGAAGCCGCGAAAGCGCTCGCGGCCCTCGGCCAAGAGGCGGTTGATCTTGGTCCTGCTGAAGCCGGTGATCTCGCCGATCTCCGCGTAGGAGTAGCCCTGCGCCAGCAGGGTCAGCGCCCGCAGCTGGGCCGGCTTCAGCGAGCGCAACGCCTCGCGGCTGCGGGCTATGGCCTCGCGCCGCTCGGCGAGCTCGTCGGGGCCGTCCGCGGCGGCCGGGAGCAGCGCCACCGGGTCGAGCCCGTCGCCGCCGGGCTCGACCGGGCGGTTGCCGAGCAGCCGCTCGCGGCTCTGGCGCACCGCGAGCGCCTCGTGCTTGGTCACCGTCTGCGTCCAGCGGATCAGCTCGCGCGGGTCGAGCGTCGGGGCTTTGGTGAGGACGATCTCCAGCGCCCGCTGGTAGGCGTCCTCCGCGTCTTCGGCGTCGAGCGAATAGCGGCGAGCGGTGCGCTTCAGGTCCGCTTCGTGACGGGCCATCAACTCGACCGCCGCGCGCCTGCGCGCGTCGTCCGTGGCCGACCTGACTGGACCGGCCCCCCCGGGCGCCTTCGATCCCGCCACTCTCGTCTCTCGCCCCTGCCGCACTCGATCGACCTCCCGCACCGGCTCGGATCTGCGCGCTCAACATGCCAACCCGATGGGCCCGGGGCGGTGAGCGCTCCGGCCCGGTGGACGGGTGATCGGGCCGAGATCCCGCAAAATGCGGACGCGATCCTCGGGGCGGACGCTGGGGCCGGCCGATAGCATCGGCGAGCGATGGGTACATGCGTCGTCACCGGAGGGGCCGGCTTCCTCGGCTCCCATCTCTGCGAACACCTGCTCGGCGAGGGGCACAGGGTGATCTGCGTCGACAACCTGGAGACGGGCTCGCTGCAGAACATCGAGCACCTGCGCGGCGTCGACTTCGACTTCCGCCACATCGACATCACCGAGCAGGTCGACATTCCCGAGGAGGTCGACTTCGTCTACCACCTCGCCTCGCCGGCAAGCCCGATCGACTACCTGCGCCTGCCCCTGCACACGCTCAAAGTCGGCTCGCACGGCACCCACCACATGCTCGGCGTCGCCAAGTACAAGCGCGCTCGCTTCCTCCTCGCTTCGACCAGCGAGGTCTACGGCGACCCGCAGGTGCACCCGCAGACGGAGGACTACTGGGGACACGTCAACCCGATCGGCCCGCGCGGTGTCTACGACGAGGCCAAGCGCTACGCCGAGGCGCTGACGATGGCCTACCACCGCCAGCAGGGCGTCGACACCTCGATCGTCCGCATCTTCAACACCTACGGCAGCAGGATGCGAGCCCACGACGGGCGCGCGATCCCCACCTTCCTGCGCCAAGCGCTGCAGGACCGCCCGCTGACCGTGTTCGGCGACGGCAGCCAGACCCGCAGCTTCTGCTTCGTCGACGACCTGATCCGCGGCATCGTCGCCCTCGCCGAGTCAGACGTGCACTCCCCCGTCAACATCGGCAACCCCGATGAGTTCACGCTGCTGGAGCTGGCGAAGACCGTGATCGAGGTGACCGAGTCGCGCTCGGAGATCGTCTTCGAGTCGCTGCCCGTCGACGACCCGCAGCAGCGCAAGCCCGACACTACGCGCGCCCGCGAGCTGCTCGGGTGGGAACCGAACGTCGGGCTGAACGAGGGTCTGCGCCTGACGATCGAGCAGTCCGGTGTCGAGCGCCTCGCCGGCGCTTCGGACTAGAAGGGTCTAGCGAAACTCCCGCACCCGCCTGCCGGCGGCGGACACGGCGCGTTGCGGCGTCCTCAGTCGGCCAAATAGCGCTGCTATTCGGCCTCCCTGCGTCCTTGCCCCGCTTGGTCCGGCGCTCGCCAGTCGGGCAGCGCGAGTTTCGCTAGACCCTTCTAGGCGGGGACCGGAACGGTCTCGGCGGCCGGGACGTCGCTGGTCCTGTAGAAGGCCAGTGAGGTTGGGACGTGGCAGAGCTCCTGCCGCATCGCCTCGAAGGTCCGCATCGCGCCCGTCTTCACCGGCCAGCCGTAGCGGGCGAGGAGCTCTTCGGAGCCGCGCTCGTCGGGGGCCGCGACCGTCGCGTCGGTGAGCGCGGCGCCGAGGGCGGCCATGCCGCGGCAGAAGCCCTCCTCGTCCCAGCGCACCCGGCCCTCGCCGTCGACCTCGACGAAGTCGTTCTCGGCGAGGAAGCTGAGTTCTACGAAGGCGGCGCCGGGGTCGCCGTAGTACTTGGGGCCGCGTCGCAGGTAGTGGAGCAGCTCGGCCATGTGCGTCGCGCACATCTCGAGACGGCTCACTCCCGTGATCTCCAGCCAGGCGTCCGAGATCGTCATCAGGAAGCCGTAGACGTCGGCGATCGCCTCCTGCAGCGCCATGAACGGCTCGATTCCCAGCGTCTCCATCCAGCTGTCGTAGGAGGTCGCCGGCACCCCCACGTTGTGGCCGTGGTCGTGGCCGCGGATCCACGGCATCAGCGTCTCCTCGGTCGGCACGTCGGCCGCCGCCATCGGGCCGCTGAGCAGCTCTTCGGCGAGCGAGATCGTGATCTCCGAGTAGCGCGCGAGGTGGACGTTGCGCATATAGAGGGTGCGCTGTTCCTTCAGGGGCAGGCCGTCGACGCCTTCGTCCTCGGGCATGAAGTAGGCGAAGTGCTTCGGGTGGCCCGCCGCCTCGCCCGCGGAGATCAGCAGCTCGGTGACGTTCATCGGCAGCTTGAAAGGAACGCCCATCTCGGTGCGGCCCGTCTCGGCTTCGACGAACGCAAGGGCCTCGTCGAGCGAGGCGTCGAGCTCGTTCAGCTGCTCCTGGCGGCGCTCGTCGCGCGCCGCCGCGAGGAAGGAGTGGAGGCCCACCCGCGTCTTCATCCGCCAGGTGCAGAGCGGTCCGCAGACGATCTCGAGAGCGGGCGGGGGGCCGTTGCGAGCGACCTCGAGCGTCATCTCACGGTGCTCGATGCCGCCGGCGAGCCCCTTTGCCCGCAAGCGGATCAGCTCGGCGCTCTCCTCGTCGACGACGTCGGCAAGCTGGCGCAGCCCTTCGGCCATCTCGCCGCGCAGCGCCGATGCGCTCTCGGAGAGGGTCTCGCCGTCGGCGCTCTGCAGTGAGCGCATCGCTTCGCTCTGCGCGGCGAGCCTGAGCAGCAGCGGCATCACCTTCTCGGCGTTCTCGGGCGGCTGCCCGTCCAGCTCGACGTTGCCGATGCCGTGCTGGTCGTCGAGCGGCCAAAAGGGCGACAGCAGCTTCGGGGTGCTGCGATTGGCTAGCTGGGACATCTGTCCGTTCCTCCCGTTCCCCTTCCGGCACGGCCCCGCCGTGCGAGCTTGCGTCCTCCCCCCGAGCGCAGCCGCCCAGGCTTTTGGTACGAATGAAGCTACAGAAGGGTACGGGCAAATGCAACCGAAATCCTGAGCAAGGATCCGAAGGCCAATGCCCATAAAGAGAGGGCGGCCAGATGGCCGCCCTCTCGCCTGCTCCGTCTTCTCGCGCGCCGCTACTGGGTCGTCGCGGTGAAGGAGAAGATGCCCAGCGGATCTCCGCCGAGGAATTTTTCCTGCGGTTGACCGGTGGCTTTTTCGATCGGCGTGATGAACACCGCGTTCAGCGTCTCGGCGGTCACCGCCTGCAGCGTGGCGGATGCGTTCTGGACACTGATCGTGTGGGTGTTCGGGTCGGACGTGATCGTCGCTCCGGTCAGCTGAATGTCGGCGATCGAGGCCCGTCCCAGGTTGCCGAGGTTGGCTTCCGGGGTCTTCGGGTTCGTGATGATCACTTCCACCGTGGCGGTCTTACTCGCCATGTCGACCCAGATGTTGGCCATCGTCAGGGTCGTGATTCCCCTTGTGCCGGGGGGCGGGGCGCCTTCGAGGTTCTGGATCAGCTGCAGGCCGCCGGCTGTCTGCAGCGTTCCGCTCGTCAGGTCGGGGGCAAGGGTGCCACCGGTGATCGGGAACGCCACCGTCGGCGGAGGACCGGGGCTGACGATGCTCGTCGGTGGGACGGTCGAGAGTTTCACCGCGAACGGGCCGGGTTCGCCCGGGGGGTGCGGACCGACGTTGTTGAGCTTCTGCAGCGCCGAGGGGCTCAGCGCCAGCGTCGCGTTGCCGCCGGGCAGCACCGCCACGGTTTTGGGCTGCGTTTCACTCGTCGCGCCACCGAGCACCTGGTTGCCTTTGAAGGGAGGCTGCGTCAGCTTGCTGGCCGAGGCCTGACCTTTCGCTTTGCCTTTCCCTTTTTTGCCGGTGAAGCCGAGCTTCTTGTTCAGCTGCTTGGCGGCATTGCCGGTCAGCTTCAGCGATTTGATGCTGACGTTGGTGCCGAAGCCGTTGCGGGTGAACGTCACGCCCTTCACCGAGGCGAGCTTCATGCTCTTGCCGCCGACCTTGGCCTTCAGCGCGCTGGTTGCCGTTTCGAGCACCAGGGTGTTGACGTTGGCGGTCTTTTTGCCGGCCTTGAACTTGAAGCCGCCGCTGTGTTCGACCGCTCCCTGGCCCGTGGTCGGGTCGAGCGATCCACCGCTGACGACCAATGCGATGTTGCGGTTTTTCACCGTCGTCGGGCTGATTTTGAGCACCTTCACGCCGTATTTCTTGAGCTTCTTGAAGAGGCCCTGGTTGAGATTGATCGTGGTCGTGCCGCTGGCGAGCGGGTCGCTCGCGGACGAGGCAAAGGGCGCGAAGGCGAGCAACGCAACCAGCGCAGCGACCATCGCTACCGCCGACAGCATCTTCCCCTGGGCCCGAACTGGCTGGGTCACTTGTCTCATTCGATCCTCCGTTTTGCTGCCGCCCCCTGCTGCCCAATGGCGACTTACGGCATGTCGGGTATGCGGCCAAGAGTATTCCCGGCTCGCTCAGTACACAAACCGTATCTGGCTGCATTGTTCCGGTTTGCGGCAGCGAAGCGTGATGCACGCATATCCTTCGGCCATGGCAACCGAGGAGGTCCATCGCACGATCGCCCCCGTCGTCGGTCCCGACGACAAGCGGGTCTTCACCGACTCGGGGATCGAGATCGAGCGCGTTTACGAGGCGGGCGACGTCGGCCCCGGCCTCGAGGAGCGCTTGGGCGAGCCGGGCTCGCCGCCCTTCACCCGCGGCATCCACGAGGGGATGTACCGCGACCGGCTCTGGACGATGCGCCAGTACGCCGGCTTCGCCACGCCGGAGGACACCAACGAGCGCTACCGCTACCTGATCGAGCACGGCTCGACCGGCCTCTCGATGGCCTTCGACCTGCCGACCCAGCTCGGCCGCGATTCCGACGACCCGCTCTGCCGCGGCGAGGTCGGCCGCACCGGGGTGCCGATCGACACGATCGAGGACATGCGGATCTGCTTCGAGGAGATCCCGCTCGACGGCGTCTCGACCTCGATGACGATCAACGCGCCGGCGGCGATCCTGTTGCTGCTCTACGAGCTGGTCGGCGAGGAGCAGGGCGTGCCCTCCGAGAAACTGCGTGGCACGGTCCAGAACGACGTGCTCAAGGAGTACATGGCGCGCGGCAACTACATCTACCCGCCCGAGCCGACGATGCGACTCACGACGGACGTCTTCGAGTACTGCCGCGAGAACGTGCCCAAGTGGAACACGATCTCGATCTCCGGCTACCACATCCGCGAGAAGGGCTGCTCGGCTGTGCAGGAGGTCGCCTTCACCCTCTCCAACGCGATCGCCTACGTCGAGGCAGCGCTCGAGCGGGGACTCGCGATCGACGAGTTCGCCCCCCGCCTCGCCTTCTTCTTCAACGGCCACAACAACGTCTTCCAGGAGATCGCCAAGTTCCGCGCCGTGCGGCGGATGTGGGCGAAGATCGTCGGCGAGCGGTTCGGGGCGCAGGACCCCGACTCGATGAAGATCCGCTTCCACACCCAGACCGGCGGCGTGACGCTGCAGGCGCAGCAACCCGAGGTCAACATCATCCGGGTCGCCCTGCAGGGCTTCGCCGCCGTCTGCGGCGGCACCCAGAGCCTGCACACGAACGGGTTCGACGAGGCGCTTGCCCTGCCCACGGAGCGCTCGGCGCGGATCGCCCTGCGCACGCAGCAGGTGCTCGCGCACGAGTCCGGCGCCGCCGACACGGTCGACCCCTTCGCCGGCTCCTACTTCGTCGAGTCGCTCACCGACGAGGTCGAAGCCCGAGCCTGGGAGCTGATGGGGAAGGTCGAAGAGCTGGGCGGCTCGGTCGAGGCGCTGGAGTTCATGCAGCGCGAGATCGAGGAGTCGGCGCACTCCTACCACGAGCGCTACCGCTCCGGCCAGGACATCATCGTCGGCGTAAACAAGTACGTCACCGACCAGGTCGACGACGTCGACATCCTCCGCGTCGACCCCGAGGCGGAGGAGCGCCAGCTGGGGCGGCTGAAGACCTTCAAGGAGTCGCGCGACCAGACGGCGGTGGAGGCGAAGCTGGAGGCCCTGCGCGACGTCGCCCGCGGCGACGGCAACCTCCTGCACCCGATCCGCGCCGCCCTCGCCACCAACGCCTCGATCGGCGAGGTCTGCGGCGCGATGCGCGACGTCTTCGGTGAGTACCGCGGCGGCGCCTTCTTCTAGACCTTCGGGCAGTCCTAGGCACGCGCATCCGACATCGACCCCAGTCAGGTGTGGTCGATGTCGGATGCGCGTTTCAGGCGGGTGGAGATTCGGCGGAGCTCGGAACGGACTCGGGCGCTCTCGTACTTGATCTCGTAGTGGGTGAAGCGGAGGGGAGTCATGCCGGCGAGCACGTGGGCGCGGTCGCGGCGCGCGTCTCGCGCTTGGGTCGAGGGTGTTCGGTGATAGCGCAGGCCGTCGGTCTCGATCACAAGATCCAGCTCGAGGAAGAAAAAGTCGACCTCGAAGCCGTTGACCCATTGTTTGGTGAGCGGGGGAGGGAGGCCTGCTTCCATCGCGATCGGGCGGAAGAGGATCTCGAGGTCCGAGTCCGAGAGGCGGAAAGTGCGCTTGTCGAGGAGCCTGCGGAGAAGCTTCACGCCGGGCTCCCCTGCGTAGTCTTCGAGCTCCGCTCGCAATGTTTCGGGGTCAATCAAGTCTCGCTTGTCCGCCTCGTTGACCGAGCGCTCGAGGGGGAGCGGCTCAAGTTCGGCGGCGATATCAATGAGCGTTCGGACTGGGCTCGTGACCGGAATGCCGTCGCTGATCACGATGTCCTTCAGCGGGAGAGCCGGTCGCCCACGAACCCGAAGCCCGGGTCGCCGAAGTTCGCAGCGTCGCGTCACGCTGATGTCGATGACGCCACGCTTCTCGGTGCCGATCTCCCAGAGGGCCGCGGCGCTGCGGTGGCTCAACAGCGCTCCCTCTCCACATGCGAGAAGGGCCGCCATCCAGCGGCGCTTCGGGGTCAACCGCGGCCAACCCACGGCGTAGACACCGTGGGCGACGAGGTGCAGGCGGCGACGCTCGATTCGGTGCTCGATTGACCTCTTGCCGAACCCGAGAGCCAATAGCTGCTGTCGCGTCACCAGGCCGTGCTGCTTCCCAGCCAGCTCCCAGGCCCGCTTGCTCCGCTTCGTGTCACGCGCATCCGACATTGACCACACCTGATTGGGGTCAATGTCGGATGCGCGTGACTTCTCCCCCTGAATAGACTCGCCCAGGCGTCTATATGGGGGAGGAACCCGCATCTTGCGGTTGAAACGGCCCCAATGATCGAGGCAGCGCGGACCTTGATGAAGTCCGAGCCCGAGCTGGCCGAGCTCGTCGCCACCGTCGAGGGGGTCGAGGTGACGATGGCCGAGAAGGGCTTTGGCACGCGGGTGGAGCTGAGGGCGAGCGAGGACTCAGGGCTCGCCGAGGCCGACCTCGAGCGCGTCCTCGACCGCCTCGCCGAACCGCAGAAGCAACCCTTCGGCAGCGCCTGAGCCGACTTCAGGCACTCGACTCGCGTCGCTGCCTCAGCGCGTCGCGGGCCGCGTAGAGCGCCGGCAGGGCCGCGGTGTCCTTGGGACGCCCGAGCTTCTGCTTGGAGGCGATCACCTCATCGATCGTGATCACACGGACGGAGAGATCTCCCAGCGCCAGCTCGATCGTCGCGACTTCCTCGAAGGCGCCGATCGCGGCGGCGTGGGGGACCACGTCGAGAGGCCCGGCGTCGGTCTCGAAGCGCTGTATCCGCCAACCCAGGAAGTCGCCGCCCTCGAGCAGCGACGCCTCGCCCCCCGGCCGGCGAGCGCTGAGCGTGTTGAGCGCCGTGGCGAGTCGCTCCGCGTTGTCGAGGTCGCGTCGGGGCATCACGTCCAGATCGAGCGTGACGGCCGGGCTTCCCTGCAGCCAGGCGGCAACGGCGCCGATCACGCAGAACTCGACCTCGTGCTCCACGAGCGTGCGCAGCAGGCGCTCGGGGTCGAGCTCGGTCATTCTTCGCCGGCCAACGCAAGGGCGCGCAGGCGGCTGTAGCGCCTCAGCGCCCGAAGGCGCTGCTCGGGGGTGAGCCTGAGCAGTTGCGCGGCAAGCTCGAGGTCGCCGGGGTCGGGCACCGGCGACGCGCTGACCCGCACCCGTTGCCCGCAGGCGGCCGCGAGCCGCTGGAGCGTCTGCCATGACGGCGTCGCGATCCCCCGCTCATAGCGGGCGATCGCCGGTTGCGACGTCGCCGCCCGCTGCGCCAGACCGCGCTGCGAGAGACCGGCGGAGATGCGCAGGCGGCGGACCAGTGTGTCGAGAGGTTCCACCATGGCGATACCTTATCAGGTATCGCTCCCTGTCCGAGCGCGGACAAATAGACTCCCGCGCCCCGATGCGCGAGAGGAATCCGGTCACCCACGAGGAGAAGCTCGGCTACCTGCGCGAGCTGCGCGACGAAGCAATTCACTCGGCCTCTGAGGAGGCGGTGGAGAAGCAGCACGCGAAGGGCAAGATGACCGCCCGCGAGCGGATCGAGAAGCTGCTCGATCCCGGTTCCTTCGAGGAGCTCGACACGTTCGTCCGGCACCGCACCTACGACTTCGAGATGCAGAAGAAACGGCCCTGGGGCGACGCCGTCGTCACCGGTCACGGCACGATCGACGGACGCACCGTCTTCGTTTTCTCGCAGGACTTCACGGTCTTCGGCGGCAGCCTCGGCGAGGTGATGGCGGAGAAGATGTGCAAGGTGATGGACCTCGCCGCCCAGGTCGGGGCCCCGGTGGTCGGGATTAACGACTCGGGCGGGGCGCGGATCCAGGAGGGCGTCGTCTCGCTCGGCGCCTATGGCGACGTCTTCGTCCGCAACGTCCAGTGCTCGGGCGTGATCCCCCAGATCAGCCTGATCATGGGGCCCTGCGCCGGCGGCGCCGTGTACTCGCCGGCGATGACCGACTTCATCTTCATGGTCAAAGAGACCTCGCACATGTTCATCACCGGCCCCGAAGTGATCAAGACGGTGACCGGCGAAGAAGTCGAGTTCGAGGAGCTGGGCGGGGCGATGAGCCACAACTCGAAGTCCGGCGTCGCTCACTTCGCCGCCGAGGACGAGGAGAGCTGCCTCGAGGACGTGCGCTACCTGCTCGGCTTCCTGCCCTCGAATAACCTCGAGCCCCCGCCGCGCTTCGAGCCCGAGGACGACCCCGAGCGCGAAGACGAGGATCTCGACACCCTCGTTCCCGACGACCCCTCCAAGCCCTACGACATGCGCGAGGTGATCTCCCGCATCGTCGACGACGGCGAGTTCTTCGAGGTTCACGAGCACTTCGCCAAGAACATCGTCTGCGGCTTCTCGCGGCTCGACGGCTTCCCGATCGGTGTCGTCGGCAACCAGCCTGCCCACCTCGCCGGGGTGCTCGACATCGAGGCCTCCGAGAAGGCGGCCCGCTTCGTCCGCACCTGCGACGCCTTCAACGTGCCGATCATCACCTTCACCGACGTGCCCGGCTTCCTGCCCGGCACCGACCAGGAGTGGAACGGGATCATCCGCCACGGCGCCAAGCTGCTCTACGCCTTCACCGAGGCGACCGTGCCCAAGCTCACCGTCGTCACGCGCAAGGCCTATGGCGGCGCCTACGACGTGATGAACTCCAAGCACATGCTGGCCGACTTCAATGTCGCCTGGCCCACCGCGGAGGTCGCGGTGATGGGCCCCGAGGGCGCCGTCAACATCATCTACCGCAAGGACATCTCCTCCTCGCCGACCCCCGACGAGCGCCGCCAGAAGCTGATCGACGACTACAAGGCCCACTTCGCCAATCCCTACTCGGCGGCCGAGCGCGGCTACATCGACGACGTGATCGAGCCGCGGCAGACGCGGCCGAAGCTGATCAGGGCGCTGCGGATGTTGCAGACGAAGCGGGTCCCTCAACCGAAGCGCAAGCACGGCAACATCCCGCTGTAGTCAGCCCGGAAGCTGAGAAGCTGCGTCCCGCCGCGTCTGCCAGGTCGCGACCGAGGCGGCGGTCAGCTCTTCCCAGGCGGCCTTCTCGCCGAAGTACTGCATGACGACGAAGTGGAGGAGGCCGGGGAGCATCTCGGGGGCGCGCTCGGCGTCGCCGTCCATCAACTTCGCGCACACGAGAGTGTCGATTGCGCCTACCATGAAGGTCGACGTAATCGGAGGTGGAGCATGGCGAGTGGGAAGCTCGCGGCGCGCGCTGTCCAGCGCGCGGGAGAGGCGCTCCATCAGGTCCCGGCGCTCGGCGAGCGCGCGTTGGCCTGCCGCGTGGACCTCGACGAAGAGCGCTTTCGCGATCGCCGGCTGGTTGGCGCAGAACTCGAGCAGCTCCGCCAGCGCGGCCCGCAGCCCCTCGCGCCAGCTCGGCTGCCGCTTCGCGGCCCCGATCAGCCTGCGCGCCAGCCACTCGCTGGCGTCGTGGTAGGCCTGGGCGAAGCAGTCCTCGCGGTCGTCGAAGTGCTTGTAGAAGGTCGCGCGGCTCGTCCCGCCGCGCTCGATCACGTCCTTGACGGCGACCCGTTCGTAGCCGAGCTCGCCGCTGACCACCAGCATCGCCTCCAACAGCCGCTCCCGCGCCGCCCTCGCCCGCAGGCTTGGGAAAGGGACGACCGGGGCGAGCTCGGCGTCGCGTTCGGAGGCGTTGAGGGTTTCGTCCGTCATCGCACGTCCCTTTCGAAAACAGGAACCTTCTGTCTAGGTATAGCACCCTTTAGAAACGATGGTGACCAGAATGCGCCAATTTCTGAAGAGAAGGTGGGTAGACACGAGATAAATGTTCTGGTATCTTGCCGGTATGGCCGACTCGCGCTCGCTATCGGAGCGTCTCGCCAAGATGCCCCCCGGAAGGCACCTGGTCCCGCGCGACTTCGTTGCCCAGAACCAGCGCGAGCGGATGCTGCTCGCGACCGCGGAGCTCGTCGCCGAGCGGGGCTACCAGAAAACGACGATCGAGCTGATCGCGAAGACGGCCCGGGTCGCCCTCTCGACCTTCTACGAGCAGTTCTCGAGCAAGGAGGAGTGCTTCCTTGCCGCCTTCGACGAGTCCGTCGCGGCGGCTGCCGAGATCTTCGGCGAGCTGCTCGACCCGGAGCTTCCCTGGGAGGAGCAGATCGCGAGCGGACTCGAGATCGTGCTCGAGATGATCGTGACCGAGCCGGCGCGGGCGCAGCTCTGCATAGTCGAGGCGCAGGCGGCCGGCGGGGAGGCGCTGGCCCGCTACCAGGGAATGCTCGAGAGCCTGACACCGAGGCTGCGCGAGGGGAGGGCACACAACCCGCGGGCGAGCAGGCTGCCCGACGGGCTCGAGGTGGCGATCGTCGGCGGCCTCGCCTGGCTGGTCCATCAGCGCCTCGTTGGGGGTCGCATCGACGAGGTCAAGGGCCTGCTGCCCGAGATGCTGCAGGTGACGCTGACGCCCTACCTGGGAGAGGTCGAGGCGAGCCGTGCCGCCGACGCGGCGCAGGCGCGGGCGGCCGCGGCTTGAGAAGCGAACGAGCGCAAGGGGGAGAGGCCGGGCGGATGTGAGCACTGGCACTCGCGTGCCGGCCGGCCGGCCGATTGACGCCGACCCGGCCCGGGAGCGAATCGCCACCGCGATGGTCGATCTGGTTGGTCGCTATGGCTACGCGGCGACCAGCATCGAGGCCGTGTGCGAGCGGGCCAGAGCCCGGCGCTCGCACTTCGATCGTTGCTTCGCCGGCAAGGAAGACTGCTTCCTCACGCTTCACGACGAGATCGCCGCTGATCTCTGCGACCGGCTCGCCGCCGCCTTCGGCAGCCCCGCTTCCTGGCACGACCGGATCTGGGCCACCGGCTGGGCGGCGATGCGCTTTCTCCGCGAGGACCCCGTCCGCGCCCGCTTCTTCATCGTCGAGATCAACGGCACCGGCAACGGTGCCCAGGCCCGCCGGGATCGCGTCCTCCAGCGCCTCGCCGATTTCCTCGACGGTGGCCGCGAGGAGTTGGAGAAGCCCGGCTCGGTCTCGCGCTGCACGGCTGAAATCGTCGCTGGGGCGATCTACGGCACTGTCCTCGGCAAGGTCGAAGCGGGCTGCATCGATCGCGGCGAGGACTTCCTGCCGGAGCTGGTCTACATGGCGGTGATGCCCTATCTCGGCTCCCGGGCCGCCGAGGACGAGCTGCTCGTCCAGCCGCTGCGCTTGGGGACTTGACCGGGACCGCCTCGGGTATCGTCGGTCCGTGGCCAAGGGGACGGCGAAGCGAGCGTCGAAAGCTGCCAAGAAAGAGGGCGGCGGCGCCGACCCCACCGCCTCATCTCTGCGTCTGCCCGCCGGGCGCCACGGCCTGCCGCGCGAGTTCGTCGCCCAGAACCAGCGCGAGCGGATCATCACCGCGCTCGTCGACACCGTCGCCGAGCATGGCTACAACGGGACGACGGTCGCCCACATCACCAAGACCGCCGCAGTGTCTCGGCGCACCTTCTACGAGCATTTCGCCGACAAGGAAGCCTGCTTCCTAGCCGCCTACGAGCTGGTGGTCGATCACATCCGCGCCTCGATGCGCGCCGCCGCCGAGTCCTTCGCCGAGTGGCCGCAGAAGGTGCGGGCGGCGCTGGCGACGATGCTCAGCTTCCTCGCCGCCGAGCCCGACCTGGCGCGCCTCTGCATGATCGAGCCGGTGGCGGCCGGCGGGGAGATCGCCGCCCGCCACCGGGCCTCGATGCAAGGCTTCGTCGAGATCCTCAAGGCGGGCCGGCCGGAGCACGCCGGAGAGCGCCCGCTGCCTGCGGCAACCGAGGAAACCTTGGTGGGGGGGATCGTCTCCCTGATCGTCCGCGAGATCAGCGCCGGCCGCGGGGAGGAGCTGGAGAAGCTCCTCCCCGACCTGGTCGAGCTGATCCTCGCTCCCTACCTCGGGATAGAGGAAGCCGAGCGCCTCGCCCGCACCTGAGGTGACCTGACCGGCGCATTCCGGCGTCCTCGGTCGCTCACGTGCAAAAGCACGCTTCGCTCCCTGCGTCCTTGGCCTGCTTGGTCAGGTCACCTCAGGGGATCGCAGTGGCCTCGGTCTCGACTCCTCCGCCCTCGACCCGCCCCCCGCGGCCTCCACGACCAACGACCGAGCCGTCCTCCTCGCGCGTCAGACGGTGGGCCAGGTAGACCGGGACGATCGAGATCAGGACGACGAGCACGGCGACCGCGTTGACGATTGGCAGCTGGTTGGGGCGGAAGAGGTTGCGGAAGATCCAGATCGGCAGGGTTTCTTCGCCGGCGCCGATCGTGAACGTGGTGACGATGATCTCGTCGAAGGAGAGGCCGAAGGCGAGCAGGGCGCCGGCCGCGAGTGCGGTCCTGAGGCTGGGCAGGGTGACGAAGCGGAAGGTCTGCCAGGTGTGGGCGCCGAGGTCCGCCGAGGCTTCCTCGAAGGAGGTCGAGACGCGGCGCAGGCGGGCGACGACGTTGTTGTAGACGACGACGACGCAGAAGGTGGCGTGGCCGACGATCACGGTGAAGAGGCCGAGGTCGACGCCGAGCACCTGGGTGAAGGTGTTGCTGAGGGCGACGCCGGTGACGATCCCCGGCAGCGCGATCGGCAGGATGACGAGGAAGGAGATCGTCTCGCGGCCGAAGAAGCGGTGGCGCGCGACGGCCAATGAGGCAAGGGTGCCCAGTACCAGCGCGATCGCCGTCGCGGCGGCCGCCGCCTCGATCGAGGTGACGAACGCTTTGCGGGCGAATTCTTCTTCGATCGCCTTCGGGAACCACTCGAGCGTCAGGCCAGGTGGCGGCCACTCGAGGATGTTGCTCGAGTTGAAGGCGTAGATCGCGAGCACGATCAGCGGGATGTAGATGAAGGCGAGGCCGACCCCGACCGCGAGGCGGAGCAGGAGGGCTGATCGTCTCGAGAGCCTCATCGCCGCCTCAGATGTGCTCGAAGGCGCCCAGCTTCCGCGCGACGAGCAGGTAGCCGATCATCACCACGATCGGCACCAGCGCCAGGGCCGAGGCGAGGGGCAGGTTGTTGGAGATGTTGTTGAAGATCACGTTGCCGATGAACTGGTTGTTGGAGACGAGGCGGGGGGTGATGTAGTCGCCGAGGGTGAGGGCGAAGGTGAAGATCGAGCCGGCGACGACGGCCGGGAAGGAGAGCGGCAGGATCACTCGGCGGAAGGTGGTGAACGGTGACCCGCCGAGGTCCTCGGAAGCGCTGATCAGCGAGTCGGGGATCCGCTCCAGACCGGCGTAGATCGGCAGGATCATGTACGGCAGCCATAGGTAGCTCATCACCAGCCAGACCGCGACGTTGCCGAAGCCCGGCCCGTGCAGCCCGAACGGCTCCAGCGCCCAGTTGACGACTCCCCCGCTGGAGAGCATCGTCCGCCAGGAGAGGACCTTGACCAGGTAGCTCGACCAGAGCGGGATCAGGATCGCGACGACGAGGATCGCCTTGGTCCGGCGGCTGGCGACCTTCGCCATGTAGAAGGCGATCGGGAAGGCGAGGAGCGCGTCGGTTACGGTGACCAGCGCCGCGATCAGGACGGTGCGGCCAACGATGTCGCGGTAGACGGGTTCCTCGAAGAGGGTCTTGAAGTTCTCGAGGCTGAGGCTGTGGACCAGCTCGCCGCTCAGCGGGTCGACGGACCAGAAGGCGGCAACCAGGAGGACGACCAGCGAGCCCAGGTAGCCGATGACCAGCCAGCCGAGCGGCCCGGCCAGCAGCGCTCCTACCTGCAGGCGGGGACGGCCGTGGAAGAGGCCGGCGAGCCTGTTGCCCGCCGACCTTCGTTCCGCGGCCGCCTCCGTCGCCATCGATCAGGCGGCTCGCTCAGCCCTTGATCGTGGTCCAGGCCTGGACCCAGTCGTTGTAGTCCTTGCACTCGCCGGACCCGTCGCCGCAGTCGGCAAGCGGCGTCTCCCAGTAATAGACGCGCTCCCAGAAGGCCGGGTTTTCAGCGTGGTACTTGGCGCAGAATCCTTTGTCTGCGGTCTGATCGCAGGCCAGGCTCTGCGACGGCGCCTCGCCGAAGACTTCGGCGACTTCGGCGTTGACTTTCGGCGAGACGATCCAGTCCATCCACATGTACATGCAGTTGGGGTGTTTCGCCTGGGAGCTGAGCATCCAGGTGTCCGACCACCCCGTCGCCCCCTCTTTCGGCAGGAAGCCCTGACTCGCCGGGCTCGCCTCCACAGGGTTCCCTTCTTCCCTCAGGGCGAAGTACTGGTACTGCCACGTGGTGCCGACCTCGCTGTCGCCGTTGGCGAAGGCGGCGATCTGCTTGGTCAGGTCCGACCAGTATTCGCCGACGTACGGCTGCTGTTCCTCGAGCAGGTTGACGGCCGCTTCGAACTGCTCTTCGTTCAGCGCATAGGGATTGTCGATGCCGAGGTCGGGCTGGTGCGCCTTGAGGTAGACAGCGGCGTCGGCGATGTAGATCGGATCGTCGTAGGCGCTGATCTTGCCCTTGTATTTGGCCGCGAGTTTCGGATCGAGGATCACGTCCCAGGAGCTGGGAGGAGGCTTGACTGCGTCGGAGTTCCACATCAGCAGGTTGGCCCCGCGCCCGTGCGGGATGCCGTAGTGGACGCCGTCGAAGGTGTTGTAGGGCTGGTCCTTGAGGTCGCTGAAGATCGTTTTGTAGTTGGGGACGAGGTCGACGTTGACGGGGTCGACGTCACCGCCGTCGACCAGCCGCGCCGAGGCGTTGCCGGAGGCCGAGACCCCGTCGTACTGGCCGGTGCGCATCAGCTGCACCATTTCGTCGGAGGTGCCCGCCACCTTGTTGTTGACCTTGCAGCCGGTTTTCTGTTCGAACGGTTTCGACCAGGCCGGTTCCACGTAGCCGCCCCATGCGATCAGGTCGACCTCACCCTCTCCTTGGCCGAGCGATCTGCAGCTCGTTCCCGGTCGAGTCGTCGTCGCTGGAGCCACAGCCGGCGAACAGGAGCATGATCGCCAGCAGTCCTGCGACGATCAGCCAGGCCGTCCGTGCGGGGTTTTCGCGCTGCGTTCTCACGGTGGTTCCTCCTCTGTTGTAGAGCTCCCACGGACGGCGACCGTGTGCTCCGGGCGCCAGCCCACGATTACCTCCCTACCCTGCTCGGAGGCGGCGTCAACCGACGCCCCCTCGACGTTTTGGCGTATGACCTGAAGCTCTCCCCCCGCGTCGAGGGCGACCGTGTAGCGGGTCACCATGCCGGCGTAGGCGACGTCGGCGATGCGCCCGCGCTCGGTGCGCAGGCCGTTGGGGCTCGCCTCCGACTCGATCAGCTGGATCTTCTCGGGGCGGATCGTGAAGCGAGCCCCATCGCGCTCGAGCAGGTTGGAGACGCCGACGAAGCCGGCGACGAACTCCGTAACGGGGTGCTCGTAGAGCTCCACCGGCGGGCTCACCTGCTCGATCCGACCCTGCGTTGAAGACGGCGATCCGGTCGCTCATCGTCAGCGCCTCGTCCTGGTCGTGGGTGACGTAGACGAAGGTGATGCCGACCTCTCGCTGGATCGTCTTCAGCTCGACCTGCATCTGCTCGCGCAGCTTCAGGTCGAGCGCCCCGAGCGGCTCGTCGAGCAGCAGCACCGCCGGGCGGTTGACGATCGCGCGCGCCAGGGCCACGCGCTGGCGCTGACCGCCGGAGAGCTCGGCTGGGCGACGCTCGCCATAGCCGGGCAGGCGAACCATCTCCAGTGCCTCGTCGCGGCGTCGCGCTCGCTCGGCCTTGTCGACCCGCGCGACGCGCATCCCGTAGGCGACGTTCTCGCCGACGGTCATGTGCGGGAACAGCGCGTAGTCCTGGAAGACGGTGTTGACCGCGCGGTCGTACGGCGCGACGCCGCTGACGTCCTCGCCGGCCAGCTCGATCGTGCCGGCGCTGGGCTCCTCGAAGCCCGCGATCATCCGCAGGGTCGTCGTCTTGCCCGAGCCGGACGGCCCGAGCATGGTGAAGAACTCACCCGGCTCGACCTCGAGGTCGATTCCCGCAACCGCAGCCACCTCACCGTAGTGCTTGGTGAGATGTACCAAGCGGATGTCAGGTGGAGCAGTTACGCCTTGACGTTATCCGAGTGGTTCAGGAAAGCAAGGACAAAGTCGCCCCGGCCGGTTGGCCGGGGCGTAGTACGGGAAACATCGCGCTCAGAAGCCGGCCGGGTGACGGGCCACGTAGCCGACGTTGTCGCGCAGGTCCGCGTGCCAGCGGGGGCCGGTGCCGCTGGCTCGGATCGCCGCCGGACGTATCCCAGCGCACGCCGGCGATCACCGCGTAGGCGTGGCCGGCGTTGGCGTAGACGGTGATCCAGCGACCCTCGCCGGCGAGCCCCCACCGTTCCATCGGGCCCGAGGGCAGCGGGCTGTCGAGGAAGTCGCCGCCGTGCAGCGCGTAGCTGACCGAGCCCGAGCAGTCGTAGCCGCGATCCCACCAGCGGGCATGGCCACCGCCGAAGACGTAGGGCTTGGTGCGGATCTGGTTGGCCGCGGCGATCACGGCCTTGACTTTGGGCGGTGCGGACTTGGGTGGGATCAGCATCCCGCTTGGAAGCAGCCGCGCTTTCGCGGTCGGCGTGCAGATGTCCTTTTCGGCGGGGGAGAGACCTCCGCCGCCGCAGCCCGCGGATGCAGCCGCCGGCGTCAGAGCCATAGCGATGAGCACCCCCGTCGCCGCTATGCCTAGCTTGAGCTTATGCGTGTTCGTGCGCAAACCGATCTCCTTCGTCGGCCTACGGGGTTAGCTGTCGGGCTGGCGCGAAAGGAGCCTGCGCCCCCACCTAGGTCAGGTGGGTTAGCCCCGAAAACGTGGTTCCCCCGCTCCCGCGGCGCCTCCAGCGCACGGGACTCGGCGTTTCGGTTATTGGAACGGCGGCAGTGTAGACGATTGGCCGGCCGTTTGCTCATGAAAAACAAACATTTTGTGGCCTTTCGCACTTTGCGCTCCGAATTCCTCTCGGAATGTGCGGCTGATAGCTTGGCCCGGGATGGAGCTTGCAGGAAAAAGAGTTCTGCTGACGGGCGCGACGGGCGGCCTCGGTCGCGCGATCGCCAAGGCCCTTGCCGGCAAGGGCAGCGGTCCTGCTCCTCAGCGGCCGCAAGCCGGAGGCGCTGGACGGCGCTCGCGGCGGAGCTTCCCGGCGACGCCCATCGTGTCCTTCCTTCTGACCTCTCTCAACCCGGCGCGGCCGAGAAGCTGGCCGCGGAGGCGGGGGAGGTCGACGTCCTCGTCGCGAATGCCGGCCTGCCGGGATCCGGGCGGCTGCCAGACTTCACGGCAGAGCAGCTGACCGGGACGCTGCGGGTCAACCTCGAGGCGCCGATGCTGCTCGCCCGCGCCGTCGAGACCCAGATGCTCGAGCGCGGCAGCGGCCACATGGTCTTCATCTCCTCGCTCTCGGGCAAGTCGGCGACCCCGCTCTCCTCCGTCTACAACGCGACCAAGTTCGGCCTGCGCGGCTTCGCCCTCGGCCTACGGGCGGACCTGGAGCCGCGGGGAATAGGTGTTTCCATTGTCTCCCCGGGGACCATTCGCGAAGCTGGCATGTATGCCGACTCGGGAGCGGATCCGATCCCGGGCCTAGGCACCAGCTCCCCCCAAGAGGTGGCGGACGCCGTGCTCAAGGCAATCGAGCGCAACAAGGTCGAGATCACCGTAGCCCCTGTTCAGCAGCGCTTCCTTGCGCATTTCGCCCTCGCCACCCCGAGCATCTCGGTCAAGGTCGCCAGTGGTGATGCCGGCCAGAAGGCCGCCGCCGCAGTCGCCGAAGGGCAGCTAGACAAGCGTTCGTGAGGTCCGGGCGGGGCGCCTCTCGAACGGGCGGATACTCAAATTGCCGGTCTCATTAGACCGGCAATTGTCCGGGCGAGAGGCGCCCCGCCCGGACCCCGCACCAACCTCCGAGCCGCCGGCAGCGCCGCCCTCCTAGGATGGGGTCAATGAGCCATCCCGACTCCTTCGGCGCCCGTTCGACCCTCAACGTCGGCGGCCGCGCCTACGAGGTGTTCCGCCTCGACGCCCTCGCGGTCCCCTTCGACGTCGCGCGGTTGCCGTACTCGATCAAGGTCCTGTTGGAGAACGTGCTGCGGCTGGAGGACGGCCACTCGGTGACGGCGGCGGCGATCGAGGCGATCGCCGGTTGGGACGCCGCCGCCGAGCCGAGCGCGGAGATCCCCTTCCAGCCGGCGCGGGTGCTGATGCAGGACTTCACCGGCGTGCCCGCGGTCGTCGACCTCGCGGCGATGCGCGACGCGATGGCCGAGATCGGCGGCGATCCCGAGGCGATCAACCCGCTCGTCGACGTCGACCTCGTGATCGACCACTCGGTCCAGGTCGACGCCTTCGGCAACGCGCGGGCCTTCGCCGTCAACGCCGAGCGTGAGTTCGAGCGCAACCGCGAGCGCTACTCCTTCCTCAAGTGGGGCCGGGAGGCCTTCGACAACTTCCGCGTCGTGCCGCCGGCGACGGGGATCTGCCACCAGGTCAACCTCGAGCACATCGCCCAGGTCGTCTACAGCCGCGAGCGGGAGGGCGTCCTGCAGGCCTACCCCGACACGCTGGTCGGGACCGACTCGCACACGACGATGGTCAACGGCCTCGGCGTGCTGGGCTGGGGGGTCGGCGGGATCGAGGCCGAGGCGGCGATGCTCGGCCAACCGGTCTCGATGCTGCTGCCGCAGGTGGTCGGCTTCAAGCTGGGTGGCGAGCTGCCGCAGGGGGCGACCGCGACCGACCTCGTCCTCACCGTCACCGAGATGCTGCGGGCGCGCGGCGTCGTCTCCAAGTTCGTCGAGTTCTACGGCCCGGGGCTGGCGACGCTTGGCCTCGCCGACAGGGCGACGATCGGCAACATGTCGCCGGAGTTCGGCTCCACCTGCGCGATCTTCCCCGTCGATGCCGAGACGCTGCGTTACCTGGAGCTGACCGGAAGGCCGGCCGAGACGATCGAGCTGGTCGACGCCTACGCCCGCGAGCAGGGCATGTTCCACGACGAGAACGCACCCGATCCGGCCTTCTCCGACCTGCTGGAGCTGGACCTCGGCGACGTGGTTCCCAGCATCGCCGGGCCGAAACGGCCCCAGGACCGGGTGCCGCTGGCGCAGGCCAAGCGCGCCTTCCTCGAGGCGATGGAGGAGTTCGACCCCGAGGCCGCGGGACAGATGGGCAACGGGCGCGACCACGCAATGGAAGAGTCCTTCCCCGCGTCCGACCCGCCGGCGGAGGAGCACGACGACGAGCGCGGCCATCCGCGGCCGGCGATCAGCGGCGCGACGAGCGCGGTCGCCGAGCGCGGCAGTGGGGACGCGATCGAGGTCACGCTCGAGGACGGCACGGCGGTCGAGCTCGACCACGGCCGGGTGGTGATCGCCGCAATCACCAGCTGCACCAACACCTCGAACCCGAGCGTGATGATCGGCGCCGGCCTGTTGGCCCGCAACGCCGTCGAACGCGGCCTCGAGCGCAAGCCCTGGGTGAAGACGTCGTTGGCGCCGGGCTCCACCGTGGTGACCGACTACCTGGAGAAGGCCGGCCTCACCCGTTACCTCGACCAGCTCCAGTTCAACCTCGTCGGCTACGGCTGCACCACCTGCATAGGCAACTCGGGCCCCTTGCCGCCGGAGATCTCAAAGGCGGTCGAAGAGAAGGACCTGGCCGTCTGCGCCGTGCTCTCCGGCAACCGAAACTTCGAGGGCCGGATCAACCAGGACGTGAAGGCGAACTACCTCGCCAGCCCGCCGCTGGTCGTCGCCTATGCGCTGGCGGGGCGGATGGACCTCGACCTGACCAGCGAGCCGCTGGGGGAGGGATCCGACGGCGAGCCGGTCTACCTGAGCGACATCTGGCCCGACGCCGCCGAGGTGAAGGAGCTGGTCGGGTGCTCGATCGCCTCGGAGATGTTCACCCGCAACTACGGCGAGGTGTTCGAAGGCGATGAGAACTGGAACGCGGTCGAGGTGCCTCAGGGCGAGCGCTACACCTGGCCCGATTCGACCTACGTGAGACGCCCCTCCTTCTTCGAGGGAATGCCGCCCGACCCGCCCGGCGTCGAGCCGGTCCGGGGGGCACGGGCACTGGCGTTGCTGGGCGACTCGATCACGACCGACCACATCTCACCCGCGGGCGCGATCAAGGTCGACAGCCCGGCTGGGAAATGGCTCGTCGAGAACGGAGTCGAGCCGCGTGACTTCAACTCCTACGGTGCCCGGCGTGGGAACCACGAGGTGATGATTCGCGGCACCTTCGCCAACATCCGGCTGCGCAACCTGCTGGCCGATCGAACCGGCGGCTTCACCCGTCATTTCCCGGACAGTGAGGAGACGACCATCTACGACGCTGCGATGTCCTACGCGGACGAGGGCGTACCACTGGTCGTCCTGGCGGGGAAGGAGTACGGCTCCGGCTCCTCGCGCGACTGGGCGGCAAAGGGGACAAAGCTGCTCGGGGTCCGCGCGGTCATCGCCGAGAGCTTCGAGCGAATCCACCGCTCCAACCTGATCGGAATGGGTGTTCTTCCCCTTCAGTTCCAAGACGGCGAGAGTGTGGAATCCCTCGGTCTCACTGGCGAAGAGGTGTTCGACATCGGCGACCTGGAAGACGCCGATGCCAAGAAAGTAACCGTTACAGCTGACGGTGTCACATTCGATGCAACGGTGCGCCTCGACACGCCGAACGAGGTCACCTACTTCCGCAACGGCGGCATCCTGCAGACGGTGCTTCGCGGCCTGCGAAGCTAATCCCGGGCAAGGCGGCGCAGCGGGGCCGCGGGAGGCAGGGGGGTCCGCGCGACCCTCACTGCACCTGCGCGTCGGTAGCCAGGGAGGGATGCCGACGCGGCCGTTCCCCTAAACGGGACTGCTCAGAGGAACAGTCAGGACCTACCTATAGCGCGTATTCGCGTTCCGGTCAAGGTATCCCGGCAGGTCTACGGCGATTCCGCCACCCCTTGCGGCGCCTCCGCAACCCCCCAACCCCTGCGCTCGATCAGCTCGATTCCGATCACGCTGCCGAGCGGACCCACGGGCGTAAGTGTCGCTGCAAGCAGCGTATATGGGGCCTGACGCTTCCCGCAGGCGATCCAGATGAGGATGCAGAGGGCGATGAAACCCAGTCCGTGCGCCCAACCAAACACCATCGTCTCAGTGTCAAACCCCGGTATTACCCAAAATGCGAGAAGAGCCGCGAAAACCGCCAGCTCAATCCATGAAAGCCACTTGACCCAAGTGAACATCCGTCCCGGAACCGGCTTGCGCATCAGGTTCCGGGCGTGAGCGCGGTGAGCACGATGCGCTCCTGCTCTCTCGCGTGCGCCCCTGAGTAACCCTCTCCCGTGCTCGCTCTTGTCGGGCGGCCGATGTAGCCGAGCTCGATGCCCTCCGGGAGGAGGTCGGGCATGCGGCGGGACATCACCTTCCAGCAGCCCATGTTGCGCGGCTCCTCCTGCACCCACACGATCTCCTTCAGATTGGGGTAGCCGGCGATCAGGTGACTCAGCTGCTCGTCGGCGAAGGGGTAGAGCAGCTCGACCCGAGCTATCGCGACGTTCTCGGCCGCCTCGCGACGCTCGCTGCTGTCGAGGTCGAAGTACACCTTGCCCGTGCAGAGAACGAGGCGCTCGACTTTCTCGCGACGGTCGATCGCCTTCGGGTCATCGAGGATGAAGTGGAAGTGGCCACCGGTTAGCTCCTCTGGCGAGGCGGCGGCGCGATCGAGGCGCAGCAGGCCCTTGGGCGTGAAGACGATCAGCGGGCGCGGCTTGCGGATTAGGGCCTGCCGTCGCAGCAGGTGGAAGTACTGGGCTGCCGTGGTCGGGTTGGCGATGCGAATGTTGCCCTCGGCGGCGAGCGCGAGGAAGCGCTCGATGCGGGCGCTCGAGTGCTCGGGCCCGGACCCCTCGTAGCCGTGGGGGAGCAGCAGCGTCAGGCGGCTGGTCTGCCCCCACTTGGCCTCGCCGGAGACGATGAAGCTGTCGATGATCACCTGGCCGGCATTGGCGAAGTCGCCGTACTGGGCCTCCCAGAGAATCAGCGCGCTGGGCGTCGCCGCCGAGTAGCCGTACTCGAAGCCGAGGCAGGCGATCTCCGAGAGCGGGCTGTTGTAGAGCTCGAAGGGAGCGCGGGCCTCGCTCAGGTTCTGCATCGGGCAGTACTCGAGGCCGGTGTTCTCGTCGTGCAGGACGAGGTGGCGGTGAGAGAACGTGCCGCGCTCGGTGTCCTGGCCGGTGAGGCGGATGTGGACGCCGTCGGTGAGCAGCGAGGCGAAGGCGAGCGCCTCGGCGTGGCCGAATTCGATCCCGCCGTCTTTCAGCGCCTCGATTCGCTTCGAAAGTGGTTTGCGCAGCTTGCGATGGATGGTGAAGCTCTCCGGCACCTCGATCAGCGCCTCGTTGAGCTCCTCCAGCTTCTCCATCGGCACCGCCGTCTGCACCGGCGGGCTGGCACTGCGATCGAGCTCCCCGGTGCTGCTGGTGGTCACCGTCGGGTCCTCGTATTCGCCCAGCTCCATTTTGTGACGCAGGTCCTTCAGCGCCGCCGACATCTCGTCGTGGCGTGCCTTCGCCGCCGCCTCGATCTCCTCGCGGCTGATCGTCTCCTCCTCGATCAGCTTCTCGGCGTAGATCTCCGAGACGGGCGGGTGCGCCTTGATCTTGGCGGCGATCTGCGGCTGCGTGTAGGCGGGCTCGTCGGTCTCGTTGTGCCCGTAACGGCGGTAGCCGATCACGTCGATGACGATGTCGCGGCCCCAGCGCTCGCGGAAGGCCATCGCCAGGCGCACCGCAGCGGAGCAGGCTTCGACATCGTCGGCGTTGACGTGGACGATCGGGATGTTGAAGCCCTTCGCCATGTCGGCGGCGTACGGGGTGGAGCGGGCGTCCTCGGGATCGGTGGTGAAGCCGACCTGGTTGTTCTGGATGACGTGGATCGTGCCGCCCGTGGCGTAGCCGCGGAGCGCCTGCAGGTTGAGGGTCTCGGCGACGACTCCCTGGCCGGGGAAGGCGGCGTCGCCGTGGAGCAGGACCGGCACCGCGAACTTCGGCTTGTGCTCGATCTTGGCGCCCTCGAGCTCAGACTGGATGAAGCGGGTGGCGCCCTCGACCACGGGGTTGACGAACTCGAGGTGGCTCGGGTTGGGGTAGAGGCGGACGGCGATCCTCTCGCCCTCATGCGTCTCGTAGGTCCCCTGGTGGCCGTAGTGGTACTTGACGTCGCCGGTGCCCCCGTGGGGGATGCCGGCGACCGCCTTGACCGCGTCGATCTGCTTCGAGCCCTCGAACTCGGCCAGGATCGACTCGACCGAGCGACCGAGGTTGTGGGCGAGGACGCTGAGCCGGCCGCGGTGGGCCATGCCGAAGACGACCTCCTCGGCGCCGCTGCGGTGGGCGAGGGTGACGAGCTCGTCGAGCATCGGCACGACGGCGTCGAGCCCCTCGATCGTGAAGATCTTCTGGCCGAGGTAGGCCTTCTCGATGAAGCGCTCGAACTGGAAGACGTCGATCAGCCGGCTCAGCAGGCGGCGTTTCTCCTCGGTGGCGAGAGGGGCTCGGTGCGCCCCGGTCTCGACCATCTCGCGCAGCCAGGTGCGCTGCTGGTGGGAGGAGAGGTGCTCGAACTGGTAGGCGATCGTGCCGCAGTAGGCCTCCCGCATGCGGGGCAGCGCCTCCAGCAGGGTCTCGCCGGGGACGCCGATGCGCAGGATCGAGGCCGGCACGCGCGACATCAGCTCCGGCGTCAGGTTGAGACGCTCGGGCTGGATCGCGGGGTCTCCCTTCGGGTCGCTGCCGAGCGGGTCGAGTCTGGCGGAGAGGTGGCCGTGGGTGCGGTAGCCCTTGAGCAGCGAGGTGGCGGCCTGGACCGCCTGCAGCAGCTCCTCGTCGGGCGGGGCCGCCGTCACCGCTGGCTCGGCACCGGCCGAGGCGGCGCCGAGCGGCGGCGCCGAGGCGGAGGCCGGATGGGCGGCGGCGATCGGACTCGGATCGAGCCCGAGATCCTTGGCAATGTCCTCGTAGAAGCCCTCCTCGCCCTGCAGCAGTTGCTCGATGCTGCGCAGGAAGGCGCCCGACTCGGCCCCCTGGATCACGCGGTGGTCGTAGGTCGAGGTCAGCGTCATCGTCTTCGAGACGCCGATCTGGCGCAGGCGCTCCGGCGTCGCGTGCTTCCACTCGGGCGGGTAGGCGATCGCCCCGGTGGCGATGATCGCGCTCTGGCCGCTCATCAGGCGCGGCACCGAGGCGACGGTGCCGAGACCGCCGGGGTTGGTCAGGGAGATGTTGGTGCCCTGGAAGTCATCGGCGGTGAGCTTGCTCTCCCTCGTCTTTGTGATCAGGTCCTCGTAGTAGCCGTGGAAGGCGGTGAAGTCGAGCCCCTCGGCGCCCTTGATCGCCGGCACCATAAGGCTGTGCGAGCCGTCCTTGCGCTCGACGTCGACGGCGATGCCGAGGTTTACCGGCCCGCCCTCGATCGCGAAGGGCTTGCCGTCGCGCCGCTCGAAGGCCCGCGTCATCACCGGGTGCTCCTTGGCCGCCTGCACGATCGCCCAGGCGACCAGATGCGTGAAGGAGACCTTCATCCCCCGCTCCTTCAGCAGCCCGTTGAGCGCCTTGCGCTTCGCATCCAGCGTGTCCACCGCCACCGTCCTGAACGACGTGGCCGTCGGCACCTCCTTGCTCTCCTCCATCGCCTGAGCCAACATCGCCGCCGGCCCCCGCAGCGCCTTCGCCTCACCGAGAGCCGCTGCGGCTGGTGCCCCATTCCCGGCCGCCAACACGTCCTCTTTCGTCACCTTCGCCCCGGGCCCCGACCCAGCCACCGAGCGAAGGTCGACGCCGTTCTCTTCGGCTATGCGCCGGCGACGGGAGTCGCCCGTACTCCGTCAGCCTCCGTCGACGCCGGGGGCTGCCGCTCCACCGCTCTCCTGCGGGTGGCGTGGGGGAGGGGGGGTCGAGGACGGCGTTGGCCCGCCCGCAGGCACCCCCTCCCCCGCGACAGGACCCGCAGTCGATCCGTTCGAGCCCTCAGCCGTCCCGCCATCGCCCTCACCGGGTTCCATCTCGGCCAACGGAGCCCCAACCGGCACCTCGTCGTCAACCCGCACAAGCAGCTTCGTAATGACGCCGTCAGCCGGAGCCGGCACCTCGGCGTCGACCTTGTCGGTCGAGACCTCCACGACCGTATCGCCCTCGTTGACGAAATCGCCCTCGGACACGTGCCACTCGAGCACGATCCCTTCGGTGACCGACTCGCCCATTTCGGGCATCTGGATCTGCACGGTCGCCGTTTGCGCCATCCTTGGAATGAGTGTATGAAACAGCGGTGAACTACTTCGTCACCGGGGCCACCGGGTTCATCGGCCGCAACCTCGTGCAGCGGCTCCTGCGGCGCGAGGGCACGGTCTATGCCCTTGTCCGGGCTGGCTCGCGGGGGCGGCTGGAGGAGCTGCGCACGGCCTGGGGGCCCGACGGTGCGCGCGTGGTGCCGATCTCCGGCGACCTCTCCCAGCCCGGCCTCGGGGTCTCGGAGGAGGACCTGCTGACGCTGCGGGGCGAGGTCGACCACTTCTTCCATCTCGCCGCGGTCTACGACATGACCGCCGGCGCCGAGGCGCAGGAGATCGCCAACGTCGAGGGCACGCGGCACGCGGTCGAGCTCGCGGGGGCGATCGAGGCGGGCTGCTTCCACCAGGTCAGCTCGATCGCCGCAGCCGGCCTCTACCGCGGCGAGTGGCGCGAGGACATGTTCGAGGAGGCCGAGCGGCTCGACACCCATCCCTACTTCCGCACCAAGCACGAGTCCGAGCGGGTCGTGCGCGAGGAGTGCCACCGGCCCTGGCGCGTCTACCGGCCCGGAATCGTCGTCGGCGACTCGCGCAGCGGCGAGATCGACAAGATCGACGGGCCCTACTACTTCTTCAAGCTGCTGCAGCGTGCGCGCCGGTTCCTGCCGGGTTGGTTGCCGACCGTCGGCATCGAGGGCGGCGAGATCAACATCGTCCCTGTCGACTTCGTCGCTGACGCGATCGACCACATCGCGCATGAGCCCGGGCTCGACGGGCAGGCGTTCCATCTGACCGACCCAGCGCCGAAGAGCGCTGGAGAGGTGGTCAATCTCTTCGCTCGGGCGGCCGACGCGCCGCAGGCGACGTTGCGGGTCGGCTCGGAAGTCACCGACCCGGCCACCTCGCTGGTGCGGACCGGGCTGCGCTTCCTGCCGCCGGCGAAACGGGCCGTGAAGATGGCGCTGGGCGAGCTCGGCATCCCCGCTGGGGTCGTCAGCTACGTCAACTACCCGACCCACTTCGACTCGACCAACGCGCAGCGGGTGCTGGAGGGCTCCGCCATCTCGGTGCCTCCGCTGGAGTCCTATGCCGACCGCCTCTGGGACTACTGGGAGCGCAACCTCGACCCCGACCTGTTCAAGGACCGGTCGCTGAGCGCGGCCGTGCGGGGCAAGGTCGTGCTGATCACCGGCGCCTCCTCCGGGATCGGCAAGGCGACGGCGGTCAAGGTCGCCGACGCCGGCGCGACCGTGCTCCTGGTTGCGCGCTCGTTCGAGAAGCTGGAGGAGACCAAGCAGGAGATCGAGGCCGCCGGTGGCGTCGCCCACATCCACCGCTGCGACATGTCCGACGTCGAGGAGGTCGAGCGGATGGCCGAGGACGTCCTCGCCTACCACGGCCAGGTCGACATCCTCGTCAACAACGCCGGCCGCTCGATTCGCCGCTCGATCGGCCTCGCCTACGACCGCTTCCACGACTACGAGCGGACGATCCAGCTCAATTACCTCGGCGCCGTGCGCCTGATCCTGGCGCTGCTGCCCTCGATGCGGGCGCGCAAATCGGGCCACATCATCAACATCAGCTCGATCGGCACCCAGACCAACCCACCGCGCTTCTCCGCCTACGTGGCCTCGAAGGCGGCTCTCGACGCCTTCGGCCGCGTGATCGCCTCCGAGGTGATCGACGACGGCGTCCACATCACCACGATCCACATGCCGCTGGTGCGCACGCCGATGATCGCGCCAACGCGGATGTACGACGTCTTCCCGGCGATCACGCCGGAGGAGGCGGCGGAGATGATCTCCGAGGCGATGGTCCACCAGCCGAAGAAGGTGGCGACGCGGCTGGGGACGTTCGGCGAGTTGCTCTATGCGGTGGCGCCGAAGATGTCGGACCGGATCCTCAATCAGGCGTATCGGCTGTTTCCGGAGTCGCAGGCTGCCAAGGGGAAGGGTGAGGAGGCTCCTGACAAGGCCCCGTCCACCGAGGCTGTCGCCTTTGCGCATTTGATGAAAGGCGTTCATTGGTAGGGCTGTGGTGCCCCTCCCCATGAGGCCGTTGCGCAGCTGGATTGATGTTGGCGATGCGGGGCGTGGTCTCCAAGCCTCCTGGGGAGGGGCACCACAGCCCTACTAGCGGGCGCTTATGGAGGCGCGGAGGCTCAAGCACTGGGGGTGGGGGTGGGAGGACCAGGCGCCTTCGAAAGGTGAGCTGGAGCAGGCTGCTGTGGGGATTCGGGAGCGGCTTGGTTTTGGGGGGGAGCTGGAGGAGCCTGTGGCGTTGGAGGAGGTTGAGCTGCGGGAGTCGCGGCTGAAGGTGCCGGCGTCGTTGGGGGATCTGTTTACGGATGAGCACTACGAGCGGGTGGCTCATGCGTTGGGGAAGGCTTATCGGGACGTGGTGCGGGGATTTCGGGGGGAATTCGGGAATCCGCCGGATCTGGTGGCGTTTCCTCGGGATGGGTCTGAGATCGAGGTGGTGCTCTCATGGGCTGAGGCCGAGGGGGCGGCTGTGATTCCGTTTGGGGGCGGGACGAGCGTGGTGGGTGGGGTCGAGGCGCGGTTGGGGGATCGGCCGGTGGTGTCGCTCGATCTCAGGCGGTTGGACCGGGTGTTGGAGGTGGACGGGGAGTCGCTGGCGGCGCGGATACAGGCTGGGGCGACGGGGCCCCGGCTGGAGGAGCAGCTGCGCGAGCATGGGTTGACGCTGCGGCATTTCCCGCAGTCGTTCGAGTACTCGACGCTTGGGGGCTGGATCGCGACACGGGCGGGCGGGCACTTCGCGACGCTCTACACGCACATCGACGACCTGGTCGAGTCGGTGCGGGCGATCACGCCGCGCGGGCACCTGGGAGAGCCGGCGGTTGCCGGGATCGGGGGCCGGGCCCGTCGCCGGATAGGGCGTTGATCGGCTCGGAGGGCATTCTCGGCGTGGTCGCCGATGCCTGGGTGCGGGTTCGGCCACGGCCCGAGTTCAAGGCCTCTTGCGGAGTCGAGTTCGACGATTTCCTCGCCGCGGCACAGGCGGTGCGCGAAATCTCCCAGTCCGCCCTCTACCCCTCCAACTGCCGCCTGCTCGACGCCCTGGAGGCCGGCACGACAGGTGCCGGCAGCGGTGAGAAGCACCTCCTCGTCCTCGGCTTCGAGTCCCCACACCTCCCCGTCGAAGAACCGATGCGCCTAGCCCTAGGCATCGCCCAATCGCACGGCGGCGTCCCCACCACCGGGCCGACGGGACCCAAAGCGAAGAATAGTGCCGCTTTGGGTCCCGTCGGCCGTCAAGGCGGCGATGCGGTGGGGGCTTGGCGGAGCGCGTTTCTCTTTGCGCCGTACTTGCGGGACACCTTCGTAGCCTGCGGCGTTCTCAGCGAGACCTTCGAGACGGCGATCACGTGGGATCGTTTCGAGGACTTCCACGCCACAACGATGGACGCGGTGCGGGCAAAGGTCGCCGAAATCTCCGGTGGGCCGAGTCGAGGGACAGGGGGCGCCCCGAATCAGCTGTCGCTTCACCCATGTCTATCCCGACGGCCCGGCTCCCTACTTCACGGTGATGGCCCCGGCGCACCGTGGCGGAGAGGTCGCCCAGTGGGACGAGATCAAGGTCGCTGCCTCGGAGGCCGTGATCGAAGGCGGCGGCACGATCACCCACCATCACGCCGTGGGCCGTGACCACCGGCCCTGGTATGACCGCCAGCGTCCCGCCCCCTTCGCCGCTGCCCTGCGCGCCGCCAAGGCCGAGCTGGACCCGGCTGGCGTCCTCAACCCCGGTGTCCTGATCGACCCCTGAATCTATGATCGAGGCCTCGATGCGGCGGCTTCTTCTCTGCTTGGGCCTCGTGCTCCTGGGCTCCATGGTCTCCGCGCCGACGAGCGGGGCGGCTGTCTACTGGGGGAATATCTCCTCTATTGGCATCGCCAACCTCGATGGGTCTTCCCCGCTGCCCAGCTTCTCCCCTGGTTTGGCCGGGACACCGGTCTGCGATCTCGCGGCAAACGAGAACGAACTCTTCTGGGCGGAGACCTGGAGCATCGGCCGGATCGATCTCAACGACGCGACGGCGAACCAACAACTGATTTCCGGCCTGTTCCAGCCGTGCGCGATTGCGATCGATGGCTCGCACGTCTACTGGGCCAGCTTCGAACGCAACGGGATCGGCCGGGCGAACCTCGATGGCAGCGAAGCGAATCCACAGTTCATCGGCGGCGAAGTATCGCCGCACAGTCTCGCCGTGCGCGGTGGGCACATCTACTGGAGCGAACGCTGGGGCGGGATCGCCCGCGCCAATCTGGATGGCACGGAAGTAGATCGGAGCTTCATCGAAGAAGCCTTCGCGACAGGCCTTGCCGTGGAGGACCGTCATATCTACTGGAGCCGAAACGGCGCCATCGCCCGGGCCAACCTCGACGGCAAAGAAGTGGAAACCGATTTCGTCACCGACGCGGGAGAAGCGGCGAGCATCGCCAGCGACGGTAGGAACGTCTACTGGACCGCGAACGACCCCGGGACCCGTACGGGCATCATCGGCGCGGCGAGCGTCGACGGCATGGCCGTCAATCGGAGGCTGATCTCGACTCCCTACCCGAATCCATCCGGCTTGGCCCTGAACACACGCCCGGCTGCGCTGCTTCCGTCGCAGCCCTCGTGGCCCTTCTCCTTTGTCAAGCTAAGCCGCGATAAGCGCAAAGGCGTCGTCTATCTGGCCGTCGAAGTGCCTGCCCGCGGCGAGATGACCGTGACCTCGCCGGCGCTCGGCTGGAAGATGATCAAGGGTCCCCCGCCACCGCCTGCGCTGCTTGGCTCCTTCCGGTGGAAACTGAAGCTCTGGCCGGGGCGCGCCAGCGCCGCCTCGAAACGGATCCGCAGGCAGCTGAGGCGCACCGGGCGCGCCCCAATCACCCTGCGGGTGAGCTATCAGGAAGAAGGCAAGTTCCCGGTGTCGGCGGAAAAGAAACTGACCCTGCTGAAGCCGAAGCGTCCCGGTCACGCCGGCCCGTAGCGGTACCCTTTCGCGACTGAATCTCCCTGCCGCATGCGGGATTCTGCCTCCCGCCGGCCCTTCCAGCGTGGAAACGATCACCTCTGAACAGCCGACCGTGCCGACCTCGGCGGGGCAGGCCGAGTCCTCCGAGGACGAGCCAGTGGTGCCACGGCGCTCGCCGCTGCGGGCAGCGATCAAGACCGGGCGGCCGCAGGAGTGGATCAAGAACTTCTTCGTCTTCGCCGGCCTGCTCTTCTCGGGCAAGTTCAACGATCCGCACGCGGTGCTGGAGGCGACGCTCACCTTCGTCTCCTTCTGCTCGATCTCCAGCGCCGGCTACTACGTCAACGACCTGGTCGACGTCGAGCTCGACCGCAAGCACCCGAAGAAGCGGTTTCGGCCGCTTGCCGCGGGCGAGCTCTCCGAGGGTGCGGCGAAGACCATCGCGCCCTTGCTGGCGATCTTCGCGATCGGCCTCGCATTCGCCGCGGTCAACTGGCAGGTGGGCCTGATGGTGGTCGGCTACGGCATCGCCCAGATGGCCTACAGCCTCGGCCTCAAGCAGATCGTGATCATCGACGTGATGACCCTGGCCGGGCTCTTCATCCTCCGCGTCGCCGCGGGCGCCAGCGCCGTCGATGCCCACGCCTCCGAATGGCTGCTGCTCTGCACCGGCATGCTCGCCCTCTTCCTCGGCTTCACCAAGCGCCGCCAGGAGGCGGTCTCCGAGCTGCACGAAGGCACGAGCAGCCGCCCGGTGCTCGAGCATTACTCGCTGCCCTTCCTCGACCAGATGGTCGCCCTGGTCACCACGGGGACCGTGATCAGCTACTCGATCTACGCGGTCGACTCGCCGATCGTCGGCAACGAGATGATGTGGACGATCCCGCCGGTCGTCTACGTGATCTTCCGCTACCTCTACCTGATCTACGATCGTGCCGACGACCGTTCGATCGCCGCGATGGTCTCCAGGGACAAGGGCATGGTCGCCGGCGCAGCCGCCTGGGTGATCGTGGCCTTCGCCCTGCTCTACGTCTTCAAGTAGTGACGGACCGTCAGATGACCGGCTCGGGCGGCTCCTGGCCGGCTTCCATCAAGTAGAAGCGGGCCCGGCCGATCTCCTCGCCGTTGACGTGGACCACGGCGGCGTGGGGACCGGGGGTGGAGAAGGTGGCGGTGGTGCCTATCGACATGACCAGGCGCTGGTCCTGGCCCGCCGGCATGCCCGGGGGCCGGCCGGTCTCGAAGTCGGCGGCGAGGCCCTCGCCCAGCTCGACCCCGTCAGGGTCGTGGATGTCGACCCGGAGGTTGTGCGGGCGGTTGGTCTCGTCCCAGGCGACATCGAGGCCGAGGGCGATGTGGAAGCCCCATTCATGGGGCAGCTCGGGCAGGCGCAGGACGTTCCAGCCGCCGCCGACCATGTAGAGCTTGCCGTTCACCGCCTCGCTGTGGTCGGCGAGCATGAGGAACCCGATCTCCATCGGTCCAGAATACGTGGGGTCAGTCTGAGTCGACCGCCAGGTCTGAGCGCAGCTCGGTCTTGCCACCGCGGTGGAACTGGAGGTCGATCGTCTCGTTCTTGCGGTAGGTGCCGAAGAGCCCCAGGTACATCGCCAGCCAGCGCCCGGCGCCGACCCTCTCCTTGACGATCTGTCGCCTGAAGACGATCTCCCCGGCCCGCACGTCGTAGTCGCTCCCCTCGCGCTGCTCCACGCCGTTGACGAAGACCGTGTACGGAGCTTCCGCCCCCGCCGGCAGCTTCACGCGCCGCCCGGCGGCGTAGCTGCCCTTCGGGATCTCGGCCTCGCCGCCGCTCACCCGGCCCGCTCCAACGTCTTGCGGACCTCCTCGAACGGCGTGTCGAAGTCGGTCGGGTCCAGCTCCTCTCGCGCAACCCGCCCGGTGAACGCGACGAACGTCCCGTCCCCCCGCACATCGACCCCGGCAATCGGCTTGCGCCACCACCCCCTCCCGCTCAGCTGCAGCCGAGCCCGCACCTGATCCCCAGGCGCAAACTCCCTCACCGCCGAAACCGGCTTGGCCGGCCCCTCCGCCCGAATCTCCATAGCCCGCTCCCGCAAAGCCGCCACAGCCTCCCCCAGCTCCTCAAAACTGGCGTGCTCAACCTCAGACCCACTCCTCACTGTCAGCTTCCACGCGCCCAAGGCCCGCAGCCTACGCAACCCGGCAAGGCCATCCCCGCTGACTCGCGAAAGAGAGAGCTACGCCCCGCGCCGCGGCCGCTTGGGACGGCGCGCCGGCGGCCCGACGATCTTTTCGGGCCCCTCCCGCTCCGCAACCGGGACGTAGTCGCGTTGCTGCTCTCCCGTGTAGATCTGCCGCGGCCGGGAGATCTTCTGCTCGGGGTCGTCGCTCATCTCCATCCACTGCGCGACCCATCCCGCCGTGCGCGGGATCGCGAAGATCACCGTGAACATCTCGGTCGGGATCTCCAGCGCCTCGTAGATGATCCCCGAGTAGAAGTCGACGTTGGGGTAGAGCTTGCGCGAGGTGAAGTACTCGTCGTCGAGCGCCCGCTTCTCCAGCTCGCGGGCAATCTCGACCAGCGAGTTGTACTCGGTCGCCTCGAAGACCTCGTCCATGTGCTGCTGGATGATCCGCGCCCGCGGGTCGTAGTTCTTGTAGACGCGGTGGCCAAAGCCCATCAGCTTCGCTTCGCGCGCCTTCACCTTCTCGAGGAAGGGCGGGATGTTGTCGACGGCGCCGATCTCGCGCAGCATCCGCAGCACGGCCTCGTTGGCGCCGCCGTGCAGGGGTCCGTAGAGCGCGGCCACGCCGGCCGCCACCGCGGAGTAGGGGTCGACGTCGGAAGAGCCGACGCCGCGCACGGCGCTGGTCGAGCAGTTCTGTTCGTGGTCGGCGTGAAGGACGAAAAGGACGTCGAGCGCTTTCGCCAGGCGGGGATCCGGCTCGTACTTGACCTCGGTCTTCTTGAACATCATCGAGAGGAAGTTCTCGGCGAAGTTGAGGTCGTTGTCCGGGTAGACGTAGGGCAGCCCCATGTTGTGGCGGTAGGAGAAGGCGGCCAGGGTCGGCACCTTGGCGATCAGGCGGACTGCCGCCATGTAGCGCTCTTCGGGATCTTCGATCGCCTTTGCCGCCGGGTAGAAGGTGGATAGTGCGCCAACCCCCGCCAGCAGCATCCCCATCGGGTGCGCGTCGTAGCGGAAGCCCTCGAAGAACTGCTTCAGGTCCTCGTGGACGAAGGTGTGGTGGGTGATGTCGTAGGTCCAGCGGTCGAGCTGCGGCCCGGTCGGCAGCTCGCCGAAGATCAGCAGGTAGGCGACCTCGAGGAAGCTCGAGCGCTCGCAGAGCTGCTCGATCGAGTAGCCGCGGTGTTCGAGCACTCCCGCTTCGCCGTCGATGTAGGTGATCGCCGAGCGGCAGGCCGCGGTGTTGGTGAAGGCGGGGTCGTAGGCCATCAGGCCGAATTCGTCCTCGACGACTTTGATCTGGCGCAAGTCCATCGCCCGCACGGTGCCGTCGGTGATCGGCAGCTCGTAGGTCTGGCCAGTGCGGTTGTCGGTGACGGTGAGCGACTCGGAGCTGGCGCTGGCTCCATCAGTGGCCGGACGTTCGATCTCCTGCTTGGTGGCCATGCCCACCTCCTCGCGACTCGCTTGCTGGGAAGCCGATTCTCGCAGTTCGGCGCCGCCGCCCGTGTTACGCACTGGGGATGGATGGCGCCTTAGTCGCACAATATTGCGACTAAGGCGCCTATTCAGCGGGTTGCCGGCAGCGGCTCGAAGCGGGTCATCGCTTGCAGCGCGGTGAGGCGGTCCTCGATCTCCTCGCGGCTGAGCGAGGCGACCCGCTCGGTGCCGAACTGCTCGACGTTGAAGGAGGCGAGGACGGTGCCGTAGCCCATCGCCCGCCGCAGGCAGGCATCGTCGAGCTCGCCCTCGTGGCTGTCGAGGTAGCCGAGGAAACCGCCGGCGAAGCTGTCGCCGGCGCCGGTCGGGTCGCGCACGTCCTCGAGCGGGAAGCCGGGCAGGGCGAAGAAGCTCTCCTCGGTGAAGAGGGCGGCGCCGTACTCGCCCTGCTTGGCGACGACGGCGCGCGGCCCGTGCTTCATCAGGGTGCGGGCGGCGCGGGCGAGGTTCGGCTCGCCGGTGAGCTGGCGGATCTCGGCGTCGTTGAGGACGACGCACTCGACTTCGGCGATCGCCGCCAGCAGCGAGTCCTTCGTCGTCTCGATCCAGAGGTTCATCGAGTCGAGTGCGGAGAAGCGGGCCGCGGTGCACTGTGCCCGTACCTGGCGCTGCAGGTCTGGCTGGATGTTGGCGAGGAAGAGCATGTCCGCTTCCTGGGATGCCGCGGAGAGCTTTGGCTCGAACTCACCGAAGACGCCGAGCTGGGTGTCCTCGGTGTGGGCGACGTTGAGGTCGTACTCGTAACGGCCGCGCCAGAAGAAGGACTGCCCGCCCTCCACTTGCTCGATGTCGTCGGTGAGGACGCCGCGGCGCTCCAGGACCTCGAACTCGGCGGGGCCGAAGTCGTCGCCAACGGGGCCGACGGGGCGGACCTCGGTGAAGAAGCTGGCGGCCAGGGAGAAGTGGACGGCGGCGCCGCCCAGCATGCGGTCGCGCTCCCCAAAAGGGGTCTTGACCGAGTCGAACGCGATTGATCCAACGACCGTGAGCGCCATGGGCACGGCAGCTTAGCCGCTGCCCTGCGAAACTCCGCCGCCGATGAAGGCGATCCAGATCGAGGAGTTCGGCGGTCCCGAGGTGCTGAAGCACGTCGAGGTCGACGACCCGGTGGCGGGCGAGGGTGAGGTCGTGCTCGAGGTCATTCGCAGCGGGATCAACTTCGCCGACACTCACGCGACCCGCAACGACTACTTGGCCGAGCAGTCGCTGCCGCTGATTCCCGGGGCGGAGATCTCCGGACGGGCTCCGGACGGGCGTCGCGTCGCGGCGCTGCTGGGGAGTGGTGGCTACGCGGAGAAGGTCGCGGTCCACGAGGGCCTGCTGGTTCCGATCCCCGATCAGGTCGATGACGACGCGGCGGCGGCGCTGCTGCTGCAGGGGCTGACGGCGATGGCGCTCGTTCAAAGGTGCGCTCGGGTCGAGGCGGGGGAGACGCTGGTGGTCGAGGCGGCGGCTGGAGGAACCGGGTCGCTGGCGGTGCAGCTGGGCAAGCGGGCGGGGGCCAAGGTGATCGGGCTCGCTTCCAGCGAGGAGAAGCGGGAGCTGGTCGCGCGGCTCGGCGCCGATGCGACGGTCGACTCGCGCGCCGAGGACCTCGGCGCGGCGATTCGCGAGGCCAATGGTGGCGAGCGAGTCGATGCGGTTCTGCACATGAGCGGCGGCGAGGCGTTTGACGAGGAGATGGGGGTCCTGGCGCCGCTCGGCCGCATGGTCGTCTTCGGAATCGCCTCGCGCGAGCAGCGCGAGGTCTCGACGGCCGCCCTGCTGCGCGGTTCGAAGACCGTCGTTGGCTTTTGGCTGATCCACCTGCTCGCCCGCCGCGAGCTGGTCGCGCCGATGATCGGCGAGCTGCTCGGCGCTGTGGCGACCCGCGAGCTCGAGGTCACTGTTGGCGACGTCTACCCGCTCTCCGAGGCCGCACGCGCCCACGAAGACCTGATCGCGCGCCGCACCAGCGGCAAGCTATTGCTGGATCCGTCGAAGTGACCGCGTTTCGGGAGCTCGGGCTCTCGCCGGAGATCCAGCAAGCCCTCGACGAGCTCGGCTTCGAGGATCCCACCCCGATCCAGGATCAGGCGATTCCAGAGCTGCTCACCGGCCACGACGTAATCGGCCAGGCGCAGACCGGCACCGGCAAGACCGCCGCCTTCGGCCTGCCGCTCCTGCAGTACGTCGACCCGTCGAACGAAGAGGTCCAGGCGGTCGTCCTCACGCCGACCCGCGAGCTCTGCATCCAGGTGACCCAGGCGCTCCGCGCCTACGCCGAGCACCTCGACGTCGAGATCGTCGCCGTCTTCGGCGGCGCCCCGATCCGCAGCCAGCAGTCCCAGCTGCGCGCCGGCGCGCACGTCGTCGTCGCCACGGTGGGGCGGATGATGGACCTGATGTCACGCCGCTCGCTGGTGCTGACCGCCGCCCGCTACGTCGTCCTCGACGAGGCCGACGAGATGCTCGACCTCGGCTTCATCGAGGACGTCGAGAAGATCCTGCGGATGTGCCCGAGCGGGCGCCAGACAGCGCTCTTCTCCGCGACGATGCCGCCGCCGATCCAGCGGCTCGCCGAGAGCTACATGTACGAACCGACGACGATCCGGATCACGCCTAAGAAGCTCACCGTCGACGCGATCGCCCAGGCCTTCGTCGAGGTGCCGGCAAAAGAGAAGGCCCCGCGCCTGGTCGAGCTGCTGCGTGCCGAGGAGCCCGAGCAGGCGATCATCTTCTGCCGCACGAAGATCGGCGCCTCGCGCTTGGAGAAGACGCTGAAGGAGAAAGGCCTCGACGTCAAGGCGTTGCACGGGGACATGAGCCAGGGCTCGCGCGACGGCGTGATGATCGCCTTCAAGGACCACCGGGTGCGGCTGCTCGTCGCCACCGACATCGCCGCCCGCGGTCTCGACATCGAGCACGTCACCCACGTGATCAACTACGACGTGCCGGCTTCCTCGGAGGTCTACGTCCACCGCATCGGCCGCACCGGGCGGGTCGGCCGGACCGGCCGCGCGATCACCTTCGTCACCCCCGCCCAGCGCGAGGAGATCGGCCGCATCGAGCGCGACGTGAAGACGACCATCGGCGAGTGGGAAACGCCGGAGGAGCGGATCGAGCACGCGCCGCTCCCGCGCCGGCGAGAGAAGGAGGCGGGCGAGCTGGAGCCCGTCGCCGACGGCGACTCGGTCAAGCTCTTCGTCAACCGCGGCGAGCGCAGCGGCATCACCGAGGAGGACCTGCGCTGGGCCCTGCGCGAGGGCGCCGTCCTGCCCGAGGAGGCGATCCACGAGGTCGACGTCCTGCACCGCTTCTCCTTCGTCCGCGTCGCCCCCGAGGAGGCGGAGCGCGTCGTCGAGTTCCTCGACGGGACCAAGCTCAAAGGGCGCGAGATCCGGCTCGAGGTGGCCAAGAGCTAGGTTGGTTGACGATGTCTGACCGTCGCCCTTAGGATGCGGCCGCGGTTTGTCGAGCGCACGAGTCTTGCCCATGGCCCAAGCCATCCGAGGCTGAATGTCCTACGAAGGAGAGATTGAGGCGATGAAAAAAAGAGCATGGAGACTTCCGTCTCCAGCGATGGTGATCTCGTTGATCGCGCTGTTCGTGGCGCTGGGCGGGACCGTCTACGCAGCCACCCAGATCAACGGAACAAGCATCAAAAAAGGATCGACGCCGGGAAATCGGCTGAAGAAAGACACGGTGACGGGGACGCAGGTGAAGGAGTCGACGCTGGGCACCGTCCCCTCGGCGACCAGCGCTGGCAAAGCGACCACCGCCGATAAAGCGACCACCGCCGACACCGCGGGCAAAGCGGGGACGGCGACGACGGCGGACAACGCCCTCGCGCTTAGCGGCCTGCCGTCCACCGCGTTCGAACCGAAGTCGCGCTGGGCGATCGTCGACGCGACGGGAGCCACCGGCACTGCGAGCATCGTCGCCCAGTCCGGCGGTATCTCCCTCTCGACCGACATCGGGGTATTCACCTATCTCAACTTCGGGTCGAGCCAGGCCAACACCCACGTCTCTGTCTCCTACGGCAAGCTCTCGGCCAACAGCGCGGAAGAGTTTGTCCAGACCGGGATATGCGGCGCTGCGACCGGGGGCCCCGCCGGCGTCACCTGCATACCGGCAGGCACCAACAACGCGAATCACATTGTCGTTTGGCACGACACCGACTCGCTCTACTACATCGTGGTCAGCCCTAATTAAGGATCTGGGACCGGGAGACGGCGGCTTGCCGCCGTCTCCCGGGACGCTTCAGGCCCGGGGCGGGCAGTGGCTTGCCGCCGCGGCTCTCTCGGGCCTGCTTGCAGTCGCGGGGTGTGGAGGCGACTCGGACTCAGGCGCTCCCGGCACGGAATCGCGATCAACGCCCGGGTCCGCGGGCGCGAAGGTGGAGCAAGAGCCGCGATCCGACCGCTCCGAGCAGCTCTCCGGCGAGACCCGCTCCACGGAGACCCCACCTCCTTCACCGACCACCACCGAGTCCCGAGATTCATCCAAGCAGCGCTCGCCGCAACATCAGGACTCGCAAGAGGCCGCTCGCGACGAGCAGGAGCGCACACAGCGGCAGGTTCTCGAAGGAAGCGGCAAGCAGCAAGCCCCAGAGCCCAGCGGGGACCAGCGAGCCCAGGAAAAGGCCTTCGGCCCAGAAGCCACGCAGACCGACCCAAGCGCGGCCGAGCAGGAACAGCTCGACGCCATCGGCGCCGACTGAGCCGGGTTCAGCCCGCGGTCAGCTTCGCGATGCTGGCGAAGAGAAGGTCGAAGTCGATCGGCTTGGTGATGTAGCCGCTTACCTCGACGTCAGTGGGGGCATCGGCGTCCATCTCGTCCTGGTGCGCGCTGACGATCAGCACCGGCGTCTTGACGCCGGCGGCGCGCAGCTCGCGCAGGGCGTCGATGCCCGACTTGCGCGGCATCATCGCGTCGAGCAGGAGGATGTCGGGGCCGGGGGCGGGTTCGCGCTGCATCGTTTCCATCACCTCGACGCCGTCGGCAGCGGTCACGACTTCGTAGCCCTCCATCTCCAGTCGCGTCCGCATAAGCAGCAGGATCGTCTCCGAGTCGTCCGCGATGAGTACCCGGGTGCTCACCGACCGTCCTCCCACGGCTGAGCCTCGAAGCGGTCCGCGTTCCCCTGGAAAGCCCCGTCGGCGGCGCTGTTCAGGCCCCCCGGGCCCACGGGGAGGCGGACGCGGAAGGTCGAGCCGCGGCCGGGAGTCGATTCGGCGGAGATCGTGCCGCCGTGGAGCTCGACCAGCGACTTCGAGATCGCCAGGCCGAGGCCGGTGCCGCCGACGTGCTGCGTCAGCCCGGCGTCGCCGCGCGTGAAGCGCTCGAAGATGTGATCGAGTTGATCCGCTGCCATTCCGGGCCCGTTGTCGCTTACGGCGAGCTCCACTCCAGCATCCCGGCGGGAGGCCGTCACCGCGATCGCCGCTCTTTCGGGACTGTACTCATGCGCGTTGGTAAGAAGATTCACCAGCACTTGGCGAATCCGGTCTCTGTCGACGTTCACCGGGGGCAGCTCGGGCTCGATCTCGTTGCTCAGCACCTGGCCGGCGGCCTCGGTCTGGCTCCGCATCGTCCGCACCGCGTCCTCGACCAGCGATCCGACGTCGGTCGGCGCCGGCTTGATCGTGAGACGACCGGCGTCGCTGCGGGCGAGGTCGAGCAGGTCGTTGAGCAGGCGCACCAGGTGGCGCGTGTTGTCAAGGATGATCTCGACCGTGTCGGCCTGCTTGGGGCTGAGCTTGTCGCGCTCCAGCATCAGCAGCTCGGCGAAGCCCTGAACCGAGGTGAGCGGGCTGCGCAGCTCGTGCGACGCGGTGACGACGAACTCGTCCTTCATCGTTTCCAGCTGGTCGCGCTCGCCGGCGCGGCGCTGAAGCTCCCCCGCCATCTCGTTGAAGGCGGCGCCCAGCGTCGCTGTCTCCGAGAGGCCGCCGATTTTGACGCGCGCGTCCAGGTCCCCCCCGGCGAGGCGCCCCGAGGCCTCGACCAGCTCCTCCAGCGGTCTCCTCATCGAGGAGATCAGGCCGGTGAAGAGGAGCGCCGCGCCGGTGAGACCGGCGATCAAGCCGGCGCCGACGAGCAGCGCCGTGTCACGGGTCTTGCCGGTGATCTCGTCGCGCAGCACCTCGCGCTTCTGCTGCTGGGCGATGATCGTGCCCCGCGCAGCGCCGGGTCGCTCTCCCGCCGCGAGTTGGTTGCGCGCCCTGATCTCCACCTGGTAGGACCGCGCGGTCGCGTCCTCGAAGTCCTGACGCTGCTGCAGGAAGCGGGCCACGCCGACGACGGCGAGGCCGGTCAGGACGGCGAAGGCGACGGCGAAGCCGATCGTCAGCCGGTTGGCAAGCGATGGGCTCAGCCGGAAACGGCGTCGTGAATATGCTTGCGCGACTATGGGCGACGAGGCTACCGGCGACGGCAGCGCGGGGGCTCCCGAGGGCATCGATCGGGCGGGCGTGGAAGCCTGGTTTGGGGAGAACGTGCCCGGCGTGCGGCTGCCGCTCGCCTTTGAGCGGATCTCCGGTGGGCACTCGAACCTGACCTACGGGGTCACCGACGCGGACGGCGGGCGCTGGGCGTTGCGCCGGCCCCCGCTGGGCAAGCGGCTCGGCTCGGCCCACGACATGGGGCGTGAGCACAGGGTCGTCTCGGCGTTGGCGCCGACCTCGGTCCCCGTCGCGCCGGTGGTGGGCATCTGTGAGGACGAGAGCGTCAACGACGCCCCCTTCTACGTGATGGAGTTCATCGAGGGCCCGATCCTGCGCGGGCTCGCGGAGGCCGACGCCTTTCCCGATGAGTCCGACCGGCGGGCGATCGGCGAGCGGGTGATCGACACGCTGGTCGCCATCCACGAGGTCGACCCCGATGCCGTCGGCCTCGGCGACCTCGGCCGCAAAGAGGACTACGTCGCCCGCCAGCTGCACCGCTGGCACGGGCAGTGGGAGAAGTCGAAGACGCGCGAGCTGGAGGTGGTCGACGAGGTTCACGAGCGCCTCGCGGCGCGCATCCCCGAGCAGGGGCCGGCGACGATCGTCCACGGCGACTATCGGCTGGACAACATGATCCTCTCCCCGGGAGGCGAGGTCGCGGCCGTCGTCGACTGGGAGCTGTGCACGCTCGGAGACCCGCTCGCCGACATCGGGCTGCTGATGGTCTACTGGCCCGAAGCGGGCGATGAGCTGGTCGCCCTCGGCCAGCCGGCGACCCTGGCGCCGGGTTTCCCGGGCCGTAACGAGCTGCGGGACCGCTACGCCGAGCGCTCGGGCCGCGATCTCTCCCAGCTCGACTTCTTCGTCGCCCTCGGCTACTGGAAGCTGGCGATCATCCTCGAGGGCGTCTATGCGCGCTACGCAGCCGGCCAGTACGGCAAGGTCGACCCCGGAATCGAAGAATTCGCCCGTCTGGTGGAGCGCCTCGCGGAGGCGGCCGACGAGGCCGAGCGGCGCGGCACCTAGCGGCTCGCGACGCGCTTGACATTCCCGGCGGGAACCTGAAAAGTCCCGGCGAGCAGATCGGGAGGGTCTCTACTTCATCCCCAAACAAGGAGATTTCGTGCAGCAGATACGCAAGCGTCTCACCTACGCGAACGTGATGTCGTCGATTGCCGTCTTCCTCATCCTTGGCGGGGCCACCGCCTTCGCGGCGAAGAAGATCGGCCGTCACCAGCTGAAGGCGAACGCGGTCACCACCTCGAAGATCAAGGCGAACGCGGTCACCACGCGCAAGATCAAGAAAGACGCCGTCAGCACGGCGAAGATCAAAAACCTCGCCGTGACCAACTCCAAGCTCGGTGAAGCCGCGGTCACTTTCTCGAAGATCGCCTCCGGGACGAACGTTGTCGCGATCGCGAGCGGCACGGTTTCCGCGACCGCGGGCACGGGCGCGGCCCCGGCTGAGATCCCGCTCAGCGGAACCACCAGCTTCACGCCGACCGCTGGTGTCGTCAACCAGCTCAACGTCGAGGTGAGGGGGAACCTGAGCCAGACCGGCACGGAAGTGTGCGACGTGCAGGTCCGCCCGTACGTCAACGGCAACCCCTGGCGGGTCTCCGACGGCTTCATCGACGTGCACACGCCCGGCACCCCGATTCCCCCCAACGAACCGAACGGTCAGCCGCTGGGCAGCGAGACAGGTCCCGTCGGTCTGACCAGTCCGGGCTCGACGATGAACATCGGCGCAAGGGTCTTCGGCGACGCGACCAACTGCACGGCTGGCTCGACGGTCTCCGTCGTGCTCGCGGTGACGCAGCTCAAGTAGCGCTTTTCGGCGGGGCGGCGGCTCTCATTGGGTCGCCGCCCCGGCCGATCGGTGCAGCGCCCTCAGATCGCGCGGCGGGCGTGCTTGGGATCGAGCTCTCCGGCGGCTTCGGCCTCGGCGCGCTTGGCCCAGCGGTTGAGCTCGCGGCGGGCGAGGACCATCTTGTGGACCTCGTCGGGCCCATCGGCCAGGCGCAGCATGCGGCTGAAGCGCCAGAGGGCGGCGAGGGGGGTGTCGTCGGTCATGCCGAGCGAGCCATGGACCTGGATCGCCCGGTCGAGCACGTTCATCACGATGTTGGCGGCGACGATCTTGATCGCCGAGATCGCCTGGCGGGCGGCGCGCTTGCCCTCGGTGTCCATCTTCCAGGCGGCGTAGAGGGTGAGCAGGCGGGCTTGATCGATCTCCATCCGCGAGGCCGCGATCGCCTCCTGCACGAACTGCTTCTCGCCAAGCGGCCCGCCGAAGGCTTGGCGCTCGCTGGCGCGCCGGCACATCATTTCCAGCGCCCGCTCGGCGGTGCCGATCGCCCGCATGCAATGGTGGATGCGTCCCGGCCCGAGCCGGTCCTGGGCGACGACGAAGCCCTGGCCCTGGCCGCCGAGCAAGTTGGCGTAGGGAACGCGGCATTCTTCGTAGCGGATCTCGCAGTGGCCGGGGCCGGCGGCGTGGCCCATCACCGAGATCGGGCGGACGAGGTTGAAGCCGGGCGTGTCGGTGGGGACGCAGATCATCGAGGCGCGCGCGTAGGGGTTGGCCTCGGGGTCGGTGACGACCATCGCGATCGCCAGTTCGGCGCCGACGGCGCCCGAGGTGAACCACTTGTGGCCGTCGATCACCCACTCCTCGCCCTCGCGCACTGCGCGCGCCTGTAGCAGGGTCGGGTCGGAGCCGGAGACGTCCGGCTCGGTCATCGAGAAGCAGGAGCGGATGCGACCCTCCAGCAGCGGCTCGAGCCAACGCTCGCGCTGCTCGTCCGTGCCGTGCTCGGCGAGGATCTCCATGTTGCCCGTGTCCGGCGCCGAGCAGTTGAAGGCCATTGGCGCGGCGGCCGGGCTCCGCCCCATCTCCTCGCAGAGCAGCCCGTACTCCCAGTTGGTCAACCCCGGTCCGAAGCGCTCGTCGGGCATGAAGAGATTCCAAAGCCCCTCGCTCTTGGCCCGCTCGCGGACCTCGACCAGGATCTTCGGGTAGGGCACGCCCGGGGCGACCTCGTCGTCGAGCGCTTCCATGATCTCCCGCTCCTGCGGGTAGATGTGCTCGTCCATGAAGTCGAGGATGCGCTCGCGCAGCGTCTCTACCTGGGGGCTTGGTGTGAAGTCCATGACCGGGAAAGCTAGCGTCCCCCCGCTGACTTCGCCTTTAGTGGTCCGTATGCACCCGAAAGGGCGAAGTCACCCCGGGGGTCAGCGGCGGTAGCGGGCGAAGAGCTCGCTGTCGCGCTCCAGGAGCCAGGCTAGCTCCAGCTCGGTGAGGGCGGGGAGCTCGTTCCCCTCGAGGATGCGCGGGGCCTGCGACCCGGTCATTCGCGGCGCCGTGGTCAGGAAGAGCTCGTCGGCCAGGCCAGCGGCCCAGAGCTGGCTGTGGAGGTGGGGGCCGCCCTCGCAGAGCAGGGCGCGGATGCCGCGCTCCTCGCGCAGGTACCGCATGGCCGCCACGAGGTCGATCTCGCCCTGGTGGCGGACCACGCGCAGGCTGGTCGCTGTCTCGGGCGGCTCGGCCTCCGAGGCGGTGAAGATCAGCACCCGTCCGCCGCCGTCGGTGAACAGCGGCGCGTCCCAGGGCAGGTCGAGGCGGCCGCTGACCAGCACCATCAGCGGGTCGTGGGGGAGGCCAACGCGCTCGCGGCGCTCCCGCTCCTCCTGGTGGGGGACGATGCGCCCGTAGCGCTCCGCTCGCATCGTCCCGGCGCCGATCATCACCGCGTCGAAGCGGGTGCGCAGCCGCGCCAGCATCTCGGTGTCGGCGTCGGAGCCGATCGGACCCGAAACCCCGCCGATCGTCGCTCGCCCGTCAACCGTGACGGCGAAGTTCGTCGCGACGAAGGGCCTGCCCTCGTGCGGCTGCTCCCACGGCCGGTAGGAGTCGAGCTGCTCCTCGACCGTGGTGGGGCCGGGGTCTGGGAGGAGGCGCTGCATGGCGCCTGAGCCTACTCAGGAGTAGTCGTGCCAGCCGGCGAACTCGCGGCCGGCGAGCTTCTGCAGCTCGGCTACGTCGGTGCCGAAGCGGCTGCGGACCGCCTCGAAGAGGTCGTCGGGGAGCTTCGGCTTCGGTGCGGGTGGCTTCTCCGGGTCGTGCACCACCTTCTCGACGATCCAGCGCATCGACTCGGGCAGCCGGTCGAAGTTGCGGTCGAAGGAGCGGAAGCCGGGGAGCTTGATCAGCTTCTCCATGAACTGGTATTTGTCGCCCTGCTTGGCGCTCGACTTCTCCCACTCGCGGTCGAATTGCTCGGAGGTGAAGCCCTCCTCGACGCCGGCGAAGCGAAAGGCCCTGCGCATCGTCTCCTCGCGTTCGGTCTGCAGCTCCTCCTGGGTGATGATCTCGATCTGCTCCCGGTCGAAGTGCTCGAGGTAAGGCTGCAGCTGCATCCAGTACATCGAGCGGCGCATGTAGGAGGAGTCGGGCTCGGAGAGGGTCGGGACCATCTCGCGGGTCTCATAGCCGGCGCCGGTCGCGTGCACCCAATGGGAGAGGATGCGCTTGATCGGGTCCCGCACCATGTATATGAGGCGGGCGTCGGGGCAGTGCTCGTGGATGCGCGCGGGTACGCCGGGGAAGCGGGGGAGGTTCGTGTAGTGCGGGGAGGACTCACCACGGACCTTGAAGCGGCTGTCGAAGCGGCTCGCGTACCAGTCGAGGCCTAGGTCCCAGTTCAGCTCCTCGACGAAGAAGTTGAGCTCCTTCGGCTTCGACATCTGGATTTCCGGGTGCAGGCCGAGGTAGTGGTGGATGCTCGTCGTCCCGCACTTGAGGCCGCCGACGATGATCAGGTTGGGCAGCTCGGCGTGGCGCTTTCGCCGCCGCCGGAAGCGGCTTTTGCGATCGGCGGTGTAGCGCTCTCGGGCACGCGCGCACATCGCCTCGTCGGCGGGGTCGCGGGGAGCCTGGGCAGCGGGGATCTGCGTCTCGGCCTCTGACACGAGCGGGCTAGTGTAGCTGCGATGCCCTACGCCGATCTCGCATCGAGCTTCAACTCGTTCTTCAACGCTGCGAGCTCGTTCTTCCAGCACCTATCGGACATCCGCTGGACGCCGTTCGCGCTCGCGCTCGGCTTCCTGCTGGCGATGCAGCTCTGCCGCGCCTGGGCCTGGCGCAACGTGCTGCGGGCGGCCTACCCGGGCACGCCGATCTCCTTCCCGCAGCTGGGCGCTGCCTACCTGGCGGGGGCGGGCATCAACGCGATCATGCCGGCGCGGGCGGGCGACGTCACCAAGGTCTTCTTGGTCAAGCGCCAGATTCCGCATTCCTCCTACCCGGCGGTCACCTCCTCCTTCCTCGTGCAGACCGTCTTCGACACGACCGTCGGGCTGCTGGTCCTCTTCTATGCGATCTCGCAGGGGTTGCTGCCGGAGCCGCCGCGACTGCCCCACTTGCCCGCCTTCGAGATCTCCTTCTGGGCCGACCACCCGCGCACGCTGTTGATCGTCATCGGCGCGCTCCTGCTGGCGCTCGCGATCGGCATCTACTACCTGGCTCACCACGTCCGCCGCTTCTGGGACCGGGTCAAGCAGGGCGTGGTCATCCTGCGCTGGCCACGCCGCTACCTGCGCGAGGTGGCCGCCTGGCAGGGGATCGGCTGGCTCTGCCGTTTCGCCGCCTTCTGGTTCTTCTTCGAGGCCTTCGGGATCGGCGGCTCCGTCGGCAACGTGCTGCTGGTGATGAGCGTGCAGGCGATCGCCACCATCGTCCCCTTCACCCCGGGTGGAGCCGGGGCCCAGCAGGCACTGCTGGTGGCGACGCTGCACGGCCCCTCACGCGCCGCCGTCCTCTCCTTCTCGGTCGGGACGCAGATCGCGATGGCCGCCTGGTCGGTGGTGCTCGGCTTCGCCGCCATCTTCCTCGTCTTCAGGACCACCGACTGGCGCGGCCTGATCAAACAGGCTCAGGATGACGCGGAGCGCGAAGAAGGCGCGCCGCGCCCGAGCACCTCAGCCGCAGGCGGCCGCTGACCCTGCTCGCGCGAACTGCATCAACTTTTCACCCTGCTGGGTAGAGAAGTTGATGCAGTTCGTCAGGCGGCGGTGGGGAGGAGGCCGGCGAGGGGGTCGCGGCCTTCCCAGGAGCCCTGGGAGGCGTAGGGGCGGAAGCGGATGAAGGCGGATTCTCGGTGGAAGGGACGTTCGCGGTCGGTCCGCACCGCGGCCATGTGGGTGCCGGAATCGCGGTAGGCGTAGTCGCGCATCGCCGCCGCGCTGCGCCAGAGCGAGAAGGTGGAGACCAGCCACGGCGGGCGGCCCAGGCCGATCGCGGCGAGTACGCCGGGCGCGGTGCGGACCTCTCGTTCTGCTGGCGCGGCGCTGCGCAGGAAGGGCCGGGTGCGGTGGAGGCGCAGGCGGCCGAGGGTCAGCGCGGCCAACGGCTCGTCGTCGGCCACAGGGAGGGCCCTGGAGGGCAGGCCCGGCATCGCCGGCCAGGCGCCGGAGACTCGCAGCGGTTCCAGCTTCGTCATCCAACCCCCGGCAAGCGCGATGCCGAGCGGATGGGTGTGCGTGAACTCGTCGATCGCGCCGTCGTCCTCCCAGGCGGCGATCAGGCCGATCGGGTCGAGCCGCGGTCGGGGCGGCGAGCCGCCGCCGAGGGGAGCGGTGATCGTCGTCTCGGCGTAGCTGAGGCCGGGCACGCTCGTCGGGTTCGGCTTCCGCCGTAGGGCACCGAGCGCCGCGCGTGGGCCTAGGCTGGCGATGTGAACAGAGACGATCATCCGGCCACCTCCTGCTCGGGGGAAACAAACCTAGTGCTCACTAGGAAGTACTCTCGAAACGTACTTAGGGAGCGTTAGGTTGTCAAGGATGCAAGGAGAGGAAACGATCCCGCGCAAGCGGATGAGCGCGGCCGCGCGTCGCGAGGTGATCGAGCTGGCAGCGGCAGAGGTATTTGCCGAGCGGGGCTACGACGGCGCTTCGATCGACGAGATCGCGCGGCGCTCTGGTGTCACGCCGCCGGTCCTCTACGACCACTTCGCCTCCAAGAGCGACCTGTACCGTCGTCTGCTCGAGCGCCATTTCGCCGAGCTGCGCAGCGTCTGGCGCGAGCACTTCGTCGGCGACGATTCCGCCGATCGACGGGTTGCCCGCTCCTTCGACGCCTGGTTCGCCTATGTCGAGGAGCACCCCTTCGCCGGCCGCATGCTCTTCCGGGACACCACCGGCAACCCCCAGCTGAAGGCGATACAGGAGGACGTCGCCGCTCGCAGCCGGGCGGCGCTGACCCCGCTGTTCGCCTCCATGCCGGGCGCCGCCGACCTTCCCGGGCAAGCTGCCGACGAGGGCCTCGAACTGGCCTGGGTGGTGATGCGCGGCGTGCTCCAGGGCCTGGCGATCTGGTGGTACGACCACCCGGACGTCCCCCGCGAGCGGGTCGTTGCCACCGCCGTCAATGCGCTCTGGTTCGGCTTCGAGCGGGTGCAGCGCGGCGAAACTTGGGAGCCCGGGCGTTGACGCTCGCACCCGAGTTGCCGGCGGCCACGCTCTAGAGGCTCGCAGCCACCAAGCCGGCGCGTAGTCCACTAGCCGTCAAGAAATTCGCACTGAAAGTACCTGCAAAACAGGCACTTTCGTAGAAATACCACGTGCGTATCTTGACAATCACGAACCGGCATGTTTACATCCGACAACGTCTTCGCATAGGAACGAAGACGGTATCGCCAACAGGGACACCGAGCCCACGGGGGCCGCCAAGGGAAGCGGCCGGTAGAGGGGCTCACGGGACAAGGAGAGCGCTACGTGAGAAGCCACGCGAAGGCATCGTCCGCGGGATCGAGCATGGGTCAGGGCAGTCGCTCGGGCTCGTTCGTCCGTGGGGCTGACGCCCCCCGTGGTGCATCCAGCGACGCCAAAGGGAGTGGTGCGCCCTCGCATCGAGGTCGCATCGCCGCGCTCTCACTCGCAGCCGCGCTCCTCGCGGTAGCGCTCCTATCTCCCTCTGCCCTCGCCTCCAAGCAGCTGCTCAGCAGCTTCGGCACCTTCGCGGGCGCTAGTTCATTCTCATTCTCGTTCGAAGGCTCGGGCAGCTTCGGCGGCGAGCTCAGCAACCCGCGCGATACCGCCGCCAACGGCACGGGTGTCGGCCCCGCCAGCCCCGGCGACGTGTACGTCGCCGACGAGAACAACAACCGCATCGAGCGCTTCGACAGCAACGGCAACTTCGTCAGCGCCTGGGGCAAGGACACGATCGCCTCGAGCATCAACGAGCGCCAGCGGATCGTGCTGACCGAAGCCACCGCCGGCAGCTACACCCTCTCCTTCGACGGCTCGACGACCGGACCGATCCCCTACAGCTCCGGCTCCGGCGAGGTACAGGGCGCACTCGCCACCTTGCCGACGGTAGGCAGCGGCAACGTCTCGGTCTCCGGCCAAGGTACGCCCACCAACCCCTACGTCGTCACCTTCAAAGGCGCGCTCGGCGGCTCAAACCAACCGACGATCTCAGCCGACGAGAGCCAGCTGAGCGGCACGATCGCAATTTCCACGATCGCCAACGGGAAATCGAGCGTCGCCAATGACACCGGCACCGGCTTTGAGATCTGCACGGTCGCCACCGAGTGCAAGGCCGGGGTTGCCTCCGGCGGCGACGGCACTACGGCCGGCAACGGCTCCCTCGACCACCCCCAGTCGGTCGCTGTCGACGAAGACACCGGCAACCTTTATGTCTCAGACCGCGAAAACCGCCGTATCGACGAGTACGACGGCGAAGGCAACTTCATCCGCTCCTTCGGCTTCGACGTGGCCGAATCAGGGCCCGGCGACACCGGTACGGGCTATGAGATCTGCAACCAAGGCGATGGCGATGTCTGCAAGGCGGGCGTCGGCGGCTCTGGAGTAGGCCAGTACGGTGAAGGCTTCGCCGAAAACGGATTCGGCATCGCCGTAACTCCCGCCGACGGCAACGCTTCGACCGGCACTGTCTACCTCGCCGACTCCGGCAACCGTCGTGTGGACACCTTCAACCTTGACGGAACCTCTCCCTCTTCCATCGGCTCCTCGGTGCAGTTCGGCGAACAGCAGCCTCGCAGCATTGCTGTCGATTCCCGCGGCATCGTCTACGCCTCGGACTCCAACGACAACGGCAACGTCCTGCGCTACGACTCCGAAGACGCCAATGGTGGCGGCGTCGGCTTCCTCGCCCCGATCCTGGCGCCCAACGACGAGCGCCAGGAAATCACCTTCACCGGCTTCAACGCCGGCGACGACTTCAGGCTCACCTGTCCGAACGGTACTCCGACCGAAGAGCTCACCTACGCCACCGGGACATTGTCCACCGGGGAATCCATCGGCACGAAAATCATCCGAAATGGCCTCGAAGAGGCTTGCGGTGCCGGTAATTTCTCCGCTTCGGGCGAACCACCCAGCGTCACGGTCACCTTCCAGGGCGCCCTCGCCGCCGCCAACCAGCCGCAGATGATCTGCACTGTGCTGAGTGGGACTGGTAGCTGTTCGGTGAGCACGACCAGCGAGGGCCACCCGGGGCCGCTTCTAGCTGGCGAAGCCTCCTCGGCGACAGCTGGCCTCGCCGTCAACCCCGCTGGCACCGCCCTCTACGTCCTTCGCGACCCGGCCGCCTTCGGCGCCCCCACGGTCGTGCAGCAGTTCGGCCCCACCAACCACCCCGGCCTCAGCGCCGCCCCCACCGCCACAGATGACACCCACGGTGCCGCAGCCGGCTTTGTTCTAGCAATTCGGGGCTTCGGCTTTGACAGCATCAGCGGGCGCCTCTACGTCTCGGTCAACAACGACCCCGACAACTTCGGTCTCTCATTCACCTCGGCCCACCGCGTCTACGTCTTCGACGACTCATCCGCGCTGGCCAACCCGACCGCGAGCATGTCTTTCCCCGCGGTCACGGCCATAGCCGAGCGCAGCGCGACCTTCAACGGCAAAGTCAACCCCCAAGGGGGCCTGGTCAGCTGCAAGTTCCAGTACTCGACCGACCAAATCAGCTGGACCGACGTCAGCGTGCCCAGCTGCGCGGCGCTGAGCGAGAACGGGGGCGCACAGAGCGTTAGCCAGAAGGTCCCGGGCCTCGTCCCGGGCCAGAAATACTTCGTCCGCCTGCAGGTGACCCGCCCCTTCTTCTCCAGCTTCACCCCGGTTACCTCGACCAACTTCCCACAGCCGAGCTTCACCACTGCCACCGGCCCGCCGGTCCTCTCGGGCGTCTCCGCAAAAGTGATCGATGAGCACTCGGTGCGCCTCACCGCCACGGTCGACCCCAGCAACTCGCCCACCTCCTACGTGGTGCAGTACGGTACCTCGCCGTCCCTGGGCTCCTCCACCGCTGCGGTCAACATTGGCAGCGGCAGCGAACCGGTCGAAGTCTCTTCGGTGGTCGGCGGCCTTAGCTCCGCCACCCAGTACTACTTCAAGCTCCTCGCCACCAATTTGGTCGGCTCCACGGGGAGCGAGGGTATGGCGATCGCTACCTTCGCTGCGCCGCCCAACTTTGGTTCCTGCCCCAACGACCTGCTCCGCACCGGCCCCTCGGCCAAGCTGCCCCACTGCCGTGCCTACGAGCAGGTGACCCCGACCGACAAGTCCGGCTCGGACGCCTACGGCTCCACCTACAGCGTTCAGGCCTCCAGCGTTGGCGACGGGATCACCTCCTACACGTTCGCCGGCTTCCCCGGTGCTGAAAGCTTCCAGGAAAACAACATCTTCCTCTCCCACTTCGCCGGCGGAGAGTGGTCGACCGTAGGACTGAATCCGCCGCCGAGCTACGGCGACAGGGGAATCACCAGGGCCTGGACTTCCGACCTCCGTCTCAGCTTCGCCACTAACTCTTCGCTCAGTACTCCCACTATCCAGACCAGCCTGATGTTGCGCGAAAGCGCCGGTTCCTTCGCCGTCCTGATCCCGACAGGAGTGGGTTTCTCTGTCGGTAGCTTTCGGCTGGCTGGGGCATTCGACAACAGCTCGAAGGCCGTCTTCCGGGCGAACGGCAACGTCCCCGTCACCTCTGGTCCCGCGCCCCTCACAACCGAAAGCAACGTCTACCTCTACGACCGCGAAACGGGAGAGCTCACCCTCGCCGGCCTACTTCCCGACTCGGCCTGCGGCAGCCCGCCGTGCGTCCCCGCCAGCGGCTCCGAAGCCCCGGCCGCCTTTGAGGGCTACGTCCAAGACGGGCACGTGGTCTCCCCGAGCGGTGACGTCTACTTCACCGACGTCGGCACCGGCCAGCTCTACCTGCGCCGCGATGCTGCCGGCCCCGGCGCGACCACCGTGCAGGTCTCGGCGTCGGAGCGCACCGTCCCGGATCCCGCCGGCACTTTCGCACCGACCTTCATGGGCGCGACGCTGGATGGCTCCCATGCCTTCTTCATTTCACAGCAGAAGCTGACCGACGACTCCACCGCAACAGCCGGCGCCGAAGACTTCTACCGCTATGACGTCGAAGCCCCCGCTGGCCAGCGCCTCACCGACCTCGTTCCAGGGGCGAAAGCCGTCGGCCTGCTCGGTTACTCCGATGAGGGCGACCGCGTCTACTTCGCCGCCAACGCGGACCTCGACGGCGGCGGATCGGCGGTCGGCGGGAATTGTGTCGGAAAAGCTAACTCCGGGGCCAGCTTCGACAGCTTCGAAGGGTCCTGCGCGGTCTATCTCTGGCAGGCCGACGGCGCCGGCGCCTGCGCAACCGCGGGCGGCTGTGTCAGCTTCATCGCCCGGATCGACGCCAACGGCCCTGCAGGGGGGGATGGCTTCGACTGGGCCGGCGGCAACTCAATCGCTCCTAGTGAAGGCATGAAAACCTCTCGAGTCAGCGCCGACGGCCGCATCCTCGTCTTCCAGTCGCACTACCCCCTCACCGGCTACGACAACACCGCGCCGGATGGAGCTTGCGGTAAAGGAGCCCCGCCCGAGAGTGCTCCACTTCCTTGCGCTGAGTTCTACCGCTACGACGCCGACACCGGCCAGATCTCCTGTCTCACCTGCAACCCGACCGGCGCCCCGCCAGTCGATGCGCCCGAACTGAAGAACCCCGACCTGTACCACGCGCCTTCCTCCCATTCCGTCTATGGCGCCCAGCCCTTCCTCAGCCGTAACCTCTCCACCGACGGCAACCGCTTCTTCTTCCAGAGCCCCGAGAAGCTGGTGGCCGGCGACGTCAACGGGGAAGTGAGCTGCTCAGAAGACGAAATGATTCAGCTCGGCGTGGGGCCGTCCTGCCAAGACGTCTACATGTGGGAGGCGCCCGGCACGCCCGGCGGCAGCTGCACTATCAACTCCGCCGCCTACAGCCCGGCCAACGACGGCTGCATCTATTTGCTCTCGACCGGGACCGGCGCCTACCCTTCCTATCTGGCCGACGTATCCGCGTCAGGTGACACGGCCTTCATCTTCAGCCGCCAGCAACTGGTGCCCTCCGACGAAGACACCCTGGAGGACATCTACGCCGCCAAAGTGAACGGCGGCCTCGCCTACCAGCACGCGGCGCGCCCGGCGGCCTGCGAAGGCGATACCTGCCGCGGCGCCGCGAGCCATCCCTCCGACGCTCCGGGCGCCGGCTCGGCGGTCTTCGAGGGCCCAGGCGACCCGAAGGCAAACACGGACACCACGCGCTGCCCGAAAGGCAAGCGCCAGGTGCGCAGCAAAGGCAAGACGCGCTGCGTGGCCAAGCAGCGCGGGAGCAAAAAACAGAAGCGCGACCGCAAGCGAGCTGCCAACAACGACCGGAGGGCGAGTCGATGAACGCCATGACCAAGAAGATCGCGATCGCCCTGTTGGCCCTCGTGGCCCTGCTGGTTCCCGTCTCGCAGGCGAGTGCCGCACCGTCTCCGGCCTGGCGCTTTGACGTCACCTCGATCCCGACCAACTTCAAACCAGGGGCGACCGTAAATAGTCGCCTGATGCCCCAGTACAAGCTGGTGGCGACCAACGTCGGTACGGCGCCGACCAAAGGGCCGATCACGATCACCGACACACTCCCGGCGGGCCTGACGCTGAGCGAATCAGTTGCCCTGGCCGGTGCGGCTGGTAACTGCACGAACTCCGGCCAGACCGTTACCTGTGTCTACCCTGGCCCTATTCGGCCCGGGGAGTTCATCGACATAACCATCGACTTCGAAGTCGATGGCACGGGCACGATCCTGCAAGAGGGTGACACGGTCGTCAACCAGGCGATCCTCTCGGGCGGCGGCGCAAGCGCCGTGGTCGCCACCAACACGACGAAGATCTCCTCGACGATCGCCCCCTTCGACTTTGTGCCGGGCATACCGGGCTTCGGCATCACCCCCTACGCCGAGGACGGCACAGCGGAAACGCTGGCCGGCGGGCACCCGCACGTTTTCTCGGTCAACCTCAGCTTCTCTTCTCAGGTCTTCAAAGCGGGAGGATTTCCCGGTGGCATCGACGGCGGCGAGCGCGACGTCAACATCTACCTGCCGCGGGGGATGATCGTCAACCCGACCGCGACGCCGCGGCGCTGCGAAGAGGTGATGATGGAGGCCTACGCCTGCCCGGCGAACACGCAGATCGGGGTGGTCAACGTCCTCACCTCGATCGCCTTCCCGCTGACCATCCCACAGCCCCTCTACAACATGGAACCGGCGCCGGGCAAAGCCTCCAACTTCGGCTTCGTCGCCGTTACCTTCCCGGTCCACGTCGAGGGCGGGGTGCGTGCCGGTGACTACACCGAGATGGCGGAAACGAGGGGGATCCCGGGGCTGTTCCGCTCACCGGCGATGTCCACGCAGGTCCTGCTTTGGGGAGATCCGAGCTCGCCGAACTTCGACTATGCGCGGGCAAGTGGCTTCGGCGACTGCCCTACCTCCCCTTGCTCGGTTCCCCCGCAGGACACGCCGGCGGTCACGATGGGGAGTGCATGCACAGAGACGCCTATCGGCGAAGCCGAAGCGTTCTCCTGGGAAAACCCGAAAGGGCCACCGGCGATCCGCGCGGACCAGATGCGTGACGCCAACGGCAACGAAATCGGGCTCACCGGCTGCGCCGGGCTCGAATTCAACCCGACGCTGAAAGCGAGGCCGACGACCAATGTCGCCGATTCGCCGAGCGGGCTGGAAGTCGACCTGGCTGTGCCGCAGACCAGCTCGATGAGCCAGCGGGCCACTGCGCACCTGCGAAAGGCCGTGGTCGCCCTGCCCGAGGGGCTCGTGATCAACCCCTCGGGTGCCAACGGCCTGCAGGGCTGCTCGCCAGCGCAAATCGGGATCGACACGGCGACCGCGGTGCCAAATGGCAACCCGGTGACGTGTCCGGACGCCTCGCGGATCGGCTCGATCGAAGTCGATACGCCGCTGGTCGACCATCCGCTCTTGGGCTCTGTCTACGCGGCGACGCCCAACAACAACCCGTTCAACTCGCTCTTGGCGATCTACGTCGTGATCGACGACAAGCCCTCGGGCGTATTGGTGAAGCTGCCGGGTCACGTCGTCGCTGACCCCAACACGGGTCGACTCATCAGCACCTTCGACAACAACCCCCAGCTGCCGTTCAACAACTTCAAGCTGAGCTTCTTCGGCGGCGCCCACGGCGTGCTGCGCACCCCAGCGGTCTGCGGCACGCACTCGACGACGTCTGAGATGACGCCGTGGTCTGCACCGGATACAGGGCCGCCGGCCACCCCACAAGACGATTACGCAATTTCAACTCCGCCGAGTGGGGGAGGCTGCGGTGCCTCTTTGCCCAACAGCCCGAGTCTCGACGCCGGCGTGGTGAGCCCGATCGCGGCCAAGTACACCCCCTTCGTCTTGCACCTGCGCCGCCCCGATGGCTCCCAGCAGCTCTCTTCGTTCACGACGAAGATGCCGCCGGGGCTGACAGGCAAGCTTGCCGGCACCGGCCAGTGCTCAGATGGGGCGCTTGCAGCCGCGGCCACCAAGACGGGGGCAGCCGAGCAGGTATCGCCCTCTTGTCCGGCGAGCTCCCACCTTGGCAGCGTCACCGCAGGAGCAGGAGCAGGCCCCTCGCCCTACTACGCCCACGGCGATGCCTACCTGGCGGGTCCCTATAAAGGCGCCCCGCTCTCATTGGCGGTAATCACCCCAGCGGTGTCAGGCCCCTATGACCTCGGCACGGTGGTGGTCAGGGCAGCGCTTCACCTCGATTCCACCACAGGCCAGATCACCGCTGTCTCTGATCCAGTCCCCTCGATCCTGCAGGGAATCCCGCTCGACGTGCGCACCGTCACCGTAAAGCTCGACCGGCCGAGCTTCACCTTGACCGGGACTAGCTGCGATGCGAGCGGGATCGAGGGATCGTTCATCTCGACCCTTGGCCAGGCAGCGCCGCTCTTCTCCCGCTACCAGCTCGGTGAGTGCACCGGCTTGCCGTTCAAACCGAAGCTCGGTATTCGCCTGATCGGCGGCACCAAGCGAGGAGGGCACCCGGCCCTTCAAGCAACGCTGACGATGCCAGAGGGCGGCGCCAACATCGGCCAGGCATCGGTGGCCCTGCCGCGCTCTGAGTTCCTCGACCAGGGACACATCGGCACCGTCTGCACCAGGGTGCAGTTCGCAGACGGCGACGGCAACGGCTCGGCCTGCCCCGCAGCATCGATCTACGGTCACGCAACCGCGACAAGCCCACTGGTCGACTATCCCCTTGACGGCAACGTCTACCTACGTTCCTCATCAAACGAACTGCCCGACCTGGTCTTCGCCCTGAGCGGACCGCCCCACCAACCGATCAAGGTCGCGGTGGCGGGCAGGATCGACTCGGTCAAAGGCGCGATCCGCACCACCTTCGAAGGAATCCCAGACCTACCGGTCTCGAGCTTCGTCTTGAACATGTTCGGCCAGAAGAAGGGCCTTCTGCAGAACTCGACCAACATCTGCAAGGGAACCCACCGCGCGGTCGGGCGCTTTGAGGGACAAAACGGCAAGGGGATCGAACTGACCCCGGCCTTGAAAAACGCCAAATGCGGCAAGGCCAAGAAAAAGGCCAAGCGCGCCCAGCGCCGTCATCGCGCCAATAGGTAACGAGGAGCGCAGGAGATGCGCATCGCAAAGGCAAGGCGCCACCGCCCCCTCACGTGCGGTGGCGCCATCTTGGTCACCCTGATCGCCTTGGGGACGAGCGCGGTCCCGGCTTCAGCCGCGGGCCCCCCGCTCGTCGGCGACATCTGGGCCTCCCAGGTTGATTCGCGCTCGGCGACCCTTAGCGCTGAAGTCGACCCCAACGGCTCGCTCACCGGCGGCTACTTCGAGTACGCGAGCAAAGCCGACTTCAACGCCAAAGGTTTCACCAGCGCCAAACGGGTGAACGTCAACGTGATCGGCTCAGAAGCGGGGATGATCCCGGTCAACTTCCCGACCGTCTCGGGCCTTGCCTCAGACACCATCTACCTCTACCGGCTCGTGGTCACCAACGGGCTCGGCCAGACCGTCTCACCCACTTCAGCGCCCTACCCCTTCTTCCTCACCTCCCCAGCCTCAGGCGGTCCGCTCTTGCCCGATGGCCGCGGCTGGGAGATGGTCAGCCCGTTTGACAAAAACGGCGGCGGCGTCGCTGCGCCTGAATCGCTCGCCAAAGGCGGCGCCCTGCAGGCAGCTGTTCAGGGCTCGCTGATCACCTACTCCTCCTCGGCCTCCTTCGCCGGCGGTCAGGGCGCTCCCCCCGCATCCCAGTACGTCTCAACCCGCACCGCGGGTGGTTGGTCCACGCAGAACATCACCGTGCCGATCTTCTCGTCCTCCTATGACATCGATGAGGGCGGCGCCCCCTACCGGCTCTTCTCCCTAGACCTCGCCCGCGGCCTTCTCCTGAACGGCAAGGGGTGTCGGGGAGAAGCCAGCGGCTGTCCGGTGCCGAACCCGACCCTGCCGGGAACAGATGCCCCGGCGGGCTTTCAGGACTACTACCTGCGCACCACCGCAACCGGTGCCTTTGAGGCGTTGCTGGGTCCAGGCGAGACCGGGCTCTCGGGTCAGAGCGCTTCGCAGTTCGAAGTCACCCTGGCCGGCGCCTCCGAAGGCCTCACCCACGTGATCCTCGCCAGCTGCGCGAAGCTGACTGCTACAGCTGTCGATGGATGCGCCGGGCCCTCGGACAACCTCTATGAGTGGTCGATCGGAGGGGGTGCGCTGAAACTGCTGAATGCCACGCCGGGTGCCACCCTCGCGGCGCAGGGGGCGAACGCCGTCTCCACCGACGGTGCCCGCGTCTACCTCTACGAAGGAGGGAACCTCTACGTTCGCGACGGGGCGACGCTGAAGCAGGCGGACGCTGATGCGGGAGGAGGGGGGAGCTTCCAGCTCGCCTCCGCTGATGGCTCCATTGCCTACTTCAGCAAAGGGGGAGATCTCTACCGTTACGGCGCAACTCCGAACACGGCGACGATGCTCACCTCGAGCGCAGACGTCGTGGGAGTGCTGGGCGCGGCTGCCAACGGCTCGAGCCTCTACTACCTGCGCTCGGGGGGGCTCTACCGCTGCGCAGCTGCTAACACGGCAACGGCGAACGGCTGTGACTCCGCGACCAAAGTCGCCGAGGCGGCAGACGCCTCCAACTACCCACCCGCGACCGGAACCTCACGGGTCACCCAAGACGGTACGAAGCTCCTCTTCGTCTCCACCACGCCGCTCAAAGACTACGCCGGCAACACCTACGACAACACCGATCTCGTCACCGAGGAACCCGATTCTCAGGTCTACCTCTATGACGCAACGGCGGCCAAACTGAGCTGCGTCTCCTGCAACCCGACCAATGGAAGGCCGATCGGAGCTTCGGGCATTCCCGGCGCGATCAAAAACGGCTCAGGCCCAAGCGCCACAATCGCCTATAAGCCCCGGGTCCTCTCCGCCAACGGGCGCCGTGTCTTCTTTGACTCCCAAGACGCGGTCGCCCCCACCGATACCAATACGCTGGCAGGCTCCCTCGGCACCGGCGCGCCTGACGTCTACCAGTGGGAGGCACAGGGCGAAGGCGGCTGTAACAGAGCCGCGGGCTGCGCCGCGCTGATCTCCTCCGGTCGAGACGCAGCGCCCTCGCGCTTCATCGATGCCTCCTCAGACGGCTCAGACGCCTTCTTCCTCACCGCCCGCTCCCTGGTCGGAGCAGACCCCGGCGCCGTCGACCTCTATGACGCGCGCATAGGCGGCGGCTTCCCCGAACCGCCGGGGCCGATCCCGTGTGAGGGGGACTCATGTCAGGTGCTTCCGCCCGAACCGGTCGATCCGACCCTGACCACGCTGCTCAGTGGCCCCGGCAACCCTCCGGTCCGCTATAGCCGCTACGGGTTCAAGGCCTCCAAGAGCTGCCCCGAGGGCAAGGTGCCAAAGACGGTGAAGACCAAAGGCGGCAAGAAGGTGAAGAAGTGCGTGAGGAAGAAGACGGCTAAACCAAAGCGCCGCCATCGCCGTCAGGGAGGCGGGCGATGAGGCGGTTGGCGGCAGCGCTCGTTTGTGCACTGGGAGCCCTGGCGGTCCTTGCTCCTTCAGCCCATGCCGCCTTCGGCTTCAAGCCAGGCAAAGAAGGCTTCTCGGTCGCGGTGCGAACCGAAGACGGCAAACCCTCGAGTGCTGCGGGTACCCATCCCCACGAGTGGAGTGTGCACCTCGGCTTCAAAGAAAAAAGCGACTCCTTCCCCGACGGGGACCTGCGCGACCTGCGGATCGAAACCCCCCAGGGGATGCTGGTGAACCCGACCTTCCAGGGCTCGATCGCAAGCGAGCTGGTCAAGTGCTCGCTGGTCGACTTCCAGACCCCGCGCTTCTCCCCCTTCGAAGAAAGCCGCTCGGGGGAGAGCTGCCCGCTTTACACGCAAGTTGGAACGATCGACGTCCACACCACCTTCGGCGGTGGCGTAACGCGGCGCTTCGGGCTCTTCAACCTGAAAGCCTCGCCGGGGCTGCCAGCCCAGCTCGGCGCTTCCCCCTACGGAGCGCCGCTCGTCTTCGACGTCACCTTGGTGCCCGACTCAGCCGGCCGCTACACGCTCTCGCTCGAGGTAGAGGACTTCTCCCAGGCCCTCGACGTCAGCGGCATCGACCTGAACCTCTGGGGCGTGCCCTGGAGCACCGCCCACGACCCAGAACGGGGCAACTGCCTGAACGAGGTCGATCCCGAGAACTACCACGGCGAGCTCTCGAAAACCGAAATCGTGAAAAACCAACAAGGACAAGACGTAGAAGTGTTCGTCCCCGCCACCTGTGGGGTCGGACCGCCCTCGGAATACCCGCCCAAAGCCTTCCTCACCCTGCCCACTGAGTGCTCACCCTCGCTCTCCTTCACCGCGACGGCCAATGCCTGGCAGCAGCCGGCAAATGTGAGCGCCATTGCGACCAACAACAACACGCTCGGCCAGGCGGTGCCGCTCAGCGCCTGCACGAGCCTGCCCTTCACCCCGCTGCCGCTGGGCTTCCTCAACGCGACCAAGGCTTCGACGGGCTCGGGCTATGACTTCCGCCTCAAAGCCGATCTGGAAGGGCTCTCCAAACCGACCCAGCCGGTCCCATCGGCGGCGCGCAGGGTGGTCGTGAACCTGCCCCAGGGAGTTACGGTCAACCCCTCGGTGGGAGCGGGCCTGATCGGCTGCACTCCCGGCCAGTACGCGGCGGAGACTCCCTTCAACGGCCAGGGAGGGGGTTGCCCGAACGGATCGAAGATCGGCGACTTCGTCGTCAACACACCTCTCTTCGAAGACGTCTCGGGCAAGGAATTCTTCGACGGGGCGATCTACTTGGCCCAGCCGCGCGTCAATCCCTTTGGCGCTTTGGTCGCCGTCTACCTGGTTGCAAAGCTGCCGACCCGCGGGGTGATGATCAAGCTGGCGGGGAGGATCGATCCAAATCCTTCCGACGGCACGATCACCGCCACCTTCGAGGGACTACCAGCGCTTCCCTATACCGACCTGCAGATGAACTTCAAGGCCGGTCAGCGCGCCTTCCTGGTCAGCCCTCCCTCCTGCGGCAAAGCGATCACCCGCACCTTGATGACGCCGTGGTCAAACGGGGCGACGATCTCGGGGACCCCGACCAGCTCTGACATCACCAGCGGCATCGACTTCGGACCGTGTCCCATTCCCGGCGCCGCTCCACCTTTTGCTGTCGATGCGATCACCGGCGGGGTCAACTCCAACGTCAACTCCTACACCCCCTACTACGTGCACCTGATCCGCCACGACACAGACCAGGAGATCACCTCCTATTCGTTGATATTGCCCAAGGGGATCACGGGGAAGCTGGCCGGAGTGCCCTTCTGCCCAGAGGCGGCGATCGAAGCCTCGCGCCTCAATACTGGCTTTGGGGAGGAAGCAAGTCCATCCTGTCCTGCGGCGTCGCAGGTCGGGCGGACCCTGACCGGCTACGGAGTGGGACCGGCGCTCACCTACGCCGCAGGCCGCATCTACCTGGCCGGCCCCTACAAAGGCGCTCCCCTCTCCCTGGTCACGGTCAACTCGGCCACCGTCGGTCCCTTTGACCTCGGCACGATCATCATCCGCTCGGCCTTCCAGGTAGATCCCCGCACAGCGCAGCTTCGGATCGACTCCTCGGTCTCTGACCCGATCCCCCACATCATCGAGGGCATCCCGCTTCACCTCAGGGAGGTCCGCGTCTACATGGACCGCCCCCAGTTCACCCACAATCCCTCCTCTTGTGAGGCCTCGCGGCTGGAATCGACCTTGACCGGCTCCGGTGCTTCCTTTGCCACCCCAGCCGATGATTCCTCGGTCACGATCGCCCGCCACTTCCAGCTGCTGAACTGCCTCACCCTGGGCTTCAAACCGAAGCTGGGCATTCGCCTGCGGGGCAACCCCCACCGCGGTGGTTACCCGCAGCTGAGGGCGACCTTTGCCGCGAGGGGACCGCAGGACTCAAACCTGAAGCGGATCGCGGTCGAAATGCCCCGCTCCCAGTTCCTCGCTCAGAACCACATCAAAGAGATCTGCACCCGGCCGAGGTTCCAAAACCGCGAATGCCCGGCGGGCTCTGTCTACGGCCAAGCAGTCGCCTACACGCCTCTCTTGGATGAGCCCCTGCGCGGCAACGTCTACCTGCGCTCCTCCTCCAACAAGCTCCCAGACCTCGTTGCCGACCTCTACTCCGGAGCGGTGCGGATCGTGGTCGAGGGAAGGATCGGCCCGACCAAGCAAGGGGGCATCAAAGCCTTCTTCGATGAGCTCCCAGACCAACCGGTAGATCGCTTCGTGATGACGCTCTACGGAGGAAAGCGCGGGCTTCTCACCAACTCGGTGAACGTCTGCGCCGCACCGCCCTTTGCCGCGGTCAGCGCCCTTGGTCAGAACAACATCGGCGCGGAGTTCAACACGGTCTTGCGCGGCACTTGCAAGGGCAAGAGGGGGAAGAAGGGCAAGGGGGGCAAGAAGGGCTCAAAGCAGCGCAGGGCACGCCGATGAGGTGCTTGCTGGCGCTGGGGGTTTGCGCGGTGTTGGCGCTTGGTGGTTGTGGGGGCGATGGCGACGACGAAAGCGCATCCACCGCTTCGGGCACGACCGAGACCAGCGCCTCTCAAAACCAAAAGCCCTCCCAGTCGAGCGCTGGACAAAAGCAGGGCAAGGAAGCCAAGGAGAAGGAGAGCTCTGCCGCCAAGAACGCCGAGCATGAAGGTGGCTCTTCGTCTGAGAGCGCGAGCACGGTTCGGGTACCCCCGATCAGCTCCGCTCCGGTCGAGGGCTCCGAAGAGCCCGCTCCCGGTGTTAAGACGGTGAAGGGGGGCGACAACAGCGTGCAGACCTACGGCACAGAGGCAAGCGATAGCGAGCGCACCGAAGCGGCGATCGCCCTGCAGGCGTTCCTCAACGAGCGCCTGGAGGGCGATTGGGAGGGCGTCTGCTCAGCGCTAGCCAGCAGGGCGAGGGCCCAGATCGACAAATTCGCCCAGCAGCTCCAAGACCAAGGCAAAGACGTCGGTTGCGCCGGCACGATGGCGATCCTCGACGAAGGCACCGCCCAATCCCAGCTGCGCCAAGAGGCGACGATCACCGAAGTGCTGAGCTTTCGCGGCGATGGCCATGTTCCCGGCGACCCTTCTTACTTGATCTTCATAGGCCCGCCCGGGCAGACCCTCTACAGCATGCCGATGTATTTCGAGGGGGGCAGCTGGAAGGTTGGCATGGCGCTGCCCTCTGAGCTGCCGGTCTGAGGGCGCCTCAACCGATCACTTCCATCAATCACGACGTCAAGGAAAGCAACAAACCGATGAGCAACCGCAAACGACTTCACCTCGCCTCCTTTGGGGCATTGATCGCGATCCTCGCCCTCAGCGCCCTGGCCCAGGCGGAGATCTCCCAAAAGGGCAACCTGCGCGTCACGGTCTCGGGCAAGATGGCGCCAAAGCGCCTGCCGCGCACCGGAGCCGCCCCGATCTCGGTCTCGGTCGGCGGTGAGATCACTACCACCGATCAGAGTCCCCCACCGCAGCTTCGGGCGCTTCGGATCGAGCTGAACCGACATGGGCGCCTTGACTACGAGGGCCTTCCCACCTGCGAGTACTCAAGGATCCAGCCCGGCTCGAGCTCTCACGCCCTCGCCAGCTGTCGCTCAGCTCTTGTCGGCAAAGGGAGCTTCAGCGCCGAAATCACGCTCGCAGGCCAAGAAACCTACGCCTCCCAAGGAAGGCTCTTGGTCTTCAACAGCGTCAAAGGCAAAAAGCCCGTCCTCTACGGCCACATCTACTCCCCCCGACCCTTTGCAACCTCCTTCGTCATCGTCTTTGAGGTGGTCCGGCTTCGCAAGGGGACCTACGGCATCCTCTTGAACGCCCCCCTGCCCCCAGCTATGAGGGCCTGGGGGCGCTTGACCTCGATCGAGATGACCCTGAACCGTCGCTTTAACTACAAGGGCCGCTCGCACTCCTACATCAGCTCGGGTTGCCCTGCTCCTGAGGGCTTTCCTGGCGCGGTCTTCCCCCTCGCCCGCACCTCCTTTGCCTTCAGCGGGGGGACGGAGCTGAGCTCGGTGCTCTCGGGGAATTGCAAGGTGCGGGGGTAGGATCGTCTATTCGCCCTGTCGCTGGCCTCGATGGCCCTCGCTAGCCGGATCCGTCAATGAGGCGACGTCGTCGAGGTCGACTGGTCGCCCGCGGCTGAGCTTCATATGGATCAGGTCGTCGAGGCTGACCACCGGCACCTCGATATCGCCGAGGCGGACATGCAGGGCTCTTTCGCTCAGCTCTGCGTAGGAGCGCCCGCCAGGGACTTCGTGCATGACATCGATGCCACCGTTCCGGGTCGCGAACTGCCAGATCGTCGCGCGGGGCAGCATCTTCGCGTTGATTTCGATCGCCTCTTGACCGGGGTTCAGCACCCGGGCGTCCAGCGAGCGCAGAGCTTTGACGAGTCGCCTCAGATTGGCTGGCTCGGGCGAGGGGATGAGGTCAGCATCGTTTGTGGTTCGCACATGCCCGTGGGTTTGCACCGCAAGGCCACCGATCAGCACGTACTCGAACGCCATGCTCTGCGAGGGCGCGGAGGATGCGCTCGGCGTCAAGGGGGGTCTCAGTCTCCGCCACGCGCAATCCGTCCGGCCTCGGCGAGACGGCCGGCCATCCGGTTCCAGGAGATGCCCAGGGCGAGGCGTTCATCCAAGGTGCGTTCAGCCGTGGCGCGGCGGTGAAGCGGATCGTAGTTACGCTCGGGTGCAGCGCCACCTATCTCGAGTCGCTCGCCCATCGCTCGCAGCAGCAGATCCAGCGTTCCAACACTGGGGGAGATCTCGTCGGCCTCCAGCCGGCTGATGGCCGATTGCCGGGTACCCGTCCGCCGCGCGAGGCGCTCCTGACTAAGGCCACGCCGGAGACGGGCGGTGCGAATGAGCTCCCCAGCAGTCATTGTCATGACTATAACGAATATGTAATAGTTCTACTTGGGGTTCGCGTTCGTATAGCTGGGCAACGAATCAGTCGGACCACCCGGGATAGCGGCCCGCGACGTTCCACTGCCACGGCGGCCGTTCGAAGGCCGGGAAGACGTAGTGATTGCGGCCCGGGAGGGTCTCCAGCGGGACGAGAGCGGGGTCGTCGCCGAGCAGGACGCGGACGTCGCTTACGGCATCCACCTGGGCCTGATCGACCCGACGCACGAGACGTTCCCAGCCGAGGCGGGGGCGGTAGAGCCAGTAGGTGATCTCGACCCAACCCTCGCTGCGTCGCCGGTCGAGGAGCTGGACGAAGGCGGTGGTGCGGCGCCGGGAAGCGGTCAGGTGGGATCCGGCGGCGACCGCGCAGCTTTCGCGCCGGCAGTAGCGGAAGTCGACCGGCACCAGCGGCAGGCCGGTCGGTCCTGCCTGGGCCACCGGGGCCGGCGCCAGAGCGCGCGCAAGCCTCGCCAGCGGCCAGCCGTAGGCCGGTACCAACGGGTGGTGGCGGCAGGCGTCCGGGAGGCGGGGTGCGCAGGCGATTCGCCTGCCGATCGTGCCTGCCAGCGAGCGGCCGGCGTCGATGTCCCCACCCGCCGCGACCGCGGCGATCGCCGCCACCAGGAGCAGCGCGATCAGGGCTGCGAGGCCGGCCTGCTCGACGCTCGCCGACCCCTGCTCCGCCTCCCGTCCGATGTGCATTCCCCGACGCTAGGGCGGCCCGGCGCACGCGTGGTGCGCCGAAGCTCGCGACTGTGTGCCGCGACTGCGGCGTTCTGCTTACATGTGGGGAGTGGAGGGCAGTCCCTTCAACCTCTTCGGAGACCCAGACGAGTTTCGTGCCCGGATGGAGGAGCTCTCCGAGCAGATGCAGTCCTCCCAGCGCGTCGCCTGGGCAGACAACGCGATCAAGCTCGCGGTCGACATGACCACCGCCTCGATCGGCCGCCTCGATCTATCCGGCAGCCCCGACGAGCAGGCGATGCAGGTGCGCGACGCGATCCGCGTGCTCTTCCCCGAGGCCGTTACGTTGGTGCGCGAGGCCCGAGAGGGTCTTTCCTAGCCCTACAGCAGCTCGAAGCGCAGCGATTTCGCGCCGCCGCGGCGCAGCCCCGCGGCGACAAGCTCCAGTGGCAGCGCGGCCAGCAGCGCCGGCACCGCCACCACGACGCTGATCAGGCCATCCAGCCGTCGCTGCCAGCGCTTCTCGGCGGCTACGGCCCGGCCGCGGCCCAGGGCGCCGAAGGCGACGTTGTGGCCGAAGGTGAAGCCGTTGAGGATCGTCTGCCACATCGAGGCGATGCCGGTCCCCGGCGACCAGCGGGCGCGGACGACGACCTGGTCGCGGTTGGCGACGAGGCGGCGCACCGACTCGACGCCGAAGGCGTACCGCCCGTCCGGCTCCAGGCCGGCCCAGCCGGCGCCGCCGATCCAGGCGGCGAAGCCGCCGCGATCGGGGATCGTCCCGCCGCCGTTTTCCACGGCCCGGTCGAGCGCCACAAGCGCCTCGCCGACGTCACCTGGCTCGCCAGCGACCCCGAGCCCGCAGCTCTCGCAGCGGCGCACAGCCCCGACCATCCCGGGTCGCTCGTCGATCCAGCCGAAGAGCGGCTCGCCGCAGGCGGGACAGGGCGGGTTCTCGGGCCCGGCACCCGCCTCCAGCGGGACCACCGGCGTGCGCCGCCGCCCGTCCCGAATCGCTCGCTCAGCACTCATCGCCTCGGTAGCGTACGCCCAGTGCAGCTGAGGGAGATCATGACCGCCGGAGTCATCACCGCCGAGCCCGAGGCCAGCACGGTCTCCGTCGCTCGCCAGATGCGGGATCACAGGGTCGGCTCGGTCGTGATCGTCGATCCCGGTGGCTCGCCGGTGGCGATGGTTACCGATCGCGACCTCACCGTGCGCGTCTTCGCCGAGGGCGTCGACCCGGAGGCACCTGTGGGGGAGCATGCCTCGCGGCCGCTGATCTGCGGCGAGTCGGAGATGGAGCTGGACGAAGCCGCGGCATTGATGGTCCAGCACCGCGTGAGGCGCCTGCCGGTCGTCGATGAAGGTAGGCTCGCCGGCATCGTCACGCTCGACGACATCGCCGTGCGCACCGGCAACCTCGAGATCGCCCAAAAGATGACCGCCGAGGTGATCGAGGGAGCCCTGCCCCAGTTCTACTTTCGCGAGCGTGGCTGAGCGATGAGCCCAAGCCGCCGCGAGGTCCTGGCCTGGGAGGAGCGCTGGTCCCTGCGCACCGGCATCACCGCCCTCGCCGCCGTCGCCTTCATCGTGGCCGGGATCGTCGTCGCCTCGCGGACGTTCGGCGGCAATGACGGGGAGGCGGAGTTCCTGCGCAGTGTCGATCAGCACCGCGACGGCCAGCTGTTGTCCAGCATCTTGCAAGGGATCGGCTTGATGCTGGTCGCGGGGCCGCTCTACTACCTCTTCCGCGCCGCGCGGGCGCGCAGCGCAACGATGCGCGGCCAGCTCGTCGGCGTCGTCGTGGCGGCGCCGCTGTTCATGGCGCTGGCCGCGGTCCTCACCGGCGTCTCCAACCTGGACGCCGCCTCGGACTTCGTCGCCAGGAACCTGGCGGGCAACTCCGAGCGCGTCGAAGACATCGCCTCCAACGCGCTCTCCGACGCCTCGTTGCGCAGCCTCGGCCTCGGCCTCGGGTTCGCGGGCGCGATCGGGTTCTCGGTCGCGATGGTCTACACCTGCCTGCACGCGATGCGCGTCGGCCTGCTGACGCGCTTCTGGGGCTCGCTCGGGATGGCCCTCGGCGCCGTCACGATCTTCTTCTTCCCCTACAACCTGCTCTGGTACGTCTACCTCGGCTTCCTCCTAGTGGGCGTCCCCGGCGGCCGCCCACCCGCCTGGGAGACCGGCGAAGCCACCCCCTGGCCCACCCCCGGAGAAAAAGCCGCCGCCGAGCTCTCCCCCCCAGAAGATTCATCCTCCTCCGCGGGAACATCACAAGCCGAGAACTCCCCCGCATCCGAGGCCCCATCCCAAGCTGAGGACCCCCCCGCTTCCTCAGAGCGGGAGCTGGAAGACCGGATCAAGAAGGACCCCTCTCAGTAGGGGTGGAGCGTCTTGCACTTTTCGCGGTCGCCGTCCTCGGACGGCTCCTCTCGCCCCTCGAAAAAGTTAAGCGGAACCCCTACTGAGAGGGGTCCACCACCCCCGCCCGCTTCCGGTGCGTCCGAATCTCACTGAGGATGCGCTCCAACCGAGGCTCCTGAGACGTATCCACGAAATTCATCGCATCGGCTACACCAGGATGCACCGAGGCAATCCGCTCATGCATCGCCTGAGCAACGGCGCGGTAGCTGGGGTGCCCCTCGCGGCCCGAGCGCAGCTCGACGAGGTGCATCGCCTCGCGCGCGTTGAGGTCGAGCGTGTAGCGGATCCGGTAGGCGAGGCTGAGCGCGTAGGGCGCCTGCTCGCCGAGGCCCGCCGCGGTGAGGCGCTCGTACTCGGCGCGGGAGATCTCCAGCGCCCGCTCGAACTCCCCGCCGGCGCCCGCCTCCCGCACCTCGTCGGGAACGCCCGCACCGAGGTCCGGGGTTAGGCGCTGCCACTGGCAGGTGAGCATGCGGTGGCGTTGCAGGTCGCGGAAGGCACCGTAGTCGGAGACGATCTCGAAGCGGTAGCGCAGGGCCTCGAAGCCGCGGCCCGGCCGGTGGCGGCGGTTGCCCCGCGCGCCGACCATCGCCGCCAGCAGCTGAGCCCGCTCCTCGCGGTCGAGCACGTCGAGGCGGGCGAGGATCTCGGTCTCGGGGACCGCGGCCGACTCGAATAGGCAGGAGGCGAGCAGGGCCTCTTCGGTTCCGTCGACGTGGACCAGCTCGACCGAGGGGGTGCCGTCGCCGGCGCCGCGGCGATCCAGGCCGAGCCGCGACACCCAGCGCTCGGTTCGCTCGCGTCTCTGCCGTAGATACTCGACCCACTCGCCGCCGCGATCGGGCCGCTCCACCCGGGAGACGAAGCTCGGCATCACCTGCTTCAGCTCGCGCAGGATCATCTCGCCGTACTCGCGGGCCTCGGGCAGCGGCGAGGCCATCAGCCGCAGCAGCAGCTGCTCGTAGGCCTGGCCGGAGGCGTAGATGCCGACGTGGCTGAGCGTCGCCGCCGGCAGCAGGCCGCGCAGCAGGTCGAGCGCCTTGGCGCGGATCGAGCGCCGCCAGGCTCCCTCGGGCTCGCCGTCCCCGCGCGGCCAGCGCTCCGCCGCCCACTCCTCCACCTGGCGCAGCGAGCGCGAGTAGATCGCGAAGATCTCGTCCATCGCGGCGCCGAACTCGGCACCCAGCTCCTCATCTCGGTAGTAGCGGTAGCCGCCTCCCGCGTCCTCGGGAAGGGGCTGGTCGTAGGGGATGTAGCGGGTCGACTGCTCCAGGTAGGCGGCGAGACGGCCGCGCTGCAGCTGCTTGGTGAGGATGTTCGAGACCCACTCGCAGGCGACGTGGGCGCCGCCGACCTGGGCAATTGAGTCGTCGCCATAGCCGACGAAGACCCGCTCGTAGAGCCCCGCCGCACGCTCCCCCTCGGCGCCGTCGAAAGGCCGCGTGCCCTCCTGCGCATCGGCTGCGAACTCCTCCAGATAGAGCCGCCGCACGGTCCCCGAATACCGCGAATAGCGGGCGAAAAGCGCCCCCTTGACGGTCTCCGGCAGGTTGACGAGCGCGAACACGGGCCGGTCGAGGTTGGTGAAATGAGGGGCGAGCAGAGCCCGCTCCTCAACAGTGAAGTCCTCGACCGGGTAACGCACCGCCGCATCGTAGCCACGCCCCTGGATACCAGCTGACTTCGTCCTTCAGGGCGCATACGGACCCCGAACGACGAAGTCAGCGGGGTGGGGCTGCCATTAGCTCTACGACGTGGCCCCCGGGCGCCGCCACCTTGGCACGCGGCGCTCCCCAGTGCGCCCGACGGACTTCGACCTCGAAGCCGGCGTCGCGCAGGGCGGCGAGGGTGGCGTCGAAGTCGGCGACGACGATCGCGACATGGCCGCGCGGAGGCGCTGTGGGGGACTCGGTCGGCATCAGGTGAATCTGCGTGGCCGCGCGTTCCAGCCAGGTGAACTCGGCGAGCGACGGCGGTGGCTCGACCAGCTCGAACCCGAGCGCCCGCCAGAGCTCGATCGAACGCTCCAGGTCTACGGGTGTCACCTCGATCCCGACGTGGTGCAGCATCAGAGCAACAGGGATAGCAGGGCGGCGCCGACGACGATCGCCGTCGACCAGGTGACGGCCTCGGCGGTGATCTCCATGTCGAGGCCGTAGGCGTGGGCGATGACGAGGGAGTTGAGGCCCGAGGGCATCGCCGAGAGCAGGCGGTAGGCGGCCGGGAGGTCGATCAGCGGCGCCGCCAGCAGCATCAGCAGGGCGGGGACGACGGCGAGCCGGGTGGCAAGGGCGAGCGCGACGGGTCGCGTCAACGGTGGCGGCATCGGCAGCTCGCCATGTTCGGCGTTCTCGGCCAGGGTGGCGCCGACGGCGAAGAACCCGATCGGCAGGATCGCGACGATCAGCGCCTGGGAGACGTCGACCAGGACATCGGGCGCCAGCGCCTCGGGGGCGAGCAGGCCGGCGATCGCCGCGTAGAGCGGCGGGTTGCGGGTGAAGAAGGCGCGGATCCGCTGGCGCGCCCCGTCGCCTGCCTTGGTCCCGAACGCGGCGCCGACGGCGAAGGCGCCGAGCAGCAGGCAGGGCCCGGTCACGAGCACGTCGTAGAGGACGGCGGTCGAGAGCTGGTCCCGGCCGAGCAACGCCACCGTCAACGGGTAACCGAGGTAGCCGGTGTTGACGCTGAGCACGCAGCAGACCACCGCTCCGACCTGGAAGCGCGGCAGCTCCAGCATGCGGCTTGCCACGAACCAGGCGAGCAGGGCGCCGAGCGAGGAGGCGACGATCCCCAGCACCAGGCCGACCCCGTGCGAGACGTCGACCTCGCTGGCGGCGAGGTTGAAGAAGATCACCGGCGGCAGCAGCACGTAGAGGAGCAGCGTCAGCGAGCGCCGGGCGGCATTGGCCGCCCCCTGCGGCCAGCGGTGCTCGGAGGCGACGCCCACCGATACGGCAGCGACGATCGCGGCGGCTGTCAGCAGGACGCCGATCGGCAAGTCCCTATCGCTGAACCGCCACGAGCACGGGCGGATCGTAGGCATTAGCCGCCCGTGTCGGCGACTGCGATATCCGGCCACGACGCGATCGGGCGCCGGGCGCTCTGCCAAGATCGGAATCGATGGGGAATGGGGAGGGAGAACGTCTCGAGAGCGGCGGCGCGCCTCGCCGAATCTCGCCCTCTATGGCGGTCGCGCTGCTGGCGCTGGTCGTGGCCATGGGCGGAACCGCCTACGCAACCGGCCTGATCACCGGAGCTGAGGTTCGGGACGGCTCGCTCAGCGGCCGCGACGTCAAAGATGACTCGATCAGGTCCCGTGACGTCTCTGGCTTGACCGCAAGCGATTTCAAAGCCGGCGCCCTTCCGCGTCCGAGCGACGCCATCCCTTCGGTGCCGGGGCCGATGGGTCCTCCGGGACCCCCAGGCGCCCCCGGGCCTCCTGGGCCGCTTCTCGACACGCTGCCAAGCGGCCGGACCCTGCGTGGGGTCTACGCCGCCTCCGGTGGGGAAGGCCTGCAGATGTCGATCAGCTATCCGCTGCCTCTCGCGAAAAACTCCACCAATGTCGCCTTCCTCGATCCAGCGGATCCGCGTCCGGCGGGTTGCCCGACCACCGGCGGCGATGAAGTCGCCGAGGCCGCGCCGGGCTGGCTCTGCGTCTACCAGACCAACGAAGACGCGAACAACAACATCGAAAGCCGGAGCGTGCAATGGGGCCGCTTCGGCTTCTTCATCAGCGCGGGGGCGATAAACCCGGCTCTCAACATCTTCCTCGAGGGGCGCTGGGCCGTCACCGCTCCCTGAGCTACGCGTACAGCGCTTCGATCTCGGCTTCGTACTTGCGCTCGATCGGGCGCCGCTTCAGCTTCATCGTCGGCGTCAGCTCCTCGCCACCCGGTGCCCACTCGCCGCTCAGGACCTCGAAGCGCTTGATCTGCTCGACGCGGGAGAGGCGCGCGTTCGCCGCCTCGACCGCTTGCTCGACCTCCGCGGCGATCTCCGGGTCCTCGGGCGAGGCGCCACGGGCGGCGAGGGTTTCGAGGTCGAGGGTGATCAGCGCCACGTTGTAGGGGCGGTTGTCCCCGATCGCGACCGCCTGGGCGATCAGCGGCGAGGCCGCCTTCAGCTTCGCCTCGATGTTGGCGGGGGACATGTTCTTGCCCGCCGCGTTGATGATCAGCTCCTTCTTGCGATCGACGATCCGCAGATAGCCCTCGTCGTCGAATTCGCCGATGTCGCCGGTCCGCAGCCAGCCATCCTCGCTCAGGGCCTCCGCGGTCTTCTCCGGCATGTTGCGATAGCCGAGCATCACCTGTGGACCGCGCACCATCACCTCGCCGTCCTCGGCGAGCTTCACCTCGGTGTCCGGGATCGGCGGGCCGACGGTCCCCACGCGTATCCCGCCCGGCGGGTTCAGGGTCGTGATCGCCGTCGTCTCGGACATCCCCCAGGTCTCGCGGATCTCGATTCCCAGCGCGAGGAAGAACTCGATCACCTCGGGCGGTGTCGGCGCCGCCCCGACCACGAACGACTCGACTTCGTCGAGGCCCAGCATCGCGCGGATCTTCGAGAGGACCTGCTCGTCGGCGCGGTCCCATTCAGCCTCAAGCTCATCGGGCACGCCGCCGTCCATATAGGCGCGGGCCCGCCGCCTGCCGAGTTCGAGCGCCGCTTCGGTCGCCTCGCGTTTGCCCTCGTCCGGCTCGGCGGCGATGCCGGCTTCCAGTGCTCCCTTCAGCTTCTCCCAGATGCGCGGCACGCCGCCCCAGACCGTGGGCTTCACCTCGATCGAGTAGGCGACCATCTCGCGTGGGTTCGGGCAGCAGTACACGCAGCTGCCGTAGACCATCTGGGCGTAGAGCCCGGCCCAACGGTCGGCGATGTGGGCGCTGGGCAGGAAGGAGATCATGCGCCCGCCCGGTTTGGTTTCTTGGACCGCGTCGCAGGCGCGCCAGACGGCAACCATGTTGGCGTGCGTCAGCTGCACGCCCTTCGGCGGCCCGGTGGTGCCCGAGGTGTAGATCAGGCAGAGCACGTCGGAGGGCTCGACCGCGCGCCAGGTTGCCTCGAAGTCGAAGCCAGGGTCGCCCATCGTCTCCAGCTCCTCGATGGAGATCGTTCCCTCCGGCGCTTCGCCGTCGACCACGATCACGTGCTCGAGGCCCTCGATCTGGTCGCGCACGGCGAGCACCTGATCGAGAAAGCCCTGCTCGGTGACGAGCACCCTGTTTTCCGCGTTGGCGACCACGTACTCGATCTGCTCCGGAGAGGATGTGTTGTAGATCGAGAAGCAGGTCGCGCCGAGATGCATCGCCGCGCAGTCGGTGAGGTGGAACGCCGGACGGTTCACGAGCATGAACCCGACCGTGTCGCCACGTTTGACGCCCAGCGCGGCAAGCCCCGCGGCCCGCCTGCGCACCGCGTCCGCGTACTCGGCCCAGCTGGCCTCGTACTTGCTGTCCTTCAGCCGCAACGCCGGAGCATCCCCCCGCTCGGAGGCGGTGACCTGAAAGGCCTCGCACATTGTCGAGGCCGATAGTGCGGCCGGCCGCTCCTCCATGCCCTGACCTTACCGTCGGACACGCGCGGTTGTAACGCGAGAGGACGGAGGGAGAGTTAGGCATTGCGGTTGCTGCCCATCTGCCGCGGGGGTGGAATCCCGATTCGCGGCGCAAGCCAGGCCTGCACGGGTCTTCCGATGAAGAAGGCGACCAGGGTTACCCCTATCTCAACTATTCCCAAGACTTCGCGGGACCAACCGAGCGCCAGCCATACCTCGAGGATGGGAATGCCAATGATTCCGGCCAAGACGATCGGCAGATGGAGTTCTGTAGCCAAAACGTTTCGCCGCACGCTTGCCACTATAGCTCGCTGAGAAGCGCCGCCATGTAGAACAGCAGTCCCACCGCCACACCGATGTACGCGCCGAAGAAGCCCGCCCACTGGATCTCATCACGAGACATTTGCCGCCAGAAGCCGTAGCTGGCTCCGGCAAAGCCCGTCATGATCGACAAGGCGGCCGGGAAGCCGGGACTGCTCGGGTCGGGAAGGCTTGCGAAGAACACGAGCCGATCGTGGCGAGATCGGATTCACGCGTGGCGCGCACCGTGTGCCGAAAGGGTCAGAAAAGCGCGGCGCCGGCGTGCTCTGCGAACTCGACCAGTGGCTGTGGGATGACGCCGAAGAAGACGACGGCCGCTGCCGCAAGGAGGGCAGGGGCAACGAGGTACAGGCGCCCACCCGCATTGGGGTCGATCGGGTCGGCCTCGGGCGAGGCGCCAGCAATCGCCGGGGCTGCGCCGGCTGTCTCGCCTCCGGGGCGCATCCACATCGCCGCCACCACCCGCAGGTAATAGGCGAGCGAGATCATCGTGCCGATGGCGATGAAGACGGCGAGCCAGGTGTAGTCGCCCTCGACCAGGGCCTCGATCAGGTAGAGCTTGCCGATGAAGCCCGCGGTCGCCGGCAGCCCGGCGAGGCCGAGCATCGAGATCGTCAGGGGCCAGGCGAGCAGGGGGCGCTCCGCCCCGAGGTTGCGCATGGCGTCGATGTGGTCGCCGTAGGCCGTCTCGCGCTCGCGGGCGATCACCACCGCGAAGGCGGCGAGGTTCATGAAGGCATAGGCGGCCAGGTAGAAGACGAGGGCGTTGACGCCGGCCTCGCTGGCGACGACGAGGCCGCCGAGGATGTAGCCCGCCTGGGCGATGCCCGAGTAGCCGAGCAGGCGCTTCAGCGAGTCCTGGCCGAGGGCGCCGACGTTGCCGACGACGATCGAGATCGCGGCGAGCACGGCGAGCGCCGGTTGCCACTCGTCCGCCTGGGGCGCCAGGGCAACGTCGAAGAAGCGAACGAAGACGGCGAATGCGGCGGCCTTGGTCGCCACAGCCATGAAGCCGGTGATCGGGGTCGGGGCGCCCTCGTAGACATCGGGCGTCCACTGGTGGAAGGGGGCGACCGAGGTCTTGAAGGCGAGGCCGACCGCCGCCATCCCGATCCCGACCAGGACCAGCGGATCGCCGAGCACACCCTTCTCCCCGATGCCTGCGGCAATGCCGGCGAAGTCCGTTGAGCCGGAACCGCCGTAAAGCAGGGCCATTCCGTAGAGCAGCGTCGCCGAGCCGAGCGAGCCGATGATCAGGTACTTGAGCCCCGACTCGAGCGATTTCTCTCGACGCATGTTTGCGGCGCAGAGGATGTAGAGCGGGATCGAGAGGGTCTCGATCGCGACGAAGAAGCTGACCAGATTGGTCGCCTGTGCGAGCAGGACCATTCCAAGGACCGAGCCGAGCAGGAGCGCGTGGTACTCGCCCGAGCCGGCTTGCTCAACCGCCGGCTCGCGGACCGAGAAGAGGACCGCGCAGGCCGCCGTGAGGATCGCGATCAGCGAGATCGAGATCGCCAGGTCATCGAGCCGCAGGGCGCCGGAGACGAGGTCGGTCGGGTCGTTCCACTGCCAGATCAAGAGCCCGGCGGTCGTTGCCAGCGTGACCAGGGTCAGAGCCGGGGCGGTGCGTCGCAGCGGCCTGAAGACGGCGGTGAGGAGGACGACGCAGACGCCGACGGTCAGCGCGAGGACGGGGGAGAGGGCGGCGTAGTCGAGGTGGGGGGCGTTGAAGTTCATCGCAGGGAGCCGCTTCCGACTGCGATCCGAGCTTGATTTGCCGGAGCGGGGCTTTCGATCGCGCCGATCCTCTCCTGCACCGACGTATCCGTCCGCTTCAAAACGAGCTGTGGATAGAGCGCCAGCCCCAGGATGCAGATGACCAGCGGCACCAGCACCACCCCGTCGCGCCAGCCGATCTCACGCGACTCGAGTCCGTCCGGGCGGCGGTTGTGCATCGTCCGCTGGTAGAGGCGCAGGGCGTAATAGGCGCTCATCGCCACGCCCGAGATCGCGACGCAGGCGAAGACGATCTTCGAGTCGAAGAGGCCGTTGAGGATGTAGAACTCGCCGACGAAGTTGGCAGAGCCGGGCATCGCCAGCGTCGCCAGGGTGACGATCAGGAAGAGCGCCGCGAGAACGGGGGCGCGCATCGCCATCCCGCCCATCTCGCGCAGGTCCTCGCTGCCGCTGCGCTCGGCGAGGATCGCGACGATCACGAACAGCGGCGCCACCACGAGGCCGTGGTTGACCATCTGCAGGACGGCGCCGTCCGCCCCGTCGGCACTGAGGGCGAAGATGCCGGCGGTGATGAAGCCGAGCTGGGCGATTGAGGAGTAGCCGGCGATCAGCCGCACGTTGGTCTGGGTGAAGGCCATCACCGAGCCGTAGAGGATCGAGGCCAGCGCGATCACCAGCACCACCTCCTGGAACTCGACGGTCGCGTCGGGGAAGAGCGGCAGCACGACCCGGAGGAAGCCGTAGGCGCCGACCTTTGCCAGTACGCCGGAGAAGACCGCCAGCACCGGCAGCGGCGCCGCGCGGTAGGCGTCCGGCATCCAGCCGTGCAGGAGGAAGGCCGGCATCTTGACCAGGAACGCGGCGGCGAAGAACCAGAAGATCCAGCGCTGGCTGCCCTCGCCGAGCGGGTCCCGCGCCAGCTCGGCGATCGAGAACGTGACGCTGCCGCCGTCGGCGGCGATGATCGCAGTGGCGATCGCCGCGACCAGCATCAGCAGCGAGCCGATCAGCGTGTAGACGATCATCTTCAGCGTCGCCGCCGAGGCGGTGACGCCGTCCTCGCGGTCGCTGCCCCAGGCGCCGAAGAGGAAGTAGAACGGCACCAGCATCAGGTCGAAGAAGAGGACGAAGAGGAGCAGGTCCTGGGCCAGGAACGCGCCCAGGGTCGCGGTCTCGCCGAGCAGCATCATCAGGAAGAAGAGGTGGGGGCGTTCCTGCTCGCGGAAAGCGGCAAAGGCCGTGCCCGCCGTCCAGAGCACCGCCGTCAGCAGGACGAGGAAGACGTTGAGCCCGTCGAGCCCGAGGCTGTAGTCGACGCCGAGGCCCGGGATCCACTCGACGTCGACGGTGTCCTGCAAGCCCGCCGCGCCGGAGTCGAACCCCGCCAGCATCGCGACCGCGATGCCGAGCGTGACGGCCGTGCCCAGGGTCGCCCACCAGCCGGTCCAGCGGCGCGGCACGGCGAGGCCGAGGAAGCCGAAGACGAGCGGTGTCCAGAGCAGCGAGTTGGTCATGAGGACGAGAGCAGGAAGTAGAGGGCGAGGCCGGCGAAGCCGGCGATCAGGAGTAGGGCGTAGCTGCGCACGAAGCCGCTCTGCACGAAGCGGACGATGCGGCCACCGGCGCCGACCACGTCCTCGGTGCCGCTGACCAGGCCGTCGACGACGAGCCGCTCGAAGGTCCGGTTGGCGAAGCGCCCGATCGCCAGCGCCGGGCGCACGATCAGGAGGTCGATCGCCTCGTCGAAGTACCACTTGTTGTAGAGGAAGGTGTGCAGGGCGGAGAAGCGCTGCTGCCAGGGCGGCCGGCGTCTCGGGCCGGGCCACGTAGAGGAAGTAGGCGATGCCGATGCCTGCCAGCGAGATCGCCGCGCCGATCGCCAGGCCGAACCACTCGGCCCCCACCGAGGGGTGCGCGTGAGAGAGCACCAGGCCCTCGAAGACCGGATCGAGGAACGAGCCGACCACGTGGTCGACCCCAGGGACCTGGACCAGGCCCGCGAAGAGCGCACCGAAGGCCAGCGCCGCCATCGCGATCCGCATCGACGCCGACTGCTCGGCGATGTGGTGCTCGGCGCCCGGGAAGCCGACGTCGGTGTCCTCCTCCTCGCCGCTTGCCGGGTTGAACGGGTGCGCGTGGTGCACGTGCCCGGTGTCGATCAGCTCCTGGGCCTCCGGGCACGGCCTGCCCGGCAGGATGCGGAAGATCAGGCGGAAGGTGTAGATCGCGGTCAGCAGCGCGCCGAGGTAGCCGAGCACGGTGAAGATCAGGTACATCCCGCCGCGCGCGGTTGCGTAGGCAAGGATCTCGTCCTTGGAGAAGAAGCCGGAGGTGAGCGGGAATGCAGCAAGCGCCAGGGCGCCGCAGAGCATCGTGATCGAGGTGAAGCGCATCGCCCGGCCGAAGCCGCGCATCTTGTCGATGTTCTGCTCGTTCGCCATCGCGGCGATGATCGAGCCGGCGGCCATGAAGAGCAGCGCCTTGAAGAAGGCGTGTGTCATCAAGTGGAACATGCCGGCGCTGTAGGCGCCGATCGAGACGCCGACGACCATGTAGCCGATCTGGCTCATCGTCGAGTAGGCGATCGCCCGCTTCAGGTCGGTCATCACCAGGGCGATCGTCGCCGCCACCAGCAGCGTTGCCAGGCCGACGAAGGCGGCGATGTCGGCGGCGGTGGGGGCGAGGGCGAAGAGGACGTGGGTGCGGGCGATCAGGTAGACGCCGGCGGTGACCATCGTCGCGGCGTGGATCAGCGAGGAGACCGGCGTCGGGCCCTCCATCGCGTCGGGCAGCCAGGTGTGGAAGGGCAGCTGCGCCGACTTGGCGAAGGCGCCGACGAGGAGCAGCAGGCAGATCGCCACGATCGTCCACTCGTTGGTGCTGAAGACCTCCGGCGCTTTCTCGAATACTGCGCCGTAGTCGAAGGTCCCCAGCTCGCGGAAGATCAGGAAGGCGGCGAGGACGAGGCCGATGTCGCCGACGACGTTGATTACGAAAGCCTTCATCCCGGCCCCGGTCGCGGTCGTGCGCCGATACCAGAAGCTGATCAGCGCGTAGGAGGCGAAGCCGACGAAGGCCCAGCCGACGATCAAAAGGACGAAGTTGCCGGCGAGGACCAGCAAGAGCATCGAGAAGACGAAGAAGTTGAGATAGCTGAAGAAGCGGTGGTAGCCCTCGTCCGACTGCATGTAGCCGAACGAGTAGAGGTGGATCAGGGTCGAGACGCCGGTGACGACGAGGACCATGAAGGCGGAGAGCGGGTCGAGGAAGATCCCGAGCTGGATGTCGAGACCCGCGACGCTCGCGTAATCCCAGAGCGAGGAGGCGTGGTGGCGCGCCTCGGGCGCCTCGCCGAGCAAGTTGATCAGGGCGGCGACGCCGCAGGCGAAGGCGAGGCCGATCGCCGCGGTGCCGATCGCGCCAGCGGCGCGCGCGGGCAGCACCCGGAAGCCGAGCGCGATCGCGATCGAGCCGAGCAGCGGGAAGAGCAGGACCAGCCAGGCCCAGGCCGTTGCGCTCACCCTCTGAGCTCCCTCAGCTCATCGACGTCGAGCGGCAGCTTGCGGCGGAAGATCGCGACGATCAGGCCGAGCCCGATCACCACCTCGCAGGCGGCGACGACCATCACCACGATCGCGAAGACCTGACCCTCCTGGTTGCCGACCATGCGGCTGAAGGCGACCAGGGCCAGGTTGCCGGCGTTCAGCATCAGCTCGAGGCAGAGCAGGATGACTACTGGGCTACGGCGGATCAGGATGCCCGTCGCCCCCACCGCGAAAAGCAGCGAGGAGAGGACGATGTACCACTCGATGTTCATCGGGGCGCCTCCTCCTCCCGCCGCCGCGCGGCCAGCACGACCGCACCGACCGCGGCGAGCAGGAGCAGGATGGATGACGCCTCGAAGGCGAGCAGGAATCGTTCCAGGAGCAGGCGGCCGATCGCTTCTGGATCGCCGAAGCCGGCTGGGACCTTGGGGCCCTCCGTGTCGAGGGCGAGGAGGGAGGAGCCGAGGACGGCTATCGAGAGCTCGATGAAGAGGGCGGCGCCGAGCAGGGGAGCGAGGAAGCGCTGGCCGGGGATCGGCTCCCAGGCCGACTCGGTGTCGCCGCCGACGTAGGCGACGACGAAGACGTAGAGAACCATCACCGCGCCGGCGTAGACGACCACCTGGGCGGCGGCGACGAAGGCGGAGGTCAGCAGGAGGAAGAGCACGGCGAGGGAGAAGAGATGGACGATCAGCGCCAGCACCCCGTAGAAGGGGTTGCGCATTGCGACGACGCCGACCGCGCCACCGAGGGCGCCGAGCGCGGCACCGAAGAAGAGGGCGGCTTCCACTACTCGCCCTCCGCCCGCAGCGGCGTCCGCTCGATCGGCTCGGCGAGCAGCATCTCCTTGGTGAAGATCAGGTTCTCGCGGTCATAGTCGGCCATCTCGTAGTCGTGGCCCATCGTGATCGCGTCGAAGGGGCAGGCGATCTCGCAGTAGCCGCAGAAGATGCAGCGCGAGAGGTTGATCTCGTAGACGGCGGCGTAGCGCTCCCCGGCCGAGACCCGTTCGCCGGGGATGTTCTCCGCCGCGACGACCCGGATGCAGTCGGCCGGGCAGGCGGCGGCGCAGAGCGAGCAGCCGACGCACTTCTCAAGCCCCGTGTCCTCGAACTTGTGGAGCTTGTGGCGGCCGCGGAAGCGCGGGTAGACGGGGGTCTTCTCCTCCGGGTACTGGATCGTCAGCGGCCCCTCGATCAGCCGCGCCATCGTCGTCTTCAGCCCGCGCAGCGTCTCGCCGAAGGCCCGGTAGGCGCCGCCGACCCCGCCGGGCTCAGGTCCGCGCTGCACCTCGACCACGTCCTGGTCCTTGAGGTAAGGAAACTGGCTCACGTTGTCACCACCAGGACCGCGGTGACGAGGACGTTGAGGGTCGCCAGCGGCAGCAGGATCTTCCAGCCGAGGCTCATCAGCTGGTCGTAGCGAAGCCGCGGCAGCGTCGCCCGCACCCAGATGAAGACGAGGACCAGGCCGAGCATCTTGGCCAGCATCCAGATCGGATCGAGGAAGCTGGGCCCGGGGCCCATCCAGCCGCCGAGGAACATCGCCGCGGCGACGCCGGAGACGACGATGATCTCCATGTATTCGACCAGCAGGAAGCTGCCGAAGCGCATGCCCCCGTACTCGGTCATGAAGCCCTGGACGAGTTCGGCATCGGCCTCGGGCATGTCGAACGGCGTGCGGTTGGTCTCGGCGAAGCCGGCCAGCATGAAGATCAGGAAGCCGACGAACTGGGGGACGACGAACCAGAGGTCGCCCTGGGCGTGGACGATGTCGACGAGGGAGAGCGAGCCGCCCATCATGATCGCGCCGAGCAGCGCCAGCCCCATCGAGACCTCGTAGGAGATCAGCTGGGCCGCGCCGCGCATCGCGCCGAGCAGGCTGTACTTGGAGCCCGAAGACCAGCCGCCGAGTAGCAGGCCATAGAAGGCGATCGAGCCGACGGCGAAGAAGTAGAGGATCCCGATCGGGACGTCGATGCCGTAGAAGCCAACTCCCCCCTGGACGTCCCCCCAGGGGATGATCGCCAGGGCGAGCACGCCGGAGAGGACCGGTAGCAGCGGGCCGAGGATGAAGAGGGTCGGGATCGCGTTCGCCGGCCGGAACGCCTCCTTGGAGATCAGCTTGCCGACGTCGGCAAGCGGCTGCAGGATGCCGAAGGGGCCGACCCGGTTGGGCCCGTAGCGGTGCTGGAAGCGCCCGATCAGCTTGCGCTCCAGCACCGTCATCAGCGGCAGGATCGCGAAGATCACGCCGAAGATGACCAGGCTCTTGACGACCATGATCCAGGTCGCTTCGACGAACTGAGTGTCGGCAAGCGGCAGCATCAGGCGCCGGCCTTCTCGATCGTCACGCTGACCGGCGAGCCGTTGAGGAGGCCATTGGCGTTGTCCTCGGCGGTGCCCTCGATCAGGAAGCAGACTCCCTCGCTGACTCGCTCTTTGATCGATACGCGGGCGCGCAGGCTCGTGCCGTTCTGGGAGACGGTGACCTCGTCGTTGGGTTTGAGGCCCAGACGGTCGGCGTCGGCTGGTGACACCTCCACCCGTTGCTGGGGCGCCAGGAAGCGGAGGGGCGGGTTCAGCTCGGTTATTGGACCCGCCCAGAGATCTCGGTAGGTGGATAGGGCGAGTGACCCTGGGTCGGCGGACGCGCTGTCGCGCTGAGTGTCCGGCGACCCAGGGTCGCTCGCCCTTTGCCGGGACGTGTCTGGCTCGGTCGCCGGGAGCGAAGCCGCGGCGGGGGTGTCCTGCCAGCGGATGCCGCGACCTGCGATGTCTGCATCGGTGATTCCGGCGTAGAAGGGGACTGCTTGGCTCAGAGCTTCAAAGGCTGATGGCTGGGAGTTGATGCCGGTGTCGTGGCCGAGGGCGAGGGAGAGCTCGGCTAGAACGCCCCAGTTGGGGCGGATGTCGCCGGGGCGGGAGGCGCTGGGGCGGACTCGTTGGAGACGACCGTCCGGGTGCGTGACCGTGCCGTCTTTCTCGGCGTGGGTCTCGAGCGGGAAGACGAAGTCCGCGAGGGCGGTGGTGCCGTTCTCGAAGGTGGAGAAGCTGATCACGTGATCGGCGGCGGCGAGGGCTCGCTGCCAGGCACCCGTGTCGGGGAAGTCGCGCAGGGGGTCGGCGCCGAAGAGGAGCAGGGTCTTCAGCTCGCCAGACTCCAGCCCTGCCCGGATCTCCGCGGTCAACTTCCCGACGAGGTCTGCATTTGCCCCCGATAGCGTGGTCAACGCAGCTTTCGTCTCGCTGAGGCCGGGGCCCGCGTCGGGCAGGCAACCGGCCTCGCGAAGGCCGCGGGCGTTCGTGAACTCGGGGATTTCGAGCAGGCCGGAGCTCTCCTTGCCGTTGAGGCCGAGGGCCGAGGCGACGTCGAGGAGGGCGGTGAGGGCGCCTTCGCCCTCGCGGCCGATCCGCTCGCCCCAGACGATCACGACCCGCTCGGCGTCGCGGAGGGTCACGGCGATGTCCGAGGCGTGGCCCTCGTTGGGGATCCGCAGGCAGGCGGCCAGCTCGGAGAGGAAGAGGGTGGCGTTGCCGGGCGCGTAGCGGGTCGCCGCCGCGCCGCCGCCGTCGAGCGTCGTCGGCTGTTCGGTGGCGACCGCCAGCTTGGCGCCGTTGCGACGGATTGCCTTGCGGATGCGCAGGTCGAGGATCGGGCTGCTGTGCAGCGGGTCGGTGCCGACGACGAGGATCGCGTCGGCGGCGTCGATGTCGCGGACCTTGGCCGAGATATCGGGCTGGGCGAGGCGGATGAGCGTCTCGCGGGCCGGGCCTCGCGCCGGGCGCGAGTCCACGTGCGGCGAGCCCAGTGCCTCGCGCATGATGCGCTGGACCAGGTAGCCCTCCTCGTTGGAGGCGTCGCCGACGATGGCGGCGCTCTGGGGCCCGGCGGCCTGCAGGGCTGTGGCCGCCTTGTCGATCGCCTCCTCCCAGCTCAGCTCGGCGCCGCCCCGCAGGCGTGGCCCGCGAACGCGCTCCTCGGCGTCGAACATCTCGAAGCCGTAGCGGCCGCGGTCGCAGAGCCAGCCGTCGTCGACGTCGGCGTTGTCGCGGGCGATCACCCGCACCACCCGCTCGTCGCGGACAGTGAAGCTGACGTTGCACTGGCTCGGGCAGAGCGTGCAGACCGAGCCGGCCTGCTCGATGTCCCAGGGCCGGGCGCGGAAGCGGTAGGTGTAGTTGGTCAGCGCCCCGACCGGGCAGAGGTCGGTGATGTTGCCGTGGAAGGGAGCGACGTAGGGGCGGTCGTCGAAGGTGCCGACGAAGGTGCGGTCGCCGCGCTCCAGCAGCTGCAGCTGCTCGTCCTCGGCGACCTCCTGACTGAAGCGCACGCAGCGGTAGCAGAGGATGCAGCGCTCGCGGTCGATTGCGACCAGCGGCGAGAGCTCGATTGGCTTCTCGAAGTGGCGCTTGTTGTCGGTCATCCGGCTCTTGCCCGGGCCCCAGCCCATCGAGATGTCCTGCAGCGGGCACTCGCCGCCCTTGTCGCAGACGGGGCAGTCGAGCGGGTGGTTGACGAGCAGGAACTCGACCACGGCGCTCTGCGCGTGCTTCACCTGGTCGGTGCGGGTGTGGACGACCATGCCGTCGCGCACCGGCGTGGAGCAGGAGGTCTGCAGCTTCGGGATCCCCTCGACCTCGACCAGGCACATCCGGCAGGCGCCGACCGGCTCGCCGAGCTTGGGCTCGTAGCAGAAGATCGGGATCTCGACGTCGCCCCGCTTGGCGGCGTCGTGCAGCATCTCGCCCTCGGTCGCGCTGACCTCGCGCCCGTCGATGATCAGCGTGATCTCCTTGCCGCTCACGTGGCCGCCCCCAGGGTTGCCGCCGGGGCTTGAACGACGGCGAGCCGCTCGGCATCGACGGGAGTCTCGCTCGCCTCCTCGATCACCCGCTCGAACTCGTCGCGGAACTTGCGCACCATCGCGCCGACCGGCATCGCCATCGAGTCGCCGAGGACGCAGAGGCAGTGGCCGATGATGTTTTCCTGCACCGAGGCGACGATGTCGAGGTCCATCGGCGTCGCCTCGCCACGCACCACCCGTTCCAGCATCTTCACGGTCCAGTTGGTGCCCTCGCGGCAGGGGGTGCACTTGCCGCAGGACTCGTGGTGGTAAAAGCGCGCCGTGCGCAGCGCCATGTGGGGGATCGAGACGCTGTCGTCGGCGACGATGATCGAGCCCGAGCCGAGCATCGAGCCGGCGTCGGCCATCGCCTCGAAGCTGTAGGGGAGGTCAAGGCCCTCCTCGGCGGTGAGGACCGGTGAGGAGGAGCCACCGGGGTAGAAGGCCTTCACCTGACGCCCCTCGAGCGGGCCGCCGGCAAGGTCCTCGATTAGCTCTCGCGTCGGGATGCCCAGCTCGACCTCGTAGTTGCCCGGGCGCCGCACACAGCCCGAGACTGAGACGACCTTGGTCCCCGGCGACTGCTCGGTGCCGAAGCCGCGGAACCACTCGGAGCCGTTGGCGACGATGTGGGGCACGTTGGAGAGCGTCTCAACGTTGTTGATCAGCGTCGGCCCGCCGTAGAGGCCCTGCACCGCGGGGAAGGGCGGCTTCAGGCGCGGGTTGCCGCGCTTGCCCTCGAGGGCGTCGAGCAGCGCCGTCTCCTCGCCGCAGATGTAGGCGCCGGCGCCGCGGTGGACGACCAGCTCGAGGTCGCGCCGGGTGCCGAGTATGTCCTTGCCGAGGTAGCCGGCCTCGTACGCTTCGGCGACGGCGGCGTCGAGGACGTCGGCCTGGGAGTCGTACTCGCCGCGGATGAAGATGAAGGCGTGGCCGATACCTGCCGCCAGCGAGGCGATCGCTATCCCCTCGATCAGCTGGTGCGGGTTGCGCTGCATCAGCTCGCGGTCCTTGAAGGCACCGGGCTCGGACTCGTCGGCGTTGCAGCAGAGGTACTTGTCGACGCCCCCCCCGCGAGGTAGGAAGCTCGCCTTTTTGCCCATCGAGAAGCCGGCCCCGCCACGGCCGCGCAGCCCCGACTCTTCGAGCTCTTTCAGCACCTCGTCTGCCTCCAGCTCGCGGTAGGCCTTCTCCAGCGTCGCGTAGCCGCCGAAGCCCTCGTAGCCGGCGAGCGTGCGCAGCTCCGGGTCTTCGGCGTTCTTCAGCAGCATCCGTGTCTCCCCGCCAACAATTTCCGCCCGCGTGCTCTGCTCTCGCTCGTTCGGGTTCACCATCACCGGAGATCTCCCTCACTCGCTTCCGCGTCCGCCGCGGGCGGGTTGCCACCGGGAAGCGGGCGCTTCTCCAGCGCCTTCTCGGGCAGCACCTCGGCGCCTTCGCGCAGCTGCTCGATCGCCGTCGCCGCCTCGGCTGCCTCGAGCGGCCCGAAGTAGCGCTCGTCGATCGAGGCCATCGGCGCGATGTCGCAGGCGCCGAGGCACTCGAACCCCGTCACGAAGAAGTCCTCGTCGTCGCCGGCAGCGGCCCGGAACGCCTCGAGCAGCTCGTCCCCACCCCGCATCCAGCAGCTGATGTTGGTGCAGACCGCGACCTTGTGGGTCCCCACCGGCTCGGTGTGCAGGAGGTCGTAGAAGCTCGCCACCGACTCCAGGTAGGCGGGAGTCACCCGCATCACCGCGGCCGCCTGCCGGATCCCCTCCGGCGTGCACCACCCGTAGAGTCGCTGCACGGACCAGAGGGCCGGAATCGAGGCCGATTTCCGGTCCGGATACCGCGACATCAGCTCTTCAATGCGCTTGCGCAGCTCATCCGGACAATCGACTTCATGGAGCTCTGGCACCTGCTCGGGCGAACGATCCGGAACCCGGCCCTCGGTAACGGCCCGATCGACCGGCAGGTCGGGATTGACGATGCCGGGCCCGTCGACGGGGCTCACCGGTCGACCCCCCCGAGGATCGGGTCCAGCATCCCGAGGCTGCAGATCATGTCGGCGACGTAGGTGCCCACCGACATGTCCCTGAACGCCTGCAGGTTGACGAACGACGGATCGCGGAAGTGCACGCGGGCCGGCTTCGCCGACCCGTCCGCGAGGACGAAGCAGCCGAGCTCGCCACGCGGCGACTCGATCGCGTAGTAGATCTCGCCCGGCGCCACGCGGTAGCCCTCGGTGACGAGCTTGAAGTGGTGGATCAGCGACTCCATCGAGGTCGAGAGCTCCGAGCGCGGCGGCAGCACGTACTTGCGGTCGTCGGCGATGAACGGCCCCTCGGGCAGGGCATCGAGCGCCTGCTCGACGATCCGCGTCGACTCGACCATCTCCGCCACCCGCACCCGGTAGCGGTCGTAGTTGTCGCCGACGGTCCCGACCGGGATCTTGAAGTCCAGCTCGGGGTAGGCGAGGTAATCGAAGGCCTTGCGCAGGTCCCATGGCTCGCCGGCGGCGCGCAGCAGCGGCCCGGTAACGCCCAGCTCCAGCAGCCGCTCGCGCGAGACGATCCCGGTCCCCTTCGTGCGCGAGAGGAAGACCTCGTTGCGGTCGAGCAGTGCCTGGTACTGGCCGACCCGCACCGGCATCTCGGCGATGAACTCGCGCAGCTTCGACTCGAAGCCGAGCGGGATGTCCTCGATCACGCCGCCGACCTGGAAGTAGCGCGTGTGCATGCGCTGCCCCGTCGCCATCTCGAAGAGGTCGAGGATGCGGTCGCGCTCGCGGAAGCAGTACCAGAGCATCGAGATCGCGCCGAGGTCGAGCGCCGTCGTCCCCAGCCAGACCAGGTGGGAGTGGATCCGGTTCAGCTCGAGGAAGATCGTGCGCAGGTACTTGGCCCGTGGCGGGATCTCCAGCTCGATCAGCCGCTCGACCGCGCCGCAGAAGGCCTCCATCTGGAAGAAGTAGGAGACGTAGTCCATCCGCTCGACGAAGGGGATGACCTTCCAGTAGCTCTTGTCCTCGCAGGACTTTTCGATCCCGGTGTGGACGTAGCCGATCATCGGCTTCAGCTCGCGCACGACCTCGCCCTCGAGGTCGACGATCAAGCGCAGCACGCCGTGGGTCGCCGGATGGTGCGGCCCGATGTTGACCGTCATGACCTCCGTGCGCTCGGCCAAGCCGGGCGCCTCCTCCTCCGCTCCCGCGCGGGCGCGCTCGTCATACCCGGCGATCTCGCGCCCGCGCTCCCGCGTCCGGGGGCGGCTAGCCATAGTTGCGCTCGTTGTAGGTGAAGGTGACGGGCTCGCCGCCGATCGGGAAGTCGCGCCGCTGCGGCCAGCCGACGTAGTCCTCCGGCAGCAGGATCCGGGTCAGGTCGGGGTGCCCCTTGAAGACGATGCCGAAGAAGTCGAACGCTTCGCGCTCCTGGAACTCGGCGGTGGGGAAGAGCTCGACGCAGGAGTCGATCTCGGGCAGCCGGTCCTCGCCGGGGTCCGCCAGCAGCGCCTTCACGCGCAGCCGCTCGACCCGGTCGCGATTGAGCAGCTCGTAATGCACAGCGAAGCGCGGCTCTGCCGGCAGGTAGTCGGCCGCGTGCAGGCTCGAGAGGAAGCGGTAGCCCTGGCCGGGCGCGTCGCGCAGCCAGCCGAGCACTGCTAGAACGTGAGCGGGATCGATCGCGAGGCTCGCCCGCCCGCACTCGAACCCGGTGTCGAGCACCGCGCCGGGGTGGTCCTGCTCGATCTCCCCCCGGATCAGCTCCAGTCCGGGGGCGTCAGGCACCGATCAGCTCCCTCGCGGCGAGGTACGCCTCCGCCGCCTTAGCGCTCGGTTCGCTGCGGGGGCCGCCGCGCGCCCACTCCTCGGTGCCGAAGGCGTCGTAGCGGGTCCGCCAGCCCTGGTCGGGATTGCCCTGGATCTTGCGCTGCAGCTTGGTGAAGCCGTAGAGCACCGCCTCGGGCCGCGGCGGGCAGCCGGGGATGTGGAGGTCGATCGGCATGAACTTGTCCGCACCCTGGACAACGGCGTAGTTGGAGAACATGCCGCCGCTGGAGGAGCAGGCGCCCATCGAGATCGCCCACTTCGGCTCCAGCATCTGGTCATAGAGGCGGCGGACGACCGGCGCCATCTTGATCGAGACCCGGCCCGAGAGGATGATCATGTCCGCCTGGCGAGGCGAGGCCCGCAGCGCCTCCGCGCCGAAGCGGGCGATGTCGTAGCGCGCGGTGACGAGCGAGATTGGCGCCTCGATCGCGCAGCAGGCGAGGCCGAAGGTGAGGGGGAAGACCGAGTTCGAGCGTGCCCAGTTCAGCATCTTCTCGAGGTTGGTCATCACGACCTTCTCCTCGACGTAGCGCTCCAGCTCCTCACCCTCGAGGTCGCCGCGCAGCATGTCGCGGGCGCGCAGCTGGCGCGCCCGCATCGTCTGTCTCTCTATTTCCAATCCAGGGCTCCCTTGCGCCAGACGTAGACGAAGGCGACCATCAGCAGGACGACGAAGGTGATCAGCTCGCCGAGCACGAGGAGGCTGTCGGCGCTCTTCAGGATCACCCCGACCGGGTAGAGGAAGACAACCTCGATGTCGAAGAGGATGAAGAGCATCGCGATCAGGTAGAAGCTGACGCCGAAGCGCAGGCCGTGCGAGGCCTCGACCGGGATGCCGGACTCATACGGCTCGGCCTGGCGCCTGCTCGCCACGGTCGGGCGCTGCGGGCGCTTGGGCCCGATCAGGTGGTTGAGCATCGCGAAGGCGCCCCCGACCGTGAGGCCGAGGACGGCGAAGACGAGAATCGGCAGGTAGCTCTTCAGCACTGGGAGGTCCGTTTAGGCTGGGCGGCCGACGGAGCGCCGTTGACCGCGCTCGCACCGCTCGCAGACCGGTTTATACACCCCCCTTGTAACAGAATGCTACATAGTGATTTTCCGCATCAGCAAGCCGAATCCCGACCCTCTTAGGAGGAAATAGCCCGATGGTCGAGGTGCACCTCGTAGTTGGCTGTGCGGTGATCGCGCTCAACCTCGCCGCCTTCGCTCTGGGCGGGGTTGCCTGGCTCCGCGAGCGCTCCTCGATTCCCTTCTGGTACCTACTACGCGCCGCTCAGGCGGCCGTCTTCGTGCAGGCGATGCTGGGCGGCCTGCTGGTCTTCACCGGCCACGAACCCAGCGACGACCTGCACTACCTCTACGGCGTTCTCCCCCTCGTCGTCTCCCTGCTCGCCGAGGGCGCCCGCGCTGGCGCCGCCGAACGCGAGCTTGGCGACGTCGACTTCGAATTCCTCTCCGGAGAGGCCCAGGAATCCCTGGCCCTGGCGATCGTCCGCCGCGAGATGGGCATCATGGCCGTTAGCTGTGGCGTGATCCTCTTCCTGGCGCTGCGGGCGGCGGGAACCAGCGCCGCCTTCTAGCAGGAGGGACTAGGCTGAGCCAATGCTCGATCACGTTGGCATCGAGGTGAGCGATTTCGAGCGCAGCAAGGCGTTCTACGAAGGGGCGCTCGAGCCTCTCGGGATCGGGCTGCTGATGGAGTTCGAGGGCGCCGCCGGTTTCGGCAGGGACACCGAGCACGGGCTGAAGCCCTTCTTCTGGATCGGCTCACGGAGCCGGCCCGCCGTCAGCGGCGCCCATGTCTGCTTCGGTGCGCGCACGACGGAGCTGGTCGACGCCTTCCACGCCGCCGCCCTGGAGGCAGGTGGTACCGACAACGGCGCCCCGGGGCCGCGCCCGATCTACCACCCCGGTTACTACGGCGCCTTCGTCCTCGACCCGGACGGCAACAACATCGAGGCCGTCTGCCACCGCGCGACCTGAGCTAGTTCGGTCTCCCGAGGGGGAAAGAATCGCGAGCCAAAGCCTTAGACAGGCGGTGGCTACGGCATCATTGGATACCATATGGTCGATGGAGCGAACGCAGACGCTGGTGCAGCTGACGCAGTCGTTGCTGCAGAGACTCGACGAGCGCGCCGCGCGTGAAGGTCGCTCGCGCTCGGCCCTGATCCGCGACGCGATCGAGGCTTATCTCTACGACGAGGAACAGGCCCGGATCGACCGTGAAATCCGGGAGGGCTACGAACGTATTCCGGAGACGGCGGAGGAGTTGGCTGCAGCTGAACGAGAAGGGCGCGAGATGGTCCGCGAAGAGCCGTGGTAACCAGGGGTGACATCTGTTGGTTCGACTTCCCCGAGGAGGGACGACGCCCCGCCCTCGTGCTCACTCGGGCTGAGGCGATTCCCGTTCTGCAGAGAGTGTTGGTTGCGCCGGTCACGCGGACGATTCGTGGCATCCCGACTGAGGTCCGGCTGGACGAGGGAGACGGGATGCCGCAGGAATGCGTAGCCAGCTTCGACAACGTAAGGCAGGTGTCCCGCGATCTCCTCAGCGAGCCGATCGCGTCCCTGGCCGGCAAACGCATGGACGAGGTCTGCCGGGCGCTCGCCATCGCCACCGGCTGCCGCTGACCGCTCTCAGCCCAACGGCCGGTAATCGCCGCCGCTGAAGACGAGCGGGTTGCCCGCGCCGGCATCGAGGTCGCGGACCTCGCCGGTGACGATGACGTGGTCGCCACCGGAGATCACGTCGCGCAGCTCGCAGGCGATCCAGGCGAGCGAGTCGTCGATCGCCGGGACTCCACCGCGCTCGCTCCAGGCGACGCCATCCCACTTCTCGGCAACCGGGGCCTTGGTGGCGAAGGAGCGGGCGATCTCCTCCTGGCCCGCGTGCAGGACGCTGACGCCGAAGTGGTTTGCCGCCTGCACGGCAAGAAGGGTGCGCGAGCCGCGGTCGAGGCAGGCGAGCATCAGCATCGGCTCGATCGAGAGCGAGCAGACGGCGTTGGCGGTCGCTCCCGCCGGGCCGTCGGGCCCGCTGGCGCTGACCACGGTGACGCCGGTGGGAAGCATTGCCATCGCGGCGCGGAAACGGGCGGGGTCGGGGGGACTCACGGCGAGATGCTGGACGGAGGGCCCACGTATGACCGGGGACGTGGCTGGCCAAGCAGATCAAGGACGCAGGGTGCAGCCTTTGGTGGAGCCAAAGGCAAACCCGAGGACGCAGAGATGCGCAGCGCCAGACGCGGCATCCGGGCGTGCGGGGGTCTTCCGTCCAGCATCTAAGCCAGACAATATGATGCCGCTCCGTGCGCCCAGCCCTAGCCACAGCTCTGGCCCTGATCGCGGCCCTCAGCCTGGCCGCCTGCGGCTTCGGCCAGGAAGACGTGGCGGTCTCCAGCGATGAGCCCGATCACGCCGGCGCCGTTCTCTTCGCCACGCACTGCTCCGGCTGCCATACGCTCAGCGTCGCCGGGACCCAGGGCAGCGGCACCCGCAGCCTGCGGGCGCAGGGGCCCAATCTCGACCAGCGGACCGAGACCTATGACGACGCTCTCTTCGCGATCCAGAACGGTGGTTTCTCCGGGGCGATCATGCCCCAGAACATCGTGGTCGGCGAAGAGGCTGAGGCGGTCGCCCGCTTCGTCGCCAAGTACGCGGGGACCGAAGCCGAGGAACCGCCCCGCCCCGGCCAGGCCTCGCCTTAACGTCCCGACGCCATGCTCGACCTGAAGCTGATCCGCTCCGACCCTGAGCGGGTCAAGGAGGCTCTTGCGCGGCGCGGCGCGGCCGAGCAGGTCGACGAGCTGCTCGCTCTCGACGCGAGGCGGCGCGAGCTGCTGCCGGAGATCGAGGGGGCTCAGGCGGAGCGCAAGGCGCTCTCCAAGCGAATCGGCGAGGCCAAGCAGCGCGGCGAGGAGGCAGAGGAGGAGATGGGCGCCGTGCAGGGGCTGAAGGAGAGGATCGAGTCCAGCAGGGCCGAGCTGGAGAGCGTCGAGGCCGAGCTGGAGCGGATCGCCACGGCACTGCCCAACCTGCCGGACCCCGACGCGCCGGAGGGGATGAGCGAGGATGACGCCATCGTCCTGCGCGAGGAGGGCCAGCGCCCCAGTTTTGACTTCGAGCCGCGCGACCACCTCGAGATCGGGACCGAGCTCGGGTTGATCGACATGGAGGCGGCGGCTCGGGTCTCCGGCTCTCGCTTCGCTTACCTGAAGGGCGACCTGGTCCTGCTCGAGCTGGCGCTGGTGCGCTTCGCGATCGACCTGGTGCGCGAGGAGGGCCACGAGCCGGTCGTGCCGCCGGTCCTCGTCCGCGAAGAGGCGCTGTACGGGACCGGCTTCCTGCCCGGCGACCGCGACCAGATCTACGAGGTGCCCAAGGACGAGCTCTTCCTCGTCGGCACCTCAGAGGTCTCGCTGGCGGGGATGCACGCCGACCAGATCCTCGAGGCCGAGCAGCTGCCCCTGCGCTACGCCGGCTTCTCGACCTGCTTCCGCCGCGAGGCGGGAGCGGCCGGCCGCGACACGCGCGGGATCTTTCGCGTCCACCAGTTCGACAAGGTCGAGATGTTCTCGTTCGTCGAGCCCTCCGAGTCCGCGGCCGAGCACGAGCGCCTGCTCTCGATCGAGGAGCGGATCCTCACTGAGCTGGAGATCCCCTACCGAGTCGTCAACGTCGCCGCAGGCGATCTCGGTGCGCCCGCCGCCAAGAAGTACGACTGCGAGGCCTGGATTCCAAGCCAAAACCGCTACAGGGAGCTGACTTCCTGCTCTAATACGACTGACTACCAGGCGCGCCGCCTCGGCTGTAGGTATAGGCCGGGTGACGGCGAATCCCCAGAGGTAGTGCACACGCTCAACGGCACCGCGGTTGCCGTGGGGCGAACGATGATTGCCCTGATTGAGAATCGGCAAGAGCGGGAAGGCAGTTTCACGCTACCCACTATTTTGCATTCATATGGTTTGCCTGAAAGGATCGGTGCAGCGTGAACGCGGTGCTTGCGGGTCCGCGTTGGTTCGTTGCGTCTAAAGCGGAGCGAGAGATTTCCCGATGAGTACAAGCGTGCGTGACGCAAAGCGAGTCGTCCTCTGCGACGACCACGAGATAGTCCGCGAGGCGATCAAGGCCCGCATGGCGAACTCGAGCATCGTCGAGATCGTCGGCGAGGCCGGTAACGGCCGCGACGTCGTCGACGTGGTCAAGGAGCTCGAGCCCGACGTCCTGATCATCGACGTCGAGCTGCCCAAGCGCGACGGGATCGAGGCGACCAAGGAGGTGCTCAAAGCCCGTCCGCGGACCAAGGTCATCGTCTTCACCGCCCACGCCCAGCCCGACCTGCTGGCGCTGGCCCTCCGCGCCGGCGCCTCTGGCTACGTGCTCAAGTCGGCACCCGCCGAGGACATCGCCCGCGCCGTGAAAGCGGTCACTGGCGGTGGCACCTTCCTGGGAGGCGACTTCGCCGGTGGCAAGCCCTCGGAGGTCGAGAAGCTGCTCGACCTCTCGCCGCGAGAGCGGCAGATCCTCGAGCTCCTGGCCGAGGGGCTGCGGGTGAAAGCGATCGCCGAGCGGTTGCAGCTGAGCCCGGCGACCGTCCACACGCACGTGCGCAATGCGATCGCCAAGCTCGAGGTCGACACGCGTACCGAGGCGGTGGCGCTCGCGGTGAAGTTCAGCTATCTCGGCGCCGGCGGCAAAGCCTAGCCCGCCGGCTTGAGCTCCAGCGCACAGCCGTTGATGCAGTAGCGCTTGCCGCCGCGCTCCGCGGGGCCGTCGTCGAAGACGTGGCCGAGGTGGGCGTCGCAGTGCTTGCAGACAACCTCTGTGCGGCGCATGAAGTGGCTGTTGTCGGGCCTCAGCTCGACGTGCTCCAGGTTCGCCGGCTCGGTGAAGCTGGGCCAGCCGGTGCCGGAGTCGAACTTCGTGTCCGAGGAGAAGAGCTCGGTGCCGCAGCAGACGCAGTGGTACATGCCGTCGGTTTTCTCGTTGACGTAGGGGCCGGCGAAGGGGCGCTCGGTGCCTGCGTTGCGGGTTACGTCGTATTGCTCGGCGGTTAGCTGGTCGCGCCATTCGGCGTCGGTCTTCTTGATCTTGGTCATGCGTCAAGGGTAAAGGGGCGGCGGGGCGCCTCTCGCCCGGACAAACGCCGGCCTAATGAGGCCGGCGTTTTGAGTATCCGCCCGTTCGAGAGGCGCCCCGCCGCCCCTTACGATGCGGCCGCGATGAACGAAGCGTTCTACGAGCGGAACGGCGACAACAGGTTCGTGGCCACTGGGCTGACCCGGGGACCGTGGGATCCGGGGTCTCAGCATGCGGGCCCGCCGTCGGCTCTGCTTGGTCGGGAGCTCGAGTCACTCGATGGGGGAGACGGGTTTCAGGTCGGGCGGGTCGTGTTCGAGATCCTGCGGCCGGTGCCGATCGGGGAGGTGCGGGTCGAGGCGCGGGTGGTGCGGCCGGGCCGGAAAGTCCGGATGGTCGAGGCGTCGCTTTCGAACGGTGATGGCGAGCTGATGCGAGCCACGGCCTGGCAGCTGCGCGTGACCGAGATGGAGCTGCCGGAAGAGGCGGCGGTCATCGATGCGCCGCCGGCAGGACCGGAGCAAGGCGAGACGCCGGAGTTCTTCGCTACCGGGCAGGACGTCGGCTACCACACGGCGATGGAGTGGAAGGCGGTGGCCGGGGCCTTTCTGGAGCCCGGGCCGGCGACGGTTTGGATGCGGATGCGACGGCCGCTGGTGGAGGGGGAGGAGCCAACGGCGCTGCAGCGGGCGCTGGTCGCGGCCGACGTGGGCAACGGGATCAGCGCGGTCCTCGATTGGCGCGAGTACGTGTTCATCAACGTCGACCTATCCGTCCATTTCGAGCGCATGCCCGAGGGCGAGTGGGTCTGCGTGGACGCGGTCACCCGCCCCCAGCCGTCGGGGATCGGCACCGCCGAGTCGGTCCTCTCCGACCAGCGTGGCCGCATCGGCCGCGCCGCCCAGTCCCTCCTCATCGCCAAGCGCTAGACCTGACGAAACGCCGATTTCCCATGTCTGGGATGGGAAATCGGCGTTTCGTTCTCTCCTCGCTTCAGCGGGTGGCGAGGAGGGCGCGGCCGCGGGGGGAGATGGCGAGGGCGATGGTCGCGGCGGAGGCCAGGGCTATGGCGGCTGAGAGGAGGAAGGCGCCCTCGTAGCTGATGAGGGCCGCGGCGGCGCCGGCGATTGGGGCGCCGAGACCGACGCCCGCGTCGAAGAAAGCGGTGAAGGTGCCCAGGGCGGCGCCGCGGCGGCGGTCGGAGACGCGGCTGACGACGATCAGCGAGAGGGAGGGATAGAGGAGCGAGAAGGCAGCGCCCATCGCCAGCGCACCGGCGAGCGCGACGCCGAGGCTCTGAGCGGCGGCCAGCGTGGTCAGGCCGATCGCCTCGACCGTGGCGGCGACGATGGCGACCCGCGTCGGGCCGACCCGGTCGGGAAGATCGCCGCCGATCAGCCGGGTTAGCACCACCATCGTCGCGAAGGCGCCGAACACGGTGGCGCCGTGGCCGATGCCACGGGCGTCGAGGTGCAGGACGACGAAGGCCGCGACCGTCGCGTAGCCGATCGAGGCGAGGGCGAGGGCAATGCCCGGGCGGATCGCCTCGCGCTCGATCAGCGAGTGGTGCTCCTGCTCCAACGGCGGTGCCGGGTGGAAGGGATCCGGGAGGCGGGTCGCGATCAGCGCTCCGAGCAAGGGGGCGGCGCCGGCGAAGACCCAGACCAGCGTGTAGCCGGAAGCGTGCAGGATCAGCTCGCCGAGCAGCGGGCCGATGCTGAGCCCAGCCCAGACCGAGAGTCCGTAGAGGCCGATCAACCGGCCCCGTCGCTCCGGTGGGGAGAGGTCGACGACCCAGGCGGAGCACGCGGTGAACACAGTTCCCTCGCCGGCGCCGAGGACCAGTCGCGCCGCGACCAGGCCGGGGACGTCGAGGGGCAGCAGGTACATGAACCCCCCGATGGCGCAGAGGACCGAACCGAGCAGGACGGTCGGCTTGCGACCGCGGTGGTCGGCGAGGCGGCCGGCGAAGGGTCGCAGGAGGAGTCCGGTGATCGCGTAGGAGCCGACGACTACCCCGACCGCGACGTTGCCCGCGTCAAGCGGACCGCTCACGAAGCGGGGCAGCACCGGCAGGACCGCGCCGACAGCGACCAAGCCGCAGAAGGTGACGGCGAAGACGCCGGCGAAGGCGACCCCCGGGTGGGGAACCACGGGCGCCGAGCCCTCGCTCATCGCAGCAGCCCGGAGAGGTCGTCGAGGACGTGGTCGGGAGGTGGCTCGGCGCTCTCGGCATCCGCCCGCGAGCAGGCCCCGGTCAGCACGAGGACAGTCTCCAGCCCCGCCCGCCGCCCGCCTTCGATGTCCGAAGAGATGCGGTCGCCGACCATCGCCACCCGCTCGGCGCCGCCGAGCAGCCTTCGGGCCTGTGCGAAGAGGTGCGGTTCAGGCTTGCCGCCGATCTCCGCCCGAGCGCCGGAGGCAGTCTCCACCGCCGCCAGCACGGCGCCGGTGCCCGGCCAGGCGCCGCCGGGCATCGGCAGGGTCGGATCGCGACTGGTCGCGAACAGCGCCGCGCCGCGCTGCAGCGCCAGCGTTGCCGTCAACAGCTCTTCGTAGTCGAAATCGCGGTGACCGGATACGAGCACGGCGTCGGCCTCCCGGCCGGCCTCGCCCTCGACCAGCGTCAATCCCGTCTCGGCGACGGAGTCCTTGAAAGCGGGGGCGCCGATCGTGAACGCGGTGCTGCCACTCCCCACGCGCTCGACGGCGAGCACCGCCGTCGACGTGCCCGCCGTGACGACCCTGCCGTCGGCGACCGGAACCCCACGCTCGCGCAGCCTCTCCACGTAGGTCGCGGTCGGCTTCCCCGGGTTGTTGGTGACGAAGGCGATCGCCTTGCCGGCCTCGAGCAGCGCCCGCAGCGCCTCCGCAGCTCCCGGCACCGGTTCCCGACCGACCCAGACGACCCCGTCCAGGTCGATCAGGAACCCGTCGAACTCATCCGCCAGCGCCATCCGAGGGCAGGCTAGTCTCTCCGCCGCGATGCGCCGCTGGTGGTGCGCGACCTCCCGGGTGACTGAGATCACGTTCAAGTCGGTCGAGGCCGGGTACCAATGCTCCTCGATACGGTGAGCCGATGAGCGATTCGAGCGGTCAGAACGGACAGGTCGTGACGGCAACCGGCGTCTCCCGGCGCTACGGCGAGGGGGCGGCGGCGGTCGATGCCCTCGTCGACGTCAGCACCGGCTTCGAGCGTGGGCGCTTCACCGCGATCATGGGGCCATCGGGCTCCGGCAAGTCGACCCTGATGCACATCCTCGCCGGCCTCGACACGCCGACGGCCGGGACCGTTCTCCTCGACGGTCAGGAGATCACCGGCCTCGACGACGCCGAGCTGACCAAGCTGCGTCGCGAGAAGCTCGGCTTCGTCTTCCAGTTCTTCAACCTGCTGCCGGTGCTCACGGCTGAAGAGAACCTGACGCTGCCGCTCTCGATCGCCGGCCGCAAGCCTGACCAGGCCTGGCTCGACCAGCTGATCCGCACGGTCGGGCTCGAGGACCGGCGCACCCACCGCCCTTCCGAGCTCTCCGGCGGCCAGCAGCAGCGGGTCGCGGTCGCCCGCGCCCTGCTTTCCAAACCGGCGGTCGTCTTCGCCGACGAGCCAACCGGCAACCTCGACTCGAAAGCGAGCGAGGACGTGCTGCGGCTGCTGCGCCAGGCGGTCGACGACTTCGGCCAGACGGTGATCATGGTCACCCATGATCCAGCCGCAGCCGCGCACGCCGACCGCTTGATCACCCTCCGCGACGGGCGGATCGTCCATGACGACGCCCCCGGCTCGGCCGACGACGTGATCGAGCTGATGAAGCAAGTTGACTAGGCTCGCCCTGAAGAGCGTCTGGGCGCGCAAGGCCCGCGCCCTGGCGACGACCTTCGCGGTCGTGATCGGAGTCGCCTTCATCTCCGGCTCCTACGTCCTCACCGACACGATCTTCGCCGCCTTCGACGAGATCTTCAGCGAGTCGCTGAAGGGCACCAGCGTCGTGATCACCGCCGAGAACCCGGTCAAACAGGAAAACGGCGAAATCCCGACGATCAGCGCCTCGCTGCTGCCACGGGTGCAGAAAACGCCGGGGGTGAGACTCGCCGCCGGTGCGATCTTCACCCCGGGCGGCTTTTTCGACTCCGAGGGCGAGAAGATTGGCAGCAAATTCGCGCCGAAGTTCATCTCCTCGCGCTTGCCCGACGGGCTCGAGTCGCTCACCTACATCGAAGGCCACTCACCACGCGGCCCGACCGAAGCATCGATCGACAAGGCTGCGGCGGAAACCTCCGACCTCTCCATCGGCGAAAGGATCAGGCTGATCGGCCAGGGCAGCGCCCGCAACTTCCGGCTGGTCGGCTTCACCCGCCTTGGCGGGGCCTCCTTCGGCGGCGCCAGCATCGCCCAGGTGACGCTGCCGGTCGCTCAGCGCCTCACCCGCAAGGTCGGCCGCTTCGACCAGATCTCGGTGGCGGCCGAGAAGGGCGTTGCGGCGACGACGCTGAAGCGGCGGATCGCCCGCGTCATGCCGCCCGGGGTCAAGGTGGAGACGGCGGCGGAAAACGCCGATCGCAGCTCCGAGGAAATCCGCGAAAACCTCAGCTTCCTGCAGATCTTCCTGCTCGTCTTCGGCTTCATCGCAGTCCTCGTCGGCTCGTTTCTGATCTTCAACACGTTCTCGATCACCGTCGCCCAGCGGGTGACCGAGTTCGGCATGCTGCGCACCCTCGGCGCCTCGCGCCGGCAGATCCTCGGCGACGTGGTGGTCGAGGCCCTGGTGATCGGCCTGATCGGCGCCGTCGTCGGCATCGGTGGGGGTTTCGTGATCGCCGAGCTCCTCAACACCCTGCTCGAAGCGTTCGAAATCGATCTGCCGACGACCGGCCTGGTGATGCAGTCGCGGACGATCGTCGTCGCGCTTTTGGTCGGGATCGTCGTCACGGTGCTCTCCTCGCTGGTTCCCGCGGTGCGCTCGACCAGGGTGCCGCCGATGGCGGCTCTGCACGCCTTCACCCCGGCGCCGAGTCGCCGACGGCGCCTGATCGGAGCTGTCGTCACAGCGCTGCTTGCCGTGGCGGGGCTGGCGATGGTCTTGATCGGCCTCTTCGGCGGCGCCGAGTCCGGCACGGCCGCCGGCCTCATCGGCGGCGGCGCGGTGGTGATCGTCTTCGCGGTCTCGCTCTTCAGCCCCCGCCTGGTCCCGCCGCTCGCCACCGCAGCCGGCTGGCCGCTGGAGCGCCTGCGCAAGCTGATCGGCAGGCTGGCGCGCGAGAACGCGCAGCGCAACCCGAGCCGCACGGCGGTGACCGCGGCGGCGCTGATGATCGGCCTCACCGTGGTGGCCTTCGTCACCGTCTTCGCCGCCGGGCTGAAGAGCTCCGTCGCCCAGGTTGTCGACGAGAACTTCGCCGGCGGGCTGGTGATCCAGAACAGCGACGGGTTCTCGCCGATCCCGAACGGCGCGGCCGTCGCCGCCACCAGGGTCCCCGGGGTGGAGGCGGTGGCGACGATCCGCTCGGTGGAAGCGAAGCTGGTCGACGGCGGCGGCAAGACGATGGTCTCCGCCCCGAGCCGCGACATCGAAAAAGCGGTCGAGGTGGAGTGGAAGGAGGGGGGTCCGGCGACCCTGCGGCGCTTGCGCGGCGACCAAGCGGTCCTCTCCAACTCCTTCGCCTCCGCCCACGGTCTCGAGGTCGGCGATCGCTTCCGCCTGCTGAGCCAGACTCGACACCGGCCCAGCTTTGAGGTCGTCGGCGAATTCGACGCCAAGCTCGGGGTCTTCGGTGGCGTCCTGATCACCCAGGCGTCCATGGCCCGCGAGTTCGGTCAGACCCAGGACATCATCGACTTCATCGAGCCGGTGCCGGGAGCCGATGCCACCAAGGTCCAGGCTGCCCTCACCGCACTGGTCGAAAGGGCGTTCCCTGTCGCCGAAGTGATGAACCAGGAGGAACTGAAGGAAAGCCGAGAAGAACAGGTCGATCAACTAGTCAACCTCGTCTACGCTCTGCTCCTGCTCGCGATCGTGATCTCGCTGTTTGGGATCGCCAATACCCTTGCCCTCTCGATCCACGAACGGACCCGGGAGCTGGGGATGGTGCGGGCGATCGGGATGTCACGTCGCCAGGTGCGCTCGATGATCCGCTACGAGGCGGTGATCACGGCCCTGATCGGGGCGATCCTCGGCATGGCTCTCGGCATCGTCTTCGCGGCGCTGATCGCGCAGCCGCTCAAGGACGAGGGCTTCACCCTCTCCTACCCGGTCTTCTCGCTGATCGCGCTGCTGGTCCTCGCCGGCCTGGCAGGCGTGCTGGCCGCGATCCCGCCGGCGCGTAGAGCGTCCCGTCTGGACGTTCTGGAAGCACTCCAATACGAGTAACCAGAGGCCGTAGTGCCAAGCAGTCCAAGGACGCAGGGAGCGTGGCGTGCTTCAGCACGCGAGCGACCGAGGACGCCGGAATGCGCCGGCACTACGGCCTCTGGATCAGGAGAGGCCCATGCGCAGGGCCCCGGCCGCCTCGAACATCGCCGCCCGGGCGGTGGGGCAGATCGCGGTCAGGTTGGCGAAGCCGTGGATCAGGCCCTTGTGTCGCCGCAGCGCGACCTTGACCCCAGCCTCGCGCATCCTCTCGGCGTAGACCTCTGCCTCGTCGCGGAGGGGATCGAAACCGGCGGTGGCGACGTAGGCCGGCGGCAGGCCGGAGACATCCAGCGCTCGCATCATCGAGGCCCGCGGGTCCTCGGGATCGCAGCCATCGGGGAGGTAGTGGTCCTCGAACCAGTCCATGTCATTGCGCGTCAGCAGGAAGCCCTCGGCGAAGATGTCGCGCGACGCCTGTCCGCCGACCACGTCGGTAACCGGGTAGAGGAGTAGCTGCATCGCCGGCTGCGGGCCGCCGTTATCGCGCGCCTGCAGGCAGGCGCCGGTCGAGAGGTTGCCACCGGCGCTGTCGCCGGCGACTGCGATCCGGGCCGGGTCGGCGCCCAGCTCGGCGGCATGCTCCGCTGCCCAGGAGAAAGCGGCGGCTGCGTCTTCGACCGCGGCGGGGAACGGGTGCTCGGGGGCGAGGCGGTAATCGATCGAGAGGACCCGGCAGCCGCTGAAGTCGGCGAGGAAGCGGCACAGCCCATCGTGGGTGTCGAGGTTGCCGATCACCCAGCCACCGCCGTGGCAGTAGACGAGGAGCGGCTGCGGTGGGGTGGCCGCGCCGAGTGCGACGTAGAGTCGGGCCGGGATCTCCCCGGCCGGGCCCGGGATGGTCATCTCCTCCACCCGCGCCATCGGCCGCGGCGGCCCGGCGACGACCGGTACGCCCTCGAGGTTCTCGCCCCGCGCCTGCTCGACGGTGCGTCCCTCGACCAGCGAGGCCTCGCCGGCCCGCTTCGCGAGCGAGAGCAGCATGTGGATGTCGGGGGCGAGCTCCTGGCCGTCGAGACGCGGTGGGGCCCCGGCCAGCCGCCGCTGCGCGCGCGGGGACATTCCGCAGAGTCGGCGAACGAGTCGGTGCTCGAGGCTTGGAGGAAGTCTGGGCGGCGCCACCGGGGCGGCAGGCTACGCGATTCCTCTGAGACACATCTCACACGTGGGGCGGCCGCGCCCACTAGCCTCGGGGACGAGAGGCGATGGAGGCAGCGACGACAACCGCTCCGCGGCCGGCGACCCGGCCGCTGGAGCGACGGCTTCCACCCGGCCCGCCGTTGCCCACCACGATCCAGACGGGGATCTGGTCGCGCCAGGCGAGGCGCATGCTCTACGCCTGCCAGGACCGCTACGGCGACATCTTCACGATCCGCCTCGCCTACGAAGGCCGCTGGGTGATGCTGGCCGATCCCGACGCGATCAAACAGGTCTTCACCGGCGACCCCCGCGTCTTCCACGCCGGCGAGGGCAACCAGATTCTTGCCCCGGTCCTCGGCCGCAACTCGGTCCTCGTCCTCGACGAGAAGCCGCACATGAGCCAGCGCAAGCTGCTGCTGCCGCCGTTTCACGGCGAGCGCATGCAGGGTTACGAGGCGACGATGCGCGAGATCGCCCAGCGGGAGATCGAGAGCTGGCCCACCGGCGCCCCCTACAAGCTGCGGCCGCGGATGCAGGCGGTGACGCTGGAGATCATCCTGCGCACCGTCTTCGGCCTCCGCGAGGGAGCGAGGATGGCCGAGCTGCGCGAGGCGCTGCGCGAGTTCCTCGACCTCACGACCAATCCGCGCCTCCTCCTCCCGGTCCTGCTGATCGGGCCCCAGCGGGTTCGCGGGCTCGGCCCGTTCCGCCGCCGCGTCGACCGCATCGACAAGCTGATCTACGACGAGATCGCCGAGCGCCGCCGAGCGGAGGACGTGGGGGAGCGCGATGACGTGCTCTCGATGCTGATCGGCGCCCGCCACGAGGACGGCAGCCCGATGAGCGATGAGGAGATGCGCGACGAGCTGCTCACCCTGCTGGTCGCCGGCCATGAGACCACCGCGACCTCGCTTGCCTGGGCCGCCGAGCGGCTCGCCCGCCATCCCGACAAGCTGGAGCGGCTGCGCAGCGAGGTCGGCGACGGCGGGCGTGACTACCTGACGGCGACGATCCAGGAGACCCTGCGCCTGCGCCCGGTGATCTCGATCGTCCTGCGCCGCCTCACCGAGCCGGTCGAGATCGGCGGCTACGAGCTGCCCGCCGGCGTGTCAGTCGCCCCCTGCGTCTACCTCGCTCACCGCAACCCAGAGATCTACCCCGAGCCGGACCGCTTCCTCCCTGAGCGCTTCCTCGACAACCCGCCCGGCACCTACACCTGGATCCCCTTCGGCGGCGGCGTCCGCCGCTGCCTCGGCGCCTCCTTTGCCCAGTTCGAGATGGCCGTCGTCCTAGAGGAGCTGGTCAAGCGCCACCGCATCCGCCCGGCTCATGCCAAGCCCGAGCGAGTCTTCCGCCGCGCCATCACCGAGACGCCTCGGCACGACGCGGAGGTCGTGCTCAACTAGGGCGGCTCAGCCGCAGCCGGTGTTGTTTCCGCACGACGAGCACGTGTAACACGAGCCCGTGCGCTGCATCATGCCGCCGCACTGCTCGCAGGCGGGGCCGAGCTCCAGGCCGGACATCTTGGCCGGCACGACCGGGGGGGTTTCGGTGAAGGCCGATGATGCCGGGACCGCCTCGCCGCCGCTCGCCTTCGCCTTCTCGGCGTCGCTGCCGTTGCCCGGCTTGGAGTGACCGTTGCCGCCGCCGTTCGCAGGGCCGGCAGTTCCGCCGCTGGTGTCGATGCCGAGGCCGAGCTGGGCGGTCTCCGCTTCGCGCTTGGCGCGCACGTCGGCGGTGAGGATGCCGAGGTCCTCCAGCGTCTCGGTGTCCTCGATGAAGCGGCTCGCCAGCCAGCGCATGATGTAGTCGGGCATCGACTTGGCGAAGGGGATCTCCGGGTTCTGCGTCATCCCCTCCGGCTCGAAGCGCATGTAGCTGAACTTGCGCACGAAGACCTCGAGCGGGACGCCGTATTGCAGGCCGATCGAGATCGCCGTGGCGAAGGCATTGAGCAGCCCGCGCATCGTCGAGCCCTCCTTGCCGATGTCGGTGAGGAAGATCTCGCCGACCGAGCCGTCCTCGTACTTGCCGGCGGTGATGTAGCCCTCGTGGCCGGCGATCGAGAACTTGTGGGTGATCGACTCGCGCTCGCGCGGCATCTTCTTGCGCACAGGTGCCGGTGCCTCCTCCGCGGCCTCTGCCGCCTTTTCATCCTGCGCGTCGGTGCGCAGCGCCTGCGCCGTCTTCGAGCCGTCGCGGTAGATCGCCAGCGCCTTGAGCCCGCCCTTCCAGCCGCGCGTGTAGGCGTCGGCGATGTCCTCGACCGTCGCCGTCTGCGGCAGGTTGACCGTCTTCGAGATCGCGCCGGAGATGAAGGGTTGCGTCGCCGCCATCATGTCGATGTGGCCGGTGTGGGAGATCGCCCGCTCGCCGACCGCGACGTCGAAGACGGGCAGGTGCTCGTCCTTCAGGTCCGGGGCGCCGACGATCGTGCTGTTCTCGGCGATGAAGGCGTCGATCTGCTCGACCTGTGGCTCGGCGTAGCCGAGCGTGCGCAGCGCCAACGGCACCGAGCGGTTGACGATCGTCATCTGCCCGCCGCCGACCAGCTCCTTGAACTTGACCAGTGAGAAATCGGGCTCGATCCCGGTCGTGTCGCAGTCCATCAGGAAGCTGATCGTCCCGGTCGGTGCCAGCACCGTCGCCTGCGCGTTGCGGTAGCCGTGCTCCTCGCCGAGCTCGACAGCCTCGTCCCAGGCGCGCTGCGCCGCCTCCAGCAGGTCGGCCTTGATCCCGGTGGCGTCGATGTCATAGGCGGCGTCGCGGTGCATCCGCATCACGCCGTTGTGCGGCTCGCGGTTGCGCTCGTACTCCTCGTAGGGCCCGGTCGCCCCGGCCGAGATCAGCGCCGACTGGCGGTAGGCGCGGCCGGTCATCAGCGCCGTGATCGCGGCGGCGACGTTGCGGCCCTCGGTGGAGTCGTAGGGGAGGCCGTCGGACATCAGCAGGGCGCCGAGGTTGGCGTAGCCGAGGCCGAGCTGGCGGAAGCGGTTGGCGTTCTCGGTGATCCCCTCGGTCGGGTAGCTGGAGAAGCCGACGACGATCTCCTGGGCGAGGAAGACGATGTCGACCGCGTGCTTGAAGTCCTCCGTGTCGAAGCTGCCGTCCTCGCGGCGGAACTTCATCAGGTTGAGCGAGGCGAGGTTGCAGGCCGAGTCGTCGACGTGCATGTACTCGCTGCAGGGGTTGGAGGCGTTGATCCGGCCCGACTCCGGGCAGGTGTGCCAGCGGTTGATCGTCGTGTCGTACTGAACGCCCGGGTCGGCGCAGCGCCAGGCGGCGTCGGAGATCTGGTTCATCAGGTCGCGCGCGTCGACGGTCTTCAGCGTCTCGCCGCTGGTCCGCGCGGTCAGCCCCCAGTCCTCGCCCGCCTCGACTGCCTCCATGAACTCGTCGTTGACCCGCACCGAGTTGTTGGCGTTCTGGTACTGGATCGAGGTGAAGCCCTCGCCGTCGATCGACATGTCGAAGCCGGCGTCGCGCAGGGCGGCGGCCTTCTTCTCCTCGTCGGCCTTGCACCAGATGAAGTGCTCGATGTCGGGGTGGTCGACGTCGAGCACGACCATCTTCGCCGCGCGCCGCGTCTTGCCGCCCGACTTGATCGTTCCCGCCCAGGCGTCGGCGCCGCGCATGAAGCTGACCGGGCCGCTCGCGGTGCCGCCCTTTTTCAGCTGCTCTTCGGAGCCGCGGATATTGGAGAGGTTGATCCCCGAGCCGGAGCCGCCGCGGAAGATCTTGCCCTCCTTCGTGTTCCAGTCGAGGATCGACTCCATGTTGTCCTCGACGCTGAGGATGAAGCAGGCCGAGCACTGCGGCCGCTCCTCGAAGCCGACGTTGAACCAGACCGGCGAGTTGAAGGCCGCCTTCTGATTGAGCAGGATCGAGGTCAGCTCCGCTTCGAAGGCGTCGGCGTCCTCGGCCGAGGCGAAGTAGCCGCCCGTGCGCCCCCACTCGGAGATCGTGCCGGCGACCCGGCCGATCATCTGTTTGACCGAGCGCTCGCGCTGCTCGGAGCCAAGCTGGCCGCGGAAGTACTTCTGGGCGACGATGTTGGTCGCGTTCTGCGACCAGCTCGCCGGGAACTCGACGTCGCGCTGCTCGAAGGCCGGGCTCTCCGGATTCCCGATCACAGCGTCCCGCGTCTCCCACTCGATCTCGTCGAAGGGATGGGTTCCCGCAGAGGAAAATCGCCGCTCTATCGAGAGGCCCTCGAGACCGGTCTGGGGGGTGCTGGCGGCGGTCTTGGACATCAAACTTCTCCTCTCGAGGGGACTTTCAGGGGTAACTCCGCAGGATCGTTGTCAAGTCGGACGTACTTTGTTGCGCCCAACGCCGCAAATGCCGCAGATTTCGCTCGCCGCCTATGTATGGTGACAAGCGTGGCAGGTGGGCGAAAAGTTGCAGCTCGCGATGTGGTCGGGGAGCGAGCTGCGGCGGCCAGGGCGACGGCGGTCGAGAAGGCCGAGGCGGCAAAGGGCGCCGCGAGCGAGGCGATCGCGGCGGTCAAGCCGCGGCTGCGCGGCGTCTCGCACGAGTGGGCCTTCTTCGTCTCGCTCGGTCTCGGTGCCGGCCTGATCGTCGCCGCGGAGACACCGGAGGCGACCCTCGCAGTCGCGATCTACGCGGTCAGCCTCTCCGCTCTGCTCGGCACCAGCGCCCTCTACCACCGGGTCAATTGGACTCGGCCCGAAGTGCGGCGCTGGATGCGCCGGCTGGACCACTCGATGATCTTCTTCCTCATTGCCGGCACCTATACGCCCTTCGCCCTGCTCGCGCTGAACGGTCCGTTGGCCGACGCGATCCTCCTCGTCGTCTGGGTCGGAGCGATCGCCGGCGCGATCGTCGAGATGGTCTGGATCGAGCACCCGAAGTGGGTCGCGGCGCTGGTCTACATCTCGCTCGGCTGGGTCGCCGCGATCTCCTTCCCGCAGCTCTGGAGCGAAATGGGCGCAGGGGGGACGCTGCTGGTCGCTGCGGGCGGCCTCCTCTACACGGTCGGCGCCGTCGTCTACGCGACCCAGCGCCCGAACCCCAACCCCCTCGTCTTCGGCTACCACGAGGTCTTCCACCTCCTCGTCATCGCCGCCGCCGCAGCCCACTTCGCCGCCGTAGCCTTCTTCGCCCTGCCCGCTGCCTGATCGCCAGTTCGGGGGCAAGTTAGGCCGCGACCGCGAGCTGGACCTCGCGCTCGCGCTCAGCCTCCGCGACCAGCTCGGCGAGGATCTCCTCGAGCTGCTCGAACTGCTGGGGGGAGAGTTCGAGGCGGCCCTCGACAAGGAGGTCCTTTGCGCGGCCGACGGGTAGCTCGGCCTCGACCACGCGGCCGCCCATCGCCCCGAGCACCTTGCGCAGCTCCGCCTGGGCCCAGGCGGCGCCGAACATCCCGGTCGAGGCGCCAACCACCGCCGCTGGTTTGCCGTTGAGGGCGCTCTGCCCAGCGGGCCGGGAGACCCAGTCGAGGACGTTCTTGAGCCAGCCTGGGATCGAGTGGTTGTACTCGGGGGTGGCGATCAGGACCGCGTCCGCCTCGCGCACCGCCCGGCGCAGGTCCTCGACCACCGTGGGCGTCCCCTCCAGCTCGACGTCCTCGTCGTAGGGCGGGACCTCGCGCAGGCGGTCGAACTCGACCAGCTCGGTATCGGCGGGCAGCCGCTCGGCGGCCGCCCGCAGCAGGGCGCTGTTCAGCGAGCCCCACCGCAGGCTGCCGGAGATGCCGAGCACCCTCATCGCTACTCGCCCTCCTCGACCAGCTCCAGCTCGACCGCGATCGCGACCTCGTAATCGAGCACCTCGCCGCCGCTGGGCAGCTCGGCGTTCCAGTCAAGGCCGAAGTCACGTCGGTCGACGTTGGCGCTCACCGAGAGACCGGCCCGGGCCTTGCCGGCGAGGTCGGCGCCGAGTTGGCCGAACTTGCCGCTTGCCTCGACCTCGCGCGTCTCGCTGCGAATCTCCAGCTCTCCGCGCAGGGTCGCCGTGCCGTCCTCTGCGACATCCAGCCCGCTCGAGCGGAAGCGGAGTCGCGGGTGACGACTGGCGTCGAAGAAGTCAGGGGAGAGGAGGTGACCCTTCAGCTGCTCCTCGTCGATCTCGATGCTAGCGACGTCGACCGAACCCTCAAGGCCGGGCGCCTCTCCGCCCGTGAGTCGGGCCTCGTAGGAAGCGAAGCCGCTGCGGAAGGTGGCGACGCCGTTGTGGGCGATCGCGAAGGTGATCGAGGAGTGGACCGGGTCCACCGCGTAAGTGCCCGCTGGGATCCGCTGCGTGACGGTTTGAGTGCTCATCGCAATGTCCTTTTCGTAGCTCGTTGCCAATTCAATGATTGACGCAGAAACAATCTTAGCAGAAATACTTATCTAGTCAACTATTGTCAAGACAACGTTCATCTGCGAAAATGGCATGATGGATCGGCAAGCCACAGCGACCCAAATTGCAAAGCCACAGCGCAGTGCCCACGGCGAGGCGTGGGGAGCGCTCACCCGCACCCATGCCGCGATCGTGCAGCGCATGCAGGAGGCCCTGGCGAGCGTCGACTTCCCACCCTTGCCTTGGTACGAGGTGCTGGCCACGGTGGCGGAAGCACCCGAGCAGCGGATGAAGATGGGGGACCTCGCCGAGGCGCTGGTGATCACACGCGGCGGTCTCACCAAGCTGGTCGACCGCCTGGTCAAAGCCGGCTTGCTCGAGCGGACCTTCTGCGAGACCGATCGCCGCGTCAGCTACGCGACTCTGCTGCTCGCCGGCGCGGACCTGCTCGACGAAATGCGCCCGGTGGTGATCGCCGAGCTCAAGGTCGCCTTCGCCGCGAGGCTCAGCGCCAGCGAAGCCGAGGCCCTGCGCGAGACCCTAGAGCGCGTCCGCGTCTCAGCCTGCGGCACCGAGTAGCTCCGGTCGACGGGACCCAAAGCGATCTATATCTCTACTTTGGGTCCCGTCGGCGGGGAGTTGGGTCAGGCTAGGGCGGTGGCGCGCTCTTTGGCGGCCTCGATTAGGGTGAGCAGCTCGGGCTCGAGCCCGTCTCGGATCAGCTCTACCGGGTCGGGGTCGCCGTTGACGATGCCCTCGAAGAACTCCTTGCGGTCCTGGTAGGTGGGGAGGGTGCCCTTGGCCCAGCCGCGGGCGTCGTTGAGGATCACCGCGAGGCGGGCGTACTCCTCGCCGAAGAGCTCGGAGATCTCACGCTTCATCCGCTTCGCCAGCGCCGGCGAGGCGCCCGCGGTGGAGATCGCGATCGCCAGCGGCCCGGTGCGCACGATCGCCGGCAGGATGAAGTTGCAGAGCGGCGGCACGTCGACGACGTTGACCAGCATCGCCCGCCGCTCGGCGTCGTCGAAGACGCCGATGTTGACCTCGCTGTCGTCGGTAGCGGCGATGACCATGAAGGCCCCCTCGAGGTCGGCGGCGCCGGCGTAGAGGCGCTTCTCCCACCGGATTGAGCCCTCCGCCGCCAGGCTCTCCAGCTCCGGGTGGGCGACGGGGGCGATCAGGGTCACGTCGGCGTCACAGGAGAGCAGGCCCTCGACCTTCTCCAGCCCGATGTCTCCCCCTCCAACGACCAGGCAGCGCCGCCCCTTCAACTTCAGGCAGGCGATGTAGAAGGGCGTCTCCAGCATGTCGCGCACGCAGGACTGGTCGCAGATCCCCTTGCGCAGCTGGCAGACGCACTCCTTGCCGGCGTAGGCCTGAGCGGGCATAGCCCAAAGCCTAGTGATGTGCGGAGGTCACACCGTGAGCGCGCTGACCCTGGGACCATGTCGACTCGTGCTGCCGGATCGCGCCGCGTTCCTGGAGCGGCTCGCGCTCGCGGCGAGCCGGGTGGGGATCGTTCCCGCTCTCTTCCCGACGCCTTTCTTCGACGCCTACCTCGGCCCGATGGCTGCCCGCGCGGTGATGGCGGCGGGCTCCCTGGGAGTCTTCTCCGCCCTGGCCGAGCAACCGGATGACGTCGCGGGGCTTGCGCAGCGGACGGGGCTGGTGCGGGATCGCCTCGAGATCCTCTTGGCGACCCTGGTAACGCTCGGGTACCTGCGCCACCGACGCGGCCGCTACCGGCTGACGCGAACCGCCAATCGGTGGCTCGCGCCGGGCTCGCGCCAGAGGCTCGATGCCGTCATAGGCGGCCTGGCGTACTGGAGCTGGGAGGGGATGGGCTCGCTCGAGGACGTGCTCCGCGGCGCTCCGCCACTCGGACTGCACGAGCGCCCACCCGACGATCCCTTCTGGCCGACCTACCAGGGCGGCGATGGCGCAGCTGGCGGAGCTGACGGCCGAGATGGTTGCGGCGACGATCCCCGCGCGGGGATCGCGCCGCCTGCTCGACCTCGCCGGCGGCCCGGGGCTGCACAGCGCCGCGATGTGCCGTCGCCACCGGGGCCTGGAGGCGACCGTGGTCGAGCTGGAGGCACCCAGCGCGCTGGCCCGTGAGCGCCTCGCGTGCGAAGGACTCGCGGACCGGGTCCGCTACCTGACCGGCGACCTCTTCGAGGCCGACCTGGGGACCGGCTACGACGTCGTCACGGCGCACTCCATCCTCCACAACCTCGATGCCGAGCGCTGCGTTGAGCTGCTGCGCCGCGGCCGGGACGCCCTGCGCCCCGGGGGCTGTCTGGCCGTTCTCGAGGTCGAGCAGCCCGCGCCCGGCCGAGTCGGCTCGCTGATCTCCGCCGCCGGCAGCCTCACTTTCCTCACCTACGCCGGCACGCGTTGCTGGACCACGACTGAGCTGCACGAACTCTTCGATCGGGCCGGGCTGGCCGAGGTCGAGCTTCGCCGCCCGCTCCGCCTCTCCGGCAACGTGATCGTCCTCGGGCGCCGCCCGGAGACCTAGATCGCGTCGAGCGTGAGCCGCAGGCCCTCTTCGAGGCCGACCCGCGGCGTCCACCCCAGCACCTGCTCGGCGCGTCCCGGGTCGATCGCGATGCGCTGCACCTCGCCGGCGCGCGCCGGGGCGAGCTCGGGCTCGAAGTCCTCGGCGCCGTCCAGCTCGCCTAGCAGGCGGGCCAGCTCGAGCACGTCGGTCTCGATGCCGGTGCCGAGGTTGACCGGGCCGTTCGCCTCGGAGTCCGCCGCCGCCAGCGTCGCTTCGACCACGTCGCCCACGTATATGTAGTCGCGGGTTTGCCTGCCGTCGCCGAAGACGACCGGGCGTTCGCCCGCCCGCAGGCGCCCACAGAAGATCGCGATCACGCCGGCCTCGCCGAGCGGGTCCTGACGGGGCCCGTAGACGTTGCCGAGCCGCAGGCTGACTCCGGAGAGCCCGTGCATGCGCTCGTAGAGCGCCAGGTAGCCCTCGGCGGCGAACTTGCTCTGGCCGTAGGGCGAGAGGGGCTCGACCGGGGAGTCCTCGTCCAGCGGCAGCTGCTTGCCGGCCCCCTCTCCGTAGATCGCACCCCCGGTCGAGACGAAGACGAGGCGCCGCGAGTCAGTCGCGCGACAGGCCTCGAGCACGTTGGCGGTGCCGCCGACGTTGACCGAGGCATCGAAGGCGGGCTCGGCCGCCGAGCGGCGCACGTCGATCTGGGCGGCGAGGTGGAAGACGACCTCGGGCTCCACCTCGCGGGCGACCCCTTCGACCGCGGCGAGGTCGCGCACGTCGGCCTCGATCAGCCTCGCGCCCGCTTCCAGCGCAGGGTCGAGGTTCTGTCGCCGCCCGGTCGAGAGGTCGTCGATGACGGCCACCTCGTCACCGCGCGCGAGCAGCGCGTCGACCAGGTTCGAGCCGATGAACCCGGCGCCGCCGGTGACCAGAGCCCTCATCAGGGGGCCGATCCTAGAAGGATCGGCGCGGGCCGGCCGAACGGGGCAGCGGAGTGCCCCTGCTACCCTCGCCGCCCCATGCGGCTGATCGTCACCGAGAAGAACAACAGCGCCGAGAAGATCGCGACCTTCCTCAGCAAGGGGACGGCGAGCAGCGACAAAACCTTCAAAGTCCCCTTCTACACCTGGAGCGACGCCGATGGCGACCACAGGACGATCGGGCTGAAGGGCCACGTGCTCGGTCCCGCCTTCCCCGAGGGCTACTCGAACTGGCAGAAGACCGACCTGCACGACCTGATCGACGCCGAGCTGATCAAGGAGCCGACCGACAAGAACGTCGTCAAAGCGATCCGCAAAGTCGCCAAAGAAGCCGACGAGCTGGTGATCGCCACCGACTTCGACCGCGAGGGCGAGCTGATCGGCCTCGAGGCCCTGGAGGAGATGCTCGACGCCAACCCCGAGTTGGGCACCCGCGAGGAAACCAGGGCCGGCACGCTGCGGGTCCAGCGCGCGCGCTACTCGGCGTTGACCAAAGAGGAGATCGAGCGCGCCTTCGGCGAGCTCGACGAGCTCTCCTACCCGCTCGCCAACGCCGGCGCCGCGCGCCAGGACATCGACCTGCTCTGGGGAGCGACGCTAACCCGTGCCGTCTCCCTCGCCACCCGCCGCTTCGGCTCCAACTTCCTCTCGGTCGGCCGCGTGCAGAGCCCGACCCTGGGCCTGGTCGTCGAGCGCGAGATGGAGCGCCGCGCCCACGTCCCCAAGCCCTTCTGGGAACTGTTCGCCAAGTTCCAGCACCCCGACGGCAGCTTCGAGGCCCACCACGAGACCGACAAGTTCTGGGAGAAGGCCGAGGCCGACGCTGCCTTCGCGGGCACCGCCAGCCCCGGCACCGTGAAGTCGGTGACGGCTCGCAAGAACACGCGCAAACCGCCCACCCCCTACAACACGACCGCCTTCACCACCGACGCCTCCAGCCGCCTCGGCATCACCCCCGCCAGTGCGATGCGGCTCGCCGAGGACCTCTACATGGACGGCTTCATCTCCTACCCGCGCACTGACAACACGGTCTATCCGGTCTCGCTGCCGCTGCGCGAGCTGGTCTCCTCGTTGGTCCGGATCAAGGAGTTCTCTGCCGCCTCAGGCCTGCTCGACGGAGAGCTGAAGCCAACCCGCGGCAAAAAAGAGACGACCGACCACCCACCGATCTACCCGACCCAGGCGATCCATCCCGGCGCTCTTGGCGATGGCCCCAAGAAGCGCGTCTACGAACTGGTCGTGCGGCGCTTCCTCGCCACCTTCAGCCCGCCGATGATCACCGAGTCGACGCGGGCCGACATCGAGGCCGGCTCGCAGACCTACTTCGTCCGGGGCTCGGTCGTCGTCGACCCCGGCTTCGCCGGTATCTACACCTACGCCCGCTCCTCCGACGAGGAGATCCCGGCGCTGGTGGAGGGCCAGAGCCTGCCGCTCGACGGCGCCCCCTGGATCGTCGACAAGGAAACCCAGCCGCCCTCGCGGATCTCGCAGGCGAAGCTGGTGGAGATGATGGAGGAGCGCGGCCTCGGCACCAAGGCGACCCGCGCCGACATCATCAAGAAGCTCTTCGACCGCGGCTACGTCTACGGCAACCCGCCGATTCCCTCGGAGACCGGGATCGCGATGTACGAGGCGTTCAAGAAATACGTGCCGCGGATGGCGACGCCGGAGATGACGGCGCAGCTGGAGGCTGAGATGGACCAGATCGCCGCCGGCGAGATGACCAAGGACAACGTCGTCGGAGACAGTCGCGAACTGCTCCACAACACCTGGACCGAGATCGACGCCAGCCGCGAAGACCTCGCCAAAGTCGTCTGGAAGGGGATGGACGAGGACCGCATCCTCGGCCCCTGCAAGGTCTGCGAAGAGGCCGGTCGGACCAAGGAGGACGGCTCGCCGAACATGCTGCGGGTGATCCGGGCGAAAAAGTCGGGCAAGCGCTTCGTCGGCTGCAGCGGCTGGACCGCCGACGACCCGGAGTCATGCGACCAGACCTTCCCGCTGCCCCAGCGCGGCGACGTCTTCAAGCTCGAGGAACGCTGCTCGATCTGCGGCGAGACACCGCGGCTGAAAGTCCAGCCCTTCCGCGGCCGACCCTGGAACCTCTGCCTCAACGACGACTGCGAGTCGATGCAGGAGATGAAGAAACGCCGCGCAGAACGCGAAGCTGCGAAAGCGGCGAAGGAAGCGATGGCGGAGAAGCCGCTGCCCGACGGCTCCGAGGACGGCAAGGTCCCGGCAAAGGCGGCGAGCAAGGCCGACACGGCCACCCGCGGCCGTAAACGCGCCAAGGCCGGCGCCAAATAGCGCTTCCGGTGCGCTTTATCCCGCCATATCGGGGATAAGGACCACCGGAACGGGAGCTGACGTGTTCATTTCGCTGGAGGGGATCGACGGCTCGGGAAAGAGCACCCAGGCGAAGCTGCTGGCCGAGGCGCTCGGGCCCGAGACGCTGCTGATCCGCGAGCCGGGAGGGACTGAAGCTGCGGAGAGGATCCGGGGCCTGCTGGCCGATCCGGAGCTGGCGCTCGACCCGCTGGCCGAGTTGCTCCTCTTCCTCGCCGCCCGCGCCGATCTCACCGCGCGGGAGATCCGGCCGGCGCTGGAGGTGGGGCGCAACGTCGTCTGCGACCGCTTCGCCGACTCCAGCGTCGCCTATCAGGGCGCGGCGCGTGGGCTCGGCGTCGGCGAGGTGATCTCCCTCACCGACGCCGCCACCGAGGGTCTCTGGCCCGACCTGACGCTGCTGCTGCGCGTCGACCCCGAGGTCGGCCTGGGCCGGGCCGAGGGCGACGACCGCTTCGAGTCCGAGGGTCTCGACCTGCAGCGCGCTGTCGCCAACGCCTACGAGGAAATAGCCAAGATCGCCTCCGACCGCGTCGTCGTCCTCGACGGCGAAGGCAGCGTCGAGGAGGTCCACGAGCAAGTCCTAGCCGCCGTCCGCAGCCTCCAATGACGCTGACTTCGCCTTTATGGGTGCTATATGACGCATAAAGGCGAAGTCACCGAGATGACCGGCGCGATTGAGGACAGCACGGAGCACCAAGCGCGGGCGCGGCTGGCGCTGACGGCCGCTCTGGCATCTGGACCCTCGCACGCCTATCTGTTCCGTGGCCCGCGCGGAGCAGGCAAGGCAGCAGCTGCCCGCTCCTTCGCCGCCGAGATCCTCGCCGATGGAGCCACCGATCCGGACGACGCCCGCCGTCGCGCCCTGCTCGATCCCTCGCCCCATCCCGACCTGGTGTGGATCGCGCCGCGCGGCGCCCAGCACATGGTCGAGGAGGTGCGCGAACGGGTGATCCGCGCCGTCTCCTACCGGCCCTTCGAGGGCGAGCGGCGCGTCTTCGTCGTCGAGGCGGCCGAGGCGATGCGCGACGAGAGCCAGAACGCCCTGCTCAAGACCCTCGAGGAGCCACCCGACTTCGCCCACCTGATCCTCCTCACCGCCGAGCCCACGGCCCTCCTGGAGACGATCGTCTCGCGCTGCCAGCCGGTCGACTTCGCTCCCTTGGCGGCTGAGGCCATCGAAGCCCAGCTCTCCGGCGGGGAGGATGAGGTCGCGGCGGCAGCCCGGCTCTCGGTTGGCGATATGGACCGAGCGCGCTTCTTCCTCTCGGACGCTGGCCGAGAGCTGCGTGCAAGCACCCCCGGCTGGGGTTCCGTCGAGACAGATTCGCCGTGGACGCAGTTGCTGCGGTCGGCGGAGAGGGCTGGCGAAGAGGTCGAGGAAGCGATCCGCAAGGCACTCGAAGAGGAGGCAGAAGCCGGGGTCAAGCGGAGCGCCAAGGACATCGGCGACGAAGCGAAGCGGGCGGGGCGACGGAGGCGCACGGACATGCTCGACCTCGGCCTCGAGCTCGTCGCCTACTGGTTCCGGGACATGGCCGCCGTTGCGGCTGGCGCGGAGGAGGCCCTCTTCAACCTGGATCGGGTGGATGAGCTGAGAGCTCAGGCCAAGGGCCGCGATCCGAGCAGGTGCCGAGAGGCGATGGAGCTGGTCCTGGACACCCGGCGCCGCCTCGACCTCAACGTCTCCGAGGAGCTAGCTCTCGAGGCGCTCGGCTTCCGCCTCGCTGCCGTTCTCGCTTGAGCGCGCCTGCTGGCGTGCTTTCTCCAGCGCCCGCTCCTGGGCGAGGCGGGTTATCTGCGCCGCCTGACGAGACATGATCACGCTGAAGTTGAGCGCCAGCCCGAGCAGCAGCAGCAGCACGATCGAGAAGAGGGCGACGTTGGTGTCGCGCACGCCCATCGCGTCGGCGACCAGCGTCAGCAGGCCGGGGAAGGCGGCCCCGACGAGCATCCCCACTCCGGCAACGAACCAGACCACGCTGTAGCGCTCCTGTAGCCGGTCGCGGCGGATCAGCTCGAGGATCATCGCCATGAAGGCGACGGCGATCACAGCCGCCAGGATTCGCGTCTGGGAGGTGAGGTGAACCTTGGGCTCTTCGCTCGCCGCCGCCAGCAGCAGGACTCTCATCACTCCGCCTCCACGCGGCGCGGTCGAAACTGGCCGACGACCAGCACGATCAGCCCCTTGAAGATGAAGAAGGCCGAGCGCAGCGGCGTCAGGAAGGAGGTTCCCCCGGCCCGCTCCAGCATCCTCACCGGCACCTCCTCCACCCGCAGGCCCTGGCGCACCGCGAGCTGCAGCGACTCGATCTCGGCGAAGTCGGGCGAGTAGCGCTCGCTGAACAGCTTCATCACGCGCCGGTTCGCCGCCCGCATCCCGCTCGTCGTGTCGGTGAAGCGCTGCCGGGTGGCCAGGGTGAGGAAGAAGCGAAAGACGCCCGTGCCGATCCGTCGCGAGATCGTCGGCTTGTAATCGTCGCTCTCACTGGGCCCGGGTTCGCGGTAGCGCGAGCCGATCACGAGGTCGGCACGGTCCTCATAGACCTCCTCCAGCAGCCTCGCGACCTCCGGCGGCGGGTGCTGCCCGTCGGCGTCGAGGTGGGCGCAGAAGTCATAGCCCTCGCGCAGGGCGTGCAGGTAGCCGGTCTGCAGCGCCGCCCCCAGCCCCTGGTTGAAGGGGAGCGAGGCGACCAGGGCGCCGGCCTCGCGGGCGCGCACCGCCGTCGCGTCGGTCGAGCCGTCGTCGATCACGAGCAGGTCTGCGCCAGGGAGCGACTCGCGCACCTCCGCGATCACCGCCGCGATCGACCCCTCCTCGTTCCAGGCCGGGATGAAGACCAACGTCCGCACCCGCCGATTCTCCCACGAACCCCGGTCCCCCCCAGGGGGCGTGTCTGAGCTTGACCGCCATATGAGGGGCATAAGCTCAGACACGCCCTGTGACGGGAGGGGATTTGTGTTAGTAAATGCTCATGAGGCGGATAGGGATGCGTTTTTGGCTGGTCGGGGCGTTCGGCGCTGTCTCGCTGATCACGGCCTTCGCCGTCTACCTCTTCGGCGACAACCGCCGTGCCCTGCTCGTCGCGGTCCTGATCGGCGTCCTGGCGGGGTTCTTGATCGCCACCGCGATCTCACACCGGGTGGCGCGGCTCGCCCAAGCGGCCGGCGAGATGGCCTCCGGCTCCTTCGACGCGCCGTTGCGGGTATCCGGACGCGACGAGATCGGCGATTTGGCCAGTGCCCTGGAGTCGATGCGCGCCTCGCTCAAAGAGAGCTTCGGCGTCCTCACCGCCGACCGCAACAAGCTGGAGGCGATCTTCGACGGCCTCACCGATGCGGTGATGGTGGTCGATTACGACGGACCGGTTCGCTTCTCCAACAACGCGGCGGCGAAGCTGCTCGACCGCGGCTCCCCCCCGGAGGCGGTTTTACCGCTGCTGCGCCGCGCCGCCGAAGTCGGCTTCTCCGCCCACCCGGCGCTGCGGATCGGCGACCGCGCCTACGCGATGCAGGCCCGTTCCCTGCCCGATGAGCGGGCCGTCCTCGCCGTCGTGCGCGACCGTACCGAGGAGATGCGCCGCGAGTTCGCCGAAGCGGACTTCGTCTCCAACGCCGCGCACGAGCTGCGCAACCCGCTGGCGGGGATCTCCGGCGCGATCGAGGTTCTGCAGGCGGGCGCCAAAGACGACCCCGAGGCACGCGACCACTTCCTCGCCCGCCTCGCCGAGGACGCCGAGCGGATGAGCCGCCTCACCCAGTCCCTGCTCACCCTGGCCCGGGTCGAGTCGCTGGGCGCGGGGGAGACCGAGGTGGTCGACGTGCCGGTCGCGATCCGCGACGTGGTCGCTGCCGTCGAGGCGCCCAAGCACGTCGAGCTGATCGTCGACTTCGAGCCGGACCTCGCCGCCCAGGGGGACCCGACCCTGCTGCGTCAGGTGATGATCGGTCTGCTGACAAACGCCTTCAAGAACACGCCGCCGCCCGGCACCGTTACGGTTCGCTGCCGTCGAGACGGCGAGGCGGAGGTGATCCTGGAGGTGATCGACACGGGAACGGGCATTCCAGCGGCGGAGATAGAGCGCGTGTTCGAACGTTTCTACCGCCGCAGCGAGTCCCGCACGCAGGAGGGATTCGGCCTCGGCCTGGCGATAGCCCGCCGCATGGTCAGCGTGATGGGCGGCGAGATAGGCGCCAGCTCGATCGAGGGTCAAGGCAGTACGTTCTGGGTACGACTTCCGCTAGCCCAACCCAGTCCAACCCCGGTGGCCTGACGATGAGCAGCGGCCGGATCCTGATCGCGGACGACGAGCCCTCTGTCCGGGACTCGGTTGGCTACGCGCTCGCCAAGGAGGGCTTCGAGGTCACGCCGGCCGCCGATGGCGACGAGGCGGCGGCCAAGCTTGGCGACGGCATTCCCTTCGACCTGCTCATCCTCGACATCATGATGCCCGGCCCCAGCGGCCTCGACATCTGCCGCGACGTGCGCTCGCGCAGCGCCGTGCCGATCATCGTCCTCACCGCCAAGGACGCCGAGGTCGACAAGGTCGTTGGCCTGGAGGTCGGCGCCGACGACTACGTCACCAAGCCCTTCTCGGTGCGGGAGCTGCTCGGTAGGGTGCGCGCCCAGCTGCGGCGCCGAGAGCTCGACCGCTCGCCGCTCGCCCAGGCGGTGCGGATCGAAGCCGGCCCGGTCGCGATCGACCTCGTCCGCCACGTCGCCACCGTGCGCGGCGAGCCGGTCAACCTGACCCGCTCGGAGTTCCAGCTGCTGCGCCTGCTCGTCGGGCGCCCCGGCGAGGTCTTTCCCCGCCGCCAGATCATGGAGGAGCTCTGGCAGACCGAGTTCGACGGGGACGAGCGCGCCTGCGACGTCCACATCTCCAACCTGCGCCAGAAGGTCGAGCGCGATCCGCAGCGTCCCGAGCTGGTCCTCACCGTGCGCGGTGTCGGCTACAAGTTCGACGGCCAGAGCACCTAGCGCCGCCCGGCTCGCGCGATGGAGACGCCCGCCGCCGAGACCCACCAGGTCGCCTCGCTGGTGCGCCCTCGCGAGGTCGCCCGGGCGGTGACGCCGCTGGAGCTGTTCTTCGACCTCGTCTACGTCTTCACCATCAGCCAGCTTGCGCACCACCTGCTCGCGTACGTCGACGCGCGTGGGATCGTCGAGACCTTGGTTCTCAGCCTCGCCGTCATGTACGCCTGGTTCATGACCGTGTGGACCTCTAACTGGCTTGACGTTGAGCGGCAGCCAGTGCGCCTGCTGCTGCTTGGCCTGATGTTCGCCAGCCTGCTGATGTCGACCTCGGTCAGCGAGGCCTTCGGCGATCGCGCCGGGATGTTCGTGGTCGGCTACCTCGCGATCCAGCTCGGGCGCACCGCCTTCGCCGTCCGTGCTTTCCGTGGCCATCGGCTGCACGGGCACTTCGTCAACGCCCTGGCCTGGGAGGTCGCCACCGCCCCGCTGTGGATCGCCGGGATCGCCGTCGATGGCGAGCAGCGCCTCGTGCTCTGGGCGGCGGCGGTCGTAGTCACCTACGGCGGCGTAATCGCGGGCCATCCGCTGCCGGGGCGCCGCAGCCCCTTCAGCTCCGACAGCCAGATCTACGCCGAGCACCTGCTCGAGCGCTTCCGCCTCTTCTTCCTCATCGCCCTCGGCGAGACGGTGCTGACGATCGGCAATGCCTTCGCCGGCGAGCCGCTCCAGGCCGATCGCCTGCTCGTGCTCGCGGTCGCCTTCGCGGGAACGGTCGCGCTCTGGTGGTGCTACTTCCACCGTGCTGAGGACCTCGGCATCGACGCGGCGGGCGCCGCCGCCGATCCCTCGCGGATAGTCGCGGTCGGCAACTACACCCTGATCGCGATGGTCATCGGCATCGTCGCGATCGCCGTCGGCGACGAGCTCGCCATCGCCCATCCCCACGACCCGGTTACCGCGAGCATCGCGGTGTTGATCTTCGGTGGCCCCGCGATCTTCTTCCTGGCCCAGCTCGCTTTCATGCGCGAAGCGACCGGGGAGATGCCCCGCTCGCGCCTCCTCGCCTGCGTCGCCCTGCTCGTGCTGGGTCTCGCCACCGCCCCGCTCAGTCTGCTCGCGGCGGTGATCTCCTCAAGCGCGGTCCTCCTTGCGGTGGCGATCGCGGACACCCGCGCCGACCGCTCCCTGGCGACCCCAATCGAGGGACGCGCCGTAGCCAGAGCCGACGCCCGGACTTGAACCGGGGACCCCTTCATTACGAGTGAAGTGCTCTACCAGCTGAGCTACGTCGGCGGGTCGCGTCAATTGTAGGAGCGGGGCGGGGGAGGGGGTTCCGTCACCTCGCGACCCGATGATTGGGGCGTGGAGAGAGCAGCGAAGCGGCGCGAGGAGAACGAGATCGAGTTCTCGCGGATTGGGGGGACGATCCGCCGCCGGTGCTCTGGGACCAGCGCCAGGACCTATTTGCCTACGCGATCAGCTTCGCTGTAATCGGCCGCTTCTGGTGGCGACAAGGCGCCGTCATCCTCTACGCGGTCAATCTGGTCGGGGTGGTCCTCTCCGGCGTGCTGATGTTTGCTGACGCGCGGGGCTGAGCCGTATCTCGGCCGAGGAGGCACGGATGGGACAGCGAAGCGTCCTGCTGGTCGCATCCGTGTTCCTCGTCTCGATCCCCGTCGCCTTCATCGATCCCCATCTCGCGCCCTACTGCTGGCTCGCCCTCTTCATCGGGCCCGCGCTCGGCCGAATGTCCCGCCCTCGGCACGGATAGGGCCTCTCGGAAGGCTTGCTCCGGTTCCTATTTCGCGATGCCGCAAACCGCGAAGCCGTAGCTTTTCGCCTTGCGTTCCGCTTCCTGGGAGATGTCGCCGGCTTCTTTGATGAGGCTGTTGGCCTCTGACTGTTTGCCTGCCTCGAGCGCGTCAGCGAATTCTTCCCCGGTGACGAGTCTCTTTTTGATCGTGGCGACGTAGTCTTCAACGACCGCCTGATCGGCCGCCGGCTCTTCCAGCTCCTGGACTCCGGCGATTCCTTTGTCCGCGTAGTCGAGCAGTTCACGCACCACCCCGGCGAGTTTCTCGAGATCCTGCGGGGTGCTCGCAGATTCGCCGAGCTGGGCGTATTGGTCCTCCAGAGGCCCGGTTTCCTGCTGGGTGCGTTTGCAGATTTCGTCGGCTTCGGTGATGAATTCGGATTTGGCCAAGAGCGACGTTCCATCGCTCCCATCGTCATCCGCAGGGGAGGTCGTCGATCCAGAGGAGCCATCCGAAGCCGCGTTCGAAGTCCCCGACGCAGTGTCCGAAGAATCCGATGAGCCACCGCACCCCGCGATGACGGCGACTATTGCCAAGAGCGAGATGAGGAGGACAAAATGCCGCATAGATTCGCGCACCATACAGGAATTTTTGATGACTCGTGAGTGCTTTTTAGCTCAATCGAGGCCCTTTGATGCACGCCACTCGCAGTGAGCAGCCAGTCGCTAGGGTCGCCGGGAATGCGGACCGCGGTGATCACAGGGGCCAGCAGCGGCATCGGCGCCGCAACGGCGCGGGCGCTGGCCGCCGACGGCTGGCGCACCGTTCTCGGGGCACGCCGGTTGGGGCGGCTCGAGGAGCTGGCGGCGGATATCGGCGGCGAGGCGGTCGCGCTCGACGTCACCGACCCGGGCTCGGTGGCTGAGCTCGCCTCGCACGTGGAGCGCTGCGAGCTGCTCGTCAACAACGCCGGCGGCGCGCTCGGCCTCGAATCGGTCGCCGACACGGACGAGGAGAAGTGGCGGCGGATGTACGAGACGAACGTCCTCGGGACGATGCGGCTGAGCCGCGCCCTGCTACCGGCGCTCGTCGCCTCCGGCAGTGGGCACATCGTCGGCGTCACCAGCATCGCCGGCTTCGAGCCCTACCGGGGCGGCGCCGGCTACAACGCGGCCAAGCACGCGCAACGGGCGATGTTGCGGGTGCTGCGGCTGGAGCTGCTCGGCGAGCCCGTGCGAATCACCGAGATCGCCCCTGGCATGGTCGAGACCGAGTTCTCGCTGGTCCGCTTCGGCGGCGACGCGGAGGCGGCCGATCGCGTCTACGAGGGCATGCGCCCACTGGCCGCCGAGGACGTGGCCGAGTGCATCCGCTGGGCGGCCGCCCAGCCCGACCACGTCAACGTCGACGAGATCGTCGTGCGACCGCGCGACCAGGCGACGGCCACCGAGGTGCATCGCCAGCCGTAGCCGGCGCTACGGCGCGGCGGCCAGGAACCCGTCCGGCTCGGCGACCACGGTGTTGACGAGCTCGCCGATGCCCTCGATCTCTACCCGAACTGTGTCGCCCACGTGCAGCACGTTCTCCCGGATCGGCTTGCGGCCGATGCCGACGCCGGCGGGGGTGCCGGTCGCGATCACGTCGCCGGGCTCGAGCGTGAACGCTTCCGAGAGATGGGAGACCTGCTGGAAGCAATCGAAGACCATCTCGGCGGTGCTCGCCTCCTGGCGCACCTCGTCGTTGACGAAACAGCGGATGCGGAGACCCTGGGGATCGCCGATCTCCTCGGGCGTCACCAGCCAGGGACCCAGCGGGCCGTGGGTGTCGAAGGACTTGCCGATCGTCATCGTCTGGGCGCGGCCCTGCCAGTCGCGCACGCTGAGGTCGTTGGCGCAGGTGTAGCCGGCGATCACCTCGTGCGCCCGCTCGACCGGGACGTGGCGGCAGCGCCTGCCGATCACTAGGGCCAGCTCCGCCTCGTAGTCGAGCAGGGTCGAGACCTTCGGCATGTGGACGTCTCCGGGCCCGACCACGCAGGTCACCTGCTTGTTGAAGAAGACCGGAACCTCCGGCGCCTCCATCCCCAGCTCGGCGATGTGGTCGGCGTAGTTGAGCGCGATCGCCAGGTACTTGCGCGGCGTCGCCGGGGCGAGGAGCCGCACGTCCGCAAGTGGCAGGCACTGCGCGTCGGCGGCCAGGGCCTCCAGCCCGGCGCGCCCCTCCTGCGCGAGGGCGGCTGCGGGTTCGGCGGGGAGGGCGGATGCCGAGAGGTCGGCAACCTCATCGCCCGCGATGACGCCGAGCGCGGGGCTCCCATCTGACTTGGCGAAGCGGCAGAGCCTCATCGGCGCCCGACTTTGTCAGAACTGCGACATCGATACGGCCGTCCGCACCTGTCATTACTTTGGATCGCGGATGGAGCAGCAGGCTCTCACCGACACCTTGATCGTGGCGCGGGTGCCGCTCGGCGAGCTGGAGGACGGACAGCGGGTGGGCGGCGTCTACGCGGTCCGCGAGCGCGAGCTGCGGCGCAAGCGCAACGGCGAGCCCTGGCTGCGGCTGGCACTCGGCGATGCCAGTGGCACCTGCGAGGCGGTGGCCTGGGAGGACGCGGAGGCGCTCTACGCGCTGGCGGCTCCCGGCACCGCGGTCCACGTCAGCGGCCTCTTCGAGGTCAGCGAGCGCTGGGGCTCGAAGATCAAGCTGAGCGGGCTGCGCGCGGCCGCCGAGGACGAGTACCTGGCCACGGATCTGGCGGTCGAGTCGGAGGTCGCCTTCGAGCGCCTGGAGAGCGACCTGCGCGAGCTGCTCGTCGACGGTCCAGGACCCGCAGCTCCGCCTCCTGCTCGATCGCTTCTTCGGCGAGGACTCGGAGATCTGGGCCCGCTTCCGTGACGCGCCGGCCGCCAAGGTCTACCACCAGGCCTACCGCCACGGCCTGCTCGAGCACACCCTCTCCGTCGCCCAGGCGGTGAGCGCCGCGGCCGCCTTCTTCCCGGGCATCGACCGCGACATCGCCGTCACCGGAGCCCTCCTGCACGACATCGGCAAGACCGAGGCCTACAACGACGACCCGCTGGCGATCGACCTCACCGACGCCGGCCGCCTGCAGGGCGAGATCCCGCTCGGCTACTACAAGGTGCGCCGCGAGATCGAGGAGATCCCGGGCTTCGACCCGGCGCTGGCCCAGGCCGTCCTGCACATCATCCTCAGCCACCACGGCTCGCTCGAGCACGGCTCACCTGTCGTGCCCGCCACCCGCGAGGCGGTCCTCGTCCACATGATCGACAACCTCGGCGGCCGCCTCGGCAGCTTCGACCGCCTCGAGCGCCAGCTCCCGGCTGGCGAGTCCTGGTCCGGCTTCGACCGAGCTCTATCCGGCTCCGCCTTTTTCGGTCAGCGCGCAGCCGCCGCCTGACGCCGTCATGCGGCGTCCTCGGTCGCTCGCGTGCAGAGGCCACGCTTCCTGCGTCCTTGCCTGACGGCGTCAGGCGGCGGCGCGCTAGAACTTGCGCGTACAGCGTTCGATGTGTTTCACGTCCCCGTTGGCACGCTGAATGCAGTGGACAAGCTTCTGGGGGTTGGCCCCGCGCTGCTTGGTCACCCGGAAGGAGCGGTGGACCTGGCGCTTGATCTCGCGGCTGACGCCGTTCAGGGACTTGCCGATCTGGTTAATGCCGCTCTGGTTGATCGCGTCGCTGGTGGTTTTCAGCACCGGCTTGACGATGAAGAGGTAGCAGAGCAGGAGCACCCCGGCGGTGACTGCGAGCCGGATAATGCCCGAAGTCAGGTTGCCGAAGAGGTTGCGCAGGAGGTCCACGGAGCTGGCCGCACACTATCCTGCGAGCCGTGGCGAAGGACACCGAGAAGCTGATCCGCCAGCTCTCGCTGATCTCATTCCTGATGGCGCAGGGGAGGCCGGTTTCGGCCCTCGAGATCAAGCGCGAGGTGGAGGGCTACAGCGACATGAACGACGACGCCTTCGCGCGTCGTTTCTACGCCGATCGGGCGGAGCTGGAAAGCCTCGGCATCCAGCTCGGGGTCGAGAAGCCGGGCGAGGGATTCTTCGAGGCCGAGCTCTACTCGCTGCCGCCGGAGAACTTCTACCTCGACGCGATCGAGTTCTCAGACAACGAGCTGGCCTCGCTGAGTACGGCGCTCTCGTTGCTCACCGATGGCGGCTTCGCTTACGCCGAGCCGCTGCGGCTGGCCCTGCAGCAGGTCGCTTGGGGGCATCCGAATCCGCTCAAGGAGGGGGAGCGGGCGCCGGTCGAGATGGCGATGACGGCCTCCGCCGGCGGCCGCGAGCTCTCGCAGCGCCTCTCCAAGATCGAGACCGCGATCTCGCGCCGCAAGACGATCGAGTTCACCTACTACACGATGGAGCGCGACGAGACCGAGAAGCGCAAGGTCGACCCCTACCACCTCGTCTTCCGCGGCGGCCAGTTCTATTTGATCGGCCACGCCCATGAGCGAGACGCCGTGCGCGTCTTCCGCCTTTCCCGCATCCAGGGCAAGGTCGGCTATGCCTCCAAGGCCGAGCACGACTTCAACCCGCCCGAAGACTTCGACCGCCGCGACTATGGGCAGCGCGCCGACTGGCAGCTGGGCGAGATCCGCGGCCGGGCGACGATCTTCGTCCGCGAGCGCATCGCCTGGCTGGTTGAGCGCGACTTCGGCGCCTACGGCGAGCTGCGGCCGGCGCGCAAGGCCGACGGGGCGCCGGGCAAAGGGGCGATCCTCGAGACCGACTATGCCTCGACGCGTGAGCTGATCGCGTGGGTGCTGCGCTGGCGCCAAAACGCCGAGGTGCTCGGGCCCGACGAGCTGCGCGAGGAGGCAGAGAGCCGCCGCGGCCTTCTCCACGAGCGCCACCACAACGGCTTCGAGCCGGCGAAGACGGTTGAGCGACCGTTGCGCGAGCCGCCGCGGCGGGCACGTGCCAACGGCCGCGGCGAGGCCGCGATCCGCCCCGAGCGATTCGCCCGCCTCGTCACCCTCGCCGGCCTCCTAATCGATTCGGCCAAGCGGAGTGAGCGACTCGGCGTCACCGATCTGCGCCAGCGGCTCGAGCTGAGCGCCGAAGAGCTGCAGGAGGACATCGATCTGCTCAACGTCGTTAACTTCGGCGGCGGCACCTACGTCCTCTACGCGGAAATCCAGGGCGACGAGATCGAGGTCGACTCCGAGCCCTACGGCGACAACTTCGCCCGCCCGGCGCGCCTCCTCCCGCTCGAGGCAAAGGCCCTCGTCGCGGCGATCGACCTCTTCGGCGACCACCTGCCGCAGGGCGGTCTGCAGAGCGCCCGCGCCAAGATCGTCACGGCGCTCGGCCACGATCCCTCCGAGGAGGGCCTCGAGATCGCCTCGGGCAGTGGAGGCGATGCCGAGGTCGCCCGCGTCGTCAACGAGGCGATCGGCTCGAGCCGCGTGCTCGAGTTGCAGTACTACAAGGAGAACGAGGACCAGTTCACCAAACGCTCGGTCGAGCCCTACCGCCTGGAGAACGGCCGCGAGGGCTGGTACGTCGAGTGCTACGACCTGACCAAAGAGGGCATCCGCCACTTCAAGCTCGACCGGGTGAAGGAGGCGACGCTCTCGAAGAAGACATTCGAGCCCCGTCCCGAGGTCGAGGAGCTGGCCGGCGTCGAGGGCTGGATGACCCACGGCGAGGTGCCGACCGCGCACGTCGCCCGCGTCTGGGTTTCGCCCGAGCGGGCCCGCTGGCTGCGCGAGGAGCGCACCGTGGTCGAGGAGCTCGCCGACGGCGCCGTCGTCGTCGAGCTGCCTTATGCCGGCACATCTTGGTTGGTCCGGGAGATCCTGCGCGGCGCCGGCGACCTCGTCGTGCTCGAGCCCGAGGACGCCCGCGAGGCGATCGCCAAAGAGGTCTCGGGCTGACCGCTCGCCACGGCTCGCACGAAACGCCGATTTTCCATGTCAGGCATGGAAAAAGCGCGTTTCGTCGTCCAGGGACTCGGATGAATTGACCGAGGCGCCCGGCCACTCCGAGATCGCCCGAATTGTCGCCCCCAATCCCGGGCCAATGACGCTGGAGGGGACGAACACCTACCTCTACGGCTCCAACCCCTGCGTGGCGATCGACCCGGGACCGGACGTCGCCAGTCACCTGGACGCCGTTCGCGAAGCTGCCGAAGGGCGCGGCGGCATCGGCGTCGTTTTGCTCACCCACACTCACGGCGACCACGCCGACGGCGCCGAGGGCCTCGGCGCCGAGGTGATCCTGCCCGGCGACGGCGAGGAGCATGCCGGGCTGCGAGCGGTCGCCACGCCCGGCCATGCCCCCGACCACGTCTGCCTACTGACTGGGGACGGCGTCTGCTTCAGCGGCGACCTCGTGCTCGGCGCCGGCTCGACCTTCGTCCCACCCGAAGGCGGCTCGCTTGCCGCTTACATGGACTCGCTGCGCCGCATGCAGGCGGAGCCGATCGAGCTGATCTGCCCGGGGCACGGCCCCTGGATCGAGGACCCGGCCGCGAAGCTCGCCGAGTACGTCGAGCACCGCGAGATGCGCGAGCGCCGCCTCATCGCTGCCCTCGACCGTGGCGAGCGCTCCCGCGAGGCGCTGCTCGCAGAGGCTTGGGATGACGTTCCGACCGCGCTGCGCCCCGCCGCCGCGATGGTGATGCAGGCCCATCTCGAGAAGCTCGAGGTGGAAGGGCGGCTTCCGGCCGGGCTCGACGCTTAGCGGCCCCTTCTTTCCGCGAAGCGCGCGAGGCCGTATCCGACTTCGTTCGTGCGGCGGTTGTAGTTGTCTCCCGCCAGTAGCAAGCGTCCCTGGGGATCGACCAGCGCGTCCGTCTCGGTCGGCCGCGAAGCCGCACCGAAGCGAACGGTGATGGGTTCACTTCCGACAAAACGTCGATCAATGTTGCCGCGCACGGTAAGACGGATCGCGGTTAGCCATCGCGCTTCTGCTTCCTGGACCCGCGTGCCGGCAACGATGGGTCGGTTGTGCGAGTCGAGGACGACCGAGCTGTACGTGCTGAGGCTGCCCCCCGCGCTGATCCGGGTTCTCCCGTTTCGCCCGAAGTCGTGGTCGAGCTTGCCCGCGGCGTTGAGACGGACTACCGACGCCACGGCGCTCTTGGGTCTGCCAGGCCAACCGACGATGACGGTGCGGCCATGCCGGTCGACCGCAAGGTCGGTCGGATAGATCTGCCCGACGCCGCGCCAGCCGCGCCCGTTGAACGTGAGGTCGGGTAGGCCCTGGGGATCGAGGGCGATGACCGTTGCCTGGTTCCGGCTTTCGCAGCCGACAGGCGGATTGGCCGCCACCATCGTGTTCCCGTCGCGACTTGGGGCGATCGCCGGGATAGTGCTGATGTTCCCAATCAGCTCGATACCGCTGCCTTCGCCGAAGGACATGTCGAAGGAGCCATTGGCGTTCAGCCTGACGACCATCTTGTCCTGCCGCTGCGCCGACGAGTGACCGCAGCTGGCGGGGAACTCCAGGCGACCGCCGACGAAGACGGGGCGGTCCTGCGAGTCGACGAATCCAGACGCCCCGGTGGTCACCGGCTTGTTCGTGTGTTCGACATGAGGGAGGCCGAGGTCGCTGCGAACGATGCCGTTCACGCCGAAGCTGGAGTCCGGCATTCCCCCAGGCGTGAAGCGCAGCACTGCCGCAACACGCGAGTTGAGCATTCCGCCGAGATAGTTCAGCGGGATTGCCGGGTCGTTGAGGGTCACTAGCGCCCCGAACAGGACGATCCGGCCTTGGCTGTCAACCGCGAGATCGCTCTGCTCGAGCTCGAAGCCCGGTTCCTTCACGATCGGGGTGGTGCCGCCGTCGCCGAAGCTGCGGTCGAGGCGGCCATCCGGCAGGTAGGCGGCGAGGATCCCATGTGAGGCGACGATCGTGTCTCCGTTTGCCGCCGTGGCGATCCACGTGCCTTCCTGGGCCGTTTGGCTGGTTGCTCCCGCCACCCTGCCCTTCGATCCGAATGTCGGATCGAGCCGCATCGCCAACGCCGAGGCCGTTGGTGCGAGCAAGAACGCGGCGCAGATCGCCCCCACCAGCCCCAACCGGATGGTCTTCACGCTATCCGCTTCAAACGCCCGCATCTCTCCCCTTCGTGTGTTGCTTTGGGCGTAACTACGCCCGGTGTGCAAAGTTTCGGAATGCAGAGGCTCCACCCACGCTTCCTGGCCGGCTGGCCAACTGATACATAGGTGCAATGAGCTCACGCAAGGGAAGAGGTGTCGCGCGCACGGGGTTGCTCGTCGGAGCGGCGGGGACCGGGATCGCGGCGGCGACGACGGCGGCTGCCTGGCACTGGCTCGCGCGGCGGCCGCTGCCCAAGGAGAAGGGGAAGATCGCGCTTGCGGGGCTCGAAGGGCCGGTGCGGGTGCGGCGGGACCGCTGGGGCGTGCCGCACGTCGAGGCCGAGCACGGCGCCGACATCTGGTTCGCGCAGGGCTTCTGCCACGGGCAGGAACGGCTCTGGCAGATGGACTTCTACCGCCGGGTCGTTCGCGGCCGGCTTGCCGAGTTCGCCGGAGAGGAGGGGCTGCCGGCCGACCGGCTGATGCGGACGCTGGGCATCCAGCGGGCGGCCGAGCGCGAGGCGGCGGAGCTCGACGCCGAGCTGGTCGGCAACGTGCTCGACCCTTTCTGCCGCGGCGTCAATGCCGCCGCGGCGAGCGCCACGGCACTGCCCTTCGAGATGCAGCTCCTGCGCTTGGACTTCGAGCCCTGGCGCCCGGTCGACATCCTCAGCCTCGGCAAGTTGCTCGCCTTCGGCCTCTCGACCAACTGGGAGCGCGAGCTGCTGCGCGCCGACATGGCCCGCGCCCTGGGCCCCGAGCTGGCTGCCCGCCTGGATCCCACCTACCCGGCTGGGAATCCGGTCGTCACCCAGGAAGCGTGGACGGGCGACGGGCTGGGGATGATCGAGCAGCTCGACGCCGTGCGGCGCTCGATCGGCCTCGCCGCGGAGGCGAGCGGGTCCAACAACTGGGCGGTCTCGGGCAAGCTCAGCGCGACCGGCTCGCCGCTGATCGCCGGCGACCCCCACCTGCCGCCGAGCATGCCCGGCATCTGGTTCCAGGTCGGCCTGACGCTCGGCGACCGCTTCGTGCGCGGCGCCTCGCCGCCCGGGCTGCCGGGCGTCTACATGGGCCAGAACAACGACGTCTGCTGGACCTTCACCAACGTGATGGCCGACGTTCAGGACCTCTTCGTCGAGCGGATCGACGGTGACCGCTACCTGTTCGAGAACGAGTGGCGGCCGCTGGAGGTCGTGCGCGAGGAGATCGCCGTCAAGGGCCGCGACGCGCCCGAGGTGCTCGACGTCCGGATCACCCACCATGGGCCGATCGTCAACGAGGCGCTCGGCGCCGACGCCGGCGAGCCCCTCGCCCTGCGCTGGCAGACGCTCGACCAGCCAACCGCCTTCCCGGGGGCCTTCGAGCTGCACGGGATCTCCTCCGGGCGCGAGCTGGTGGCCATGCTCGAGGGCCACAGCTCTCCCGCCTCTAACCTCGTCTGGGCCGATCGCCACGGCTCGATCGGCTACAAGCTGATTGGCCGGCTACCGCTGCGCAAGGGGGGCTGCCCCGACCTGCCCAAGCCGGGCTGGACCGGCGAGTTCGAGTGGGAGGGGACGATCCCCTACGACGAGCTGCCCGAGGCGATTGACCCTGAGAGTGGCTTTCTCATCACCGCCAACAACCGAATCGTCGGCGACGAGTACCCGCACCACATCACCAGCGAATGGCTCGACGGGTTCCGCGCCGCGCGGATCGAGCAGCTGCTGCGTGCCAGTCCCGAGCACGACCTGGAGAGCTTCGAGGCAATGCAGTCCGACAACCTCTCGCTACCGGGCATCGAGGCGGCCCGCAGGCTGGGCCGGCTCTCGCCCGCCGGACAGCGCGAGCGCAGCGCGCTCGAGCGTCTGCGCAGCTGGGACGGGCGGCTTGACCCCGACTCGATCGCGGGCACGATCTACCAGGCATTTCTGCTGCGGCTGGCGCAGAGGTAGCCCGCGCCGCGATCGGCGACCGCGACCTCTGCGAGCGCTGGCTCGACCGCGCCGACAACGGCTTCACCCCCCACATCACCTCCCCCTGGCGCTGGCACTCGCACCTGATGAAGCTCTGGGCGGAAGGCGACGAGGAGCTGATCGGCCGGCCCTGGGAGGAGCTCGTGTTGGAGGCGCTGAGCGGCGCCCTCGACGACCTCAGCGACCGCTTCGGCCCCGACCCCGAGGGCTGGCGCTGGGGTCACGTGCACGAGATGGAGTTCCCCCATCCGCTCGGCGAGGCGAACCCGCTACTGCGCCGATTGCTGAACCGCAGCCTCAAGGCCGGTGGCGCCCAGGAGACCGTGAGCCAGATCGCCTACGACCCAAACGACCCCTACAAGGCGGTATGGGCGCCGAGCTGGCGCATGGTCGCGGACCCCGCCGCTCCCGAGCGCTCGCGCTGGCAGATGTTCACCGGCCAGTCCGGTCATCCCGCCAGCCGCCACTACGACGACCTCCAGGCCGACTGGCTCGAGGGCCGCACCCAGCCGATGGTCGGCGAAGGGCCCTGGCGCGAGCTGGACCTGATCCCCGCCTGAGCCGAACTGCATCAACTTCTCTACCTGGCGGGTAGAAAATTTGATGCAGTTCGGTTGGCTGAGGGGGCGAATCGATCGCCGGCTGCAATGGTTGGACGGGTATGCGTCTGTTCCGTCCGGCTCTGGCGGGCCTCGTCCTGCTTGCGCTCGCCGCCACGCCGGCGGCTGCGCGGACCGTCCACTTCGACGGCCGCGCAATTGACGTCCCCTCGAGCTGGCCGGTCTTCCGGCTCGCCGAGCATCCGCGCATATGCGTGCGTCTCGATCGCCGTGCCGCCTACCTGGGGAGGCCCAGTCCGAACCAGCGTTGCCCCGCCGACGCGATGGGCCGCCGCCGGGCGATCGTGGTCGAACCGCGCCCGCCCGCCCGCCCTCGAGCCCAGGTGAGCGCCGTGGCACCGACTACGGCGCCGGCGACGGTGACCGGCTCTGACGACTTCACCGGGCTCGGCTTCGACGCCTGCACGGCCCCGTCTTCACGGGCGATGGCGGCTTGGGCCTCCTCGCCATACCGGGCGGTGGGTATCTACATCGGCGGCGCCAACCGCGCCTGCTCGCAACCCAACCTGACGACGAGCTGGGTAGGGGAACAGGTGGCGGAGGGCTGGAGCCTGATCCCGATCTACGTCGGCCTGCAGGCTCCCGGCAGCAGCTGCGGAAGCTGCGCCACGATCAGCTCGAGCAAGGCGGTTCTGCAGGGCGAGGAAGCCGCCCTCGATGCGGCCGCCGACGCCGAGGTCGTCGGAATCGGCCCCGGCAGCCCGATCTACTTCGACATGGAGGCCTACACGCGGACGTCGAGCGCCAGCAAAGCAACGCTCACCTTCCTCTCCGCCTGGACCGAGCAGCTGCACGCCCTGGGCTACGTCTCGGGCGTCTACAGCTCCAGCTCCTCCGGCATCGCCGACCTGGCGCTCGCGATCGGCAGCACCTACGTGCTTCCAGACGACCTCTGGACCGCAAACTGGAACGGCGCCAAAAACACGCTCGATCCCTACCTGCCGAGCACCGCGTGGAACACCCACGACCGCATCCACCAGTACCGCGGCGGGCACAACGAGACATACGGACTGACCACGATCAACATCGACAGCAACTACGTCGAAGGGACGACGGTGGGGCTCGGCGCCGCCCCCGCCCGCCCGGCCCTGCCGGCGCTGACGGTCAAGCACGTAAGGCAGTCGGGCACGAGGCTGCGCCTCTGGGTGCGCTGCGGCTGGCCCGAAGGTGAAACCTGCCCGGGGCAGATCGCCCTGCGCACCCGCGCCGCCCTGCCCCTCAACGCCCCTCGCGGCGTGCCGCGGAGGGACGTGCGCGTCGCGGTCAGCCGCCGCACCTTCAGGCTCGCCGGCGGCAGGGCCCACACCTTCCGCTTGACCCTGGATACCCGCGGCCGCACGCTCCTGTTCCGCCGTGGCCTGCTGAAGGCGCAGCTGCTGGTGGCGATCCCCGGTACGCGCTCGGTTCGGGCGGTCGAGCTCAGCCCTGCTGGGTAGCGCCGCCGAGCCACTCCTCGCTCGCACCGACCGCGGTCACGACCTCGACGACCGTCGCAGGCGCCTTGGCGGGGGAGCCGGCGTCGAACGGGGGCTGGGGGTCGTACTCGATCCCGAGCTGCACTGCCTGGGCGAGCTCGGGGCCGACCTCGCGCCCGACTAGGTGCAGCGCCATGTCGATCCCGGCCGAGACGCCGGCTGCCGTGATCACCTTGCCGTCCTCGACGAAGCGGCCACCGACCGGGTCGGCGCCGAAGCCGCGCAGCTGCTCGAGGAAGAGCCAGTGGCTGGTCGCCTTCCTGCCCTCGAGCAGGCCGGCGGCGCCGAGCACGAGCGAGCCGGTGCAGACGGAGGTCGTCCACTTGGTTCCCTCGTCGATCCCCCGCAGCCAGGCGAGCACGGCCTCGTCCTCGAGCAAGGGCCGGTTTCCCTCGCCGCCGGGGACGAGGACGATGTCGGCCTCGGTCACCTCGTCGAGCGAGTAGTCGGCGTTGAGCCCGAGCGCCCCGCTGTCGGTGCGCACCGGCCCTTTCTCGGGGCCGACGAACTTGACCTCCCAGCCTGGCACCGAGCGCAGCACCTCGTAGGGCCCGATCGCGTCCAAGGCGGTGAGCTTGTCGAAGATCAGGATCGCGACTTGCACCTGGCAGATCGTACGGCGCCGAGACGGTCGCCGCCTCCCGCTATTCCCAGACCGCGAGGGGCAGGTGCTCAAGGATCGCCCGGTCGGCCGTGATCAGCGGCACGTCGGCGACGATTGCCTGGGCGGCGATCATGCGGTCGAAGGGATCGCGCGTCCAGCTGAGGCCCGCTGCGGCATGCGCCAGCTCCGCGAGTGAGGCGTCGGCGATCTCGAGGCCGATGCTCTGGCGCAGGGCGGCCAGCATCATCGGCGCCGGATCTCGAGCGCGTCCGATTTCGTGCAGGTAGGCAAGCTCCAGCCCTACCAGCGGCGAGACGCGGGGCTGTCGCTCGCCCAGGAGGTTGCGAGCGGATCGCGGGAGGCGCTCTGACAAGCCGGCGTATAGCCAGAGCGCGACGTGAGTGTCAATTTGGATCAGGGTTCCACTCCGAAGACCAGTCGATATGGATCAGCTCGTCGGGATCACCGATGATCGCGCCCTCGCGGCGCGGCAGCCGGTCCCAGATCGACTGCGCCTTTTTCGGCGCGATCAGCAGCGTCTTGCCATTGCGCTCGATCTCCAGCGGCTGACCGGTCTCCAGGACCTCGTCCAGCAGCCGGTAGATGTTTGCCCGCAGTTTCGAGGCGGTGACTGCCAATGTAGATTCCTCCGGATACGTACGTACGGTTAAACTTAGATACGTACGTACGATATCAGGTGCGGTGGGGTTGGAGATCTCTGCTGGAAAAGTCATCGCCGGCGGCGCTACAGCGCGCACTCCGACCCGTGGCGCGCACATCGATACAAGACTGCAACGCGTCTGAGGAGCAAATCGGGCAGTCTTCGGCCCGGTGAGCCGGCGCGACCAGATCAAGCTCAGCGAGGGGGAGTTGCGGGAGCTGCTCGAGCGGGAGCGGATCGCGGTCGTCTCGAGCCTCGGGCCGCGCGGCTGGCCGCACCTGATGCCGATGTGGTTCGTTCCGCGCGAGGGCGAGGTCTGGGTCTGGACCTACGCGAAATCGCAGAAGGTGCGCAACCTCGAACGCGATCCGCGGGCCACGTTGCTGGTCGAGACCGGCCACGAGTACGGTGAGCTGCGCGGCGCGATGATCGAGGCCGAAGCCGAGATCCACCGCGACTTCGAGACCGTGCTCGGCTTCGCCAAGGAGTTGACCCTGCGTTACGCCGAGGGCATCTCCGCGGTCGAAGGCGACGCCGTGGCGGCGCTCGAAGCGCAGGCCCCGAAGCGGGTAGCGCTGCGGTTTCGGCCGCTGCGGACGGCGTCCTGGGACCACCGCAAGCTCGGCGGCGGCTACTGAGGGACCCCTCGCCGCTACCTCGCGGCAAACGCCGTGTTAGGAGGTAGCCTTCGCCGTCGCCCACGCGCCTCTGAGCCGATGAGACTCCGACTTACAGCCGCGTTCGCCCTTGCCTGCGCCATCGCAGGGATAGTCGTCGTGGCGCCGGGCACCCCCGCCGAAGGTGCCCGCACCAGGGCGCCGGCCGGCTTCTACGGCATCGTCCCGCAGAGCCCGCTGACGGCGCGGGACGCTCAGTACATGAAGGCGGGTGGGATCGAATCGGTGCGCCTGCCGGTCGGCTGGAGCTCGGTCCAGCCGACCCCGACGAGCCCCTACAACTGGTCCCACTTCGACGCGGAGGTGGCGATCGCCGCCAGGGCCGGGCTGCGCGTGCTTCCCTTCCTGGCCAGCACGCCGCGCTGGGTCGCCCGCAAGGAAACCACGCTGCCGATCGACAACGGCCGCGCCCGGCGCGGCTGGAAGGCATTCGTCACGGCGGCCGTGCAGCGCTACGGTCCCGGTGGGAGCTTCTGGACCGAGTACGGCCCTGGCGGGATCCAGTACGAGCCGATCCCCAGGCCGCTGCCGATCCGGGTCTGGCAGATCTGGAACGAGGCCAATTTCTTCTACTCTGCCTTTCCCGCTTCGCCCTCCCGCTACGCCCGCCTCCTGAAGCTGACGCGGCCGGCGATCAAGTCGGCCGATCCCAGCGCCAAGATCGTCATCGCCGGGCTCTTCGGCAACCCCGACGAGGGTGCCCCGCGGGCGATGGACGCGACCAAGTTCCTCGAACGTGTCTACCGGACGCCGGGGATCAAGTCCACCTTCGACGCGATCGCGCTCCACCCCTACGCCTTTCACGTCGACATCCTCGAAGAACTGACCAACGGCATCCGCGAAGTGGTCCTGAAAAATCGCGATGCGGGCGCCCAGCTCTACATCACCGAGATGGGCTGGGGTTCCCAGAACGACCCCCACATCGTCGCCTTCGAGCAGGGCCTGGGTGGCCAGGCGCGCGAACTGCGCGGGGCCTACCGCTATCTGCTCGACAACCAGCGCCGCCTCAACCTCAAGGGCGCCTACTGGTTCTCGTGGAAGGACCTCGCGGGTTACTGCAACTTCTGCGACTCCGTCGGGCTCTTCCGCCAGGGCGAACGCTTCCACCCGAAGCCGGCCTGGCACGCATTCGTCGGCCTCACCGGCGGCCGAGCGCGTCCGTAGCCAGGGTCCGCTCCGGAGCGCTCAACCGAGCCGTGATCAGGCAGCGGATGAGCCTCTGGGCTCGCCTATAGAGTGCCGCGGCTCAATGGAGGACTCCGAGCGGAGAGCCAACCGGATCGCCCTGGCGCTGCTGGCGGCGGCGATGTGCGCGTCGGCCACCTGGCTGATGCTCGCCGGCAGGGACCTGACCTTTTCGGGCGACGAGGTCTTCTACTACGCGCGCTTCGTCGCCGACGGCGCCACGGTAGCGCCTGGCGACGGGCTCGAATACTTCCTGGCCCCTCACAACAGCCATCTGGTCGTCCTCGGCAAACTGCTCTACCACGGGCTTTTCCTTACCGTCGGCGTCGATTACGCCGTCTTCCGCGCAATCGACATCGCCGCGGTCTTCACCTGCGTCGGGCTCTTCTTCGTCCTCGCGCGGCGCCATGTCGGCCCCTGGGCAGCGCTGATCCCGAGTGTGCTGCTGCTCTTCTTCGGCTACGCGGGGGAGTCGCTGCTGTGGGCGTTCAGCTTGCACACGATCGTCGCGCTGGCCTTTGGCCTGGCGGCGCTGCTGACGCTGGAACGCGATGACCGCCGTGGGGACGTCGCCACCTGCCTCCTCCTGATCCTCTCCATTGCCACGGTCGAGGTTGGCCTTGCCTTCGCGGTGGGCATCGCCGTCGCGCTCCTGCTGCGGGGCGATCTGCGCCGGCGAGCTTGGGTCTTCCTCGTTCCCCTCGCCCTCTTCGCGATCTGGTGGCTGTGGGCTCGCCAGTTCGGGCAGACCACGATCGACATCGCCAACGTGCACCTGATCCCGATCGACTTCGCCAACGCCCTCGCTGCCGTCGCGGGTTCGATCTTCGGCCTCAACCCCACCGGGGAGGGCGTGCCGACCAACGTCACGACCGTCACCGCGTGGGGGACGGTGATCGCCGCCCTGGGGGTGATCGGCCTGATCGTCAGGGTCAGGCAGGGGCGCGTGCCGGACGGGCTCTGGGTCGCCCTGGCGGTCGTCCTCACCTACTGGTTGATGATCACGCTGGGCGGACGGCCCCCGGATTCCTCCCGCTACATCTTCGTCGGCACCGTGATGGTGCTGCTGATCGCCGCCAGCGCACTGCGCGGGGCGCGGATCTCTGCCGCCGCGCTGATCGCAGCCGGTTGCATAGCGGCGCTGGCGATCCCACCCAACGTCGCCAAGCTCTACGACCAGCGGCGCCCGTTGATCCTCGACGCGGAAAACACCCGCACTGAGTACGCGATGGTCGAGCTCGCCCGTAACCGGGTCGCCCCCGATTACATGGCGGGCTCGGACCCGGACGTGATGGCCGCTGGAGGTGCCGTGTTCGTCCCGCTCGGGGCGCGCGAATACTTCCGCGCCTCCGGCGAGTTCGGCTCCCTCGCCTACCCACTGGACCGAGTTCGCGACGCGCGTCCGGAGATGCGGACGATCGCCGACGCGACTCTGATCGGCGCGATGCGAATCCGACTCGAACCGGCGGAGGCGCCCAGCGACGCGGAGAGCTGCCCCAGCGCCCTTCGCGGAACGCCGCGTCACACCGTCTTCTTCAACGTGCCGGCCGGAGGGGCGCTGCTCGGATCGCGCTCCGAGCGCCCGATCGAACGTCGGGCTCGGTCGCTTCGCGAAGGGAAGCTCGGGGATCGGGCTGGGAACGCTCGAGCCCGGCAGCTGGGGGCGTCTGACGCTGCCTCCCGACGCCGCGCGCGATCGCTGGTGGGCTGTGGTCAACGGCCCCGTCTACGTCTGCGACTGAAGTCCCCGTACCGGCGCCGGGTCAGATGGCGCTGCGGCAGACCGTGGCCGGCGTGTCGACGGTCGCCAGCCACGGCTCCGGTGCGCCGTCGGCTGGGATAGCCACGTTCACCCACCGTCGCGGCGGCAGCTTTCCGAGGCTGACGCCGGGCGGGGTGGCGGCGAAGCGACGCAACCAGATTTCACCCCAGTCCGACCCCTCGAGGCGAATCGCCGTCACGCCCGCCTGGAGCTCAACCGACGCGGCCGCCTGGCCGCTAGGCACGGAGATCTCTCGGCAGTCTGTTCGCGCTTGCCCTGGCAACGCATATTCGGTCGCTATCCCAAGCGCCCCCACCAGCGTTGCGTCAGCGACAGCGCGCAGCTCCTCGGGCTTGCTGCGCACCTCCTCCAGGGAGAAGGCGATCGAGCCGTTGTCAGCGGCGGCGTCGAGGTAGGGACCCGCTGGGAGGCCGATATACAGGCCCCCTCCGGCGGCCACCACCCTGGGATCGGCGGACGGCACGTAGCCTGGGTCGACGCGTCCCTGCGCCAGCTCGAGCATCGCGAACTCGGTGCTGCTGATCTGGGGGTCGCTGTGCAGGACGTCGGCGTCACGGCCATCCAGCAATTGCGCGATGTTCGCCGGCAGGGCAACCAGGGCAAGGACGATCAGGCCGCCTGCCAGCGGCTTGGAGACCTTGCCGCGCATCGCGTCGGCGGCGATCAGGACCAGCAGGACGGCACCGACGAGGATGTAGCGTGACGCCTGGGCGGGGCGCGCCGCGACAGCGAGCAGGAGCCAGTAGGAGCTCAGCACCACCAGCCAGACCCAGATCGTGCGCGGCAGCGACCCGAGCATCAGGCGCACCGCGAGAGCGACCGCGGCGACCGTGGCCAGCGCTCGGCCGAACCAGGTCACCTCGGTCACGTAGGCGCCGGGCACGACCGGGTTGGTCCCGGTCAGCGATCCGAGCACAGAAGCACCCGCGTTGAGCAGGGTCTCGGGGATCAGGTGGAGGTTCGACGCGGTCGCCTGGCTCTGGTCGAACTTGCGCGCCCAGAGCCACCAGGCGGCGTAGAGCGCGAGCGGGAGGAGAACGATCCAGGCCCGCCGCAGAGCCTTGCGCCGGTCGTCGAGCAGGAGCCAGACCGCGATCCCGAGCGCGAAGGAGAGACCGAGCTCGATCAGCGCTATCGACGCAGCGAGCAGGACGCAAGCCAGGACATCGCCGTGCCGGTCACCGCGCTGCAGCGCCAGCACCGCGCCGAGGCCCGCCGCGAGCGATCCGGCGGTGTTGAAGTCGAGTGGCCAGAGCAGCTGCTCGCGGGCAAAGCCGAGGAAGAGCAGGACGAGGCACGGTGCCAGCGCGGCGATCGTTCCGACCCGGCGGCGGGCAAGCTCAAAGGTCAGCGCTACACAGGCGAAGAGGCAGGCGATGTTGATCGCCACGAAGACGTAGTACTCGGCTCCCACGGTCGCGAAGACCGCCTCGTAGACGAAGCGCCCGCCCAGCGGCAGATGTCCATTGAACGGGGCGAGCAGGTACTCGGGGCTGAACGGTGCGTAGTGGGCCAGCTCCCCGCCCTTTTCGGCGACCCGGCCGTAGTAAAAGAGTTCGTCGATCGCGAAGCCTTGGCCGTGGGCGGCGAAGGCGATCAGGGCCGCCGAGGCGAGCATCGCGCCACCCAGCGTGAGCCAGGCTCCGCGTGGCTTTTCGAGGAAGGTCAGGAGCGCTTGCCAGTGCTGCATCTCAAGCCCTGCGACCACAGAGCTCGACCGAGCCGAACCCGGTCAGCTGCAGCTGCCACGCTCGCCGCGAGCGATCGCCGGGGATCGCGATTGCGCTCCAGGTTCCGCTTGGAAGCGTGCCCAGCTCGACGGGGAACGTGTCTGCGAAGCGCCGCAGCGAGACGGCCGCTTCGGCGCCGTTTCGGGAGCGAAGCACCACCCCGTCGGCGGGGATCGAGACGATCGCGGGCGCCGCGGCGCTCGTCCGAACGATGATGCAGCCACCGCCCGCTCCGATGCCGGCGCTTGGGGGTGCAACGAGTTCTGGCGCCTGGGCGTCAGAGCGCGGCGTCCCCCGCAGCCCCGACAGCCGCAGGCCCAGCGCCGCGGCGAGGACCTTGTCCGCCGGCACCCGGGCCTCGGGGGGAGCTGCCGCAAGCTCGGCTGGTGAGAACGCCGGTGAGCCGTAGGCGTCGCGCGCGGACAGATAGGACCCGGCATATATCGGCACGTAGCCGGTGTCGGCGATGGCTTCCTCGAGGCGCAGGTCGGGCGAGACCGTGTCGCGGGCTATCTCGACCGCGGCAAGGTCAGCCCGCTCGATATCGCTGGTTCGCAGGTAGCTCTTGTAGGCAAGCTCGAGAAAGAGGACGTTGCTCGCCACGGCGGCGCCGACCACGATCAGCGCTGGCGCCAGCAGCCGCCGCTCCAGCTTCACGCCGCGAAGCAGCTCGGCCCCGACGAGCATCACCAGCACCACGACCGGGTACTGGTAGCGGCTGTCCCATGCGGACCGCCCGGGCTTCTCCCCGATTCCGCCGAGCAGCCAGAAGACGAGGACGATTGCGAGGACGACCCAGAGCGTGCGCGGGATGCGCTCTAGCCGGTAGAGCCTCCAAAGGGCGAGCGCCCCCAGCAGGACCGCGAGTGGCCGCCCCCATTCGAGCCCGTTGGGCTCGCTGACGCCCTCCACTGGCGTGGCGAGCCCGAACAGGGCCGCGATCGCCGCCGCGAAGGAGTCGAGCGCGTAGCGCCCTGTCGTCGCCAGGTTGCGCAGCGAGAGGGGGCTTTCGGCCACGTGGCCCCAGCCCAGCCACCAGATCGCGTAGAGCGCGATCGGCACCAGGACGATGTAGGCGCGCCGGCGCCAGTCGCGCTCGCGCCGCCGCAGGAAGACGTCGACGGCGGCGCCTGCGGCGAACGGGACCCAGAGGCTGGAGAAGAGCATCGCTGCGACCAGGCTGCCGCAGGCGAGCAGGTCGCCGAGCCTGTCGCGGCGATCGAGCCCGATCAGCATGCCGAGGCCGCCGGCGACCCCGGCGAGGAAGAAGAGCGAGGCCGAGAGCCAGAGCAGGTCGTCGAAGGCGGCGCCGAGGAAGAGGACCGGCAGGGTGGCGATCAGCGCCGGCCATTCGCCGATGCGGCGGCGCATCCAGACGAAGAGGAGCCAGACGCCGAGCAGGAACATGGCGACGGCGACCAGCTGGAAGGCCAGGGTGGACTCGAGCCCGAAGGTGGCGATGCCCAGCTTCCAGATCGCGACCGGGCCGGCGACGAGGTGCTCGTTGCTCGGCTGCAGGAAGGCATCGACGGTGAAGGGCCGCCGGTTGAGGATGAAGTCCCAGTCGTCGAGCAGGAAGGTGAGCCGCGACCCGAGCACCGCCACCAGCGCCCCGGAGGCGAGCATCGCGGTGAGCAGGAGAGGCGTCGCGGGGTTGCTCAGCCGCCCCCCCTCGACAGTGGCTTTCCGTGCCCGCACGCGCGTAACCTACGGCGTGCGCCGGAGCCGACCCGTGCGCCAGGTTCCGCGTGCGCGCCGTGCTGGAGCGCCGTCCCGGCGGTAGTCGCCGCGACTCAGATGGTGCTCTAGGAAGACGTAGAGGACGATGAAGAGGTAGCGGCTGCCCATCTCGTTGAGCGAGAGCTTTGAGGTCCCGGCGGTCCGGTTCGTCCAGGAGATCGGCACGATCCCATAGCTGTAGCCGCGCACGACCGCCTTCAGCGGAATCTCCACCGTCAGGTTGAAGTGGTGGGAGAGGAGCGGCTGGATGTTGTCGATCACCTCGCGGCGGTAGGCCTTGAAGGCGTTGGTCGTGTCGTTGTATCCGTGCCGGAAGAGGACGCGGATCCCCCAGTTGACGATCCGGTTCATGAACAGCTTCGATTTCGGGTAGTCGATCACGCTGGAGCCGTGCACGAAGCGGGAGCCGAAGGCGCACTCGTAGCCTTCTTCGAGCAGGCGGTGGTAGGTGACGATGTCGTCCGGGCTGTCGGAGCCGTCGGCCATCACGATCGTCACAGCGTCCCCCTCGTACTCCTCCAGGCCGGCTCTGACGGCGAAGCCGAAGCCTCCCTGGAAGGGGGAATCGATGCAACGCACCTGCGGGCTCTCGGCCGCGATCCGCTCGACTGCCGCAGCGGTCCCGTCCGTGCTGGAGTCGTTGACCACGATCACCTCGTGGTCGATCTCCTCCTCGCCGAGCTTGGCGACGATCCCCTCGACCGCCGCGCCGATCGTCTCCTCCTCGTTGCGAGCGGGGATGACGACCGAGAGCTTAATCGGCCGACCGCCTTCCAATCACGAGGAACTGCTTGCCGAGCAGCCGCCAGGCTGGCGGCGTCCGCAGGTACATTCGGGTCAAGCGCTGCGACGGGGGCAGGATGCCGCGGAACGAGTAGGGCAGGTAGCGGGGCACGATCCGCTGCGGCTCGAACCCCGCCGCGTAGAGGTGCTCGGCGATCGCGGTGTGGGTGAGCGCGACGTAGTGATCCGCGCAGTCCCAATACTCCTTCGCGCAGTAGCGGTAGTTGGGGCCCATGATCGCGATCCGGCCGCCTTCCTCCATCACTTTGTGCATCTTCGTGAGGAACCCGGCGATCGCCTCCTGGTCGCGCAGGTGCTCGAGGAAGTTGGAGACGAAGACGCCGTCGAAGTGGTCCGCGGGGAGCTCGGCCTCCATGATCGAGGCGGTGATCACCTTCGTGCTCGGCTTGTAATCCGCCTCCGGGTAGGCGACCTCGTCCACCGCCCAGGTCTCCTCGGCGGGGACGGAGCCGATGAACTCGCCCCGTCCGGCGGCTGGGTCGAGGACCGTGCTCGGAGAGCCCATCAGCCCGTGAACGTGGGGAGCGATCTCGCGCCAGACGGCGGCACGAGCCTCTTGGTCGATGTCACGGAATCGGTATGAGTAGAGCCGTTCGTAGTTCATTGCGGGCGCGCTTCACTCCTCCTCTTGCGTCAGGTCTTGAATCCGAGGGCATGCCGCAGCTGATCCTCGTGCGGCACAGTCCAATCGAGCAGATCGGACAGCACGTCCCTCGCGCTCCTGCGCGGGCGCCAGGAGGTTAGGGAAAAGAGGCGCGAGCAGTCGGAGAGGTAGATCGGGACGTCGCCGGGGCGCGTCTCGGGCTCGGCACCGATCGGCACCTCGTTGCCGGTCAGCTCGCGACAGAGCGCCGTCGTCTCCAGCAGCGAGAGGCTGCACTCGCGCCCCCCCCCGACGTTGGCGACCGTGCCGCTCCAGCGCTCGGGCTGGCAGAGCTGCTCGTCGACCAGCTCGACCAGGTCATCGACGTGCAGCAGGTCGCGGACCTGCTTGCCCGAGCCGCCGTAGCCGATGTAGGAGAGCGGCCTGCCGAAGTGGTGACTGAGCAGCCACCAGGAGAAGACGCCCTGGTCGACCTTGCCCATCTGCCAGGGACCGGCGATCACGCCGCAGCGGTCGATCACCGCGCGCAAGCCAAAGGCGTCGGCGTACTCCTCGATCAGCAGCTCCGCCGCCAGCTTGGTGGCGCCGTAGAGGGTGCGCGCGCCAGGCAGCGGGAAGTCCTCCGCGATGCCCCGTGGTCCCGCCCCGGGGACCGGCTGCTCCTCTGCCAGCTCGAAGCGAGTCTCGGCCTCCTCCAGCCCCAGCTCCAGCTGCGGGGCGACGGGGTAGACGCGGCTGGTCGAGAGGAAGACCAGGAAAGCCTCCTCGGCACGGGCCCGCTCGAGGCAGTTGTAGGCGCCGAGGAGGTTGGTCTGCACCGAGTAGGAGGTGTCGGCGAACCCAGCCAGCACGGACGGCTCCGCGGAGCCCTCGACCATCGCGTCGAACGGGCCCGCCGCGGCGAGGTCTTCCGGCTCGCGCACGTCCCCGTGGCGGAACTCGATGCCGGCCTCGCGCAGGCGGGGAAGGTTCAGCTCCGAGCCGCGTCGCATCAGGTTGTCGAAGGCGACGACGTCCCAATCACGATGGCGCTCCGCCAGCGCTATCCCCAGGTTCGCTCCCACGAACCCGGCGCCGCCGGTGATCAGGATCCTCATATGTCCGGCACTCTAGTGAGGCCCTCCCCGGTGGGCGGCGGGACGATCTGATACTCAGTTCCCCATGCCGACCGCAATCGTCACCGGCTCGGGAGGGCTGATCGGCTCCGAGTCGGTCCGCCGCTTCGTTGAGGCCGGATGGGACGTCGTCGGGCTCGAGAACGACATGCGCGCCCGCTTCTTCGGCGAGGAGGCCTCGACCGCGCACGTGACCGACGAGCTGCGCGAGAGCCATCCCGAGTTCCGCTCACTCGACGTCGACATCCGCGACGCCGACGGCGTCGACCGGGCCTTCGCCGATCTGGCGGGACAGATTGAGGTCGTGATCCACACCGCCGCCCAGCCCTCGCACGACTGGGCCGCGCGCGAGCCGCAGACCGACTTCGGCGTCAACGCCGTCGGCACGCTCAACCTGCTCGAGGCCACCCGCGCCCACGCCATCGACGCCCCCTTCGTCTTCTGCTCGACCAACAAGGTCTACGGCGACACCCCCAACTTCCTGCCGCTGGAGGAGCACGAGAAGCGCCTGGAGCTGCCGGAGTCGCACGAGTACTACGAGGGCATCCCCACCTCGATGTCGATCGACCATTGCACCCACTCGCTCTTCGGCGTCTCCAAGGCCGCCGCCGATCTACTCGTCCAGGAGTACGGCCGCTACTTCGAGATGCCGACCGTCTGCTTCCGCGGCGGTTGCCTGACCGGCCCGCAGCACGCTGGCGCTCAGCTCCACGGCTTCCTCGCCTACCTGATGAAGTGCACTGTGACCGGCACCCCGTACACCGTCTTCGGCTACGGCGGCAAGCAGGTGCGCGACAACATCCACAGCGGCGACCTCGTCTCCTGCTTCGAGGCCTTCCAGTGCGCCCCGCGGGCCGCCGCCGTCTACAACATGGGCGGCGGTCGCCGCAGCAACTGCTCGATGCTCGAGGCGATCGACGTCTGCGAGCGGATCAGCGGACGCGAGCTGCAGTGGGAGCTGAGCGACGAGGCCCGGATCGGCGACCACCGCTGGTGGATCTCCGATGTGGCTGCGTTCGAGGCCGACTACCCCGAGTGGCAGCCGCGCTACGGGATCGACGAGATCCTGCAGGAGATGTTCGAGCAGAACGTCGAGCGCTGGATGGCGAAGGCCTGACTCAGCCGGTTTGCGGCTGCAGACCGCAGACCGTTGCCCCGCCGCCTTCCAGCTGCATCTTCCACGGGGTCGGTGAGGCGTCGAGGGGCAGCCGCAGTTCCACCGCCTGCCCCGGTTCGGCGCCTTCGAGGAAGTCGACGGAGAACTGCTCTCTCGCGAAGCGTTTCATCCTGATGTCGGTGATCGGCTCGGCGCCGGCCTCGATCGTCACGCCGGCAGGGGGGAGCCTCAGCAGCGGCTGGTTCGGTTCGCCCGGCACGGCGACGCAGCGGCCCGGGGGGATCGGGGCCAGGCCCTTGGCGTTCGGGGACACGGGTCTTGCCTGCTGGGCCGGCAGGGGGGACGCGGGCACCGGCACGAGGCCGAAGCGCAGGGCCCCGACGAGCACGGTGTCGGCGGCGAACCGCGCCACCTCGGTGTTGTCAAGCAGCTCCTCTTCGGTGTCCGCGGGCGAGCCGTAGGCGTCGCGGGCGCTTAAATAAGAGGCGGCGTCGACGTGCGCGAAGCCGGTGAGGCCGTATTCCTCGTCGATGAAGAAGCCGGGTTCGACCGTGCCCCGCGCGATCTCCAGTGCCGCCAGGTCGGCCTGGACTATCCGGGCTGTGGAGCGGTGGGTTTTGTAGGCATCGTCGAGGACGCGGGCGTTGCCGAGCAGCGACCCGATCAGTGCGACCCCCGCGACCGCCACCACCCAGCGGCGCCGCACATCGACGCCGCGCAGGAGCTCCGCGGCGACCAGCAGCAAGAAGGCGACCCCCGGATACTGGTACCGGCTCGCCCAGGGAACGCGGCCGGGCTTGACCGCGATCCCGCTCAGCACCCAGAAGGCCAAGGCGACGGCGAGGACGACCCAGAGCGAGCGCGGGATCCGCTCCATCTTGCGCATGCGCAAGATGACGAGAGCGACGAGCCCCGCCGCCGGGATCTGCCCGAGGTCGAACCCGGAGGGCTCCACCAGATCCTCGACCGGCGCCGCCAGGCCGAGCAGCGCCGCCATCGCGGCCGTGATCGAGTCGAGCACGAAGAGCGGGGTCTCGACCACGTTGCTCCAGGTAGCGGCGCTGCCGTCATCGCGGCCCCATGCCAGCCACCAAGCTGCGTAGAGCGCAATCGGCACCAAGACCACATAGGCCCGCCGCCACCAATCGCGGTCTCCCCGCCGCAGCGCGATGTCGACTGCGGCGCCGGCGGCAAAGGCCAGCCAGAGGCTGGAGAAGAGCATCGAGACGGTCAGGCAGGCGCAGGCGAGGCCGTCGCCGACCCGGTCGCGGCGGTCGAGCGCGACGAGCATCCCCAGCCCGCCGGCCATCGCGCCGAGGAAGGTGATCGAGGAGAACCAGAGGAAGTCGTCGAAGGCGGCGCCGAGGAAGAGGACCGGGATCGTCGCCACCAGCGCGGGCCACTCGCCGAGGCGGCGCCTGATCCAGACGAAGAGGAGGAGGGCGCCGAGGAGGAAGATCGCCGTGGAGACGACGCGGAAGGGGACCACCGAGTCCATTCCGACCGTGTTCAGCAGCAGCTGCCAGACGGCGACCGGCCCGGCGACGAGGTGCTCGTTGTCTGGCCGCAGGAAGGTGTCGGCGTCGAATCCACGCTTGTAGAGGATCGTGACCCAGTCGTCGAGGATGAAGGTCAGCCTCGACCCGAGGAAGATCCAGAGCGCGGCGGAGGCGAGCATCGCCGCGCCCAACAACGTCGAAGCCAGGCTCCACGGCCAGGGCCTCGCGTTCCCACGATCCTCGCGGCCCCGCCGCGCGACACCTTCTGCGCCGGTGACCACGCGGGTAACCTACATGGGGCTCTTGACGATCTCGGTGCCCTTCCTCGACCTCCGAGCCGCTCATGAGGAGCTCGGCCCAGAGCTGAATCAAGCCATCGGCAGGGTGGTCGATTCGGGCTGGTACCTGCTCGGCCCAGAGCTGGAGGCGTTTGAGCGCGAGTTCGCCTCCTACTGCGGCACCCGGCATTGCATAGGCGTGGGCAGCGGCCTCAGCGCGCTGGAGCTGACCCTGCGCGCGGCGGGCATCGGGCCGGGGGACGAGGTGATCGTGCCGGCCTATACCTGGGTGGCGACCTGGCTGGCCGTGAGCACGGTCGGGGCGACGCCGGTGGGGGTCGACGTCCGCCCGACGACCTACAACATCGATCCGGAGTCGGCGCGGGCCGCGGTCACCTCGCGCACCGCCGCGATCGTCCCCGTGCACCTCCGCGGCGAGCCGGCCGACATGGCCGCGATCGACGAGATCGCCAAGTCCCATGGGCTGTTCGTCCTCGAGGACGCCGCGCAGGCGCATGGGGCGCGGCATGACGGCCGTCGCGCAGGCAGCCTCGGCGACGCCGCCGCGTTCTCCTTCTACCCCGCCAAGAACCTCGGCGCGCTCGGCGACGGTGGCGCCGTCACCACCGACGACGACGAGCTCGCCGAGCGCCTGCGGCTGCTGCGCAACTACGGGATGCGGGACCGCTACCGAATCGAGTCGGCGGGCGACAACTCGCGCTTGGGAGAGCTCCAGGCGGCCGCGCTGCGGGTGAAGCTCCCGCGCCTTGACGCCTGGAACGCAGCCAGGACCTCGCTGGCCGCTGTCTATCGGGGGGCTTTCGACGCCGATGCCGCGATCGCGGTTCCTCAGACCCCGCCCTGGGCGGAGCCGGTCTGGCACCTCTTCGCGATCGGCCATCCCGACCGTGACGCCTGCATCGAGCTCCTCGCCGGGAGGGGGATCGAGGCGCTCGTGCACTACCCGGTGCTTCCCCATCTCTCCGGCTCCTATCCCGAACAGGGCTGGGCGGCCGGCAGCTTCCCGGTTGCCGAGCGACTGGCGGCGAGGGAGCTCAGCCTGCCGCTCTACCCCCAGCTGGATCGAGGCTCCTGCGAGGCCGTGGCCGCCGCAGTGCTGGAGAGCGTTGTCGCTCAGAGCGCGGAAAGCCACGACCGCCTCGTCTAGCATGCCTCGCCAGATGGCCGAGGGACCTCGCAGCTGGAAGGGCTTTCCACGCCGTGCGATGGACCGGGCGGCCCGCCCGTACCTGCAGAACATCCAGGTGAGCCTCGATGCGACGCAGGAGGCGATCGCCCGCCTGCACGGAGACCTCGGCCGCGTGCACCGCGAGCTCGAACAGGTCCACGGCCGCATCGACCGGATCGAGACAGATGCCCACCGGGCGGCGGGCATGGCCAGGCACGTCTTCGACGAAGAGGTGGCGAACCGCCGCCGGCTTCAAGTCCTGCGCGCAAGCGGGGATTACGAGTTCGCCTTCACGGAAGCCGAGCCACTGGTCAGCTTCCTGATCCCGACCTACACCTCATACGAGACGCTGCGCGACGTCGCCCTCCCCTCGATCCTGGGCCAGACCTACTCGAACCTGGAGGTGATCGTGGTCGGCGACTGCGCTCCGCCGGAGACCGAGGAGGCGATCGCCTCGATCGGCGACCCCCGCGTCACCTACTTCAACCGCACGCTCCGCGGGCCCTATCCGGAAGATCCCTCGCGGCGCTGGTACGTCGTTGGCACCCCCCCTTACAACGAGGCTCTCGCCCGCGCCCGCGGCCGCTGGATCGCCGGGCTCGGTGACGACGACGCCGTCCGCCCCACCCACACCGAGCAGCTGCTCGCGGCGGCACGGGAGCACCGCTACGAGCAGTGCTACGGCCTCCAACTGGTCAATTTCAGCGAAGGCGAGCCGTTGACGCTGGGCAAATTCCCCCCCTCGCTCGGCGAGTGGGGCCTGCAGGCGGCGATCTTCCACTCCGGCCTGCGCTTCTTCGAATCCGAGCTCTCCGACGCGATAGTGGAGGAGCCCAACGACTGGTCGATGTGCCGCCGGATGATGAGGGCCGGGGTCCGGATCGGGATGATCGAGGAGATCGTCGTCGACAAGCACGAGACGCGCAGGGCATCGGCCAGGCAGTGGGAAGAGGGCACCGTCCCTCGCGTCGACTGAGACCGCCGCCGGAGCGAGGTGCCATCGATGAGACTTCCCAGCTTCCGCAGATCCCCTGAGTTCACCGCGCACAACATCCAGCTTGCGAACGGCCGCTGGACCCTGCGGGGCGCACCGCCGATCGGGGAGGAGCCGATCTCGGTCTCCTACCTGCGCACCCTGCGCCAGTTCTGCCCGCCGCCGGCGCGCGTAGCCGACCTCGGCGCGCTCGAGGGCGGTTACGCAGTGCAATTCGCCCGCGCCGGCTACGAGGTGCTGGGGATCGAGGGGCAGCCGGACAACTTTGCCCGCTGCCAGTGGGTCGCGGACCGGGTCGGCCTGGAGAACTTGAGCTTCGTTCAGGATGACGTGCGCAACATTGCCGCGCACGGGGAGTTCGACGCTGTGCTCTGTGCCGGTCTGCTCTACCACCTCGACCGCCCCGTCGAGTTCCTCCACCTGCTGGGAAAGGTGACGAAGCGCGCGCTGATCGTCTCCACCAATCACGCGACGACCGAGGGGGCCGAGCTGGAGGTCTACGCGCCGGGGCTCTCGGCCGAACTGAGCGAGCACGAAGGCAGGCTGGGGCGCTGGTTCGAGGAGCAGCCGAGCCCCTGGAGCGCCGTCGGCAATGCGCGCTCGTTCTGGCTGGAGCGCGACGAGCTGCTGCGGACCCTGGTCGCGGCCGGCTTCCCGACGGTGTTCCAGCAACACGACTGGGTCGCCGATGCCGATGCGGCGCGCCGACTGAACGAGCGCAAGGTCTCCGTCTTCGTGGCGATCAAGCCACCCGGAGCGGATCAGGCTGCCGCGGCGCGGAACTCCTCGTAGTCGCGGTAGTAGTCGGCCTCGTCGTAGTAGGCGGAGGCGAGCACCATGCAGACCGATCCGGAGGAGAAATTGACCAGCTCCCGCCAGATCATCGGCGGCATGTGGAGGCCGATGCGGGAGCGGTTCAGGGTGACGATCCTGCGGTTCTCGCCGTCGTCGAGGATGACGTCGAAGCTGCCGCTGATCGCGACGATCAGCTGTTCGAGCTCGCGATGGGCGTGGCCGCCACGGGTCGCTCCGCCCGGCACGTCGTAGAGGTAATAGACCCGCGCGATCGGGAAGGGGACATGGCGCTGCTCCTCGATGAAGGTGAGGTTCCCCTGCGGGTTCTGGATCACCGGCAGCTCGAGCAGCTTGCAGTCGTCGACGCTCAAGAGCGTGGGCACCCTAGCACCGCCGCCGTCCCGCGATTGGGTCGCGGGGCCTCGCTACGATCGCTGCCGCCGTTTCCGCACAGTCGCGAGGCGGCCGCCCCAGCTATGGCCGAGATCCTCCCAACCGCCACCGTCGAGACCGATTCGATCGGCGACGGAGTCTCGATCGGAGAGGGGGCCGTAGTGCGCGAGGGAGTCGTGCTTGGCGATGGCGTCAGCATCCACCCGAACGTCGTGATCGAACCCGGCGTCGAGATCGGGGCCGGGACAGAGGTCCTCTCCGGCACTTGCCTCGGCCGGTCACCACGGGCAGCGGGGGCGATAGCAAGGAGCCCGTCGTTCCAGCGGCGGCTGACGATCGGGGAGGGCTGCGCGATCGGGGTCAACGCGGTCGTCTACTACGACGCTGAGATCGCCCCCAATACCCTGATCGGGGACGGCGCCTCGATCAGGGAGCGGTGCCGGGTGGGGGCAGACAGCGTGATCGGCCGGGACGTGACCCTGGACAGGGGGGTGGTCGTCGGGCGCGGCACCCGGGTGATGGACAAGGCGCACCTAACCGGGGGCATGATCGTCGGCGACGACGTCTTCATCTCCGCCCTGGTGGCGAGCTCGAACGATTCCTCGTTCGGGCGGGACGGCTACGACGAGGACCTCGTGCGGGGGCCGAGGGTCGAAGACGGGGCGATGATCGGCGCCGGCGCCTCCCTGCTGCCGGGGGTCGTCATCGGTCGCGCCGCCACCGTTGGCTCGGGGGCCGTCGTGACCCATGACGTCGAGGCCGGCACGACCGTGGTCGGCGTCCCGGCACGCCCCATTTCCCGCTCTTGAGCCGCTTCAACGCTGGGGGCAGGACCCTCGGCGCTGGCCGATCCCGGGTGCTGGACAGCTAGGATCGGCGCGCGGCTCGACCGGCCGCACGCATCCGCACGCCCGAAATGCCCGCAATCCACCCCACCGCCATCGTCGAGGCCGACTCGGTTGGCGAGGGAGCTTCGGTCGAGGAGTTCGCCGTCGTGCGGGCTGGGGCCGTGATCGGAGACGAAGTCAAGATCCACCCCCACGTGGTGATCGAGGCGGGTGTCGAGCTCGGCTCGGGTGTCGAGGTCTTGCCGGGCACCTATCTGGGCAGGGAACCGAGGGCGAATCGCACGATCGCCCGCGAGCCGACCTTCGAGCGGCGGCTGACGATCGGAGCGAACTGCTCGATCGGGGCGGGCGCGGTGATCTACCTCGACGTCGAGGTCGGCCCGGAGTGCCTGATCGGCGACGGGGTGACGATCCGGGAGCTGTGCAGGGTCGGCTCAGCGAGCGTGATCGGAGCGGACGTCAGCCTCGATCGGGAAGTCTTCGTCGGCGACAACGTGCGCCTGATGACAAAGACGCACTTGACCGGCCACACGAGGGTGCGCGACAACGCCTTCGTCGGCCCCCTCACCGTGACCATGAACGACAACGCCTTCGGCCGCGACGGCTATCGCCGGGATGACGTGCGTGGGCCGACGATCGAGGAGGGCGCGATGATCGGCGGCGGCGTGTCGCTGCTGCCGGGGATCGTCGTGGGCCGTGGGGCGGTGGTCAGCGCCGGCGCCGTGGTGACCCGCGACGTCGAGCCCGGTACCACCGTGATCGGTGTCCCGGCCCGTCCGGTATGAGCGAGCCGGTTGTCATCGAGGCGACGGGAATCGAGAAGTCCTTCCGCCTTCCCACCCACCGGGTCGACTCGCTCAAGGAGCGGCTGACGACGTTCAGCATCGGCGAGTTCAGGGCGCTGAAAGCGCTCCGCGGCGTCTCCTTCGAGGTCCATCGGGGGGAGTTCTTCGGCATCGTCGGTCGCAACGGCTCGGGCAAGAGCACGCTGCTGAAGATCCTCGCCAGCATCTACGCCGCCGACGCCGGCCGGGTGCGCATGGCCGGTCGCCTTGCGCCCTTCATCGAGCTCGGGGTCGGCTTCAACCCGGAGCTGACCGCGCGCGAGAACGTCGAGCTGAACGGGGTGATGATGGGGCTTTCGAGGCGGGAGGCCAGGAGCCGCCTCGGTGCCGTGCTCGATTTCGCCGAGCTGGAGGAATTCGTCGACATGAAGTTGAAGAACTACTCCTCGGGGATGCTGGTGCGTCTTGCCTTCTCGGTGATGATCCAGTCCGACGCCGAGATCCTCCTGATCGACGAGGTCCTGGCCGTCGGCGATGCCTCGTTCCAGCAGAAGTGCGCCGACGTCTTCCACCAGATTCGCGACTCCGACCGCACCGTGATCCTCGTCACCCACGACATGGGTGCGGTCGAGCATTACTGCCACCGCGCGATGCTGCTCCACGACGGCGTGATCGAGGCGATCGGCGAGCCCGGCCAGGTGGCGAGGGACTATCTCAGGATCAACTTCGAGCAGGCTTCGAGCGGCATCGGGGCCGGCGACGGCTCAGACCAGGTGGCCGACGTGACCCTTGCGGACGCCTGGATCGAGGGGGGCGAAGGCGGCCGTGCGACGAGCGTCGAAGCCGGCGGAGAGCTGCGCTTCTCGGCGGTCGTCGAGGCTCACCGCGAGGTCGAGGGGCCGAGCTTCGGCTTCGTCTTCGCCAACGCCGACGGAGTGGAGGTAGCGGGCATCGGACTTGACCTGCCCGATGGCGTCCCCGACCGGTTGCAGGCGGGTCAGCGGGTGCGGATCGAGGGCTCGATCGACAACCGCCTGGCACCTGGGCGCTACGTCGTCAAGTGCTGGATCTATCGCAACCACAACTACGCGAACCAGGTCCTCTACGCACCCCACATCCTCGACTTCGTCGTTTTCGGCAAGGACACCGCCGGGGTCGTCTCACTGGAGCACCAGGTCTCTGCCACGGTGGAGGGACCGTGAGCGCGGAGCCCCGGGCGCTCGAGCTGCATGAGGTCTCGGGCCCGTCGGCACTGGGCGGAGGCCGGAACCGCTTCTTCGAGCTGCTCTGGCTGATCTCGGTCACCGAATTCAAGAAGACCTACTTCGGCACCGTGCTCGGCTACGTCTGGTCGCTGGTCCGGCCGCTGATGCTCTTCGCGATCTTGCTGCTGGTCTTCACCCAGATCTTCAGACTCGGCAGCACGGTCCCCCACTATCCGGTCCTGCTGCTCCTCAACATCGTCCTCTTCGGCCTCTTCCAGGAAGGCACGGGGGGCGCCGTCACGTCGGTGCTGGCCCAGGAGGGGATCGTCCGCAAGACCCAGTTCCCGCGGCTGGTGATCCCGCTCGCCGTCGTCCTGACCGGCCTCTTCACCCTCGGCCTCAACATGATCGTGGTCGTCGTCTTCCTGCTGGCCTTTGGCGTCGACCCGATGTGGACGTGGCTGCTGCTGCCCGCGATCCTCTTGCCGCTGCTCGTCTTGACCTGCTGCCTCGCGATGCTGCTCTCGGCGCTCAACGTCCGCTTCCGCGACGTGGCGATCATCTGGACCGTGGTGGCGACCGCGCTCTTCTACGGCACGCCGATCATCTACCCGCTCGAAATCGTGCCCGAGGCGCTCAAGCACATCCTCATGGTCAACCCGCTGACGCCGATCTTCCAGCAGGCCCGTATCTGGATCATCGATCCGAGCGCCGAGAGCGTGCTGTCGTCGGCGGGCGGGTGGTTGCCGCTGATCGCCGCCGCGGTCATCTACGTGACCGTCTGCATCCTCGGCGTCTGGGTCTTCAACCGCGAAGCCCCCCGCATCGCCGAGCAGCTCTGAGCTGCCCTACTCCCTGGCGAAGAGGTTGACCGAGCCGATGCGGCGCATCGTGTACTAGTCGTAGGGGAGGTCGCCGCGCCAGCGGTTGTGGGCCTCGGCGGAGACGAAGTAGGTCTCGGGATCGCCTTCCATCGTCTCGATCGTCTCGGCGAGGTCGGGCAGTGGCAGGCCCAGGGCGGCGACGATGCGCTCGAGTTTCTCGCGGTGCTCGTCGGCCCCCCAGCCGGCGAGCACGTGGTCGACCGCGTGGATCGAGCAGCCGTTGGCGCTCGGCAAGCAGGGCCCGGGCGCCTTTCATGACCGGCTCGATCGCGTCGAGCGGAACGTGCTCGAGCACCGAGATCGAGTAGACCGCGCCGAAGCCCCTCGCTCCAGCGGCTCGCTGGGCGGGAACTGCTCGCGGACGAAGCGCAGGTCGGGGTAGGCGGCCTGAAATCGCTTGAACTCGCGCGGCCCGTTGCCGCTGCCGTCGTAGGGGTCGACGAGGGTCACCTCGTAGCCGAGCCGGGACAGCACGCCGGCGACGAGCGGCTCCCCGGCCCCGATCTCGAGGATGCGCGAACCGCGCTCGACGTTGCCGAGGATCGCCTTCACCGTCCAGCAGCGCTGCAGGTCCTTCATGTCGAAGCTGGCACCGGCGAGGCCCGGCATCTGGTCGGCGCTGTCGGCGAAGTCACGCACGGTCCCGTAGGAGATCGCCGGTCAGGGGGAAGGCGCCGGTGTACCGCTCGGCGGCGGCCAGAGAGAGCCCTCGCCGACGACCCAGGCGGAGGCGTTTGGACCGCTCACGGCCTGCGGCGGCGCGTAGAGCGCCGCCTTGCCGGCGAGCTTGCGCAGGAGCGGCGACCGCGCCGCGGTGGCCCGCAGCCGCGCCCGCGCCGTCGCGACGCTCATGCCGCCGACCCCACTGCGCCGGCGGCCGATACCTCGCGCAGGAAGGTGGCGAGGCTGGCGCCATTGGCCGGCCAGCTCAGTTGCTCGAGCGGCGAACTCGCGCGATCCGCGGCCGAGGCGCGCCGCCAGCTCGCGGTCGTCGAGCAGCTCTTCGACGCGCATGACGATCTCCAGCTGCGTTTCCCTCCTCGAGCAGCAGCGCGTTCTCTCCGTGCGTCAGGTCGTGGCCGATGTTGCAGTGCGGCAAGATAACCGGCCGCCCCATCGCCAGGAACTCAGGCAGCTTCGAGGGCAGCCGGTAGCGGTTGAAGTCGTCGGGGGCACCGGGCTGGACGAAGGCGTCGGCGAGCGCCAGGTAGCCGGGGATCTCGCGCCAGGGAATCGGGCCGAGCTCGAACACCCCGTCGCGCAGGGCACCGAACGCCCGTGGGTCGACGCCGCCGAACTCGGTGTCGCCGAGTCGCACCAGCTGAACCGGACGCCCGCGCCGCTGCAGCAGCTTGACCGCCAGGTAGAGGCTCAGCATCTCGTGCTGGTTCGCGTAGTGGACGTGCCGTGGTAGACGAGCACGAAGTCGTCGGCTTCAGCCCGAGCTCGCTCGCGCGAGAGGTGGCGTCAGGTCCGGCCGGAAGCGCTCCGGGTCGATGCCGGGACGAGCGACGTGGTGGGGGCGGTCGCTGACGTTGAACTCGTTCAGCTCCTCGGTGATCACGGTGATTCCCGCTGCGCCGGCCAGGAACTCGCGATGGTGGGTCGGGTGGATCAGGTCCACCGGCACCAGGTGATCCTGCTCGGCGCAGCGGCAGGCGCTCGCAGCTCGGACAGCGAGCGCCCGGTCGCCGACTCCAACAGGTACTCCTCGTTGTCCTCGAGGTGGATCGACGTAGGGAGCGCCGAGCCGGCGCGACCACGTCCATCGTGATCGCTGCGCACGCGCTCGCGCGGCGTCCAGGCGACGACGACCGTCTCGCTCGCCGGTTGTCGCTTGCATCTCGCGCACCGCTGCGCTCCAGGTCGTCGTGGGTGACGCACTCGAAGTTCGGCTCGCCGACCGCGCCGATGCGGCGTCTGGGTCGCCGACGACCGGAGAGCGTCACGTCCCAGCCCAGCGTCGATCAGCTCGTTGCCGAAGTGGAAGGCCTGGATCGCGCTGTTGACGTCGAACGGCCCGAAGTAGACGAAGAGGACTCTCATCGCCTGCCCAGTGGCGCCGTCGCCCGGTAGACCCGCTCGCGCCAGCTGGCGGGAACGTAGTCCGCCGCTGCTGGGCGAAGCCAGGGTTGAAGTACGGGTCGCCCTCGAGCAGCTCCTCGTACCAGCAGTCGACGAAGAGCGCCCGGTCGACGATGTCGGTGGCCGCTCGCCTGGCCGCCGGCGTCCGGTGGCTGATCAGGCGCGGTCGGGGCGCGTACACAGCCTTGAGCCCGTCGCCTCGCCAGCCGCCGGCAGAGGTCGAAGTCCTCGTACTCGGAGTTGTAGAACTCGCTGAAGCCGCCCGCGGCGTCGAAGGCCGATCGACGGACCAGCATGCAATCGGCGCTCAGCGCCGAGACCTCACGCGCGCAGGGAAGCGCTCCGTAGTAGCCGTCGCCGTCGGCGGCGAAGCCGGAGAGCATCGGGCTGGCCGGATCGCGCAGGCCGATCGCGACGCCCGCCTGCTCGACGCACCCGTCCGGGCCGCGCCAGCAGCGGACCGACCGCGGCGACGCCGGGTAGGGCCGCGTGAAGGAGAAGCTGCTCGATCCAGTCGGGCTCGACCACCTCGACGTCCTCGGCGAGGAAGAGGAGGTACTCACCGGAGGCGTGCTCGGCGCCGAGGTTGTTGGCCGCGCTCGCTCCTGAAGGGTCCCGGCTCCGCGGTGATCCAAGTGACCCTGCCTTCGTCCTGGTCCCCGCGGGCTTTGCCGTCGGGAGCGACCACGATCGTCTCGAGTCGAGGGTAGGCGGTCAGCTCCAGCAGCGAGCTCGAGCAGCCGGTCGAGGCTCTTGCCCGCCTCGGCTGCCGCGACGACGACGCTGCACCTCGGCGGAGGGGGCGGCGCCATTGGAGGGAGCGAGCACCGCCCGGTGGGGAATGCGCGGGTGGGGCACGGCGACCGCGTCCGCGCCCAATCGCCCGAGGTGGGCGGTGACGGCCCTTGCCTGCAGCGCCTCGCACACCCCCCTTCTGGTCGGTCCCGGCGGCGATGCTGCCGGGTATCGCCCGCCAGTGGTAGAGGACCTGCGGGATGTGGTGGATGCGGTCGGTGCGCTCGGAGACGCGCAGCATGAACTCGAAGTCCTGGATCTTGTCGAAGGCCGGATCGAAGCCACCGGTCGCCTCCGCGATCGAGCGCCGCACGACCAGCAGGTGCCCGATGTACATCGCGCCCAGCGCGTAGACCGGCGACCAGTCGGGCTTGAGGAAGGGATCGGCCCTGATTCCGTGCAGGGTCAGCTTGTCCGAGTCGGAGTAGACGACGTCGAGCTCAGGGTCGGCGGCGAGCGCCTGGGCGACACGCAGCAGCGCGTCGGGGGTGAGCGTGTCGTCGTGGTCGAGGAAGCCGACGAACTCGCCGTGGCACATCGCCAGGCCCTCGTTGGAGGAGGTCGAGATGCCCTGGTTCTCCGGCAGCGGCTCGAACTCGATGCGCGGATCGGCATCGGCATAGCGCTGGATCGCGGCGTGCAGCTCTGGATCGTCGGAGCCGTCGTCGACGATGCACAGCTCCCAGTCGGGGTAGTGCTGGCCCAGCACCGACTCGACCGCTTGACGCAGATAGCGGAGCTCGGTCTTGTAGGTGGGCATCACCAGTGATATCCGCGGGCGGGCCGTGAGCGCCTCGACTTCCTGGCGCATCGCTTCGCGCCGCGCCCGGCGCCCGCCCAGGTGAAGCCGTCCCCTGACACGGCGGGCGAGGTTCCGCAGGCGTCGAAGGCCTGGCAGCAGCCTCGCCGGCAAAAGCGACTTCAGGGTCCAGGCGTCGGCGAAGGGAAGGCGGCCGCGCAGGCGGGAGTTACGGATCCGTCGACGCATCGAGCCGATCAGCCCCGACGCAGTTTCGCGAGCCGCGCCTTGGCCGATCGCACTGGTCTGGTCAGCTTCCAGCTGAGGGAGGACTCGTAGGTCTCGGTCACCCGTTGCAGTTCTTCTTCGAGTTCGCCGATCCGAAACGCCCTGCGGCCGAGCTCGCGGTGGAATTCCTCGCGCTGCGCGTTCAGGGCGGCCGCCAAGTCGTCTTTTTCCTTGCTCATCTCTGCCCCCACACTCATGAGCGACCTATCGTAGGCGACGGTCGCGCGGCATCGTCGTCGTGCAACGCGCAGTAGGCTTGCGGGCCTCCATGGAGAGCCTGAAGGGACTGATTCTCTCCGGTGGGGCCGGGACGCGACTGCGCCCGATCACCCACACCTCGGCGAAGCAGCTCGTGCCTGTCGCCAACAAGCCCGTGCTCTTCTACGGGATCGAGGCACTGGTCGACGCCGGCGTCACCGAGATCGGGATCATCATCGCGCCGGAGACCGGCGAGGAGATCCGCGCGGCGGCAGGCGACGGCTCGGCCTTTGGCGCGGAGATCACCTACATCGTCCAGGACGAGCCGGCGGGCCTGGCCCACGCCGTGCTCACCGCCGAGGAGTTCATCGGTGGCTCGCCCTTCGTCATGTACCTCGGCGACAACCTGCTCGCCGACGGGCTGCGCGGCCTCGTCGCCACCTTCCGCGAGGCCGAGCCGGATGCGCTGATCCTGCTCACGCCGGTCTCCGATCCCGAGTCCTACGGAGTCGCGGAGCTGGACGGGGAGCGGATCGTGCGCCTGATCGAGAAGCCCAAAGAGCCGCCCTCGAATCTCGCCCTGGTCGGCGTCTACCTCTTCGCCCCCCCGATCTTCGACGCGGCGAGGGCGCTGAAGCCCTCCTGGCGCGGCGAGCTCGAGATCACCGAGGCGATCCAGGGCCTGATCGAGCAGGGCCGCGAGGTGCGCTCGGAGGTGGTCAGCGGCTGGTGGAAGGACACCGGCCAGCTCGCCGACATGCTCGAGGCCAACCGGCTGGTGCTGGAGGAGATCGAGACGAGGATCGAGGGCGATGTTGACGACGCCTCGCGGGTCGAGGGCAGGGTGGTGATCGAGCCCGGAGCCGTGGTCAAGGGCTCGGTCGTGCGGGGCCCCGCCGTGATCGGCGCCGGCGCCCGCATCGAGGACGCCTACGTCGGCCCCTACACCTCGATTGGCGACGACGTGCGGATCTGCCGCTCGGAAATCGAGCACTCGATCGTCCTCGCCGGCTCCGTGGTCGAGGACCTCGGCACCCGCATGGAGGCGAGCCTGCTCGGCCGTGAAGTCAGGCTGACCCGCAGCGACGGCATGCCGAAGACGCTCCGCATGCTCGTCGGCGACAAGTCCGAGATCAAGATCATCTGAGGCGGACAGCAGGGGTCGCTGGTCGATCTCTCCCAGTTCGCCGTGCCTCTATTACCAATTTGTCGCGCCTCTATTCCCAATCTGTCAGACTCTAGATCCCAGTCTGTCGGCCTCCATGGCTCTCATCTCTCGTCATATCCGGCCGTTGCTCGTCGATGCCCTGTCTGAAGCACGGGTCGTCTGTCTGCTTGGCGCTCGCCAGTCCGGGAAGACCACGCTCGTTCGATCCGTGGCTGCCGAAGAGCATCTGGCGCGGTACGTGTCCTTGGACGACCCGGTTGCCCTGGAGGCGGCGAGAGCGGACCCGACCGGGTTCGTCGCTGATACGGAGCGGCTCGTGATCGACGAGGTGCAGCGGGCGCCCGACCTGCTGCTGGCAGTCAAGCGGGCGGTGGACACCGATCCGCGCCACGGGCGATTTCTCCTCACTGGCTCGGCGAACATCCTCACCCTCCCTCAGATCGCTGATGCGCTCCCTGGTCGGGTCGACTATCTGACCCTCTGGCCGCTCTCGCAGGCCGAGTTGCTCGGACGTCGGAGCGTTTTCCTCGAGAATGCGTTCGCCGGAAAGGCGCCGCGGGTCGACGGGGCAGCGGTGGGGAGGACGGTGTACGCAGAGCGAGTCGCGAAGGGCGGCTTCCCCGAGGCAGTGAAAGCTGACTCGTCGCGCAGGCGGCGCTTCTTCGCCGGTTACGCGGATTCGATCCTCGGTCGCGAGGTGAGCGAACTCGCCTCGGTTCGAGATGTTGGGGCCGCCGCTCGAATATTGCGTCTGGTCGCGGCACGCTCGGCCGCGTTGACCAACCTCTCCTCTATAGGGCGCGAGTTGGGTATCGACCATAAGACCGTCGGCAATCACCTGCGAGCGCTGGAGCAGCTGTTCATGGTCGTGCGCCTGCCCTCATGGCACGCGAACCTCGGTCACCGAGTGGTGCGCAGCGCCAAGCTGCACGTTGCCGATACCGGAATGCTCTGCTCGCTGATCGGCGTCGACGCCCAGCGTTTGGCCGACGATGGCGCGATTGCCGGCAGCGTCTTCGAGACCTTCGTGGTCAATGAGCTGATGCGCCAGGCAAGCGTCAGCGAGCTGGGCCCGCTGCTCAATTTCTTTCACTATCGGGACCAGCGAGGTCACGAGGTCGATCTCGTCGCCGAACATGCGGCCGGCGACGTCGTCGGGATCGAGATCAAGGCATCGGCAACCCCCCGGCTGCGTGATGCGGCCGGGCTCGCCCTTCTCCGCGATCGCCTTGGAGAGCGGTTTCGCTTGGGGGTTCTCTTGCATCTCGGCGCGGACTCGACGCCGCTTGGCGATCGGATTTCGGCTGTGCCGCTCATGACCCTGTGGAGCAACTAGCCTGTTCGCCCTGGTGCAAGACGTGAAGGTCGATTCCGTTCATCTCAGATGAAGGTCCTCGTCACAGGCGCGGCCGGCATGCTGGGTGGCGACGTCGTGCTCGCCGCCGGCAACGCCGGCCATGACGTGATCGGGTTCGGCCACAACGAGCTCGACGTCAGCGATGCCAGGGCGGTCTCAGCCAAGCTCGAGCTGGAGCGGCCCGGCGTGGTGGTGAACTGCGCCGCCTGGACCGACGTCGACGGGGCCGAGGAGGCGGAGGCGGCGGCGATGGCCGTCAACGGCAAAGGGGCGGGCAACGTCGCCGCAGCGGCCGCCGAGGTGAACGCGAGCGTCGTCTACGTCTCCAGCGACTACGTCTTCGACGGCGCCAAGGGCGCCCCCTACGTCGAGACCGACCAGCCCGCGCCGCTCTCCGCTTACGGGCGCACCAAGCTCGCCGGCGAGGAGGCGACCGCGGCCGCCAACAAGCGCCACTTCGTCGTTCGCTCCTCCTGGCTCTTCGGGATCGGTGGCTCCAACTTCGTCGAGACGATGCTGCGCCTGGCCTCGACCCAGAACGAGGTCCTGGTTGTGCGAGACCAGGTCGGCGCCCCCACCTACACCTGGCACCTCGCCTACGGGATCGTCCGCCTGATCGAGGGAATCGAGTTCGGCATCCACCACATGGCCGCCGCAGGCGCATGCTCCTGGTACGACTTCGCGCGCGAGATCTTCGACCAGGCCAAGGTCGAGTGCCGGGTGCTCTCGGCGACGACCGAGATGCTCGGCCGGCCCGCTCCACGACCGGCGTACTCGGCCCTCGAGAGCCAGCGCGAGCACGCGATCGAGCTGCCGGCATGGCGCGATGGCCTCGCCGCCTACCTCGCCCAGCGCTCCGAAAGCCAGGAGGCGGCGGCGTGAGGCTCCTCGTCACCGGCGCCGCCGGCTTCATCGGCTCGACCTACGTGCGCCTGGTCTCAGGAGAGCATGAGGTGCGCGTGCTCGACAAGCTCACCTATGCCGGCCGGCGCGAGAACCTGCCCGAGGACACCGACCTCGTCGTCGGGGCGATCGAGGACCCGGCGGCGGTGCGCGAGGCGATGGAGAGCTGCGACGCCGTCGTCAACTTCGCCGCCGAGTCCCACGTCGACCGCTCGATCGACGACCAGGACGCCTTTGCCCGCACCCACGTGATCGGCACCGGCGTCCTGCTCGACACCGCGCGTGAGCTCGGCGTCTCGCGCTACCTGCAGGTCTCCACCGACGAGGTCTACGGCTCGATCGAATCCGGCTCCTTCACTGAGACCTCGCCGCTCGACCCCTCCTCGCCCTACTCGGCGACGAAGGCGGCGGGCGACCTGCTCGTCTCCGCCCACTTCCACACCTACGGCCTCGAGGCGGTGATCTGCCGCGGCTCCAACAACTACGGCCCGCGCCAGTACCCGGAGAAGCTGATCCCCTTGATGGTGCTGAACGCGATCCACGGCGACTCGCTGCCGGTCTACGGGGATGGCCGCCAGGTGCGCAACTGGCTCTACGTCGAGGACTTCTGCCGCGGCATCCACACCGTGCTGGAGAAGGGGCGCCCCGGCGAGGCCTACAACGTCGGCGGCCCGGACGAGTGCGAGAACATAGAGGTCGTCAAGCGCGTGATCGAGCTGACCGGCGCCGACGACTCTCTGATCGAGCACGTCACCGACCGTCCGGGCCACGACCGGCGCTACTCGCTGGGGAGCGACAAGATCCGCGAGCAGCTTGGCTGGGAGGCCCAGGTGCGCTTCGCCGAGGGCCTCGAGCGAACGGTGCGGTGGTACCGCGACAACGAGGAGTGGTGGGGGCCGATCCGCTCGGGCGAGTACCGCGAGTACTACGAGAAGCAGTACGGCAGGGCCCTCGGCTGATGCCGCAGCGCCTGCCGACGAAGCTCGACGGCCTGGTGTTGATCGAGCCCGCCGTCCACGGCGACGAGCGCGGCTTCATGGTCGAGACGTACCGCCGCGACGAGTGGGCGGAGCTGGGGATCGAGACCGAGCTCGTCCAGCACAACCATTCCCGCTCGGCGCGGGGGACCTTGCGCGGCCTGCATTTCCAGACGGAGCCCGGACAGGCGAAGCTGGTCCGCTGTTCCCGCGGCGAGATCTTCGACGTCGCCGTCGACCTGCGCCGGGACTCGCCGACGTACGGACAGTGGGAGGGCCACGTGCTCGACGATCAGGCGCACCGCCAGCTCTTCATCCCCGTCGGCTTCGGCCACGGCTTCGCCGTGCTCAGCGAGACAGCCGACGTCACCTACCTCTGCTCCAGCGTCTACGACCCGGCGACAGAGGCTGGCATCGCCTGGGATGACCCCGGCGTGGGGGTCGACTGGCCGGTGGTCGATCCGCTGCTCTCGGAGCGCGACCAGCGCGCCCCAACGCTGACAGAGGTCGCAGAGACCCTGCCGTTCTGACAGCGCGCCGGAGGACACGCTCCCGCGCGCCAATTGGCACATCCCGCGCACCACGCGTGAATTTGGCCAAGGGAAGATCCGTGCATGAACCATCTCGCCACCCTGGACATGTCCGCCACACCCCTTAATGTGGTGCACATGTCCAAGATGATCCAGATCAGGAACGTGCCCGACGACGTCCACCGCATCCTCAAGATGCGCGCCGCGGCCGAGGGCCTCTCCCTCTCCGACTACGTCAAGCGCGATCTCGAAGAGCTTGCGACTCAGGCGACGATCGAGGAGATCGGTGCCCGCGGTCGCGCACGGGGCGGCTCGGGCGTCACGGCCGAGGCGATCGTCGCGGACATTCGCGAGCAGCGCGGGGAGTGAGGCCAAGGTGCCGGTGGTCGACGCATCGGTTCTCGTCGCCGTTCTCATAGGTGCCGAGCATGCCGGCTGGGCGGAGGCGCAGCTTTCGGCCGGTGGTGGCCCTCGATCCCTCTGGGCGCCCCACCTCGTCGACGCCGAGGTGGGGCACTCTCTTCGCCGACGGGCTGCGGCGGGGCAGCTGGGAGCCGATCAGGCAGGCGCCGCGCTGCGCGACCTGGCCTGGCTGCCGCTTCGCCGCATCGCCCACGCCGGCTTGCTCGAGCGGACCTGGGACCTGCGTCACAACCTCAGCTTCTACGACGGGCTCTACGTGGCGCTGGCGGAGCAGCTCGATGCACCGCTCCTCACGCTCAACGACCGCCTCGCAAGGGCCGCCGGGACCAGCGCCGACGTCAGGGTGCTGACGGCCAGCGCCTGAGTCGCCCGGCGGCGGTGATCGCGAGGCTCGTACCGAGCTTGGCGGCGATCCCTGCGTAGACCGCGGCGTTGACGAGCGGGCCGCGCCGGGGTGCGTCGAAGCGGCGGTAGAAGCGGCCCATGCCGCGGTGGAAAGCGATCTCCTGCTTCGGCGCGCGGCGCGCGGCGCTGGAGCCGCCCTTGACATGGAGAGCGACGCCCCCCGGCTCGTAGAAGACCCTCCAGCCCGCCCGCCAGAAGCGCCGGCACCAATCGAGGTCCTCCATGTAGAGCCAGTAACCCTCATCGAGCAGGCCGACCTCGCGCACGGCCTCGGTGCGGCAGAGCATGAAGGCGCCGTTGACGGCGTCGACGTCACCCGGCTCGTCGTCGCCGAGGTGAGTGGCGCGGTACTGGCTGAGAGCCGCCGAGGCGCCCTCGCCCCGTCCGATCCCGGTGAAGTGGGCGAGCGCGCTCAGGGGAGTCGGGAAGGAGCGCTTGCAGGCGTGGTCGAGCTCGCCCGACTCGGTCACCAGCTTGCAGCCGACCATCCCGATCCCCCCGTCGGCGCGCAGCCGGGCCAGCGCAGCGTCGAGGGTCCCCGCGTAGACCTCGGTGTCCGGGTTGAGTAGCAACACCGCCCCGGCGCCGGTCTCGCGCAGCACCAGGTTGTTGGCGGCGGAGAAGCCGATGTTCCCCTGGCGGATCAGGCACACCTCGGGGAACTCCCGCGCGACCATGTCCGGGGTCGAGTCCGGGCTGCCGCTGTCGACCACGGTCACCTTCATCGTGCCGCTCGCCGGATGCTCGGCGAGCGAACGCAGGCAGCGGCGCAGTAGCGCTTCTGCGCCGTGGCTGACGATGACGACCTCCAGGTCGAGCGCTACCGGCATCGCCCTGCTCTAGTAGGCGCCTTCGCCGCGGATGATCGCTCGCGGCGTGCGCAGCAGGATCGCCAGGTCGCCCGTCACCGAGAGGTTGTCGAGGTAATCGCGCTCCATCGCCAGGCGCTCCTCGAAGGTGAGGTCGCCGCGGCCGTAGACCTGCATCGGCCCGGTCAGGCCCGGCTTGACGGCAAGCCGGATGCGCTGCCGCTCGTCGTAGAGGGCGACGACCGCCTCCTCCTCTGGCCGCGGACCGACCAGCGACATGTCGCCCTTAAGCACGTTGAAGAACTGCGGCAGCTCGTCGAGGCTGGTGCGGCGTAGGAGCCTGCCGCTGCGGGTCACGCGGGGATCGTCGGCGATCTTGTAGGCGGGCTCCTCGAGCGACTTCAGGTCGACGAGCTCGGCAAGGCGCTTGTCGGCTCCCCGGATCATCGTGCGGAACTTCAGCATCGTGAACGGCACGCCGTCCTTGCCGGCCCGTTTCTGGCGGAAGAGCACAGGCCGGCCGGAGCCGAGCAGGATCAGGAGCGCGATCGCCGCCAGGAGGGGGGAGAGCAGGGCGAGCAGGGTGCCCGAGACGACGAGGTCCATCGCCCGCTTCATCGTCACGGTCGAGCGCGAGGGATCGGAGAAGCGGAAGTCGAGGACGGGCAGCTCGGCGAGGCGGTTCAGCTCGATGCCCGGTCCGAGCAGGCCGTAGTGGCGGGGCAGGAAGGTGAGGCCGAGGCCGGCCAGCTTGCACTCCTCGATCAGGTGCTCCGCCGCTGTCTCGCTCATCTCCTCCTCGGCGACGATCACCCGCTCGACCCCGTTCTCGCGGGCGACTCGCGAGACGTCGGCGACAGAGCCGAGCCGGGGCAAGCCATCGATCTCGGCGAGATTCTCGCCTGGGGCCGGCGTCAGGTAGCCGACCAGGCGCAGGCGCGTCTCGGGATGCGTTGCGACGCGCCGGGCGACCACGCCGATTGAATCCGGGGGGCCGATCACGATGCCCGTGGCGACCTCGGCGAGCCGGTGCCAGAGGAAGCGCAGCACGCCGCGGACGACGAAGGTGCCGGCCAGCGCTCCGACGCCGACGATGACGGCGCTGGCAGCCGAGAGCGGCCCGACGGGGCTCAGCGCCAGCAGGCCGTCGAGCGCGATCGTGCCCAGCGCGCTGGCTGAGACGAGGGCGGGCAGCTCGTCGAAGGTGCTGTGGCGGATGCGGCGGTGGTCGTTGTCGTAGAGCCCGTGCAGCTTCAGCACCACGATCCAGACGGGGCTGAAGAGAATCGCCCAGAAGAGCGCGGCGATATCGGTGGAAGCCGTTGCCGCGGTCGCTATGCAGAGGGCGGTGACGAGTGCGACCCAGTCGCCGCTGGCGAGGACCCGGCGCAAGAGCGCGCCGCGACGCCGCGAGCCGCTGATGCCCATGGCGCTGGGGGCGCGAATCGCCTCGGTGCGTTCCCGACCGGTCTGCTCGGGAGGGAGAGCTGCTCCCCGCTGGCGCGTGGCCCGTCCCGACTCCGGTGTCGTGCGCGGGCTCATCAGCAGCTCCAGTCTTCCTCTTGCAGGCAGAGCTCCAGCGGGTTCAGCTGCCGCGCTCGTTCGAAGTCGGCGCGGGCGCGGGCCGCTTCGCCGGCTTCGTGCTCGATCCGCGAGCGCAGGTAGTAGAGCTGCCAGTTGCCGGCCTCGCGGTCGATCGCCTCGGTCAGGCGTGCGGTCGCAGTCGGGTAGTCCCCCTGCAGCTCCGCCAAGAGGCCCAGTTGCACGTAGGGCGTGGCGGCGAAGGGCTCGATCGAGCGCGCGGTCTTCGCGTGGTTGAAGGCGCTGGTCAGGTCACCGCTCGCGGCCGCTCTCTGGCTCTCCTTGATCTGGTGGTCGACCAGCAGCGGTCCGACGAGGGCGATCGCCGCGATCCAGGCGACCGCCAGGCCGCCGATGACGAGGCCGAACGTCCCTTCGCTGCCCCGGCGGGGGGCGGTGGCGATTTGCGCGCAGCGGGCGGCGACGAGCACCCCCGCCGCGAGGAAGAAGACGGCGCCAAGCCCGGCGATTTCCCAGAACCAGTCGATCCCCGCCCCGATCGCGAAGGCGAGCATCACCGCCAGCAGGACGGCGTAGCGGTCGCGTTCGGGCTCGGCGGAGGCCCTCCAGGCGCTGAAGCCGAACCAGAGGAGGGCCAGTACCACGGCGAGGACGAGGATGCCGCCGATCAGGCCCAGCTCAGCGAAGGCCTCGAGGTAGAGGGAGTGGGCGTTGTGCACCGGGGCGTCTATCGAGCGGTGCTCGAACCAGGAGAACTGGTAGGTGCCGGCGCCGTTGCCGGCCAGCGGCTCTTCCCCGAAGCCGTCGATCGCCACCCGCCAGAATTCGTCGCGGCCCGTGCCGGAGAGGTCGGTGAAGCGCCCCTGCTCGCTCGAGACCTGGATGTCCGAGGAGGAGAACCGGTCCCAGGCCCGGCCGCCGACGGCGATGGCGGCGCCGATCGCGACCACGGCGGCGACGAGCGCGAGCCGGGTGAGGAGGGCGCGATTGCGCGAGAGGCTCAGCGCCCTGCTGGTCAGCCCCCCGCCGCGGGCCTCGATCCTGCGTAGGCCGGTGAAGAGCAGCAGGGCAGCGGCGGTGCTGGCCAGGAGGATGAAGAAGACGGTCGCTCCCTGGTCGACGGCGGCCTGGTTGGCGACGTTTTCAGTGAGGCTGTCCCGCGCCTGCACCGCCAGCACCGCCGGCAGCGCCCCGATCGCCCCGATCGCCAGGGTGGCGAGCAGCCAGAGGCGATCGCGGGAGAGCGCGAGCAGGCAGCCGCAGGCGACGACGAGCGCGAGCAGGCCCCCGCGCGAGAAGGTGAAGTAGAGGGTGAGCAGCAGGGCTGGGATGGAGGCGACGGCGGCCCAGCGCAGCGCCGACGCCACGGCGCGCCGGCTCATCCAGAGCATCATCGCCACCGCGATGGCGGCCATCGCGCCGTTCGCGTTCCAGTACCCGAGCGGGTAGCGCAGGCGCGAGCCCGTGCCGAGCGAGTTGCTCACCTCCAGCACGTGGGGCAGGAGGCGGCTTCCAAGGCCCAGCAGGGCGACGAGCGCCGCCGCGATCGCTATCCCTTCGGCGAAACGTTGGCGCCTTTCGCTGGTTTGGGCGATGAGGAACGCGGCAAGGAAGAAGCCGAGATAGACGAGAACGCGATCAGCCTCGACCACGCTGAGCTCGGTCGAGCCCGACCAAAGGGATGAAATTGCAGAGAAAAGCGCAAGAGCACCGATCAGCCCTGCGCTCCAGTAGGCGGGGCGGGCAAGCGTCGCGGCCGAGGCCGCACCGAGGACGAGGAGGGCGACCACGACCAGCCACACCGCCAGCCCAGCCGTATGGCGGGCGCCCACGGTGTACCCGCCTCCAGCCAGGGCGAGACCGACGATCAGCACAGCTGGCGCAAGCAACGCCGCCGATTGCTCTAACCTTCCGCGCCATGCAAGGGATGCGCCTCCCGCTCGGCTTGCGCCGGGCTCACTCAGCCGTTTTGCTCTCAACGTTTGCTCTGCTGGCATTTGCATGCTCTCCGGGCTTCGCTCAGGCGGCGGATGGGTCCGGGATCGAATACTCGAGCACCCCGCCGAGCGCTACAGGTCTAACACCCGCGAAGCCGAAGTCGAGCGCACACTCTTCCACCGCGAACGGCGGCGCAGCAGCGCCGAGTGGTGGCGGCGGCGCGAATCCGTCCGGGTCCGGGACGGGATCTTCGCATGGCAATCCAGCGTCGGGCACGGGCAAGTCGGGGGATTCGGGGAATGGGGCCAACGGTCAGGGTAGTCAAGCGCACGGCAAAGCCGACAAGGCGCCAGGCGTGAACGAGCCCGCCCAGGGCGCCACGAACACGAGCTCCTCGGATGGCGGCTCTTCGCCGCTGGTCCCGATCCTGGTCATCGTCGCCGTGCTTGCCGCGATCTCGGTTGGTGTCGTGATGATGCGCCAGCGGCGCCAGCGCGGTGGCCCGGGCTCATCCGTCTCGCCCGAGGCGAGCTAGGCCCGTGGCTATAGGGCGGATGCTCGTGAGGAGAGGTACGCGCGCGCTTGGAGTGGCTCTGGCCTTTGCCGCGATCGCTGCCTGTGCGATGGCATCGAGCGCGCTGGCCGTCCCGGCCAAGTTCTGGGGTGTGGTGCCGCAGGCGAGCCCGACCGCCGAACAGCTGCAGAGGCTGAAGCGGGGCGGCGTCGACAGCGTGCGCATCCCGATCGGCTGGGACAGCGCCCAGCCGGTCAAGAACGGCGCCTTCGAGTGGCGCGACGCCGACCCGCGGATCGAAGAGCTCACCCGCGCGGGGATCGAGATCCTGCCGTTCCTCTCCGGCGCCCCGACCTGGGCGGTTCCCCAGGCGTGGGTACCCGGCTCGCGTCGCAGCATCAAAGCCGTCTCCCACCTTCCGGCGAACGGTGCCGCCGCTGCCGGCTGGTCCGGCTTCGTCAGTGCCGTGGTGGGACGCTACGGGCCCGGCGGGTCGTTTTGGGCTGAGCACCCGGAGTTGCCCCAGCGACCGATCCGCACCTGGCAGATCTGGAACGAGGCGAACTTCAAGTACTTCGTGACCAGGCCCAACCCGGCCGAATACGGCAAGCTCGTGAAGCTCTCGGCGGCGGCGATCAGAGGGGTGGACAGCGGTGCCAAGATCGTGCTGGGAGGCCTCTTCGCCAAACCGAATGAGGCGCGGTTCAAGCTGAGGCCCCCGCAGGCGTACTTCGCCGCCGACTTCCTCGATCAGCTCTACCGCACGACGCCTGGCATAAAGGGGAAGTTCGACGGTGTCGCGCTGCACCCGTACACTGCTGACTTCCGGCAGCTGGCCCCCGACATCGAAGAATTTCGCGCCGTGCTGGAGCGCCATCACGACGCGGGCAAGGGCCTCTGGATCACCGAGCTGGGCTGGAGCTCGGAACCGCCCACCCTCACCGACTCCTTCGCCAAGGGCCCGGCGGGCCAGGTGAAGCAACTGAAGGGCGCCTTCCGCCTGCTCGCTCGCATGCAGGCCGCCTGGCGGCTGAAACGGGTCTACTGGTTCGCGATCGCCGACTACTTCGGCGTCTGCAACTTCTGCGGCGGCAGCGGCCTCTTCACAGCGGACTTCGCCGCGAAGAAGTCCTGGTTCGCATACGTCAAGTTCGCCGGCGGCAGTCCCAACTGACAGCGATCGCGTGATGTCGCACTTTCCGCCGGATAGCGGTAGGAGGTGCGGCATCACCGCTTGACGGAGCGTAAGATCGGTGGGTTGGCCACCGATGCGAAAGCGAGCGTGGGATCTGATCCCCTGGCCCCGTTCAGCGCCCCCGTCAGGCGCTGGTTCGAGGCCTCCTTCGAGGCCCCGACGCCTGCTCAGGCGGGCGGTTGGAGGGCGATCTCCGGTGGCGCCAACGCGCTGATCTGCGCCCCCACCGGCTCCGGCAAGACGCTCGCCAGCTTCCTCTGGGGGATCGACAAGCTCTCGCGCGCCGAGCGGCGCAGCGAGGGCGTCCGGATTGTCTACGTCTCGCCGCTCAAGGCCCTCTCCTACGACATCGAGCGCAACCTGAGGGCGCCGCTGCGCGGCATCGGCGCAGAGATCTCCGTCGGTTTGCGCACCGGCGACACACCCCAGTCCGAGCGGCGCGCGATGCGCAAATCGCCGCCCGACATCCTCATCACCACCCCCGAGTCGCTCTACCTGATGCTCTCCTCGGGCGCCCGCGAGATCCTCACCGGCGTCGAAGCGGTGATCGTCGACGAGATCCATGCCGTGGCCCAAAGCAAGCGGGGGGCGCACTTGGCGCTGACGTTGGAGAGGCTCGAATACCTCGTCAGGGAGTCGGGGGAGGTCTCGCCGGAGCAACAGCGGGGGGGCTCCGTCGAGACCTCCCCCGACTCCCTTCAGCGGATTGGTCTCTCCGCGACTCAGCGGCCGTTGGAGCGGGTAGCTCGATTTCTCGTAGGGCCTAAAAGGGACTGCGAGATCGTCGATGCGGGGGTGGCGAAGGAGCTCGACCTAAAGATCGTCGTGCCGGTGGAGGACATGGCGGAACCGGGCGCTCCAGCTTTTCCAAATGCGGACGGCAACCCGACGGATGGAGAGCCCCTCGCCCACGTCCGCTCGATCTGGCCCGCGATCTACCCCGAGCTGCTCAAACTCGTCCAGGAACACACCTCGACGATCGTCTTCGTCAACAACCGCCGCGGCGCCGAGCGCCTCGCCAAGCGCCTGAATGAGCTCGCCAATGGGGAAGGTGAGCAGGAATTGCCAGCTACTGAGCACGGGGGGGCAGATGGGTCTGGTCCGGCGGGAACTCCTCGCGATAGCGAGCCCGACGGACCAGACCCATCTGCCCCCGCCGAGATCGCTCGCGCCCACCACGGCTCTCTATCCCACGAGGAGCGGACGGTCGTCGAGGAGATGCTCAAGTCGGGGCAGCTGCCCTGCCTGGTCGCGACCTCCTCGCTGGAGCTGGGGATCGACATGGGCGCCGTCGACCTCGTGATCCAGGTCGAGTCGCCGAAGTCGGTCAGTCGCGGCCTGCAGCGGGTCGGCCGCGCCGGGCACTCCCTGGGCGAGGTCTCGCGCGGCCGCATCTTCCCCAAGTTCCGCGCCGACCTGCTCGAGTGCGCCGTCGTCGCACGGAGGATGCGCGAGGGCGCGATCGAGGAGACGGTGATCCCGCGGAACCCACTCGACGTGCTCGCCCAGCAGCTGGTGGCGATGGCCGCGCTCGACGAGTGGGAGGTGGACGAGATCGAGCGCGTCGTCACCGCCTCAGAGCCCTTCCACGAGCTCTCCCGCGAGCAGCTCGAGAACGTCCTCGACATGCTCGACGGGCGCTATCCGTCCGACCGCTTCGCCGAGCTGCGCCCGCGGATCGTCTGGGATCGCCCCGCGGGCACCGTTCACGGCCGCAAAGGCGCCCGCCAGCTCGTCGTCACCAACGCCGGGACGATCCCCGACCGCGGCCTCTACGGCGTCCACCTGCCCGACGGCCGCCGCGTCGGCGAGCTCGACGAGGAGATGGTCTACGAGGCGCGGCCCGGCCAGACCTTCCTGCTCGGCGCCACCACCTGGCGGATCGAGGACATCACCCGCGATCGCGTGATCGTCACCCCGGCCCCCGGCGTGCCCGGCGCCGTCCCCTTCTGGAAGGGCGACGGGATCGGCCGTCCCGCCGAGCTGGGGCGGGCGATCGGGGCGTTTGCCCGCGAGGCGGTCTCACGCGAGCCGAAGGAGCTGGCGGCTGAGTACGATCTCGACCGCCGCGCCGCCGAGAACCTCGTCGCCTACCTGCGCGAGCAGCAGGCCGCGACCCGCGTCGTCCCCTCCGACGAGACGATCGTGGTCGAGCGCTTCCGCGACGAGATCGGCGACTGGCGACTCTGCGTGCTCTCGCCCTACGGCGGCCGCGTCCACGCCGCCTGGGGCCTCGCCCTCTCGGCGAAGATCCGGGCCGAGCGCGATCTCGAGGCCGACGCGATCTGGTCAGACGACGGCATCGTCATCCACCTCCCTGACGCCGACGATCCACCGCCCGCCGACCTGGTCATGGTCGAGCCCGACGAGCTCGAGGACCTAGTGGTCGCCGAGCTCTCTGGCTCGGCCCTCTTCGGCTCCCACTTCCGCGAGAACGCCGCTCGCTCGCTGCTGATCCCGCGTGCCTACCCGGGCAAGCGCACGCCGCTTTGGCAGCAGCGCCTCAAGGCGCAGAGCCTGCTCGAGGTGGCGCGTGAGCATCCCCGCTTCCCGGTCGTGCTCGAGACCTACCGGGAGTGCCTGCGCGACGTGCTCGACCTGCCCTCGCTGGCGGAGCTGCTGAGCAAGCTGCACTCGCGCCAGCTCGACCTGGTCGAGGTCGAGACCCCGACGGCGTCCCCCTTCGCCTCCTCGCTGCTCTTCGACTACGTGGCGACCTACATGTACGAGGGGGACACGCCGAACGCGGAGAGGCGGGCAGCGGCCTTGGCGCTCGACCGCGACCTGCTGCGCGAGCTGCTCGGCCAGGAGGAGCTGCGCGAGCTGATCGACCCCGAGGCGCTTGCCGACGTCGAGGCGCAGCTGCAGCACCGGACGGAGGCCGGCCGGGCCGCCGATCGCGACGCGCTGCAGCAGGTGCTGCGCAACCTCGGCGACCTGACGGCGGAGGAGTGCAACGAGCGGGTCGCCGAGGGCTACTCGGCCCCCTCGATGCTGGAGAAACTGGTCTCCGAGCGCCGCATCGCCCTGGTCAGGATCAACGGCGAGGAGCGCTACATCGCCGCCGAGGACGCTGGCCTGTACCGCGATGCCCTTGGTGTACCGCCCCCCGCGGGGCTGCCGGAGAGCTTCCTCGAAGAGCGGTCCGATCCCCTCCTGGCCCTGGTGCGGCGCTACGCGCGCACTCACGGGCCCTTCCCGACGGCCCAGCTCGCGGCGCGCTACGGAGTCGACCCGACGCCGGCCCTGCGCGAGCTGGAGCGTGGCGGCGTCGTCGTCCGCGGTGAGCTCCTGCCCGGGGGCAGCGAGCGCGAGTGGTGCGACGCGGACGTTCTGCGCCGGGTGCGGCGCGCCAGCCTCGCCCACCTGCGCCGCGAGGTCGAGCCCGCCGACCGCGACCGCTTTGCCCGCTTCCTGCCGAGCTGGCAGAACGTGGACTCCCATCGCGCCGCCGGGGCCGGCCCCGACCGCCTGCGCGATGCCCTCGTCCCTCTGCAGGGCGTGGCGCTGACCCCGAAGGTCTGGGAGGGTGACGTGCTGCCGCGCCGCCTTGGCGCCTACTCGCCGACCTGGCTCGACGAACTCTGCACGAGCGGCGAGCTGGTCTGGATCGGCGCCGGCGCCCGTGGGCGCAGCGACGGCCGCGTTGCCCTCTACTTCCGCGACGACGTCCGCCTCGCCGGTCCCCCGTCCGCCAACGCGAAGCTGGAGCCCCCCCAGGGAGAGGTGCACGACGCGATTCGCGAGCGGCTCGCCGCCGGCCCAGACTTCTGGATCGACCTGCTCGCCGACATCGACCGGCCGGTGGAGGAGCTGCACTCGGCGCTCTGGGATCTCGCCTGGGCCGGCGAGGTCACCAACGACGCCTTCACGCCGCTGCGCTCGCCGCGCCTGCGTGCCGGGGCTCCGGCCGAGCGCGGTGGCCGCCGCTTCGCCCGCCGTCGTGCCGGGGGCGGCGCCGTGCAGGGGCGCTGGTCGCTGACCGCGCCCCTTTTCGCCGGCGCTCCCGCTGCTGGCCCGCGCCTGCGCGCCCAAGCGGAGCTGATGCTCGAGCGCTACGGCATCGTCACCCGCGAGACGGTGCTCGCCGAGGGCGTCCCGGGAGGCTTCGCCAGCCTCTACGCGGAGCTGGGCAACCTCGAGCTGCTCGGCACGGCCCGCCGCGGCTACTTCGTCGAGGGCCTCGGCGGTGCCCAGTTCGCCCTGCCGGGGGCGGTGGAGCGCCTGCGCTCTCTCCCCGCCGAGGACGACTCATTCCTGCTCCTCGCCGCCACCGATCCCGCCAACCCCTACGGCGCCTCCCTGCCGTGGCCGAAAGCACCGAGCGGCCGCCGCCCCGCTCGCGCGCCGGGCGCCCACGTCCTCCTGCGCGATGGCGCCCCGGTCGTCTACGTCGAGCGCGGCGGCCGGGGCATCGTCCGCCTCACCGAGCTCGACGCGGCGGAGCTCGCCGCCGCAACCCAGGCGCTGGCGGACGCCGTCAGCGCCGGTCGCCTCCCCAAGCTCGCCATCGAGAAGCTCGACGGCGAGCCGGTGATCGGCTCCGGCCACGAGGACGCCCTGCTCGAGGCCGGCTTCAGTCGCGGTCCACGCAAGCTCACCCTGGTGGGGGGATAATCACTTTGATGGCTGATCGCGAGGTGGGGCAGGGTCCGGTCGAGCTGCTGCGCAGCGTGCCGCTCTTCTCCGACCTCGAGGCGGGTGAGCTGGAGCGTTTCTCGCGGGTCGCGGTCGCGCGCTCCTTTCCCGCCGGCACTCGGGTCTTCCACGAGGGCGATCACTCCGATGCCTGTTACATCGTCCGCGACGGCAGCTTCCGGGTCACCCGAGAGCACTCCGACGGCCGGGCGATCACGCTGGCCAGCCTCGGCCCAGGCGACATCTTCGGCGAGCTGGCGATGCTCGACGGCGAGGTGCGCTCGGCCAGCGTCGAGGCGCTCACCGACGGCGAGCTGCTGGCCCTGCCCGCGGGTGAGGTGCGGGCGCTGCTCGCTCGCCATCCTGAGATCACGGTGAAGCTGATCGCGGCGCTGGTGCGTCGCCTGCGCACCGCGAACGAGCGGATCTCGCGCCAGTCCTTCCAGACGGTTCCCAGCCGGGTCGCCGGCGTACTCTCCCAGCTCGTCGCCGAGGAGTCTCCGCGCGGGGAGGAGGGGGGAGAGGTGACGATCCGCATGAACCAGGCCGATCTGGCGCAGCTGGCGGGCACCTCGCGCGAGAGCGTCAGCCGCTTCCTCGCCGATCTGGAGCGGGCACACATCGTCCGGCCTGGGCGCGGCCGCGTGACCGTGCTCGCCCCCGAGAAGCTGAGCAACTACATCTTTTAGGTCAGCAGTCGCCCGACACCGGGTCCGATGGGTCCCGGCTGACGCTGTCGTCGCCCCCGCCGCACTGGATCGAGCGGTCGCGGTGGCCGTCGACCGCTTCGATCGCGTCGTCCCCGCCCTTGCCGATGAAGACGTCTGCGCCGAGGTGGCCCATGAAGCTGTTGCGGCCGTCGTCGCCGATCAGGACGTCGGGCCCGTCGGATCCCTCGAGATCCTCGTTGTCGGGCTGCACCCGGTCGGGATTGCCGCAGCCCCGGGGAGCTCCGGTGCCGCCGAGCCTGACCGTGAGATCGGCATTGGAGCGGCCGTAGGAGACGGTGTCCTCACCCGGCCCGCCGTCGTATACGTGGCCCTGGCAGACGACGACGGAGGAGACGAGCAGGTCGTTCCCGGGTCCGCCGGCGAGCTGGTCCGCGCTCGGGTCGGCGTAGAGCACGTCGCTGCCCGGGTTGCCAATCAGCGTGTCGTTGCCGTTGTCGGGGCCGTTGTAGTTCTCGCCGGCTTCAAGCACGTCGTCGCCGAGGCCGCCGCTAAGCGCATCGCTGCCGGCGTTGCCGTTGGCGCGCACCCTGACGGTGCGCGGGACGCTTTCGGCGATGCTGATCGAGTCATCGCCGTCTCCCCCGGTGATGACCAGCAGGCCGGTCACGGCACCGGTGGGGCAGGTCACCACGGTGCTGCCGCTGGCGGAGGCGCAGCCTTCGCCCGGGAAGACCGGGCCATCGTCGGAGATCGTCCAGCCCCCGCCAAAGGCGACGCCGATGTTGTTTGCCAGTCCGTCCCCCTGGACGATCAGGCTCGTCCCGTCGAGGCCCTGGTTGAGTATCACGAAGGTGCCGCTGCCGGGCGGATTCGGTTCCACGCCGCAGGAGTGCTCCATCGCGAAGCCGTCGCACTGGTCGGTGCCGGCGCCGCCGAACGCTTCGTCGGGGCCGCCACCGCCGTTGAGGTCGTCGTCGCCGACGCCGCCGTCGAGCCGGTTGAGGTCGCCGTTGCCGACGATGTCGTCGCCCTGGGGCGAACCAACGACGTCCTCGAATCCCTGCAGACCGTCGTGCCCGTCGCCCTTGGAGCGCCCGGAGGCGAGGTCGACAATCACGCCACTGCGGGTCGCGCTCGCGTAGGTCACGATGTCCTGGGTCCCGCCGCCGCCGTCGAGAGTGTCCTCGCCGCTGTCGCCGCGGACCACGTCGCCGTCGCCGTCGCCTCCGCTCGCCGCATCGCTGCCGGCGCCGCCGAAGACGAAGTCGTTCTCGGCACCACCGTCGAGGACGGGATCGTCGCCGGGGCCGCCTTCGATCTGATCGGTGCCGAGGGCCCCGTCGATCCGGTCGTTGCCCTTGTCGCCGAAGAGGAGATCGTTGCCGGCGCCCCCGTCCATCCGGTCGCTGCCCTTGTCGCCGTTGACGTAATCGTCTCCCGCGCCCCCGTTCAGCCCGTCGGGCCCTTTGGCGCCGAGGAGGGTGTCGTCGTCGGTGCCGCCCTCGAGGCGGTCACCGCCCTCGGCTCCCGCTAGCTGGTCGTCCCCGCTGCCGCCGTCGATGCGGTCGGACCCGGTGTCGCCGGCGAGCCGATCGTCACCAGCTTCGCCGAAGAGCTTGTCGAAGCCGCGGCCGCCGTGGATCGAGTCGTCGCCCGGCCCGCCGCAGATCTTGTCGTTGCCATTCGGACCGCCGCTGATTCGGTCGTTCCCCCCGCCGCCGTAGATCACGTCGCTGGCCTTCTTGCCGACGATCACGTCGTTGCCGGCCGTGCCGACGATCGTCGCATGCCGCCCGCCGCAGCTTGCGGCCTGCGCGGCGTCGGCGCTGGAGAAAGCGAGCAGAACCGCGACCGAGCAGGTCGCCGTAGCCGCAAGCCTTCCAAGTCGGATTCTCGCGAAGAACATCCCCCTCCCCATCGACCCGCTGTCTGTGGGACTACACCCCTTACGGGTCGAACAAACGTCCAACCTAGAGACCGCGCCCCCTCCACTCCATAGACAAACACGCAAGTTTTCAAAATCGCCGCTCGCCTGTGGTCCGGCGTCAGTGGCCCACCTGCGGCCGGCGTCAGATACGCTCGCTGCCGCATGAGGGGCGGCATCTTCGTTCTCAACTTCTACTCGCCGGTCTTCGTCGACCAGCTCAAGCGGGGCCGCAAGACGGCCACGATCCGCCTCGGCGACAAGAGCAACAAGTACGAACGCGGCCAGGTGGTCTGGATCACCGTTGGCTTTCGCCACAGCCCGCGGGAGAAGATCTTCACCGCGGTGATCGACGACGTCGAGGTGAAGCGGGTCTCGGAGCTCTCGCCGCGCGACATCGAGCACGACAACCCCGAGTTCCGCCGCCTGGAGGACGAGATCAACTTCCTCGAGCAGATCTACGGGCGGCCGGTCTCACCCGACGAAACCGTGACCGTGATCCGCTTCTCGCAGATCGTCGAGCCGCCGGGGGCTCATTTCGGCAACGGGGAGACCCCCCGTCACAACTGAGGAGCGTTGAGGGAGCCCAATGGCGGACTACTCCTTCCTCACGACCTGGCTGCTTGATTCTCCCCGTGAGCCCGTCTGGGAGGCGATCTACGACCAGGCGAGCTGGCCGCGGTGGTGGCGCGGCGTCGAGGAGGCTGAGGAGGTCAAGACGGGGGAGGACGATGGCGTCGGCACGGTCTCGCGGTTGGTCTGGAAGAGCCTGTTGCCCTACCGGGTCGAGTTCGAGGTGACGACGACGAGGGTGAAGCGACCGCACCTGCTCGAGGCCGACGCCGTCGGCGAGCTGACCGGAATCGGTCGGTGGCGCCTCTACGAGCACGACGGCGCCACCGCCGTCCTCTACGAGTGGAACGTCGAAACCACGAAGGCATGGATGAACCTGCTGGCGCCGTTCGCCCGCCCGGCCTTCGAGTGGAACCACGACTGGGTGATGGCCCGCGGCGGTGAGGGGATCGCCCGGCTCCTCGGCTGCCGCCTCCTCGCGAGCGACTAGCCCCCCCAACAGCCCGCCGACGGGACCCAAAGTAGAGATATAGATCGCTCTGGGTCCCGTCGGCACGCTGATGCGCCCGGCTCGCTATCTTTCTGGGCGCTGGCACTCTCACGCCGAGAGTGCCAATCCCAGTTCGAACTTCTGACCCACCCCTGAACCGATGATGGAGGTATACGGATGAAGCTGAAGCCCCTCGGGGACCGGCTGATCGTGAAGCCGATCGAAGAGGAGGAGACGACCGCGAGCGGCATCGTCCTCCCCGATACGGCCAAGGAGAAGCCCCAGAAGGGCAAGGTCGTGGCCGTCGGCGACGGCGCGATCAACGAGGACGGCACTCGCCGGCCGCTCGACGTGAGCGAGGGCGACGAGGTCCTCTACTCCAAATACGGCGGCACCGAGGTCACCGTCGAGGACGAGGATCTGCTCGTGCTGCGCGAGTCGGACGTCCTCGCCAAGCTCGGCTGACCTCGCCACCAGGACTTAGAGAAACCAAGGAGGACTGAAATCAGATGGCTCATAAGGAGCTGAAGTACAGAGAGGACGCGCGAGGGGCGCTGCAGGCTGGCGTCGACGCCGTCGCCGACGCGGTCAAGGTGACCCTCGGCCCGAAGGGCCGCTACGTCGTGCTCGACAAGAAGTTCGGCGCGCCGACGATCACCAACGACGGCGTCACGATCGCCCGCGAGGTCGAGGTCGAGGACGTCTTCGAGAACCAGGGCGCCCAGCTCGTCCGCGAGGTCGCCACGGCGACCAACGACGTCGCCGGTGACGGGACCACGACGGCGACGCTGCTGGCCCAGATCATCGTCCGCCAGGGGCTGAAGAACGTCGCTGCCGGGGCCAACCCGCTGGCCCTGCGCCGCGGGATCGAGAAGGCCGTTGAAGATGTCGTCGAGAACCTGCGCGAGAAGCAGTCCAAGGAGGTCGCCGGCAAGGAGCAGATCGCCCGCGTCGCCGCCATCTCCGCCGCTGACGACGACATCGGCAACGTGATCGCCGACGCGATCGAGAAGGTCGGCAAGGACGGTGTCGTCAACGTCGAGGAGGGCCAGACCTTCGGCATGGAGCTGGAGTTCACCGAGGGGATGCAGTTCGACAAGGGCTACATCTCGCCCTACATGGTCACCGACCAGGACCGCATGGAGGCGGTGCTGGAGGACCCCTACATCCTCATCGCCAACCAGAAAATCGGCTCCGTGCGGGACATCCTGCCGGTGCTCGAGCAGGTGATGCAGGGTGGCAAGCCGCTGCTGATCGTCGCCGAGGACGTCGAGGGCGAGTGCCTCGCGACCCTCGTCGTCAACAAGCTGCGCGGCACCTTCACCGGCGTCGCGGTCAAGGCTCCCGGCTTCGGCGACCGCCGCAAGCGGATGCTGGAGGACATCGCGATCCTCACCGGCGGTGAGGTGATCACCGAGGAGATGGGCCTCAAACTCGAGAACACCCAGCTCACCCAGCTCGGCAAAGCCCGCCGTGTTGTCGTCTCCAAGGACACGACGACGATCATCGACGGTGCCGGTGAGGCCGACGACATCAAGGGCCGGATCAAGCAGATCAAAAACGAGGTCGAGAACACCGATTCCGACTTCGATCGCGAGAAGCTCCAGGAGCGCCTCGCCAAGTTGGCCGGCGGTGTCGCCGTGGTCAAGGTCGGCGCCGCCACCGAGACCGAGATGAAGGAGAAGAAGCACCGCGTCGAGGACGCGCTGCAGGCGACCCGGGCCGCGCTCGAGGAGGGCGTCGTGCCGGGCGGTGGAGTGGCTCTGCTCAACGCCCAGTCCAACCTCGACACCGACAAGCACGACGATCCGGACGAGGCGACTGGAGCCCGGATCGTCTTCCGGGCGCTGGAGGAGCCGGTTCGCCAGATCGCCGAGAACTCCGGCCTTGAGGGCTCGGTCGTGGTCAACAAGGTCCGCGACCTGAAGGCCGGCGAAGGCCTCAACGCGGCCAACGGCGAGTACGGCGACCTGATCGCCGCCGGTGTGATCGACCCGACGATGGTGACGCGCTCGGCGCTGCAGAACGCAGCCTCGATCGCCAAGAACATCCTCGTCACCGAGGCGATCATCGCCGAGCCGCCCGAGAAGGAAGGCGCTGGCGGCGGCATGCCTGGCGGCATGCCGGACATGGGCGGGATGATGTAGCGACGCCTGCCCAGGCGTATCCTCGCCTCAACAGGCGAGTGGCTTTCCGAGAGGCCCGGCATCCGCCGGGCCTCTCGCGTTCTAGGCGAGAGCCGCCACGCAATCGGCACACCCTGCGCACCACCCGCGTGCCCAACCCCGCCAGGGTCCCAGCGTGCCCCCCACCCCTTCCGCCGACGGGACCCAAAGTAGAGATATAGATCGCTTTGGGTCCCGTCGGCGGGGTGTGGATCGGGAGATCGCCCGGATTGCGGCTCGCCAGCATGGGCTGGTGACACTCGGGCAGCTGCGGAGGTTGGGCATTGCGAAAGACATTGCGTCCCAGCGGGCGCGGTCGGGGCGCTTGCATCGCGTGCACGAGGGCGTCTATTCGGTGGGGCACGCTCTGCTCACGCAGGAAGGGCGCTGGATGGCTGGTGTCCTCGCCTGTGGATCTGGCGCGGTTCTGTCGCATCGCTCAGCGGCGGCGCTGTGGGGAATTCGGGGCGATGAAACCAGTGCGATCGACGTAACGGCACCGAACAGACGCGGCCGCAAGCCGGCCGGCATCGCGGCGCATCGGCACGGATCTCTCTCGCCCGGCGATTGCATGCTCGTGCGCGGAATTCCGTGTACAACCGTCGAGCGCACTCTCCTCGATCTCGCTGCACTTGTTCCGATATGGCAGCTGAGGAGGGCTCTCTCTGAGGCAGAGGTCCTGCGGATTCTCGATCAGCGCGCGCTCCGCTCCCTGCTACGGCGTTGCCGGGGGCGACGAGGAGTAGCTCGGCTGCGTCTCCTGCTCGCCGAGCTTCACCCGGAGACCAGGAAGACGCGCAGTGAGCTGGAGCGACTGTTCCTTCGAATGTGTCGCCAGGGCGGCGTTCCGCAGCCTGAGGTCAATGCTCCTCTCGACGTTGGTGGTGGCAAGCTCACGCCTGATTTCCTCTGGCGCGACGCCGGCCTGATCGTCGAGGCCGACAGCCGTCGCTATCACGACACCGACTCCGCGTTCCAGCACGACCGCCGGAGAGAGCAACGCTTGCAATTGGCTGGCTGGCGCGTTTCTCGTTGCACCTGGGAGCAGGTCGAACGAGAACCGCAACGTCTCGTTTCCACCATTCGAGCGCTCTTGACTCAGCAAAACCCCCGCCGACGGGACCCAAAGTAGAGATATAGATCGCTTTGGGTCCCGTCGGCCGCCCGGCGGGGGTTAGGGCGTGCGTTTTTTTTCGGGGGGTGGGAGTGGGGGCAGGAGGCCGGCGTTGTATTCGGCGTACTGGAGGAAGTTGGGGCGGCGGGCCTTGAGGCGGAGGGTGTTGATCGAGCGGGGGTAGAGGCGGGGGTCGTAGGGGTTTGCGCCCGGGCCGAAGCCGGTGTAGTAGATGAGCATCCGCACGCGGGGACGCTTGGAGGTCCAGGCGATCAGCTGCTTGACGAAGCGAGGGTCGTCCACGCCGGATACGGCCCACTCCGTGATCGAGACGGGCTTGCCCTTCCAATGCTTGCCGGCGTAGAAGCGGTTGAGGTCTTTCCAGACCGGATATTCGGAGTAGAAGTCGGTGCCAACCCAGTCGACCCAGAGGCTCCCCGGCCAGTAGTTGCCGGGGAAGTTGCCCTTCACACGGGGCGAGCCGCCGGGCAACGGGCTCCAGACGATGCTGACCGGTGCGGGGGGCAGGCTGGTCGGGTTAGGGCCTTTGGTGCGGTTGAGCGGCGGCAGATCGATCGCGGCGAGGGCGGCGTTGATCTGTTCCAGCGTGCCGCCGCCACGCACGATCGTCGCGATGCGGCGAAAGGCCTGCTTGTACCACCCGGTCGTGTATTCGCCGCCGCGCTGGTTGCCTTCGCAGTCGACGGCCGACCAGGCGTTGAGACACCGGTTCGGCTCGCCCAGCGGCCTGACGTAGGCGGGGAGCCCGCGTTTGGCGAAGAAGTCGTTGAGCTGCAGCAGGTAGTTGTCGCCGAGGCCGAGCGCGATCTGCGCCGGGGTGATCAGCTCCGCCAGCGTCTGATCGTCGATGGTCGAGATGTGCAGGACCGGGCGGGTCGCCGTTTCTCGCCAACGTTCGTAGGCCTCGTTGAGGCTGTTTCCCCACGGGTGGAACGTCGCCAGCAGGGCGGGGTGCTTTACCAGCAATTCGCTGAATTCGTTGAACTCCTGGGTCGAGCCGCGGTCGCTGACGCCGAAGAGGACACTTGGCTTCGGCGGCACCAGGCTCAGCGCCGACGCTTGGGCGGTGAAGGACAAGAGCAGCGCAAACGCCAGCGCCGCCGTCCGCCTAAGGCCCCGCCAGCACATCGCCCATCCTCCTCGGCTCGACTCCGAGCGCTTCCGCATCCGCTGTGCCGCGCTCACTGACCATCGGGACCTCCATCAGCTCGGCCTCCTCCCAAGTCGCAAACACGGCCTCGCCGAAAAGGGAGCGGATCGCGATCAGGCCGGAGCGCACCAGCGGCAGCGGTAGGTGGACGAGCGGTCGGGGGCGACCGGCGAGCCGGCTGACCAGATCGGACATCTCGTCATAGCTGAGCGTCTCGGGCCCGGCGAGCTCGTAGCGCTCCCGCTCGGCCCCTTCGCGCTCCAGCGACGCGATCACGCAGCGGGCGGCGTCCTCGGCCCAGATCGGCTGAAAGCGCGCCTCTCCCTCGCCCGATACCGGCATCACCGGCAGGAAGGAGAAGCGCCGCAGCAGGGTGATCCAGGGGTCCGTGTGGTCGTAGACGATCGAGGGGGCGAAGACGGTCGTGCGCAGCGCCGAGGACGTGACGGCCCGCTCCGCCAGCCACTTGGCGCGGAAGAAGCGCGTGCGCTGAGCGGTCGCGGCGTTGAGGGCACTGAAGAAGACGAAGCGTCGGGCGCCGCTGCGCTCAGCGGCCCGCAGCAGGCGCACGCTCGCCAGCCCATTCAGCTCCTCGATCCGGTGGGGCGGCTGGTCGCGGATCGTCGCCGCCAGGTGGACGACCGTATCGACGCCGCGCAGCGCTTGGCGCACGAGGTAGGGGTCGGACATCTCGCCGAGGTCGCCCAGCGCGATCTGAACGTCGACGCGTCGCGCGCCGAGCCGCCGCGGCTCGCGCACCAGGCAGCGCACGTCCTCGCCCCGCTCGAGCAGCAGCGGCAGCAGCCGCGAGCCAATGCTTCCGGTCGCCCCTGTCAGCAGCAGCATCGCTGAGCGATGCTAGTGATGGCGTTTCTTCGGCTTCGGCTTCGGGCCCAGCGTGAGATCGACCTTGCCGCTGGCGGGCTGAGCACCAACGCCCGGCGAGGAAGATTTGACCACGAGCGTGGGCGGCCGCTGTCCTTTGCGCGTCCTCGGCTTGGTCACTTTGCCAAGCGTGCAGTGCGCGGCTTTGAGCGCCGCCGTCGCTTGTCCCTGGGTCTTGCCGACGAGTTTCGGCACTTTGCAAGTCGGTCGTTTCACGGTTGCACCCGCATTGCCCGGGGGTGACGCGGGCGTGGGCGTCACTACCGCAGGGGGCACGGGGACCGGCACTGGACCCGCCAACACATCCATTGCCCTCGCGACGTCGAGCCGGCCTCCGGTGACGGTTTTCCCGGTCAGAGAGGGGACTGGGTCGACTCCCGCCAGCAGGGCGTTGCGCACCTCGGTCACGGTCGCCGGGGGATCCAGCGAGAAGAGCAGCCCGGCGGCCCCGGTCACGTGCGGCGCCGCCATCGAGGTCCCTTGGAGGTACCCGTATCCGGGCGGGGTCGAAAGCGGCGCGTTGCAAGTGAGCTCGAGGTCGTCGAGCCAGATGCCGTCCCCAGCCCCCGGCGCCGCACCGGCGGTGTAGCCAAAGCGGATCTTGACCGAGGTACCCCCCAGGCCGGTGATCGGCACGGTCGTTGAAGGGAGCCATCGCCGAGCCCGACGTGTTCGACGAGCCCGTGTTTTCGAACGCCAGGACGTTGTCGCTGAGCACCTGGTAGAAGAAGCTCGAGCCAGGGTCGGCGTGGCGGAAGCGCATCCCGCTGAGGGTGCAAGCGCCCGAACCGGACGGGACGGCGACGCCGCTGACGAGGGTGGTGACGTGGAAGAGTTGTTCGCCGGCGGTCCGCCCGGGGAGTCGTTCATCCCGAAGCTGCCGAGCGGGCCGTCACCGGGAGCGGCGCGGCCAAAGCCTGCAGCCCCTGTGGGTTCCCACTTCGTGGCGAAGTCGTTGGCCTCGAAGCTTTCGCTGAAGAGCGTGCTGATCGCCGGGTACGTGCTCAGGGTCTCGGTGCCGGGAGCGCCGAGGTCGACCGAAGTCGCGCCCCAGTCGGAGAAGTCGGCGAGCTGGTCGGCCTGGTCGGTGGCGGCGACGCAGACGACGTTGTCGACGGCGCTTTTCCCTTCCGCCAGGGGGTTGTAGTTGCAGGGGTAATGCGGTTCTTCGTCGTTGTCTTCGCCGTCGTTGCCCGCTGAGATCACGTAGAGGGTGTCGGGATGGGAGGCGATCGCGTCCCGCACGGCCGTGTTGGACGTCGTTCCGCCCAGCGACATGTTCGCCACCTTCGCGCCCATGTTGCCGGCGTAGTTGATCGCCGATATCTGGGAGGAAAGACGGGCAGCGGGCTTCGTTGTTGGCGGCCACCGAGTTGGCGCAGACGCGCAGCGGCATGATCCTCACGTCCTGCGCAACCCCGGTGATGCCGACGCCGTCGTTGCCCGCCGCGCCCATCGTGCCCGCTGTGTGGACGCCGTGCCCGCCCGAGATCAGGTTGTTGTCCGTGGGATCGTTGTCGCTGGTAGGGCTGTCGGCGCTGGCACCGACGAAGTCATAGCCGTGCGTGTCATCAACGAAGCCGTTGCTGTCGTTGTCGCCCCCACCGGCAGGGTCGGCGCTGTTTTCCCACGCCACCGGCCCAAGGTCGGGCGAGTCGAAGCGGTAGCCGGAATCGAGGTCGGCGATGACGACGGAGCTGGAGCCGACCTCGCGGTCCCAGGCAAGGGGGGCGTTGATGTCATCACCAAAGACGGCGCCGATAAACCCATCGACGCCATTGCCGAGGTTCCTCAGGCCCCATAGTTGCCCGAAGAGCGGGTCGTTCGGGATCGAGCTAGGGACGCTGTAGCCGTCGCGGCTGGCCACCAGCACGTCGGGATCGCTGCGCAGGCTGGCCAGGGCCTCGGCCATGCTCTGGCCGGGATCGAGCCTGACGAGCTGGAAGGCGGGTTCGCCCAGCAGCCGCATCGAGCTCACCTCAGCTGCCTCGCGCGAATCCACCCGATCCGCGCGGTCCGCCCCCGACGTCCACTCGACGATCACCCGGTCGGGGGCGAAGGCGGGCTCTCCGGTCGGCCGTGCCTCTCCGAACCCTGCCGTCTCGCCGCTGGCGGCGAGCGCGGTGGGAGCGAGTACGAGCGCAGCGAGAATCGCGCAAGGGACGAGGCAACGGCGGGGCACGCGCCAACGATAGCCACGATCGTGGATCTGGAGCAGCGGAGCCAACCGATATTCCTCCGCCGATCACGTACCGCTCAGACAATCACCTAAAATGTGCATCCGCGCCGTGCGGGGGCCCCTTAGGTGCCTCCAGCGGCACCGAAAACGATCTCCAGGAGAAAGCCTCGAATGACCTACGTCATCGCCGAGCCGTGCATCGGCCAAAAGGACAACTCGTGCGTCGAGGTCTGTCCCGTCGATTGCATCCATCCCACGCCGGACGAGCCCGACTACGACTCGGTCGAGATGCTCTACATCGATCCGGACGAGTGCATCGACTGCGACGCCTGTGTCGAGGCCTGCCCGGTCGACGCCTGCTTCGCCGAGGACCAGCTGCCGGCCGAGTGGGCCAAGTACGCGGAGATCAACGCCGAGTACTACAAGAGCAAGAGCGCCGCCTGAGCGGAGACTGCGGGCCGGCGGTTTCCAGAACTCGGGAGAGGTTGCCGTAACGAGGGCTTTCAGGTGGTCGTCATCCGCGACGGAGCACTAGTCGGGGTGATCGGCTACCGCGGCGTCGATTGACGCCGCAGTGCGACCAGCATCGAGCCGCGGGCGACTGGACCTGTAGCGTGCCCTGTTTCGTGCAGGTAGCAGTCAGCGAAATCCTGAAGGCGCTGCTGCTCGTCGCCTTCGTGTTTCCATCGGTGTCTGCGGCCAGCCTCGCCGACCATGTCAACCCCCTCGCGGGCACTCAGCCCGGCTCCCGCACCTTTGGCGGGGGCCACAACTTCCCGGGTGCGACGGCTCCCTTCGGGATGGTCCAGTGGGGACCCGACACAACCCCCTCGGACCGGCACTCCGGCGGATACGACTACCGCGATCGTCACATCACTGGATTCAGCCTCACCCATCTCAACGGTGCCGGTTGTTCCTTGTATGGGGACTTCCCTTTCCTGCCGACCACCGAGCCGCTCCGCGATTCTCCGGCGCTCGGCGCCGGAGGGCTCGCCGGACGGTTCGAGCCCGGCTTCTCTCATGCCAGCGAGCGGGCGAGTCCCGGTCGCTACTCGGTCCGCCTCAACCCGGCGAGGGGCGGCGCCATCGACATCGACCTCTCGGCGACGACCCGCACCGGGATCGCGCGCTTTGCCTTCCCGCAGTCCCCGCATGCGAGCGTGCTGATCGACGCAGGCGGCAGTGCCAAGGCCAATGACTCCGCCGAAGTGCAGGTCGACCCAGCCGCCCGCGAAATCACCGGCTCGGCGTCGAGCGGCTACTTCTGTGCCCAGCGGCCGCGCTACAGGGTCTACTTCGCCGCTGTCTTCAACCGTCGCTTCAATACCTACGGCACCTGGACGCGCCAGACGCTGGAACCTCGCTCGACCGGCGCCGGCGACAGCAAGCGTCCCTCGATCGTCCCCTCCGACACCGCCCAGGCCGGCGCCTATACCAGCTTTGACACACGCCGCAACCCAGTCGTCACCGTCCGCGTCGGCGTCTCATTCGTCGGCGTCGACGGTGCCCGCGCCAACCTCGCCGCCGAGAGCTCCGGCGGCGGTTTCCGGGACATCGCTGCGGCGGCGAAGCGGCGCTGGAACCGCTCCCTCGGCGCGATCCGGGTGAGCGGTGGCGAGCCGCGCGATCTCGACACCTTCTACACCGCCCTCTACCACGCGCTGCTCGCGCCGCGGACCTTCAACGACACCGGTGGCGACTACATCGGCATGGACGGGCTGATCCACGACAGCGGCCGGCGCACCCAGTACGCGGACTTCTCGGGCTGGGACGTCTACCGCACCCAGATTCCGCTGCTGGCGATGCTGATGCCGCGCCGCGCCGGCGACATCGTCGCCTCGATGCTCGCCGGCGCCGCGCAGAGCGGCTGCCTGCCGCGCTGGTCCTACGCCAACGGCCAGGGCATGACGATGGTCGGGGATCCCGCCGACCCGATCATCGCCTCCGCTTCTGCCTTTGGCGCCCGGGGCTTCGATAAGGCCGCCGCCCTGGCGGCAATGGTCAAGGGCGCGAGCGAGGGCTGCCGCACCTTGGACGGCGGCTACGTCCAGCGCCAGGGCCTCGACGAGTACAAGGCGCTCGGCTATGTTCCTTTCGATATCGACGTCAAACGCCGCAACGCGAATTCGCTGTTCGGCGACCCCGAGGCCGTTTGGGCTTCGGCGGCGACGACGCTCGAGTACGCGGTCGCCGACTTCTCCATCGCCCAGTTCGCGGCTCGCGCCCTCCGCGACCGCGCTACCTATCGCTCCTTCATGGCGCGCTCGGACAACTGGCGCAATCTGCTCAACCCACGCAGCGGCCAGATCGAGCCGCGATTCGAGAATGGCGCATTCCCTCCCCGCTATGACAACCTGCGCGGCGCCGGTTTCGCCGAGGGCAACTCGGTCCAGTACACGTGGATGGTGCCCCACGACCCTGCCGGCCTCTTCGCCACGATCGGCGGGCGCGCCCGGGCCGCGAGCCGGCTCGATCGCTTCCTGCGCAAGCTGAACGGCAGCGGCGGTGCGACCCACGCGGACCATGCTCTGCTCGGGAACGAGCCGAACCTGAACGTGCCCTGGCTCTATGACTGGACGCGGCAGCCGTTCAAGACGCAGGCAACGGTGCGGCGGGCGCTGCTCAACCTCTACAGCTCCGCACCGTCGGGGTACCCCGGCAATGACGACCTCGGCACGCTCTCATCCTGGTACGTGTTCGGAGCGCTCGGCCTTTACCCCGAGGTTCCCGGTGTGGGAGTACTGGCGATCGGAAGCCCCCTTTTCCGGCGGGCGACCGTGCGGTTGGCAGGGGGGCGCAAGCTGCGGATCGCCGCGTCAACCCGGGAGCGTGTCCCCCTGCGTGGCGCCCCATATATTCAGGCGATGCGCTTCAACGGTCACTCTTACGGCCAGCCCTGGACGACCGTCTGCGCGCTGGAGCGGGGAGCGACTCTCACCTACCGCCTCGGGGTGCAACCCAACCGCGCCTGGGGCGACTCCGCGGCTGCCCTGCCGCCCTCCTTTGGCCCTCAGCGGCCGATGCCGAAGAGTCGCTGCGCTCCTTGACGGTCGAACGTACGCAATCGACCGTCCTCTGGGCGCTCGCCGGCCTGACCGCTCTCGGGCTTGCCGTCCGCTTCGCCAGCCTCGGCGTACAGAGCTACCACCACGATGAGGTGATCACCGCCATGCGGGTCATTCCCGGGAGCTTCACCGAAATGCTGGGCGAGGTGAAGGGGAGCGAGTCCAACCCGCCCCTCTACTACGTGCTGGCATGGGGTTGGGCGAAGGCGTTCGGCAGCGGGGAGGTGGAGCTGCGCTCGCTGACGGCGCTCTTCGGCGCGGCCACCGTCCCCGTCGCCTTCATGATCGGCCGCGAGCTGGCGAGCAACCGCGCCGGCCTGATCGCTGCCGCGCTCGTCGCCGTCAGCCCGATGCTGATCTGGTACTCGCAGGAGGCGCGCTCCTACGCGCTGCTCGTCTTCTTCGGCGCCCTCGCGCTGCTCTTCTTCGCACGGGCGCTGCGTACCCGCCAGGGGCGGGACCTGGGGCTGTGGGCGCTTACCTCCACCCTCGCGCTCTGCAGCCACTACTTCGCCATTTTCGCGGTGGCGATCGAGGCAGTGTGGCTGCTGGTCGCGTTGCGATCGAGGTGGCGTGCGGTGCTCCCCGTGGTCGGTGGCGTCGTCGCGGTCGGCCTGGCGCTGCTGCCGCTGATCTCAGCCCAGATCAACCCGACCCACATCGGCTGGATCGACCACAGTCCGCTGTCCACCCGCCTGTTCGAGACCGGCGGCAGCTTTCTGATGGGAGAGACCGGTCACGTGATCGCCCAGCCTCCGCGCGAGCGCTACGCATTGATCCCCGCGCTGCTGATCGGCGCTGCCTTGCTCCTGACGGCGCTGCGCGGCTCCAGCCGGGAGAAACGTACTGCGGCGATGGGGTTGACGATCGGAATCGGGGTGGTGCTGCTTGCCGCCGGAATCGCCTTGGCCGGCAAGGACTACATTGTCGAGCGCAACCTGCTGCCCGCCCTGGTCCCGCTCGTCCTCGTCGCTGCGGTCGGTTTCGCGGCAACCGGAGCGCGGCGGGTGGGTTTGGTCCTGGCAACCGTGCTCTGCGCGTACTGGCTCGCCTTCGACATGCACGTCACCCGGACCCTCAACCTGCAGCGGCCAGACTTCCGCGATGTGACCGAGCAACTTGGGTCACCGACTCGGCCGCGGGCAATCATCACCTGGACGCTCGCCGCAGATGGGGTTCAGTTCTACCTCGGCCACGCCTCGCGGCGCAAGTACCGCGGCATGGTGCCGATCCGTGAGGTAGACGTGATCAGCAAGGCGGTCGTGGTTGGACGGCCGCCGAACCTGACGCCGGCCTTCCGTCCGGTCGAGCGAGTGAGGCTGGACAGGCTCACTCTCACTCGCTACACGGCGACGGGCATCCATCGGGTTCCGGTCCTGGCGCTGCGCGATGCCCGCACCGGTTTCGGCCGTAACGCTGTGATCACGGATGGCATGCCGCCGCAGGTGGAAGCGAGCCAATGAGCTCTCTCCTACGAGACCGCCTGCTGAATCGGAGCTTCCCGCAGGCGCCTAGGTGTCGGCACTCACCGGAATCGGCCCGAACAATTGATACAAGAGCAAGGCCTCGGCGTAGCCGGGATCTACGCCGCAACGGCGGCGGGTGCCGGCAGCCGGTGCCGGGCGTACATCTCGCCGATCCAGCGGTAGCCCCGGCGCTCCCGCAGCGGGGCGATGAAACTCTCCAGGCCTCGCGGCAGCGGTTCGTCATTGGGGATCGGCCCCTCGTCGGGGAGCGCCACGGGGTTGAGGAGCGAGGCCGCCGTGAGGTCGGCGACGCTGAAGGACTCGCCGACCAGGTACTCGCCGTCGCCCAGCTCGGCGTCGAGCCGGTCCATGCCGGCGAGGATCTTGGTGCGCGCCAGCTCCGCGGCTTCCTCGTCGCGGACGCCGAAGCGCAGGCCGGTGTAGGTGCGGGCGTAGGTGACGGCGCCGCTGCCGAGGCGGGCAACCGGGCCCGGCGTGGTGCGCGCGATCACGGCCTCGAAACGCTCGGGGTCGTTGCTCAGCTCATGGAAGGCGAGCAGGCGTACATGCGGTCCCACCTCCTCGTCGAAGAAGTCCTCGAGCTCGAGCGCGCGCCGGCGCTGCTCGGGATCGGCGGGATAGAGAGGGGGCTCGGGGAAGCGCTCCTCGAGGGCGGCGATGATCTCGGTCGAGTCACCGATCCGGCGGCCGTCGATCTCGAGCACAGGGAAGGTCTGGCTGGCGCCGCGGGTCATCCACATCGACGCCGGGATGTGAAGGCCCGGGACGGGTATTGCGCGGCGGGTGTGGGGCACCCGCTTGTGGTCGAGCGCCCAGCGGGCCTTCTCGCTGAAGTGCGAGACGCCGATGTGCCAGAGGGTGGGGCGGGGTCCGCTCGTTGCGTCCACGACGTTGCCGTGGCAGCATAGCCCGAGATGGCACTTTTGGACGATGCCGAGATCGAGGAGCGGCTCATCGACCTGCCGGGCTGGCGGCGCGAGGCCGAGGCGATCACCCGCACCTTCGAATGCGGCGACTTCGTCGGTTCGGTGAGATTCGTCGAGAGCCTGGTCGAGCCCGCCGAGGAGATGGGTCACCATCCCGACCTCGAGATCTCCTGGGACAAGGTGACGGTGACGATCTCCACCCACTCCGAGGGCGGCCTCACGGCAGCCGACTTCGAGCTGGCCGGGAAGGTCGACGCCCTATCGCCGACGAGCTGAGAATCGACGGCGAGCTCTCGATCCCTCTCGCCGAGATTGAGCTGCGGGCGAGCCGCTCCTCGGGCCCGGGCGGTCAACACGCGAACGTGACCGCCTCGCGGGTGGAAGCTGTGTTCGACGTCGAGGCCTCGCAGGCGCTGGACGAGCGGCAGCGAAATTGGCTCGCCGCGCGATCGGGCCCGGTGATCAGGGCCGTCGCTCAGGACGCTCGCGGCCAGGCACGCAACCGCGAGCTGGCGCTGCGTCGATTGGCGGAGAAGATCGCCGGTGGGTTGGCGACGCCGCCCTCGCGCCGCCCCACCCGCCCAACGCGCGCCGCCCGCGAGCGCCGCCTCGAAGAGAAGCGCCGGGCCGGCGAACGCAAGCGGACGCGCCGCCGCCCCGGCGGGGAGTACTGATGGCGAAGCGCAAGCAGCGACGCCCTCGCCAGAAGGCAGAGACCGTCGATTACGTCGACGCTGAGGGGAACACGCTGACGCTGCGCCAGTCGCTCAGCCGGGCCACGATCGCCAAGCTGGGCGAGGGGCCGGTGACGGCTGCGACCTCCCAGGACGACGCCTGGCGCCGCCGCTCCGAGCTGCTCTTCGAGCGGCTGGCGGTGCGCTGGGAGATCGCGGGTCTGCCGCTCACCGACCAGAAAATGCTGCTGGCTCGCTACCGGATGGCCGATCCAGCCATGCAGCAATGGGTCCGCGAGACGATCGCCGAGCACGTCGATCGGCACATCCCCGAGCTTTCCGGGTAGATACGACTGACAGGCACCAATTGGACCCGAGCGAGAGGAGAGCGATGTTCCAGTACAAGCAGGCGACAAGCGGCTTCGCCGTTGACGACGTGGACGCGGCGAAGCGGTTCTACGGCGAGGTTCTCGGCCTGGATGTCTCAGAGCTGAGCGAGGAGCACGGCTTGATCTCGCTGCGGCTGGCCGAAGGCCGCGAGGTCCTCGTCTACCGCAAGCCCGACTTCGCCCCCGCCACCTACACGATCCTCAACTTCGAAGTCGATGACGTCGACGCCGCCGTCGACGAGCTCGCCTCCCGCGGCGTCGGCTTCGAGCGCTACGACGGCTTCGACCAGGACGAGAAGGCGATCGCTCGCGGTCCGGGCCCCTTGATCGCGTGGTTCAAGGACCCCGCCGGCAACATCCTCTCGGTGTTGCAGCAGCCCGCGTCATAGCTAGGCATTCCGCCTGCCAGGCGGTGGCCCCGTCAGCCGCGGCGGGGCCGACGGGGCGGTTTTTTCTCGACCTTCCATTTGAAGGTCGCAGGGGATGCATCGGTCTGGCCGTTGGCGATGGCCCGAACGGCGAAGCTGTGCTTGCCCTGGCCGACGGTGACTTTGAACGGGGAACTGCAGGGCGCGTAGGTGCCGCCGCGGTCGAGGCGGCACTCGAAGGTCGAGCCAGGGACGGTCGAGGTGAACCTGAAGGTCGCTTTTTTGGCTTTGGTTTTGCCTTTGGGATGTTTGGTGATTTTGGTGTCCGGAGCGGGGAGGGCCTGAGGGACTGGGCACGGGCCCTGCGTCGCCGCGTTGGTCGAGCACTGATCCTGGGTCTCATCGCCGAAGTTGTCTTTGTCCGCGTCGGGCTCGAGCTTTGCCTCGACGGGAACCCGCTCTCCTGTGACTTCGGCGGGCGGGGTGACCGGTGGCCCACCGATCACCGGCTGCGGGACGTTGCCCCAGATGATCCGGTTGGCCGGTCCGCCCTCAAAGCCGTAGGCACAGGTGTATGTGAAGCCGCCCCCGGCCTGCCCGTACAGGCCAAGCCGCTCACCACCATCGACGGGGATCCTCGTCTTGAAGGAGTGTGGGGCAAATTCGTCGGTCGAGACGATGCGCTCGAAGGCACTCAGTCCCTCGAAGGTGACTTTGTTGTCGGTGACGTCGGGCCCCGCGAGGACTAGTTGCACGAACTGGTCCGGGCTTCCTTTCGTCCAAGACCGGGCGCTCCATTCGGTGATCACGCCGCCGCCGGGAGGCACGCGGTAATCACTCCTCGAACGCGGTACTCGTCTGGACGATCACGGACCCCGCGTTGCATCCCAACGGGCTTTTGGGTGGCGTCAGCTCACCGATCGTCAGCGCGGCCTGGGACGGGCTGGCAGCTACCAGCGCCAGCCCGAGCGTTACCGCAGTGATTGCCCATCTGATTCGAGTCACCGGCCGGCGACCCTAGTCTCAACGGAGAGCCTCTCCGCCAATTCCAACGTTTGTATTAGGAATTTGGTGTGGTTGAGGAATGGGGCGTGGCCAGGTTCCGGCCCAGCGACCTTCAGCCGGCGAGCAGCTTGGCCTTCTGGGCAGCGAACTCCTCCTCGGTGAGGATTCCCTGGGTCTTCAGCTCACCGAGCTCCTTGAGCTGGTCGATCGTCGATTGACCGCTGGCCGCGGTGGGGGGCGCGGGCGCTGCGGCGGGCGCCGGCTGGGCTTCTTCCTGTTGCGCCCAGCGTTCCCCCTGGCGGCGTGAGACGCGATTGCTCACCGCCGTCGCGGTTCCGGCGATAGCGGCCGTTCGAGCGACTCCTCTCAGTAGTCCCGGCATGACGGTCTCCTTTCCCGTTTAGGCCGTGGCCTCCGCCTCGTCCAGGGCGGCGAGCACGGCTTGGATTGGTATGCGTCCGCTGGCGACCAGCTGGCCGCCGGAGCGGCGTACCGCCGCGGCGAACGGCGCGGCCCAGCGGTTCTCGAAGACGAGCAGAGCGGCGGAGGTTCCCGGCTCGAGCGCGGCTCCCGCCTCACTGAGGTCCTCGTCCGAAAGCAGCCCCGAGGAAGCACCTTCGAACGCGGCGAAGGCCCCAACCTCGTTGCCCAGGTCGGAGATCTCGAGTGCCGCGGCCGAGCCGTCCTCGCCCTTGGCGATGAAGGCGAGGTCGAGGATGCGGATTAGCCCGCGGTCGACCAGATCGATCAGATGGGGCATTGCCTCACCGGTTGGCTGGCGACCCGGCCACTCGACCAGGAGGTAATCGATCGGACCCATCTCGCTGAACTCATCACCGGTCACTTCGACCCCCTCGTCTTGAGTTTCGCGCCGGGAGAGACCCCAGCCTGGAGAACATAGCGCCCGCACGCCGGCTCGCAAGCTGTGGCTGGCCAAGCGACGACTCGCGGCTTAGGATTTTGAGCTCAGCGCAACTCAGCGCTAAGGAGGAACTGTTGACGGTCGGGACTTCCGGAGCTTCATGGAAGCGTTCCTTCGATTGGAGCCGGCGACTTGCGGTCTCACAGACCAGCATTTCGCGGGACGAGACCTCCACCCGACTCATCTTGAGGCAGCATGATCTCCGCCGCCTCGTCAGAAGTGATGTCGGGATAGAGGAGCGAATCACCGCGATCGCCACATACCCCGCCGAGGAGCTGCACGAGCGACGAAGGCCGGGACCGAGGCCGGGGCGATGCCGGCGAAGGTGTCGGAGAACATGCGGCCGACGTCGATCGCCGGGTTGGCGAAGCTGGTCGAGCTGGTGAAGAAGTAGGCCGAGCCGATGTAGGCGCCGACCGCGGCCGGCGCCAGGTTGCCGCGCCCGCTCCGCGCCAGGGAGAAGATCACCAGCAGCAGGCCGAGGGTGGCGATCACCTCGGCGAACAGGTGCGGGCGGCGAGGCGCGGTGAGTGGTCGCGATGCTGATCGCCGAGAGGTCGAACATCACGTTTGCGGCGATCGCCCCGGCGATGCAGCCGGCGACCTGGGCCGGGATGTAGGCGAAGGCGTGGCGCCAGCGCAGGCCGCCGAAGGCCGCGTCGACCAGCGAGACGACCGGGTTGAAGTGGGCGCCCGAGACCGGGCCGAACATGAGGATGAAGGTGAACAGGCCAGCCGCCGTCGCCGCCGCGTTCTCCAGGAGCTGGAGGCCGGTGTCGCCGGGCGAGAGCTGCGCGGCGGCGATCCCTGAGCCGACCACCGTGGCGGCGAGGAACGCGGAGCCGAGGAACTCGGCGAGCAGGCGGCGCGGGAGCGGGGCGGCGCTCATCGGCGGCGATCCTATGTATTGACAATTGTGATTTCAATAGATATATGTAAATAGATGACCGTCGATCTGGAGCTGGCCCCGAAGACCAAGCGCCCCGCCGGCGAGCCCTGCTGCGAGCCGGTCGTCTATCCCGACGTCGAGCGCGAGCAGGCCGAGCGCATGGCGCGATCGCCAAGGCGCTCGGCGACCCGATCCGCCTTCAGCTCGTGGACGTGCTGCGAAAGCACGCCGGCAAGGTCTGCGTCTGCGAGCTGGTGCCGCTGTTCGACCTCTCCCAGCCGACCGTCTCCCACCATCTCAAGGTCCTGCGCGAAGCCGGCATCGTCGGCTCCGAGCGACAGGGCCTGTGGGCCTACTACTACGTCGTGCCCGGTGCCCTCGAGGAGTTCTCCGCATGGCTGAGTTGAGGGGTGCGGCGGGTCAACCGCCTCCCGTCGTGTCCTGTTGCGCGCCCGAGAAGCAAGCCGACTGCTGCGCGCCGTCAGAGAAGGCGGAGTGCTGCCCGCCCGGCGCCGCGGCTGTGGCTGCCCGGCAGACGGGAAGGCAGATGGCAAACGCACTCTTCGTCTGCCTGCACAACGCCGGCCGCTCGCAGATGAGCCAGGCGCTGTTCGAGCGTGCTGCCGATGGCCGCCACGAGGCCCGCTCGGCGGGCACGACGCCCGGCGAGCGGGTCCACCCCGAGGTCGTCGAGGTGATGGACGAGCTGGGGATCGACCTCGCCGGCCGCCAGCCGAAGCTGCTCACCACCGAGGACGCCGAATGGGCCGACGTGGTCGTGACGATGGGCTGCGGCGACGAGTGCCCTTACGTGCCCGGCGTCCGCTACGTCGATTGGGACCTGCCCGACCCGAAGGGCCAGCCAGTCGAGATCGTTCGCGCGACCCGCGACGAGATCGCGGAGCGGGTCGAGGCGCTGGTCGAAGAACTCGACCGCGGCTGACGAGAAGCTCTCCCTGGTGACGCGGGAGCGCTGGATAACCCTGCTGGTCGTCTCGGCGGCGACGGCGATGCTGCTGCTCGACGTGACGGTGGTGAACGTCGCCCTGCCGGCGATCCGCGCCGACCTCGACGCCAGCTTCGGCGAGATGCAGTGGGTGATCGACGCCTACGCGCTGACCCTGGCCGCGACGCTGCTGAGCGCCGGAGCCCTCGCCGACCGGATCGGTCGTCGGGCGGTCTTCGCCTGGGGACTCGCTCTGTTCACCGCCTGCTCGGCGCTCTGCGCTGTGGCGAGCACGCCGGTCTTTCTCGACCTTGCCCGAGCCGCCCAGGGCGTCGGCGCTGCTGCGATGTTCGCCTCCTCCCTTGCCCTGCTCGCCAACGAGTTTCAGGACAGCCGAGCGCGGCTTCGCCCTCGGCGTGTGGGGTGGCGTCACCGGCGCCGCCCTTGCCATCGGTCCCCTGATCGGCGGGGTGCTGACCGACGAGCTGGACTGGCGCTGGATCTTCCTCGTCAACCTGCCGATTGGCGCCCTGCTGATCTGGCTGACGGCGCGCTCGCTGCCCGAGTCGCGCGAGGAGCAACCGCGTCCGCTCGACCTCGCCGGGATGGCGACCTTCGGCGCTGCCTGCTTCCTCGCCACCTACGGCCTGATCCGCGGCAACGAGGACGGCTGGGGCAGCCTCCCGATCACCGGCTCTCTGATCGGCGCCGCCGTACTGCTCGCCGCCTTCGTCGCGATCGAGCGCCGCGCCGAGGCGCCGATGCTGCCGCTCTCGCTGTTTCGCATCCCGGCCTTCACCGGGACCGCCGTGGTCGCCTTCGCGCAGTCGGTCGCGCTCTACCCGCTGTTGCTGTTCGTGGCGATCTACATGCAGGTCGGGCTCGGCCTATCCCCCACCGAGACCGGCCTGCGAATCCTCCCCCTGACCCTCGTGCTCGTCGTCGTCGCGCCGATCTCCGGCCGCCTCACCAACCGCCTGGCCGCTGCGCGTTCCGCTGACCGCTGGCCTGGTGCTGATCGGCGTCGGGCTGCTGCTCATGCGCGCGGTCGATACCGACAGCGAATGGACGACGCTGCTTCCCGGTCTCCTCGTAGGCGGCCTTGCGATCGGCGTAATCAGCCCCGCCCTCGCGGCGGCGATGGTGAGCGTGCTGCCGGTCGAGCGCAGCGGCCTCGCGTCGGGGATCAACAACACCTTCCGCCAGCTCGGCATCGCGATCGGCATCGCTGGCCTCGGAGCGATCTTCGAGCACCAAGCCAGCGAAGTACTGGGCCTGCGGGCCGGGATTGTCGCTGGTCTGGACTCCGTTCTCGCGGTCGCGGCCGTAACCGCCTTCGTCGGCGCTGCCTTCGCCTGGCCGCTTCTCGGATCGCAGCGCTCTAGTCCTCAAGACCACTAGTAGGCGGTAGTCGCGCAGGGGGTGCTACAAAGGGAAGTCCGATGGGCGCGGCTGGGTTCGAACCAGCGACGCAGCTTCCGTTGGGCTTTGCACCCGAGTACCTAGCCTGGGGAGTGCCGGCGACGATCCGATGGGCCGATCGGTGCCCCGGAGAGTCTTCAACCGCGCCCCGCGTCAGGTCCCTTTGGGAGGATGACCCCGTGATGCCGTCGGACGCCCTGAGCAGCAAATAGATATGCCGAGTGCAATCGCTCGGATTGCAGCCGTGCCTGCTGCTCGTATCCTCGGCGCGCGGGGATCAAGGGCACCGATCGCACACGACGATCCGGCTGGCGACCCGGGTGCCGCCGCGCGGGCAATCCTGGCGGGTCTACCGGATTGGTGGGCGCATGCTGCCGAGGTCGCTGGTTTGTCCGGTAGATGGCTCTTGCCTGAAGAGTCGATCGAAGGGCTTGCGCCAGCTCCGGCCAGCGAAGTTTCTGCGGACCTCGTGGGAGTCCCCGGCTCAGACATTGGCGCGCAATACGTCGCGGCTCTATCCGCAGAAACCCGCTCCCGTCACGGCCGCCACTACACCCCCACGGATCTCGCGGCAGAGCTGTGGTCGATGGCCCGACTCTCGCTTGGGCAGAGGCGACCCGGCCTGCCTCTCCCGGGGCTTATTTTTGACCCTGCTTGCGGCGGGGGAGCGCTGCTCCTGCCTCCGCTTCGACAGCACTTGAGCGCTCAGGCCAACGCTGACGCGAGGCTCACTCTCGCTGGCCTGCCAAGGTTCATTCAGGGCGTAGACGCCGATCCGTCGGCGGTTTGGATCACCAACGTCGTGCTGGCATCAGAACTGCTGCCACTCCTCGCGCGAATCCCCGAGGCACGTCGTCGCCCTCTTCCGCTTCTCGCTGGTGTCGGTGATGGCCTGACAGATGTTCCGCGCCAAGCGCGGGCTGTCGTCATGAATCCGCCTTATGGGCGGGTACGCCTTGATGAGGCCGAGCGTTCCCGATGGAACCGCTACCTGTACGGCCACGCAAATCTGTACTCGCTGTTCTTGGCCGCCGGCCTGGAGAGCCTTGACTCGGACGGGGTGCTCGCAGCACTTGTTCCGACCTCGTTCCTTGCCGGGCGATACTTCGCGTCCCTGCGTTCCGAGTTGGCTGAGCAAGCACCTCTACGCGAGGTCACCTTTGTCGAGGAGCGCGGCGGGGTGTTTGCTGGAGTGCTCCAGGAGACTTGCCTTGCGGTGTTCGCCCGCCGCCGATCTCGTCGTACGGCAATTTCCTCCGCGAACGGGCGGGTGGCGGCTGTCGCCAAAGTCGCGTCTCCGCGCGGCGATGGACCCTGGGTGCTTCCCCGACGAGCAGATGATGCCCATGTTGCAGCCGCGGGTATGGCCATGCCAAACACCCTTGGGTCTGCTGGCTTTCGGGTCAGCACTGGCCCTCTTGTATGGAATCGAAGGCGCTCTGATTTGGATGGCGTGTGCGGGCGCGAGTCGGCGATGGTGGTCTGGGCGGCGGATCTCGACGGCGGGCGACTCCATCGAGACTCAGCTAGGGATGATTTCCGGTGGCTCCGCCTGTGCGGTAGTGATCCATCCGTGCTGTTGCTCAGAGAGGCCGCCGTTCTTGTCCAGCGCACCACTGCTCCCGAGCAAACCCATCGGATCGTCTGTGCCGAGCTAACTCCAAGGCGACTACGGGAATGGGGAGGCGCAGTCGTTGTGGAGAACCACGTCAATGTCATTCGGCCCATTGGGACCGCAGAGCAAGCTTTGTCCCTTTCGGCCCTGGCCGCAGTCCTGTCGACGAGAACCATTGATCGACTTGCCCGATGTATCAGCGGCTCTGTCGCTCTGAGCGCCTACGAGTTGGAGTCTCTGCCGTTGCCCGACGAAGCGACCCTGAAGACATGGGAGTCGCTGCGCGGCAAGGACCTTGAGAACGCTGTTGCGGCAGCCTACCGGCCGACTGCTCAATGACTTGGCGATCACTACCAACTCAGCAGCAGTGCATTGACCGGTTGGAGCTGGTGTTTCCGAAGGCCGCGTTCGACACGGTGCTGTCAAATCCACTTGCCGGCTGGGCAGTTGCGTCGATGATTTACGTTGACGCTGTAGTTCCAGCGTCCGGAGATCTGTCGGAGGACGCAACGTGGGCTCGCCCGACCATGGTGCTCTGGATGTCCGACGAGGCGTACGCCAGAAACGACGTTCTCTCACGTGCTGCCTGGACCGCAGCAGCCACGGGTGCTCAAGCTAAGCGCGCTGTCGCAGACCTCTTGGAGTCGTGGGGATTGCCGTTCAACGCGAAGTACGGGGATAACAGTCGCGAGACGGTGCGCGACGAAACCTTCCCGAGGTGGCTGGACGAGGGGGCAATGCGGGAAAGACCGGGCATCAAGACCACGAGTCCCGTGCCACGCTGGGCGCTGACCGATGCCTTCGCGGATCTCTTTGATCCAGCTCTTGCAGATGAGGAGCTGCTTGAGCGGATAGAGGGCTTCCGCGAGCATCACATGAGCCCGTCGGGGAAAATCAAAGCTCTAGCTGCTCGTCAACGGGGCGACCAGGCTCATGCCGTTGATGTAGCTCTCCCAGGGGGAACGGTGCGTCACCTTGAGCCTGGTGAGGCATCAGTGATTCTCAAGGGAGTGATCGAGCAGTGGGCTCCGGTTCGGCTTCAAGACCCGATCGTCCTGACGATCTCAGAGCCCGGCGACAAGATCTACACAGCCGATTCGGTCGTGCTGCACCGCCTCGGCCTGTCGATTGATGCAACGACTTTGCTGCCGGACGCGTTGCTCGTTGACGTAGCTTTGACGCCTCCGGACTTCTGGATTGTCGAGGCCGTTGCTTCGGACGGGCCGATCGATGAGGATCGCAAGCGTGCGCTCCTTCGTTGGGCGAGGCAGCAACGAATCCCTGTGGGCTCGTGCAATTTCCTCACCGCATTCGGGTCAAGGAATGCAGCGCCTGCGAAGCGCAGACTCAAGGATTTGGCGACTGGGACCTTTGCCTGGTATCTGGATGAGCCGTCGCGAGAGCTGGCCTGGTACGAGATTTGACGTGCTTCGTCCACCGAGTCGTTCCATAGACTTTGGGGTGCAAGGAGTCGCGATGGGTTCTTGCGATTCGAGCTGTAGAGCCAAATTTTGAACGGGGTTAGAACCACTCCCTGATTTTTGGCTCTAGATAGGGAAGTTTTATGGGCGCGGCTGGGTTCGAACCAGCGACCTCTCGCGTGTGAGGCGAGCGCTCTCCCACTGAGCTACGCGCCCGGGAGAGGCGTCAATCATAGGGCGAGCGGGGTGGCTGGGATCAGGCTCGCGCGGTTGCTTGGAGGGGGTCCGGGGGCGGCTCGTCTTCGCCCTCGGCCATCGCTCGCTTCTGCAGGGCGATGCCGATGAAGGGGTAGATCAGGGTCGAGAGCATCGCGGCGCCGACGAGGCCGGCGGCGGTGGAGCTGTGCATCTCTCCCACCTCGACCGCGATGGTGGTGATTGCGACGACGAGGGGAAGCTCGGTGGCGCTGAAGAAGGCGAGGGCGCGGCGCTCGGTGGCGCTCAGCACGCGGCGGTAGAGCAGCAGGGCGGGGGTGCCGCGGACGACGAGGAAGAGGACGAGGAAGAGGGCCATCTTCGCCAGGGCTTCGGCCGAGCCGAGGGCGCCGAGGTCGAACTCGAGGCCGCTGGTGACGAAGAAGAAGGGCACGAAGAAGCCGAAGCCGACGGCTGTCAGCTTCGACTCGAAGACCTGCAGCTCCTGCCCGCGCAGGGCGGCTCTGGTGATCATGCCGGCGACGAAGCCGCCTAGGAGGACGTCGAGACCGAGCTTGCTCGCCAGCAGCACCAAGCCGAAGACGAGGACCACAGTGATTCGCACCGCCAGCTGGCTGCTTGCCTCGAAGGTCTTTTCGAAGGCCGGCCAGCCGCGCCAGGCGAAGCGCACCGAAACGAGCGCGACCGCGATCGCGAGGATGACGAAGGCGACCAGGATCGCGGCCTCGTGCAGTGGGTTGGCGGTCGAGAGGACGAGCGTGACGAGCAGAATCGGGCCGAACTCGCCGGCGCCCCCCGCGGCGAGGAGAAAGGTGCCGAAGCGCGTCTTGAGGCCGCCGCTGTCGCGCAGGATCGGGATCAGCGTGCCGATTGCGGTGGTCGCCAGCGCCGACCCCGTGTAGAGGAAGGAGACGACCACCCCGGCCGCGGCCAGCAGCCCGCCGAGGCCGTAGGCGATGCCGACTGAGAGCACCCACCCGAGCGCGCCGAGCTTCAGCGGCGCTCCGCGGATTCGCTCGAAGTCGATCTCGTAGCCGGCGAAGTAGAAAAGCATGCCGAGGCCGAGGTTCGAGAAGAACTCGATGAAGTCCGAGGATCGGGCGAGGTCGAGCACTTCGGGCCCGATCAGGATTCCCAGCAGGAGCTCGACGACCACCACCGGCGGCGCCATCCCGCGGGGCACTATCGCCACGGTGGCGGCGGCGATCGCGGCGACGAGGACGATCGCGAAGAAGGAGGAGGAGTCGACGTCGATCATGCTGCGGCGATCCTACGTTCGTCCAGGGTCGGCGAGGAGGGGTCTACGGTTGGGTACCCAGAATTGGGTAATCGCCCGAGCGGGCGGATGAGCCAAGAGGAGGACCGATGCGCTCTTCATTGCATAGTCAGGCCGCCGTGGTCGCGGCGCTCGCCGTCGCGAGCCTGGCCCTGGCCCTGCCGTCGTTTGCGAGCGCCGCGACCAGCAAGTACCCGCCGGCCGCCGCTGCGCGCGGCTTCGACGGCGGCCTGAGCGGATGGACCCCCTCGTCGAGCGCGGAAGGCACCTGCCTCTCGCCGCTGCTCTGCGCGAGCGTCGAAAACACCCACCAGGCCAGTGGTGGCGCCGACGGCGGTGGCTACATCCGCTCCGCCTACACCGGTGTCGTCGGAGCGATGGCAGTCGCCGGCACCACGACCGCGGTATGGCAGAGCCCCCGCTTCGCCTACGGCGCCGCTGCTGGGGAGATGCCGACGGCGGTGAGCTTCAGCCTCGACCGACGCGCCGACGTCGATCAGCTCCTCGCCGTGTCCGGCAACTCGGCGGAGTACTCGGTGCAGCTACTCGACCTGAGCGAAGCCGGTGAGACGACGACGCTCATCACGCCGACGACGCTCGCCGGGGCGGAGACGTGGACCGAGGTGAGCAGCGGCGCGCTCGATCCCGAAGGACTCGTTCCCGGTCACGACTACCGGATCCAGATCACCAGCCGCTATACGAGCGGGACGAGCGTCTTCGTCAGCGGCAGCGCCGACTACGACAACGTCGTGCTCAGCGCGGTCCGGCGCGGCTCGGGGGAGGATGGCGCCGCGCGGCGTGGGGATGGCAATGGTGCGCTCAGCACCCGGCGGCTCGAGGGCCTGCTGCGCGAGGGGACGCCGGGGACGGCGACCCTGCGTGGCAACCGCCTTTTCGTCCGGGTTCGCTGTCCACGCAAGGTGGGTCGTACGTGCCGCACGACGGCGCAGGGGCTGCTGCGCAAGAGTCGCCCCGCGACCCGCAAGCGCACGGTGCGCCTGCGCAACGGCAAGTCCCGCCTGATCGCGCTGCGCGTGAAGCCGAAAGCGCGTGCGCAGCTGGCGAAGCGCAAGCGGCTCCTGGTCCGTCAGAAAGTCCGCGCCGGCAAGGTGACCGCGACCGTCTACAAGGCGCGGAAGCTGATCCGCCGCGACTGAACCGGCCGGGGAGAGATACGATTGGCTTGGACCGTGCTAGGCGGGGAATCAGCGGTGCCCTGTACCCGCAATCCGCTCTAGCGGGGCCGAATCCCGTTCCGAGGGGCTGGCCGTCGGGGTCAGTACGCCGCGGACGGCGTTGACGGCCGGGTCCTGCGCGACGTGGGCACGCGAACCAGGTCAGATCCGGAAGGAAGCAGCCTTAAGCGGATGCCGCGGGTGCCGCAGGCGAGCCCGGCCCGAGCCAACCGCGACGGACACGCCCGGTGACTTCGCTTCAAAGATCGGGGCGCACGGTCCACTCATTCCGCTGACTTCGCCCTTTTGGGTGCAATTGGACCCCGAACGACGAAGTCAGCGGTCAGTCGATGAGGCGCTTCTGCATCTGGTGGATGGCTACGCGCCAGGCGACGAGGGCGAAGGCGGCTAGGAAGGCGAAGCGGGCCACGTCGGCGGTCTCGAAGCCGAAAGCAGCGTCGCGGACCAGTTCAACCAGCTGGTGCAGAGGGTTGAGCTGGGCTATGACCTGCACGCCCTGGGGCAAGCCGTCGATCGGGAAGAAGGTGCCGGCGACGAGGAAGAGCGGCGTGACGAAGAGCGCGGTGACGTAGTTGAACTGGTCGATCTTGGCCACGGTTGCTGCCATCGCAACGCCAAAGCCGGCGAAGCCGAGCGCGGTGACGAAGCAGAAGAGCGGTACCAGCAGCATCCCCAGCGCCGGGTCGAGACCGAAGGCAACCGTGACGATCAGTGGCACGCAGCCGTAGGTGCCGGAGCGGATGCCGATCCAGAGCATCTCGGCGCTGACCAGCTCCTCGACGTCGACCGGGGCGGCGAGGATCGCGTCGTAGGTGTTCTGGAAGCGGTGCTTGACGAAGGTGCCGAACATCGCCGGCAGGGCGCTGGAGAAGATCACCGCGGTGGCGACCATGCCGGTGCCGACGAACTGGACGTAGGGGACGCCGTCGACTTCGTCCACCAGGGTCGCGCTCAGGCCCAGGCCGAAGGCGAGCAGGTAGACGATCGGTTCGAGCACGCTGGAGAAGGTTGTGCCCTTCCAGTAGGTGCGGAAGTTGGCGACCTCGCGGCTCATCACGCCGGCGATCGCCGCCGGTTCCAGCCGCCGCAGCCGGGCCGTGCCTTCGGTCATTCGGCCTCCACCCCGGTGAGGAGGACGAAGACGTCCTCGAGCGAGGCGGCGCGGATCACGGCGTCGTCGGGGACGGCGCCGTTGCCGGCGCGCTCGGAGCCGACGATCGCGATCGCGGGGCCGGCCGGGCGCACCGGCAGGCCCTGCTCCTCGGCGATCGAGCGCACTTCGGTGAGGCGCTCGGGCGGGCCGTAGACCTCGGCTGTGTGGGTGCCGGCGTGGGCGGCGATCAGCTCGGCCGGGGTGGCGCGGGCGATCACCTTGCCTTTGTTGACCAGTGCGACCTCGTCGGCGAGCCGCTCGGCCTCCTCGATGTAGTGGGTCGATATCAGGATCGTTGTGCCCTGGCTGCGAAGGTTGTCGATCAGCGTCCAGAGCTCGGTGCGGATCTGCGGGTCGAGGCCCACCGTCGGCTCGTCGAGCAGGATTAGTTTGGGTTCGTGGACGAGGCCGCGGGCGAGCAGCAGGCGCCGGCGCATGCCGCCGGAGAGCTCGTCGACGGCGTCGCGCCGCCGCCCGCGAAGGCGGGCCAGGTCGAGCGCCTTGTCGACCGCGGCGCCGACGTCGGGGACGCGGTAGAGGCGGGCGAAGATCGCCAAGTTGTCTTCGACGGTGACGTCGACGTCGAGGTTGTCGAGCTGGGGAACGACGCCCATCTCCGCCCGGGCGGCCTTGGCGTCCTCGGGCAGCCTGTGGCCGAGCACGCTCAGCTCGCCGGCATCGGGGATCGCCTGACCGGTCAGCAGCCGCATCGTCGTCGACTTGCCGGCTCCGTTGGGCCCGAGCAGGCCGAGGCAGATGCCCTCGGGGACGTCGAGGTCGAGCCCGTCCACAGCCGTGATCGGGCCGAAGCGCTTGACCGCGCCGCGGAGCTCTATCGCCGCCATGCTTGGATTCTCAACGATCGCCTGCGTCGACAGAGAGCTGGCTCTCCAGCCGCGCTCCCCCCTTAGGTCAGACACGCCTGGGAGACTGGGTGCGGTGCTGGACGAGCGCTGGATCAAATCGCTGCACGTGGAGGCGATGCGGGAGGGGGAACTGCGGGCCAAGCGGGAGTCGCACGTGCTCTTCCAGGCCTCGACGATCGGCGCCCTGCTCGACGGCGCCTACGAGGGCGACCTCAGCTTCGCCGAGCTTGCCGAGCACGGCGACCTCGGCCTGGGGACGCTGAACGGACTCGACGGCGAGATGATTGCCCTAGACGGGCGCTTCTACCGCGCCGACGTCGACGGGGCGGTGGGGGAGATCGACGGCACGGCGAGGACGCCGTTCGCGGTCGTAACCTGCTTCGAGCCGCAGATCGACGAGACGATCGATGGTCCACTCGAGCATGACGAGCTGCTGGCGCGCCTCGATGAGCTGATCCCACCGGGCGCGGCCTCCTGCGCGATTCGCCTCGACGGCAGCTTCGAGTCGGTCCGCGCTCGCTCGGTGCCACGTCAGAGCCCGCCGTACCGGCCGCTGACCGAGGTCGTCGCCGGGCAGCATGTTTTCGAGCTTCGCGATGTGAGCGGGACGATGCTCGGCTTCCGCTTCCCCGCCTACGCCGAGGGGATCGAGGTCAGCGGCTACCACCTGCATTTCATCGACGACGACCGCGGCCGGGGCGGGCACGTGCTCGGCTCCAACTGCCGTGACTCGCTGCGTGCCCGTCTCGATGCTTCGAGAGACCTCCGCATCGAGCTGCCGCCCGGGGTGGAGCTGACCGATCCCGAAGTCGCGGCGGAGACCCACGCCGCGGTCGAAAGGGTCGAGCGGGCGGGCTAGGCAGGGACCGCGACGGCGCACCTTGCCGTTGCGCGATTTCGTTCTCGAAGGCGGGCTTCGAAGATGTAGATCGGCGGCACCGTGAGGAAGACCAGCAGCGTCACGATCATGCCGAGGCGGAGGCTGCGGCGACCGGCGTCCCAAGCCTGGCTGCGCGCCGGGATCACGGGCGGAAGCCCGGGGGCGGCTCAGGTCAGCAACGGCGGTAGAGGACCCAGGACTCGTTGCGGACGACCTCGTGGAAGCCGGGGGGGACGGTGCTGACGAAGCGGGCGGGATCGCGCGGATCGAGGATGAAGTTGTGGACGACGAAGGGGCTGGCGGGGTCGAGGAAGTAGCCCTGGCGGGGCTGGCGCTGCTCGGAGGAGCTGACGATCCGGCTGGGGCGAACGTCGAGGTCGAAGGCGAGGCGGGGGACGGCGCGATGGTTGGGGACGGAGATCGGCAGGCAGGGGGGCTCGAACGCGCCCGAAGAGGTGAGCTCGTTCAGGTCCGACTCGATCTCGCTCTGGTTGGTGAGGTCGACGTCGACGCGGTGCAGGAGGTCGTACTGGTTCGGCCCCCAGACCACGAGCATCAGGGCCACCACGGCAGCGAAGGCTTGCCAAGCCCGCCGCCAGGGATGGTCGCGATCGAGCAGGCGCCAGCCGAGCAGCGCCAGGGCGGCGAAGACGGCGAGGATCGCCGCAGCGAGCATCGTGTAGCGAGGGATGATCGCCAGGCCGGCGGAGGCGAGCACGGCGAAGCCCGCGAGGGCAAGTGCCGCTGCGGCGACGCCAAGCTTGCTGCGGTGGCGCATGGTTGCGAGGCCGAGGACGACGCCACCGAAGGCACCGACCATGCCCGGCCACTGCAGCACCTCGCCGAGCCGGCGCGGCCCGTAGAGGACGAGGTCGACGGGTCCGGTCTGGCGCTCCAGCGTCTCCACCGTCTCGCGGGTGCCGGTGAAGGAGTAAGTGGGGCTGCCGGCTGTGATCCAGTCGAACGCCGCCCAGCCGAGCGGCGCCGCGAGGGCGAGGACGGCGAGCCAGCCGAGCTCCCGCCGCGAGCGCCCCCCGTCCCAGGCGAGGTAGATCCAGTAGGCGCCCGCGAACAGCCAGGCCTCGGGACGGAGGAGGCCGGCCAGGGCGAGGAGGGTCAGGACTGGCCAGCCGGCGCGGGGGCGCCGGGACTCGATCACGAGCGCGCCAAGGCAGAGGGCTATGTAGGGGAGGTCGACGTAGGCGCGCAGGCCGTTGGAGAGGTAGGGCGCGCGGGTGAGGACGATCAGGGCGGCCACGGCGCCGATCGGGCGGTCGAACCAGAGCGAGCCGAGGCGGTAGACGAGATAGCCGGCCAGGGCGAGCGAGACGTACGCGACGACCATCGTCAGGTCGATGGCGCCATCGCCGAGCGGCGTCGTCACCAGGCCGAACAGCTCGGCCAGCGGATGGGGAGTGGGGGGCAGCGCTGCGCCCACGTCGGGGCTCATCCCATGCGCCATTTCCCGTCCCCAGACCAGCGCGTAGATCGTGTCGTAGTTGGGGAAGCCGAGCGGGAAGACGATCAGGAGGACGGCGCTGACGCCGACCACCCAGGCGGCCGGTGTGAGCCACTTGCGGAGCACCGGGGCAAGGTATAGGCGCAGATACACTGGCTGCGGTGCCGCCGTCCAGCGACTCGATCTCCCTCTACCGCCGCCACCGGCCCGGCTCCTTCGATGAGGTGGTCGGCCAGCAGCACGTCGTCCGCACGCTGCACAACGCCGTCGAGGGGGGCAAGGTCCACCATGCCTACCTCTTCGTCGGCTCGCGCGGGACCGGCAAGACCTCGATGGCGAAGATCCTCGCCCGCTCGCTCAACTGCGAGCGCGGCGGCCCGACCATCTCTCCCTGCGGAGAGTGCGAATCGTGCACGACGATCGCCGCGGGCACGTCGGTCGACGTGATCGAGATGGACGCCGCCTCCAACCGCTCGGTCGACGACGTGCGCGACCTGCGCGAGCGCGTCGCCTACGCGCCCACCGGGGGGCGCTGGAAGGTCTACATCCTCGACGAGGCCCACATGCTGACCAAGGAGGCCTGGAACGCGTTCCTGAAGACGCTCGAGGAGCCGCCGCCGAACACGGTCTTCGTCCTCGCCACGACCGAGGCGCACAAGGTGATGCCGACGATCGCCGACCGCTGCCAGCGGTTCGATTTCCAGCGACCCTCGTTGGAGCAGATCTCCGAGGTGCTGACCCGCGTCGCCGCGGCGGAGGAGATCGAGGTCGAGGACGGCGCGCTGGCGATGATCGCGCGCTCGGCGGGCGGCAGCTTCCGCGACGCGCTCGGCACGCTCGACCAGCTGGCTGCTTATGGCTCTTTCGGTGGCAAGGGGACCTTCGGTGGGGCAGGAAAAGTCGGCGTAGACATAAGCCTCGACCAAGTGCTGGAGCTGCTGGGCGCGGCCGACGCCGAGCTGCTCTTCGACGCGGTCGACGCGGTCATCGCCGAGGACCCGAAGGGGGTTCTTCTCGGGGTCGAGAAGATGGCCCGCTCGGGGCGCGATCCCTCCCAGTTCGCCCGCGACCTCCTCGGCCACCTGCGCCACCTCTTGGTGACGCAGACCGTCGGCGAAGTCCCCAACACCTTCGTCGTCACCGCCACGGACGCCGACCGCCTCTCGGCCCAGGCAAACGCGATCGGTGCGGTGACCCTGGTCCGCACGATCGACGAGCTGGCCGGAGCCCTCACAGCTGTTCGCGAGGGCGACGATGCCCGCATGGCGGTCGAGATCGCGCTGCTGAAGGCGGCGCGTCCGGACCTGGACCCTTCGAGCGAGGGGTTGCTTCGGCGGATCGAGCGCCTCGAGCAAGGGACCGGGGCTGTTGAGCCGGCGGGTCCTGTCACGGATTTGGTGCCACCACCCGCTGCGGGGGCGGCTGCGCCGCCTCCTCGGGGTGGTCCCCCAAATCCGCACCACCCCCCGGCAGAGACCACGCCCGTTGACGAGTCGGAGCCCGAGCCTCCCAAGGAATCACAGCCGGAGGCGGCTTCGAGCGTGGATTTCAAGAAGATCTCGCAAGCCTGGCCCGCGGTCCTGGACAAACTGCGCGAAACCAGCCCCGCTCTCGCGGCGACCTTTGAGGGAGCGAGGCCGGTGAGCTTCGACGAAGAGGGATTGAAGGTCGGCTTCCCCGCGGATTCCACTTTCAACAAGCGCAAGGCGGAGGTGCCGGACAAGAGGGAGCTGATGGCTGACGCCCTGGAGGCGGTTCTCGGGGAGCGCTTGCGACCCACCTATGTCTTGCTGGATGGAGAGTCGCCACCCGCCGAGGCGTCATCCGCCGAGGTCGATCACGATGCGCTGATGGAGAAGCTGAGGAGCGAGTTCGACGCGGAGGAGGTCAGCGGTGGCTAGAGGCGGTGGACCGGGCTTTGACGTGAACGCCCTGATGAAGCAGGCGCAGAAAATGCAGACGGAGATGCTGCAGGCGCAGGAGAAACTCAAGGACGAGGTGGTTGAGGCCAGCGCCGGCGGCGGCATGGTCAAGGTGAAGGTGGGCGGTGACCTGACCCTGCGCGAGATCGCGATCGACCCGGAGGCGATCGACCCCGAGGAGGCTGACCTGCTCGCGGAGATGGTCCAGGCCGCCGTCAACGAGGGCCTGCGCGCCGCTCAGGAGCTGCAGCACACGAAGCTCGGTGGGATCACGGGAGGTCTGGGCGGCCTCCCGGGAATGTGAGCGAGGGACCCGCCCCGCTCGCCCGCCTCGTCGCTGAGCTTTCGCGGCTGCCGGGGATCGGCCAGCGCACGGCGCAGCGGCTCGCCTTCCACATCCTCCGCGCCCCCGATGAGGAGGCGGCGGCGCTGGCGGCCTCGATCCAGGAGGTGAAGGAGAAGGTCGGCCTCTGCGAGGAGTGCTTCAACCTCTCCGAGGGCCCGCGCTGCCGGATCTGCTTGGACTCCGCCCGTGACCGGGCGACGATCTGCGTGGTCGAGGAGCCCGCCGACGTGATCCCGATCGAGCGCACCCACGAGTACCGCGGCCTCTACCACGTGCTCGGCGGAGCGCTCTCGCCGATCGACGGCGTCGACGCCGAGGACCTGAAGATCGCCGAGCTGCTGAGCCGGGTCGAGGGCGGCGAGGTGCGCGAGGTGGTCCTCGCCACAAACCCGACCACCACCGGCGAGGCCACCGCGCTGCACATCGCCGAGCGCCTGCGCGGCCGCGTCGCCGTCACCCGGCTCGCCAGCGGCCTCCCCGTCGGCGCCGACCTCGAGCACGCCGACGAGGTCACCCTCGGCAAGGCCTTCGCCGGTCGCCGCACCCTTGACTAGGCAGCGGACGAGTTACCTAGACGATTGTCGGCTCGCAAATAGCGAGCTTTTGCGGTCCTGACGTCCGTTGCTTTCGAGAAGGTCTCGACGTGGCGGTGCGGACTCCAAATGGCGGCAGTGTTGCCGCGGGCGAGGTTGCCCGCGAGGTCTCCGCGCTGCAGGCTCAGCTGCTGGCGCGGCTCCACGACGAGATCTCCAACGATGAGCCCGAGCCCTTCGCCGAAGCCGCGCAGAAGCTGGCCGAGGAGTTCGGCTCGGTTACGGCGACCGCGGTGACAGCGGTTTGCGAGCGGGCACCCGAGCTCGCGCCGTCGCCCGAGCCGGAATCGCACGCCAGCCTCTACCAACCCGGCCACATGCGCCGCCGTCTCGACCAGCTGATCGAGGCCAACAAGCGCTACGCGCAGCCCTTCGGCCTCGTCGTCTTCGACGTCGACGGTCCCGGCAAGCGCGACCAGGACGGCGGCGGGCAGGAGACCGTACTCGCCGTGGTCGGCGCGGCGCTGCACGACAGCGTCAGGCTCGTCGACGAGACCTTCCGCCTCGAGGAGGACGCCTTCTGCGTGCTGGCGCCCAACCAGACGACGATCGAGGGTGTGCAGATGGCCGAGCGCCTGCTGCGGATGCTCGACGAGCTGGAGGCGGCGGGGGGGTTGCGGATCGGCATCTCGGCCGGCGTCGTCGCCTGCCCCGAGCATGGCGCCAGCGCCGAGGGCCTGCTGAAGAAGGCAGACGAGGCGATGTGGCGGGCTCGCGCCGTCGGCCAGCCGGTCGGCGTCGGTGTCCTGCAGGACTCCTGACGGCTTGCAAGATCGCTGACAGATTCCGGAAATCCGTCCATAACTTGCGTAAACCTGGATTTGCGGTGGGAGAATGCCGCAGCCACGGCGAATAGCGCTGGGCAGCCGAGAAACTCACTGAGATGCCAGGAATAAGGACAAACGCCGCCGCCGAAGTGCTTGGCGTAAGCCCCAACACGCTGCGCAGCTGGGAGCGGCGTTACGGCTACCCGACGCCGAAGCGGACCGAGGGCAACCACCGTAACTACGAGCTGGTCGAGCTCCAGACGCTGCGCGATGCGCTCGCCCAGACCGGCAACATCTCCTCGGCGATCGAGCTGGCCCGTCAGCGCCAGGCTGCGCCGGCCAGCGGCGGCAACCTGGTGGCTGCGCTGGAGAGCTTCGACGAGGACGCCGCCGACCGCGCGGTCGAGGAGAGCATGGCCCTGCGGCCGCTGGAGCGCACGGTCGAGGAGATGCTGCTTCCCGCGATCGACCAGCTCGCCGCCGATCCCGATCGCGAAGCGGAGCTGGAGTTCGCCTCGCGCTGGGCGACCGGTTGGCTGCACGGGGCACGTCGCCTTGCCGCCGCCGCCTCGCGCCCGGCCGGAATCCTGCTGCTCGACTCCAGCGCTGGGTCCGACGCCGAGGAGGTTCACGCCCAGGCGCTCGACCTGACCCTGCGCCGCGCCGGCTTCCGCGTGCTGATGCTCTCCGACGAGCTCGGCGAGGAGCGGATGGAGCGCGCCCTGCGCGCCCTCGACCCGACCGCGATCGTCCTCTGCGGCCCCGGCGCAGACACCGCGAGCGCGGTGAAGCTGGTCCGCAAGATCCGCGAGGCCGGCTTCGACGCCCCGCTCTTCGGCTTCCGCGCCAGCGGCCTGATCGGCGACGCCGTTCCCTCCGCCGGCAGCGTCCCCAGCGAAGTCACGGGGATGCTCAATGCGGACCTGCGCCGCCGCGCCGCGCAGGCCTTCGCCTAGCTCTTCGGGGCCGGGCGGACAGCCTCCACGACTGCCTCTCCTCCCCGGCTGGGCAACACCGTGGCCCCCCGAAAGCGCGCCTTCTCGCCCTTGACCCGGGGGGCGCGGAGCTCTGCCCGGGCAAGGATCGTCGCAATCACGAGCTTCATCTCGAGCAGCGCGAATGGCGCCCCGATGCAGCGGCGCACGCCGCCGCCAAACGGGATCCAAGTGTAGGGCTCCGGCGCGCCTTCGAGGAAGCGCTCCGGGCGGAAGGCGAAGGGGTCGGGCGGGTAGAGGTCCGGATCGAGCTGCACGAGCGCGATCGAAGCCGCCATCTGCGCGCCGGGGTCGAATAGGTAGCCCCCCAGCTCCGTCGGCTCGGTCGGCGAGCGGAACACCTCCGTGACGACCGGCCGCACCCGGAGGGTCTCCTTGATCACCGCCTCGAGGTACTTGCTTCCCTCCCCCTCCTTCACCTCAGCAGTCAGGCGCTCCAGCGCGAGCGGCGTCCGCAGGAGACGCTCAAACGCCCACCCGATCGACGTCGCGGTCGTCTCGTGTCCCGCGAGCAGGATCGTGATCAGCTCGTCGCGCAGCTCCCTGTCCGTGAGCGGGTTGCCTTCCTCGTCCCGACTCGACAGCAGCAGGGTCAGGATGTCGTTGCGCGCATCGCGATCTGGCTCTTCCCGGCGCCGACCGATCTCCTCGTACAGCATCTCGTCGACCCGGTCGCGATTCCGCAGAAAACGACCCCACGGGCTGAGCGGGCCGAGGTCCTTCTGCATGACGAGCAAGACCGGGTTGACCGACGACAGTCGCGGCAGGCGCCGCTTGAGCTCGGCGATGCGGTCGGGATCGGTGACGCCGAAGACCGCCCGGATCATCACCTCCAAGGTGATCGTTTGGGCGACGGCGCGGGTGCGGACCCTTTCGCCTGGGCTCCAGGCGTCGATCTCACGGCTGGTGATCTGCTCGATCAGCTCTGCGTAGTGCGCGATCGCCTGACCGTGAAACGGGGGAAGCATCAACTTCCGCATGCGCAGATGACGCTCGCTGTCGAGCAGGAGGAGCGAAGCGGGTCCGACGACTGGCTCCATGATCTGTCGCGGCTTGGCGACGTTGTACTCGGGCGGCTTCCATTTGAACATCTGCTCGACCAGATCGCGGTCGGCGATGTGGAAGAACTCGCCGGCGATCGAGTCGTTGGAGCGGAAGACCCTGCCGTAGCGCCTGCGCATCAAAAGTCTCGTCTCGATCGGCCGGGCAATGCCCAGCCAGGACTGCCAGCGGACCGGGAAGCCGTGGCCCGGGAATGTCCGAAGCTGGTTTGCCGGGAGAGGCTGAGTGCGCGAGGGGATCGGCGGCGGTTGTGGTCGACGGGGGCATTCCTTCCTGGGACAGTAACCGCGGACGCGGGGGCACCCGCACATCTGGGTTGGGACTGGCTGCCGGTCGAGGTGTGCCACCGTGCTCAGAGCCGGCAGCTCTTATCCAAATCTTCTCCGGTTCGACACAGGGGGTTCACCACCCCCTGTGTGACAAGCGCGAGCCTCGGGCATCGTGCGCGATTACGTCCCGCAACGCCTGCCTTGGTGGCCAGCGCTTGGCCTGCTTGCCTGCGCACTGCTCGTCACCTTTCCCTCCACAGCCGAAGGCGTCGTGTCCGATGTGCAGCCGGTTGACGGACCGAGCGCGGATGTGGCCGACGTCGCCGATGCCGCAATGTCGGAGGACGGCAGTGGTGGTGTCGTCTACCTGAAGCGAGTCGACGGTCGCACGCACGTCTTCGCCACGCAGTTCAGCGGCGGAACCTGGCGTCCTGCGCAGCGCGTCGACATCGGCCAGGCATTCGACTCGAGCTGGGCGCGGATAGGCGCCGGCGATGGGGGGCGGTTGGTCGTCACCTGGGTGCAGGAGTTCGGAGTGGAAAGCGACCGGATGTATTCGGCGACGCTGGATCCCGGCGCGAGCGGCTTCCAGCTGCCGGTGCCGATCGATCTCAACGTCGGCGAGGCGACTTCGACCTTCCCAGACCTGGCGATGAATCGGGGTGGACAGGCATACCTCGCTTATCGCGTCGTTACCGACACCAGCCCGTCAAACCCGCAGGGCTACATAGGGGCCGACGTGCGGGTCGCCCGCTACAGCGGCCGGCTGTGGTCGGTCCTGGGCACTCCGGTTGATCGCAACATCTCGACGCCGGTTCGGGCCCCGACCCAGCAGAACGCTCCCGAGATTGGAGTCGATGTCCAAGGCCAGGCTGTGGTCGCGTGGCAGGAGCCGGACGATGAGTTCGTCGACAGGGTCTGGGCGCGGCGGGTCTTCGGCACCAGCGTCGGCATTCCGCTGCAGGTCAGCCCGTCATCGTGGGAAAACGCGCCGCTGCGCGGTCCCACGGATGCCTTTTCGCTCGATGTAGCCGGCTTTGGCCAGGCAGCGGTCGCCTTCCGCCAGCAACCTGGGCAGGCGAGCAAGCTCGACGCGCCACGCGTCTTGGTCAACGAGATTCCTGACGTCTTCGCAGAGCATGCGGGTGCCTTTCTCGGGGCGCAGCTCGTCGACGGCGGGGCTCAGGCGGATCTCGGGCCTCCAAGCGTCGCGGTCGATCCCCGTGGCCTGTTCATCGCCGGTTTCGGCTCGGGCGCCACGACCCTGCTCGGCTCGGGCGACGACGCCTCGGTCAAACCGGTCGCGCGCCTCGACACCGGCGCGAGCTCTGCTGCCGGCGATCCCCTGGTCGATCTCGCGGAGACGGGCGCCGCCGTTTCCGCCTGGCGGGAGCTGCGCGGCAACGCCGGTCTGGTGGGCGTCCAAGAGCGGCGGGCCGACGGGGTGATCGAGCCAACCGAGCTGAGCGCCCCTCGAGGCGGGGCCATTGGGCTCCTGACGATGGGCGGCTCCGGCCTTGGGGACGCCATCGTCGCCTGGCAGCAGGGAAGCGGACCCAACGCACAGATCGCCGCAGCTGTGGTCGACGCACCGCCCGATCCCTTCCTCGTGCTGCTGCCGAGCGGCTGGAAGCGCAAACGGAAAATCCCGATCGCCTGGGACAAAACCCTGAACGCGATTGGGGGAGTCCGCTACTCGGTCAGCGTCGACGACGAGCCCGTGATCGAGAACCTTCGTCGCTTGCACGCCCGCCTCTCGCCCGATCACGTCGAAGACGGCCGTCACCGAATTCAGATCTTCGCGACCGACAACGCCGGCCAGGAGACCGGCAGCCGGGTCGGGCGCCTGCTTATCGACCGCACGCCTCCTGTCGTAAAGCTCGAGCGGCGGGGGCGCAGGCTGACCGTTGTCGTATCCGACGCGAGAGGTGCGTCGGGTCTTCGACGTGGCTCGGTGAAGGTCGCCTTTGGCGACGGACGTCATGCAGGCGCCTCGGTCTCGGCCAGCAGAAGGAAGGGCAAGCGTGGCTCCGCGAGCGTGAAGGTCCGCCACGCCTATGAGGGCACGGGCCGCTTCCAGCTGCGAGTGCGGGCTCGCGACCGCGCCGGGAACGTAACCCTGCTGAAGCGGAAGGTGAGGGTCGGGTGAGGCGCTTGGCGTCGCGACTTACCCGCGCTGCGGTGACGGTCCCCGTGCTGGTTGCGGCCCTTGCCGTGCCGAGTGGATCCCCGGCGTCCTACGGAAACGGGGCGAGCGGCGAGGAAGGCGCTGAGATCGTCTCCGCTGACTTCGTGCGCCGCGAGCAGGGCGATGACACGACCGTCTTCGCGGCGATCTCAGCCGACGGCCGCTACGTCGCGATCCAGACCCGCGCTCGCAACTTCTTCGCCGACGACGACCCCGATCCGCCTGGCCAGTACCGGGCCGGCGGGGTGTTCCGCTTCGACCTCGAGACCCGGGCGCTGGAGAAGGTCGCCGACGGTGATCTCTTCGACGAAGACGACAACACCTTCTTGCGCCGCGGCGCCTCGAATCCTTCGCTCAGCGCCGACGGCCGCTACGTCGCCTTCGCCACTGCCGAGTCTCTGGTCCCCGCGGACACCAACGACAACGTCGACATCTACGTCAGGGACATGGCGATCCCGGTTGCGGGTGCCGGAGCATTCGACCTCGTCACAGCGCGCAGCGGCGGCGATGTGCCGGCAAGCTATGGCTCGCCGCCGTTTCCGATCCCCGGCAGCAACCCCGGCACCGACATCACCGCGGGAGCGGCGATCAGCGCCGACGGGCAGAAGGTCGCTTTTCGAACCGATGTCGCCACCGACCTTCCCGCAAGTGCCGGTGTTGACGTTCCAGGCGGTCAGGTCTTCGTTCGCGATCGCGCGGCCAACACGACCACTCTCGTCACCGCGAAACTGGATCCCGGCACTGAAGCGATGACCGACGAGCCAGCTGGCGGCGCCGCTGGAGCGGCGATCAGCCTCGACGGCAGCACCATCGCCTGGACCGGGGGCAACGCAGGGGACCAGACGCGCTTCCTCGGTGGCGAGAACCCCGTCGCGGACGTCCTCTATCTCCTTTGGCGGCGCGTGGCCGACGGCCCGAGCGCCCCTACTCGCCGCATTACCGGCATCGCCGATCCTGACGATCCCGCCTGCCCACCTGGCTCCAACACCTTCTTCTCCCAGACCGGGACCGGCCCCTGCTTCGGGTCGCTGACCAGCCAGGAGGCGACCCGCGCCGACATCTCCGCGCAGGTGCCGGCGCTCAGCGCCGACGGCTTCAAGGTCGCCTTCCTCACCGGCGAGGGGCCGCGGCCCAACCCAGCCACCGGGCCCGGCCTCGATCTCTTCGTGACCGACATGAGCCCTGGCCTCAGCCGCAAGCAGTCGACGGTCGAGCTCACCCGGGAGACGGTCGGCAACCAGACCGATACCGGGCCGCCGCTCAGCAGCGTCGCGATGTCTGCAAACGGCCGTTACCTGGCGATCACGACCGTGCGCACGCGCTTCGCCCTGCCGACGCTGCGGCTGCTCGGCGAACCGCGCCCGATCCCGGGGCCACGCGAGCTGTACGTGGTCGACCTTCAAGAAAAGACCCTGGAGCGAGTCGCCCACTCCTACAACGGGGGTGATATCGACGCCTCCGTCCTCGATGGGCCGACCATCTCCGCCGACGGGGAGCGAGTCGCCTTTGCCTCCTTCGCCGGCAACCTGTTCCTCGGCGACGCCAACCAGCGCGCGGATGCCTTTGTCGCCGAGCGCTTCCCCGACCAGGGGGAAGAACTGCCTCCCGAGCCTCCTGGCGCAGGGGGGCCGGCCGGATCGATCGAAGTCGATCGCGACGGCCCGCGCATAGCCGCCCGCGCGAAATCGAAGCCCGGTGGAGTGATCCTGCTCACCGTCTCCGTCCCTGCCGCTGGCGGCATCAAGGCGGCCGCCAAAGGCAAGGCGGGGGAACCGCGCAAGCTCCGCACGCTGGCGACCGCCAGCGCCCGGGCCGGCGGCTCCGTGCGCAGCGAGGTTCGCCTCATGCTGAATCCGGTCGCTCGATACCGCCCCGAGATCCGCGAGCGGGAGGCGATCCCCGGTCGCGTTTCCGTCGCCTACGTCGCCTCGCGAGGCGGCCGCCGCGCAAGCACCTCGATTCGGGTCACTTTCCAGCAGTCGCCGTCCTCGAAACCACACCAGAGTCGCAAGCGGAAGTGAACTGTAAGAGCCAAAAGTTAACCGCTTGTGACCGGGTGGAGACGATCTGGTTTCACCGTTTTACACAAGCTGTAAATCCAACGTAGAAATCCTGTGAATCCCCTTGACAGAGCCATTCCTCACAACAAGCCTGGCGCCGCAACGGTTTAATCCATGAAAGGAATAACTCTCATGAGCCGCAACCTCAGTGCCCCCCGATGGGGCGTGAGCGCTGCCCAGGCGGGGATTCTCGCTCTGGTTTTGATGGCGCTTGTGGCTGTTGGGCTGACTTCTCAAGCCAACGCCGCCTTCAGCACCGGCAAATGCGCCGGTGACAACATCATCGGTCGCGGCGCCTCCTTCGCTCGCGACGCACACGGCGTCTTCAACGGCTTCTTCAAGCTGACGCATTGCAGCGGGACGCCAGGCGCCGGCAAAATCAACGTCACCTACGAGCCGCAGGGCAGTGGCGCCGGCCGGCTGTCGATGAAGGTGCGCGATGGGTCGCCACGCTTTGGCATGACCGACGAGCCGCCCGTGCCGCTCGAGGTCGCGCAGATGAACACCGGCGTCGGCAACGGCGATCCTGCGACCGACGCAAACCCGAACGACAACGGCGTGATCCATCTGGTCCCGGCCGCGGTTGGGGCGGTCGCGCCGCTGGTGAACTTCCCCGATAGCTGCGACGTCACCCTGCTCAACGCGGAGTCACGGACGGCCGAGGAGATGGGCGGCTCGCCGGGAAGCGAATTCCCGCTGGGCCTGGTCCGGGTGCGCTTCAGCAAGGACGAGTTCGAGAAAATCTGGGCCAAGGAAGCGACCCACGACAACTGGGTCGAGGTCTTCCCGGAGCTCAGCAGCGACGCTGACTGCAACAAACCGATCATCCGCATCGTCCGTTTCGACGAGTCGGGAACCAGCTTCGCCGTCAAGGACAACCTCCGCTCGATCAACGAAGGCCGCGGCTGGCTGACCACCTTCGGCTCCCAGGGCACCGGCGGAACGCGTCGTTGGCCCGGTTTCGGTGCCGATGGCGGTTTCGGTGTTCGCGAAGACTGCCCGAAAGTCGGCAACCCGCCCGCCTTTCCCAGCGGACCGGGCAGCGACTCGGTTCTGCCTGCGGGCAAAAATCCCGGCGAAGGGATCGCGGGTCCTGGTCAGCTGACGAGCGCCTGCTTCAACGGCAACCAGGGTGTCGTCGACAAGCTTGTCGCCACCGACGGCTCGGTCGGCTACTCCGACATCTCGACCGCGCGCCGCAATCCAACCAGCCTGGCGATCACCCCGCGGGCAAGCGCGGGTGCGGCGTTCGACAACGACATCTATTGGACGCAGATTCCCAGCGGGCCGGGCGCCGGCACCTTCCAGGAGCCGACCGCCGACGCGAAAGGGTTCCGCACCGACGGGAACGAGGGCTCCAACTGCCAGACGGCCAATTTCACCAACCAGGGGAATCCGCTGCCGACGACGCTGGAGGACTGGTCGAAAGTCAGCGGTGTCAACTCAGCAGGCGCCTTCGCGATCTGCACGCTGACCTACGCGTTGGTCTTCGAAGACAACGCCGACGTCTGGGGCAACACTCCCGGCGAGGAGTCCAAGGCCCGCACGGTAAAGGACTACTGGGAGAGCAGCCTGTCCACCAACGCGCAGGCCCAGCTGTTCACCCGCGACTACTCGCCGCTTCCGCTTTCGATCCTTGAAATCGCGAAAGCCGGGATCGCGAAGGTCGACTGGAACAAGGGGACCGGCGGTGGCGGCGCAGGTGGCGGTGGCGGCGGTAACACCCCGCCGACCGGCGGTGACGGCGGTGGCAGCACTCCTCCGCCCGTCAAGCCGAGCAACCTGTTCTCGATGCCGAGAAAGTCGATCTCGTCCAAAACGGGCGGGGCGACGCTCTCGGTGAAGCTCCCGGGTCCGGGCAAGCTCGAGCTGGTCGGCAGCGCCAAAAACGGCAAAGCCAAAATCAAAGTCGGCCGGGTGGTCCTCACCGCAAGCAAAGCCGGCACCTTCGAACTGGTGCTGAAACCAAGCGCCGCGGCAAAGAAAGTGTTGCGTGACAAAGGCAGCCTGAAAGTGACGCTCTCGCTCACCTTCACGCCGACCGGCGGCGAGGCACACACCTCGAGCTCCTCGCTCACGCTGAAGCTCAAAAAAGGGAAATAACGAAGCGATCTCGAGCTCACATCCCGGTCAAGCGGCGCTCGGGCTCAGAAGAGCCTGGGCGCCGCGCCCGTGACGGGGCTCGAATCAGACAGAAGGGGCAGATGCACGATCAGCAGAAAAAGCAGACGGGGCGTAAGCGTCTGGGTCGCCTACCCGTCCGCCCGCCACAGGTGGACATGCGCGATGTGACGCGCGCGGTGGGCGAGCGGGCGGTCGCGATCGGGCGCTGGTTCGCCAAGGACCCACTCAACACCGGCCTGATCGTCGCCTCGATCGTGCTGACGTTCCTCTTCTTCAACCTGCTCGGTGACATCCAGCCGAGTACCAGCGGCGAGCGGATTCCCCTTAGCCGGGTGGGCAAGCTGGCCGAGCAGAAACAGATCGCCGAGGCGACGCTGCTCGACCAGGACGCCCGGGTCCTGATGGACACCAAGGGCGGGCTGGTCCTCTGGGCCGCATATCCAGAGTCCGACGCCCAGACCTCGGCGATGGTCAGGGAACTGACCGAGAGCGGCGCGATCGTCCTGGTCGACCAGCAGTGGGACAAGCCGGCGAAGCAGATCGTCGTTCAGTTCCTGATCCCGATCCTGCTGCTCGTCTGCCTGTTCGTCCTCTTCACCCGCATCGGCCAGGACGGCGGCGCGGGCGCGTTCGCCGGCTTCTCGAAGTTCACCGGCAAGGGCCGCAAGCGGGGCGCCGACGCCCCGGATCGCACGACCTTCGAGAGCGTCGCCGGTGCCGGTGAAGCGGTGGCTGAGCTGCGTGAGATCCGCGACTACCTCGCCGATCCGTCGAAATACGCGGCGGTCGGAGCGCGGGCGCCGAAGGGGGTGCTGCTGGTCGGGCCGCCCGGCACCGGCAAGACCCTGCTCGCCAAGGCGACGGCGGGCGAGGCCGACGCCGCCTTCTTCTCGCTCTCGGGCTCCGACTTCGTCGAGTCGCTGGTCGGAGTGGGCGCCGCCCGTGTCCGTGACCTCTTCGCCAAGGCGCGAAAGCAGGCTCCGGCGCTGATCTTCATCGACGAGCTCGACGCCGCCGGGCGCAAGCGCGGCGCCGGCGTCGGCCAGGGCAACGACGAGCGCGAGCAGACGCTGAACGCGCTGCTGGTCGAGATGGACGGCTTCGGCGGCGACGCCGGCCTCGTCGTCCTTGCCGCCACCAACCGCCCCGACGTGCTCGACCCGGCACTGCTGCGCCCTGGCCGCTTCGACCGCCAGGTGACCGTCGACGTTCCCGACGTCCACGGTCGCCTTGAAATCCTCAGCCTCCATTGCGGCAACCGGCCGCTGGCGCCAGGCACCTCGCTGGAGGAGATCGCCAAGCTGACGCCCGGCTTCAGCGGCGCCGAGCTTGCCAACGTGATCAACGAGGCGGCGCTGCTCACTGTCCGCGAGGGCGGGGCCGAGATGGACCAGGCGACCCTCGAGGAGGCGATCGATCGGGTCGTCGCCGGCCCGGCGCGCAAGAGCCACGTCCTCACCGGCGAGGAGCAATGGGTGATCGCGATCCACGAGGCCGCGCACGCGGTGGTCACTCGCTCGATCGGCCAGAAGGTCTCCGCCCAGAAGCTCTCGATCGTCGCCCGTGGCCGACAGCTCGGCACCGCGGCCAGCATGCTCACCGACAAGGACGCGGTGGTCATGCAGGAGCCCGACATGCGGCGCCACCTGATCGCGATCGTCGCCGGCTTCGCCGCCGAGAAGATCGAGTTCGGCTTCGTCTCCACCGGCGTCCACGACGACATCCACACCGCGACCGGCCTCGCCCGCTCGATGGTCACCTCCTACGGGATGTCGGATGCCCTCGGCCCGGTGACGATCGGCGAGAAAGAGGGCGAGGTCTTCCTCGGCGCCTCGCTGCAGGAGCTCGGTTCGGTCGGTCCGGCGACGCTGGAGCTGATCGACCGCGAGGTCGAGCGGATCGTCGGCGACTCGGTGAGGCGGGCCGAGGAGGTCCTGCGCCGAAACTGGAACGCAGTCTACGAGACGGCCAACGCGCTGGTCGAGCAGGAGACGCTCTCGGGGGTCGCCCTCGACGCGGTGCTCTCGACGGTCGAGGCGACGCTGCTCGACCTCGGTGCCAGCAAGCCGGAGCAGCTGACTGAAGAGCTCGACCGCCAGCCCCAGGCGGAAGGTGAGTAGGGGCCGGACACTCGCCGGTTGCATCGCCGCTGCGCTGCTCCTACTCCCCGCCACGCTGGCGGCGGCTGAGCCGATCTGGCGCCTCGAGCAGCCCGATCCCGCGACGGAGGTGCCGTTCAAGGTGCCCCTGGGCGCCCCCGGCGACCTCGAGTTCTGGGCGCCCAACCGAGGCCTGTTGACGGTTGAAGGCAACGACACGGTCCCGCGCGGCATCTACAGCTGGAACGGCCAGAGCTGGCACCAGCTCGCCACCGTCTGCGGCGGGCCGGCCGACACGGCGAGAATCGCCTGGGCGGGCCCGACTGAGTTCTGGGTCGTGAGCGTGCCGAGCCAGCCCCGGGCCGGATCCGGCCTGGCGCTCTGTCGCTTCAAGGGCGGGCAGGTGGTCGGCTCCTGGAGCACCCGAGTCGACGCCGCCGATCCGTTCCGCCAGATGATGTCGGCGACCTGCAACGGCCCCAACGACTGCTGGTTCGGCGGGGTCGGCTCCCAGGATGCTCTCGGAGAGCGGATAGGCGCCTTCCATCTGCACTGGAACGGGACCGACCTGCAGAGCGTCTACGGCCCGCAGGGGAGGGGGGTCAGCGACATGCAGTTCCACGCCGGCGCTCTCTACGAGAGCACCCTGGTCGGTCGCTCGCCCGAGAACCACACCGATCCGGTCGACCTGGCCGAACCGGAGTCGGCGCCGCGCCTCCTGCACACGATCAAAGGCTTTGCCTTCTCCAACGATCCCTTCCTGCCTGTTCCTCTCGCCGGGGTTCCGGCCGACGGATCGGAGCTGCTGGCGCTCGACAGCGACGGCATGGACCTGTGGGCAGTTGGGGGAGGCGCGGCCTCGGGGCCGTCGGCCTCGTCCTTCCCGAGCTTGGTCGTCGAGCGCCCACCGCTGGCCGCCCGCCTGGCCGGCACGACCTTTCAGGAGGTGCCGCTGAAAGGGGCAGCCTTCGGGGATGCCGATCGTCTCAGCGACGTGGCGGCGATCCCCGGCACGGAGGAAGCGTTCGCCACCGTGGTGCCGTTCGCCGATCGGCGCAGCATCAACAGCAAGGCGACCGTCGCGCGGATCGAGCCCGACGGGACGACGAGCACGATCAGGCTGCCGGCGGCCGGTGCTGGGCGTGGCAGCGCAGCGCGTGTCGCCTGCCCGGCCGTCAACGAGTGCTGGATGGTCACCTGGGCCGGCTGGCTCTTCCACTACACCGACGGCACGCCGCTGCCGGTCGACACCGATCCCGCCTTCCAGGGCACGATCGAGTTCAGGCCTAACGAGGCGGCCGAACAGTTCATCCCCGACCGGCTGCCGGTTGACGATTCCCAGCTCTTCGCCCCGCCGCCGCTCGAGCTGAACCCCAACGCGGTCGATCCGGTCAAGGTGAGGCGGCTGCCGCCGCTGCTGCGGCGGGTGAGCTCGGATCTCGAGGGAATGACGCTGACCGTCAGCTTCACTCTTACCCGGCGCGCCAGTGTGCAGCTGCTCGCCAAGAAAGGGGGCAGGACGGTGGCCAAGACCCCGCGGCGGATCCTCCCTCCGGGGCGCCGCCAGCTCGTTCTCCGCCTCACTCGAGAGCGCTACCCGACGCGCCTCGCGTTCAGGACCAAGGAGATCAAGAGGAGGTGAACGGGAGGGCCCGTCACGCCTGGGGCTTCGCCATCCTGCTCGGAGCCCTGCTGGTGGTCGCCGCGCCCGGTCGCGGCCAGACTGCCGTACCGCCGTTCGGGCCGCTGCCCTCGCTCGGCCCGGCGGACTCCGGGATGACGCTGATGGGCGCCGCGCCGGCCGGCGATCCCGGTGAGACCTGGGGCTATCGCCAGCTCCCGCTCTCGGTCGGCGAGGTTCGGGTCGGCGCGACCCCGCTCGACTTCGGCCCGTCCGCCAGTCCCTCACAACCCGAGCCGCAGCTCGCCTTCGTCCGCTACACCGACGCGACCGGGTGGCAGGTCTATCGCACGCCTCGCGACGAGTTGGGGCAGCCCTATCGCGGCCCGGTTCCCAACCGGCTCTCGGCGCGGATCACGCGCGAGGGGGGAGGCGTCCTCGTTGGCCGCGACACGAGCCGGCCGGTGGGCCAGCAGGTCGTCGTCCTGCACCACGACCCGGGCTCCAACTGGCGAGCCCTCGACGCGCCTCCCCCCGAGGTCCTGCTGCCGGCCGAAGGAGAACAACCGGCGGAGAGCCTCGCCGACGAACAGGGGTCGGGAGCAATCGCAAACGCGGCCTTCGACGAGACCGGGCATACCGGGCTTCTCTTCGGGCCCGCTGGGCGCAACGCGATCGACGGGATGGTCCACTACGACGGCACCCAGTGGACGCCGCGCGAGCCGATCCAGATTCCGGTCGGCTCGGATAAACACTTCAAGATCCTCACCGTCGACGCGACCGGCCCCGGCAACGCGTGGGCGCTGGCCGAGCCCGACGAGAGCCTCGAACGCTCCGTCGTCCTGCTGGAACGAACCGGGACGCCGGAAGGATGGGTGACGCAGCCGCTGACGGGCACGCCGTTCGCCGCGAGCGATACGCCGAGCCAGGAAATCGCCGACGTCCAGCCGATCGGCGGGGCGGCACAGCCCCTGACCGTCACCTCCGACGGTGCCTGGATCGACCTCACCGCCACCATCGCGGGCGTCGAGCGGGACGTGACGATCTTCTACTCGTTTGGCCAAGGTGAAGTGACGGGGGCTTGGTGCGATGCCGCCGTCTGCGGCGCCAATGCTCTCGGGGTCAAGCTCTCGCGCCAGGGCGGGTATCGCAGCTTCGCCTGGCCGGGAGGCGAGCTCGGAACCCGGGTGATCACTAACCCGCTCGACCCGGGCGGCAGCGAGGAGACGAACCGCGGCACCTACCTCCGCTTCGCCGAAGGGGTGTTCGCGCGAATGCCCGGCGGCAGCGGCAACTTCCATCCCAGCGGCGCTTTCGCCAGCGCCGACGGCGGTTGGCTGGAGGGCCCGGTCGAGATCTCCCCGAAGGCGGCTCCGGTCAGCCTGCACCCTTGGCCGATCTCGGTTCGTGCCCCGCTCGCCGACGTCACCGGTGCTCCTGGCTCTCCACCCGGCTCGCTCGACTCCGGCGCCCTCGCGGTGGGGGCGAACGGCTCGGTCATTCGCTACGAGCCGGGCCGTGGCTGGCAGCGCGAGTTCCTGCTCTCCTCGAGCGGCTCGGTCAACAAGGCGACGCTCCGCGGCGTCGCCTGGCCGGAGCCCTCGCGGGCCTACGCCGTTGGCGATCTCGGCGCGATGTGGATGTGGAACGCGGCCGACGACCTCTGGGTGGCTGACCCGGGCGTCCCGATCGGCTTCGAGGGGAACCTGATGGACGTCGCCTTCGACCCCGCTGATCCGTTCCGTGGCTACGCGGTCGGCAAGAGCGGCGTGCTGCTCTCCTACGGCAAGGGGTGGGACCAGGACCCGCTGCCTCCCGGATACGCGGGCGCCAACCTCACCTCCGTCGCCTTCGCCGGCAGCCAGGCGATCGTCGCTGCGGGGGGAGACCTGCTGGTCAACGACGGAGGGGGCTGGCGCGTCGACGCCTCTGTCCATGCGCTGCTCGACAAGGTCCGCGCCGGCGACCCGGAGCTCTTCGCGGTTGCCGGACTGCCCGACGGCGGCGCGGTCGCGGCGGGCCGCGACATCGTGCTCGAGCGCGACGGTCCCGGTGCGGCGTGGCGCTTCTCCGATCAGCCATTGCCCGGATCGACGGTGATCGCCGCCGCGGCCATCCGTGCCGGAAGCGAGGTCAGGGCCATCGTCTCGGTCGTTCCCCAGATCAGCTATCCCGCGGCCGACGACCTGCCCGATCCAGATCCCACCGCGCCGCCGCCGATCCTGCCGCCGTTCGGCCTGCCCGGCGACGGCTACCTGCTGCGCGAGACGGCCGGCGGCTGGCAGGACGAGCAGCGGACGGCCTTCGCCGGCTCCGGCAACGACCGTCCGATGAAGAGCGACCCGGTCCTGGCGCTGCTGCTCGACTCGGCGGGCAATGGCTGGGCGGTCGGCGGTTGGAGTGGGGAGGCCGATGCGGCCGGACGCGGGTCTTCGGGTCAAAACGAGGCCGGGCGCGCGATCCGCGCGCGGGTCCGCACGGCTGCGGTCTTCCGCTACGGCACGGGCGCCTCCTCGTCACCCGGGGCCGCGGGAAGCCAGGGCATCCCGATGCCCTCCGGACCGGCGCGACTGGCCTTTGCCGGCCACGCGGAGTGCGACGCCTCCTGCGCGGATCTAGCGCCGCAATCGCTCGGACCCGATCGCAACCTCCTTGCGGCATTGCACTCGGTTGCCGCGATGCGAGGGGGAACCGGGCCGCGAGCTCTCCTCTACACCGGCAATCGGGTCAAGAGCGGCCTCGGCTCCGCGGACGCGGCGCGCTATGCCGAACTGCTCGGGTCCGCGCCGGGCCTGCCCGTCTTCCCAGCGCTCGGCTCCGACGATGTCTCCAACGAAATCGGAGCCGATGAATTCCAGGCGGCCTTTGCGGGCTTCCCGGCGCCGTTCGGCGCGGGCGGAGCGCTCGCCGGCATATCGACCGCGGGCATCCCGGGTGCCGCGCCGAACCCCGGCGAGGCCCGCACTCACTATGCCTTCGACACAGATGGCAGCGGCGGGCCGCTGCGGGTCGTCGTGATCGACAACTCGCTCGGCTCGCTCGCCGCTTCCGATCCACACCAGAACCCGCCTGAGCCCCAACTCCCCTGGCTCGAAGCAGTGCTCGCCGACGCGCGGGCCAGGGCGATCCCGGTTGTGGTGATGGGGAACCGCAGCCTCCACACGAGCTTCACGCCGAGGCTCAACGCCGCCAGCGACGGCGCTCAGGTTGCCCAGGCGCTGGTCAACGGCGGCGCCTCCGCCTACGTCTTCGACCGGCCCGAGGAGAACCGAATGATGCGGATTCCCGCCGGCGGCGCCCAGACCATCCCGAGCTTCGGCAGCGGCACGCTCGGCTACCGCTCGCCGATCGCCGGCACGGTCGGGCTCGATACCCCGGACTCGCTGTTCGGGGACAGCGGCGTGATGCTGCTCGAGGTCGACGGCAGCCTGCGCGATCCCTCGACCAACATCGCGCCGGTCGGCGTGCGGCTGATCCCAGTGATCGAGGACCTCTCGCTCGAGGCGACCGACGGGACCCTGCTACGTCGCTCGCGCCCCGCTCTCTTCCGCGGCCTCGGCCGCCGGCCGCGCGGCGGCGACCGCTGGGGCAGGGCTTCGGCGGGGTCTGGCAATCCCGATCCCTCGGGTGGAGATCCTTACGTCTCCTTTCCGCCCGACCAGTGCCTGGTCGCCGGCTGCTCGGCGCGCATTACTCCCGAGTACAGCTTCACCTCCTCCGACCCCGACATCGCCGACTTCGTCAAGCAGGACCCGGCCTCGACCAACCTGCGAAAGCCGTTCCTCGACGCTAACGACAAGGTCGTCACCGACAACTCCTCGGGATTGCTCTGCACCTTCAACGCCGGCGCCACCACCGTCACCGTCAGCTCCGGCGGCTTCTCCTACTCCGAACAGGTGACGGTCCTCGCCGGCAGCGTCCAGCGGCCCTGCGGGACGCGCCCGCTGCGCCCCGACCGCTTCAAGCGCGCCGCCGCGGTCGCTGCCCCGCCCGCCCCGCCACCGCCGCCCAGCTCTCCCCCGGGGAGCCCACCGGTCAACTTCAGCCCGCCACCGCCGCCCCTCGCGCCAACGCAACCGCCGCCCAACCCGCCACCGCCGCCCAACCCGCCCCCGGCGGTTCCCGAGCCGTTCCTGATCCCGCCCGCGCCACCGCTCGGGGTCGTGCCGGCGATCGTCCCGCCACCGCCACCGCCGATCGTGCGGCCGCTGCCCCCGGGCGGCGCCCCGGCACGCACCTACCAGGTCGAGGAAAAGCGGGAAGAGGAGGCGGCGATCGAGGAGTCGCAGGCCTTCTCGCGCTATGACGCCGAAAGCGACGGGTTGACCGTGCCGCCCTACCTGCTCGGGCTGGTGTTGATCGCCGCGCTTGCGGGGGCCTCAGTGCGCGGCGGTCCTGGCGCTCGCCACCGCACCCGTCCCGTGCCCGCACCCGCCTTCAACCGTGCCGAACGAACCCGAAGGAGTCGAAGATGACGACGAACAGCCGCCTGACCGCGATCGCAGCCTGGTCTGCGCTGGCGCTCTCCCTCGCAGCCATGCTGCTCGCCGGCGCGGTGATCTCCGATGCCGCCAAGCGCCTGCCGGGGCCGAGCCTGCAGCCGAAGAAGTTCGGCATCCTGCGCCTCAGCAAGAAAAAGAAGTTCCCGGCCAGCGTGCTGCCCGTGAAGGTCTTCGACCGCTGCTCGCCCGAGACGGTGCGGATCGGGACGGTCTGCATGATGACCAACACCTACCCGCTCGAAAAGGGCGACATCGGGAAGAACAACTACTTCTTCGCGACCCAGAAGTGCGCTGAGCTCGGCGGCTATCTGCCCACCGCGGCCCAGTTGATCGGCGCCGCTCCCTACGTGAAGCTGGCGGGGCGGATCGACGACAACGAGGTCACCGCCTCGACCGACGTCGACCCGACCGACGGGCTAAAGGACCGCCGCGAGATGAGCGCGACCCTGACCACGACCATCTCAGGCGGCCGCGCGGCCGGCTCGCAGGGCGTCAGCGAGGGGTCGCGCGGAGACCCGAAGGCGGGGGAGCCCGACCCGGCGCCGCTGCCCGCCGACCCCGCGCCTGAAACCCTCCACTACATAACGGTCTACGACAACGCCGATCAGGGCGGCTTCGCCGGTGGCAAACCGGTCGGCCAGCCCGAGAACTTCCGCTGCGCGTTCAATCGTGCGCAGGGGAATGCGGGCGAGCTGGGCTGAGATCACAACTTGTGATCTCAATTAGGGCCGAGGTGGGCTAAGTGACGTGTTCGGGGCTGAAGCGGTAGCCGATGCCGAAGTGGGTATGGATGTAGGTCCAGTCTGGCGCCACCTCGGCGAGCTTCGCCCGTACCTTGCGAACCAGGACGTCGACTGAGCGATCGCGCGCCGGCATCTGTCCGTTCCAGATCAGGTCATAGATCTCCGGCCGCTGCACGACGCTGTCGGCGCGTTCGGCGAGCAGGAGAAACAGCTCGAACTCGCGCACGGTCAGCCCGACCCACTTGCCGTCGACGAGGACCTGCAACTCGTCGGGGCGGATCTCGACGTTGGCAATCCACTTGCTCTTCCTCGAGGAATTGCCGCCTCGCTTCACGCCCCGCTTCCGAGGGCTAGGACTGGTAGTAGGCATGATCGCCAGCTTCGCAGTGGGAGAAAAGCCACCGGTGAACGAGCTGTGTCGAACTGGAGAAGATCCTGAGAACGCCGGTAACAACTTTTTATCCAGCCGGTTACGTCGCGTTCACTTGACGGGGTGGGGCGGACCACAGACTACGGACAAAGCGTCCGAACCCCCTCTAGGAGCGACTACCACATGAAACGAATGCGTTCCGTTGTCGTCACGGCTGTGCTGGTCCTCAGCGCGTCGCTGGCCGTTGCCGCGCCGGCTTCCGCCGCCACGATCACGCTGAGCGGCTCGACCTCCGTCGCGCCGCTGGCGACGAAGCTCGCCAAGGCCTTCGTCAATCAGCCTCAGAACAAGGGGAAGGTCAAGTTCGTGATCCTTCAGGGCGGCTCCGACATCGGCATCACCGACGTCTCGCGTGGCCGCGTCACGCTCGGTATGTCCTCACGGGACCCCAAGCCGGCCGATCCGGGCGGAATCGTCTTCAACAAGATCGCCCGGGACGCGGTCTGCGTTGTGACCAACAGCTCGAACTCGATCTCAACCCTGAGCCAGACGCAGATCCAGGACATCTTCTCCGGCCGCATCCGCAGCTGGAGCCAGGTCCCGGGAGCGAGCGCCTCGGCCCGATCGACCTGGTCGTCCGCACCGCCGCCTCCGGTACCCAGGACGCCTTCCAGAACATCTTCATGGGCCAGACCCTGCGCGTCGCCGGCAGCGCCACGACCAAGTCCTCCAACGGACTGCAGGCGCAGACGATCAAGTCGGACCCGAACGCGATCGGGTACGCCTCCTTCCACTTCACCGCCGGCCTCTTCGCGGTCCCCTATCAGGGGGTGCCGTGCACGCTGCGCAACGCCAAGTCGGGGCAGTACGCCGGCAGCCGTAACTTCTACCTCGTCAGCCGCGGGGCGGCGACGGGCGCCGCGAAGAACTTCATCCAGTTCGCCCGCAGTGCCACCGCGCAGCAGCTCGTCGCCAGCAACTGGGTGCCGCTCAGCTAGTGAACCTGGAGGGAATCGCAGCCCGCCTGCCGGGGCGTCACCGCCCCGGCCAGGCGAGCGGTGGAGCCGGCACCTGGACCGACGCTCGGGTCGAGCGGATCCTCGGCGCGGTCTCCTGCATCGTGCTGGCGCTGATCGCCGGCATGATCGCCTTCGTCTTCGCCAAGGCGTGGCCCTCCTTTGCCCACAACGGCCTCGCCTGGTTCGGCTCCGGCGGGGACGTCGACCTGCAGCTCGAGGACATCTTCAACTCCCCGGCCAACCCGGCCGATTACGTCTACCACCTGCGCGCCTGGCCGCTGCTCTGGGGGACCTTCGTGGTCACGGCCGGGGCCGTGCTGATCGGCATCGTCTTCTCGCTCTTCGCCGCGATCTTCATCGTCGAGTTCGCTCCCCGCCAGGTCAACCGAGTGCTGGAGCCGGTCGTGCGCCTGCTCGCCGCGGTGCCCTCGGTCGTCTACGGGCTGATCGGCATCCTCGTCATCGTCCCCTGGGTCGGCGAGCACCTGATCAGCCTCGAGCGCAAGGAATCGGTCGCCAACGTGGTGCAGCTCGACGGCTCGAGCATGATCGTCGGAGTCTTGATCCTCACGGTGATGATCGTGCCGATCATGATCGCGATCGTGGTCGACGCGCTGCGGGCGGTGCCGCGCAGCTGGACCGAGGGCGCGGCGGCGCTCGGCGTCAACCGCTGGCGGGTCACCTGGACGATCACGGTGCGCACGGCGCGGCCCGCGATCGTCGCGGCCGCCGTTCTGGCCACGGCGCGGGCGCTGGGCGAGGCGATCATGCTCTCGATGGTCGCCGGCTCGGCCAGCTTCGCCCCCAACCCGATCGACGGCATCACCTTCCTCTTCGAGCCGACCCGGCCGCTCGCCTCGGCCCTAGTCGAGAACGTCGAAGGGCTCTCCGTCGTGCCCTTCGGCCAGACGCTCTTCGCCTTCGCCGCGGTCCTGCTCGTCTCCAGCATGTTCCTCTCCCTGGCCGGCTTCGTCGCCAAGCAGCCGATGCGCAAGTACGGGGTCAGGCCATGAGCGGGCCGGGGGTGCGACGCTCCCCGTTCCCGGTGGCGCCGCGACCTCGCCCCGCGACAGCGTCCGCAGCTGGCCGCTGCGCGACCGGCTCGGCTACTGCGCTGCCTGGGGGGCCGGGCTGGCGCTGATCGTGATCGCCGCCGCGATCGTCATCTACATGGCCTACCGCGGCGCTCAGTACTTCGACCTCGGACTGCTCTTCGAAAGCCCTGACTCGGCGCTCAACCAGGCAAAGAGCGGCGGCTTCAAGGACCCGCTGATCGGCACCGCGCTGCTGCTCGTGATGTCGACCGCGATCGCCGCTCCGCTCGGGGTGACGATCGCGATCTGGCTCACCGAGTACGGCCGCCCGGCCGGGCTGGCGCGAGCGGTCGAATCGGCGATCGAGGTCGTCGCCGGCACGCCCAGCATCGTGCTCGCGATGTTCGGCCTCGTCTTCTTCCAACAGCAGTGGCTCGGCATCCTCACCTTCGACGCCGAAGGTGGCGCCGTCCTCGGGCGCTCCTTCATCGCCGCCGCCTCGATGATGTCCCTGATCGCCCTGCCGCTGGTCGTCGGCGCGACGCGGGAGGCGCTGAACGCGATCCCCGGCCACGTGCGCGAGGCCTCCTATGCGCTCGGCAAGACCAAGGCGGCGACGATCCGCCGTGTGCTGCTGCCGGCGGCACGACCGGGGATTGGCACCGGCACGGCGCTCGGCATGGGCCGGGTGGCGGGCGACACGGCGATCGTCGTCGTCCTGCTCGGAGCGACGTTGCAGATCCAGAACGGCGCCGACGGCAGCGTCTTCGGCCTCTTCCGCGGCACCGGCAGCACCCTGACCAGCTACGTCTATTACAACTCTCCGGCGGGCGAGGGGCTGGCGCCGGAGAAGGCCTACTTCGCCGCCTTCGTCCTGCTCGCGATCGTCATCGTCCTCAACTTCGCGGTGTCCCGCCTGACGCGGAAGCGAGGTGACGTGTGGGCGCGCTGACCCCCGGCGTCGATGACGGTCGCGACCCCCGCGACGTGATCCTCGCCCCGCCGCCCCCGGTGCGACGCATCGTCGTCGACCAGGAGCCGACCGTGGTGACGCCTCCGCCCTCGAACGGCGCGGGCGCTCACCTCAGCGCGGGGACCCTCGGGCTCACCGCGCCGGTTCGGCGCCCCGAGCCGAGCACCGGCCCGAAGGTCGAGCGGATGCGGATCGAAGGGGTGACGATCGCCTACGGGGAGAAGGTCGCCGTCAACCAGGTCACGATCCCGGTCCGCCAGGGCGAGGTGCTGGCGCTGATCGGCCCCTCCGGCTGCGGCAAGACGACGCTGCTGCGCTCGCTCAACCGCCTGGTGGAGATCACGCCGACGGCGACCCGGGGCGGCCGCATCACCCTCGACGGCGAGGACATCGACCGGATGGAGGTCACCGCGCTGCGCCGTCGAGTGAGCATGGTCTTCCAGCAGCCCAACCCGTTCCCGATGAGCGTCTTCGACAACGTCGCCTACGCGCTGCGCGAGCAGGGCTCGGGCCGGCCCGGCAAGGAGGCCCTCTACAACCACGTCGGCGACGCCCTGGTCCGGGCCGGGCTGTGGGACGAGGTCGGCGCCACTCTCGACCATCCCGCCCTGCGCCTCTCCGGCGGCCAGCAGCAGCGCCTCTGCATCGCCCGCGCCCTGGCGGCCCGGCCCGAGGTGCTGCTGCTCGACGAGCCCTGCTCCGCCCTCGACCCGCGATCGACGCAGGTGATCGAGGAGCTGATCCTCAAGCTGCGCGAGGAGGTGGCGGTCGTGATCGTCACCCACAACATGCAGCAGGCGCTGCGGATCGCCGACCACGTCGGCTTCATGTACCTGGGGGAGCTGGTCGAGTACGGACCGGCCGAGCAGGTCTTCGGCGCTCCGCGTGAGCAGCGCACCCGCGAGTACGTCGGCGGTGCGTTCGGATGATGCCCCGCCCCGTCTTTCCCCTCGCGCTTGCCCTCGCCGGCGTGGCGTTGGTCGCGACCGGCTGCGAATCGACCCAGGACAAGAGCGCCAGGATCGCCGCCGAACTGGGCCCCGTCCAGCAGGAGCAGGGGTTGAAGATCACCAAGGAGAGCAAGGAGGTCGAGGTCCTCGATACCACCCTGCTCAGCGACGAAGTCGGCACCGCTGTCGTCGTCGAGCTGCACAACCGATCCGGCAAGGACCTGATCGACGTGCCGATCGCGATCGACGTCCTCGACGCCAAGGGCAAGAGCGTCTACACCAACACCACGCCCGGCCTGGAGCCGGCGCTGACCGCGGTGCCCTTCATCGCGGCCGGTGGGGAGGTCGCCTGGGTCCACGATCAGGTCCTCGCTGCCGGCGAGCCCGCGGAGGTCGAGGTCGAGGTCGGGGCCAGCGAGGAGACCTTCTCGGGAGAGCAGCCCGAGGTCTCGGTCTCGGAGCCGAAGCTCACGGGGGATCCCTTCACGGGCGTGGCGGCGAGCGGGGAGGTCGTCAACGAGAGCGGCGAGGACATTCAGCGCCTGCTGCTCTACGGCGTCGCCCGCCAGGGCGGCCGCATCGTCGCCGCCGGCCGTGGCGCGATCGAACACTTCAAGGCCGGCGCCAAACCCGCTCCCTACGACATCTTCTTCATTGGCGACCCACGAGGCGCTGCGGTCACCGTGACCGAATTCCCCAGCCTGCCGGGCCATGGGCAGCCATGAGCGGTAGCGATCCACAGGCGCGGAACGGGGGAGAGGTGGAGCGGTGCCGCGAGTGCGGCGCCTCGCTGGCGGCCGACCAGCGCTACTGCCTCAACTGCGGCTGCCGCCGAGGCGAGCCGCGCCTCGACTTTCGGCGCTACTCGCCCGGCGAGCGAGCATCCGAGGCTGCCGCGGTCGCAGCTCCGGCGGCTGCCCCGCCGCCATCCGGGGAAAAGCCCCAGCGCGACTTCGCTCCACTGGCGGCGGCGGGAGGGATCGCCGTGCTCGGTCTGATGCTGCTCGTCGGCGTGCTGATCGGCCGGGGCGACAGCAACACGGGCAGCCCGGCCCCGCCGCCGGTCGTCAGGGTCGAAGGCGAGGGCGGGGGAGCGGGCGCGAGCGAGGAGTCGGGCAAGGAAGCCGGTGGCGCCCTCAATCTGGACGCGAAAGCGAAGTCGGGTGGCGCTGCCGGGAAGGGCAACAAGGCCGTCGAGGAGCCGGCGCCGGAGATCACGGCGAGCGAGCAGGAGCTCGAAGCCCTGCAAGGGCAGTCCGGACAGGACTACTCGGAAGCCTCGGCCAAGCTGCCGAACGAAATCGCGACTCCCGGCGAAGCTCCACCCACCGACAACAAGGCCCCGGGCGGGGGCAGTAAGGGGACGGCAATCGAATGAGCAGCGACCTCGAGAAACGTCGCGACGAGCTCTCCGCGCGGCTTGCTGAGCTGCAGTGGGATCTCGGTGGGCTCGCCTATGAGATGGCGATCCGCGATCACTTCAGGCTGGACGTCCTCACCCGACAGGCGGCGAAGCTGCAGCAGGTGGATGCTGAGCTCGCCGAGGTCGAGCGGGTGCTGCGGCTCGACCAGGCGGCGGCAGCGGGGGCCTGCGGATCCTGTGGCGCCCTCTATGCGCGCGGCTCCGTCTTCTGCTGGCAGTGCGGCAAGGACCTGATGGAGCGCAGCCCGGCCACGTCCGTCGGCGCGCGGCCGGCGCCGACCCGGGCGCCGTCGTGAGCCGGCTCTCGAACCAGTTCCTTCGCGCCGTCTCCCTGGTCGTCACCGACCGACGATGGGCGCTTCCCCTGAGCGCGATGGCGCTCGGCTTCGGGCTCTTCATCGGAGTTGCGATAGGGCCCGGGGCGGCGGGGACGCTGGCGACCGGTGCCTCGCAGATCGTCGAAGTTTCCAGCTCAGGAGACGACGCAAGCGAAGTGGAGGAAGACGAAGGTGGCGGCGGGGAATCGGCTGCATCTGGAGGTCTAGGTGCAGGCGGCGGGCTCGGAGGGGAAGAGGCGGTCGCCTCGGAATCCTTCCCGCCCCCACCCGTGCCCCTCGCCCCCGAAGCAAACGAACTGCCGCTGCCCGCTGAAGAACCGGCTCCGACGAGTCCGCCTACCGTGACCAAGGAAGAAGAGGCGGAAACGACGGAGCTGAAAGGCACCGTGGTTCACGCCAACCCGGCTGCGGGCAGCTACGCCCTGGCGATCAAGGGCGGCGAACTGGTTCCGATCCACGCGCCGAAGCTGCCACCGGCAGGGACAAAGCTGACCGTAGAGGGACTCCAGCTCGCCAACGGCACCTTCGCTGAGCAGGATGCGCCGAAGCGCTCGGGCACGGCAGCCCAGACCAGTATCAGAGGGGTCGTCACCTTCGTTCGCCCCGACCCGCTCTCCCCCGCTTACACCGTCTCCGGTCGCGGAGCCTCGCTCCTCGTCCAAGTCCCGGCCGACCCGACCGGTGTCGTCCCGACGCTCCCGGTCCTCGGTGCTCGCGTCAAGGTGGACATTGGTCTTGAACCAGGGGGGGTCCTCCTTCAGCGTCAGATCGAGATCGAAGAAGGCGAACCTTCGACCTATCTCGATCTCTCCGGGATCTACGCCGGCATTTCATCCGAAACGGGGCAATTGCTGCTCTCCGCCGACGACACTCGCGCCTGCGAAGCGGATCTCGCTCTGACGGTTCCCCCAGATATCAAGGCGGCGAGGCTCAAACAGGGCGACTCGTTTCTTGCGACCGCGACGGTTGAGCCAGACGGTTCGCTCGAGCTCGCCGGCATTGCCAGCGACGAGCGCCGCAAAAGTGCCGATGATGCGAGTTCGGTCCAGGGGGACCTGAAGCGCTAGAACCGGCCTGGCCAGCGATGAGCGGCTCAAGGTGCGATTGGCCGCCTTCCATTGCGTCTTTAGTGCCTATCGAGCAGTAGCGCCAACTGTCGGGACTGCGCGAGGAGGGTGCCGTCAGTACTCCACAGCTCGCCATCTTCCTCGAAGAAGCCATGCCGAGCCAGGCCGGAGCGGAAGACCGCTAGGTAGGGGTCCTCGGGGGCCGCGTCGGCGGGCGGGAGCGGCGCGCGGAAGTGCACGGTGTAGTCGAGCGTCGGCGCCGGTGCCGCGCGGTCGAGGCGCACGAACGGCGCCGGGAACCATGCATCGAGGATCGCGGCCGCAAGTGGGGCGTCGAGCTGACGCGGCTCGCGGGCGCGCAGCCAGGCACCGCTGTACGGGGCGCCGCCGGAGAAGGCCGGCTCGCCGACGGCCTGTCGCACGCTGTAGTTCTGGAACATCGTCGGCATCCCCGGCATCTCCTCGGGGTTCGGCTCGTACAGTTCGTCAGGCGGCTCCGCCTCCGGCATCTCCGACGCCGCGTAGGTCGGCCCGTCCCACTCGCTCGACAACACGGCGAGCGCCGTCGCCTGCAAGGTGCCCTCCTGCTCCATCCGCGCCGAGAGGAAAGTGACCTTTCTCCCCTCGCGCTCGACCTGCACCGCCAGCTCAACCGGGCCGGCGCTGGGCGCGTCGGGGAAGTGGACGGTGAGGGAGCGGGGCGCCCGCTCCACGCCCGCGGCCCGCTGAATCGCCCGCAACAGGACGGCGGCGACGTAGCCGCCGTTGGGCCCGCCCCCGACCCACCAGCGCTCGCTCATCGTCGCCGCGAAGCGACCGCCGCCGAGATCCTCGACCGCCGTGTCGGCGTCGAAGGCGTGCAGCGCGGTGTCGATGCCTTCGCTCATGCCCGCTCCAGCTCCGCGGTCCGGGTCTCGCTGATCCCGAACCGCTCATGCAGCCGCCGCAGCGGCGCCGGCGCCCACCAGTTCCACCGGCCGAGCAGCTCCATCAGCGAGGGGACGAGCAGGGCTCGGATGATGCTGGCGTCGATCAGGACCGCGAGGGCCGTGCCGACGCCGAACTCCTTGATGAAGATGATCTTGGAGGCGGCGAAGGCGACGACAGCGACGGCGAAGAGGAGGGCGGCCGCGGTGACTATGCGTCCCGTGCGCTCGAGGCCGATCGCGACCGACTCGGAGTCGGAGGCACCGTTGTCTCGGGCCTCCTTGATCCGCGAGAGCAGGAAGACGGCGTAGTCGGTGGAGAGGCCGAAGGCGACGGCGAAGAGCAGGATCGGCATCGTCTGCTCGAGCGCTCCGGGGCTCGTGTAGTCGAGGAGGCCCTCCAGGTGGCCGTCCTGGAAGATCAGCACGAGCAGGCCGAAGACGGCGCTGAGGTTGAGGAAGTTCATCAGCAGCGACTTGACCGGCAGCACCACCGAGCCCGTCATCAGGAAGAGGATGACCAGCGTCGTGAGAATGATGATTCCGAGCACGAGCGGCAGGTGGCGGACGAGGCTGCTCTGCAGGTCGATGAAGTCAGCGGTTGCCCCTCCGACGAGGACGGTTGATCCCGGCGGTGGCTCGATCGCACGGATCCGCTTCACCGTTGTCTGGCTGGCCTCGGAGATGAACGGGTGCGCGGAGATGACCTGGACCACGGTCACCTCGTCGCTCAACCGCCGCGGTGGGTTGACTTCGGCGACGCCTGCGACCCGGCCTACGCGAGCCGCCACCTGAGCGGCGGCTCGCGGCCCACCGCCTTCGACGTCGATCCAGATCGGTGACTCCTGGTAAGGCGGGAATTCTGCCCTGACGATGTCGTAGGCCTGTCGGGCGCTGGCCGACTTCGGCAGCACGGTCTGGTCGACGCTGTTGAACTTCATGCCGAGGGCGGGCAGGCCGAGGGCGATCAGGAGCAGGGCGCTGAGCGCCGCGATCGGCCCCGGCCGGCGCATGACGAAGCGCGAGAGGCGGTACCAGAAGCCGTGCTCGTCGGGCCGCGCGTCGGCCTCGGCGCGGCGCTGCAGGAAGTGCGGCGCCAGCGCGTTCACCCGCGTGCCGAGCAGGGTCAGCACCGCCGGCAGCACGGTGAGCGAGATCAGCGCGGCGAAGAGCGTCACCAGCGCCCCTCCGAGGCCCATCGAGTAGAGGAAGCGCTGGGGGAAGACGGTCAGCGAGGCGAGCGCCGCGGCAACCGTCAGCGAGGAGAAGAAGACCGTCCGCCCCGCCGTCGCGAGTACCCTCCGCATCGCCGCCAGCCCCGGGCCGTCGACCGCGATCTCCTCGCGGTAGCGGGAGACGACGAAGAGGCTGTAGTCGATCGCCAGCCCCAGCCCGAGCGCGGTGGTCAGGTTGAGCGCAAAGATCGAGATCGAGCCGATTTCGCTGGCGATGCGCAGGATGAGGAAGGTGCCGACGATCGCTAGGGCACCGATCATCAGCGGCAGCAGCGCGGCGACGAGGCTGCGGAAGAAGAGCAGCGAGAGCAGGAAGAGCAGCGGGAAGGCGAGCATCTCCGCCGTCCGCAGGTCCTTCTCGACCTGCTCGTTGACCTGTCCTATCGAGACGGCGGCACCGCCGACGACGACGCCGGGGCGGTCGGCGAGTGAGTCGGCGATCTCGGCGCCCGTCTCCTGCCACTCCTTGTCGTCGGTCGACCGCAGGGCGACGGCGAAGTAGGTGGAGCGCCGATCGTCGGAGACGAAGATCGGCGAGCGGGTGTTGTAGTAGCCGGTCACGGACTCGACGTCGGCGCGACGGCGCACGGTGCGTTCGAGCGCCTCGACCCGGGTCCGCGTGGCGGGTTGCGAGATCGGCGCGTCCTTGACCACGACGAGCACCGCGGGCTCGTGCAGCCCTGCCTCGTGCAGCCGTTCCTTCGCCTGCACCGTCTCCGTGGCGGGGTCGTCGGCGCCGTAGGGATCGAGGCGCTCGGCAACCGAGCCGCCGAGCGCCCCGGCAAGAAGGAAGAAGGCGATCGCGAGGAGGCCGATGCGGCGAGCGTGACCGTCGGCGAGGCGGGCGAGTGCGTCGAACATCAATTGCTCCCTTTCATGTCGGGGGAGAGCCGGCGCTCCATCCGCTCGCACCAGTTCGCGAACCACTCGTTGAACTCGATGCCGGCTTCCAGCACCATCAGCGGATAGGGATCGCCCCGGTCTTGCCTCTCTCGTGCCCTCGGTTCGATCTCGTGCAGGCGCTCGACCCGGCTGAGCCTGTGGGCGCGCATCGCCGCCAGCGTTGTCGCTGCCTCCTTCGGGGGGAGCGCGCCGGCGAAGAAGAGCTTCAGGAGCCCTTCCTCGCGCATCTCGAAGGTCTTGGGAGGCTGGCGAAGCCACTCGCGTAGCGCCTCCTCCCCGGCGGCGGTGATCGCATAGACGGTGCGCTTGCGGTCGCCGCGCGGCGCGTCGACCCCCGCAACCAAGCCCATCTCGGAGAGCCGTTTCAGCTCCGGGTAGATCTGCCCGTAGCTCGCTGTCCAGAAGAAGCGCGTGGTGTCGTCGACCAGTGCCTTGATCTCATAGCCCGAGCGCGGCTCGCGGCTGACCATGCCGAGGATCACGTAGGCGGTGGGACTCAGCTCCATCGCTCGCGAATATATCTCCTCGATATATCGTTTCTGCGTGATCTAACTCACATGTAGTCTCCCCGGTGATGCCAATCGACCAGAGCAAGATGGGGCAGGTCGTGACCGCCCAGATGGAGGCGCTCGAAGCCGACTACGGCGACGACTGCCAGATCGGCGACGTTTGCACGATCGTCGAGGTCGTCGGCCCCCACGGCTCCCACGTCCGGGTCCGAACCAGCGACATGCGCCCTCACATGGCCCTCGGCCTGATCCGCATGGCCGAGCACGCGATGTTCGGCAACCTGCAGGGCGGCAGCGAGTAGCCCGGCGCCCATCGCCAACTATCCTCAGTCGCCGATGGGCGAAGGGGATTCCAAGATCGTCGTGATGAAGTTCGGCGGCACTTCGGTCGCCGGCGCTGAGCAGATCCTGCGGGCCGCTGGGCGCATCGTCGCTGCTCGCGAGGCCGGCAACCGCGTCGTCGCCGTGCTCTCCGCGCGCGGCAAGACGACCGATGAGCTGGTCGCCCAGGCGCTGGAGATCTCCGATCGTCCTGACTCGCGCGAGATGGACATGCTGCTCTCGACAGGCGAGCGGATCTCCTGCGCGCTCTGCGCGATGGCGATTCACGACATGGGGCACAAGGCACTCTCCCTGACCGGTTCCCAGGCGGGGATCGTCACCGACTCCTCCCACACGAAGGCGCGGATCATCGACGTCCGCGCCGACCGCATCCGCGAGGCGCTGGACGAGGACAGGATCGTGCTCGTCGCCGGTTTCCAAGGGGTCTCGACCGAGAGCCAGGACGTGACGACCCTGGGCCGCGGCGGCTCCGACACGACCGCGGTCGCGCTGGCGGCGGCCCTGGGAGCCGACGTCTGCGAGATCTACACCGATGTCGCGGGCGTCTTCACCGCCGATCCGCGGATCGTTCCCGACGCGCGCAAGATTCCCGTCGCCACCTTCGAGGAGACCCTGGAGATGTCGGCCTCGGGAGCGCGCGTGCTGCAGCTGCGCTCGGTCGAGTACGCGCGCAACCACGGTGTCCGCATCCACTGCCGCAGCAGTTTCGAGGACGGCCCCGGTACCCTCGTCGTCAGCGAGGACGAGACCGAGCAGGAGACCGTGGAGCAACCGTTTGTGACAGCCGTGACCCACGCCGACGACGAGGCGCGCGTGACGCTGATCGGCATCCGCGATGAGCCCGGAGTCGCCGGCAAAATCTTCACCGCGCTCGCCGACGCCGGGATCAACGTCGACGTGATCATCCAGAACGAGCCCGTCGGCGACGACGAGCTCGCCGACCTCTCCTTCACGCTCGACGGCTCGGAGCTGCGCACGGCCACCGACGCGATCGCGGCGCTCGGCGAGGTCAGCCAGGGCGTTCGGACCGACGAGCGAATCGGCAAGGTCTCGATCATCGGCGCCGGCATGCGCTCGCACCCCGGCGTCGCCGCCAAGGTCTTCGAGGTCCTCGGCAGGGAGGGGATCAACATCGAGATGATCTCCACCTCGCCGATCAAGATCTCGTGCGTCATCGCGGCCGACAGCGTCGCCGACGCGGTGCGGGCGCTGCACGAGGCGTTCGAGCTGGGCGCCGACGCCGTGCGCACCGAAGAGCCCGCGGGGGCCGAGCACCGGCCGACCGTCGGCACCTGACCCGGCTAGTCATACTCAGGTGAGGTGAGTGGCAACGGGTACAGAGTGGGAGTGCTGGGCGCGACCGGAGCGGTCGGCTCGACCATCCTCGAGCTGATCGCCGAGCGCGACTTCCCGGCTGCGGAGGTCGTCCCCTTTGCCTCCGAGCGCTCCGCCGGGCGCGAGCTCGAGTGGAACGGCTCGGTGCTGGAGTGCCGGCCGCTTGGCCCGGAGACGATCGAGGGCCTCGACGTCGTCCTCTCCTCCGCCGGTGGCGCGGTCAGCTCCGAGTGGGCGCCGAAGCTTGTCGAGGCCGGCGCCGTCGTCGTCGACAACACCAGCTATTGGCGCATGCACGACGACGTCCCGCTTGTCGTCGCCGGAGTCAACCCCGACGCCGTCGCGGGGCACAGGGGCATAGTCGCCAACCCCAACTGCACGACGATGGTGATGATGATGGCGCTGGCGCCGATCCACCGGGCGGTCGGACTGGAGCGGCTCGTCGTCTCCACCTACCAGGCGGTCTCCGGAACTGGGCAGCGGGCGATCGAGGAGATGCTGGCGCAGTCGAAGGCGCTGCTCGCCGGGGAAGAGGCGACGCCGCCGGAGGTCTACCCCCACCAGGTTGCCTTCAACGTGCTCCCCCAGGTGGAGAGCTTCAAGGACGGCGACGACTACACGACCGAGGAGCGCAAGGTGATGGCGGAGACCCGCAAGATTCTCGGCATCGGCAAGGAGGTGGCGATCTCGGCGACCTGCGCTCGCGTGCCCGTGATCTGCGGCCACTCGGAGTCGGTCAACGTGCGCACCCGCGAGGACCTCTCTCCGGACCAGGCGAGGGAGCTGCTGGGCGAAGCGGAGGGCGTCGTCGTCGTCGACGATCCCGCCGCCGGCCGCTACCCGATGGCGATCGACGCCGCCGGCCGTGACGAGGTCCTGGTTGGTCGCATCCGCCGCGACCCCGACCAGGAGCGCACCCTCAACCTCTGGATCGCCGGCGACAACCTGCGCAAGGGCGCCGCCACCAACGCGGTCCAGGTCGCCGAGCTGCTGATCGAGCGCGACCTGCTCGGCAGCTGACTGCCATCGCGCTCAACGCCTCAAACAGCTAGCACCGCTGCGGCTCGCTGGGCTTACGCCGGAACCCCCGCAAGCCGCTCCTCGACCCGCTCGGTCGAAGCGATGTGCTTGCCCATCCCCAGCTGCTTCGGCTCGGCGCCAAGCGCCAGCGAGACCAGCTGGGGTAGGTGCAGCACGGGGAGGCCGAGGTCGCGGTTGACGACCTTGGCCGCCTCGGGCTGCTGCATGTCGAGGTTGAGGTGGCAGAGCGGGCAGGGGGTAACGAGGCAATCGGCGCCGGCGTCGATTGCGTCACCGACGTGGGTCCCCGCCTGGCGCAGCGAGGTGTCGCGGTTCATCGTGATCACCGGGAAGCCGCAGCACTTGCGGGCACCGTCGTACTCGACCACCTCGCCGCCGAGCGCCTCGATCACCTTCTCCAGGTAGAGGTCACGCTCGGGGTGCTCGTCGTAGCCGAGCCGCTCCTTCGGCCGCACCACGTAACAGCCGTAGAAGGGACCGACGCGCAGGCCTGAGAGCGGGCGGGTCACCTTCTCGGCGAGGCGGTCGAGGCCGTAGTCCTCGACCAGCAGCCAGAGGAAATTCTTGTTGGTGAAGCCGTCCTTGTCCTTCTCGTAGGAGAGGCCCTGGCCGCTCAGCACCTCGTTGATGTGAGCGCGGTAGGCGGAGTCGGCGTCGAGCCGCTGCTGGCACTCCGATTGCGCCCCCTGGCAGGTTGAGCAGATGTTCATCATTGAGAGCCCGGTCTCCTGGGCGAGGGCGAAGGTGCGGGCGTTGAGCGTGTCGGCCAGCTCCTGGTTGTGCTCGGCGATCACGCCGGCGCCGCAGCAATTGGCGCGGTCGAGTTCGACCAGCTCGATGCCGAGCCTCTCGGCGGCGATCGCCATCGATCCGTGCAGCTCGGGGGTGAAGCCGCGCGAGACGCAGCCGGGCCAGTAGGCGACCTTGATCTGGCCGTCACTCATGACTCCTCGCTTTCCGCTGCTGCTGCCGCCTCTGCAGTCATCGTCTCCTCCGTCGGCTCGTCGGGCTCGGGTTCAACGTCCTCCTCGCCACGGATGTAGAGGTTGAATTCCTCGCGGTGATCCTCGGCGTGCTTGTAGATCGCTTTGACCTCGTCCTGGGCGCCGTCGGGGAGCTTGTGGTGCGGGGCGACCCACTTGCTCCGCACCTTGCCGCTCTTGATCGTGCGGAAGATCGTCGGTAGCGCGCCGAGCACTTCCTTGATCGCCCGTTTGCTGGGTTTCAACTTGCCTTTGATGCCAAAGGCGAATGACTCCCTGGGCAGGGCGACCTCGTCCAGCGTCCCCTTCTTCTCGATGATGTTGACGAAAGCGAGCTCGTGGTGGTGGCCGCTGTTGGGGTCCTCGATGCCCTCCTCGCCGGCTTTGCGGCGCAGGCGCATGATCTGGTCCATCGGCGCCACCCCCTTTGGGCAGGCGTCGATGCAGCTGAAGCAGTGCGTGCAGTCGTAGATCCCGTGCGGGTCGTGGGCGAGGTCGTGCAGCCGCTCCTTGGTCTCGGCGTCGCGCGGGTCGCCGACGAAGCGATAGGCCTTGGCCAGCGCCGCCGGGCCGATGAAGTCGGGGTCCGCCTCCATCGAGAGGCAGGAGGAGACGCAGGCGCCGCACTGGATGCAGGCCATCGACTGGGTGATGTCGATCATCGACTCCGGCTCGACCACGTACTCACGCTCCGGTGCCTCGCCGTGGGGAAGGAGCCAGGGGGTAATGCGGCGGATCTTGGTCCAGTGCGTCGACTCCATGTCGGTGATCAGGTCCTTGATCACGGGCATGTTGCCCATCGGTTCGACGACGATCGGCTCCGAGCCACCATTGCGACGGTTCGCCTGCTCGTGCGCCTCGCCGACCTGCGTCTTGCAGGCGAGCGTCGAGGAGCCGTTGACCTTCACCCCACAGGAGCCGCAGATCGCGGCGCGGCAGGAGCAGCGCACGGCGAGCGAGCCGTTGTCGCGGTCCTTGGCCTGCAGCAAGCCGTCGAGGACGGAGAGCGAGGGATCGAGCTCCACCTTGAACTCCTCCCAGTAGGCCCCCTCGCCGCTCTCGGGCTGGTATCGGCGAACCTTCAGCTTGTACTCAGCCATATCGCTAGTACTTCCTCTCTTCGGGTTCCCACTGGGTGATCGTCACCTCGGAGTAGGAGATCTCGGGACCGTCGTCGCTCAGCTGCAGATCTATGTGCTTCAGCCACTCCTCATCATTGCGCTCCGGGAAGTCGGTCCTGTACTGGGCGCCGCGGCTCTCCTTGCGCTCGAGCGCGGCGACGCAGGTGCACTCGGCGTTGTCGAGCATGTAGCCGAGCTCGATCGCCGCCAGCAGATCCTGGTTGAAGACGCTGCCCTTGTCGTCGATGTAGGCGCTCTCGGCCTCGCCCTTGAGCCGGCGGACCGTCTCCAGCGCCTCCTGGATGCCGGCCTCCTCGCGGAAGACGGCAACGTGCTTGTCCATTGTCGTGCCCAGCTCCAGCTTGATCTCGGAGATCCGCCTGCCCGAGCCCTTCTCGCGAGCCGCGATCACGTCGATCGTCGCCTGCTCGGCCTCCAGCACCGCTTTCGAAGGCCGGCTGCCCTCGGTGCGCTTGGCGCGGCTGGCGGCGTCGATGCCCGAGCGGCGGCCGAAGATCAGGGTGTCGAGCAGCGAGTTGGCGCCGAGCCGGTTGCCCCCGTGCACCGAGACGCACGCCACCTCGCCGGCGGCGTAGAGGCCCGGTATGTCGGTGCGGCCGTCGACGTCGGTCTTGACGCCGCCCATCGTGTAGTGGTTGCCGGGCTTGATGCGGATGGGTTCGCGAGTGATGTCGACGCCGGCGAAGTCCTTGCCGACGAGGACGATCTCACGCAGCGCCTCATGCACGCGCTTCTTCGGCACGACCGTGACGTCGAGGGCGACGGTGCCGTCCTCGAAGCCGCGCCCCTCGTTTATCTCGGTCTGCTCGGCGCGGGAGACGACGTCGCGCGAGGCAAGCTCCATCTTGTTCGGCGCGTACTTCTCCATGAAGCGTTCGCCGTTCTTGTTAAGCAGGTGGGCGCCCTCGCCGCGGGCGCCCTCGGTGATCAGGAAGCCCTTGCCCGCCAGCGTCGTCGGGTGGTACTGGATCATCTCCATGTCCATCAGCTTCGCTCCGGCGCGGTAGGCCATCGCGATCCCGTCACCGGTGCAGATCAGAGCGTTGGTGGTCGGCTTCCAGACCTGGCCGTTGCCGCCGGTCGCGAGGATCACCGACTTCGCCTGGAAGAGCTCCATCGAGCCGTCGGCGATGTTGCGGGTGACGACGCCGCAGCACTCGCCCGCCTCGTCGAGCGCCAGTGCCGTGCAGAACCACTCCTCGTAGCGGGCGACCTGCTCGGAGTACTTCATCAGTTGCTCGTAGAGCACGTGCATGATCGCCTGGCCGGTGATGTCGGCGACGTAGTAGGTGCGGGCGGCGGAGGCGCCGCCGAAGGCCCGGGTGCCGAGCTTGCCCTCCTCGTTGCGGTGGAAGGTGACGCCGAGGTGCTCGAGGTGGAGGATCTCCTCCGGCGCCTCGCGGCACATGATCTCGACTGCGTCCTGGTCCCCGAGGTAGTCGGAGCCCTTGATCGTGTCGAAGGCGTGCGACTCCCAGGAGTCGCCCGGATTGAGCGCCGCGTTGATCCCGCCCTGCGCCGCGTTGGAGTGCGAGCGCACCGGGTGGACCTTGCTGACGATCCCGACCGAGACCCCTTCCTCGGCAGCCGCCAGGGCGGCGCGCTGCCCAGCGAGTCCGGCCCCGATCACCAGTACGTCATGTGCAGGCACGAGCGCGGACTCTATAGATGCGAAATCCGACCATGAAGTCGGATTTTCAAACCTCGCCGACGGGACCCAAAGCGATCTATATGCCCGCTTTGGGTCCCGTCGACGGAGGAGCTAGAGCCAGCGCTCGCCCAGGCGGCGGATGGCGGCCTCCAGGAGGCGGATGCCGTTGGCAACGGTGCCGAACTCGACGTTCTCGGCGATGTCGTTTGGCCAGTGGTAGTTGGCGGGCTGCTTGAGGTCGGTGCAGCCGCAGATCGAGACCGTTTCATAGCCCGCCGCCAGCGGCTCGAGCCCATCGGTGCCGTTGTGCAGGCGCAGGTTCGGGAAGAGCCAGATACCCAGCTCCTCGGCGAGGTCGTCGAAGAGCTCGAGCGCCCGTGGCGAGTACTCGTGCATCTTCAGGAAGCCCTCGCCGCGCAGGACCAGCAGGTGGGGAGAGCCGATCGAGTCGACCGAGGCGAAGAGAGTCGTCTCGCGGGGGAGGTTCGGGAAGTGCCGCTCGCCAAAGGCCTTGATCCCCTCGCTGAACGACTCCTCCGAGCCGGTCGAGAGCAGGATTACCCTGATGCCCTCAGGCGGCTCCTCGCGGAAGCGCCGGGCCAGAGCGAGCAGGGTGATGACACCGGTCCCGTTGTCGTTGGCGCCGGGAACGGTCTTGCGCAGGCCGATGTCGGCCATCGCCGCGACCGTGCCAAGGCCGAAGAAGATCCCCAGCTTGGAGAGGAGCCGGCGACCGCTGAGCGCACCGAGGGCGGCGAGGATCGGGCCGCCAATCACCGGCGCCATCAATGCCGGGCTCGTGTCCTGGCCCTCGATCAGGCCGAGCCGGTCGGCGATCTGGGGCAGGGCCGGATGGAAGACGAGGCCGGAGTGCGCCGCGTCGTGGTGGGAGACGACGACGACGGTGCGCTCGGCGTCCGCGGGGCCGATTTCGCAGAGGACGTTATAGGTCGTCCGGCTCGCCAGCGGCCGGCGCAGGCGGCGTTTGCCCGGTGGGAAGTCGTCGGCGATGCCGGCGGCGCCGACCGCGCCCAGGGCGGCGCCGAGGAGGCGGCGCCCGCGCAGCGCCGCGATCCCGCCGAGCGCGCCCAGGGCGGCGCCGAGGCCGAGCGGCCACCAGAAGGTCCCGTGCGCCGGCTCCGCCTCGATCCTGGCCTCGGCCCCCTCTTCGGCAAAGCGTTCGACGATCCACTCGGCGGCGCGTCGCTCGCCCTCGGAGGCCGGGGGCCGGTAGAAGCGCTCGAGCTGCTCGAGCAGCTCACGTAGCCAGGCCTGGTCGGGCGTGCCGAGGTGTTCGGCGAGGGTCGATGTCGCTGTCGGAGAGGCCGCCACGGAAAACGACCATATCTGCCGCTTACCATTGGTGGATGCTCGGGGGGAAACCGATCACGCTCTTCCACGTGCGCGGCATCAGGATTGCCGTCGATTGGTCGTGGTTCGCCTTCCTCTTTTTGGTGATCTTCTGGCTCTCGAGCTTCTACGGTGACGTGCTCGGCGAAAGCAGCGACGACACGACGCCGTTCACGCTTGCCGTGCTCAGCGCCTTGGGCTTCTTCGGCTCGATCGTCCTGCACGAGCTCGGCCACGCCTTCATCGCCCTGCGCAACGGGATCGGCATCTCCAGCATCCAGCTCTGGATCTTCGGCGGGATGGCGAAGATGGATCGCGAATCCGATAGCCCCTCGACCGAGTTCAAGGTCGCCGTGGCAGGGCCACTGGTGACGCTGGCGATCGTCGTCGTCCTGACCGCGGGTGGGATCGCGGCGGTCGGCGCCGAGGAGTTCCGCCGCGCGGCGCTGATCGAGAGCAACGCCGACGTCTCCGGCGCGATGGCGATGGTCGGCTGGCTGGCGTCGGTCAACCTGCTCGTCCTCGTCTTCAACCTGCTGCCCGCCTTCCCAATGGACGGGGGCAGGATCGTGCGGGCGATCGCCTGGTGGAAGACCGGGGACCGCAATGCCGCGACTCGAGTCGCGGCCAACCTCGGCCGCGTCTTCGCCTACATCTTCATCGGCGGCGGCTTCCTGCTGATCGCCAACGGCGACACCTTCTCCGGCGTCTGGCTCGCCCTGATCGGCCTCCTCATCAACAGCTCCGCCAAGGCCGCTTCCATGCAGACGGCGATCACCGGTCGCATAAGCAAGCTCCAGGTCTCTGACGTCATGGATCGCGAACCTGTCGCGATTCCAGATGACCTCTCAGTCGAGCAAGCCCTGGACGAGTACTTCCTGCGCTACCGCTGGCCCTGGTTTCCGGTCGTCGACACAGCTCACCGGTTTCTCGGCCTGGTGGTGAGGGACAAAGCCGACGAGGTTCCCGAGACCTCCCGCACCACCTCCTTCGTCTCGGACTTGCTGGAGCGCGACGACGGCACCTTTCAGGTCCGCGACGACGCGCCGCTCGATTCGCTGCTCTCCAGTCGAGCGCTTAGGCGCTTTGGCGCTCTGATGGCTGTTGATGCCGATGGTCGGCTCTCGGGCGTGATCACCGCCGAGCAGGTGGGACGGGCGCTGCGCGACGCCGCTAAGTAGCGACCTCCCTACGAGGGGCGGTGGCGAGTGATGATCCGTCCGAAGTCCGTGCCCGCCGGGAGGGTTCCGAACGCTTGGCCCCAGTCGCCGGAGAGGCGCGTGGCGCAGTAGGCGTCGGAGACGGCCTCGTCGCCGTAGCGGACCAGGAGGGAGGCCTGGAGGGCGACCGCCATGCGTTCGACGATGCGGCGGGCACGATGCTGGATCGTCTCGATGTCGCCGGGGATCTCATCGCGCAGAGAGCTGACGTAGGCGTCGAGGCGGGGTTCGGCGCCAGATGCCTCGAGGACCTCGGCGAAAAAGGCCTCGATCGAGGCTGGGTTCTTGACCATGCCGCGGAGGACGTCGAGGCACTGGACGTTGCCAGAGCCCTCCCAGATCGAGGCGAGTGGGGCCTCGCGGTAGAGGCGGGGCATGCCGGACTCCTCTACGTAGCCGTTGCCGCCCAGGCACTCCAAGCACTCGACGGCGTGGGATGGTGCGCGCTTGCAGAGCCAGTACTTGAGGACGGCGTTCGAGAGGCGGCGGAACTCGACAGCTTCGTCGTCGCCCGCGGCAACCTCGTCGTAGGAGCGGGCTAGGCGCATGGCGGCCACCGTGGCCGCCTCCGACTCCACGCAGAGGTCTGCGAGGACGTTTTGCATAAGGGGTTGGTCGATCAAATCAACCCCGAAGGCCGAGCGGTGGGCGGTGTGGTTGAGGGCCTGGACGACGCCGGCGCGGTAGCCGGTGGCGGTGCCGATCACGCAGTCGAGCCGGGTGTGGTTGACCATCTCGATGATCGTCGGCACGCCCCGGCCCTCCTCGCCGACCATGCGCGCCCAAGCGCCCCGGAACTCGACCTCGCTGGAGGCGTTGGAGTGGTTGCCGAGCTTGTCCTTGAGGCGCTGGATGTGGAATGCGTTGCGCTCGCCATCAGGCGTCCAGCGCGGCATCAGGAAGCAGGAGATCCCCGACTCGGTCTGAGCGAGGACGAGGAAGGCATCGCACATCGGGGCCGAGCAGAACCACTTGTGGCCGACGATCTCGTACTCGGCTCCCGGGCCGCCTCCGTTCAGGGGGGTCGCCGTGGTCGTGTTGGCGCGCACATCTGAGCCACCCTGCTTCTCGGTCATCGCCATCCCGCAGAGGGCGCCACTCTTGTGCTCGGCCGGTATCGAGCGCTCGTCGTAGTCCAGCGAAAGGAAGCGCTCCTCCCACTCCGCGGCGACCTCCGGCTGCGCTCGCACCGCCGGCACCGCCGAGTAGGTCATCGAGATCGGGCAGCCGACGCCGCTCTCGGCCTGCATCAGCAGCATGAACATCGCCGCGCGGGCGACGTGGGCACCGGGCCCGGGCTCGCGCCAGGGCATCGCGTGCAGTCCGTTGCCGACGCCGATTCGCATCAGCTCGTGCCAGGAGTGGTCGAACTCGACCTCGTCGATGCGATTGCCGTAGCGGTCGTGGGTGCGCAGCTCCGGCTTGCGCTCGTTTGCCTCGAAGCCCCAGCGGATCGTCTGGCTCGAGCCGCAGATCGCCCCGAGCTCGCGGGCGCGGCCCTCGGCCCACTCGGCGCCCTCTCTCTTCAGCGCCTCGGTCAGCGCTATGTCGGCGTCGAAGGAGTTGTAGTCCTGCAGCGGCGGCGCCTGGTTGAAGACCTCATGGGTGGCGGAGCTGCGGCGCTCGACGGTGGCCATCGACCTGATTGTGCCACCCCAGCGATAGCATCGCCGCCCCCGTGGAGAAGATCCCAGTCAAGAACCCGATCGTCGAGCTCGACGGCGACGAGATGACCCGGATCATCTGGACGTTCATCAAAGAGCAGCTGATCCTGCCGTACCTGGACGTGGAGCTCGCCTACTTCGACCTCGGCATCGAGAGCCGCGACGCCAGCGGCGACCAGATCACGGTCGACGCTGCCAACGCGATCAAGCAACACGGGGTTGGCGTCAAGTGCGCGACGATCACGCCCGACGAGGCCCGCGTCGAGGAGTTCGGCCTGAAGGAGATGTACCGCTCGCCCAACGGCACGATCCGCAACATCCTCGGCGGGGTGATCTTCCGCGAGCCGATTGTGATTTCGAACATCCCCCGCCTCGTCCCCGGTTGGACCAAGCCGATCGTGATCGGCCGCCACGCGTTTGGCGACCAGTACCGCGCCACCGACACGGTCATTCCCGGTGAGGGGACGCTGACGCTCACCTATTCGCCGAAGGACGGCTCCGACCCGGTCGAGCTCGACGTCTACGACTTTCCCGGCCCGGGTATCGCGATGGCGATGTACAACCTCGACGACTCGATCCGCGATTTCGCCCGCGCCTCGATGCGGTACGGGCTGGACCGCGGCTACCCCGTCTACCTCTCGACCAAGAACACGATCCTCAAGCGCTATGACGGTCGCTTCAAGGACCTTTTCGCGGAGGTGTACGAGAACGAGTTCAAGTCGGACTTCGAGGCGGCGGGCATCGCCTACGAACACCGCCTAATCGACGACATGGTGGCGGCTGCCCTCAAGTGGGAGGGCGGATACGTCTGGGCCTGCAAGAACTACGACGGCGACGTTCAGTCCGACACCGTCGCCCAGGGCTTCGGCTCGCTCGGCCTGATGACGAGCGTGCTGATGAGCCCCGATGGCAGAACGGTCGAGGCCGAGGCCGCCCACGGCACCGTCACTCGTCACTACCGACAGCACCAGCAGGGCAAGCCGACCTCCACGAACCCGATTGCCTCGATCTTCGCCTGGACACGCGGCCTGTCCGCCCGCGGACGGCTCGACGACACCCCGGAGGTCACACGCTTTGCCGAGGCCCTGGAGCGCGTCTGCGTGGAGACGGTGGAAAGCGGCAAGATGACCAAAGACCTGGCCCTTCTCGTTGGTCCCGACCAGGAGTTCCAAACGACCCAGGAGTTCCTCTCCTCGATCGACGAAGGACTACGACGGGCGATGACCTAGCTCCCACACCGGCGTACGCCTACGTTAGATCATATATGACCTAACGCGGATCTGCCGGAGGGCGTTTCTTGAAAGGAGATTCAGTGAGCACCCCTGTGAAAGTCACCGTCACCGGCGCTGCCGGGCAGATCGGCTACGCGATCCTGTTTCGCGTCGCCAGTGGCCAGATGCTTGGCCCCGACACCCCGGTCGAGCTGAGCCTGCTCGAGATTCCCGATGCGGTCAAGGCCGCGGAGGGGACTGCGATGGAGCTCGACGATTGCGCCTTTCCACTCTTGCGGCGGATCGACATCTTCGACGATCCGAAGCCCGCCTTCGAGGGCTGCAACGTGGGGCTGCTGATCGGCGCCCGGCCACGTGGCCCGGGAATGGAGCGCTCGGACCTGCTCGAGGCCAACGGCGGCATCTTCAAGCCGCAGGGAGAGGCGATCGCCGCCGGTGCGGCCGACGACGTGCGCGTGCTCGTGGTGGGCAACCCGGCCAACACCAACTGCTTGATCGCGATGTCCAATGCCGACGGCGTGCCGCGCGAGCGCTTCACCGCGATGATGCGGCTCGACCACAACCGGGCGATCGCGCAGCTGGCGAATCGCGTCGGCGCTGGGGTATCGGACGTGACCAACATGACGATCTGGGGCAACCACTCCACGACCCAGTACCCCGACCTGGTGAACGCGAGGGTGAAGGGGCAGAGCGCCTGGGAGGCTGTCGACGACGAGACCTGGATCGCGGACGAGTTCATCCCCCGGGTGGCGAAACGCGGTGCTGCGATCATCGAGGCGCGAGGCGCCTCGAGCGCCGCCTCGGCCGCCAATGCGGCGATCGACCACGTGCGCGACTGGGTGCTTGGGACGCCCGAGGGCGACTGGGTCTCGATGGGGGTTCCGGCCGACGGCTCCTACGGTGTCGAGGAGGGCATAGTCGCCGGATTCCCCTGCGCGTGCAGCGGGGGTGAGTGGTCGATCGTCGAGGGCCTTGAGGTGACTGAGTTCTCCCGAGCCCGGATCGACGCCAGCGCCGCCGAGCTGCGTGAAGAGCGCGACGCCGTCAGTCAGCTCGGCCTGGTCTGAGTGAGGACCTAAATGAAAGCCGGCCCCCGCGGGGGCCGGCTTTGAAAAACCAAACCAAGGGTTGGAGACTATTTGGCGGGGTGGTACTCGCGCCCCTTCTTGGTCACCCTGCCCTCTTTCTCCATTTCACCGAGGACTCGGTAGAGGTAGTTCGGTTTGATTTTCATCGACTTGGCGATCTCCGAGGCGGAGATTCCCGGGTTCTTTTCAACCAGGGAAACCGCCTGATCGGCACGGGTTCCGCCGCGTCGACGGCGGCGGCGACGCGGAGCGCTGGTGGCGCTTGCGGCGGCTTTTGGCGGGCGACCCGGGCCACGGCCGCTGCCGGGGGGGCGGCCGGGACGGCGGGTGACGGTGCCACCGAGCTCCGCGAGTGCACGCTCTAGGCGCTTGCGCTCGTCGTCGAGCTCCGCGAGCCGTTTCTTGACGAGGTCAAGTGCCTCATCGAGTACGTTGCTGGTACCAGGCATTTCCTTCCTTTCATCCCGTGGGCTCTTGCCCTCCCGGGTCGTCAGCTACCCGGAGTGTGGCACAGTCACAGTGACAGTGACTATTCGTATAGTCAAATTTGCGGAAGTGACTCTGGCCATTTAGATGAAGCGGTGACTGGATGCCGCTCAAGCGCCGCGTTGCGCCTGGCGCTCGGGTGGGATGCGCACGACGTTCCGGGCCAGCCCGAGCTTCTCCAATGCATTGATTACCAAAGCAGAAAGGTCGATCTCCCAGCGCCGTAGGCCGTGCGTGGCAGAGCGTGGGAAGGCATGGTGGTTGTGGTGCCACGACTCTCCCAGGGAAGGCAGCGCCAGCCAGAACACGTTGGTCGATCGGTCGTCGGTGTCGAAGCGGCGCGTGCCGATGAAATGGCACACGGAGTTGACGCTCCAGGTGACGTGGTGAACGAAGAAGATTCTCACCAACCCACCCCAGAGCAGGCCGGTCGCCGCGCCCGCGAGCGTGCCGCTGACGGCGTAGCCGGCGAGGGCCGGTAGCAGGAGGCTTGCTAGGACGAGTGGGACGAAATGGCGCGCGATCACTCGCATCCCCCTGTCCTCGTGGAGATCGCGGGCGTAGCGCTTCCAGTCGGCGCGCCCCTGCGTCGATAGCAGCCAGCCGGAGTGTGCGTGCCAGAGGCCGGAGAGGACACCCCCGATGCCGCCGCCGTGGCCAACGTGGGGGCTGTGCGGATCCCCCTCCTCGTCGGTGTGCGCGTGGTGCTTGCGGTGGTCGGCGACCCAGGAGATGACCGGTCCCTGGACTGCCATCGATCCCAGCACCGCGAATGCGTATTCGACCGGCTTCGAGGTCTGAAAGGAGCGGTGGGTCAGCAAACGGTGGAAGCCGACGGTGATCCCCAGGGCGGTCAGCAGGTACATGGTCGCGGCGATCGCCAGGTCAGCCGGGCTGACCAGGCTGTTCCAGAGCAGGACGATCGCAGCCAGAGTGGCGAGGAACGGCACGATCACGGCGCCGAGGTTGGCGGCCTTCTCGGTGCTCGTCATCTCGCCCACCGACGGCAATTTACGCTGGGCAGTCCATAATGATTTAGATCGAATGCCAATTTAAAAGCCTTATTCTTGTCAGTTAAATGACAAGTTCTAAACAGACGGAGCCCTGGAGTGGCCTGCCCGCTGCGGTCGCCCACCTGATCGAGCCCGAGCTGGAGGCGATCACCGCCGAGATCCTCGAGACGATCGCCCGGGAGGTGCCTGAGTACGCGCGACCGCTCGAGGGCGAGTTCGGCCGGGGCATACGCACCGGCGTCGGCGAGGCCCTGAGCCAGTTCGTCGCCCTGATCCGCGACCCCGGAGCCGGTCGCGAGCTGGGCCGGGAGGTCTACGTCGCCCTCGGCCGCGGCGAGCTGCGCCAGGGCAGGACGCTCGACTCACTGCAGGCGGCCTACCGCGTGGGTGCGCGCGTAGCTTGGCGTCGAGTGGCCGAGGTGGGCCGCAAGGCAGGCCTCGACTCCGAGGTCTTGAGCCTCCTGGCTGAGGCGATCTTCGCGTACATCGACGAGCTTTCCGCCGACTCGGTCGAAGGCTACGCCGAGGCCCGGGCGGAGGTCGAGGACGAGCGGAGCCGCCATCGGCACGAGCTGGTCACGTTGCTGCTGCGTGACGGAGGGGTCGAGCCGACCGGGCTGGGCGCTGCCGCGCAGGGGATCGGCTGGCGGGTTCCACGCTCTGTGGCCGCCCTGGCCTGTGCCGAGGACGACCTTTCGCGGCTGACCCACCGGCTGCCCGCAGATTCGCTCGCCACGCAGGTCGACGGGCTCGGCTGTGTGCTGGTGCCGGATCCAGACGGGCCGGGTCGCGTGACCGACCTGCGGCGCGCGGTCGGCTCGCGGCTCGCCGTGCTCGGCCCGGCCACCGAGCCCGCCCACTCGCGCGAGTCGTGGCAGCTGGCGACCGCGGCTCTGCGGGCGGCCGAGGCAGGAGCCCTGCCCAGCCGTGGCTTCCTGTCCGCCGAGGACCACCTCGGGGAGGTCATGGTGCACGAGGGCGGCGCGATCGCTTCCCGGATCGCCGTGCGCAGGCTCAAGCCCTTCGAGTCTCTGACCCCGAAGGCGAGGGAGCGCATGGAGGAGACGGCTCTCGCCTACCTTCGCCACCGCGGCAACGCGGTTGAGATGGCGATGGCGATGCACCTGCACCCGCAGACGGTGCGCTACAGGATCGCCCGCCTGCGCGAGGTGTTGGGCGACCAGCTCGATGACCCCGATGCTCGCTTCGAGCTCGAGATCGCCCTACGCGGCACCGGCACGAGGCGATTCGGTTAACCGCGGCGCCTGCGGGGCAGGGTGCGGAAGACCGCGTCCCAGAACGGCGAGGAGACGCCGAAGCCGTAGCGGTGGTCCTGGAAGTGATGGCGCATGTGCTGCTCGCGCAGGCGCTTGCCCAGGTCGGACTTGGGCGCGAAGTGGTGCACGAAGTAGTGCGTGTAGTCGTAGACGAGGTAGCCGGCGATGAAGCCGCCGAAGAGGGGGTAGGCGGCGGGCGTGCCGAAGACCAGCGTGAAGGCACCGAAGAAGAGCGCCGCGAGCGGGATCGCAACCGCCGGCGGCATCACCAGTCGCAGCTTGTCGTTGGGATGGTCGTGATGGATGCCGTGGATGATGAAATGCATCCGGCGCCCAATGGCGTTGTCGGGCTCCCAGTGGAAGACGAGGCGATGCAGCCAGTACTCGGTCAGCGTCCAGATCGCGACGCCACCGAGGTTGAGGAGGATCAGCGAGCCGATGCCGTAGCCGCCATCGGCGCCAAGCCACTCCATCACCGCGACCACGGGCACGAAGACGAGCGCCGGGATCGACGGATGCACGCGAGAGAAGAAGTTGAGGAACTCGCTCTCGAACAGCTGTGGGGAGGCCGCGAGCTTGTCGGTCCGGCTGGGGGAATCCATCGGCGAAGGTCAATCGTAGCGGCAGCCATTGCCGGCTTCCGCAAGACGCGGGGAACCTGTGACGAGACCGTGTCAAAGAGGTCCCGCTTTGCGGGATTGACGGTCACGAGATCGTCGCGGCACTGGCAAGATGGCCGCCATGCCGCGCAAGCAAAAGCAGCCGAGCTGCGAGGACTGCTACTTCCACCGGAACATGCTCTGCGCGCTCGAGGACGGGCCCTGCACGACGTTCAGGCCAGATCGGCCGGAGGGCCTCGTGCCTCCCAGGCAGCCCGTCTTGCTGATGAGGCCACCGCGGTGGGCCTCGCAGCCGCAGACGGCGTAGGCGCGGCGGGTCCTGTCCGCGCCACCCCCCGCGAGCAGCGGGGCTGGCTATGTTTCAGGTCATGCCGGAGCGGGATCTCTATGCGTGGGCTCGGACCACCTATGTCAGCCGCAGGAGCAGAGGGTTTACTCCGAATGTGGACGTCTACTACTGCGGCGATCCGCAGCGGGCGGTGGTCAAGGTCGATTTGGCGGGGATCAGCCTTGACGAGGTTGGGATAGAGATCAGCGGAAGGCAGCTGGCGATCGTCGGTGAGCGGCAGGTGCAGGAGACCGAAGGCCGCGTCTACCAGCAGGTCGAGATTCCCTCGGGACCGTTCCGCCGCATCGTCGAGCTGCAGGTTGACGTCGACGCGGACCGGGCGAAGGCCACGTACGAAGACGGCGTACTCCGCATCGACCTACCGCTGCGGGACCCCGCCGAGTCGGCGCGCCGGGTTCCAATCGGGAGGGATTGATGGAGGGCAGCCCGGTCCTCGAGGTGGTCGAGTCTCCGCTCGATGCCGAGGACGCGATCCGCGCCAGCGAGCCGTTGCCCGACGCCCTGCCGGTCCTTCCCCTGCGCGAGACCGTCACCTTCCCCGAGACCCTGACCCCGCTGGCGGTGGGCCAGGAGCGCTCGGTCAAGCTGGTCAACGACGTGCTCGGCGCCAACCGGATGCTGGCAATGGTCGCCGCCCGCGACCCCGAGAACGAGGAACCGGGGCCGAAGGACCTCTACGAGGTGGGCGTCGTCGGCGTGGTCGCCCGCATGCTCAAGGTGCCCGACGGCACCTTGCGGATCCTCGTCCAGGGGACCCAGCGGGTGCGCCTAGGCCCCTACGTAGCCGAGGAGCCCTACCTGGTGGCGCGGATCGGCGAGCTCCCCGACGCGGTCGAGGAAGGGCCCGAGCTGGAGGCGCTGACCCGCAACGTTCAGCGCACCTTCTCGGAGATCATCGAGCAGATCCCCTACCTGCCCGAGGAGCTGCAGATGGCCGTCGCCAACCTCGACGACCCTGCTGCGCTCGCGCACCTGATCGCTGGCGCCCTGCGGATCTCCACCGAGGAGAAGCAGAGGCTGCTGGAGGAGCTCGACGTGGTCGCCCGCCTGCGCCACCTATCCCAGATCCTCGCTCGCGAGCTGGAGGTGGTCCAGCTCGGCACCCAGATCCAGTCGCAGGTGCAGTCGGAGATCGACAAAGGCCAGCGCGAGTTCTTCCTGCGCCAGCAGCTGAAAGCGATCCAGGACGAGCTGGGGGAGGGCGACGAGCAGCAGGCGGAAGTCAACGAACTGCGCGAGAAAATCGAGGAGGCGAAGCTCCCCGAGCACGCCCAGAAGGCCGCCGAGCGCGAGCTCTCGCGGCTGGAGAAACTGCCGCCGGCGGCGGCGGAGCACGGTGTCATCCGCACCTACCTCGAGTGGCTGGTCGAGCTGCCGTGGTCGGCACAGACCGAGGACAACCTCGACATCGTCCACGCCCGCAAGGTGCTCGACGCCGACCATTACGACCTCGAGAAAGTCAAGGACCGCATCCTCGAGTACCTCGCCGTGCGCAAGCTGAAGCCCGACTCGCCCGGCCCGATCCTCTGCTTCGTCGGCCCCCCCGGCGTTGGCAAGACCAGCCTCGGCCGCTCGATCGCCCGTGCGCTGGGACGCGAGTTCGAGCGGATCTCGGTCGGAGGCGTCCGCGACGAGGCTGAGATTCGCGGCCACCGGCGCACCTACATCGGCGCGATGCCGGGCACGATCGTGCGCGCCCTGCGCGATGCCGGCTCGCGCAACCCCGTCTTCATGATCGACGAGATCGACAAGATGGGCGCCGACTTCCGCGGCGATCCGGCCTCGGCCATGCTCGAGGTGCTCGACCCGGCCCAGAACGACTCCTTCCGCGACCACTACCTCGATCTCGAGTTCGACCTCTCCGAGGTGATGTTCATCGCCACCGCGAACATCCTCGACACGATCCCGGGACCGCTGCAGGACCGGATGGAGACGATCGAGCTCGCCGGCTACACCCTGGAGGAGAAGAAGCACATCGCCCGCCGCTACCTCGTGCCGCGTCAGATCGAGGCGAACGGGCTGAAGCCCTCGCAGATCGAGTTCGCCGACCCGGCGCTTGCCGCGATCGTCGAGGAGTACACCCGCGAGGCCGGCGTGCGCAACCTCGAGCGGCAGATTGGCACGATCTGCCGCAAAGTCGCGCGGGAGGTGGCCGAGGGAAAGGGCAAGGGCAACGGGAAGGTCAGGATCTCGGCCAAGCGCGCCCGCGAGCTGCTCGGTCGCCGCCGCTTCTTCGCCGAGCAGCGGCGCCGCACCAAGGACCCCGGCGTCGCAACGGGCCTGGCCTGGACTCCGACCGGCGGCGACGTGCTCTTCATCGAGGCGACCTCTATGCCCGGCTCGGGCTCGCTGACGATCACCGGTCAGCTCGGCGAGGTGATGAAGGAGTCGGCGCAGGCGGCGCTCTCCTACGTGCGCGGCCACTGGCGCGAGCTGGCCCCCGAGCTGGAGGAGGACTGGTTCTCCAAGCACGACATCCACATCCACGTGCCGGCCGGAGCGGTTCCAAAGGACGGGCCCTCGGCGGGCGTCGCGATGACCGTGGCGCTGGCCTCCCTGATCAGCGGCCGACCGGTCCGCAACGATGTGGCGATGACCGGCGAGGTGACGCTCACCGGCCAGGTGCTGCCGATCGGCGGCCTGAAGGAGAAGTCGCTGGCGGCCCAGCGGGCGGGGATCAAGCGCGTGCTGGTGCCCGAGCGCAACGAGGGCGACGTGGCCGAGATCCCCGAGCACGAGCGCAGCGAGCTGGAGTTCGTCTACGTGGGCGAGGTATCTGAAGCGATCGAAGCGGCCCTCGCTTAGCCATGGAGGCGGCTGGAGCGCTGGGCCGACGCGGCCTCTCGACGTACTTCGAAGCCCTCGTGGCGCTCGTGCGCTCCCGTTCCCGCGCGTTCTGGATCGTCGCCGGTCTGACGGCGCTCGCCGCGGCTCTGCGCTTCGCCACGCTCGGCGCGCAGAGCTATCACCACGACGAGATCGTCACCGCCAGCCGCGTTCTGCGCGGAAGCTTCTGGCACGCAATGGACGCGGTCGGCTTCAGCGAGTCGGCGCCGCCGCTCTACTACGCGCTTGCCTGGGTCTGGACCCAGGTGACCGGCACGGGCGAGGTCGGCCTGCGCTCCCTCTCGGCCGTGGCGGGGATCGCCACGGTGCCGGTCGCCTTCATGCTCGGCGCCGAGCTGCGAGGCCGCTGCACCGGGGTCGTCGCGGCGGCCTTGGTCGCCGTCAACCCGATGCTGCTCTGGTACTCACAGGAGGCGCGCGCCTACGCGCTCTTGGCCCTGCTCACGGCGCTCTCGGTCCTCTACTTCTCCCGCGCCCTCGATCGTGGCCACCGTCGCGACTTCCTCAGCTGGGGTGTCGTCTCGGCTCTGGCCCTTGCGACCCATTACTTCGCCGTCTTCGTCGTCGCAGCCGAGGCGATCTGGTTGCTGCGTCGCCGCGGCCGCGCATGCGCGCCGGGGATCTGGATCATCGCCGGCGCCGGCCTCCTGCTCGCACCGTTGGCGATCCACCAGGCCTCGATCGGCCACGCCGCCTGGATCACCAACTTCACGCTCGGCCATCGGCTGTGGGAGACGGGTGTCACCTTCATGGTGGGTGAGACCGGCGACATCATCGCCCGCCCGGAGCGCCCGCTGCTGGCCGTGGCCCCCTGCCTCCTCGGGCTCGCTGCCCTCGGGCTCGTCTTGCTGCGGGGAGATCGGCGGGACCGCCGCGCCGCGTTCATCCCCCTCGCCCTGGGGGCTGTCACGGTCGTCGTCCCGGTTGCGGTCGGTCTGCTCGACCCATCCAAGGACTACGTCTTGGCGCGCAACCTGATGCCCGCCCTGGTCCCGCTGCTGGCGGCGCTAGCCGTCGGCTTCACCCTGCGCCGCGCCCGCCGGGCCGGGGCTGCTCTCGGCGCCGCCCTCGTCGCCTACTCGCTGGCGTTCTCGATCCTGGCCAGTGCCTCGCCCGCGTTGCAGCGGCCCGATTGGGACCCCGTCGCGGGCGCGATCGGGGAGCCGGAAAGGCCGCGGGCGATGGTGACCTGGACCCTCGGCGCGGCATCCCTGCGCTACTACCTCTCGACCGGCTCCTTCCAGGTCCGGCCTTCCGACGGGTTCGACTGGCTGGTGGGCGAAGTCGACTTCATCTCCAACGGCCCCGCCGGTCCGCCGCCCCGGCGCCTGCTCGGCTCCGGCTTCCGCCAGGTCAGCTACGAGCGGGTCGGTCGTCTCCACGTTAGGCGCTACGCACTGCCGGGCCCCGGGCTTGCCCGCCTGCGCCTGGGGATCATCCGCGACGCCGAGCTTGGCTTTCGCACAAACGGGGTACTCCTGGATGGCATCGGACCGAGGTGACGCCCTCCTGGCGATGCGAGTTATCCTGAACGCCCCGGAGAATCCAGCGAGGAGAAGGCATGAGCAAGACACGGACGGGTCAAGCCGCCGACCTTTATTCGACCGCACGCGAAAACCCCTACGTGCAGCGCCTAGTCGAGGACGAAGAGCTGCGCGACAGCCTGCGCAAGGCTTTCGAGGCGGCGCGCGGCGCCTACGGCCGTGCGACCAGCAACGGTAGCGCGGTCAAGGCCGTGACGAGCGACAAGAAGGTCCAGCGGGACCTCCGCACCGCGGCCGAGAGCCTGCGCGACGCGTCCGAGCAGCTGCGGGCGCCGAAGAAGCGCAAGAAGAGCCGACTCGGTCGCCTCGTCCTGCTCGCCCTGGTGGGCGCGGCCGTCGCCTTGGTGCTCAGCGAGGAGGCTCGCAAGTCCGTCCTCGACGCCCTCTTCGGCGCCGAGGAGGAGTTCGAGTACACCAGCACCACCAGCATCAACGGCTCCTGACGAAGCCAAGGCGTCGCCAGGCGGCGTCCTCGGTCGCTCACGTGCAGAGCACGCTTCGCTCCCTGCGTCCTTGCCTGGCGACGCCTTGGCTTCGTCAGCCGGTAATAGACTGACCTGATGGAGGCGGCAACCACAACCGAGCGAGAGCTGAGCGGCGAGAAGGCGCAGCGCATCGTCGATGCGATGCGGGTCAGCGTGGCGAAGCGCGGTGCGGCCGGCTCCACCTTCGAGCACGTCGCCCGCGAGGCCGGGGTCAGCAGGGGGCTGCTCCACTACTACTTCGGCACCAAGGAGCGCCTGCTGGTCGAGGTGGTGCGCCGCGACGCCGAGATCCGGGTGGCGCGCCTCGACGAGCCGCTGGCCAAGGCGCAGACGGTCGACGACGTGATCGGCGTGCTTCTCGCCAGCCTCAACGAGCTGATCGAGAACGAGCCCGCCTTCTTCCTCCTCCTCTACGAGCTCTTCAGCGCCGGCAGGCGCAATCCCGAGATCCAGCACGAGGTCGGCCAGCTCTTCGAGCGCACCCGCTCGCACGTCGCCGAGGTACTGAGGGCGAAGGAGCGCGAGGGCGTGCTCAGTCTCCGTCACGACGCCGACGCGATCGTCTCCTATCTCTTCGCGGTCGCAGACGGCTTCGCCCTGCAGGCCCTTTCGGACACCGAGCGGGATATCGGCGACGGACTCGCCGTCGCTGCGGCTTCGGCGCGCTACCTCTTCCTCGACGAGTAGTCCTCCGCTGCCGGGGTCGCGTGATCCCACTCACAGACGGCTGGCCGTCTGTTCGAAAGTCTGGCCACACAGCCAATGCGCGACTTCATGGTCCAGCTCGCCGGGTTCCTTGGCCGTCGCCGCCGCTGGGTCCTGCTGGGCTGGATCGCGATCGTCGTCCTGGCCCTCCCGATCGCCTCCCATCAGACCGATCACCTCACAGGGGGTGGCTTCGATGTGCCCGGCAGCGAGTCGAAGGCGGTCACCGACGCGCTGCAGCGGGATTTCAGCGCCGAGGCCGACGGCATCGCGGTGTTGCTGCGGGCGGCCCCGACCGCCGACCGCGCCGCGCGGGTCGCCGCGGTCGCCCGGGTGCGCCGCGCCGTCGCCGACCTCGACCAGGTCACTCTTCCTCCTGCAACCGCGGCCCGCGCCGAGGTTGCCCTGGGGCAGACTGGGACGGCGCTGCTGCCGCTGCGCAGCGATCAGTCCGCCGACCGCCTGATCGATTCCGCCGCGACCCTGCGCGAAGACCTCGATCCCGGGACGGCCGTGGACGGGGTCGTGCCCTACCTCGCCGGCCAGCCGACGATCTGGGCCGGAATGCAGGAGCTCTCCAAGAGCGACCTGGCGAAAGCCGAGGCGGCGGGATTCCCGATCGTCGCCGTGATCCTGCTCGTCGTCTTCGGCTCGCTGGCGGCGGCGGTGCTGCCCCTGGCGCTCGGCTTCGTCAGCGTGATCGTCACCGGTGCCCTGATCTACTTCATCTCGCTGGAGATGACGACCTCGGTCTTCGTCACCAACATGGCCTCGATGATCGGGATCGGCGTCGCGATCGACTACTCGCTCTTCATCCTCGCGCGCTACCGCGAGGAGCGGGTGAGCGGGCGCGACCCAGGGGCGGCGCGCGCCGAGGCCCTCGCCACCTCCGGCCTCGCCGTGAGCTTCTCGGGGCTCGCCGTGATCGTCTCCCTGGCCGGACTCTGGATGGTCGACAACCAGGCCCTACGCTCGATGGCGCTGGGGGCGATGACCGTCGTCGCCGTCTCGATCCTGACCGCGACCACGCTGCTCCCCGTCCTCATCGCGATGCTCGGCGACCGCGTCCTCCCCGGCGGCTTCGTCGCGAGGGTGCTCGGTTTTGTTCGCCGACCGTTCCAAGGAAGATCTGCCGCCCCCGGACGCGGGAGCGAGGGCCTGTCCATATCTGATTCTTCAGGCTCCCGCGGGAGCAGAGGAGGCGGCGGTGACTTTTGGGCGCGGTGGACCGCTCGTGTGATGGCGCGGCCGTGGGTCGCGGTGGCGGGCGTCTCGGCGGTGCTCCTGACTCTCACCGTCCCCTTGCTCTCGATCAGCACCGGCACCGAGGCACTCGCCCAGTTCCCCAAGGACAGCGACGTGCGGGTCGGCAACGAGCTCGCCTCGGAGCAGATCGGGGGCGGCACCGACCCGGTGCAGATCGTCGCCAGCTTCGACGCCGCTCCCCTCGACCGCGGCGCCGTCAACGCCTTCGCACGCGAGCTCGAGGTGACCCCCGGGGTCAGCTCGGTTGCCCCGCCGGTCTTCGCCGGCGGCAGTGCCCTTGTCGAGGCCACGCCGAGCGCGCCCAGCGAGTCCGACGCCGCGGCGGCGCTGGTCGGCAGGCTCCGCGACGAGGTCGTGCCCGCCAGCGCGCTGGCTCGCGTCGCGACGGTCGACGTTGGTGGCGAGACCGCCAGGACGCACGACCTGCGCACCCAGGTCGACGGCTCGATCTGGATGATCGTCGCCTTCGTCCTCGCGCTCAGCTTCCTGGTGCTGATGGTGATGCTGCGCTCGCTGCTGCTTCCCCTCAAGGCGGTCGTGATGAACCTGCTCTCGATCGGGGCGGCCTTCGGCGTCCTCGTCGCGATCTTTCAGTGGGGATGGCTCGACAGCCTGCTCGGCTTCGAAAGCCAGGGCGCCCTCGACACGATCAACGTGCCGCTGATCTTCGCGATCGTCTTCGGCCTCTCGATGGACTACGAGGTCTTCCTGATGTCGCGCATCCGCGAGCACTACCTGGAGCACGGCGATAACGAGCGGGCGGTCGCCGAAGGCCTCTCGACCAGCGCCCGCACGATCTCCTCGGCGGCGTTGATCATGACCGCCGTCTTCTCCGTCTTCGTACTCACCGGGGTGCCGTCGATCAAGGAGCTTGGCCTGGGCTGCGCGGTGGCGATCGCGCTCGACGCGACGCTGGTCCGCTTGATCCTCGTCCCCGCGGCGATGAAGCTGCTCGGCGACTGGAACTGGTGGATGCCCTCGTGGCTCGACCGGCTCCTGCCGGATCTCTCCTTCGAGAGCGGCGGTGCGCCGGAGCCCGAGCCGGCCGAGGCCTGAGCACCGGGCTTGGCCTGGCGGGCTAGGATCTCCTGCCGATGGCGGTAGAGGTGGGAGCCCAGGAGGATGTCGCCTTCGCCGGCGCGGCGCGGCAGGCCGAGATGCTGCGGGCTGGCGAGGCTTCCCCCCGGGAGCTGGTTCAGCTCTGCCTCGATCGGATCGAGCGCCTCGACCCCGAGCTGAATGCCTTCCGCAAGGTCTTCGCCGAGAAGGCCCTGCTCGAAGCCGAGCAGGCGGAGGCACGCCTGAAGGCGGGCGAGGAACGCCCGCTGCTCGGCGTCCCGATCGCGATCAAGGACGAAGTCGACGTCGCCGGCGAGGCCAACATGCACGGCACCGACGCCTTCACCGAGGCGGCGATGGCGGACTGCGAGATGGTGCGGCGCCTGCGCGAGGCCGGCGCGATCATCGTCGGTCTCACTCACCTACCGGAGCTGGCGATCTGCGGCTTCACCGAGTCGGCCACCTACGGCGTCACCCGCAACCCGTGGAATCCCCAGCGCAGCCCCGCCGGCTCGAGCGGAGGATCGGCGGCGGCAGTGGCGGCGGGGATGGTCCCGATCGCCTCGGCCGGGGACGGCGGCGGCTCGATTCGGCTGCCGGCCGCATCGTGTGGCCTCTTCGGTCTGAAGCCGTCTCGTGGCCGGATCTCCCTCGCTCCGCTTGCCGAAGGCTGGAACGGCCTCGCCGTGCTCGGCTGCCTCAGCCGTACCGTCCTCGACACTGCGCTATGGCTCGACATCACCTCAGGTGGCTCGCAGGAGCCGGAAGCGCCGCAGCCTCCGGAGCGACCGTTCGTCGAGTCGGCGCAGACGCCGCCGGGCAAGCTCCGCGTCGCCCACTCGACCCTCGCCCCGCGGGCGGCGGCACCGCCGACGGTCTCCAGCGAGGTCAAGGAGGCGGTGGCGGATGCCGCCGAGCTGATGCGCTCGCTCGGGCACGAGGTCACCCAGCGCGACCCCGATTGGGGCGGGATCGGCAACAACATCACGCCTCGTTTCCTGCGCGGCGTCTCGGAGACCGTCGAGGAGGTCCCTCATCCCGAGCGGCTCGAATCGCGCACCCGTGGCTTCGGCCGTCTCGGCGGCATGCTTCCGGACGGTCTCTACGAGCGGGCGCTTCGCGGCCGGGAGGTCGATGTCGCGCGCGTCAACGCGATCTTCGACTCCTTCGACGTCCTGATCACCCCCGTGATGGGGGGTACCGCGGTGCCGATCCGACGCTGGGAGGGCCAGGGGGCCCTGCGCACCGTGCTCGGGATGAGCCGCTTCTATCCCTATTGCGTGCCCTGGAACCACCTCGGCAACCCGTCGATGTCGGTCCCCACCGGCATCGCTCCCGACGGCATGCCGCTCGCCGTTCAGATCATCGGCCGCCCCGGCGACGAGGCGACCCTGCTCTCGCTCGCCGCCCAGCTCGAGGCCGAGCGTCCCTGGGCGGAGCTCCGGCCGCCGATCTCCTAGCTGGCTAGCCCGGGAAGACCTTGCGCAGGCGCAGCATCTCGCGGATGGAGCCGCGGGGGCGGATGCGGCGCGTCAGCATCATCTTCATCGGGTTGCTGTCGGGCTTGCCCGAGGCGATCCAGTCGGCCCAGCTCGTCTCGAGCACCAGGTTCGGGTTGGGTGCTTCGCCGGGTTCCGCCCGGGTCGAGCCGTTGTCGATCACCAGGTGCCACGGGTCGGCGTCTCTGAAGCGCCACTGATAGACGAGGCGGCTGCCGTTGGCCGCCTCCGGGCGAGCGACGCGCTTGACCACGTCGAAGTAGAGGCGCTGCAGCTCGGGTGAGGTCTCCGGCGTCGCGTCCGGCGGGCCGAGGATGCCGCCCATCATCAGCTTCACCTGGCGCTCGGCGACCTCGTCCTCGGACAGCTCGGGGTCGAAGGGGAAGACGCCTGGCGGCATCTCCTCGGTCGGGTAGCCGATCGTGCGCCAGCGCTGGCGGATCAGCTTCAGGCCGAAGGCGAAGATGTCCTCGATCGAGAAGCCGTAGCACTCGGTGTACTCGCGGTCCATGTTCGGCGGGTAGAAGACCGCCGGCCCATAGGGCAGCACTTCACGCAGCAGCTCGACCACCGCCGCTTTGCACTCCTCCGAGTCGGCGAGCAGCTCGGAGAGCACCTTGACGCCGAAGCCGATGTGGCGCTGCTCGTCGCGGGAGACGTTGGCCATGCCGATGCTGAAGCCGGGCATCGACTCTTCGGAGGCGAAGAAGTCCTCGATGAAGTGCTGGCCGGGCTGGGCGAGCGAGCCCTCGACGATCAGGTGGTAGAGGGTGATTGCCTGCGCGTACTTGGGCAGCGAGCGGTCCTTGCGCAGTTCCTCGGCCATCACGTCGAGGCGGTCGAAGATGCCGCGGTAGCCCCAGTTGAGCTGGGGGAGGGTGGAGGAGAGGGTCTGCTGGATCGACTCGCCGCCGACGCCGATCACCTCCTTGAAGAAGCGGTGGAAGAAGACCGAGTGGCGCACCTCGTCGACCTGCTGGGTGGCGAGGAAGTAGGCCTGCTCCTCGGTCGGGGCGGCGGTGATGTAGGGGGCGAGCGTGTCGGCGACGCGGTCCTCGCCGTAGAAGAACATCGAGTAGATCCACATCGCCGAGCGCCGCTGGATGTCGCTGAGGCCGTTCCACCCCTCGCGGTCCTGGGAGAAGTCGATGTCATAGGCGCTCCAGTTGCCCTGCTCCCAGCGGTGGTAGAGGTCCTCATAGGTGACGTTGTCCATCAGGCTCTGCGAAGCGACGCTCATCTCTCTCCTTTGGTGGTGCCTGCGGCGGCTGCAGTGGAGGTTAGCGCCGAGCTGGCTGCTCAGCCAGTTCGGCGCTCGGTGACTTCGTCACACAGATGCCGGGGGCTCGATCTCGCGCTTGAGGATCTTGCCGGTCGGTCCCTTGGGGAGGTCGTCGAGGAACCAGACGATCCGCGGGTACTTGTAGGCGGCGATCCGTTCCTTCACGTAGGCGCTGACCTCCTCGGGAGCCACTTCCTCGCCGTCGTGGAGGACCACGGCGGCGCCGATCTCCTCCCCCCACTCGTCGTGGGGGACGCCGAGAACGGCCGCTTCGCGGATCTTCGGGTGCTCGAAGAGCACCTCCTCGACCTCGCGGGGATAGACGTTGTAGCCGCCGCGGATGATCATGTCCTTCTTGCGGTCGACGATGAAGAAGTAGCCCTCCTCGTCGATGCGGGCCATGTCGCCGCTGTGGAACCAGCCGCCGCGCATCGCCTCCCCGGTGGCGTCGGGGCGCCCCCAGTACCCCTTCATGATGTTGTGGCCTCGGATCACGACCTCGCCGACCTCACCCTGCGCGACCGGCTCGTCGTTCTCGTCGACCAGGCGCATCTCAACGCCCTCGATCGGAGTCCCGATCGAGCCTGGCTTGCGCTCCTGGCCGGGATGATTGGAGCTGGCCACCGGCGAGGTCTCCGAGAGCCCGTAGCCCTCGAGCACGGCCGCGCCGAAGGTATCCTCGAAGCCGCGCAGGACCTCGACCGGCATTGAGGCGCCGCCGGTGACGCAGGTGCGCAACGAGGAGGTGTCGAAGCTCTCGCGCTCGGGGTGGTGCAGGAGGGCGCCGAACATGGTCGGCACCCCGTAGAAATGGGTGACGCCGTCGCGCTGCATCGTCCCCAACGCCTCGCCCGGGTCGAATTTCGGCACCAGCGTGAGGCAGGCGCCGACCTTCAGCGAGGCGTTCATGCCCACGGTCTGCCCGAAGGAGTGAAAGAGCGGCAGCGCGCCGAGGACGACGTCGCCCTCGGCGACCTGGCAGGTCGTGCGGCTGGAGACGTCGGCGTTGCGGAAGAGGTTGAGGTGGGTCAGCTCGGCGCCCTTCGGCTTGCCTGTCGTGCCAGAGGTGTAGAGGATGACCGCCGTGTCCTCCTCGTCGGTCTCGACCAGGCCGGGGGTCGGCTCGAGCTCGGCCAGCGTCGCGGCGAAGGAGGCGGGCTCGACCCCGATCAGGTCGACTCCGGCCTCGGCGGCACCCGCGCGCGCCTCCTCGGCGAAGCCGTGCCAGGCGAGCAGCAGCTTGGCGCCCGAATCCTCGAGGTAGAAGGCGATCTCTCGCCGCTTCAGCAGGACGTTCATCGGGACGACGATCCCGCCCGCGCGCAGCACGCCGTAGTAGGCGACCGGGAATTCGGGCACGTTGGGCAGCATCACCCCGACTCGGTCACCGGGCTCGATGCCCCGCTCGCACAACAGGGTGGCGAGGCGGGCGCTGCGGTCGTCTAGATCGCCGTAGCTCAGCTCGATCTCTCCCAGGCGGATCGCCGGGCGCTCAGGGGCCTGCTGGGCGCTTTCGGTCAGCAGTGATGCAAGGTTGAGTCCCATCGGCCCATCTCCTCCTCATTCGTCGAGCTCCGAGAATCCGCTGCGAGCATAGCCCGCCCCGAATCGCGAGAGCGCATTGAGTACGGATATGCTCAGCGCAATGGAGGGTTTGGGAGAGCCAAGCTCCTTTCTCGCGCTGAGGAAGGGCATACCGGTGTTCTCGAGCGACGGCAGGTCGCTCGGCGAGATCGAGTACGTGCTCGCCGTGCCGGACGACGATATCTTCGACGGCATCGTCCTGGACACGAGCATCTTGCCGGGCGGTCACAAGTTCGTCGATGCACCCGATGTGGGGGAGATCTATGAGCGCGGCGTCGTCTTGAAGATCGACGCGGCTGCGGCAGAGGCCTTGCCCGAGCCCGGCCCCAACCCCGGTGCGCTGGAGGCTCGCGCTGGCGATCTCGACAAGGGTGGACGCGACAAGCTCCGTCGCGCCTGGGACCTGATTTCGGGCAAGTACTGAGCTTTGAGATCGAGTCGGCGCGACAGTCTCTGATTACGTAGGATCTGCGCAGTGAAGGCAACCCTCCTAACTGTTGTTCTCTGTGCCGTGTTCGCGTTTGCCGGATGCGGTGACGGCGACGACTCCTCAGGCGGCTCCGCCGAATCGAGCGCTCCGACCGAGTCGACGCCGGCGGCGAAGAAGACCAAGCCCAAGGTGACCGTGCCGAGCGGCGCCCCGCCCAAGGAGCTCGAGACCGAGGACCTCGAAGAAGGGACCGGCGCCACCGCTGAAGCCGGCGACGAAATCACGGTGCAGTACGTCGGCGTCGGCTACGACAGCGGGGAAGAGTTCGACTCGTCCTGGAGCCGGAACGAACCCTTCACCTTCGAACTCGGCGCCGGACTGGTGATCCCGGGCTGGGAACAGGGGATCGAGGGGATGAAGGTCAACGGCCGCCGCCAGCTGACGATCCCGCCGAACCTCGCCTACGGGGCCGCCGGCCAGCCGCCCTCGATCGGCCCGAACGAAACGCTGATCTTCGTCATCGACCTACTTTCGGTCAAATAGCTGACGGCGGGCCCGACGCCCGCAAATCTCCGCTTCGTCGCCCATTCACGTAGGCTCTATTGCGTGAAAGTTCTCGCGCTAATCACTGTTATTTGCGCGACTTTTGCGCTGGTGGCTTGCGGGGGTGACAGCTCGACCGCCTCCGATGAGGATTCGACCGCACCGGAGCAGGCATCGACGGAAACCGGGTCTCGATCGGGCGAGCTGAGCGGCCCGGAGGTCAGCTCCGAGGCGGCGAGGCCGACCAAGCCTCCCAAGGTCTCGGTTCCGCCGGGCCCGCCACCGAAGCAGATCGTCACCAAGGACATCAAACGGGGGACGGGTGCCGTTCTCAAATGGGGCAAAGAACTGTCGGTGCGCTACGTCGCCGTCGACTACAAGACCGGAAAGGTGATCGAAAACAGATGGGGCGATCGCTTCGAATGGGCCTACGGGCCGGGTTCGGTGGTCAAGGCCTGGGTCAAGGGTTTGCGAGGGATGAAGGTAGGTGGTGTCCGCAAGCTGATCGCCCCGTCGAGGCTGGCCTATGACGAGGGCGCGATGATCTGGGTGGTGGAGCTGCTCTCGGTGACCGACGCCTCATTCTGAGGAGAGCAGCTCGCTCGCGGCACCGGCCGCGCGACGCAGGGCCCCGGCGATGCGACGCTCCCGATTGCGGAAGCGCTGGGTCGGAACGGGCACCGATATGGCGGCAGCAGCCGGGTCGACGCCGTCGGAGACGACGACCCCCACGGCGCAGATGCCCTCAGTGTGCTCCTCGCGGTCGAAGGCGATTCCGGCTCGGCGGACTCCCTCCAGCTCGATCATGAGCTTCTTCCGGGAGACGATCGTGTTGGGCGTGAAGCGAGGCAGGCTCTCCGGCAGTAAGGCGGCGGCGCCCGGTTCGGGCAATGCACTCGGCCCGAGAGATGACCTGGATGCCCTGGCGGCGGCTCAAACCGCTATCGACGCCCCCTCGCCACGCACTGCGCCGAGGAGTTCGCGAACCTTGCCGCGCTGCTACCTGAGCTCTACCGGCGCTTCGGTCCGCCGGCCTGACCGCACTCGCCGCTGGCTCGCGCGATCATCGTCGGCGTGCCAACCGCTTCGATCTACGCCGAACGCTTCTTCTCGCAGGGGCTTTCCGGCCTGCCGGCTCGCGACCCGGTGGCGGTCGCGGGGCGTCTTCTGGCGGTCCAGGGCCAGGACCCGCGTGGCGCCCGGTTGGCTGTGCGAGCGCGCAGCGAGGGTCTCAGCGCCGCCGACGTCGACCAGGCGCTGAACGAGCGTTCGTTGCTGATCACTTGGCTCAATCGGGGAACGCTGCACCTGGTGCGCAGCGAGGATTACCCGCTTCTGCAAGCGCTGACCACGCCGCCACTGCAGACCTCATGCGTTCGTCGCCTGCGCCAAGAGGGGGTTCCTGCCGAGCAGGGAGAGCGCGCCGTCGAGACGATCGAGCGTGCCCTGAAGAAGGAGGGACCGCTGACCCGGCAGCAGCTGCGCGAGCGTCTCAACGCCGCCGGTGTCCCGACCGCGGGCCAGGCTCTGGTCCACCTGCTATTCCTCGCGGCGGTGCGCGGGGTGGTCGTGCGTGGGCCGATGGTCGGCAAGGACCACGCCTACGCGCTGGTTCGCGACTGGCTCGGACGGCAGCCCGACGTCGATCGCGACGCGTCGCTGGCGGAGCTGGCGCGGCGCTACCTGGCTGGGCATGCGCCGGCCGACGATCGCGACCTTGCCCGCTGGGCCGGCGTGCCGCTGCGGGACGCCCGCGCCGGTCTCGCCGCGATCGCCGGTGAGCTGGTCGAGCGCGACGACGGTCTCGTCCACCTCGCCGCCACGCCGCCAGAGCCGGAGGTGCCGGGCCCTCGCCTGCTCGGCGCCTTTGACCCACTGCTGTTGGGATGGACTTCGCGCGAGCGCATCCTCGGCCCGCACACCCACCTGGTGACGATGAACGGCATCTTCCGCCCCTTTGCCCTCGTCAGGGGCCGAGCCGCCGCCACCTGGAGGCTCAACCGCGGCAAGGTCTCGGTCGAGCCGCTCGGAGAGGTGTCGAAGGCGGCTGCGGCGGCCCTCACCGCCGACGCCGCCGATGTGGAACGGTTCATGGCAAGCGCCTGAGCGTGCATCGCCAAACAGAGGAGGAGACATGGGACAGCCAGTGGTCCACTTCGAGGTCGTCGCCCGCGACGGCGGGAAGCTGCAGAGCTACTACGCCGAGCTCTTCGAGTGGAACGTCGACGCGAGCAACGAGATGAAATACGGCTTGGTCGACCGGGAGGCGAACAGCAACGCCGAAGGCATCGGCCTCGGCGGCGGCATCGGTCAGGGCCCGGAGGGCTACGAGGGCCACGTCACTTTCTACGTCGAAGTTCCCAGCGTCGAGGAGGCGCTCGCCAAGGCCGAATCCCTCGGCGGCACCCGCGTGATGGGCCCCGAGACGATCATGGGCCGCATGGTCCTCGGGCAGCTCAAGGACCCCGAGGGCAACGTGATCGGCTTGATCGAGGGCGGCGGCGAGTAGCGCTCAGGCGAGCTTCGGGCTGCGCCACGGCTGGGCAAGGCGGGCGGCGAGGTCGTCCGCCAAGCCCGCGATCGGGACCCGGGTCTGCTCGAGCGAGTCGCGGTCGCGGAGCGTGACGGTGTCGTCTTCCATGGTCTGGCCGTCGACCGTGACTCCCCATGGCGTGCCGATCTCGTCCTGGCGGCGGTAGCGCTTGCCGATCGAGCCGCCCTCGTCGAACTCGGCGGGGACGCGGGTGCGCAGCTCGTTGAAGATCTCGCGCGCCTTCTCCGGCATCCCCTCCTTGGAGACGAGGGGGAGGACGGCGACCTTGACCGGGGCGAGGCGGGGGTGGAGGCGCAGCACCGTGCGCTGACGGCCCTCCACGTCCTCGACGTCGTAGGAGTCGACGAGAAATGCGAGCGTCGCCCGGTCGGCGCCTGCGGCCGGCTCGATCACGTGGGGGACGTAGCTCTCTTTGGCCTGCTGGTCGAAGTACTCGAGCTTCTCGCCGCTGAACTTGGCGTGCTGGGTGAGGTCGAAGTCGCCGCGGTTGGCGATCCCCTCCAGCTCCGACCACCCGATCGGGAAGAGGTACTCGACGTCGCTGGTGCCGGAGGAGTAGTGGGAGAGCTCGTCGGCGTCGTGGGCCCTCACGCGCAGGAGCTCGGGCCGGATGCCCAGCTCGGTGTACCAGCGCTCGCGCTCCTCGATCCAGGTCTGGTACCAGCGCTCGGCGTCGGCCGGCGGCACGAAGAACTCCATCTCCATCTGCTCGAACTCGCGGGTGCGGAAGATGAAGTTGCCCGGGGTGATCTCGTTGCGGAAGGACTTGCCGATCTGGGCGATGCCGAAGGGCGGCTTCTTGCGGGCGAAGCCGAGCACGTTCTTGAAGTTGATGAAGATCCCCTGCGCCGTCTCGGGGCGCAGGTAGACCTCGGAGCCCTCGCCTGCGACCGGGCCGACGTGGGTCTCGAACATCAGGTTGAACTGGCGCGGCTCGGAGAGCTCACCGCCGCACTCCGGGCAGCGCAGCTCGGCGCTTGGGTCGCCGCCCTCGGCCTCGACCGCCTCACGCAGGTGGTCCTCGCGCCAGCGCTTCTTGCACTTGCCGAGGCACTGGACGAGGGGGTCGGTGAAGCCCTCCAGGTGCCCCGATGCCTCCCAGACCCGCGGGTGCTGGAGGATCGCCGAGTCGAGCGCGACGATGTCGTCGCGTTCCTGCAGCATCGCCCGCCACCACTCGGCCTTGACGTTGTTCTTCAGCAGCACCCCGTAGTGGCCGTAGTCGTAGGTCGATCCGAGGCCGCCGTAGATCTCCGAGGAGGGGAAGACGAAGCCACGTCGCTTGCAGAGGGCGACGATCTCCTCCATCGAGATCTCGGTCGCGGGCTTCTCCTCGGCTGCCGCCATCGGCGTGAACCGTATAGAGGAGGCGCGCCCAGGGCGCGCCTGGGACGGGGCTCTCTGCGGTCGGCTGCGATAATCCGGCGCTCCCGTGCCGATTTACGAGTACAAGTGCGAGAACGGACACGTCTTCGACGTGATCCAGAGGATGAGCGAGGAGCCGCTGAGGGAGTGCCAGGAGTGCGGCGCTCCCGCCGAGCGGGTCCTGCACCCTGTCGCGGTCCACTTCAAGGGCTCGGGCTTCTACAACACCGATTACGGCAAGAAGAAGGGCGCCGCCGCCAACGGCGGCTCCTCTGAAAGCTCTGGTGAGTCAAAGCCCTCCGAGTCGACCTCGAGCGACTCCAAGTCCGCGGGCGACTCGAAACCGAAGGCCTCGACAGCCAGCGACTAGCCGTTGAGCAGCCGGTCCGCGGCGCGGCGGCGGGTCGACTCGGGGACTTCGATGCTGCCTTCCGGGCCGTCGAGGCTGCAGCCGGAGTTCGTGCCGGCGCAGAGGACGTCGGTGGGGCCGCTGCCACCGATCGCGGCGGAGATGACGAGCTGCGGCATGGTCAGGAAGCCCATGTCGCTGACGAAGGCCTTCGGCGCATCCCAGCCGATGATCGGCCCGTGGATGAAGTTGTAGGGGACGCGGAGGGGGTCGGTGAGGCGATCCTTGATCCCGTTGATCACCGACTGCTGGGCCTTCTCGCGGTCGATGTCGTCGTAGCCGAGGCTGTAGGCGCTCCTTCCCGGCCCCGGGCATTCGCTCGGCTTCCTCGCCCGCGCGTAGGCGAGCGCCTTTTCGCCGTTCAACGTGTTCTCGCCCTTGCCCAGCCGCAGCGTCACCCCGCCCTGGCCGCCACCGGCTCCGCCCGAGATGTCGGCGCAGAGCTTTTGGGGGACGTCGACGGTGACGCCGCCGACAGCGTCGATCAGGTCTTCGAACCCAGTGAAGTCGACGATCGCGACGTGGTCGATCTCGATGCCGAGGAACTCTTCGACCGCCTCGATCTGCAGGGCCGCACCGCCGAAGGCGTAGGCGGCGTTGATCTTTTCCGGCGCCTGACCGGGGATTTCGGCGTAGGCATCGCGTGGGATGGAGAGCTTGCGGAAGACGCCGCCCCCGGCCCGAACCAGCATCAGCGTGTCGGCGCGGAACTGTCCCACCGAGCATTCGCCGTGTGGCGCGTCACCGTGCGCCTGCTGCTCGAAGCACTCTTCCGAGGGCGCCGCTCCCGGCTCCTTAGTGTCCGGAGGGCGGGCATCGGTGCCGAGCACGAGGATCGTCTGGGCGCTGGGCAGCAGCAGCGGGTTGCCGTACAGGGCGTCCCTCGCTTCTCCCGAGAGCTTGAAGGACTGCAGCTGTGCGGAGACGGCGAAGGCGAGGAGGCTGAGCATGATCCAGCCGAGCGCCGCCACGCCGACCCATTTCAGCGCTCGCCTGACGGTCCAGCGCCGCCGGCCGCCGGGTTGCTCGGTCTCCGGCCGTTTCTCTCGGCGCCACCATCTCGGCACGCGCGGAGTCCGCTCCCGCAGACCGGAGAGGTCGGAGGACCGCAACCTCGACAGAAGGCCTTTCCGGGACCGGTAGACCTTGTACTCGGGCGGCCCGGAGGGCTGCTGCTCGCCGTTTTCGGGCATGAAAGACTGCGGGCATGATGCCGATGCCCGCGGTCGCCCGCTTCCAGCCTTCCCCCAAGCACGCATGAGTGCAGGGGAAATAGTCGGGGTGGACCTGGGCGGGACGAAGATGCTCCTGGGCGTTCTCGACGCTGACTCGAAGGTCCTCTGGGAGAGCAGGGAGGCTTCCACCGGGCAAACCGAGGACGAGCTGGTCGAGCTGCTGGTGAGCGAGGTCGAAGAGGCACGCGGCCAGCGTCCGGGCGTGGCGGCCGTCGGCCTGGGCATTCCGGCGACGATCGATCACGACAGAGGGATCGCTATCTCCGCGGTCAACTTGCCGCTGGAGGACGTGCCGATCCGCGATCTCGTCGTCGAGCGTACGGACCTGCCGGTGTTCGTCGACAACGACGCCACCGTTGCTGCCCTGGCAGAGCATCTCTTCGGCGCCGCTCGCGGCGCCGAGAACGCCGTGATGCTGACGATCGGCACCGGCATCGGCGGCGGCTTGATCCTCGGCGGCGAGGTCTACCGAGGCTCCACTGGGGCAGGGGCCGAGCTTGGCCACACGGTGATCGACGTCGACGGGCCGCCCTGCCAGGGCAACTGTCCGGGGCGCGGTTGCGTCGAGACGCTCGCTTCGGGCACCGCGATCGGGCGCGAGGGCCGGGCGGCCGCGGAGCGCGAGCCCGCGTCGGTCCTCGGCCGGATGCTGGCGGACGGCGAGCCGATCGACGGCAAGGCGGTGACCGAGGCGGCGCTCGGAGGTGACGAGACCGCCCGAGCTGTCTTCGACCTGGTCGGCTCGCGACTGGGAGCCGCGCTGACCAGCTTCGCCAACATCTTCGAGCCGGAGGTATTCGTGATCGGCGGTGGCGTGATCGCCGCCGGAGATCTGCTGCTCGAGCCGGCGCGTCGTGAGTTGCGGGAACGGGCGCTGCCGCCTATGAAGGAGATCCCCGTCGTCGCCGCGGAACTCGGCAGCGACGCCGGCATGATCGGCGCGGCGGCGATGGCGAGGTTGGAGCTTGTGGATGAGCGGGGGAAGGGCTGATGCCCGGCTCCCTGATCGTCTGCCCAACCCCGATCGGCAACCTCGACGACCTCAGTCCCCGGGTCCGCGACGCGCTCGTCGCCGCCGACTGGATCGCCTGCGAGGACACCCGCCGCACCGGTGGCCTGCTCGAGAAGCTCGGCATCCGGCCGGCGCCACCACTGGTCTCCAATCACGAGGGCAACGAAGCGGCCCGCGCCACCGAGCTGGCGCAGCGGATTGAGCGCGGCGAGACGGTCGCGCTCGTCTCCGACGCCGGCATGCCGGCGATCTCTGACCCCGGCTTCCGCCTGATCCGGCGTTGCATCGAACGGGACCTCGACGTGACGGTGCTCCCCGGCCCCTCGGTGGTGCCGGTGGCCCTGGTCGCCTCCGGCCTGCCCACCGACCGCTGGCGCTTCGAGGGCTTCCTGCCCAAGCGCTCCGGCGAGATGGAGCGGGTGCTGCGCTCGGCCGAGACCGTGGTCGCCTTCGAGTCGCCGCGGCGGGTGAGCGAGTCGCTGGCGGCGCTGGCGGCAATCGCCCCGGACCGGCCGGCCGCCGTCTGCCGCGAGCTGACGAAGATGCACGAGGAGGTCGCGCGCGGCTCCCTGGCCGAACTGGCGCGGCGCTTCCGCGGCGACGTCAAGGGCGAGATCGTCCTGGTGATCGCGCCGGCGGCCTCCGAGGAGCACGACCAAGACGTCGGCTTTGCGGTCGACGCGCTGCGCCACCTGGTCCAGTCAGGTGCCCGGCCCCGCGCCGCGGCCAGCGTCGTCGCCGCACTCACCGGCACCCGGGCGAACGATCTCTACCGGGCGCTGACCGGGCGCGAGCCCCGTAGATAGCGCAACCCGCCGATCAGCAGAGGCGATCAGTCGCTGCTCGCGCGCTTCTCAACTTGCTCCGCAGCCTTTCCTTCTGCTTGCGTCCCCTGGCATTTCGCAGTCGCGTCTTGAGCTTTGCGACTCGTTTCCGCGCCGTCAGGCACTCCACCGACGGCCCCGGGGACACAGGGGCTACAGAGGGAACCGAGGGGGCTGGCGCTTGCACCAAGGGTGGTGGAGGCGGAGGGTCCAGTCGAAAGGCCCAAAACCCCACTTCGACTCCTTCGACGTACCAGGAGACGAAATGAAGGCCTTCCAGTTCGCTGAAGATCGCGTTGACGTACAAAACCCCCGCTTCGGCGAGCTGTTCTTCGGCGCAGATGATTTCTTCCGTCGGGAATTCGACACAGACTTCGTATTCGGTATCGACATCCGATTCGAAGTAAGCCCCCGGGAAGTCCCCGAGCTGGCACACGTGCGATGGCACCGAATTTGGGGAGACGTCGCAACCGACGAAGGTTTCGTATTCGGCGGCACTGGCCGACAGCGGAACAGAGAGCGAAACAGCTACGGCGAGCGCCAAGCCCGCAAACATCTTTCTCATGGCGATCACCATATAAAAAAGCGATCAAATAATTTAAAACTGCCTTATTTATTTAAAGACTGCTGAGCACCACACATGCACCCTCGCGTGACTTCCGTCGGCGACCGCGTTGGTACGGTGCCCGCCGAGATGGGTCAGGGCACCTACTACGTCACCACGCCGATCTACTACGTCAACGCCGAGCCGCACCTCGGTCACGCCTACTCGACGATCGGCGCCGACATCCTCGCCCGGCACATGCGCCAGCGCGGCGAGGACGTCTTCTTCCTGACCGGCACCGACGAGCACGGCGAGCCGGTCGCGCCGGCGGCCGAGCGCGAGGGCGTCTACGCCGCGGAGCTGGCCGACCGCAACGCGGAGCGGTTCCGTGCGCTGATGCCGAAGATCGACGCCTCCAACGACTTCTTCATCCGCACCTCCGATCCCCGCCAGCACGTCGAGCGGGTCCAGGAGGTGATGCAGCGGGTCTACGACAACGGGCACGTCGACGAAGGGCACCTACGAGGGCTACTACTGCCCGCGCTGCGCCGACTTCAAGACCGAGCGCGAGCTGGGCGCGGGCAACACCTGCCCGATCCACGAGATCCCGCTCGAGCGGGAGACGCGAGGAGAACTGGTTCTTCCGCCTCTCCGCGTTCCAGGAGCCGCTCGAGAGGCCTCTACGACGGAACGCCCCGACTTCGTCGCGCCCGACTTCCGCCGCAACGAGGCGCTCGCTTCATCAAGGGCGGCCTCGCGGACGTCTCGCTCTCGCGGCCGGAGCTGAAGTGGGGGGTGCCGCTTCCCTGGGACCCCGACCAGGTCATCTACGTCTGGTTCGACGCGCTGCTCAACTACTACACGGCGCTCTGCTTCGCCCGCGAGGGCGAGGACCTGACCGAGCGCTTCTGGCCCGCCTCCCTGCACGTGATGGGCAAGGACATCCTCAAGTTCCACTCGGTCGACTGGCCGGCGCTGCTGCTGGGCGGCCGACCTCGAGCTGCCGCGCCGGCTCTACGTCCACGGCTACCTGCTGATGGGCGAGAAGAAGATGTCGAAGTCGCTCGGCAACGTGCTCGATCCGTTCGAGGTGATCGAGCGCTTCGGCGCCGACGCGCTGCGCTTCTACTGCTTCCGCGAGGTCAGCTTCGGCCAGGACGGCTCGATCTCGCCCGGCCGGCTTCGAGGCGCGCTACGAGACCGAGCTCGCCAACGACTTCGGCAACCTCGCCAGCCGCGACGCTGGCGATGATCGAGCGCTACCGCGACGGCGTCGTCCCCGAGGGCGAGCGTCGACCCGGCGCTCGCCGACGGCGACGACGGCCTCGGCGGCCTGCGCGAGCGCGTCTGCGAGCTGCTCGACCGGGCCGAGATCAGCCGCGCGCTGGAGGCCTGCTGGTCGCCGTCCGGCGGCTCAACCGCTACGTCGAGGAGACGCCGCCCCTGGGAGCTGGCCAAGGACGAGGCCGATCGCCGAGCGCCTCGACGACGTCCTCTACAACCTGGTCGAGGGCCTGCGGGTGGTCGACGCTGCTCCTGGTCCCCTACATGCCGGGGACCGGCGAGCGCCTGCTCGGCGCGCTCGGCGAGGAGGGTCGCGAGCTGGCCGAGCTCGGCTCGCGGCCGCGGCGGCGCAGAGCGTCGAGCGGATCCCGCCGCTCTTCCCGAAGATCGAGCCGCCGGCCTGATGGCGCGCCGGTGCTTGCGATCCGCGGCCTGCGCAAGAGCTACCGGGGCCAGGAGGCGCTCGCCGGCGTCGACCTCGAGGTCGCGCCGGGCGAGCTGGTCGGGCTGCTCGGGTCCCAACGGGGCCGGCAAGACGACGCTGACGAAGATCGCCTGCGGCCTGGTCCGGCCGAGCGCCGGCGTCGGTCGAGGTGCTCGGCGTGCCGCCGGCTCGCCGCCGGCGCGAGCCGGACCGGCTACCTGGCCGAGCTCTTCCGCTTTCCCGGCTGGCTGCTCCGCCGACGAGCTGCTGGAGCTGCATCAGCGGCTTGTCGGCTCGTCCGGCGGCGCCGCCGAGCGGGGCGAGCTGCTCGAGCTCGTCGGCCTCGGCGATGCGGCCGGCAAGCGGGTGGAGGCGATGTCGAAGGGGATGCAGCAGCGGCTCGGGATCGCCCAGGCCCTGATCGGCTCGCCGCGGCTGCTCCTCCTCGACGAGCCGACCAGCGCGCTCGACCCCGTCGGGCGCCGCATCGTCCGCGGCCTGCTCGAGGAGCTGCGCTCGCGCGGGGTCGCGGTTCTGCTCAACTCGCACCTGCTGAGCGAGGTCGAGCTGGTCTGCGACTGGGTCACGATCATCGCCCGCGGACGGCTGGTCGAGGCCGGCCGGCCGGACGAGCTCGCCGGCCGCGGCGGGGTCGAGGTCGACACCGAGTCGCGGCGTGCGTGCTTCGAGGGCGCTCGGCCGCGAGGACGCGCCGCGCTCGTCGGCGAGCTGGTCGCCGACGGCGAGCGGATCTACCGGGTTGAGGTCCGCCACAGCTCACTCGAGGACGTCTATCTCGAGGCGGTCGAGGGGCAGACCGGATGACCCCCTCGCCGCTGCGCTCGGCCGTCACGGTGATCGGGCTCTCGATCCAGGAGGGCGTCCGCAAGCGGGTCTTCCTCGCGGTCCTGGTGCTGACGCTGGGCTTCCTCGGCCTCTATGCCGTCGGCGCCCATTTCGCCTTCCGCGATGCGCAGGAATTCGCCGTCGGAGAACCGAACATCCTCGATCCGAAGGCGTTCACCGGCGCCACGATCTTCGGCATGGCGATGTTCACGACGCTCTTCCTCGGCGCCGTGCTGGCTGTCTTCCTCACCCTTGGCGTCGTTCGCGGTGACGCGGAGTCGGGGATGCTACAGCCGATCGTGGTGCGCCCGATCGGCCGGACGACGATGCTGCTGGCGCGCTTTGCCGGCGCCGCGACGCTCTCGGCCGCCTACGTGATCGTCGTCTACCTCGTCGCTTGGGGGATCACTCAGGTAACCGGGAACTGGTCGCCGGACCACCTCCTCGGGCCAGCACTGGCACTCGCCCTGGGTGTGGCGATCATCGCTGCGCTCTCGCTGCTGGCATCGACCCTACTCACCGTTACCGCCCAGGGGATCGTCGTCTTCATGGTCTTCGGCGCCGGGTTGACGGCCGGGCTGCTGGCCCAGATCGGCCAGGCGCTCGACTCCGACTCGCTGCACACGATCGGCCGGGTCGCGAGCTGGGCGCTTCCCTTCGAGGGGCTCTACGCAGCGGGTCTCCATGCCCTGATCTCGAGCACCTCCGGCCTGACCGGCGTCGTGCTCCAGCTGGGGCCTTTCGGCGGCGCCGAAGCCGCGGGCCCCGGACTAATCGCATGGGCCCTCGTCTACATGGCCGGCGTGCTGGCGATCGCGGCGCTGATCTTCTCCCGCCGCGACCTCTGAGCTACTCGGCCGCAGCGAGGGCGTCGGACCCGAGCTGGCCGGGGCTGGTGTAGCCGCAGAAAGCCATCGTCAGGTCTAGCTCGGCGAGGACCATCTTGAGCACGGTTTCGACCCCGGCCTGGCCCTCGAGCGCCAGGCCCCAGACGTAGGGGCGGCCGAGGCAGACGGCGTCGGCGCCGAGGGCGAGCGCCTTGATCACGTCGCTGCCTCCGCGGACGCCGCTGTCGAAGAGGACGGTCAGCTGATCGCCGACCGCCTCGGCGATTGCGGGCAGCGCATCGAGCGAGGCGACGGCGCCGTCGACCTGGCGGCCGCCGTGGTTGGAGACGACGATGCCGTCGATGCCCCGCCGCACGGCCTCGCGCGCGTCGTCGGGATGCTGGATGCCCTTGACCAGGATCGGCAGCGAGGTCAGCTCGCGCAGCCACTCGAGGTCGTCCCAGCTGAGCGAGGGGTTGTCGTAGACGCCGAGGTAGTGGCCGGTGGCTGCGCCGAGGTCCTCCTCGGGCGTCTTCTCGAGGCCGGCGCGGAAGACCGGGTCCTGGAAGAAGTTGGCGTTGCCCATCCCTTCGAGGAAGGGGAGCCAGGCCTGCTGGAGGTCGCGTGGCTTCCAGCCCGGGATGAAGGTGTCGACGGTGAGGACGATGGCGCCGTAACCGGCGGCCTCGGCGCGGCCGACGAAGCTCTCGACCAGGCTGCGCTCGTTGGGCCAGTAGAGCTGGAACCAGCGCGGTCCCTCGCCGCTCGCCTCCGCGATCTCCTCGAGGCTGAAGGCGGAGGCGGTACTGGCGATCATCGGCAGGCCGAGCGCCGCCGCGGCCCGAGCGGTCGCCAGCTCGCCGTCGGGGTGGACGATCTTCTGCACGCCGATCGGAGCAAGCAGCAGCGGTGCCGGCATCGTGGTTCCGAGCAGGGTCGTCGCCAGATCCCGCTCGGCAACGTCGCGCAGCATGCGCGGCACGATCCGGCGGCGGCGAAAGGCCTCGCGGTTGACGTCCATCGTGCCCTCTGCGCCAGCGCCGGCGAAGACGTAGTTCGCCGCTCGCTCGTCCATCGCCTCGGCAGCTCGCCGCTCCAGCTCGGCAATCGAGACCGGGACCGAGGGCGTCTCACCGCCCAGGCCGCGGGCGTAGATCTCGCGGTAGTAGTCGGCGAAATCGGCCATGCGCCGGGGAAGGGTATCTGGGCCGCAGCGCGAGACTCCTTCTCAGAAATTGCTGAGTATTAGGAGATATCAGAATTCTATACCTAATTTTTAGTAAGTATTCGCTAGGTAAAACGCTTGGTTTGCTTGCCTGGCCGGCCAGCCGAGGGGAGGTTCTCGGCATGAAAAACCACGACGTATCTCCTGCTCTTGTCCATCCACGACCGGTTTCGCTCTTCCTCTTCGCCCTGGTGACGTTGCTGCTCGCGGGACTCGTCGAGACCGCGGCCGCCCGGCCGCTGATCGGCAAAGACGGCCGGATCCATGCCTGTTACAAGGTCAAGGGCAAGCCCAGGGGAACCCTCCGGGTCGTTCCCGGCGCGCGCACCCATTGCAGGCGGGGCGAGCGCAAAGTTGCATGGACGGTTGCCGGCGCCGTGGGAGCGGCCGGCGGAAGCGGCGCCGCTGGGGCCCTGGGCTCACAGGGCTCGCAGGGCACGCCGGGTCAGGGAGGAGCCCAGGGCGCCGTCAGCTCCACGGTCACCGAACAGATCGGTTCCCTCTCCTCGCGCGTCGACAGCCTCGAAGCCACCCTGCTCGGGATCGACACCGACCTGGACGGGGTGCTCAGCACGCTGCAGGACGTCGACAACGACGAGCTGAAAGACGCAGTCGCGGCCCTGCCGTCGGTCGAATCTCTCTGCATCCAGAGCGAACAGCTGGCCGAACAGGTCAACCTGCTCCAGGACGTGGTCGGCGGCCTTGGCCTGGAGCCCGCCCTCGAGGTCATCGGACTGCTCGAGATCCCGGAGCTGCCCGACGAGCTCGAAGAGGACGAATTCGGGTGCGGAGTGCTCTGAGCTGAGGAAGCGGTGGATAGTGTGGGAGTCGCCGGTGATCGACTCCCACACTCACCTCTTTCTCTGCGAGCGGCCGGAGGCGGATCTAGTCGACGCCGCCCGCGAGGCCGGGGTCGAGCGGATGCTCAATGTCGGCCTCGATGTGCAGTCGAGCAGGACGGCGATCGCTGCCGCCGAGCGTTGCGAGGGCGTCTTTGCCACCGTCGGCTGCCACCCGACTGAGGCCGCCGGCTTCGACGGCGCTCGTGCCGCCGCGATCGACCGTCTCGCGGCCGAGCACGACGGGTGCGGGCGATCGGCGAGACCGGGCTCGACTACTACCGCGACACCGCGAGCCGGGCGGAGCAGCGACGCGCGTTCGCCGCGCAGATCGAGATCGCCGCGCGAGCGCGAGCTGCCGATCGTCATCCACGCTCGCGACCCCGAGGGCGAGACGGGCGCGGTCGACGAGGTCTTCGACACCCTCGACGCCCACGGCGAGGGCGTCCGGTGATCCTGCACTGCTTCTCGCCCCCGGGCGAGTGCAGGACGCGGTCGAGCGCGGCTGGTACTGCTCCTTCGCCGGCAACGTCACCTTCCCCAGCGCCGAGGAGCTGCGCGAGGCGGCGGCGAAGGTGCCCGACGAGCTGCTCCTGGTCGAGACCGACGCTCCCTACCTGGCTCCGCAGCCGGTGCGCGGCAAGCGCAACCAGCCCGCCCACGTCGTCGACACCGCGGAGGCCGTCGCCGAGGTTCGCGGCGTCTCCTACGACGAGCTGGAGCGGACGGTCGAGGCAAACGCACGGGCCTTCTTCGGCTGGTGAACGCGATGGTCAGGCTCGGCCAGAACTTCCTGGCCGACCCGAACCTGCTCGACGCGATCGTCCGCGACGCCGAGCTCGGGGCCGGAGGACGTCGTGCTCGAGGTCGGGGCGGGCGAGGGCGTGCTCACCGAGCGCCTGGCCGACGCCGCCGCGCACGTCCACGCGGTCGAGATCGACCGCCGGCTGGAGGGCTCGCTAGCGCCGATCGCCGCGCATGAGGGGGTTCACCTGCACTGGGGCGACGCGATGAAGCTCGACCTCGCCGCGCTCGAGCCGGCGCCGACGGCGATGGTCGCCAACCTGCCCTACTCGGTCGCGACGCCGCTGATCCTGCGCACGATCGAGGAGCTGCCGTCGGTCTGCGGCGCTGGACGGTGATGGTCCAGCGCGAGATCGCCGACCGCCTGCGGGCCGCGCCCGGGGGCCGCACCTACGGTGGCGCCGAGCGTCCTCGTCCAGCTCGCCTGCGAGGTCGAGCTGCTGCGCACGGTCGACCCGGCGGTCTTCAGGCCGCGGCCGCGGGTCGACGTCGGCGATCCTGCGGCTGCGCCGCACCGGCCCCGGCGCCGACGCGGCCACCCGCGAGCTGGTCCGCGACGCCTTCGCCCACCGCCGCAAGTCGCTGGCCCGCTCGCTGGAGCACGTGAGGCCCGGGTCGCTCGAGGCGGTGCGGGCCGCGCTCGCGGAGCTCGGCCTGCCGCCGACGCGCGGGCGGAGGCGCTGTCGCCCGAGCAGTTCGCCGCCCTGTCCGCGAAGCTCCGCGGCAGCGACTGAGCCGTTGCCGCCGATGCCGATCCACGCCCCCGCCAAGCTCAACCTCTGCCTCTACCTCGGGCCAGCGCCGCGACGACGGCCTGCACGAGCTCTGCTCGCTGTTCGAGCCGCTGGCGCTGGCCGACCTGATCGAGGTCACCGAGGCCGACGCGCGACGAGGTGATCTGCCCGGGGGTCGAGGGCGAGAACCTGGCCGCGCGCGCGCTGGCGGCGCTGCGCGACGCGCGGCTGGGAGCGGCCGCCGCTGCGGGTCGAGATCGAGAAGCGGATCCCGGTCGCCGCCGGGCTCGGCGGCGGCAGCGCCGACGCTGCGGCGGTGCTGCGGCTGGCCGCGGGCGAGGTTGCGCGACCTGCAGGAGCTGGCGGCTGAGCTCGGCGCCGACGTGCCCTCGCAGCTGCGCCCGGCGCTGTCCCTGGTCGGGGGCGCGGGCGAGCGGGTCGAGCGGCTGCCCGAGCCGGCCGCCCACGCCGTCGTGCTGCTGCCGGGCGGCGGCGGCCTCAGCACCGCCGACGGTCTTCGCCGAGGCCGACCGGCTCGGCCTCGGTCGCGCGGCGCGGGAGCTGGCGCAGCTCGCGGGCGAGCTGCGCGGTGCGGCTGGCGCCGGCGCCTCGCCGCTCGCCTACGCCGAGCTGCTCGTCAACGACCTCGAGCCCGCGGCGCGCTCGCTGCGGCCGGAGATCGGCGACGCGCTCGACGCGCTGCGCGACGGCCGGGGCGCCGGTCGCGCTCGCTGAGCGGCTCCGGGCCGACCGCGTTCGGGCTCTTCGCGAGCCTCGCCGCGGCGCGAGTCGGCGGCGGCGGCGATCGACCGCGACGACGCGATCGTCTGCGAGGCGGGGAGGGCCCCGTGAGGCTGCCGGGAGAGGGCGGCGGCAGGCGCAAACGGCTCCTCGTCGGGCTCGTCGCGGTTCTCGTCGCCATCGGCTACTACCTGATCAGCCGCGAGCTCGGCCACATCGACCTGCAGGGCCTGCTCGAAGACATCTCCGACGCGCTCGGCGCCTGGACCTACCTGCTGGTCGGCGTCTTCGCCTTCGCCGAGACCGGCGCCTTCGTCGGCCTCGTCGTCCCCGGCGAGACGATGATGCTGCTCGGCGGCGCCGTCGCCGGCCAGGGCGCGATCGACGTCTACCTGCTGATCGCGATCGCCTGGTTCGCCGCCTGGGCCGGCGACACGACGAGCTTCTTCATCGGCCGCCGCCTCGGGCGCGGGTTCGTCCTGCGCAACGGGCCGCGGGTCGGGATCAGCCACGAGCGCTTCGAGAAGGTCGAGGACTACTTCTCCCGCCACGGCGGCAAGACGATCTTCGATCGGCCGCTTCATCAGCCTGGTGCGGGCCCTGGCGCCGTTCATCGCCGGCAGCTCGGGAATGCGCTACCGCGCCTTCGTCCCCTACAGCATCCTCGGCACCGGGCTCTGGTCGAGCGCCCACATCCTGATCGGCTACTTCTTCTCGCGCAGCGTCGAGAGCGCGGCCGAGTACGCCGGCCGCGGCGCCTTCATCCTCGGCACGCTGATCGTCGTCGTCGGCGGGGTCGTCCTCACGGTCCGCCACTTCCGGGTCGCGGCGAACCGGCGCGGCGGCAGTGCGCTGGATGGAGGCGCCACGCCGCGACTCGCTGGCTCGTCCTCCTCGGGCGCCGCTTCCGGCCGCAGCTGCGCTTCCTCTGGGACCGGGTCACGCCGGGCGGCACCTTCGGGCTCGAGTTCACCTCGCTGATGGCGGTCCTCGCGGTCGTCCTCTTCGTCCTCGTCGCCTACGCGGTGATCGTCGGCGGCGACCCGGGGCCGACGCCCGGCGACAAGACCGCGATCGACGTCGTCGAGCCGCTGCGAGCGGGCTGGCTGACCGATCGTCGCCAAGGTCGTCACCTTCCTCGGCTCGCGCGCGTTGACCTGGGCGCTGGCGCTCGTCTGCGCGGCGCTGCTCGTCGCTCGCGCGGCGCTGGACCGAGTTCGGCGTCCTGCTCGGCGGGATCGCTGATCATCGTCGTCGGCGTCCACGAGCTCAAGGACGCGGTCGACCGGCCGCGGCCGGACGGGCGGCCTGATCGACTCCTCCGGCTCCTCGTTTCCGAGCGGCCACGCCGCCTACTCGATCCTCTACGTCTGGCTGGCGGTGACGATCGTGCTGCGGCTGCGCCCGGGGATGGCGCGGGGCGCCGCCGTCGTCGCGGCGGGGATCGCGCTGACCGCCGCTGGTCGGTCTCTCGCGCGTCTACCTCAACGTCCACTACCTCAGCGACGTCAGCGGCGGCTGGGCGCTGGGGGTCGCCGCCTTCGCGCTCTGCGCCGCCGTCGCTCTCGTCATCTCCCAGTTGCGTCAGAATCCGACCAGTGACTGCCGCTGCGCGCTGGCAGAAGATCGAGCATGAGTACGTGCTCTTCGGCGGCGCCGGGCTGATCAGCCTGGTCGCCTTCGTCGGCCTGATCCTGGTGCCGGCGCTGAGCTCCTACGGCCGGATCTGGGAGAAGGCCGCCGCCGGCTTCCTCTCGCTCTTCGTGCTCGCCGCGCTGATCCTGATCGGGATCGTGCTCGGGCCTCGTGGTCGTCTACTACTACACCGACATCGTCGACATCTCTCAACGGCGTAGGCTGGGATCGCCCCTGCCGGGATAATGGGCCGATGCCTGCGGCCTCGCAAACGGGGAAAAGTGCCCTGCAAAAGCGCCGGAGAGCCGGGGACTCTCGACGCGCTCGCCGAGGCGGTCGAGTCGGGCGCCGGCCTGCCCGCGGTCGCGCGCGCCGCGGCGAAGGTCCTCGACGCCAGCGTCGCCCTGATCGACCGCTCCAGCGCCGTGCTCGCGGTCGCCGGCGCCTCCCCGGACCAGGAGCAGAAGCTGCTCGCCGGTGGCGAGGGAGTCGACCGGGTCGAGCTGCGGGTCGCCGACAGCGTCGTCGGCGAGCTGCGCTACCGCGCGCCGTCGCCGCCCGAGCCGGCGATCGCCCGCATGGTGACGACGCTGCTGGCGCTCGAGCTGGAGCGCTCGCGCTCGCCGGAGTGGGAGAGCGAGGAGGTGGCCGGGGCCTTCGTCGCCGCGGTGCTCGCCCGCGAGGTCACCGATCGCGGCGACATCGTCGCCCGCGCGGCCGAGCTCGGCACCGACCTGAACGGCGGCGCCGGGGTGCTGATCCTGCGGGCTGCGCCGCGCGCGGCGCAGACGGGCGAGTGGCGCGGGCGGGTGCTGACGCTGGCGCTGCGCGCGCTGCGCTCGCTCGCCCCCGGGTCGCTGGCGAGCACCGGTGGACGAGGAGTCCGCCGAGGTGGCGGTGATCGTGCCCGCCGAGGACGACGAGCGGCTCGCGCGCGCCGCCGCCGGTCTCGCCCGCGAGCTGGAGGACAGCCTCTCCGGCTTCCACCTGACGATCGGGCGCAGCCGCCGCGCCGCGGACCCGGTCGACCTCTACCGCGCGGGCAACGAGGCGCGGCTGGCGGTCAACGTCGGCGAGGCCGAGGGCCGCTCGCTGCTGGCCTTCGAGGACACCGGCTCCTACCGGCTGCTGCTGCCGGCGATGAGCGAGGACCCGGGCGAGCTGGAGCGCTTCTACGCCGAGACGATCGCGCCCCTCGCCGCCTACGACGAGCAGTACGAGACCGAGCTGGTGGCGACCGTCGAGGCCTACCTCGACAACGACGGCAACGTCGCCGCCACCGCCAAACAGCTCTTCACCCACCGCCACACGATCCGCTACCGGCTGGAGCGCGTGAAGGAGCTCTGCGGCCACGACGTCTCCGCCACCGAGGGCCGCGAGAAGCTCGGCCTCGGCCTCAAGGCGATGCGCGTCCTTGGCATCGCCTCTCCGCGCGGCCCGGCCCTGGAGCCGGGCGCGGAAGCGGGCAAGGTGCCGCGCGGCGGCGAGGAATAGCCCCTCAGTTCCGGGAGGAGGGCTCGAACCCCCGCTTCCAGGACCAAAACCTGGCGTGCTACCGATTACACCATCCCGGACCGCGCTCCGAGACTAGCGCCCTCGCTCGATCTTGATCCCGTCCGCTGGGCGGCTTAGGGTCCTCGCATGGAGATGGGGAGCGTCTCGATGGACCCGGAGGTTCGCGAGGGTCTGCGGCGTAGCTGGAAGGCGCTGATGGCCGTCGGGGTGCTGGCGATCTTCATCGGCTGCGTGGCGATCGTCGTGCCCGCGGTCGCCTCGGTCGGGACCGCGATCTTCATCGGCTGGATCCTGCTCATCGCGGGCGTCTTCCTCGTTGCCGGCGCGTTCACCGCGCACTCGATCGGGACGGTTGTCCTGCGCCTGCTCTGGGCGCTCCTCACCGTGATCGTCGGGCTCTGGCTGATTGTCGAACCACACAACGGGACCCTCACCCTGACGCTCGTCCTCGGCATCTATTTCCTCTTCATGGGGTTGACCCGGATCGCCGTGGCCTTCGCCGCCCGCGGCCACGAGGGCGCCGGCCTCGTCGGCCTCAGCGGCTTCGCCGGCCTCCTGATCGGCATCCTCATCCTCGCCAAGTTCCCCAGCAGCGCCGACTGGGCGATCGGCCTCCTCGTCGGCATCGACCTAATCTTCGCCGGCTGGACCCTCACCAGCGTCGCGCTCGTCGGCCGAGACCTCGCCAAGGCCGACTGACCCTCGCCAGCTGACCGAGAAGCCAGCTCGCCAGCGCTGGCTTGTCGATGAGGTGCTGGCGGCTCCGGCCAGCGGACCCCTGGTACGGCCTGGGCTGACGGTGGTGGGGTGGGGTGGGACACCTGCAGCGAGCGGCGTCCTCTTTTCGCCCTAGTTCTTATCGAGAGATCTACCCGCTGACGGCGAAAACCCAGCGAGCGGAAGGGTGCCCCACCCCACCCCCGCCCCCATTACGATCTACGAGTGGAGTCTCCCCTAGTGCTGGTCATGGCTGCCGGCGAGGGCACCCGAATGCGCTCGACGACGCCGAAGATGCTGCACCCCCTCTGTGGGCGCCCGATGGTCGCCTGGCCGATCCTCGCTGCCCGAGAGACGACGGAGGGCGAGTGGAACGTCGTGGCGATCACCTCACCCAGCCAAGACATCGTCGCGGGCCTTCCCGACAAGGTCAGGATCATTGAGCAGCCCGCTTCCGACGGCACCGGTGGGGCGGTGCGCGCGGCTCTGCCGCTGATCGAAGAAGCCGAGACCGTTCTCGTCCTCTCCGGCGATCACCCGTTGATCACAGCCGAGAACATCACCGGCCTGTTCGACGCCCACGCGCAGGCCGGCGCGGCTGCCACGTTGCTGACGATCGAGCTCGATGACCCCGGCTCCTATGGTCGCGTCGTCCGCAATGCCTCCGGCGAGGTCGAGCGCATCGTCGAGACCAAGGAGGCCGGCGACGCCGACGCCGCCCAGCTCGAGATCCGCGAGATCAACGCCGGCACCTATGTCTTCGACGCGGCACCGTTGGCTGACGCCCTCGCACGGCTCTCCAACGAGAATGCGCAGGGCGAGTACTACCTGCCCGATGTCGTCCCTGCTCTGCGCGAGGCCGGGCATGCGGTCGCCGCCCACCTCTCTGAGGATCTCGCGGTGACGATGGGCGTCAACAACCGCGCCGACCTGGCCGCGGTGGAGGCCATTGCCCGCCGCCGCATCCTCGCCGCTCACATGCTCGCCGGGGTGACCGTGGTCGATCCCGCCTCGACCTGGATCGACGCCGACGTCGAGATTGCCGCCGACGCGCGGATCGAGCCCGGCACCAGCTTGCAGGGGCGCACGGAGATAGGCGCCCGCTCCACCGTAGGCCCACTGAGCACGCTGATCGACGCCAGGCTCGGCGAGGACGTCTCCGTGCCGCACTCCTACCTGGTTGAGTGCGAGGTCGGCGATGGTGCGAACGTCGGGCCCTTCGCCTACCTGCGCCCGGAGGCGTCGCTCGCATCGGGAGCCAAGGCCGGCGCCTTCGTCGAGGTCAAGAACTCGCGCATCGGCGAGGGTGCCAAGGTGCCCCACCTCGCCTACGTCGGCGACGCTGACATAGGGGATGGCAGCAACCTCGGCGCCGGCACGATCACCGCCAACTACGACGGTTTCCGCAAGAACCGGACTGCGATCGGTCGCAACGTGCGAATCGGCGTTGACACGATGCTGATCGCGCCGGTAGAAGTCGGCGACGGTGCCTACACTGGCGCTGGAGCAGTGATCAAGAGCGACGTGCCGGAGGGCGCGCTCGCGGTGAGCGAGAACCAGCAACGGAACATCGAGGGCTACGCCGACCGCAAGGCGGCGGAGACGCAAGAGGAGTAGCAGACCCGTGAGCACGATCGAGGAGCGCCCGCAGGCCACATCGGCGGCGGCGACCGCCATACCCCACGACTACTCGAAGCGGCTGATGGTCTTCGGCGGCCGCAGCTCGATGGAGCTGGCCGCCAAGGTCGCCGGCAAGCTCGACCTCGACCTCGGCCAGGTGACGCTGAAGACCTTCGCCAACGGCGAGGTCTACTGCCGCTACGAGGAGTCGATCCGGGGCGCCGACGTCTTCCTCGTGCAGTCGACCTGCGCCAACGAACACTCCGACATGACGCCGAACGACGCCCTGATCGAGCTGCTGACGATGATCGACGCGGCTCAGGGCGCTTCCGCTCACCGGATCATCGCCGTCATGCCCTGGTACGGCTACGCCCGCCAGGACAAGAAGTCGGCGCCGCGCGAGCCGATCTCCGCCCGCATCGTTGCCAAGTGCCTGGAGGGGGTGGGGGTCGATCGCGTCCTCACGATGGACCTGCACGCCGGCCAGGTGCAGGGCTTCTTCCACGTCCCTGTCGATCACATGACGGCGATGCCGATGCTGACCCAGTGGTTCGCCGACCAGTACCCGGCCGAGGACCTCGTGATCGTCTCCCCCGATGCCGGTCGGGTGAAGACGGCACGCAACTTCGCCCGCCGCATCGGCACCCACTGGGCGGTGATGGAGAAGGAGCGTCCCGCCCAGCAGGTGGCCGAGATCGGCTACGTGGTCGGCGACGTCAAGGGCAAGACCGCGGTCCTGGTCGACGACATGATCGACACCGCCGGTACGCTCTGCGCGGCGGCGCAGACGGTCAAAGACGAGGGCGCGGCGCGGGTGATCGCCTGCGCCACCCACGGCGTCTTCTCCGGTCCCGCCTACGAGCGGCTCGCCTACGAGAGCTCTGGCATCGAGAAGATCGTCGTCTCCGACACGATCCCGCTGCGGCCGGGCGCGCCGGACAACATCACGGTGCTCTCCACCGCCGGCACCTTCGCCGACTCGATCCGCCGCATCTTCACCGACGACTCGGTCTCCGAGATCTTCGCCGGCGAGAACCAGCTCTTTTGACGCCAAACGGTTTGCGGCTGGTCGGCCACAAGGGCGCCGACCTGATCGCCCCCGGCAACACGATCGAGAGCTTTCGCGCCGCGGTCGAGGCTGACGTTGACACGATCGAGCTCGACGTTCTGTGGACGCGGGACGGACATCCGCGGATCGCCGCGGCCGAGCGCACCCCGCTCATCGTCGCCCACGACTGGAAAGACGCGGAGCGGCGACAGCCGCTGACCCTCGAGCAGGCGCTCGACGCCTTTCTCGAGCCGCCGCTCGACCGGGTCGAAATCGACGTCGACGTCAAGTTGCCCGGCCGCGACGAAGAGATCGTCAACGCCCTGCGCGAGCGCGATCTGATCGACCGGTCGATGATCTCCACGATGGAGCTCTCCACCTTGGCGCGGGTGCGGGAGCTCGAACCGGGCCTGCGCCGCGGCTGGACCTACCCGAAGGTGACCAAGGACTGGGTCTCGAAGCGCTGGGCGAAGGCCCCGATGCTGATGGCGCTGGTGGCGATGCGCCAGCGCCTCCCCGGCATGGCCGCCCAGCAGCTGCCGAAGCTCGGGGTCGAGGCGATGTGGGTCTACCACCCGCTGATCAGCCGCCGCCTGGCTAGCATCACCGAGCTCGCCGATGTCGAGCTGATCGCCTGGACCGTCGACGACCTCCCCCGCATGAAGAAGCTCCTCGCCGCAGGCGTCACCGGGCTCTGCTCCAACGACCCCCGCCTCTTCGCCCAGCTCCCCTAGCCCCCCTCCGCTCCGGTGCGCCTTATCCACGGATAGCGTGGATAAGGCGCACCGGAAGCCGGTCTCTAACTGGATTTGAGCATGCGAGCGATGCGGCTGACGACGGCGTTCGGTTCGTCTTTGACCTGGGCCCAGGTGACGCGGGCCGTGCGGTAGCCGGCTGCGACCAGGACCTGGTCGCGCCAGCGATCACGCTGAAAGGCGGCCCGCGTGCCGTGCGTCTCTTCACCGTCCGTCTCAATTGCCAGTCGCTGCTGGGACCAGAGCATGTCGACCTCGAGAGCGTGCCCGTCGACGCGCAGTTTGACGTTGGTGCGTGGAGCGGGCAGGCCCTCCTCGAGGAGGCGGGGGAGGAGACGGGCCTCCAGCCTGCTGCGCAATAGTGGACGGGCCTCCGTAGTACCGCGCCAGCCTGCCAGGATCGCGCGAAGTCGAGGCGCTCCCAGCCTGCGTCCCCGCGACAGCACGAGGTCGATCTCGTCCGCGTCGAGCTGCCGCAAGATCGCGCCTGCTCGACTAGCCGTCGCAGCTGCGCCCAGCCGGACCGTCCCGCCATGTCGAGGATCGTGCGCGACACAGTGGTGCACGGGATGCCGTCCCGAATCTCAATCTCGTCCGGCAATGGCAGGCGCACGCGGTGCCAGCGTATTCCCGGGATCTTGCGCCCCGACCAGTCCGGAGGAATGACCTCGATGTATGGAAGCTGCTTGTCATCGAGACCGAGCAACTCTGCGGCGCTCCCGTGCGAAAGCACCGTTCCCACCTCGCAGGCCAGTACGGCGGCGAGCATGCGTCCCCGCCGGCTGATCGCGCGATGGCCCACCGCAAACGTGCCCCTGAAGAGCGGCAGCAGATACTGCGAGGTGATTCGCTCGTCTATCGCGCGATCGCGGAGCCCCAGCGCTCGCAGCTGGTGCCGCGAAACGACCCCGTGCTGCGTCTCGGCCAGTGCCGCAATCCCGTGCTCCCTCTTTCCCGTGCGCCTTTTCCCCGTCATGCGTGGATAAGGCGCACGGGAGCAAGGTTCTCCCCGTCGAATCCCTTCCAGTGCGCTTTTTCCCCGCAATAGGGGGATAAGGCGCACTGGAGCGAGGTGGTTAGACGGTGCCGGGGGTGGCGGTGGGTGGGGCGTTGCGGCCGCCGCGGGTGCGGACGGCTGAGTTGAGCTCGTCAGGGGTGAAGCCGCCGACCGCCTCGCCGTCGAGGGCGAAGCGGTAGAGGGCGACGCCGAAGATGTTGCTGAGCGCGCTGGAGACGAGCATCGAGATCGCCAGGCCGATCACGCCGAGGACGAGCAGCAGGGCGCCGGCGAAGCCAGCCGAGGCCCAGATCAGGAAGCCGGCGAAGATCAGCAGCGCCGAGGGCAGGACGCCGAAGAGGAAGACTGCCCCCCCGATCGCGATGTTGCCGGTCACCTGGGCGCCCCAGCGCGACTTGAAGAGGCTCGACGAGCGCTTCAGGGTCTCGAACGGGCCGGTGCCCTCCAGCGCGATCACCGGAACCGCGAGGAAGGTGATCAGCGACCAGCCGACGGCGAGTACGCGGCCGAAGATCTGGCCCGCCGCACCCTGATTCTCAAGGGCGCTGAGCACGAGGCCGATCGCGGTCGAGACGGCGGCCCAGCCGGCGATTTGGGAGAGGCGGGTGCGCGCCACGGCGAGTCCGTCGCCGACGCTCGCCTCTCGACCCTGGAAGATCATGTTGGCGGCGGCGGCAAGACCCACGCTGAAGTAGGTGCCGATCAGGGCGAGCAGGTAGAAGCCGATCACGGCCACGGCTCCGCCGAACACCGCCTGGTCGTCCTCGATCAGGTAGAGGCCCGGGCCGACGACGATGATCGCGCAGACGATCGTCGCCACGCCGCCATAGAGCGGGAATCGCAACAGCGCGGGATTCTCCCGAAGCAGCCTCCAGCTCTTCTTCGTCAGCTCCCAACCACGGCGAATCCGGCTCATCGGCGCTCCCCTCTCAGGCGTTGCTCGGCAATCCAGGCACCTGCACCACACCTCTTCCCTCGAAGTACTCCCACTCCTGCTCGCCAAGCTCCGTCGCGGGAGGCTCGGCGTAGACCCACTCGCGCATGATCCGGTGCCAGTTGCGCTTGGCCCGCAGCTGGCCGAGCACCGCGACCACGCCGATTTCCATACGCCGGCCCATCAACTCGTCGGCGGGGATCGACTCTCTCCGCATCAGGTCGAAGTACTCCGAGCGCGGGTCGTTGGTCGACTCGATGATCTTCATCACCCGCCGTGGGCTGATCTCGATCTCACGGTCCTCGACGTACCAGCCGCCGACGGCTTGCATGTGCTCCAGCAGCCGCTCGGCGTCGAGCTTCGACGGGTTCTTGACGAAGCCCAGCTCATGCAGGGCCTCGCGGAAGGCTTCGGGATCGTCGCGGGAGGCGGCGTCGAAGGCGCGCTGCTCGAGCAGGATCTGCTCGCGGTCGAGCTTCTTGGTCATGCCGAAGTCGAGGAAGGCGACGCGGCCGTCGGCCATCAGCAGGTAGTTGCCTGGGTGGGGGTCGGCGTTGAAGTGCTGCAGGTGGTAGATCGAACCGAAGCTGCCGCGGAAGACGATCTCGCCGAAGCGGCTGCGCTCCTCGTGCGCCAGCTCCTTGATCTTGTCGAAGCCGAGGCCCTCGACCAGCTCGGTGACCAGCACCCGGCGTCGCGAGAGGCGCGTGATCACTTCCGGCACGTAGATGAACGGGTGGTCGCGGTAGGCGCGCGAGAAGCTGCGCTGGTTCTGCGCCTCGTACTCGTAGTCGAGCTCCTCCATCACCCGTTCGCGGAGCTCCTTGGCGATCGCCTTGGCGTCGAGGCCGGGGGCGAGGGCGCGGGCAAGGCGGACGATCGTGCCGGCGTTGCGCAGGTCGGCGTCGAGCGCCTCGGCGATCCCCGGGTACTGGATCTTCACCGCCACGGCGCGGCCGTCGAGCAGCTCGGCCCGGTGCACCTGGCCGATCGAGGCCGCGGCGAACGCCTCGCGCTCGAACTCGGCGAAAAGCTCGGAGATCGGCTCGCCGTCCCACTCTTCCTCCAGCACCTTCTCGACCTTCTCCCATGGCATCGCCGGCGCGTCGGTGCGCAGCTTCGCCAGCTGCTCCTGGTAGATGTCGCGGTACTCGTCCGGGATGAACTCGGTGTCGATGAAGGAGGCGAACTGGCCCAGCTTCATCGCCGCTCCCTTCATCTGGCCGAGCGCGCCGACCATCTTCATCGCCGTCTCGAGATGGCGCTGCTCGAGTCGCTCGCGCCCCTCCTCCTCGGAGCGAGCGACGTTGGTCGCCTTGGTTCCGGCGTAGCGGGCGCCCTGCACGCCGACGATCGAGCCCAGCTTGGCCGAGCGGCGCACCCGTCCCTTCGGGATCTTCGAATCGTCAGCCACGGCCAACAGGTTGCCACAGGTTCCGTTCGCCGCCGTTTCTCTATCCTCTCCCGTCCGGAATGGCCCGCGACCGTGAAAAGCTCAAGGCAGCGCCCCGCACCGAGTTCGGCTCGAGGACCTCGCGCCGGCTGCGCCGCGACGGCCTCGTCCCCGGCGTCGTCTACAGCGGCGGCTCGGAGGCCCGCGCCTTCAAGGTCAGCGAACGCGATGTGCGCTCGGTCCTCGCGGACGGCGCCGCCCTCTTCGACCTCGAGATCGAGGGGGGCAAAGTCGTGCCCGTCGTCGTCAAGGAGCAGCAGCTGCATCCCGTGCGCGGCAGCCTCCAGCACATCGACCTGCAGGAGGTGCGGCTCGACGAGGCGATCCAGGCCGAGGTCGCTGTCGAGCTCGAGGGCGGCGATTCCGCCCCCGGTGTCAAGGGCGGCGGCGTGCTTGAGCACGTCACCCGCGAGGTCACGGTCGAAGCGCTTCCGGCCGAGATTCCCGATCGCATCGTCGCCGACGTCTCGGCGATGGAGATCAACGACACCCTGCAGCTCTCGGCCCTGGTCGTCCCCGAGGGCGTCAAGCTCGTCGCCGACGAGCCCGACGAGGTGACGATCGCCACCCTCTCGCCGCCCCGGGTCGAGGAAGAGCCCGAGCCCGCCGTCGAGGAGGAAGCCGAGCTGGTCGGCGAGGAGGGCGAGGCGCCCGCCGCCGAGGAGGCCGGCGAGGGCGAGGGCGGCGACTCGGGCGAGTCCGGCGGGGAGTAGCTCCTGTCGCTCTTCCGCCGCTGTGCCGATCGCGGCGAGGGCGAGGGCGGCGACCGTATTCTGATCGTCGGCCTGGGCAACCCCGGTGAGCGCTACGCGGGCACGCGCCACAACGTCGGCTTCGAGGTCGCGGCGGAGCTCTCGCGCCGCTGGGACCTGCCCCGCGCGAAGCGCCGCTTCGGCGGCCTGATCAGCGAAGGGCGGGCGAACCCCGGGGGCCCGCGGGTGGCGATCCTGCTGCCGCAGACCCAGATGAACGTGTCCGGCGACTCAGCCGGGCCGGCGCGCGGCTCGCTCAAGGTGCCGCTGGAGCGCGTCGTCGTCCTCCACGACGAGATCGACCTCCCCTTTGGCGAGGTCAGGGCCCGGCTCGGCGGGGGCCTGGCCGGCCACAACGGGCTGAAGAGCCTCAAGCGCGGCTTCGGCGATGCCGAGTTCTGGCGCGTCCGCGTCGGGGTCGGCCGTCCCGACTCGACCGATCCGGAGATCGTCGCCTCATACGTTCTGGGGCGCTTCCGCGAGTCCAGACAGGAGGTCGAGGAGTTGGTGACGCGCGCCGCCGAGGAGGCCGAGCGCCTCGTCGAGGAGCTAGTTTCCACGCCGTGACCGATCCCGCCGCGGTAACGACCTACGAGCTGAACGGGCAGGGCGTCGCGGTGCTGCGCCTGCGGCGTCCCGCCTCGCGCAACGCGATCAACACCCAGATGCTGGTCGAGCTGCTCGAGCACGTCGCGGCGGCGCGCGCGGACGAGAACATGCGGGTGCTGGTGATCGGCTCGGGCGACCACATGGCGCTCTCCGCTGGCGCGGACGTCAAGGAGGAGCTCGATGAGGAAGGGCGGGTGCGGCGCGTGCAGCTCTTCGCCGACCTCTACGACGCGATCGTCGCCTTCCCCAAGCCGACGATCGCGGTGTGCGCCGGGGACGTGGTCGGCGGCGGAGCGGAGATCGCGATTGCCTGCGACATGCGCGTCGGCGGCTCGAACCTGCGGCTGCGCTTCCCGGGTGCGGCGCTGGGCGTTCCCGTCGGGCCGGCCCGCCTAGTCACGCTCTGCGGGCTCGCCACGGCCAAGTACCTGCTGCTCTCCTCGCGCACGGTTGGGGTCGACGAGGCGCTGCGCCTGGGACTGGTCAACCGGGTCGCGCCCGCGGCCGCGACCGAGGACGCGACCCTGGAGCTGGCAGCCGAGGTCGCCGCGCTCGACCCGGAGGGCCTCACCCGCCTCAAGCGCATGCTGCACGAGTGGGACGACGTCGAGGGGCGCTCCCGCCACGAGGGCGTGAGCCAGGTCGAGTGGCAGCGCACCGGGCCCGGCCTGCCCTACAGGGCCTGAGCCCTACGCGGTTGCCGCCTCGCCGACCCCCGCGGCGATCGCCATGATCGAGACTTGGGGGTTCACGCCCGGACAGCTGGGCAGGATCGAGCCGTCGGCGACCCAGACCCCGTCGATGCCGCGCAAACGGCCCTCCGGATCGACCGGGTGGCGCGATGGGTCCGACCCGGCGGCGGCGGAGCCGGTGGGGTGGAAGGCGGCGAGTCGCAGGCGGCGCACGTCGAGTTGCTGCATCGCCGCGTCCAGGTCCGCCTCGGAGCGGACCACGGGGGCGCCGCCCCCCAGCTCGACCTCCCTTGCGCCGGCGGCGAGCATCACGCGCGTCATCGCGGCGACGGCGATGGCGAGACGGCGTTCGTCGGCCTTGGCGAGTCGGTAGGTGACCAGGGGCGAGCGACGGCCGAAGACGCGACCGGATGGCTCGTCGGCGATCATCGCTCCCAGCGTCGCCGTGTTGGCGGCGCGGTCGAGGCGCCGCAGCAGGTGCGTGCCGTAGCCGGGCGCTGAGACCGCCCCCATCCCGGGCGGCGTCGAGGTGGCCTCGAGCAGGACCCCCTCGCGCTCGTGCAGCTCCTCGATCCCGACGCTCTGCATCACGCCGCGCCATGGGATCACCTCCTCCTCAAAGCTCGCGGTGATGCCGGTTGCCGGGTGGATCGAGAGGTTGCGGCCGAGGGCGGGATGGCGACCGAGGCCGCTGCGCCGCAGCAGGGGGGGCGTCGGCACCGCCCCGGCGGCGACGACGACCAGCGGCGCCGCGATGCGCACCTCCCGGCCGTCCGTTGCGCGGGCGAGCACGCCGGTCGCCCGCCCCGCTTCGGTCAGCACCCGGCGCACGTGCAGGCCCGAGGCGATCCGCGCGCCGGCCTCGCAGGCCTGCGGCAGGGCGTTGAGGTGGACGCCGCCCTTGGCGTTGTTGGGGCAGCCGATCGCGCACTGGCAGGCGCCGCGACAGCCCGGCGCGTTGCGCCGCAGCGGCGCGTTCTGCCAATCCAGCGCCGACGCGCCCTCCAGCGCGAGTTCCCCGTTGCGGCCCAGCACCTCCATCGGCGCCGGCGCCACGCCGATCGTCGCTTCGACGTCGGCGACCCGCGGGCCGAGCAGCTCGAGGTTGGCGTGGGCCAGGCCGTGGTGCTCATGCCAGGCCTGGGCAACGGCGGTCGGGGGCCGGTAGCAGGTGCCCGAGTTGATCACCGTCGTGCCGCCCACGGCGCGTCCCAGCGGCAGGGCGATCGGCGGGTTGCCGAGCGCCGTCGTCGTGCCGCCGTCGCGGTAGATGCCGGCGAAGCGATCGAGCGGATGGGAGTCGCGGATTCGCTCCGCAGTCCAGCGTTCGCCTTCCTCGACGATCACGGTGTCGAGGCCGGCCCGGGCCAGCGCCCGGGCGGCGAAGGCGCCGCCGGCGCCGGACCCGATCACGATCACGTCGCAGCTGGCGTGCAGAGCCCACTCGGTCGCCGGGATGAGGTTGAGCGCGCCGTCGGGTCGCGACGGCTCGTGGCGCGAGCCGACCGCGGCGATCTCGCCGGCGTAGGCGTCGGCACCGTGGGCCAGCATGATTATCGACTTGACCGTGTCCAGCAGCGGCGCACCGCCTAGGCGGGTGACCTCGGCCAGCAGCTCTTCCCGGCGCTCCGGCGCCGCCCTCCCAAGTCGCCGGCCGGTGCGCGCCAGCGAGAACGCCTCCAGGCCGATCAGCGCTGCGCCGATCCCAGCCTGAGACGCGGGTGGCATCCGCGAGACCATCCGCCGGGCTACGCCCGCCACGCGCTCGGGGTCGGGCCCCCCTGCCTCCGGCGGCAGGATCGCCGCCGCCACGTCTCCCAGCGCGGACATGGTGCAGATACTAGGTCTGGAGGGCCGCCCGGCCTCGCCTCGTAGAATCGCCCGACCCGCCCGGAGCCCCGCTCCGGGCGTTTCGCCTGCCATGTCACTCAGACCGCTGATCGAGATTGCCGCCGAGAACGAGCGCGTGCACGCGCTCGCCGGCCGCGTGCGCGACGCCGCGGGCGGTGACGAGGCGGTCGGGGTGGCGGCCTCCGCGATGCTGCGTCCGCTGCTGCTCGCCTCTCTGCTCGAGGACGACAGGGGGCTGGCCGGCAGGCCGGCGCTCTTGGTCGCCGCCGACGATCGCTCCGCCCGTGACCTCGCCGCCGATCTGCGCGCCTACCTGGCACCGCGACGCGTGCGCCTCTACCCGTCGCGCGGGACCGGCTTCGCCTCGCACGTGACGCCGCCGCCCCACCTGGTGGGACTGCGGATCGACGCGCTCGACGCGCTTGCCGAGGAGACGGACGCGCTCGTCGTCGCCAGCGCCACGGCGCTCGCCGAGGCGGTGCCCGACGCCGCCCTGCGTCCCTCCGGCCTGACGATCCTCGCGGGCGAGGAAATCGACCCGGCGGGCGTCGCCCGCGACCTCGCCGCGGCCGGCTACGAACGGGTCGAGCAGGTCGAGGAGCGCGGCCAGTTTGCCGCTCGCGGCGGCATCCTCGATGTCTTCGGCGCGACCGAGGAGCGGGCGGTGCGGATCGAGCTCTTCGGCGATGAGGTCGAGTCGATGCGCTGGTTCTCGACCTTTACCCAGCGCTCGCTGGGCGACGCCGAGCGGGTCGAGCTGGCGCCGGCGGCCGAGCTCGACGCCGAGCACCGCGAACTCGCCGAGCTGGTGGCGATGGAGGCGGCAGAGGAGGGCAGGGAGGCGCCCAGCCTGGCCGAGGTGCTGCCGCTGGAGCGTTTCGGGCCGCCGCTGACGCTGGTTCCCGACGCGGCCACGGTGATCCTCGCCGCCGCCGAGGAGATCGAGCCCGCCCTGCGCGACCACTGGGAGGACGCGACGACCGCGATGCACTCCGATGACGCCAGCAGGCTCTACGTCGACGTCGCGGTGCCGCTCGCGGAGCGCGCTGTCCTCTCCTTCAAGGCGGCGGGAGACGGCGACGAGGACGCCTTCCGCGCCGCCCGTGCCGAGTCTCCCGCCCGCAGCGTCAAGGAGGCCGAGGCGGAGCTGGAGAAGCAGGTCCGCTCGGGCTACCGCACGATCGTCGCCTTCGACGACCGCGGCGAGGCGGAGCGAGCGCGCTACGGTCTCGACCGGCTCGACGCGGCCCTGCTCGACGGCGGCCGCCTCTCGCCCGACCCCGGCCTCACCTTCGCCGAGGCGCGGCTGCGCGAGGGCTTCGTCAGCCCCGAGCTGCGGCTCGCCGTCTACCCCTTCCGCCGCCTCGTCCACCGGCGCCGCCGCGCCGAAGCCCGCGCCCCGGGCGCCGCCCGCGGCAGGCTCGCCTTCAGCGACCTGCGCGTCGGCGATTACGTCGTCCACGAGGACCACGGCGTCGCCCGCTTCGCCGGCTTCGAGACGCGCGAGGTCGGCGGCGTCACCCGCGACTACCTCTACCTCGAATACAAGGGCGAGGACCGCGTCTACGTCCCCACCGATCAGCTCGCCAAGCTGAGCCGGTACGTCGGCGCCGGCGGCGAACCAACGCTCTCCGCGCTCGGCGGCAAGCGCTGGCAGAACATGAAGGCTCGGGCGCGCCGCGCCGCGGGCGCGCTCGCCGGTGAGCTGCTCAACCTCTACGCCGAGCGGCGCACGCGCAAGGGGCACGCCTTCGGCGCCGACGGCGAGTGGCAGATGACGATGGAGGCCGCCTTCGCCTACCGCGAGACCGCCGATCAGGTGGAAGCGATCGAGGCGGTCAAGGGCGACATGGAGGCCGAGCAGCCGATGGACCGGCTCGTCTGTGGCGACGTCGGCTTCGGCAAGACCGAGGTGGCGCTGCGGGCGGCGGTCAAGGCTGCCTCCGACGGCAAGCAGGTGATGATGCTGGTGCCGACGACGGTCCTCGCCCAGCAGCACCTCGGCACCTTCCGCGAGCGGCTCGCCGACCTGCCCTTCGTCGTCGAGGGCGTCTCTCGTCTGCGCAAGCCGGCGGAGGTGAAGGCGGCGCTGGCCGAGTTCGAGGCGGGCAAGGTCGACGTCCTGATCGGGACCCACCGCCTGCTCTCGCGCGACGTGCGGGCCAAGGACCTCGGCCTCGTCATCGTCGACGAGGAGCAGCGCTTCGGCGTCAAGCAGAAGGAGCTGTTGCGCCAGCTGAAGCTCAAGGTCGACGTGCTGGCCCTCTCGGCGACTCCGATCCCGCGTACCCTGCAGATGAGCCTGGCTGGGTTGCGGGACATCTCGACGATCGAGACCCCGCCTGAGGGACGCCGCCCGGTCCGGACCTACGTCGGCCCCTACGACGAGGACCTGGTGGCCAAGGCGATCCATCGCGAGCTGGAGCGCGGCGGCCAGGCCTTCTTCCTGCACAACCGGATCGACTCGCTGCCCGAGACCGTTGAGCGTCTGCGCGGCCTGGTGCCCAAGGCGCGTTTCGCCGAAGCACACGGCCAGATGGAGGAGACCCAGCTCGAGGGGACGATGCTCGGCTTCCTGCGCGGAGAGGCCGATTGCCTGGTGACGACCACGATCATCGAGTCGGGGCTCGACATACCGACCGCGAACACGCTGATAGTCGAGCGCGCCGACCAGCTCGGCCTGGCGCAGGCGTACCAGATCCGCGGCCGGGTCGGGCGCTCACGCGAGCGCGCCTTTGCCTACCTGCTCTACCCCTCGGCCGAGGCTCTTACCGAGGAGGCGGCGGCCCGCCTCTCGACCCTCGCCGACCACACCGAGCTCGGCTCGGGGTTCAAGATCGCGATGCGCGACCTCGACATCCGCGGCGCCGGCGACCTCCTCGGAGAGGAGCAGTCCGGCCACGTCGCCGCCGTTGGCTTCGAGCTCTACTGCCAGATGATCGACGAGGCGGTTGGCCTCGCACGGGAGGCCGGCGAGGGCGAGGAGGGCGAGGAGGCGCCCGAGCCCGTGCGGCTCGACGTGCCGGTCGACGCCTACCTTCCCGCTGCCTTCATTCCCTTCGAGGCGGCGAAGATCGACGTCCACCGTCGCATCGCTGCGGCCCGCGAGCCCGGCGAGCTGCGCGCGATCCGCGACGAGCTCGACGACCGCTTCGGGCCGCCCCCGCCCGAGGCCGAGAACCTGCTGGCGCTGCAGCGGGCTCGGATCGAGCTGGGGTTGGCGGGCGCCCGCAGCGTCGAGTTCCGCGGCGGGCGCCTCAGCGTCACCGGGGTCGAGCTCGACTCGGAGGGCGCCAGCGCGCTCGGTGAGCGGCTAGAGGGCGCCCTCTACGAGTGGCGTGAGAGGACCGCGAGCGTGCGCGTCGAGGACGAGCCCGAAGCACGCCTCGTTGCGGTGCTGGCGATGGCGGAGGCGATCCGCGATGCGAAGGCGACGGGTGCCCCGGTCGCGACGTAGCCCCGCTAGCGGCACCCGACGCGGCATTTGATTTATGCTGCGCGATCCGTGGCTTCGAATCAGAGGCAAGGGAGGAAGTCGGCCGGGCTACAGCGGCTCGCGCTGCTGGTCTTCGCTGCCCTCCTCATCGTCCTCTTCCTAATCTTCGCGATCGCCCAGGGGCTCGGCAACCCCAGCGTCCCATCGGGAGCGGTGGCGATCGTCGAGGACGCGCCCGACGAGGACCTCGGCACGGTCACCGAAGAGGAGTTTGAGCGCGCCCTCGAGCAGGCGGCCGCCTCCGCCCAGATCCAACCGGTGCCCAAACCTGGTGACAAACAGTACGAGGAAGTGCAGAAAACGGCGCTGGGGGAAATCTTCGACGCGATCTGGATCCAGGGCCAGGCGGAGGAAATGGGCTTCACGGTGACCGAGGACGAAATCTCCAAAGAACTGGTGAAACTGAAAAACCAAGCCTTCAAAACGGAGAAGCAGTACAGGGAATTCCTCAAAGAAGCGAACTTCACCGAGGAGGACGTCAACCAGCGCGTGACGATCCAGATCCTCAGCGGCAAGATCCAGGAAGCGGTCACGGAAACGGGCAAGGTCCCCAGCGACGGCGAAATCGAAGCCTTCTACGACGAGGCCAAGTCCTCGCAGTTCACCACCCCGGAATCGCGCGACGTTCGCATCGTCAAAAACAAAGACAAGGCGAAGGTCGAAGCGGCCAAGGCCCAGCTCGAAAAAGACGACTCGACCCAGAGCTGGGGCAAGGTGACCAAAAAATTCTCGACCGACGCCGCGACGAAGGAAAGCGGCGGTCTTCAGACTGGTGTTACCGAAGGCCAGATCCCCGAACCGCTGGGCGGCGCGATCTTCGCCGCCTCGCAGGGTGAGGTCGAAGGCCCAATCCAGGAAGCCCAGGGATACGCCGTGTTCGAGGTGATGAAGGTCACCCCCGAGGACGTCCAGTCGCTCGAGGTGGCCAAATCGCAGATCAGCACGCAGCTGGCCGAACAGGCCCGGCAGCAGGAATTCACCCGTTTCGTCAATGGTTACGGCAGCCGGTGGAAATCCCGCACGTTCTGCGCGGACGACTTCACGATCGAACGCTGCGCCAACTTCACGGCGAGCGGCCGCTCGCCGGAAGCCAACCCTGCTTGCTACGAAGCCGATCCCAAAGGTGGTCCGCCGGAAGCCTGCCCCGCGCCGGTGCCGCAGGTCAAGCCGGCGCAGCCGGGCTCGGTCAATCCGCTGACGCCGGAAGGGCAGAAACTGGCGCAGCGGCCCCGTCCCTCGCTGCTCGAACCGGCCCTGCCCGAAGGCGCGCCGCCGCCCGGTGCCCCGCCCGTCGTGCCTAGCGAATAGCGCCGCCGGGATAAATAGACTGCGGCGGCCGTGAGCCGGATCGTCGCCATTCACGCCCGCCAGATCCTCGACTCTCGCGGCAACCCGACGGTCGAGGTCGAGGTTGCGCTTGAGTCGGGCGCACGCGGTCTCGCCGCCGTTCCTTCGGGGGCCTCGACCGGAGAGTTCGAGGCAGTCGAGCTGCGCGACGGCGGCCAGGCATGGGCGGGCAAGGGCGTCTCGGTGGCGGTCGCCAACGTCAACGGTGAGATCGCCGCTGCACTGGTCGGCAGCGACGTCGCTGACCAGGCCGTGCTGGACCGGGCGATGATCGATCTCGACGGCACCGCGAACAAGGGCAGGCTCGGCGCCAACGCGATCCTCGGCGTCTCGCTCGCGGCCGCCAAGGCGGCCGCGATGTACCGGGGCGAGCCGCTGTTCCACTACCTGGCGGCGCTCTACGGCGGCTCCGAGCCGACCGTGCTGCCGGTGCCGATGATGAACGTCCTCAACGGCGGCGCCCACGCCGACAACTCGGTCGACTTCCAGGAGTTCATGGTCGTGCCGGCGGGCGCGAGCAGCTTCTCGGAGTGCCTGCGGGTCGGCACCGAGGTCTTCCACGCGCTGAAGAAGAGCCTGGCTTCGGCCGGGCACTCGACCGCGGTCGGCGACGAGGGGGGCTTCGCGCCCAATCTGGAGTCCAACGAGGCGGCTTTGGCGGCGGTGCTTGCGGGTGTCGAGGCAGCCGGCTATGAGCCCGGTGCCGACGTCTTCATCGCCCTCGACCCGGCGACCAGCGAGGTCTTCGAGGGCGGCGCCTACGTGCTCGAGCACGAGGGCCGTTCGCTCTCACCGGGGGAGATGGCCGCCTATTGGGAGGACGCCTGCGACCGCTACCCGATCCTCTCGATCGAGGACGGCATGGACGAGGAGGACTGGGACGGCTGGAAGCTCCTCACCGAACGGCTGGGAGAGCGGGTCCAGCTAGTCGGCGACGACCTCTTCGTCACCAACCCCGAGCGCCTGCGGCGGGGGATCGAGGCCGGCGTCGGCAACTCGATCCTGGTCAAGGTCAACCAGATCGGGACCCTCACGGAGACGCTGGAGGCGATCCGGATCGCCGCCGAGGCGGGATACACGGCGGTGATCTCCCACCGCTCAGGGGAGACCGAGGACACCACGATCGCCGACCTCGCGGTTGCCACCGGCGCCGGCCAGATCAAGACCGGCGCCCCCTCGCGCTCGGATCGCGTCGCCAAGTACAACCGGCTGCTGCGGATCGAGGAGGAGCTGGGGGAGCGCGCCGAGTTCCCCGGCCTGCAGGCGTTCCACCAACGGTCCGGTTAGTGGAGGAATGCGGGGCTCGGCCTAGTAGGTCTGGGCATGGCCGCACGCGCCCAGGCCCGCAAACCAGCCATCGGCAGGCCCAGGCGCCGACCGGCGGCGCGGCGGCGCCCCGCTCCGCGCAGCGGGGCAAGTCGCATCCACTGGGACAGGGTCGGCCGGATCGCGCTGACGCTGGTGCTGGCGGCAGTCCTCTACTCGTACCTCAACCCGGTGATCGACGTGGTCAAGACCTATACGGCGACCACGGCGGCGAAAGCGGAGCTGCACCGCGTCCAGGACGAAAACACCAGCCTGCACTGGCGCATCCAGCACGCCGACGACCCGATTGTCCTCAACAGCAGGGCCCGCGCCCAGGGCATGATCGCCCCCGGCGAGACCCCCCTCGTAGTCCGCGGCCTCAACTAGCGATCTCCCCGGAGCGGTCCCGGTGATCGGCCCCGGCTCCTACATCCTCAGCGCCCTCGCTCTCGCCGCCGTTGGCCTCTCGATCGGCTTCAGCGCCTTCCACCTCCGCCAAAAGCTCCTCCCAGGCTGGACCGGCGCCCCAGCCCGCCTAGTCGAGAGCGTCACCGCCCTTGCCTTGCTGATCTGGCTGGCCGAGCTCCTCGGAACCCTTCAGCTCTTCTACCAATGGGCTCTGGTCGCTTCACCCCTGCTTCTCGCTGCGGTGGTCGCCTGGCGCGTTCGTCCCACGCCAGGCAATCCGTCTCTGCCGGGGGGTGGCGCGGATTTGGGGGACCACCCCCGAGGACGCGGCGAAGCCGCGCCGCAGCCGGGTGGTGGGACCAAATCCGTGACAGGACCCGCCGGCCCAGAAACCCTGGCCCTGGTCGTGACATGGGGCGTTATAGCCCTCGTCTTCGCCCACTGGGGCCTGACCGCCAAGGATGCCCTCGACCGGGGCATCTTCAACTTCGACTCGCTCTGGTACCACATGCCCTTCGCGGCGGACATGGTGCAGGCCCACTCCGTCACCGGACTGCACTACACCGAGACGGTCTTCACCAACTGGCTCTACCCGCAGAACTCCGAGCTCCTGCACGCGGTTGGGATTCTGCTGACGCACCGCGACACGCTTTCGCCCTTCATCAACTTCGCCTTCCTCGCCATCGCCTTCCTCGCCGCGTGGTGCATCGGTCGTCCCTACGGCAGGGGACACCTCTCGGTCGTCGCGGCGGCAATAGTGCTCGAGTGCCACACCCTGGTCGTGCGCGAGCCCGGCGCGGCCAAGAACGATCTCGTAGCAGCGGCGCTCCTGCTAGCCGCCGCCGCAATCCTCGTCAACGCCTGGACCACCCGCACCACACCCGCCGACGGGACCCAAAGCGAAGATATAGATCGCTTTGGGTCCCGTCGGCGCCTTGAGTGGGCGTTGGCGGTCGCCGGTCTGGCTGTTGGGGTTGCTGTGGGGACCAAGTCGACGGCGGTAGCCATGGCTGCGGCTTTGACGGTCGCGGTCGTTGCGCTGGCGCCGACAGGGCGCCGGTGGGCCGTTTTCGGCTGGTGGTTCGTGCCGGCCCTTCTGGGCGGTGGCTACTGGTACCTGCGCAACCTGATCGTCGCTGGCAACCCGCTGCCCCAGGCGACGAGCATTGGGCCGATCTCGTTGCCTCATCCGGAGCGACTGCAAGAGGGTCGCCCGGACTTCAGCATCGTCCACTACCTCACCGACACCGAGGTCTGGCGCGAGTACTTCGGGCCGGGACTGCACCAAGCGTTCGGAGCGCTCTGGCCGGTCGTGATCGCAGCCGCGCTCGCCGGTGGCCTGCTCGCCCTATTTCGCTTCCGGGAGCCGATCATCCGCTGGCTGGGCGCTGTCGCCCTGCTCGGCCTCCTCGCCTACCTCTTCACCCCCCTCAGCGCCGCCGGCGCCGAGGGGGAACCGGTCGGCTTCGGCATCAACATCCGCTACGCGATCCCCCCCCTCCTCCTCGGCCTAACCCTTCTCCCCGTAGCCCTCTGGCGCGACGGGACCCAAAACAGAGATATGGATCGCTCTTGGGCCCGTCGGCGGTGGGAGTGGGGGGTGCTGGCGGGGCTGCTCCTTGTTTTGGTGGTCACCGACCGGGGGGATGCGGTGGTGAGGGACCCGTCGCGCGTCTTCGCCTTGGTCTTCGCGCTGCTCGTGGTCGGGGTCCCGGTGGCGCTGCTGTTCGCCCGCGCACGAGGAGCCGGACGGGGCGTCGTCCTCGGTGGGTTCGCCACCCTCGTCCTGCTGATCGTCGCGCTCGGCTACCCGTTGCAGCGCGATTACCTGCGCGACCGCTTCGGGCCTGGGTCCGAAATCCCCGGCCTGGGCCTCGACAGCGCCTACCAGTGGGCTCGCGAGGAGACCGACACCCGCATCGGCCTCGTTGGCACCACGGCCGGATTCCTCCAGTACGGCTTCAACGGCACCGACCTCTCCAACCACGTCGTATACCTAGGCGAAAAGGGCCCCCACGCCGCTTTCAACGCAATCCCAACCTGCGCCGCCTTCCGTCGTGCCGTCAACGCCGCCGATCTCGACTTCTTGGTCACCGCCCCCTTCCTCAACTTCCTCCACCCCGACGACCCAATCCCCTCCCCAGAGTCCCGCTGGCTCCGCAACGACCCCGCCACAGCTCCAATCCTCCGCAGCGGCCCAGTCACCGTCTGGAAGCTCACTGGCAAGCTCGATCCCTCGACGTGCGGCCCAGCTAACGCCCCGCTGCACGCTGTCCCGAATACGCCCCAGGGCCAGTCCCAGTAGGGCGGAGCGTCTTGTACTTTTTCGCGAGCGCACGCTCGGGCGCCAGCAATCCCACGCCCCTCGAAAAAGTTAAGCGGAGCCCTGCTGGGACTGGCCCGGAGCTTGCCTATTCGTCGGCGTCGCCGCCAGAGGGCTCAGCTTGCTCCCCGGCGCGACGAATCACGATCTGATCGACGTCGATCCGCACGGTGACCTCCCGCTTGCCCGCCCAATGCTCGGCATAGACCGGGTTGTCCTTGACCGCCGGATCGAGCCAGAGGCCGTAGCCGTCGGTCTCCCCGTGGTCGAAGCTCGCCTCCAGCTCTTTGCGTCGGCCCCGGCCGCCGCGACGACCACGCCGCCGCCGCCGTTTCGGCCGATCTCCAGCCGCCTCGCGCGACGACTCGCCGTCTTCCTCATCGTCATCGGCGTCGTCGTCGATATCGGGTTCCTCTACAGCCTCCTCCGCCGTCGCGGCCTCGATCTCGGCCTCGATCTCGTCGCGGAGGTCGACCTCGCCCGACCCGGCATCCTCCTCGTCGGGCGTGAAGCCGTGCTGGTTGCGGAACTCGCGCAGCTCGGAGGTGCTGACTTCGAGCTGGTGGGCGATCCAGGCGTCGGTCCGCCCCTGGCGCACCCAGGCGCGGATCTGGTTCAGCTGCGGCTTGAGTGAGCGTCGTGCCATCGGCGCGCGAGTCTATTCGACGGAGCAGGAGGTTCGCACGGCCGCTACGCCATCACGAAGGCAAGCGCCTCAAACATCGTGACGACGACCACGACGACGGTCACGGTGAGGCAGACGGCGAGGACGCTGAAGCGCACCTTGCTCTCCTGCTCGCTGCGGGTGATCCGACGTGCGCGGGAGCGGTTCGCGGCGCGGCGGCGCAGCTGCTCGCGACGGCGGCGCTCCAAGGTGGTCTCCTGCTCGAACGCCACCTCGAACTGGGAGATGCTCTGTCGCATTCGCATAGATCGATGGCCCAGTGGGCCGCGGGGGACCGTAGCAAAGGCGCACGAGACGTTGCAGGCGAAGCATGTGGGATTCGTCACGAATAGCTCACGGCGCACAGGCGCCCCAGAGCCCGCGCCCGGCGCGCGCCGCGCCCAGCTCCAGCCGCCGAAAGAGCGGCGCGAAGCGGTCATTGGGCGGGATCTTCAGCGAGCGCGCGAGGCCGCGCCGGACGAGCATCGCGTTGACGAAGCGGCGGCCGAGAAAGGCGTAGGCGAGCAGGCGGCCGTAGGTGTCGCGCCGCTCAATCCCGAAGACGAGGCGCAGCCGCCTCCCCTCGACCAGGCGGTGGTTGAAGGCCGAGGCCTGCGGGCCGAAGCACTGCACCGGCGCGCCGGGCTTGACCGTCTCTGGCGTGTCGACGCCGATGTAGCGAACGTCCTCAACACTGCCGTCGATCCTCGCGGCGATCGTGTCGCCGTCGATCACGCGGACGACGAGCGCCCTGGCGGCGCCGGGCCCTCCCTGGTCAGCCTCATCGCCCTCCCATGGCCGCAGGATCAGCGTCGTCGCGATCAGCAGCAGCGCCAGGCTGCCGAGCTGACCGCGTCTCCAAGCGCTCCGCCCCATCCCTGCTCAAGCCCGGGGAGGGGCGATCTCATCCCCTTGGGCTAGGGAATCCGCCGCACGTTGCCGAGCAGCGTCTCCTTGATCTGGCCGATGATCCCCAGCGCGTCGTTCCACTCGCGCTGCCAGACGTTGCGGCCGAAGATCACGCCCGAGCCGCCGGCCTGCATGATCTCCCGGGTGTGGCCGAGCACGGTCTCGTCGTCGACCTTGGAGCCGCCGGAGAGGACGACGAGCGCGCGGCCGGCCGACTCGACGCACTGGCGGATCGCCTCGGCCTGGTCCACCTGCATCTTGTTGTAGGGCGCCTGGGCGTCCTTGTCCTTCTCCGGGTCGATCTTCGGCATGTTGAGCTTGACCACGTCGGCGCCCATCTCCATCGCCATCCGCGCCGCGTAGTCGATCGCGTAGAAGGAGTTCTGGCCGCCCTTGGCCCCGATCGCTTCGCCGCGCGGGTAGGACCAGACGATCAGGGGCATGCCGAAGCGGTCGCAGTCTTCGCGCACCGCGCGCAGCTGGGCGAGGTCCTCGTCCTGGCGCGGCGAGCCGACGTAGAGCGTGTAGCCGATCGCGTCGGCGCCGAGCCGCACGCCGTCCTCAACGCTGGCGTTGCAGCTCGAGAACGCCTTGGCGGAGGAGGGGACGTCGGTCTTGCCGTTGACCTTGAGGATCAGCGGCACCTGGCCCGCATAGTCGGGGTAGTACTTGCTCGCCATGCCGATCTGGCAGGCGAGCGCCGAGTAGCCCGCCTCGGCGGCGAGGCGGAACTGGTAGTCGGGGTCCTTGGAGGCGGGGTTGGGGAAGAAGTCCCGCGGGCCGTGCTCGATTCCCTGGTCGATCGGCAGCAGCATCAGGGTGCCGTTGCCGGGGCCGAACTCGAAGAGCAGGCGGCGCAGGCGCGCTCGTTTGCCGGGGGCAAGGGTGGCCAGCAGCGATTTCTGCTCGGTCAGGCTCTTCAACTCCACGCTGTTTCCTCCTAGGGGTACACGGAAGATGGGTAAGACCTCAGTATGTCATCGCCGCTGCCCTTCTAGCGCCTGCCACAGGGCGGTTATCCTCGGATGACCATGAGCGAGACTGAGCTCAGCGTCATCTGCAAGAACTGCGGCTCGGAGGTCAGTCCGTACGTGACCGAGTGCCCCTACTGCGGGGCGCGGCTGCGCAAGCGGGCTCCCAAGCTCGAAAGGCGCGGCGACGGCCTGGAGCCCAAGCCGCCACGTCGCACTCGGCCGCGGATTCTGCGCCGCCGCCGCCGCGAGTCGGCGCCCGCCTTCCGTCTCTACGCCACGGCGGCCGCGATCCTCGGCCCCGCCGCCCTGCTCCTCGTGCAGAAGGCGAGCGGAAACTCGCTCAGTACCTACGGCGGCATCGTCGTGCCGCTCTACGACCAGTGGTGGCGCTACCTCACCGCTCCCTTCGCCTACACCGACGTCGGCTACCTCTTCGTCGTCGCGGTCGCCCTGGCGATCTTTGCCGGCGGTCTCGAGCGACGCCTGGGAACCCCGGCGACGGCTGTCCTGCTCCTCGCCTGCGCGGCGCTGGGAATGCTCGTCGCCACTGGCATCGCCAATGCCCAGGGCGACATCGATGTAATCGCCGGCGGCAATGGGATGGCGCTGGGTGCCCTCGCGGCCTGGTTCGCGATTCGCCGCACCGAGGCCCACCGGGCGATCGACGACGATTTCGACGCGATCGGGGTTGCCGTTGCGGCGGCGGTCCTGCTCGCCCTGCCGATCTTCGAGTCCAGCGCCGACGTCTTCGCCGGGCTGGTCGGCGGCGCCGTCGGCGCACTCGCCGGCCTCGCGGCCTCGGCGCTCAACCAATCCCACTGACCCGCGGATCGAGGCGTCGCTAGGCTCCCCAGCCGTGCCTTCGGACGAGGAACTGGATGCCGCCATCGAGCGCCTCGCCGACGCCGAGCGCTTCGCCGAGGCGGAGCGGATCGTGGCCCGAGCGGCGCCGCAGCTGCAGAAGGTGCTGGCAGCCGCGCTCGCGGAGGGCGGCTGGTTCGGCGAGTCGCACGAGGCTGAGACGCTGCGCGCCGCCACCGTGCCGGACCCCGACGAGCGGGTCGCGGCGGTGCGCTCGCTGCTCGCCGAGGAGGCGAGGATGGGAATGATGGTTGGAGTCGCCGTCGGCTGGGCACTCCACGAGGAGATGACGAACCCCGGTAACCGAGAAGGAGAGAGCTGAAGATGGAGATCAAGTTCCACGGCCAGTCGTGCTTCGAGCTGAGCGACGGGGGGACCACGGTCCTCGTCGACCCGTTCCTGAAGCCGAACAACCCGATCGCTGTCGCCACCGCCGAGGAGGTCGAGCCGACCCACATCGCGATCACCCATGGGCACGCCGACCACATCGCCGACGCCGTCCCCGTGGCGAAGCGCACCGGCGCCCACTGCGTGGCGATCGTCGAGCTGGCCAAGTGGCTCGAAGGCCGGGGCGTCGAGAACGTCAGCGATCCCAACTTCGGCGGCACGGTCGAGTTCGAGTGGGGCTACATCTCGCTCGTGCCCGCCTGGCACACCAACACGCTGCCGGGCTCCGCGGAGGATCCGTTCAGCGCCGAGCACGGCGTCCCGATCGGCCCCGGCGCCGGCCTCGTGATCAAGCTCGGCGGCACCACCGTCTACCACGCCGGCGACACCTGCCTCTTCAGCGACATGAAGCTGATCGCCCAGCGCAGCCCGATCGACGTCGCCCTGCTGCCGATCGGCGGCCACTACACGATGGATCGTCGCGACGCCGCCGTCGCCGCCGAGTTCGTCGGCGCCGGCACGGTGATCCCCATGCACTACGACACCTTGCCGCTGATCGAGGCCGACGCCGAGGCCTTCAAGTCGGAGGTCGAGGAGAAGACTTCCTCGCGGGTGGTGATCCTCGCCCCGGGCGAGTCGCACTCGACTGGCTGACCAGCCAGCCCGGTGCTAGTCTCGGCCGACCCGCGCAGCCGAGACGAGGAGAGCGACAAATGGGTACGACCGAGGCGTCCGGAACCGAGCTGAGGACGGGGCGGGAGGACTTCCAGGCGACCGCCGACCCGGCGCTGATGGAGGCCGCCGACCGCACCGGCGAGGTCAAGCTGCTCACCTACGAGGAGCTCTACCTGCTCTGGGAGCGCCAGCAGTGGCAGACGCAGGAGCTCGACTTCAGCCGCGACCGTGAAGATTGGAACGAGCGCTTCGACGACGAGGAGCGCTTCCAGCGGATGTACGGACTGTCCTCCTTCTTCATCGGCGAGCAGAAGGTGGCCGAGGAGCTGGGCCCGATCATGCGGGCGGCGCCGACCGAGGACCAGCGGATCTTCCTCTGCACGCAGATCGCCGACGAGGCCCGCCACGTGCGCTTCTTCGAGCGCTTCTACCGCGAGGTCGGCGTGCTCGAGTGCGACGGTCTCAGCGCGATGCTGGAGGAGACCTCCGCGCACCTCAACGAGAATTTCGGCCGGCTCTTCGACGAGATGCTGAAGCAGCGGACCGACCGCCTCTCGGCCGAGCCGGAGGACACCGAGGCCCTGGTCGAGGCGGTAACGCTCTACCACATGGTGATCGAGGGGATGCTGGCCCTCACGGGGCAGCACTTCATCATGGACTACAACGAACGGCAGGGCACCCTGCCGGCCTTCGTCGAGGGCTTCCAGAACGTCGCCCGCGACGAGCATCGCCACGTCGCCTTCGGCTCGGTCTTCCTGCGCGAGAAGGCGCGGGAGGACGAGCGCTACAAGGCCGCGATCCAGCGCACGTTGGAGGAATCCCTGCCGGTCGCCGACGGCGTGCTCTCGCCGCCGTGGGCACCGGAGGACGAGGACTACGAGCTGTTCGGCTACTCGCTGGCTGACACGCGCGAGTTCGCCGGCACCTGCCTGATGCGGCGGCTCAAAGTGATCGGCCTGCAGTCGGGCTGGCGACTCGGGGGTCGCCGGCCAGCCGGGTCAGCTAGGGGCCGGCGGCAGATTCGCTTTCGCCGCTGGACGTGCCTTCGGAGCTTGGCGGCGGGGAAGGCGGTGCTTCAGACGTCGGCGGTGGAGTGCTTTCCACCGGTGCGGGCGGCGGTGGAGGAGGCGCGCTTTCGGGGGCTGGGGCGGGCGGCGCTTCGGTGGTCGTGCCACCCACGGTGACGACGACGGTGCCGCCTCCGGCCGGGGCGCCTGCCGCCGGCGGCGTCGCACCCTCTATGCCGGCTGAGGGCTCGCTGGCTTCGATGCCTTCGCTGCTGCCGCTGCTCGAATGGTCAGCCGCTTCGCCGGGGAGGGCTTCAGTGGTCGGGGGCTTGACCTCCGTGACCGGCGCCGGTTCTTCTGCGGGCGGCGATTCGATCGGCGGCGTGGAAGCCTGCTCGTGGACCGGCGCCGCGGTGTCGTGGGCGGGCGCGAGGGCCGTGGCCGGGGTCGTGTGGGTGCGCGAGATCGCCGGCGCCTTTACCGGGGTCGCTTCGCTCTCACGCTTGACCTCGACTGCGCCGGCGGTGATCACGGCGGCGGTGACGACGCCGGCGACCGCCTTGGAGCCGATCGCCCCGCCGACCGCGCCGATTCCTCCGGCGGCGCCACCCGAGCTGAGGGCGGCGCCGACACTGCCGACGGCGCCGGCGCCGGCTCCGGTGGCGCCCGCGCCGTTGCGGTCGCGGTCGCGGCGCCACCGGTACCCGCCCCTCCCAAGCCAAGCTTGGAGGCGATGAAGCCCTTCAGCGCCACCAGCGGGCCCACCGGGACCAGCGCCGCCAGCACCTTGTCGTTGGAGCGGAGCTGCGAGCGGAAGTCGGCGCATTCCTCGCAGTCGCGCACGTGGCGCCGCACCGGGCCGGATAGCTTGCGCAGCCCCTCGGCGGCCTCGGCGAGCTCGAGCCGCACCTCGCCGCAGGTCAGCTGGCGCGCCTGGCTGGCCTCGGCGAGCGAGATCCGCGCCCGCACCAGCAGCGACTTGACCGAGGGGACGCTGGTCTCCATCGCCTGGGCGATCTCCTCGTAGGACATCGCGTCCATCTCGCGCAGCAGCAGGGCGGAGCGCTGAGTCTCGGGAAGCTTGCTGACGTCGGCGAGGAGCTGGCGGAACTCCTCGCGGTTGTGGACCTTCTCCGCCGTCGAGGCCGCCTCGACCGTCGGCACCATGTCCATCGATTCCTGTGCGTCGGCGGTCGGCTTGCGCAGGTGGTTGAGGCAGCGGTTGCGCGCGATGCGGTAGAGCCAGGGGCGCAGGTTGATCTCGCGCTCGTCGGCGAGCATCGCCCGGTAGGCGTTGACGAAGACCTCCTGCAGCACGTCCTCGGCGTCCTCGGTGGAGCCGAGCATCTGGCGACAGAAGCCGAGCAGCCGGCCCTGGTAACGGTCGACGATGGCCTCGAAGGCGCCGGGGTTGCCGGCGCGGGCCATCGCGATGAGACGCTCGTCGCCCTGCAGCTTGAGCAGGGGCGAACGCCGGGCCGAGCAGTCCGCGGCGACTGGCGTGGGTAAGAGCTGATGCCTCCAAGCGGTTCCTCCAAAGAAGCCAGGGAAGGCGTTTGTCTTCTAGCTCAAAGACACCGTAGCAGCGAGGTAGTTGCGGTACCTCAGCAGTTTTTAGTGCGGCTTTAGGAACCCGGTAGTCCCGGCTACCATCGCCCTGCCCGGGTGGCGAAATTGGCAAAAGCGGCGCCCTTAAAAGGCGTTGCCCCACTGGGGGGCTTGCGGGTTCGAGTCCCGCCCCGGGCATTGTTGGCGCGAGCAGCGTCCCTTAGGCTCCAGCTTCTGTGGATCATGGGGGGCGGATAGTCGCGAAAGTTCTGAGGTCCCGGGGGGTGACGCATCTCTTCACGTTGTCTGGGGGACACCTGTTCTCCATATACGACGGGTGCGTTGCGGAGGGGATCGAGATCGTTGACGTGCGGCACGAGCAGACGGCGGCTTTTGCGGCGGAAGGGTTTGCGAAGGCGACGCGAGGGGTTGGGGTCGCGGCGCTGACGGCGGGCCCCGGGGTCACGAATGGGATGAGCGCGATCGCGGGGGCGCAGGCGAACTGCTCGCCGGTCTGCGTGCTCGGGGGCGAGCGCCGGAGCTGCGCTGGGGATCCGGCTCCCTGCAGGAGATCGACCATCTGCCGTTCGTCTCGCCCCTGGTCAAGTCGGCGGAGACGGTGAAGGCGCCGGGGGAGATCGCGGCGAGAACGGCGGCGGCGCTCGACCTGGCGATGGCGGCTCCCAATGGGCCGACCTTCGTCGACTACCCGCTCGACGTGGTCTTCACCGAGGTGGAGCCGGAGATTCCGGCGGTGCCGGGCAGCGGGGGAGCTGAGCCGGCGGCGGGGGTCGAGGAGGCGGCGGCGCTGCTCGCCGCCGCCGAGCGCCCGGCGATCATGGCCGGGACAGGGCTGTACTGGGGGAGGGGAGAGGACGAGCTACGGGAGCTGGCGGAGGCTCTGGGGATCCCGGTCTTCCTCAACGGCCTCGGCCGCGGCTGCCTGCCGGCGGATCACGAGCTGGCATTCAGCCGGGCGCGCGGCGTGGGCCTCGGTGGCGCCGACGTGGCACTGGTGATCGGCGTGCCGCTCGACTTCCGCCTCGGCTTCGGCGCCAGCATTGCCGAAGACGCGAAGCTGATCCGGCTTGATGCCGCGCCGAACGAGCTCAGCGCCAACCGGGTGCCCGAGGTCGACCTGGTCGGCGACGTCGCCGCCAGCCTCGCTGCGATCCGCGAGGCGGTCGGTGCGGTCGACCGTCGCACGGATGCCTGGCTCGACCACCTGCGCGAGGTCGAGGCGGAGAAGCGTCGCGGGGAGGAGGCGGAGCTGAACGACTCGCGCTCTCCGCTGCACCCGGTGCGTGTGTACAAGGAGCTGGGAGAGGTGCTCGAGCGCGACGCAGTCGTCGTCGGCGACGGCGGCGACTTCGTCTCCTACGCGGGCCGCTTCATCGACACCTACCAGCCCGGTTGCTGGATGGACCCCGGTCCCTTCGGCTGCCTCGGTGCCGGTCCGGGTCAGGCGATCGCGGCGAAGCTCGCCCATCCCAACCGGCAGGTGTGCCTGCTGCTCGGTGACGGCGCTTTTGGCTTCGCGGGGATCGAGTTCGACACAATGGCGCGTCACGGTCTAGGCGTGGTGGGGGTTGTGGGCAACAACGGCATCTGGGCGCTTGAGCACCACCCGATGAAGTTCCTCTACGGCTACTCGGTCGCGGCGGAGCTGCGGCCGGAGACGCGCTATGAGGAGATGGTCGAAGCGCTGGGCTGCGAGGGCGTCCTCGTGCGCGAGCCGGAGGAACTGCGGCCGGCGCTCGAGCGGGCCTTTGAGTCCGGCAAGCCGACGCTCGTCAACGTCCTCACCGACCCGGAGGTCGTCTACCCGCGCAAGTCGAATTTGGCTTGACGGCGGGGCCTCCCCAGCCGCTTAGGGCCCAGACGAGAATCGGCCGCCATCGCTGGCGGCCGATTCAAGTTGGTCCCTCAGGACGGGCAGGGGTACGTCTTCAGGGACCAGTCTTATTTGGTGGACCCAGACGGCGGGAGGCGCCATGATGCGGCAATCGTCCGAGCCCTGTACCGGGTTTGCGGTGGTGTGCCCCACCATCTCCCCGATGAATCGATTATCTGCCTGGCTATCCGATATGTCTAGTTGGCTGTTTATCCGATACCAGTAATTAGGTAGGCAGAGACTACCAACTTTTCTGGGTTCGACCGCAATGTTCGACCATCTGGAGCGCCTTTCGGAACTGCGCTGTCCAGGTGGTCCACGTATACACCCGGGATGACGCGTGCGGGTTTATCCGCAGTCCAGCGCGGTTGCTGCCGCTTCGAGGGCGGTGCCGTAAAGGATGTCGTGCTCGGACACGGTGATCCGCTCCAGCCCGAAGGCACGCATCGTCTCAACCAGGATGACAACGCCGGCGACGATGGTGGGTGCGCGGTCGGGGTGCATGCCGGGGATCTCGGCCCGCTCGGCCAGCGGTGCCGAGGCCAGGCGGGAAAGCAGGCGCTGGATCGACTCGAGGCGGAGCACGTGCCCGTGGACGCGCTTGGGGTCGTAGGGCTCGAGGCCGAGCTCGATCGAGGCAAGCGACGTGGGAGTGCCGGCGACGGCGATTCCGCTGGCGGCGCTTGCGCCCGGTTCCCCAGCGGTAACGCCTTCGATCAGGGCGCGGACGTCGGCGGCGAGCGCCTCCAGCTCGGTTGCGGCTGGCGGGTCGGAGGCGACGTGTCGCTCGCTGTGGCGAACGACGCCCGCCTGCAGAGAGGCGTGGAAGCCGATCTCACGGCCGCTGGCGACGATCAGCTCGGTCGAGCCACCGCCGATGTCGACGACCAGGGTTGGCTCCGTGGGCAGCTGCTCGCAGGTGGCACCGACGTAGGTGAGCCGGGCCTCCTCATCGCCATCGAGCACGCGCGCCGAGAGCGCGAAGCGCTCGCGCAGCTCGGCGACGAAGGCGTCGCCGTTGGAGGCGTCCCGCACCGCGCTGGTGGCGATCGAGTCGACGGTCTCGACGCCGGCCTCCCGGCAGATCGCCATGTAGTCGGCGATCGCCTCGCAGGCCGCCTCGATCGCCTCGGCGGAAAGCTGCCCGGAGAGGTCGACCCCTCGCCCGAGCCGCGTCACCCGGCTCTGCCGTTCCACCTCGGTCACCCTGCCCCCGCTGACATCTGCGACCAGCAGCCGCGTCGAGTTCGACCCGACGTCGATCACCGCCACCCGGTTCAGATCTCCCTGCATCCGCCCACGCCACTCTAGACAGCCAGCCGAAGCAAGAGCATCCGCATACCCCCGATCCCGCCCACCAACCCCTGGCCGCATTGCTAGCATGACCAGACCGCCGCGGGGTGGAGCAGCCAGGTAGCTCGTCGGGCTCATAACCCGAAGGTCGCGGGTTCGAATCCCGCCCCCGCTATTTCACAAAAACCCCGCAAATGCGGGGTTTTTGTCTTTCTGGAGGCGCAGACAAGGGGTTCAAAATCGCCCATGGGGCAGCCTGGGGCAACATGAGCTTCGAGAGAGGTCGATTGGGTCGCGTCCGGGGAGCGCCAGCGAGCGAGCAAGACCTCTTTGATTGGCCTTCAGCTTGAAGACTGCGGCTCGGCCGCCTTCTTGGGTCGTCGGCTAATCCTCGTTATTAGCGGCATAGGCTTAGGTATCGGAAGCGTAAGGGGGCGAAGACCCGGGCCGAATTGCTTGTATCCCAGAGATGGGTAGCTCTGATCTTCCGGCAAGCTGGGTCGAAACGACGGTTGCCCAGGTCGGGCGCGTGCGGGTCGGACGTCAACGCTCGCCTCGACGACAGACGGGGCCGTTCCCGACGCCGTATGTGCGGGCAGCCAACATCACGTCAGTCGGCATCGATCTGGAGGACATCCAGGAAATGGACTTCACGCCTGCGGAGCGGTCGGTGTACGCGCTTGCGGATGGCGACGTCGTGTTGACCGAGGCCTCAGGCAGCGAAGACCAAGTGGGGAGGCCGGCGATCTGGCGCAACGAGATGCCGCTTTGTTGCTTCCAGAACACCGTTATTCGCTTTCGGCCGCATGTTGTGGTTCCGGAGTATGCCTTTCTCGTCTTCCGGCACTACATGGCATCGGGTGTATTCGCGGGTGCGGCGCGGGGCATTGGAATCCAGCACCTTGGGGCGACGCGTTTCGCACGACTTCCCTTCCCTTTGCCGCCGCTCGCAGAGCAAAATCGGATAGTCGTTGAGGCGAGTCGGCGTATCACTGAGCTACATGCTGCCGCCGCTTCGCTGGAGAGGGCACTCGCACGAACCAATGAGCAAGAGTCGGAGGTACTGGCGGCCGCTACTGGTGGACTGCTAGATAAAGCGTCTTCTGCGCGCGGATCAGGGCTGGAACGGACTAGCAATGCCCGAGTTAATCCTGTCCCCGCTGGGTGGAAGCTGCAACGTGTCGATGAAGTTGCGGAAATCCGCCTGGGAAAGCAGCGGGCGCCTGCGAGTCACAGTGGGCCCAACATGCATCCCTACCTGCGCGTGGCGAACGTTTTCGAGGATCGGATCGATCTGGGCGATGTCAAGGAGATGAACTTCACGCCGGAGGAGTTCGAGAGGTATGTCCTTGAAGACGGAGATGTCCTGCTGAACGAGGGCCAGAGTCTCGAGCTTGTCGGCCGGCCGGCCGTCTATCGAGGAGAGCCACCGGGTGCCTGCTTCCAGAACACTCTGCTGCGCTTCCGAGCCAGTTCGGACGTGGAGCCAGAGTTTGCGCTCATCGTCTTTCGACATTACCTGCATAGCGGTGAGTTCAGGCGCTTTGCACGCGGGTCGACGAACATCGCGCATTTGTCTCGCACCCGTTTCGCCGCGATGCCGTTTCCCTTGCCACCTATCGATGAGCAGCGCTCGATAGTCCGTAGGGCGAGACAGCTTCTGGATCAGTCTCGCGAGCGTCGGGAGACGATTGCCCTTTCGCTCGAGCGGATCAACGCGGTTGAAAAAGAGATCCTCTCCGGGGCGGTGTCGGGCGGCCTTGTTCCGCAGGAGGCGAGCGACGAGCCTGCTGACAGTCTGCTCGTCCGCAGCGGTAAGCCGCCATCGGACAAGATCGAGATCAGTGAGGAGGCTGTGGAAAGGAGAGGCGTGGCCAAGAGACAGGCTGCTGGACCTGATACGGACGAGCTGCGGCTTGCCGCGACGTTGAGGAGTTCAGGACCGATGACGATTCCGGAACTCTGCAGGGCGGCCGGATTTGATCTGAATGAGATCGGGGAGATCGAGCGCTTCTATCTCGCTCTTCGTGAGGAGATCGGCACGTCGGTCGAAGCGACTGGGGATCCCGCCGAGAACCAGACGCTGAGGGCGGTTGCCGATGCGCCTTAACGAGGTCTATATACGCAACTTCAAGAATCTTCAGGATCTTCAGATCGTCTTCGATGAAGAGTCCCCATACACGGTCTTGGTCGGGGAGAACGGCGCCGGTAAGTCGAACCTCTTGGAGGCACTCACGCTGATCTTCCGCCAGCTCGACCTTGGTCGACCTGCGCCCTTCGACTACCGCCTGCACTACCACTGTCGCGATTACAAGGTCAAGATCGAGGCTGCCTCTGAGTCGTGGCCGGTGGTGCTGGCGCAAGCGCCAGGCGAGAAGAGCTACCGTCGGCTGTCCCGTAAGGAGTTCGAGCAGCAGGACGAGCGGGGCCCCCTCTACCGGCCTGCGTTTGTATTCGGCTACTACTCCGGCCCCACCGATCGACTCGCTGCGCTCTATCAGCCCCATCGCGAACGCTTCTACGACTTCATCATCAAAGCTCGAAACCAGCGGCAAAGCGCGATTGACCCGAACATTCTCCGTCGTCTTTTCTATGCGGAAACCCTGCACGGGCAATTCGCGCTACTCGCCTTCTTCATGGAGCCTGAGAGCGACGACGGCGGCGGTCGAGCATTCTTGCGCGAGCAACTTCAAATTGAAGGTCTTGACAGTGTTCTCTTTGCCCTAAAGAAACCAGATTGGGGTGGCAGAAAGAGAAAAGGAGGTGACCCTCGTTTTTGGAATGCCGTCGGCGAGGTTCAGGTCTTCCTAGACCATGTCTACGAAGCTGCGCTGCTGCCGTCGCGTATGCCACGGAGAATCGCAGTGGGCCCACAGAACCCCTCCATCGAGAGTGTCTACTTGTTTCTTCCTAGCGCTGCCGCGCTTGAGAGTGTTTACCAGCATTACGACGATCCGTACGCGTTCTTTACGGCGCTTGAGAGCACCCATCTTTCGAAGCTGCTTGGAGAGGTTCGTACTCGCGTGCGTATGACGCCAGCGGCTGGCGGTGGAGAGGTCACTTATCACGATCTCTCGGAGGGAGAGCAGCAACTTCTGTTGGTGCTAGGCCTACTCAAGTTCACGGCTCGTGCCGAGGCTTTGTTCCTGCTCGACGAGCCGGACACGCACCTCAATCCTGGCTGGAGTACGCGTTATCTGGATTTCCTTGATCGCTTTATTGTCGACCCCAAGAGTTCTCACATCGTGATGGCCACTCACGACCCACTCGTCTTCGCCCGGCTCACGCGTCCTCAGGTGAGGATCTTTAGGCGCGCCGAAAACGGTACGGCTGAAGTGGACGGGCCCCTGAACGATCCCCAAGGCATGGGGATCCAAGCTATCCTCGCGAGCGATCTCTTTCGCCTGCCGTCAGGTGGTCTCGATCGGAAGACGTTGCAGGAAGTGGAGCGGCAGCGGGAGCTTGCGATGAAGGATACGCTGACGAAAGCAGAGGAGCGGGAGCTGCGGGAGCTGGGCGACCAGCTGAACGCACACTCATTTTGGAAGCAGGATCGCGACCCGCTCTACCAGCTGTTCCTGGACCAGTTCATGCCCCGCTTTACCACGGCGGGAGGCGAACCTACGACCGTGGCCGGCCAAGTAAGCGTTGAGGAATCTCGGCGTCGCGAGGAGCTCGCGGATGAGGTGGCCGAGGAAATTGCTCAGGAACTCGCCGACCATCCGCTGACTCCGTGAGGTACATCGACTTGGACTTGCTCCTCGGCGACGTCGAGGCGCAAAAGCTGATCGACGCCGCGGAAGTGATGCGGCAGGCGATGCTGTCCGAGTTGGACGATGAGAAACGGCGCCAACTCATTAAGGCGAAGCGAAAAGCGTATGCCGAGTTTCGCTCGGTCTTTGAGGGGACTTACGGCCGTAAGTGCTGGTACACGGAGTCCCGAAATCCAGGCTCCGACGATGACGTCGACCACTACCGGCCGAAGGGCAAGGTTGCGGAGTGCCCAGAGCATGACGGCTATTGGTGGCTGGCATTCGACTGGCGCAACTTGCGCCTCAGTTGCCATCGGGCAAATAGGCGGCGCCGTAACCCGGACGAAGACACGGTGCTTGGGAAGGGCGACCATTTCCCGCTACTCGATGAGGATCGGCGATGGTGCTCTCCGAAAGAACTGTGCCATGAGGAGCCTGAGCTGCTTGACCCGATTGACCCCGAGGACCCACCGCTCCTGACTTTTGATATCGACGGCCGGGTGGCCGTGGCCCCTGCTCACAGGGAATCCGAAACGGTGGTTCGGAGGGTCGAGGCGAGCCGGGAGCTGCTCCATCTTGACTGGCCGGCATTTGTGGAGGACCGGCGAGACATGTATGCAGAGGTCCTGCGGCGCGTTGCCGTTGGTGACCGCGCCGAGGCTGGCCGACTGCGAGGCGAGGCGAGCGCCACCGAGACGCTTAAGGCCGTGATCAGGGATCTGATCCGAATGACCGGCGAAAAGCGAGAGTACTCGCGCGCGGCAATCGCTTACATCCGGCGTTTTAGAGATCGTAAGTGGATCGAGCGTGCAGTGCTTCCCAATATTCCCCCCATCGCATGAGTGCTCCTGGTGCGCAGGAGCTGGTTCGCAGGCTATGGCAGTACTGCAATGTCTTGCGCGATGACGGACTCTCCTATCCGGATTATGTCGAGCAGCTCACTTATCTTCTTTTCCTCAAGATGGCCGACGAGCGGGGCGATGGAGTCGTTCCCGTGCGTCTCTCCTGGAGATCCTTTGCATCGCTTGACGCGGAGGCAATGCATCAGGCGTATGGGGAAGTGCTCGCGGGTCTTGGTCGCGAAGGGGGAACGCTAGGTCTCATCTTCGGTGACGCCCGGAACAAGATCGCGGACCCCGCAAAGCTTCGTCTGCTCGTAGCGGATCTAATTGGCCAGACGACGTGGGCCGAGCTCTCCGACGATGTCAAGGGAGACGCTTACGAGGGGCTGCTTGAGAAGAATGCTCGTGACACGAAGAGCGGCGCGGGCCAGTACTTCACGCCCCGGCCGCTCACCGACGCCCTCGTCGAGTGCCTAGCTCCGGCGCCCGGAGAGGTGATCCTCGACCCAGCCTGTGGGACTGGCGGTTTCCTACTTGCCGCCCACCAGCACATCGTCCGCCATAACCCAAGGCTGTCGACCGCGAAGCGCAAGCACCTTCGGACGAGGGCCATTCGCGGCGTAGAGCTCGTACAGGAGGTGGCTCGTCTCGCGGCGATGAACCTGTTCCTCCATGGGGTCTCCGGCGATAACGATGCCGAGTTGCCAATTGCCTGTGCCGACAGCTTGTCGGTTCCGCCGATCGAAACAGTCGACCTGGTGCTGACGAATCCTCCATTCGGCATCAAAGGAAGCGTGAAATACGCCACTGCCAACGGATCCGGCACGGCAGACGAACTTAGAGTCGTTCGCTCCGACTTCTGGGTTGAGACGGCAAATAAGCAGCTCAATTTCCTCCAGCACATCGTCGCTTGCCTAAAGGGGGGCGGGCGGGCGGCGGTCGTTCTGCCTGACAATGTTCTCTACGAGAGCGGGGCCGCGGCGGCGATTCGACGGCGACTCCTTGGAGGGTGCGACGTGCACACGCTGCTCCGATTGCCAGCGGGCTTGTTCTATGCAACCGGCGTCAGCGCGAATGTTCTTTTCTTCGATCGTAACCCCGTAGCTGAGGGGTCACTTTGGGTCTACGACCTACGTTCGGGGAATCGCTTTTCGCTGAAGAAGCGTCCACTGCGCCGTGACGATCTTCTTGACTTCGTGGCGCGGTACGGCGAGTCCGGTCGCACAGACTCAGCTGAGACACCGCGCTGGCGCCGGTTTTCACATGCCGATTTGTTGGCATCCGATGATGCTCGACTAGACCTCTCATGGGAGGTTGATGCAGAAGAATCGACGGCCCCGGGGTTGGCGCGCATTGATGAACTGACCTCCCAGGTCGCGGCGGATTTGCAGCAGGCATTGGAGCACCTGACCCGTGCCACTTCCAATTAGCTTTTTGGTTCCTCGTAGCAGCAAGCGCTGTGACGCTGCGATTGACGTGCGATAATAGAACTATTATCAGAGCCGCCGATGCCAGCTTCCGACAAAACTTTCGATGCACTCTTGGCCGAGGAGCAGCTTGTCGGTCCGAGCTTTCGGGCGGAGTGGCAGAGACTTACTCCTGCGCGGGAGTTTGCGGCAACGCTGCTGCGATATCGCGCTGAGCACAAACTGGGCCAAAGGGCGCTGGCGAAGAAGCTGGGTGTCTCGCAGCCGCGCGTTGTCAAGCTCGAGTCCGGGGAGCACAACCCGGAGATCGACACGATCATCAATGCGGTTCGGCGCCTGGGGATCGAGTTCGTGCTCGACGTAGCGCCTGCAAGCCGCAAGCCGGCGCTGGTGACGGCGCGTGCACAGAAGGGCGGGGCGATTGCTCACGACAATGTCTCGGTCGTGGCGGCTTCATCGGTATAGCTCTTCCCTAGCACGTGAAATCAGCGGCGCACTTGCAAGGCCGCACCTGCTTCACTCGCTCGGCGGCATTGCCTCCATGGGGGGCGGGCCTGTCGCAGCAAAGACCGCATCGCCGTCGCTCGGTTGGTTCGGCGGCGCAGGTGAGTGCAGACAACAGCCTTCTTCATGTTTGCCATTGTGACCGCGGGTCAACGAGGCTGCGCCGGTCGTCCGCTGGGGCAACAAATGGGGCAACATGCCCCACAGATTCCAGCCGATCTACACGTAGCTCGACTCGCTGAAACCGCTCTAGACCGCGCTCTACGTAGCCCAGCCGATCTCCAGGCTCAGGCTCATAACCCGAAGGTCGCGGGTTCGAATCTCGCCCCCGCTATTCCTCTATTAGCGACCGAATGCTGTGGTCGCAGACTCGCTGAAGGCGCTCGATGAGAGCACCTTCAGGCGCAGATGGCCTTCGCTGCAGTCGATTCAGCAACGAGCCTCTTGACCGCAGACCGCGTTACGCTGAACATGTGGCGGGTCGTGAGCTAAAGGCTATGTTTCGTGCCTACAAAGAGGGCGATGAGCTCGCCTTCCGTAGGGCTGCGCAGGAGATCATTGAGGAGGAGGAGGCGAAGCAACACACCGCCCTAGCCCGTGATCTCCGAGGTCTTCTAGTCGGCGGCGGACATACGACGGCCGTCGCTCCGGATGTTGAGTTGCCATCTCCACCCAAAGATCGGGAGGGGGAGTGGCCGCTAGCAGAGGTCCGACACCCGCAGCGCGCTCTCGATGATCTCGTTCTTAATGGCGATCTACTTGGTCGGTTGAAAACTCTGACGGATGAATACGGGCGGTGGGAGGAGCTGGATCGTCGAGGCGTCCCTCGGCGCCAACGAATACTTCTTCACGGGCCTCCTGGTTGCGGCAAGACCAGTGCCGCGGAGGCACTTGCAACTGAAATCGGCCTCCCACTGGTCATTGTGCGCATCGATGCGGTGGTTTCGAGCTATTTGGGAGAGACCGCCTCCAATCTGCATCGTGTCTTCGACTTCGTAAAGAACGGATCTTGGGTCCTGCTCTTCGATGAGTTTGATGCGCTCGGAAAGGCTCGTGATGACCCTGGTGAGCATGGCGAGGTCAAGCGGGTCGTCACGGCTTTTCTCCAGATGCTTGACGCTTTTCGAGGCTCAAGCCTTCTCCTTGCCGCTACGAATCATGAGCAGCTTCTCGATTCGGCTCTTTGGAGGAGATTTGATGAGGTTTTGGAGTTTGGGCGACCGACGGTGCATCAGAATCGCCTCTTGCTGCGGCGCGGGCTTCGTGCGGTAAAGAAGCAACACGTCGATGTGGAAGCTGGTGCTAGCAAGCTCAAAGGCAAGCCACATGCCGCCGCAGAGAAGGTGGCGTGGGACGCGATGCGCTACGCCATTCTTGCTGGCCGCAAAGCCGTCTCGGAAAACGACTTTGAGCGTGCCATCGAGGATGCGCTAGCTCGGCCCTGGTAGGCACGTGGCAGATCATTTGCCGCTTCCGCGGCCTCGACCCATCAAAAGTCGCCGTATTCCTGGAGGGGGAGGTTCGGATCACAAACAGCAGCCCGGTGCGCACGGGAACAAGCTTCAGCAGGACCTGGCCCAAGCTGTAGAAGCTCAACCGCCTATCAGGACTCAGGAGGGGGTAGATCCTGCTCTCGTATTCAAGATCCGCATGTACTCGGGAGGGGTCGATGAGGACAAGCTGCAAGAGAGCGGATTTGAGTGGCTAGGAAACACTAAGAGCTGGACCTATTTCGTGCTGGCGGATGAGGGGCCCGGTGCCTTCAAGGAGAAACTTGATGCCTACACGGCGGCAGGTGAGATTCGGAAGGGGGCTCCCGGCCTTACTTTCTTTGAGGGAATTATCGAGATCCTTCCCTACTCGCGTGAGGACCGCCAAGGACCGGGTGTTTCAGAGGAGGAGCTAGCTGCAAAAGATGAGTTGACTGTCGACATCATTATCTGGCCGTCAGCTAACGGGCAGGACGCTCGAAGTCGGGTTACCTCGGTTCGTCAAGTCCTTGATCGTCACGAGGCAGAGGTCCTGTCTGCGGATGAAAGCCCTCGGTTCACTGTCGTTCGCGTGCATGCGAGCAACGAGTGCATTGGCGAATTGCTCAATCTTGCGGTAGTTGAGTTGATCCGCACGTCGCCCGTTCCACGGCTTGAGCCGACCACTTGGCGATTAGCGGCGGCGGAGGATCTACCCGACCTTGAGCGCCGAGAGGTGGCACCGATCGGCCTGATCGATGACGAAGTGATGGAGCATCCCCTGCTTGACGAATCGATTGCTTCGCGTATGTCGCTCCCCGATGACCATGATTGGCAGCCGCCGACTGATCACGGAACCCTCGTAGCTGGATTGCTTGTTTTGGGGGATATCGAAGCCGCCCTCGCCGGTGAAGGCTCTTGGGTGGCCATCGGGCCAGTGCATTCCGTTCGCGTGCTCGAGGCTGATCCAGATCAGCCAGGCGATGCGATCTTCCCCACGAAGCGCCCTGCATTTGTGGTCATTGAGGAGGCGATTAGAACCCTTCATGATCGATACGGCGTTCGTGTTTTCAACATCTCGATAGCCGATCGGTTTGCGTTCTCGGGACCGCATCTGAGCATCTGGAGCGAGCGCATGGACGAACTTGCTCGGGAGCTAGACGCAGTCATTGTTGTGGCGGCTGGTAATCACCGAATCGAGGATCTTCGAGATGGGGAGGATGCGCTCAGCGGTTACCCGACCTACCTTTTTGGCGATTCGGCTGGGGTAGCAGAGCCCGGCGCTGGAGCCAACGTTCTTACGGTTGGAGCGCTTGCACGCAACGAAGCTCCGCAGCGTGCCGATGGCACGGTGCGACCCGGCGATCGTGCAATTGCCAAAGCCAGTGAGCCGTCGCCATTCACTCGCTCCGGCCCGGGTGCTGCGGGCGGCGTGAAGCCCGATGTGACTCACTTCGGAGGGAATTGGGTCCTAAACGACGTGAACATGCTTGAGCAGCGTGATCACGGGGTTAGCGTCGTTTCTCTGAATGCCCGTGATGGTCGGCTCTTTGGGATTGCCAATGGCACGAGTTTTGCCGCCCCCGGGTAACGCGGGTTGCGGCCCAGATTCTGGCGCGCTACCCCGGGATCAGTGCCAACCTCGTACGAGCTCTCATCGGTGCGGCCACTCAGCCCGTGCTTGGACCAGAGGCCCTCGGTCCCAAAGAGCTTCGGCGGGCTTCTGGCTATGGCCTTCTTTCCGATGAGCGGGCGACCGATAGCGGTCGTAGCCGTGTCGCCATGACATTTGAAGGCGAGATTGATCCCGACACGGCGGTTATTCACCCCGTTCCGATTCCTCCAGAGTTTGTCGAGGTCAGTGGGACGCGGCGCATCACCGTTGCGCTTGCATTTGATCCTCCGGTTCGGCGTACGCGTCGTGAGTATTTGGCGGCGAATATGAAGATGGATCTTGTACGCGGTCTGTCCGCCGATGAAATAGAGGAGATCTGGAAAGAGCAGCCACCGAAAGACAAAGGCAGGAAAGATCTGCCCACCAAGGGTCGAAGGCGTCCGGATCTAGAGCCAGGCAGTCAGGAGTGCCAGGACGCCACGCTCCAGGTTCGCTCCCATGTTCGAAAGCAAGTCGACACCGTCGACACGCATGGCTACCACGTGGTGGTTCAGCATCTAGCCGCTAGGTGGTCTCCGGAGACTGCCCCGCAGCGGTATGCGCTTGTAGTGGTTCTGGAAGACAAGGAGCGCGAGGGCGTAGACCTGCGGGCGATCCTGGAGGCGCGTACCGAGGCACGTCTTCGTGCTCGCGCCAGGCTTTAGGTGAACAACGACGCATTCTTGGGCCTTCAGCTTGGCTACGACGAGCGCTGCCCTCTGCAGGGAGAGCTGGCGCGGGGTGGTTTGGCCGCTCGATCGGCGCGGGTACCCTGGAGATGTTCCTCGCTGATCGGGCGGGACCGTGGGACGGGAGTCACGGCATGGAAGCAAGGATTCGCGGGTTCTTCGGTTGGCTCGACCGCGTGCCGATGCGAGTCGCGGACTTCTTCTACGTGCTTACCGGGGGCGGAGAGGAGGTGCACCGGTCGCGCGGTCGCGAGCGTGAGGGCTTAGCTCTCTACTTCTTCTTCCTCGCGGTCGAGGTGTTCCTCGGTGGCGCCGCGCGCTGGCTGATGACTCGCGGGGCGATCGTCTGGATCGATCTGGTCGTCCCGCTCGGGGGTTGGGTTGCGGTGATGCCCTGGGCCGTTGCGTTGAGGCGGCCGGTCTGGTCGGTGGCAGCGCTCGCCCGCGTCGGCCGGCACGGCGACGAGCGCCTCGACCCTGGCGTCGTCCACCGGCCCGACACGGAGGAGCGAAAGCAGCTCTTCGGCGCGATGGCCGACCTCTGGACATACGACGTCAACATCCCGATGCCCGAACGGGTCGTGATCGTCGAGTTTCCGGTCGCTGGGGCGATGGTGCGCCGCGACACGCTGTTCCTCACGACGGCCGCGATGCAGTCCCCGGCGCTTCCGGCGCTGCTCGGCCATGAGCTCTCCCACCTCCGCTCGTCGGACCCATGGCTCGGCGTTGCGGTCGAACGACTGGGAAAGGGGGTTGATCCCTATCCCGGGCTCCAGCTTGAGTACATGCCCGGGGCGTGGAAACTCCTCGGTCTACTCTGTCTGCCTGGGCATTGGGCGATCCGCCTGGCGCGCGGCGGGATGGGAGAACGGATGTTGTCCAGTCGCTGGACCGCCTACAAACTGGCGCGCGAGCTGACGGCGGACGCCTATGCCGCCTCGCTCGGCCAGGCCGAGCTGACCTGCTGGTACCTACGCTCGGTGTGCCCGGCGGACGATGGTCCGTCGCGGTTGATGGATGCACTTACGCACCACCCCCCGGTGGGCGAGCGGATCGCCCGTCTACGGGCGCTGCCGCGGCCGGTCCCGTTCGCCGACCTCGAAGACGATCCGGTTGCGGCGACGTGGCCACGCGAAGCGATCCGAGCCTCGGTGGCAACCTCGGTCCCTGAGATAGCGCGAAGATCCGCTGTCAAGGGCGAGCCGATGCTCTCTCGCTGAGAGCGAATCTGCTCCATGAGGGCGAGCGGCGCAGGTTGAGTCCTTCTAGCGGCGGAGGTCTGAAGCCCATTCGATTGGAATGAGAAGGTCACTATTGGGACCGAATCGCTCCCCCGCTATAGGAGAAGGCCCCGGAAATGGAGCCTTTTCGTGTCTAGGCGCTCGCGACAAATCCCTGGCGGGTACTAAGTGGGTACTAAGCCGGCGCAGAACTGCCCACCCAGGTCAACTGCGGCGGGGTCGCCGAGAAGGCCGTCAGCTCGACGCGGTTTACTGCGTCCTCGTGATCTCCTATTCCATGAGCCTGTCGGCTGACGGCTACATCGCCGGACCCGACGGAAGCTTCGACTGGGCGGTGCCCAGCCAGGAGCTGCACCGGTTCCACAACCAACGGGCCGCCGCGACCGACGCCCAACTGCTCGGCCGGCGCCTCTACGAGACGATGCTCGTGTGGGACACCGAGGAGTTCTCCGACCCCGCGATGGCGGAGTTTGCCGAGATCTGGCGCCCGCTCGAGAAGGTCGTGTTCTCGACCACGCTGACGAGCGTCGAGGGCAGCAACCGCCTGGCCACCGAAACACTCGAGGAAGAGATCGCCGCGCTCGGCGACCGGAGGATCGCGGTCGGCGGCGCTGGCCTTGCGGCGGAATGCATGCGGCGCGGGCTGATCGACGAGTTCGAGCTGTTCGTCATCCCGATCGTGGTGGGTGGGGGTACGCCGTACTTTCCGCCGGACGTGCACATCGACCTCGAGTTGGTCGAGACCCGCACGTTCGGAGCGACCGTGTACTTGCACTACCGCCGGCGCAACTAGAGGGTTAACTAGCCGCAGCACGTGCCGGTCGCGTTGGGGTGCGAGCGCGGCCGGCTAGGCAACAGATGGGGCAACCTGGAGTTTCAGCTGAGCTGCTCGGCCAGTCCGATGATGATGCCCTCAGGGCCGCGCAGGAAGCAGAGCCGGTAGATGTCCTCGTATTGCGCTATCTCGTCAACGAGTTCGGCACTGTGGTTGCGCAGGCGGGCAACGACATCGTCAATGTCGTCGACGGCGAACATGATGCGGCGTATGCCCAGCGCGTTCGCCGGCGCATTTTCGGGCTCGGCTCTAACCGCTGGCGGCGTGTGGAACTTCGTCAGCTCCACCCGGCCGTGGCCGTCCGGAGTCCGCATCATGGCGATGTCGGCTCGGACGTCGTTGAGCCCGATGACGCGGCCCACCCAGGCCCCCTCCACTTGCGTCTCGCCCTCCAGCTCCATACCGAGCTCGACAAAGAACGCTTTGGCAGCCTCGAGGTCGTCGACGACGATGAGAACGTTGTCCATCCGCTGAATCGTCATTTGCCGGCAGCATAGGGTCTGCAGGCAGGCATGCCAGCTGGCGTAGCTAGGGGGGAGCGGTTATGGCAGATGCACAATGGAACTCATAACCCGAAGGTTGCCTTGTCAGGCACCTGGCGCTAGTCCGCCCACCAGTCGCGCTGGCCATCGACGTCTTCGCGTGGATCCTCGCCGAGATTGGGCGCGCCGATGACGAGGATCTCGAGACCCTGCGGCCCGGCCTCGTAGCCTCGCCACGTACCGGGCGGGACGCGCACCGCGTCCCATTCCTCGAGCTCGACGATCTCGTCGTCGAGCTTCATCCGTCCGCTCCCGCGCAGGACCACGTACACCTCCTCCTGCTTCTTGTGCGTGTGACCGTGCGGAAAGCGATAGCTGGGCGGGACGCGCTGATAGCAAAGTCCGGACTGCTCGAGATCGAGTGCCTTGGTTGCGAGGCGGAACTCGAGGTCCGGCGCGCCGTCGAAGTTGGACCCGAGGTCCTCCAAGTCCCTCTTGAGATTCCTGAGAGTGAACGGCACGACGCAATCCTATGCCGCTTGACCGTCAGCGACGAGCTTTTCTCGGCTTCTTCCTGAGTATGAGGTCGACTTTGCCGTCAGCGGGGCTGGCGCCCACGCCGGGGGTCGAGGATTTGACGACGAAGCGCGGTTGCCCGCTTGCTTTTACCGGGCTTGGGCTTCCACACGTGGCCGAGTTTGCAGCCTGCTGCCTGCAGCGCCGCCTTCGCGTGCGCCAGCGTTTGCCCGGTCAGCTTCGGAACGACACGCTGGGGCGGGCGGCGGAGGCGAGCCACCACCCCCGCCCTGATTTGTACCCCCTCTGCCTGGGTCCGTCGGCGTTTTCAAGCGTGTGTAGGAGATCGGCGCCGAGCAGTCCGATGTGTTGGCGCTCGCGTCGGTGGCGGTCGCTGAAAAGACCGCGGTGAGGCCCTCGGCGACGTGAACCGGGATGCCGGGTGAGGCGAGCTCGGCCGCGCTGCCGGTGGCGACGGGCGAGCCGGCGCACCCCGAGCCGGCATAGACCCTCACCGTCGACCCCGCCTCGGCGGTGCCGAGGATCCGAGCGCCGCTCAATCCTGGCGAGGCGGGCTCGGTGCCGGTCAGCTGCGGGGGGCCGGTGGCACGATATCGCTGTCCTCCGTGTACGTAATCGGCGCCGAGCAAGGCGAGGTGTGCGGCGCGAGGTCGGTGGCGGCCACAGAGAGCTCGGTGGTGGTTGCGTCCCCCGACCGTGACGGCGATGCCCGGCCCGGCGAACTTAGCAGCGGTGCCGGTGGCGACAGGAGAGCCAGAGCAGTCCGCGCTGGCGTACACGCTGATGCTGACCCCGCGTTGGGCTGAGCCGATCAGCCGTGGCTGGTTGTTTTCGAAGGCGAGGCTGGGTTGGTCGCGCTCAGGGTCGGGGTCGCCGGGGGAATCGTGTCGAAGAGGTCGAGCGCCGCGTCGACGTCGAGGCGACCGCCAGAGGTCGTTTTCCCAGCCAGCGAGGAGACAGGGTCTACGCTCCCGAGCAGCCCCTGCCGTACTTCGGTCACGCTCGCGCTTGGCTTGAAGAGAAGAGCAGGGCGGCGGCGCCGGTCACATGCGGGGCCGCCATCGAGGTGCCTTGCATGAAGACGTATCCACCTGGATCCCCCACCTCCGCAATGCAGAACAGATCGATGTCGTCGAACCAAACACCTGCAGCGGGATTGAGAACGTTGATGGCGTTGTATTCGACGTGGATGGACACTTCACCGCCTGCGCTCAGTTCGTTGTGTCCGGCGTCCCGACGGTCCAATCCCAGGCGCTGATCACGTCGATGTCGGCGCCCGTCACGGCGCCTGGGAAGCCGGCGATTCCCAGGCCGGTGTTCTGCAGCCCCCAGAGCTCGCCGAAAAGAGGATCGTTGGGGATCGAGTCCAGGCGAAGGTAGCCATCGCGTTCCGCGTGTACCACGGCCGGGTCAGTCGCCAGCTCGTCGATCGCTTCCCGTGGCGTTTGCCCCGGTTCCGTCTCGACCAGCTGGAAGCGGCGATTACCGAGATCGCGGGCAAACTCGACATCGGCTTCCGCTCGAGCCGAGCGGCGCTCCGCCGGGCTGGCACCTGCGGCCCACTCGACGATCACCCGGTCGGGAGAGACCGACGGCGACAAGCCCGCCGCCGACGCGCCACCTGCCGGGAGCAGGAGCATTCCGATGCCCAGCGCGAGTACTGCAGACCGTCGATTCATATCCCCCTCCCACAGTGCCGCTACAGCGTAGCATTCAAGGGATACAGTGAAGCAAGGCAGGAGACGAAGCCCTCCGGAGAACAGGTGAGGAAACCGCGGGGTCTGCCGTCCGAGGCGATCACCGTTACCTACGTTCATGCGTGGAGTCGACGATCCCTGATTGCAGATAGGCGGTCTCGCGGAACACGGTGCCATCGGGGACCTCGGGGTACTCCGCGGGCTTCGCCTCGAAGATCATTTCGGCCTCCGCGAGGATCTTGGACGTGTGGGGATCGAAGATGAACCTGCGGCCGAATCCGCGTTCCCTGATCCAGCTGATCGCATCGCCCCGGCGTCCAGCGACATCGGCCACATTGCGCTCGAGCCCGATGCTGGGAATTTCAGCTAGGGCATTGAAGGCAGCCGCGCGTAGCGCTGGGCTCGTGATCGGTTCGCTCAGGATTTCCAAGAGCCTTTCGACCGTCGCGCCGCCTCTTAGCGAGTCGGCCGGTGACGGATCAACTGGCGAGCTCTCGCCGCGGCGGTTTTCGATGACCAGGCGCAGAGCTTCGGGCTCGGTCGGAAGCCGGGAGACTCGGGAGAGATAGGAGAATTCACGGCGGCCCCGGAAAGATTTGGACGCGTAGTCCTTTACCAGGCGCCCGGAGCTGTCGCGGCTTACCTCGTGTTCGTCTGAGTCGTATGCGAAGGGGGGTGGTGAGCCCGCCTCTTCCCAAAGCCTTTGGTCGGCGCCGGAGAAGAAGGCGACCCGGCCGAGGGTTTCTCGCTCGCGTGTCGTCCCGTCGGGAGCCGTCCAGACTTCCTTCAGTGTCGGCACAAGGGCATTGCGGACATCCGGCGAGCCCGTCAGGTTTGCCGTGAAGTACCTGGGGTTCTTTTTGGAACCCGTCGGCCTCGTCTCGGAATCTTCCGGAAGCCAGCCCTGCAGTTGGACCACCTTCGTCTTGGAGTAGAGGAATCGGCTGCCGGGACCGGGCGGCGCTTCGACTGGGGTGTCGGACGCTTCGGCGGCGATAGCGGTTTGGCGCAGGGCCTCGGCGATAGCGGTGGGGCGCAGGGCTTCGTCGCCGATCGGGGTGTAGCTGGGCCCGCCCCCGGCGCTTAGCCCAAAAGAGCCGCTGCCGCTGGGCGGCGCCGGGACCGGCTCGCAGGGTTCAACCGGGCCCTCTGCGATTCCCAGCTTTGCGATGCTCCCCCCTTCGGGGTCGCCATCGTGCGGAACGGGAGCTCCGGAGAGCACCACGCTCTGATCGGGGCGAAGCGCTTTGGGATCGAGATTGATGTTCCCGGTCGAGCTGCGGTATGCCTCATTGGAGATTTCACCACGCATGAGTTCACCGAAGCGTTTGCGCCACGTCTGGGTGCTGCCGACGGTGATAGTCATGGCACCGGGCCCACCCATCGTGAGGCCGCCCATGGTGCCGCCTCCGGGCAGTTTCACCCTCGACGGCGTGAAGTGCGGTTCGCGACAGACCTTCCCGGCCGGCAACCAGGTCACCTGCGCCTGAATCCCGGTGTCCTCCAAGGCCTTCTCCAGGCCGGAGGCGTCTTCGAGGCTGTAGACCTTGATCGTCACGCCGCCGCCCTCCTGCGGTTCGACGGCGAAGGCCGCTGGAGTGTTGTCGCCGCCGGCGCTGACGATCAGTGCGACCGCGATGGCGACGAGGGCCGTAGCGCCGCACAGCGCCAAGCGCAGGCCGCGCCGACGCCAGCCGGTCGCGGGCTGCGGGCCCTGCCCACCCGGGCTAACCGCGTCGACGAGCGCTGCCCGCCGCGCCTTCAGCGTGGCTTCGTCGGGGAGTAGCGGTGAGAGGTCGGGTTTGGACTCGGTCACAGGGATTCCTCCGCGGGTCTGGCCGCCGCAGTCGCGTCGGGGAAGGCGTCTCCGAGGCGGGTACGGGCACGGGCGAGACGGGAGCGAACGGTGCCGGTGGGCAGGCCGAGGGCCTCGCTGATCTCGCCGTAGGAAAGATCGCCCCAGGCGAGCAAGGCGAGCACCTCGCGCTCCCGCCGCGGCAGCGCGCGAATCGCCTCGCCGCCATCGCGCACCTGCTGGATCGCATCGACGCGGGCGATCGCCTCGGCCTCGAGGTCAGTGGGGACCTGGCCGACGTTTCGCATCCGCTCGAGGGTGTCTCGGTAGCGTCGCTGGCTCCGCCAGTGGCGGCGTACGACGTTGTTGGCGATCCCCAGCAGCAGCGGCGCGGCGCTGTCGCTGCTCAGGGTCAGGCGCTGGCGCTTTCGCCAGGCTTCGAGGAAGACCGTTGCTGTCGCGTCCTCGGCAGCCTGGAGGTCGGCGGTGCGCCAGAGACAGTAGGACTGGATCGCGCGGGCATGGCGCTCGTAGAGGTCGCCGAACGCCTCGGCATCACCGGAGCGGGTTCGTTCCCAGAGCTCTGTGTCAGCTGCCATCAGAGGTAGATGCCCGCAGGGCGGAATCCGGTTCCCGATTTGATCGACGGGGCTTCCGAGACTAGTCTCAAAGAACTTCGAAGGAAGGACAAGGCCATGAGCGGCGACACCGAGACCGCGATCCTCGCGGGGGGTTGCTTCTGGATCATGCAGCAGCTTCTGCGCGACCGCGACGGAGTCATCTCCACCCGCGTGGGATGGATCGGCGGCGAGAACGACAACCCGACGGTGGAGAACAATTCCGGCCACGCCGAGGCGGTCAAAGTCGTTTTTGATCCGGAGCGGATCTCCTATCGGGACCTACTCGAGTTCTTCTTCCAGGTCCACCGCCCCGACCTTGACGAACGTCTCGTCGGGTTCAGCTACCGCTCGGAGATGTTCTATACGACCGATGAGCAGCGCAAGGTGGCCGAGGAGACGATCGTCGACGTTGACGCGTCGGGCCATTGGCCCGGCAAGGTCGTGACCGAGATCAGCGAGGCCGGTCCCTTCTGGGAGGCTGAGGCCGGAGATCAGGACTACTTCCGACGCTTTCCGGACGGCTGCACGCCCCCCTTCCCGAGGCCTGGTGTCGAGGCTGCCAATCGCGAGACCGCGGTCTAATGGCAGCGCTTCGGCTTCGGTTCGGCGGATCATCCTGTCGGGCGCTGATCGGCGCGACGCTCGCGCTGGTGATCGCGGTGCTCATGCCGGCGAGGGCGGATGCCTTTGGCACCTTCACCAATGGTGTGCTTACGGTTGGTGGCGGCGAGGGAAAAATCGTCCCTCGCTGCGCGAGCGACGGCGAGCTTACCGTCAGCGGCGTTTCCGTCGACAACGGCCCTGCCTACTGCCGCGACTTGAGGCGAATCGAGGCTTCTTCGTCCATGTCCACCCTCTTCGACTTCTCGCAGCTGCCCGACGACCTCGGTGGCGGCCAGGGGCCGATCGAGATCCACGCCATCTCCATGGTGAGCGACCCGACCGAATACTCCGACGACAAGTTCATCGGGGCTCCGGATCACATCAACATCTTCGATGGCGGGTCCGGCTTCGATTCCATCACCGGCGGCAACCTCAACGACAGCCTTAGCGGCGGCGCGGACAGCGACAAGATCGACGGCGGGCGCGGAGATGACATTCTCCGCGGCGGTGCTGCGGCGGACAAGCTGCTCGGTGGACCCGGCCGCGACACCTTGAAGGGTGGCGGCGGGAGCGACAAGCTGGTCGGCGGTCCTGGCACGGACACCGAAAAGCAGTAGCTGGTTCTGGGTCAAGACGCCGGGAGGTAGGTGAGGAGGACCACTCCGGAGTCGAACCGTTTCACGTCGTCGAGCTTCATCCGGACGGTTCCCCTGTCGCCGAGGACGTGGAGGTTTCCCCCTCCCCAGACGATCGGGTTCAGGTAGACCTCGTACTCGTCGATCAGCCCCCGCTCGGCGAGGGCATACGCGAACTCGCCGCTCCCGTGCATGAACAGGTCACCGTCGACCTCGTCCTTCAGCTTCGGGATCGAGTCCTCGAGGTCTTCCTCGAGCAGGGTCGCGTTCCACTCGAGATCGCCGGACAGGGTGTTGGAACCGACGTACTTCGGCATCGGGTTGACCATGTCCGCCCATTTGCCCGACTGGCTCGGCCAGTACCCCGCCAGCCCCTCGTAGGTCTTGCGGCCCAGCACCAGCCCGCTGGATCTCGCCTGACGCTCGAACGAGTAGTCGCCGTGGTCCCCGTCCGCCTGTACCCACTCGCCGACCGGGTCTATGACGCCGTCGACGGTGGCCTGCGTTGTCGCGATCAGCTTTCCCATCTCGATTCTCCTTTGGTCACGGGGGCTCTCTGAGCTTCCTCTACCCATGAGACGAACGAGAACGCGCGAATTCGACAGGATCGCGGGCATGCGGTTCACGCGTTTGGAGCTGGAGGCGTTTCGCGGCCGCGAGGTCGACGATCTCGTGGGGCCGGGGCTCAGGCTGCTGTTTGTCGGCATCAACCCGGGCTTGTGGACGGCCGCGGTAGAAACCCATTTTGCGCATCCCACCAATCGTTTCTACCCGGCGCTGGCCACGGCCGGCATCACCGATTACGAGGTCGATCGGATCGCCGGGATGACCGATGCCGATCGCGCGCATCTCGTGGCCCGGGGGATCGGGATCACCAACCTCGTGCGGCGGGCCACCGCGCGCGCCTCCGAGCTCTCGTGTGAGGAGCTGCGCGAGGGCGGCGAGCGGCTGTTGCAGTTCGTCGCCGATCATCGGCCCGCGGTCGTCGCGATCGCCGGTGTCACCGCATACCGCGATGCGTTCGGCGAGCGCCGCGCGTCTTTGGGCCGGCAGCCGGACACGCTCGATAGCGCGATCCGCTGGTCCGGGGCGGCGCTCTGGGTGGTCCCCAACCCGAGTGGGCTCAACGCCCACGAGACGGTCGCGACGCTCGCCGCCGCCTATGCGGCGCCGGCCGCCGAAGCGGGCGTCATCGCTCGTTGACGCGATGGTTGGGCAGTTCCGAGTGACCTACGGGGAGACGCCGTACGGCTATCTGATGACGCGGCGCATCGGGCTCGCGAGCGTGCCGGGGTGCATCGCCAAGGACCTCGCTCGCCTTTGCCGCCAAGTCGAGCAGGATCGGAGAAACGCCCGGAGCGCCGGCTCCCTAGCCTTGCGGGCATGAACCTCACTCTCTCCCAATGCTTCGTCCTGGTCCATGACCCCGAGCTCGCGCTGGCCTTCTACCGCGATGTACTCGGCCTCGAACTGCGCAATGACGTCGGCAAGGAAGACTTCCGCTGGATCACCGTCGGCGCCGCCTCCCAGCCCGGCGTCGCGATCGTCCTCACGAACTACCTGAACGGCAGCCCCGCAGACCAAGACGCGCTCGCCGCCCTCCTCGCCACGGGCGCGTTCAACGGCGTCCACTTCCACACCGACGATCTCGACGCCACCTTCGAGCAGCTGCGCACCGCGGGCGCCGAGATCGTGCAGGAGCCGACCGACCAGCCGTGGGGAACGCGGGACCTCGCGGTGCGCGACCCGTCCGGCAACCTGGTGCGCATCGACCAGCCGCCGGCCGCGTAGCTGGTGGCCAAGAGGAAGGACACGCGGTCGTCCGCGACGCACGCCGCGGACAGCCACGAGCTGATCCGCGTGCAGGGAGCGCGCGTCAACAACCTCAAGGACGTCAGCGTGGAGATCCCGAAGCGCCGGCTGACGGCGTTCACCGGCGTCTCCGGCTCCGGCAAGAGCTCGCTGGTGTTCGGCACGATCGCCGCAGAGTCGCAGCGGCTGATCAACGAGACCTACAGCGCCTTCGTGCAGGGCTTCATGCCGGCGCTGGCGCGCCCGGAAGTCGACGTCCTCGACGGGCTGACGACCGCGATCCTCGTCGACCAGGAGCGGATGGGCGCCGATGCCCGCTCGACGGTCGGCACCGCCACCGACGCCAACGCGATGCTGCGCATCCTCTTCAGCCGGCTTGGGAAGCCGCACATCGGCTCGCCCCAGGCGTTCTCCTTCAACGTCGCCTCCGTCAAGGCGAGCGGTGCGATCACGGTCGACCGCGGCGGCAAGACCAGGACCGAGAAGGCCACCTTCACCCGCACCGGCGGCATGTGCACCCACTGCGAGGGCCGGGGCTCGGTCACCGACTTCGACCTGTCCGCCCTGTACGACGACACCAAATCGCTCAACGAAGGCGCCCTGACGATCCCCGGCTACAGCATGGACGGCTGGTACGGCCGCATCTTCAGGGGCTGCGGCTACTTCGATCCGGACAAGCCGATCCGCAAGTACAGGAAAACCGAGCTCAACGACCTCCTCTACAAGGAGCCGACCAAGATCAAGGTCGACGGCATCAACCTGACGTACGCGGGCTTGATCCCGACGATCCAGAAATCGATGCTGTCCAAAGACGTCGACGCGCTGCAGCCGCACATCCGGGCGTTCGTGGACCGGGCGGTGACCTTCACGACCTGCCCCGAGTGCGAAGGCACCCGGCTCAGCGAGGCGGCCCGGTCCTCGAAGATCAAGGGCATCAGCATCGCCGATGCCTGCGCGATGCAGATCAGCGACCTCGCCGAGTGGGTCCGCGGCCTCGACGAGCCGTCGGTGGCGCCGTTGCTGGAGACGCTGGGGGAGACCCTCGACTCGTTCGCGGAGATCGGGCTGGGCTACCTCTCGCTCGACCGGCCGTCGGGCACGCTCTCGGGCGGCGAGGCGCAGCGCACGAAGATGATCCGCCACCTCGGGTCGTCGCTGACCGACGTCACCTACGTCTTCGACGAGCCGACGATCGGGCTGCACCCGCACGACATCGCGCGGATGAACGACCTGTTGTTGCAACTGCGGGACAAGGGCAACACCGTGCTGGTCGTCGAGCACAAGCCGGAGGCGATCGGGATCGCCGACCACGTCGTCGACCTCGGCCCGCGCGCCGGCGCCGAGGGCGGCGAGGTGGTGTTCGAGGGTGACGTTCGAGGGGCTGCGGGCCAGCGACACGCTGACCGGGCGGCACCTCGACGACCGCGCCTCCCTGAAGGAGACGGCGCGGTCGTCGTCGGAAGCGCTCGAGGTGCGCGGCGCCAGCACCCACAACCTGCAGGGCGCCGACCTCGACATCCCGCTCGGGGTGCTGGTCGTCGTCACCGGCGTGGCCGGGTCGGGAAAGAGCTCGCTGATCGACGGCTCGGTATCCGGGCGAGACGGCGTGGTGGCGGTCGACCAGACTGCGATCCGCGGCTCGCGACGGAGCAACCCGGCGACCTACACCAAGCTTCTCGACCCGATCCGCAAGGCGTTCGCGAAAGCCAACGGGGTCAAACCCGGCCTGTTCAGCGCGAACTCCGAAGGCGCCTGTCCCAATTGCAACGGCTCCGGTGTCGTCTATACGGACCTGGCGATGATGGCGGGCGTCGCCACCACCTGCGAGGAGTGCGAGGGGAAGCGGTTCCAGGCCGAGGTGCTGGAGTACGGGTTCGGCGGCAAGGACATCAGCGAGGTGCTGGCGATGTCGGTGACCGATGCCGAGGAGTTCTTCGGCGCCGGCGAGGCGCAGATCCCCGCTGCTCACAAGATCCTTCAGCGGCTCGCCGACGTCGGGCTCGGCTACCTCGGCATCGGCCAGCCGCTCACCACGCTGTCCGGCGGCGAGCGGCAGCGACTCAAGCTGGCTACCCACATGGGCGAGAAGGGCGGCGTCTACGTCCTCGACGAGCCGACCAGCGGCCTCCACCTCGCGGACGTCGAGCAGCTACTCGGCCTGCTCGACCGGCTCGTCGACTCGGGCAAGTCGGTCATCGTCATCGAGCACCACCAGGCGGTCATGGCGCACGCTGACTGGATCGTCGACCTCGGCCCCGGCGCCGGCCACGACGGTGGCCGGATCGTCTTCGAGGGCACCCCCGCCGACCTCGTTGCCGCTCGCTCGACCCTCACCGGCGAGCACCTCGCAGCCTACGTTGGCGCCTGAGAAGGTCAACACGGGCGGCAAAGCCAGATCTTTCCGAACTAGTCAGTCGCGTTGCGAGTCACGTCGTGTCACCGTACGCTTTCGCGATGGCCAAGTGGGATATCGGGTTCGACGGGAAGTGGCAGGAATGGTTCGACGATCGCGACCAGGCGGTCGAGTGGGCTAAGGAAGTCGCCGAGACCGGACGGACCGTAGACGTGGCGAAGCGTCGCTTCCTGCTCGGCCGGAAGCTGGTCGCGGTCTTTCCCGAGTCGGCGCTGCCCCAGCGTGAAGCCTTCTGGAGGGCGTCGGCGATCCCCTGGCTTGGCGGTGGCATGTTCTTCGGCTCAGGTGGAGACTCCGGCGGCGGTGGCGGGGGGTGCTGACTCAGACGTTCAACGCACCCTTGATTCCCCGTCTACATGAGCGCTTCCCGGCCCTTGCCGAGACCCTTCCCCATCTCGCCCTGTCCGAGCGCCCGACGCCCGTCCGCGAGCTGGAGGGCCTCGGCATCTGGGTGAAGGAAGATGGCGCCTTCGGCTCGGGTGGCTGGGGCGGCAACAAGGTGCGCAAGCTCGAGTGGCTGATCCCCGATGCCCGGCGCCGCGGCCGCCGCTCGATCCTCACCTTCGGCGGCCTCGGCACGAACTGGGGGCTCGCGACCGCGCTCTACGCCCGCGAGCACGGGATCGAGACAGCGCTCGCGCTGGTCGACCAGCCGATCGACGCCCACGTCACCGCCCAGCTCGCACGGCTCGAAGCCTCGGGCGCGCGCATCTACCGCACCCACACGAAGGCACGGACCGTGGCGATGTTGCCGTGGCTGCTCGCGCGCAATGCTCGCGGGGGCCACCCGCCGTACCTGCTGCCGGCCGGTGGCTCTTCGCCGGTCGGAGTGCTCGGCTATGTCGAGGCGGCGCTGGAGATCGCCGCCCAGGTCGAGGACGGCTCGCTGCCCGAGCCAGCACACGTCGTTGTCCCGGTCGGCACCGGCGGTACCGCGGCCGGGCTGGCGCTCGGCTTCCAGGTCGCCGGCTTGCGCACTCGCGTCTCCGGGGTCGTGGTCAACGACCAGCTCCGCCTCGACGCACCGGTGTTCGCTCGCCTCGCGCGGCGCACCGCCGCCTTGCTGGAGCGCCGCGGAGCGCGCCTCGCCGGGCTCCAGCTCGATCCGGGCATGCTCGACCTGACCCGCGACCAGATCGGAGCCGGCTACGGCCACCCCACCGAGGCGGCCACGCGCGCCGCCGGCCTCGCCGCCGAGGAGCGGCTCTCGCTCGATCCCGTCTATACCGCGAAGGCGATGGCCGGCCTGCGGGCGCTACGTGCGGAGGGTCGCCTCGGCGATCCGGTGCTGTTCGTGCATACCGACGGGCCGCGTTAGGAAGTCGCGCCGGGATCCACGCCCAGCGTCGCTCTGGCCGCCAGGCCATCTTGCGCGAGGCTGGTGCCCGCCGGTGCGAGGGGGAGCACCGAGCTCGAGCCGCCCTGATACCGGAAGATGCCATCCGCATTGCGCGGGAGGACTTCGGCCGTATTCCGGTTGTAGGGGGTGAGCGCAAAGACCTCCGCGTCGCGTCGGTCGTCGGTGAACAGCTGGCCGATGTGCGAGACGTGGCCGCCGGAGTAGGCGCCATCGCTCTGCCGCCCGCCGATGTGGACCTTGACGTGGATGTGCGTCGTCCGCCCCGGGTACTGGCCGGGGTAGATGGTCGCGAACTCAGCCAGGCCGTTCCGGTCCGTCAGCTGGATACCGCGCAGGTAGGTCTCGCCCTCGCTGCCCTCCGATGGCTCGCCCGAGTAGACGCCCTGTGCGTCGCAGTGCCAGATGTCGACGGCGGCATCGCGGATCGGCGCGCAGGTGCTCGAGTCGACGACGGTCAGCGCGAGCGCGAGCGGTACGCCGGGGCGGCCCTCGACGATGTCTCGCCGAACCTGCGCCAGGTCGATGTAGAAGGGGCCTTCCTCCTGCTCGGGCGTCAACACGCAGTCGGGCGTCGTGGTTCCCCCCGCTACAGATCTGGCCGCCTCGTCCCCGTCGGCGCCGCAGGCGTAGAGGACGGCGGTCGCCAGGGCCCCTGCCGACAGCGCCACCATCTCGCGGCGCCGCATTGGTGCCCGAGTCCCGTAGGAGGGTCCGCAGTCATCCGCTGGCCCCTCTCCACGTCCGCTCGGCCGGTCGCTCATCAGCCTCCTTCCAGCTACACGGATTCTCAGCTTGAAAGCCTAGCCAGATTGCTACATAGACTTTGAGTGCTTGTGGAGGCCCGGACTCTGCTGGCTGCGTACCGAAAGGTATTTGGATACTATCTAGTATGTGAGTTCGGTAGTGGCTCCCGCGCACACGTTCCTGTTCATGGACCTCGTCGGGTTCACGGCGCTCACCGCCGAGCGTGGCGATGGCGATGCCGCTGACGTGGCGCAGCGCTTCTACCGCCAGGTTCGCGCCCTGCTGGGGCAGCACGATGTCGAGGAGATCAAGACGATCGGTGACGCGATGATGCTGCGCTGCGAGGATCCGCGAGCCGGGGTCGATCTCGGTGTGCGGCTCAGCGAACGCGTCCGCAACTCAGATATCCCACCGGTTCGGATTGCCGTCCACACCGGCACAGCCGTTCATCGCGAGGGCGACTGGTACGGAAACGGGGTCAACGTCGCGGCGCGGCTTTGCTCGGCCGCCGGCGGTGGCGAGGTGCTGGTCTCCGATGACGCCCTCGCCGCGGCAGGCTCGCTCGACGGCGTGGAGCTCGGAGAACGCCAGCTCCACTGGCTCAAGAACGTGCCCGAGCCCGTGGTCACGTGGTCCGCATCCGCCGCGGAGCGCTCCGCCTTCAGGTGGGGCTGGGCACGCCTCGCTCCGAGGCTGAGCGGCTGGCTTGCCCCCTGCGCCCGCTTGGGGAACGCGCCGGCTTGATGCCGAAGCGACTCACCCACAAGGAACGACGGGCCGAGACGCGCCGCTGTCTGATGGCCTCAGCCGCGCGGGCATTTGCGCGCCACGGGCTCGACCGCACCTCGATCGACCAGGTGGCTGAGGACGCCGGCTACACCAAGGGCGCTTTCTACGCCAACTTCAAGAACAAGAAGGAGCTGTTCCTGGCAATGCTCGATGAGCGCTTCTCCGTGCGGATGGAGCAGATCGAGCAGGTGATCGCGGGGGAAGGGTCGCCCTCTGAGAAGGCCTCGCGCGTGGGGGACAACCTCGCCGCCATGCTCGACGCGGATCCCGATTGGCACCGCCTGTTCTTCGAGTTCAACGCCTACGCCAATCGTGACGAGGACTTCCGCGAAGAGCTCGTCACCCGCTATCGCTGGATGCGCGAGCGCCTTGGCGCGGCGCTTCAGGCCCGGGCCGATGAGCTTCCTCTGCACCCGTCGATCACCACCGAGCAACTGGCGACGATGACGATCGCGATGGCAAACGGGTTCGCGCTCGAGACGCTGCTCGAGCCGGAGGCGGTGCCGAAGGAGCTGCTTGGCACGATGCTGACCATCTTCTTCACCGGGGTTGGGGCGATGGGGTCAAAGCCTGCCGTCGACGGTCCGGTGGACCGGCCCGTGAGATGAGTGGCGACCGGTCGCTCGCGCGCCTAAGCCTGTCGCTGCGGCTCTATGGAGCGCTCTGGACTGCGTTCTTCGTGCTCATGGGCCTCAACGAGGTCTTCGGGGTGGTCACCCACGACAGCACGCTCGGGTCACTGACCATGTGGGGCCATGGTGGGCGCCCAGTCGTGCTGATGCTGGTCGCGATCAACGTCGTGATCGGCATCGCCCTCTTTCGCAGCGCCAGTGATCCGCTCCGGCACCAGTCCGCAATCGATCTCGCCTTGGCGATCAACACCGCGCATATGTCGACGATGGCCGTGCTGGCCGTTACGGAGCTACACGCGCTCATCCACCTGGTCGGCGACGTCCCGGCCGGAATGATCCCAACCCTCCTTCTGCTTGCGGTCTGGCTGCCAGTTCGCGCCAAGGCTTCGTCCGCGACGGGGAACCGCGCTGACTCGATTCGCCGGGGCCGTGTCGATTTCGGCTGTCTTCGTTCGTCGTAGTGGGTAAAGGCGGGAATATCGGGCAACCGAGCTTCCGCGAAGACGACCGAAAGGACACGAGATGAGAGTGATGGCGATTGTCAAGGCGAGCACGGACTCCGAGGCCGGCGTGATGCCGAGCGAGCAGCTGCTCGCCGAGATGGGCGAGTTCAACGAGGAGATGGTCAAGGCTGGGGTGCTGTTGGCCGGGGAGGGCTTGCACCCGAGCTCGAAGGGCGCCCGGGTCAGCTTCGGCGGCGGTGGCGAGCGGACCGTGACCGACGGCCCTTTCGCCGAGACCAAGGAGCTGATCGCCGGCTACTGGCTGATGCAGGTGGACTCCTTCGAGGAGGCGGTCGAGTGGATCAAGCGCTGCCCCAACCCGCACGACGAGCCCGGCGAGATCGAGATTCGCCAGGTCTTCGAGGCGGAGGACTTCGGCGAGGAGTTCACGCCGGAGCTGCGCGAGCAGGAGGAGCGCATCCGCGCCCAGGCGGAGCAGAACCAGTAGCGGTCCGAACGACGCGGCGGGCGAGCTGAGCGTGGAAGACGTCGCCCGCCGCGCGACCGGCAGCATTCCTCACCGGTTTCAGCCGATCTCAGCGTAGCTGCCCATTTGCTCGGCGCGCCGAGCGTCGTCGCCGGAGCTCGTTGACCGCGAGCGTCCTCGCGTCACGCATGATCTCCCGACGGTGAGCGCGGCCGTGACGCAGCGCCTGCGACATCGTCGTCAGGGCGAAGGCTGGCGTGAAGACCTCTGAGGGACGCAGATCGTGGTTGAAGATTCGGACCAGCGCAGTTGTCAGCTTGGGGTCCGCGGCGATCCGCCGCTGCGCCTCGCGGCGCAGCGGCGGCGTTGGCCCGGCCGCCCCCGCGTCATGGGCGAACCAGTACATCTCCCACGCGTCCTCGTCCCGCCAGCGCCACCACTCGTGCAGGATCTCGTCCGGTCCGCCGGGGCCGCCGCCGAGCGCGCGCGTGATCGCCGTGGCCAGCTTCTCAGCTTGTCGAAGCGCGTCGGCGATTCCCTGACCCGGGGTGGGGTCCTTGAAATGACCCGCGTCTCCAACGAGCACCCAGCCTGGGCCCGCGGACTGACGGAAGAAGCCGCGCATGTTCGCCATCGTGCGCACGGGACCCTCCCGCCGTGTCTCGACCATCCCCGCGTGCAGCTCCGGCCAGGCGCGGATTCCCTCCTCGTAGACCCCCTCGCGATCGGCGCGCACCTCGTCGCGGCGATCGATCGAGGGGCAGACGGCGACCAGGGTCAGGCCGTTGTCGGTCGGCATGCCCAGGTAGGCATGGTCGCCGATCTTGCCGATCCACATCTCGCCGTTGGTCGGATCGGCCTCGTAGTACGCCCACATGAACACGCGGCCGTTTGGGGTCGGGTGGTACTCCCGCGCCCCAGCCATCCTCGCTACCGCCGAGCGGGCGCCGTCGGCCCCGACGATGAGAGGCGCCCGCAGCTCTCCTGCCGGTGTAGTGACGCCCACGACGCGGCCGTTGTCCACCACCAGCCCGGTAATCGCGGTTTGGGTGCGGACCTCCGCGCCCGCATCCGCGGCGGCGTTCACCAGGATCTCGTCGAGTGTGATCCGGCGTACGCTGATGCCTGGCGCGCCGGCTATGGCGACGATGTCGGCCGCGGGAACCACGACGTCGTCGAACGACATCCGTAGGCGGAGTATCGGCGGCGCCACCTTCAGGATCGAATCGAGGACCCCGATGCGTTCCAGGACCTGGACGCCGGTGGGCTGGATTCCGTGCGTCGAAGGCGTGTCGCTCGGAAAGCGGTTCCTGTCGACGACGCAGACGTGAACGCCGGCACGAGCGAGCATGGTCGCGAGTGGCGCGCCCGCACAACGGGCGCCGACGACGATCACGTCGAAGGACTCATTCATGCCGCTTGCGCAGCGTCTCGGCGGTCGTCTGATCGGCCGGGAAGAGCAACTCGATCGCCAGCTCCGAGGTCGTTACCTCGAACGGGGTGTCGAAGCTCGCGAACATGCCGAAGAAGGAGAGTTCGCCGCCGTCGGGAGTGCGCACCTTGACCGGGCCGAGCATCTCGCTGCCTGCGATTTCAGGTACGACGCCGGGTTCAGGCTCGGGCATTGGATAGCTGGCGACCTCGTCGATCAGGGTGGCGAGCTGTTCATCGCCGGTCTCCTCCAGCTGGCGCTCGAGTCGCTTGAGCCAGTGCGCATGCCAGTCGCGGAGATTGACGAACAATGGCCCCAGGCCGCGGGGATGGAGGCCGAGGCGCATCACGTTGATTGGCGGCTCGAGCAGCGCGGGATCGATCTCGACGGGCTCGGTCAAGGCGAACATGGTGGAGTTGGCGGCGATCAGATTCCAGACGCGATCGACTGCGACCGCCGGGTAGGGCTCGTGGCCGGAGAGGACTATGTCGAGCGCATCTCGCACCGGCGCCAGGTCGGGGTCGTCGAGCGAGCGTTCCGGGAAGGCAGGGGCGTGTCCCGCTGCAAGCAGGAGCCGATTCTGCTCGCGAAAGGGTACCTCGAGTTGCTCGAGTACCCGCAGCAGCATCTCGCGGCCGGGCTTCGAGCGGCCCGTCTCCACGAAGCTCAGGTGGCGGGCAGAGATCCCGGCGTCGAGCGCGAGTTGGAGCTGGGTCACTCGCCGGCTCTCGCGCCAGTGCCGCATGAGCAACCCGACTTTGGGCTGGGATTGAGCCGTCGTCACTGCGGGCGACTCTAGTTCGCACACGTACGCGGGTCGATTACCTCGAGGTAATCGACCTCTACGATCACGCCGTGGCAGAGCAGGTGCCAGCGGTCGGCGACGTGCTCGCGACGATCGACGCCGCGATTAGCCCAGCGCCACGCCCTCGGCCGCTGCGGAGGGTGTGGGATCTGGCAGGCGAATCATGCGGAAGGAGCTGAAGAGCCCGATCAGGGCGGCGAGGAGGGGCACGAGCAAAGCCGCCTGGAGAGCGAGGTGCCTGGCGTCGGCGTTGATGTCGACGATCTCCTCGCCGACGTCTTGGGGTTGACCGGCGAGCAGTTCTTCGAGCTGGGCGTTGCTCATCACCTGGGCGTCGTCCTCGAGAGCATCGGCGACGCGCTGCTGCTCGGGTGGCGACAGCACGTTGCTCGCCTCTGACTTCTGGGTGAAGGCGATGGAGAGGGTGGCCAGCATGACCGCGCCGGCGAACGCCAGGCCGAGCGAGAGGCCGAAGGAGCCGGTTGCCGAGTTGACACCGGCCGCCTCCCCGACCCGCTCCTCCGCGATCGGAGACAGGGTGTAGTTATTGAGCTGAGACACCAGCAGGCCGAGTCCCGCCCCAGCGAGCACGAGCGGAACGAAGAGGTACCAGCCGGTGTCGGCGCGCGGGACGATCGGGATCAGCAGCACCATCGCCGCCAGGAGCAGCGCGAACCCGACCAGTATGAGGCTGCTGGGTCGCCGCCTCCCCGCCCTTTTCCCGGCGACCAGCGCCACCACGAACATCGTCAAGGAGAGGGGTGCGATGGAGAGGCCCGCCTGCATCGCGTTGTAGTCGAGCACCATCTGCAGGTAGATCGGCAGCGCGATCAGCATCCCGCCCAGGGCTATCTGCTGGAGGATCCCCTGGGAGATCCCGAAGCTGAACAGCTTGGATCCGAACAGGTGCGGATCGAGCAGGGCGGGCTTGCCCTCACGCTTGCGGCGCAGCAGCCAGTAGACCAGGGCGCCCATCGCAGCCAGCCCTGCGGCCAGAAGGATGCCCACGGACTCTCCGCCCTCCTGCCAGGCCAAGACGCCGAGCACGAGGCCACCCATGCCCAGGACCGAGAGGACCGAGCCGACGGGGTCCACGCCCCGGTCGCCGGTGTACGGCACGTCGCGGAGGAGCCGCCGGCTACCGAGCAGCACGACGGCAATGACGACGCCCTCGAGCATGAATCCCACCCGCCAGGACAGATAAGTCGTCAGGAAGCCTCCGAGCAGCGGCCCGATGGCGGCGGCGATCGCGGCCGAGGCACCGACCAGGGCGTAAGCCTTCGCCTGAGTGGTTCCTTCGAAGTTGCCGTGGATCAGGGACTGCATCGCGGGCATGTACAGCGAGGCGCCGAGGCCGCCAATCACCGCCCAGAAGACGATGATCGGGGCGAGGCTCTGAGCGAAGATCATCGCCAGGGCGCCCGACACGTACAGGAGCAGGCCGAGGACGTAGGCCCGTTTGCGGCCGAAGAGGTCACCGATCTTGCTGCCGATCAGGATGAAGGCGGCGGAGACCAGCGCCTCGATCGCGATCGCCGACTGCACGCCGCTCACGGTCGTGTCGAGGTCACGGACGACCGCGGAGATCGAGACGTTCATCAGCGAGGTGTCGATGACGAACACGAACATCGCCATCGCGAGCAGGAGGGCGAGCCGCTGATCCCCCGTCGTCTCTTCGGCGGCAGCCGTCCCGACGTTCTCGGTCATGGCAGGTTGGTCACTAGTCGTAGGTTTGGATCATGCGGACGGTCAGCGCGAGCATGATCACGCCGAGGCCGGCTACGACGGCGAAGCCGGGCAGGACCTCGCCCCAATCGAGGTCGGTGAGGATGAGGGAGCGGAGGGCCTCCATCAGGTAGGTGACCGGGTTCAGGGTGGCGGCGACCTCCATCGGCTCGGTCAGCCTCTCGCGGGGCACGAAATTGGGGGTGAGGAAGAGCAGGGGGAAGAAGATCAGGCCACCCGAGTTCGTCGCCGCCGCGCTGCGGGTCTTGAGGGCGATCAGCTGCATGAAGCCCGCGTACACGACTCCCCACAGGGCACTCAGCGCGACGATGAGGAGGAAGCCGGGCACGCCGCTCGCGATCGAGATGCCGAACGGTAGGGCGATCAGGACGATTATCGACGAGATGAGGATGCACTTCGCCGCCTCGGCGACGAGCCGGCCCGCCACGATCGAGTAGCGCGGGATCGGCATCGCCCGCAGCTTGTCGAAGTAGCCGCCCTCGATTTCCTCGACCAGGAAGAGGGCAGCCATGCCGAAGGAGGCCGCCAGCAGCAGGGTGATCGGCAGCTGGAAGGCGCCGTACCCCTGGCCCTCGAGGAAGCCGGTTGAGTCCGACGGAAAGATCTCCGCCGCCTGGCCGGTATTCACCACCAGGAAGAAGATCGGGATGAACATCGTCATGAACAGCGCGTCGGGCTGACGCGCCGCCTCCCGCAGCGAGCGCCGGCCCAGGGCGATCGTGGCGTTCATGCCCCCACCTCCTGGACCTCTCCGGCGGCTCGGTCGCGGGTGCGCCCGGTCGCGTCGAGGAAGACGTCGTCGAGGGTGATGTCGGCGCCACCGCGTCGCTCGCTCAGCTCCGCCTTCAGGTCGGCGGGAGTGCCTTCGCTCACGATCCGCCCGTCGTCGATGATCGAGAGGCGGTCGCAGAGCTGGTCGGCCTCCTCGAGGTACTGCGTGGTGAGGAAGACCGTGGCGCCATCGCTGTTGATCCGGCGCACCTCTTCCCAAACCGTCAGCCTGCTGGCCGGGTCGAGCCCGGTGGTGGGCTCGTCGAGGAAGAGGACCTCGGGCTCGTGGACCAGCGCCGCCGCCAGGTCGAGTCGGCGCTGCATGCCGCCGGAGTAGCCCTTGATCACCCGGTCGGCGGCCTCGCCGAGCTCGACCAGGTCGAGCAGCTCCTGCGCCCGCGCGACGGCTTCCCCTTGGTTCAGCCCGAACAGCCGGCCGTGCAGCGTGAGCAGCTCGCGACCCGTCTGCCGCGGATCGAGACCCGCCTCCTGAAGGGCGACGCCGATGCGATGCCGCGCCGCTTCCGGCTCCTTGGCCACGTCGAATCCCGCGACCTCCGCCTTGCCTGAGGTGATCGTCAAGAGCGTCGTGAGCATGCGCACGGTCGTCGACTTGCCCGCTCCATTCGGACCGAGGAAGCCGAAGATCTCGCCGGGCTGAATCTCCAGGTCGACCCCGCGAACGGCCTCGACGGTGCCGTCGTTGCTGTCGAAGTGCTTCACGAGTCCCTCGGCCCGCACGGCTGGAGCCCCTTGGTCAGTCATCGCTGCTCCTGTGTTGGCTGTTTCGACTGGTGATCGGTAGACCGCGCGGAGCCTGGGCTCATCGCCGCGAGTGGCTGAATCTAGCGATCCGCGGTGGCGGGCTCTCGCCTTCCAGGCTTAGACTCGGGCGCGATGGCGGAGAAACACTCCTGGCGGCGCTCACCTAGGCCATGAGCCTCCGCGCCATCTGGCGGGGCCTTCTCGTCCTCCTGCTCGACGCGCTCACGCTGGTGCTGCTCGCGGAGGTGCTGCCGGGCTTCGTCCTAGACGGCGCGGCGGCCGCGCTCGGGGCTGCGGCGCTGATCGGCCTCCTCAACGCCCTGATCTGGCCGACCCTCGCTCGCTTCGCGCTGCCGCTGACCGTCCTCACGCTGGGGGGCGCGGCACTGGTGCTGAACGGCCTGCTCGTGACCTTCGCGATCGACGCCCTGCCCGGGGCTGAGATCGACGGCGTCTTCGAGGGAGTCGTGGTGACGATCGGGATGGCGGCGGTCACCTCGACCGTCTACGCGCTGCTCGCGATCGACGAGAACGAGTCCTGGTACCGCTACGTCGTCCGGCGGCAGGCGCGGCGCCGGGGGCGGGTGGTGCGGAGCGAGGTTCCTGGCGTGGTCTTCCTGGAGATCGACGGTCTCGCCCACGACGTCCTGCATCGCGCGCTCAGCGACGGCAGCGCGCCGAACCTCGCCGCCTGGCTGCGCAACGGCTCTCACCGGCTGCGCAAATGGGAGACGGACTGGTCATCGCAGACCGGCGCCTGCCAGGCCGGGCTCCTGCACGGCGACAACGACGACATGCCGGCCTTTCGCTGGTGGGAGAAGGACCGCGATGCCGCGATCGTGACCAACCATCCGCGCGACGCGGAAGAGCTGGAGCGGCGGCACTCGGACGGGCGCGGGCTCCTGCACTCCGATGGGGCCAGCCGCGCCAACATCCTCTCCGGCGACGCGCCGCACTCGATGCTGACGATGAGCACGGCGCTGCGCCGCCGCCGGCCGATCGGCCGGGACTACTCCGCGTACTTCGCCCGTCCCTACGCCGTCGCCCGCACGCTCGTCCTGGTCCTCGCCGAGGTCGCGCGGGAGCGCCGCGCGGCCCGCAGTCAGGTTCGCGACGACGTCCGGCCTCGCATCGCCCGCAGCCGCTCCTACGCGCTCGTCCGCGCCTGGGGCACCGTCGTCCAGCGAGACCTGCAGGTCGCCGCGGTCGTCGGCGACGTCCTCGCCGGTCGCCCGGCGATCTACACCACCTTTCTCGCCTATGACGAGGTCGCCCACCATTCCGGCATCGAGCGACACGATGCGCTCGCTGTGCTGCGCGACCTCGACCGGCAGATAGCGAGGATCCTCACCGCCTGCGCCGAGGCGCCGCGGCCCTACCGCCTCGTGGTGCTCTCCGATCACGGTCAGTCGCAGGGGGAGACCTTTCGCGACCGCTACGGGGAAACGCTCGAGGAGCTGGTCCGCGCGGCGTGCGACCCCGAGACCACGATCGCCGCCGAAGGCGGGGACGAGGACGCGCTCTCCTACCTCAGCGCGGGCCTGACCGAGGTGGCTCGCGACGACACGGCAGCCGGTGGCGCCGTGCGGATAGCGACCCGGGGGCGCCGGGCCGACGGCGTCGTCACGCTCGACCCGGATGCGCGCCGCCCCGTCGAGAAGGCGAACGGGGTCGAGGTCCCGGAGCTTTCCGTGATGGCCTCAGGCTGCCTCGGCTTGATCAGCTTCCCCCGCGAGCCGGGGCGCGTGACCCTGGAGCGGCTCGAGGTCCTCTATCCCCGCTTGCTCCCGGCGCTCCGGGAGCACCCCGGGATCGGGTTCGTGCTGGTCCGCTCCGAGCGACTGGGAGCGATGGTGCTGGGGCGCGGCGGAACCCGCTTCCTCGACGACGACCGGGTCGAGGGGAAGGACCCGCTGGCGCCCTTCGGCCCGCACGCCGCCGAGCACGTGCGGCGCACCGACGGCTTTCCGCACTGCGCCGATCTGATGGTCAACAGCACCTTCTGGCCGGAGTTCGGCGAGGTCGCCGCCTTTGAGGAGCTGGTCGGATCGCACGGCGGCATGGGGGGGACCCAGGGCTTCCCGTTCGTGCTCCATCCGAGTGAGCTGGCCTGGCCAGAGGACGACGTGGTCGGCGCGGAACGGGTCCACCGGATCTTCCGAGGCTGGCTAGCGCAGCTCGGGCATTCGGGCTATGAGAGCGAGGTCGTCTCGCCGGGGGCCAGCACTCGCGCCTCCACGTGAGGCGCGAGGTCGCGCATCCAGGCGGCGAACTCGCGGGGCGGCGAGCGCAGGGGACCGGGGCGAAGTCGCGCCAGGCCGAGCGGGTAGAGCGTCCCCCAGTGGATCGGCACGGCGATCCGGGGTGAGAGCAGGCCCGCTGCCCGGGCGGCGCGCTCGGGGTCGAGGTGTCCGAAGCCGATGCTCGGGCCCCAGCCCCAGATAGGCAGCAGCGCCAAGTCGAGCCCGGGCCCCAGCTCCCGCATGCCGTCGAAGAGGTCCGTATCGCCGGCGAAGTAGATCCGCCGGCGTCGGTCGCTGAGGAGAAACCCGACGGCCTGCGAGCGCCTCTCGAGCAGCCCCCCGCTCGGGTGCTTGGCCTCCACGGCGGTGACGACGACATTGCCGATGCGCTCCGATTTCCCCGGTGCCAGCTCCGCGACCGCGACGAAGCCCTGGCGCTCGAGGAGCTTGCCCGACCTCGGCGCCGCGAGCACGGGGACGTCGCGGCCGATCTTGCGCAGCGAGGGAAGGTCGGCGTGGTCGTGGTGCAGGTGGGAGATCAGGACGGCGTCGAGGGCCTCCGTCACGTCGGATGCCGGTGGCGCCCCGTGGCGGCGTAGCGGCCCGACCCGTGAGCGCAGCACGGGGTCGGTGATCAACCGGTTCCCGCCGAGCTCGGCCAGGACGGTTCCGTGTCCCACATAGGTGACCTGGTCGGCCGTCGTCACTCCGATGCAGGCCGATCGCGATGTCGGGGGCGCCGCGTATCGTCCGCCGCGGCGATGAGCGAGCGTCGAGCGATTCTCCGGGGGAGGCTGCGGCGCACCGAGCGCGAGGGCTCTGGCGGGGATGACGAGGTGATCGAGATCGAGCCCGGAGAGCTGAGCGCGCTCTTCGCCGCTCCAAAGTGGATGCGCGACCTCGGATTCTCCGCCTGGCTCCTGGTCGGCGTTGCTGCGGCGCTGATTGGCGCGGTCTGGCTCCTATCACTGACGGAGACGATCGTGCTGCCGGTGATCGTGGCCGGGATCATCGCTTCGGTTACCTCGCCTCTCGTCGAGTGGCTGCGCCGGCACGGGATCCCGAGGGGGATCGGCGCCGGGCTCGTCTTCCTCGCGATCATCGCAGTCGGGGTCGCCGTCGGGCTGGTGGTCCTGGCGGGGATCGCGAGTCAAGCTGACAGCCTCTCCGAGAGGCTTCGCGAGGGTGCGATGGAGATCGAGTCCTGGGTCGGCGACCTCGGTGTAAAGGCGACGACCGCGGCAAACGCGAACGCCGACGCCAGCAGTTCGATCAGCGCCGGCTTCAAGGCCCTGACCCATGGCCTGCTCGGCGGAGTCGACGAGCTGGCGTCGCTGGCGGTCTTCCTCTCCTTCACCGCCCTCAGCCTGTTCTTCCTGCTCAAGGACGCCCCGACCATCGGGGGGTTCGTCGAGCGCCATCTCGGAGTGCCGGTTCCGCTCGCCCACTCGATGCTGGGCCGGGTGGCAGGCAGCCTGCGGGGGTACTTCCTCGGGGTCACCGCCGTCTCGATCTGGAGCGCTTCTTTGGTCGGGGCAGGAGCGCTGCTCCTTGGGGTCCCGTTGCCGGGCACTATCGCCGCAGTCACGTTCGTCGGCGGGTACGTTCCCTATCTCGGCGCTTGGGCGGCCGGCGCCTTTGCGGTCCTGATCGCCCTCGGCGGCGCCGGTCCCGAGACGGCGTTGGCGATCGCCGTCGTCGTGCTGCTGGCGAATGGCATCCTCCAGCAGCTCGTGCAGCCGATCGCCTACGGCGCCGCCCTCAAGCTTCACCCCCTGGCCGTATTGATCGCGACGATCTCCGGCGGCTGCCTGTTCGGCACCGTTGGCCTGGTGCTGGCGGCGCCGCTGCTCTCGGCCGCGGTGCGGATCTCAGCCGACGTCAGCGCGGCCGAGCGAGAGGAGCGGGCAGCGGGCCACGATCCCGCACCGGCGTAACGACGCACTAGCGCCGGTTACTTCCCTGGCCGTCTTGTGCTCAGGAGGTGGACGAGACGAGCCGGCGCACTTCGCGCTCGAGCTTTGCTCGGGCCCTGGCGGTCATCCGCTCACCGACCGATGCCGCCGGATTGATCGTCTCCCCTTCGCGGAAGCGTTCGATCGCCCTGGGGTCGATATAGGAGCGGCGGCAGACGGCTGGCGTGTTGCCGAGCGCCTCGGCGACCCTGTCGACCGCCGCTGAGATCGCCCGCTTTGCGGCTGCCTCGGAAGCGGGCTTCGACTCGCCCGCGAGCTCGACGGCCGCCAGCACTGTCCCGTGCCAGGTGCGAAAGTCCTTGGCCGAGAAGTCCTCGCCGATCTTCTCCTGGATGTACGCGTTGATGTCGTCGGAGCGCACGTCGCGCCACTCTCCGTTCTCGCGCCAGACGAGCAGATCGTCAGGTCCGCTGCGCCGCCGCCGCATCGTCTCGATCGCCCGGCGGATGGCGGAGTCGCGGATCGAGTGCATGCGGCGCTGACCGCTCTTGGCGGGGAAATCGAAGACCACCTCCCCGTCCTTGACCGAGACGTGCTCGCGAAGGACGGTGGCCAGGCCGAAGCTCGCGTTCTCTTCCGCGTAGACCTCGCCGCCGATGCGGAAGAAGCCGAGGTCGAGCAGGCGTACGGCACAGGCCAGCGCCCGCTCGCGGGGCATTCCCTGTCGCCGAAGGTCGGCGGTCACGGCACGGCGCAGCCGCGGCAGGGCGGCCGCGAAGCGGCGCACGGTCTCGAACTTGCGCTCGGCCTGGCGCTGCTGCCAGCGCTCGTGGTAGAGGTACTGCTTGCGTCCTGCGGCATCGACGCCTGTCGCCTGAATGTGCCCGAGCGGGTCCGGGCAAATCCAGACCTCCTCCCAGGCGGGTGGGATCGCAAGCTCGCGAATTCGCTCCAGCGTCTCAGCGTCGTCGACCCGCTCGCCGTCGGCGTCGCGGTAGCCGAAACCCCGGCCGAACCTGTGTCGGACGATCCCCTCCCCGCTGCAGTCCGACCGGCGCAGACGGCCGCGGGCAGCCGCTTGCGACGAGTCCGCGCTGCTCATGGCAATGCTCCATTGCTACCCACGATTCTGAGGCGCCCAAACGGTGTCAGTCCGTACCGCTCAGCGGGTGCGCTCGGCGAGGTGGTGGAGCAGGCCCTTCATGCCGGCCTCGCGGTGGACGCGGCGCTGCTCGTCGGCGCCGTTGCCCTCTCGCAGGACCGGCTCTATCTCCGCAAGCGCTCGCCTCGGTTCCGAGCTCACGCGCATAGGGCCGAACCGAGTCGAGCACCCGCCGGCAGGCTAGCCGGGCCGGTTCGGGCACGGCCGAGTCGAACAGGATCTCCGCGTCGAGGCCGTGGCTCGCCGCCTGGAAGTAGGACTCCTCGAGCGCCTCGCGCGAGAGGTCGCGTGGGGGTCGGCCGGTCGAGCTCCCTCGCGGCGATCGCCTGGACCAGCGCCGCGAGCGCGCTCGATCCGGCTGCGTCTGTCTGCACGTCCACGGCTCGGACCTCGACCGTGCCAAGGCGTGGGGTGGGGGCGAACGTCCCACCAGATATATGTGTAGTCATCGACGCCGGCGGCGGCGATCAGCTCGTCGGCGACCCGGCAGAAGTCCTCGTAGTCGCGGAACTGCCGTGGCAACTGGAAGCGCGGATAGCTGCGCACGACCGAGGTGCGGGCGCTGGCGTGGCCAGAGTCGGCGCCGCCGCGGAAGGGCGAGTTCGCGCTCAGCGCCTGCAGCACCGGCAGGTAGAGGCGGAAGGCATTTGCGAGGCGGACCGCGGTGTCGGGGTCCGGGATGCCGACGTGCACGTGCAGCCCGCATGGGGGTGTGCTGAGCAGGCTGCCGAAGTCCTTGCGGACGACTTCGTAACGCGGCTTGGCGACGAGCGTGGGCTCGCCCGAGCTGGCGGGATGGAGACCGGCGCCGAGCAGGCGGAAGCCCGCGTCGGCGACCGTGCGACGCATCTCCCTCAGTTCCGCCAGTACGTCGTCGGCGCTGTGGCAGATTCCCGTCTTCAGCTCGATCTGTTCGGCAAAGATCTCAGTGGAGACGCGCTCCGCCGCGGGCCCCGACACCCGTTCGAGGACCAGCTCGCTCTCGGCGACCAGCCGTTGTTGCTCGTCGATGAGCAGGAGCTCCTCCTCAACCCCAAGCGAGAGCGGCGGCGAGGTGCCGAAGTTGTGGTCATAGCAATCTGACGCCACCTCTCCCTTCATGCGCAGTAGATGCCCGGCCTGCCGACGGCCAAACGGAGTTGAGGGTCGGGTACCTACTGCGGGAGGCCGCGCGGATCTGATGACGCGCTCCGCGCGGCCTCCGCCGGATGCAATTGCTACTTGCCCTTGCAGCCTGGAACTGAGTCGTTGGCCCCGGGGCCGGTGCCATGACCGGGCGCATGGCACTTTGCGCCGCCATCGTTGGGTCCCTTACTGCTGTTGCCGGGGCCGAAGTCCGGATCGGCAAGCACGGGCGAGGCCGGAATGGTCAAAGCGCCTGCGGTGAGCGCCAAGGCCAACATCTTTTTACGCATGGGAACCTCCTTCAACGCCAATCGCGTTTGTGGGGCTCCCAGGATGGGCCTTACAGCGAACCACCCCTCCTTGCTGAACCAGTGAAGCTAGCACCGGCGCACGGTCCCTTGTCAAGGCCCAAAACGATGGAATCGACGGGGAGCGGAGCAGCAGAGCCAGTAGCGGCCTAGCCGCTGTGCATCGACGGTGCGTCCCGGTGTGGGTCGTTGCCGTGGTCACCCTCGTCTCCGCTGATCGCCTCGTTGATCAGCACGGCTGAGCCGAAGACGAAGGCGATCGCGGCGGCGGCGCCGACGAGGCGGACCGGAGGGCCGCCGTGGATACCCGTTTCGTGGACGGCGGTGTGGCCCTTGCCGCGGGCGATCAGCCAGCGGTTGACCGGGAGCGCGACGGCGCCGGCCACGACGAGGGCAAAGCAGAGGCTGCCCCAGAACAGGGCGCTGTCGATGCCGGCCTCCATCGCCCCCGGCACGATCAGCATGACCGCGTTGTCGACCACCTCCATCACGGCGATGCTCATCGTGTCCGAGGCGAGGGCGATCGGGATCACCGCCGAGAGCGCGAGCCCAGCCCGTAGCAGCGGGATGCTGGTCAGCGTGTATCCGAAGAGGAAGGCCAAGGCGACGGCCAGGGCGATCGTGCCGAGGTTCGAGAAGCCAAAGGCGGTGCCGATCGCCATTCCGGTGACCTCGCCGATGGCGCACCCGGTCAGGCAGTGCAGCGTGGCGCTGAGCGCGACCGTGGTGAGAGCCGAGCCCTCGGTCGGCATCGGGTGGTGATCGTGATGAGCGTGGGTGGCGTCCATCAGCGGCTGTGCAGGAGCCGCCCGACGGCCCCCATCATCTCGTCGGTCAGCTCCTCCCGGTCCTCGAGCGTCTCCGCCCCGACCACGCAATGCCTCGTGTGCTCGCCGAGGAGAGCGAGGGCGACTTTGTCAAGCGCCGCCTGGGCGGCGGAGATCTGGGTGAGGATGTCGATGCAGTAGCGCTCCTCTTCGACCATGCGCTCCAGGCCGCCGACCTGCCCGGTGATGCGGCGCAGCCGGTTCTTGATCTTGTCCTTGTCGCCTATGTAGCCGGGGTGCTCCGCCCGTTTTGCCATCTCATCCTTTCGCGAGGTCGTCCGGGAACGAATATAGCGGATACCCCTGGGGGGTATAGCTGATAGCCTCTCGAGTCCCTGCTAGGAAAGGTCGGACCAATGGCGGCAGACGCCGAGCCCCGCTATATCCCCGCTGCTCGCTGGCGGATCTTCTCGCGGCTGTACGACCCGGTCCTCGCTCTGACCATGCGCGAAAGGCACTTTCGGGCGCTGATGATGGAGCGCGTGGAGGCGGAGCTGCCGAGCGGCGGCACGGCCGTTGACCTCGGTTGCGGAACCGGCACCTTCGCCCTCGCGCTGGCGGCGCGGCGAGGCGATGCGCAGATCATCGGGATCGACGGTGACGCCGAAATCCTCGGCTTCGCCCGCGCGAAGCCCGGCGCCGAAGCGGTTGAGTGGCAGGAAGGGCTTGCGCAGAAACTGTCCCTGCCCGACGCCAGTGCCGACGTCGTCACGATCTCGCTGGTCCTCCACCACCTCCTGCCCGAGGACAAGCGCCAAGCGCTGGCCGAGGCGAGGCGGATTCTCAAGCCCGGCGGGCATCTCCATATCGCCGACTGGGGGCGCCCGTCCGATCCGCTGATGAGCGCGCTGTTTCTGGTCTCCCAGGCGATCGACGGCTTCGATCGCACCAGCGACCACCGTGCCGGCCGCCTTCCCGCGTTCGTTGCCGAGGCGGGGTTCGCCCCGGTGGAGCGCTACGGGCGCCTGCGCACAGCAGCCGGAAGCATCGAGCTCCTGGCGACTGAATCCCCCGCCTAGTCCTTCCCGGAAGGCAGGACGTCGGCGGGACCGTCGATCCAGACGCGGACCGCGTCGCCGGGGTGCCAGGCGGGGAAGCCCAGCCGCCGCGCCTTTACCGTGTTGCCGGACGGGAGGCGCAGCTCGACCAGCTGGTCGTGGCCATAGAAGTGACGCGAGATGACGGTGGCCTTCTGGCTGTGGCGGTCGGGCGGCTCGGCGGTGCCGATCGCCAGCGACTCAGGCCTGATCAGCACTTCCACCTCGCCTCGGAGGCCGTCGCGGTTCGGCAGCTGACCGAGCTCGCAGCGGACGGTTCCGTTGCTCGCCTCGCCCGGCAGCACCTCGATCTCGCCGAGGAAGCCGGCGACCCAGCGTGTGGCCGGGCGCGAGTACACCTCCTCCGGGGTACCGACCTGCTCGACCTTGCCGTCGTTGACCACGGCGACCATGTCGGCCACGCTCAGCGCCTCCTCTTGGTCGTGGGTGACGAAGACGGAGGTGACCCCCTGCGCGTCGAGGATCTCGCGCACCTCGTCGCGAACCTTGGCGCGCAGGCCGGCGTCGAGGTTCGAGAACGGCTCGTCGAGCAGCACCGCGCGCGGGCCCGCGACGAGCGCCCGCGCCAGCGCAACCCGCTGCTGCTGGCCGCCGGATAGCTCGTGCGGGTTGCGCTTGCCTAGGCCACCGAGCCCGACAGTCTCCAGCGCCGCCTCGACCTTCTCGCGATCGGGCCGACGGCCCAGCGCGTAGCCGACGTTGCCGGCGACGTCCATGTGCGGGAAGAGCGCGTAGTCCTGGAAGACCATGCCGATCTGGCGCCGCTCCGGTGGGACCGAGCGCCCCGGGCCCGCGACCGGCTCGCCGCCGATCTCGACCGTGCCCGCGTCGGGTCGCTCGAGCCCGGCGATCAGCCGCAGGGTCGTCGTCTTACCGCAGCCGCTGGGCCCAAGCAGGGCGCAGACCGAGCCCTCCGGGACCTCCAGGTCGAGGTCGGCAACCGCGACCACGGGCCCGAACGCCTTGCGCAGTCCGCGCAGCCTGAGTCCGGGCGTCTGGGTGCTCTGGTCGGTCTCCATCGGCAGAGAAGCAAATAAGGTTAGGGCAACCTAACCCTCTGCCGATGCCGAATCCCCTCCCCGCATCCCCCCGCTCGCTGCTCGCTGCCTTTGTGCTGCTCGCTGCCCTCGTGGCCGCTGGCTGCGGATTCAGCACCGAGGATTCGGGCGGGGAGGGGGCGAGCCGGAGACGACCGGCATCACGCTGTACTCGGGTCGGATCCCGGCCGCGATCGGCCCGGCCGTGGACAGCTACGAGGCCGCTGCCAAGCGCGACGTCCAGGTTCGCTTCGCCGACACGGCGGACCTCGCCGCGACTCTGGTCGAGGAGGGGGCTGCCTCTCCCGCCGACGCCTTCTTCGCCCAGGAGCCGGGGGCGATCGCCGCCGTCGCCGAGGTCGGTCTCCTGGCTGAGCTGCCGCCGGACATCCTGCAGCGGGTGCCGGCGCCCTTTCGTGACCCCGACGGCCGCTGGGTCGGCGTCACCGGCCGCGCCCGGGTGATCGCTTACAACCGCGACGTCGTGAGGCCGGCCGAACTTCCACCCTCGCCGTTCGGGCTCACCACGCCCCGCTGGCGCGACCGGGTCGGCTGGAGCCCGGCCACGTCGAGCATGCAGGAGTACGTGACCGCGCTGCGCGCTCGGTACGGCGACGAGCGCACGCGCCAGTGGCTGGAAGCGATGGTCGCCAATGGCGCCAGCGCCTTCCCCGACAACGTCTCGATCCGCGACGCGATCGCCACCGGTGAGATCGACGTCGGCCTGATCAACCACTACTACGTGGCCCAGGCGATCGCCGAAGAAGGCCCGGACTACCCGGTGGCGGTCTACTTCCCGCCGGGCGGTCTCGGCTCGCTGATGCTGCTGACCAGCGTTGGCGTGCTCGAGTCGAGCGATCGCAAGGATGAAGCCTTCGACTTCGTGCGCTCGCTGCTCTCCGACGGCTCACAGTCCTTCTTCACCTCGAGCTCCAAGGAGTACCCGCTGGCCAGGGACGCCCAGCCCGATCCCTCCCTCAGCGTGCCGATCGCGGAGATCCCGGTCTCGGACTCCAGCCTCGTCGACCTGACCGAGCTGCAGGCCACGATCGAGCTGATGCAGGAGAGCGGGGCGCTCTAGTGGCCGGCGGCCGGCCGGCCCCCGCCTGGTTGCTGGCGGCCGGGGCGACGGTGGGCGCCGCCGCGGTTCTGCCCGCGGTCTACCTCGCGGTCGTCGTCGCGGGCGACCTCTCGGCGGCGCTCGAAACGGCGCTCTCCTCGCGGACGGCGGAGATCTTTGCCCTCACCGCCGCCCTCACCGCGGCCGTTGCCGCCAGCTCGGTCCTGATCGCCCTGCCGATCGGCTGGCTGACCGTACGCACCGATCTGCCCGGCCGGCGGATCTGGGCCGTCCTCTGCACGCTGCCTCTGGTGATCCCCAGCTACGTCGGCGCCTACCTGCTGGTAGCGGCGCTGGGGCCCAACGGCATGCTCCAGGACCTGCTCGGAGTCGAGCGCTTGCCGTCGATTTACGGCTTCTGGGGCGCCTGGCTGGTGCTGACGCTGTTCACCTACCCGCTGGTCCTGATCCCGCTGCGCGGGGCGCTGCGCCGGATCGACCCCCAGCTCGAGGACGCGGCCAGGGCGATGGGGCGGGGGCCCTTCGAGGTCTTCCGCGGCGTCGTGTTGCCGCAGCTGCGACCCGTGCTCGCCGCCGGCGCGCTGCTGGTCGCGCTTTACGTGATCAGCGACTTCGGGGCCGTCTCGATCCTTCGCTTCGAGTCGTTCACGCGCGAGATCTACGTTGCCTACCGGTCGAGCTTCGACCGCACCGCCGCCGCCAGCCTCGGCGCCGTCCTGGTCGTCGCAATGCTGGCCCTGCTGCTGCTCAGCTCGCGGGTGCGGGGCCGGCGAGCGGTTCATCGGCTCGGCCCGGGAGCGCTGCGGCCGGCGCAGCCCTACCGCCTCGGCCGCTGGCGCTGGCCGGCGCTCGCCTTCTGCGCGCTCGTCGTTCTCGTCGGCTTCGCGCTGCCGGTCGGCGTCCTCGTCTACTGGTCGACCAAGGGGATCTCCACCGGCAGCACGTCGCTGGAGACGGTCGCCGCGCTCGGCGGCAACTCGCTCCTCATCGCCGCCTGGGCGGCCGCCCTGGGGGCTGTGGCGGCGCTCGTCGTGGCGGCGCTCGTGGTCCGCCATCCCTCGCTGGCGACGCGCGCGATCGAGCGGCTCTCGCATGCCGGCTACGCACTGCCGGGCATCCTCGTTGCGCTCAGCCTCGTCTTCTTTGCGACCCGCCTCGTGCCGTCGCTCTACCAGACGATCGCGCTGCTCGTCTTTGCGGTGACGATCCACTACCTGCCGCTGGCTATCGGCCCGATTGCCAGCTCGCTGGTCCAGCTCTCGCCGCGGATCGAAGAGGCGGCGCGTGGCCTCGGCCGCGGCCAGGCGGAGATCTTCCGCACGATCACGATCCCGCTCGCCCGCGGCGGGGTCATGGCGGGCGCGGCCTTGGTCTTCCTGCATGCGATGAAGGAGCTGCCCGCGACCCTGATCCTGGCGCCGATCGGCTTCGAGACGCTCGCCACCGACATCTGGACGCAGACCACCTACGGCTTCTACGAGGCCAGCGCGATCCCGGCTCTCGTCCTGCTCGCGGTAGCCGCCGTCCCCGTCTACCTGCTGAGCGAGCAGGGCGCGGCGCCCCCGTGAGTCATTGACCGCGACTCCCCGCCTGGCGGTCGCCGCCGCCATCGCCCTCGCCGCCGTCTCCCTGGCACTGCCCTACATGCCGGTCTATGACCCCTGGGCCTGGCTCGTCTGGGGTCGCGAGCTGCTCGGCGGCGGCCTGGAGACGGCCGCCGGGCCTTCCTGGAAGCCGCTGCCGGTCCTGGTCGACGCGCCGCTCTCGCTGCTGGGGGCATCGGCGCCGAAGGCGTGGCTGTTGCTGGCCCGCGCCGGCTGGATCTGCGCGCCATTGCTCGCCGGCCTGCTGGCGGCCCGCCTGAGCGGCCCTGGCGCTGGCCGCTGGCGGCTCGCCGCCGGGCTCCTCGCGGGCGCCTCGGTGGCGCTGACCGGCGACGCGTTCACGCCGCCGCTGCGCCAGTTCACCGGCGGCCTCTCCGAGCCGCTGCTGGTGGCGCTGGTGCTGGGCGCGGTCTGGGCGGCGCTCGACGAGCGGCCCGGCGTCGCCCTCGGCCTCGGCGCCGCGGCGGCGCTGCTGCGGCCCGAGTGCTGGCCCTTCCTCGCGCTCTGGGCATGGACGGTGCGCGACCGCCCTGACTTGCGAGCCGCGGGGATCGCGATCGCGGTCCTCGTCCCTGTCGCCTGGTTCGTCCCCGACCTGGTCGGCGCCGGCACCCCGCTCGAGGGCTCCGAGACGGCCCGGGCGGGCGGGTTCGAGGCGATCGACGGGCTGGAGGTCCTGGGCCGGGCGCTTGCCGCCCCCCTCGCCGCCGCCTGGCTCGGCCTGGCGCTGCTGCTCTGGCTGGAGCGCGGCCGGCTCGCTCGGCCGCTGCGGGTCCTGCTGGTGGCAGCCGCTGCCTGGACCCTGCTGGTCGCGGTGATGGCGACCGCTGGCTACGCCGGCTTGCCCCGCTTCCTGGCGCCCGCGACCGCGGTCCTCGCCATTGCCGGTGGCGTCGGCCTGGCCCGTGCCGGCGCCGCCTTCGCCCCAGGAGATCGCCGGCCGGCCCTCGTCGCCGCGGTCGTCTCCTGCTTCATCCTCGCCGCCGCGGGGACCGGCTTGCGGGTGGCGGCGATTCCCGGCGACCTGCGCACGATCCGGGCCCAGACCGATTCGCTGCGGGACCTCTTCGACCTCGCCGAGCGAGTCGGGCGGGAGCGGCTGCTCGCCTGCGGCGGCGCGGTCCGCGTCACCCAGCTGCTCTCGGAGACGGCGCTTGCCTGGAAGCTGGAGGAGCCGATCGCCGACGTTCCCGTCAGGCGGCGGCCGCTCTACGGGATCGCGCTCTCCACCCGGCCGCTGCCGGGCGGCGCGACGACCGCAAGGGTGGGGGAGTGGAGAGCGACCCGCCTGCCCTGCCCCTCCGGCTATCGCGATGGCCGCGCTGCGGCTCAGGCGCTGAGGTCTTCGGCCAGCGGCCGCGCCATCGCCGGCGTCCTCGGGGCGGCGCGATAGGGCTGCTCGTCGGGCTCGAGGCGCTCGTGGTAGGCGCTGTCGGCGTTGACCGCCCAAAGGTCATGGTCCGCGCCATCGCAGAGGTTCTCCACGGCACGCATTGCGGTCAGCATCGAGTGATCGGAGTTGTTGTACCTGTGCAGGCCGTTGCGCCCGATCTGCTGCAGGTTGGCGATCCCGTCTACCCAGGCGCGGATCCGCTCGACCCGTCGCGCGTACTCGGTGTCGTAGATGGGGTAGGCCTTGGGCACGCGCACCACGTGACCGCCGGCGAGGCGGTCGGCGGCGACCAGGCCGAGGCTCGTCAGCTCGGCCCCCGCCAGCCGGACGAGCTCCTCGTTGGGCAGGGCCCAGAGATCGTCCCCTTCGAAGCAGAAGTACTCGAGGCCGACGCAGGAGCGGCGCGGGTCGGGAGTCATCCAGGGGCTCCAGGCCCGGAAGTTCTGTATCCGGCCGACCCGGACTTCGGGGTCGTGGACGTAGACCCAGTTGTCGGGAAAGGGAGGCTCGCCCTCGATCACCAGGGCGACCGTGAGGAAGTCGCGGTAGCGCAGGCCCGTCGCGGCTGCACCCACCGGGGACGGCGGGGCTGGGTCGGCGACGCCGGCGACGGTCCGCAGGGGGACCGAGGAGATCGCCGCCGAGACGGCGACGCGCTCTCCGCCGGCGCGAACCGCGACCACCCGCTCGCCCTCGAGCTCGATGCCGGTGACCGGCGCGCCCAGACGCAGCTCGCCGCCGCCGCGCTCGATCCGCCGCGCCATCTCCTCCCACATCTGGCCCGGCCCCAGCCGCGGGTAGCGGAACTCCTCGATCAGGCTTTTCGGCTCCTCGCCGCGGCCACCCGGCAGGGCGGAGCGCGCCGCCCGCCACAGCGAGAGGTCGGCGATCCTCTGCGCCGCCCACTCGGCCCGCAGCTCCTCGGTGCCGACTCCCCAGACCTTTTCCGTGTAGGTCTTGAAGAAGAGCTCGAAGAGCCGGCGGCCGAAGCGGGCGCTGACCCAGTCCTCGAAGCTCTGCGGGGGCCGTTTGCGCCGCAGCTGAGCCCGCGCGTAAGAGGCGAGGCAGCGGGCCAGCTCGAGCGGCCCGACCTTGGCAAGGGCGTCGGCCGGTCGCAGCGGGTACTCGATGAAGCGCCCGCGCCAGTAGATCCGCGAGAGCCGCGGGCGCACCAGCAGCTCCGGGCCGAGCAGCTGCGTCCAGAGAGCCTCGACCTCGGCGCTCTTGGTGAAGAAGCGATGGCCGCCAAGGTCGAAGCGGTAGCCGTCGCGGACGACGGTCCGCGCCAGCCCGCCGACTGTATCGTCGGCCTCGAAGCAGACGACGGGAAGGCCACGCTCGACCAGACGGTAGGCGGCGGTGAGCCCGGCTGGCCCGGCCCCGAGGACGGCCACCGGCAGCGCGTCGGGTCTCTGGGCGGCGGCCGGCATCGCGGCGCGGGATGATATTAGGTGGACCTAATGCCGCCTGCCGCAGCCAACTCGAGCGTCGACCCCGGGGGCCCGACGCTGGCGGCGGTGATTCCCGCCACCGACGCGCCGCCGGGCCTGGAGCGCTGCACGCAGGCACTGCGAGCCGGCGGGCGCTCCCCTGACGAGCTGATCGTGCAGCGGCGACCCGCGGGGGCCGGCCCGGCGGCCGCGCGCAACGCCGGTGCCGCCCGCAGCCGCGGCGAGGTGCTGGTCTTCGTCGACTCCGACGTCGAGGTCCATCCCGACGCGCTGGCGCGGATCGAGCGGCGCTTCGCCGAGGAGCCCGAGCTGGCGGCGCTGTTCGGCGCCTACGACGACGATCCCGCCGCGCCCGGCCTCACCTCCCGTTTCCGCAACCTCCTCCATCACCACGTGCACGTCAGCTCGCCCGGCGTGGCGGAGACCTTCTGGGCCGGTCTCGGCGCGGTGAGGCGCGAGGCGTTCGAGGCGGTGGGCGGCTTCGACGAGTCGCGCTTCCCACTGGCCAGCGTCGAGGACGTCGAGCTGGGCCTGCGGTTGCGGCGCCGGGGTGAGCGGATCGCGCTCGACCCCGCGATCCGGGGCCGCCACCTCAAGGCCTGGACGCCGCTCGGCATGGTCCGCACGGATTTCTGGCTGCGCGGCGTCCCCTGGGCGCGCCTCCTGCTCCGCGACGGCGGCGCGTCCGCAACGCTCAACCTCGGCTGGCGCCACCGGCTGAGCGCCGCCAGCAGCGTCGTCATCGCGGTTGCGCTCGTGCTGCGCCGTCCGCGCGCCGCCCTGGTGGCGCTGCTTGGAACCGCCCTCCTCAACCGCGGGCTCTACGTGCTGCTCGCCCGGCGCGGTGGGCCGAAATTGCTGATGGCGGGCGTCGGGCTGCACCAGCTGCACCACCTGACCGCCGTTGCCTCGGTGCCGGTGGCGCTACTGCTTCATGCCCTCGAGCGGGGCAGGCGATGAGCGTGGAGCGCGACGAGCTGCGGCTGGCCGTCGCCGGCTGCGGGCGCATCGTCGAGCGTGCCTACGTTCCGGCCGCGCTGAGCCTGCCGGGACTTCGGATTGCCGCCTTCGCCGATCCCGACGAGACGAGGGCCCGGCGCTGTCTGAAGCTGTGGGAGCGGGGCGGGGGTGGGAGCGCGGGGGTGTACGGCGACTGCGCCGACCTGCTCGCGGCCGAGCGCTTCGATGCACTGCTGGTTGCCACGCCGGCTCCGACGCACGCCCCGATCGCCGTCGCCGCAGCTGCGGCCGCGATCCCGACACTGGTCGAGAAGCCACCGGCGCCCGATCTCGAGGGCGCGTTGCGGCTCGCCGCCCTGGAGCCGGCGCCGCTGATCGCCTTCAACCGCCGCTTCCTGCAAGGCGCCGAGCTGCGGTCGGGGATCCCAGCCGGCGGCTGGATCGAGCTCGAGCTCGAGCTGCGCTACCGCCGCGACGCCTGGGCGGCTCACGAGGCGCGCGACGACGCGCTGCTCGACGCCGGCGTTCACCTGATCGACCTCGCCGCCTTTCTCGCCGGGTCGGCGCCGATCTGCGTCCGCCGCGCGCTCGTCGAGCCGGAGCGGGCCGAGTTCGAGATCGACCTCTCCCGCGGCCGGGCGAGGGTCCGCTGCGCGACCGACCGCCGCCACCGCGAGTCGGTCGAGGTGCGCGACAGGGCCGGACGCCTGCTCGCTCGCAGCCGCCTCGGAGGCGTGCGGGGCCGGCTGGAAGCCCTGCGCGGGGAGCCTCACCCGCTGGTCCTCTCGGTCGGCCGGCAGCTCGCCACCCTGCGGGACGCCGTGCGGGGCGGGGGGCCGGGCGCCCTTGCCTCCGCCGGCGATGGAGCGGCGGCGCTCGCGGTGGTCGAGGCGGTGCGGCGCTCGGCCCAGCTCGATGGCGCCGAGGTGACGGTCCCGCTCCCGGCCGAAGCTCACGCGTGATCGCCGTCCTGCAGTTCGACGCGGCGAGTGCCGCGGTCCTCGCCCGGCTCGAAGGGGAGGGGCGCTTGCCGAACCTGGAGGGGCTGCGACGGCGCGGATCTCGCGTCGACCTCGATACCCCCGCCGAGCACTTCCCGGCCAGTGCCTACCAGACCCTCTACCGCGGCGTCGAGGTCGGCGAGCACGGGCTCTTCTACCCCTTCCAGTGGGCCGCAGGCGACCAGCGCGTCCGGCTCGCCGCCAGCTTCGAGGCGCCGCCACCGGTGTGGGAGCGGCTGGCACGCGTCGGACGGAGCACGCTTGCGATCGACCCCTACGAGTGCCACCGCCCGCGCCAGGCCGAGGGCGTACTCGTCTGCGGCTGGGGAATGCGCGAGCGCGTCGTGCTCGAGCGCTGGTCCTGGCCGGCGGGGGCGGACCGCGCCCCTCGCCGCGGGCACGGCCGCCCGCCCGACGCGACCGAGGTCTTTGGTGCCCAGCGACCGGCGGAGCTGCGCCGCCTCCGCGAGCGCTTCCTGGCCGCCCCCGCCCGCGTCGCCGACCTCGCGATCGAGCAGCTGCGCGCCCGTCGCTTCGACCTCGCCTGGATCAACTTCGCCGCCCCGCACCTGGCGGGGCACCGCCTCTGGGATGTTCCCCCTTACCTGGACCAGGCCCAGCTCGAGGCGGCCCGACGGGAGGAGCTGGGCACGGCCCTCACCGACGTCTACGAGGAGGTCGACGCCCAGCTCGGCCGGGTTCTGGCGGCGTTGCCGGACGACGCCGACGTGATCGCCTGCTCGGTGCTCGGGATGGACGTCAACACGAGCCGCGCCGACCTGTTGCCTGGGATGCTCGCGGCGGTGCTCGGCGGCGGCGCCGAGGGAGCTGGCGAGGACTCCGACTCGGGGGCGATCTGGCGCCTGCGGGCAGCGCTCTCGGGGCGGACTCGCGCGGCGGTGGCGGCGGCGATGCCGGACCGCCTGGCGCTCGAGCTGACGGCGCGGCTGGAGCTGCGTGGAGTCGACTGGTCGACGACGCGCGCCTTCGCCCACCCGGCCGATAACCAGGGCTACGTCTACCTCAACCGCAGGGGTCGCGAGCGGGAGGGCATCGTCGGGGAGAGCGAGGCGGAGGAGCTGATCGAGCAGATCGCCGACGGCCTCGCGGACTTCCGCGACCCCGACGGAACGCCCGCCGTCGCCTCGGTCGACCGCGTCGCCGAGCGCTGGCACGGCGCCGCCGCGGACCGCCTTCCGGACCTGGTGGTGCGCTGGCGCCCGACCTCCTCGATTGCGCTCGACGCCGTCCGCTCCCCCCGCTTCGGCAGCGTCCACCGCCAGGGCTTCGGCAGCGGCCGCACCGGCAACCACACCGACGCCGACGCCTGGGCGATCCTCGCCCCCGGGGACGGCCGCCTGCGACAGCTCAACCGCAAAGCGCGCGTCGCGGACATCGCCGCCACCGTCGCGGCTCACCGCGGGGCGCCAATGGACGGGCTTTCCGGCGAGCCGCTGATCGAACGCTAGGCCGTGCGGGCGCCGCGACGCGCCCTCATTCGCTCAGCTGCGATCCCTGCCGCGGTTGCTGCCTGAGCCGCGCAGACGAGAGCCCCCGGAGCGACTCCCGCGGAGAAGCCGGCACGCAGAAGGCGGGCATAGAAGCCGGGCGATCCCGTGTCTCGGCTGGGGGCGGCAGCGCGGTAGCGGGCGGCGCCGCGGCCGTAGCGGAACTGCTGGCGCAGGAACGGGAGCGGCCGCAGCTGCGGCCGGTGGATGACCACGGCTTCCGGCACGTAGACCGGCGCCTTGCCGCGCTCGGCCGCCCGCGCCGCCCAATCGCGATCCTCACCGGCGGCTGTGGGGAAGGCCTGGTCGAACGGCAGGGACTCGAGCAGATCCCGCGAGCCGCAGAGGTTCGCGGTGGCCGCGAAACCCGGCGAGGGGGTGCCGGAAGTCGAGGCTTCCCGCTGGCAGGTGGGCGACGATCGCGGCCCAGGCACGATCGGCGGCGCTGGAGCCGGCGGCGGGCGCGATGCATCCGGCAGTTGCCGAGGCGGGCCCATCCAGGATCGGCGCCGAGAGCGCCCGCGCCCAGCCCGGCTCGGGCTCGCAATCGTCGTCGGTGAAGCAGACGACCGGCGTCGCCACGGCGCGGAAGCCGGCGTTGCGAGCGGCCGCGGGCCCCTCGCCCTCGCGACGCAGAAGCCGCGCGCCGTACCCCTCGGTGGCGGCTCGAACCTCCGCGGCGCGGGTCGAGCCGTCGTCGACGACGACCACCTCGACCCTCGTCGTCTGCGCGCTCAAAGCCCTCAGGCACCGGCGCAGTGGCTCGGGCCTGTCGCGAGTGGGGACCACCACCGCGATCTGGGGCTGCGCATCGGGCGAAGGCACCGGCTGCAGGGTAAGGCTCGCGCCCACCAGGGAACGCCGCGGGGGCCGCTCCCGTTACCGTCCCGCGCTGCTGATGGATGCGCTGGAAGCCATCGTCCTCGGGCTCGTCCAGGGGCTAACCGAGTTCCTGCCGATCTCCTCCTCCGGTCACCTGCTGATCGTGCCCGCGATCGCCGGCTGGGAGGACCCCGGCGCTGCCTTCACCGCGGTCATCCAGCTCGGCACGATGGCTGCGGTCCTCCTCTACTTCCGCGCTGACCTTTGGCGCATAACAGTCGCCTTCCTGCGCTCGCTCAGAGCCGAGCGCTGGCGCTCCGCGGACCTCGACGCCCGCATCGGCTGGTACATCGCACTAGGCACGATCCCGATCGGCATCTTCGGGTTCGTCTTCGCCGATCAGATCGAGTCCGGGACGCGCTCGCTCTACCTGGTGGGGACGACGCTGATCCTGTTCTCGTTCGTGATGCTCGCCGCCGAGCGCGCCGGGCGGCGCGAGCGCGGCCTGGACAGCCTGACCGCCCGCGACGGCGCGATCATCGGGCTCTTCCAGGCGCTCGCGCTGATTCCGGGCGTCTCGCGCTCGGGCGCGACGATCTCGGCCGGCCTGTTCCAGGGGCTCGACCGCACGGCGGCGGCGCGCTACTCCTTCCTACTCTCCGTGCCCGCGGTCGTCATCTCGGGCCTGTTCGAGCTGCGCAAGGTCGCCGACGGGGGCGGGGCTGGGGTTGAGGCCACGCTGGTGGCGGCTCTGATCGCCTTCATCAGCGGCTACGCGGCGATCGCCTGGCTGCTGCGATTCGTCGCCAACCACTCGATCGGGGCCTTCTGCCCGTACCGGATCGCCCTCGGCGCGACGGTCATCGTCCTGGCCGCGACGGGTGCCATCGCTCCGGCCTAGCCCGGTGTCTATCCGGCCGCGCCGCCGGGCAGGATGGCGATCGCCCGCCCCGGCCCTCCGCTCGCCACCGCGATCTTGATCGGCAGGAAGACGAAGGAGGCCCCGTGCTCGGGCAGCCGCTCTAGGTTGGTCAGCATCTCGACGAAGAGCATCCCCCGGCCGAGCCCCTCCCTGTGCACCTCGATCCCCTCCTCGGCCGAGCCCATGCTGGGGGCATCGATGCCGATCGTGCTGACGCCGCGCTGGTCGAGGAAGACCGCCACCTCCGCCTCGGGTGCGGGCCAAGCGGGGCGCGATTTCAACACCACCGGCTCATGGACGAAGGCCCTGCCGGCCTCCCCGGCCACGTAGTGCTTGGACCAGCCGGTCCAGAGCAGGACGATCTCGCCGGCCTGGAAGCGACCGTGCTCTTCCTCCCATGCTTCGAGGAGCGCGGCGGTGATCGGCGGGCTGACGCCATCCTCGGCCTCGCCGTCGAGGTGGCGCAGATCGACGACCCGGGACGGGCCGATCAGCTTCGAGAGGTCGAGCTCAGCGGTGCTGACCTCACCCAGCGGCCCGGCGTCGGGGAGGCCCGAGCTCGGCGGCGGGATGAAGTGGGAGGGGGCGTCGACGTGGGTACCGGCGTGCTCGTCGAGGATGATGAAGTGGGTGACGTAGGGGCCGAGCGAGCAGCAGCTGGCGCCGGTGGGGAGCTCCGCCTCGTCGAACCAGCTCCAGTTCTTGTGGGCGAAGGGCATGTGCTCGGGCCAGGTGGAGGGCAGGTGCTCGGACACCGTCACCGAGAGGTCGACGATCCTCTCCGGGCTGGCGTCGATCATCGGCTTCTCCTCAGGACCTGGCGACGATGCCCTTGTCGATGAAGCTCCGCGCGCACTCGGCGATCGTGTCCTCGATCGGACGGGGCGACCAGCCGAGGACCTCCTCCGCCTTGCGGCTCGACAGCGTCGTCTTGCGACCCAGCTGGCCGACGACGGAGCGGACGCTCGGGTCGAAGATCGCCATCGCGCGCACGAGCAGGTCTGGGGCGGTGCGCTTCGGCACCTTGGCCGCGTCCGCCCCGAGGCGATCGCGGAGGACCGCCGCGACCTCGGACATCCAGAGAAAGGGGCGCGCGGCGATGAAGCGCTCGCCACCGGCCTCGGGGGCGGTCATCGCCCGCAGGTGCAGATCGGCGACGTCGCGGACGTCGACGAAGCTGAACCCGATCCGCGGCACCCCGGGCACCCCCTTCAGCAGCCGCTCGATCACCTGCAGCGAGTAGGAGCGGTCGTCGCTCAGCAGGGGGCCGAGGATGGCGCCGGGGTTGACCGTGGCGAGCCTCGCCGACTCGCCGCGCTCGCGCGCGAGGTCCCAGGCCGCGCGCTCGGCGATCGTCTTCGAGCGCGCGTACGGCGTCATGCGGGGGTTGTCGGGCTCGCTCCAGTCCTCCTCGGTGAGCGGGTTGGAGGGCGGCCCCGAGCCGCCGGTGATGGCGGCGACGGAGGAGGTGACGACGACTCGCTCGGCGCCGGCGTCCAGACCGGCTCGCAGCACCCGCAGCGTGCCCTCACGGGCCGGGACGATCAGCTCGTCAGGGTCCTTGGGCTGGGCGGGGGGAAAGGGTGAGGCGACGTGGAGGACGTAATCACAACCCCGAACCGCCTCCTCCCAGCCCTCGTCGCGGCGCAGGTCGGCCGCCAGCACCGTGAGCCGGTCACCCGGCTCGACCTCGGGGCTGATCGCGGCCCGCACCTCGGGCTCGCGCGAGAGGTCGCGCACCGTCGTCCGCACCTCGTATCCCCGGCGCAGGAGCTCAATCACGCACCAGCTGCCGAGGTAGCCCGAGCCGCCGGTAACGAGAACGCTCTTGGCTTGCGGTTGGGAGCTCTCCATCTGGCTCGGGAGTATGGAGCCTCTCGGGCTCAGGCGGGCGCGAGTTGCGGCGCAGGCGCTGGCGCCTCCCACACCTCGTCGAGGAAGGACGCCAGCTCGCCGTCGAGGCGCTTGGGGCTGATCCGCCACTCCAGGATCGAGCTGGCCTCGACCAGACTGGCGTTGGGCAGCTCCTCGGCAAGCATGCCGGAGTCGCTGAATGGGTGCAGCGGGTCGCGCGAGTGGCCGACGATCAGGGTCGGGTGCTCGATCTCCCGGCGCAGCTCCCGGTGGGGAGCCGTCTCTCCGAGCAGCAGCCCCTCGAGGACCGCGAGCGACGGTCCCGGCCGCTGTCGGACCCAGTCGAAGCCGATGTCGAGGAGGAAGTTGGTGCGGGGGATCGCCGACGTCACCCGTGAGAGGAGCTCGAAGCCGGGCCGGCCGAAACGCAGGCCGAGCATCAGCGGGGAGAAGATCCCGGCGACCGCGGAGAGGGCGTTGTCCAGCACCGGCATCTCCACGAACAGCGCCTTCGCCCGCGCGGGCTGCTGCGTCGCCAGCTCCAGCGCTACGTTGGCGCCGAGCGAGGTGCCGCCGACCACGGCGGAGTCGAGCTCGAGGTGGTCGATCAGCGCCACCACCTGGCGGGCGAAGAGCGGCATCGAGTAGAGGCGCAGATCCTCGGGCCGGTCCGAGGCGCCGTGGCCGAGCAGGTCGACGCAGATCGCCCGGTTGCCGCGTTTCGCCAGCGCCGGACCGAGGTGCTGGTACAGGTGGCGATTCATCAGCAGCCCGTGGACGAGGATCACCACCCGCTCGCCCTCCCCGTAGGAGTCGTACTCGATCCGGTGACCCTCGTAGCGGAGCTCGCACATCGCGACTGAAGACCTTAGTGCGCTGGGGTATCCCTTCGCTGGGAATAGAGACGTCTAGGTTTCAGGCTGTTCTGCGGATTCGGATTCCTCGTCGGGCGGTGCTTTCGGCTCCTTGATTTCGATCAAGTCGACGATGTAGAAGAGGTAGCCGAGGTTTTTGGTTAGGTCCGGGGGCATGAGGATTTCCCGCCTGCCGCCGGCTTTCATCCCTTCCAGTCCTTTTTCCCAGCCGTACCAGTAGTCGCCGGTGCCGAGCTCGAATTCAAAGCCTTCGAGCCGCGAGCCGAAGCGCTTTTTGTCTTTCTTGTTGATGGCGATGTATTCGACCAGCAGTTCGTCGCCCGGTTCGGCAGGTGGCCCGGTCCCCTCTTCGATGTCGTTGACGACGAGTTTCGTCGGCAGGGTCTCCGGGGGGTCTATCTCGGGTTCGAAGAGTTTCAATTCTTCGGACTCGCTGGCCTGGGTCGAGGAGTCGTTTGCCTTGCTCGAGGAGTCGCCGCCGCCGCAGGCGGAGATCGCGATAGTCAAACAGAGTGCCGCGATTACTCCAAAAAATTTCATAGCAAGGAGATTCTAGGGCGTTGTGTTGAATGGGGGAATGCCCCAGCGATCGCAGCCCCTGATCGAGCGCCTCCGTCTTACCGCACCCGTAGTCCAGGCCGGCTTGGGCGGCGGCCTCAGCCGCCACGAGCTCGCCGCGGCGGTGTCCGAGGCCGGTGGGCTGGGGACGATTGCGGTCGGCGGGGCCGGCACGATTCGGCAGGAGCTTGCCGCGGCACGGCAGCTGACAACGGCTCCGCTTGCGGTCAACGTGCTGCTGCCCTTCGCGCGGCGGGACTGGTTCGATGCCGCGGCGGGGGCCGACGTGGTGGTGACCTTCTGGGGGAGACCCAGGCGGCGCACGCCCGGCATCTGGATTCACCAATGCGGATCCGTCGCGGAGGCACGGAACGCCCACGCGGCAGGCGCCGATGCGCTCATCCTGCAGGGCGTCGAGGCCGGCGGCCACGTGCGCGGGAGCCTGCCCGCGCTCGAGCTGCTCGAGCGCGTCAAGGCGGTCCTGCCCGCTGACTATCCGCTCGTCCTCGCCGGGGGCATCGCCGACCGAGACGATGTGCGGACCGCCCTGGAGGCGGGGGCGAGCGCTGCCGCGGCGGGCACCCGCTTCCTCCTCTCCGCGGAGAGCCGCGCTCACCCCGAGTACGGCCGGCGACTGGTCGAGGCCGAGGACACGATCCTGACCGAGCTGTTCGGCGCCGGCTGGCCGGCGCCGCATCGGGTCATCGCCAACCCCGCGACTGAGCGCCAACTGCGCGCCGATCGCCGTGTGCCACGGCTCAACCGTTTGCTCAATCGTGCGACGGCGCCCGCTGCTCGCTACCTGCCGCCAGCCCTCCAGGTGCGCATGGCCCGGGCTCAGCGCCCTGACAGCAGGCTGCTCACCCCGCTCGGCCCCGCCGACGACGGTCCGCCGAACCTGCTCGACGCCGGCCCTCTCTACGCGGGGCAGACCGTGGCTCGCATTCGAGTCGTGCGACCGGCGGCCGAGTTGGTGCGCGATTTGACCCCGTAGCGCTTAATGTGAGATCTGCACGGCCGTAACTTGGCTGACCAGCCAACATGCCAGAATGCCCATGCCTTGACCGCAAACGGCCAACCCAGCGAGCACCTCGATGTGCTGATCGTGGGGGCGGGGCTCTCCGGCATCGGCGCCGCTCACCATCTGCAGGACGCCTTTCCGCACAAGAGCTACGCGGTCTTTGAGGCGCGTGCGGATCTGGGGGGGACCTGGGACCTCTTCCGCTACCCGGGCATCCGCTCGGACTCCGACATGCACACGCTGGGCTACAGGTTCCGGCCTTGGACCGATTCGACGGCGATCGCAGGCGGCCCGGCGATCCTGGAGTACGTGCGACGGACCGCTCACGAGGGCGGCATCGAGCCGAAGATCCGCTTCCACCACCGCGTCGTGCGAGCCGAGTGGTCGAGTGAGGAGCTGCGCTGGGAAATCGAGGCGGAACGCGTCGACAGCGGCGAGACGGTGCGGCTTACATGCGGTTACCTCTGGGTATGCAGCGGCTACTACAGCTACGACCAGGGCTACATGCCCGAGTTCGAGGGCCGCGATCGCTTCACCGGGCCGATCGTCCACCCCCAGCACTGGCCGGACGATCTCGACTACGCCGGCAAGAAAGTCGTCGTGATTGGCAGCGGCGCGACGGCGGTGACGCTGGTGCCGGCGATGGCAAAGCAGGCCGCCCACGTGACGATGCTGCAGCGCTCGCCGACATACGTGATCTCGCTGCCGGGCGAGGACCCGATCGCCAACGCTCTGCGCCGATTCCTTCCCAACGAGGCCGTGTACTCGATCGTGCGCTGGAAGAACGTGCTGCTGCAGATGGCGAGCTACCAGCTCAGCCGCCGCCGGCCCCAGGCGATGAAAGCGCTGATCCGCAGGGGGCTCGAACGCGCCCTCCCCACCGGCTATGACATCGACAAGCACTTCAAGCCCAGCTACGACCCCTGGGACCAACGCCTCTGCCTTGTGCCCAACAGCGACCTCTTCAAGGCGATCCGCAACGGATCGGCATCGGTGGTCACCGACACCATCGAGGGCTTCACGGAGAACGGCATCGAGCTCACCTCGGGCGAGGAGCTGGAGGCTGACGTGATCATCACCGCCACCGGTCTCAACCTGCTCTTCCTTGGCGGCATGGAGCTGGTCGTCGACGGTGAGGAGGTCGATGTTGCGACCAGGATGGCCTACAAGGGCATGATGCTGAGCGGGGTTCCCAACTGCGCCTTCACGGTCGGGTACACCAATGCCTCCTGGACGCTGAAGGCCGATCTCACCTCCGAATACGTCTGCCGCCTGCTTGCCCACATGGACGCGCACGGCTACCGCAAGAGCGTGCCCGAGGCGACCGACCCGAGCGTCAGGGAGGAACCGCTGATCGGCCTCAACTCCGGCTACGTCATGCGCTCGCTCGACAGATTCCCCAAGCAGGGCTCGAGGGAGCCTTGGCGCCTGCGGCAGAACTACGTGTACGACATCCGGACGATCCGTCGCGGCGACATCGACGACGGCGCGATGCAGTTCTCGGGCACCGCCCGGCGTCCGAAACCGCTGGAAGCCGTCGCTTCATAAGCAGCCGATCCGCTCGTAGACTCGGCCACGCTAACCCCGGTAGGGCGGCGGGCCAAAAGGAGACGAGATGACCGAGCTGACCGAGAAGCAGGCGGAGCTGTGCGAGAGCAGCGAGACCGATAACTCCGACCTGCGCGCCTTCTTCATCAACTGCACGCTGAAGCGCAGCCCGGAGGTGTCGAACACCCAGGGCCTGATCGACATCTCGATGGAGATCATGCGCCGCAACGGGGTCGAGGTCGAGTGCATCCGCGCCGTCGACCACGAGATCGCGACCGGCGTTTGGCCCGACATGACCGAGCACGGCTGGGAGCGGGACGAGTGGCCGCCGATCTTCGAGAAGGTGATGGCGGCCGACATCCTCGTGCTCGGGATGTCGATCTGGCTTGGCGAGAAGTCGTCGATCGCGACCCAGATCGTCGAGCGGCTCTACGGCAACTCGCACCTGCTCAACGACGCCGGCCAATACGCCTATTACGGACGGGTCGGCGGTTGCCTCGTCACAGGCAACGAGGACGGGGTGAAGCACTGCGCGATGAACGTCCTCTACTCGCTGCAGCACCTCGGCTACACGATCCCGCCGCAGGCGGACGCGGGCTGGATCGGCGAGGCGGGGCCCGGGCCCTCCTACCTCGACGAGGGCTCGGGCGGTCCCGAGAACGACTTCACCAACCGCAACACCACCTTCGCCGCCTGGAACATGATGCATCTGGCGCGGATGCTGAAGGACGCCGGCGGGATCCCGGCGCACGGCAACCAGCGCACCGAGTGGGACGCCGGCTGCCGCTTTGACTTCCCCAACCCCGAGCACCGCTGAGCCGATCGCGATGACGGAGACGGCGACTGTCCCGGCGCGATTCAACGGCCCGCTGGAGAGCGGCAACGGCGGCTACAGCGCCGGCGTCCTCGCCAGCTTCCTCCAGGGCCCGGCCGAGATCAGCCTGCGACGGCCGGTTCCGCTCGATGCGGCGCTGGACGTGAGGCAGGAGGGCGATGGGGTGGTCGCCATCGACGGTGAGGAGCTGATCGCCGAGGGCCGCCCGGTGTCCGGCTTCGAGCTCGAGGTCCCGGAGTCGGTCGGGGTCGAGGAGGCGCGACTGGCGGCGAGCGGCTACCGGGGTCTGGCGGGCGGCATCTTCAGCCAGTGCTTCGTCTGCGGGCGCGATCGCGAGGACTCCCTCGGGGTGTTCGCGGGGCCGGTCGAGGGCCGCGAGCTTGTCGCCTCACCTTGGAGGCCGCCCGAGTGGACTGCGGGCCCGGCGGGCGACGTTCGCCCGGAGATCGTTTGGGGCGTGCTCGACTGCCCGACTTACTTCGCTGCGTTCATCCATCACAAGGACCCGTTGCCACCGGCGGTTCTGGCCCGCTTGACCGCTCGCCTCGATGCCCCGGTCACGGTCGGAGAGGAGCACGTCGCGATCGCCTGGCCGATCGAGGCGGAAGGTCGCAAGCACGAAGCCGGCTCGGCGATCGTCTCCGCCGGTGGCGAGGTGCTCGCGCGCGCCCGCGGCCTGCTGATCGAGCCGCGGCAGGCGTAGTCGACGCGCTACGTGCTCTGCTCGAGGCGCTCGGCGAGGCGGTTCATGCCGCGCTCGCGCGCCGCGACAGCGGCGCGGGCCCAGTCGGTCTCCCGGTCGGGTGGTGGATCGACGCTGGCGTCGCGCAGCGTTGCGATGTCCTTGAAGGCGCGCAATTCCTCGGCGGCGCCGAGGAGCGCGCCCCGGAGCGCGGGGCGCCGCTCGCGAATCGCGTTCTCGAGCACGCCCTCGAGCGAGTCGTGGCGGCGCAGCAGCTCGGCCGCCGTCTTCGGCCCGACGCCCTTGGCGCCGGGCAGCCCGTCCGAGGGATCCCCGCGCAGGGCGATGAAGTCCGGCACCTGCTCGGGGTCGATCCCGTAACGCTCGCGCACCCCCTCTGGCGTCACCTCTTCGGCGCCTTTGCCTTTGCCTCCCGTCCTCACGTAGAGAACGGTGACCCGCTCGGTCGCGCACTGGTACATGTCGCGATCGCCGGTCAGTAGCAGCGCCCGGCCCCCCGCTTCGGCCTCGCGACGTGCGTAGGTGGCGAGCAGGTCGTCGGCCTCGAGCGAGTCGTGGCTGGCGACGGTCCAGCCGAAGGCCTCGAAGAAGTCGCGGCTGTCGGCGAACTGGTGCGGCAGCTCATCCGGCATCGCCGCCTCGCGCTCCGCGTGGTAGTCCGGATAAAGCTCGGTGCGGTAGTGAGCCGCGTCGGGGCCGAAGCAGAGGACGACCGCGCGTGGCTGGTGCAGTTCCACCTCGCGCAGGATCAGGTTGGCGCTGCCGAGCAGGGCGTTGACCGGCTTGCCATCGGGGCCGACGATTGAGTCCGGCAGCGCATAGAAGGCGCGGAACAGCATCGAGGGCGCGTCGACGGCGAGCAGCGGTTGGGACACGTTCGCCAGCCTACGCCCGGCGAGACGCCGGTAGGGTCACGGCGAAGGCAGGTAGATCGATTGGAGAAACCGATGGCCGGTGAGGACAAGCCACGCATCGCTCCGGGCGGCCGGCGCCAGCTGGGGTTGATCAACTACGGCATCGCTAGGCTGGCTGGCCTCGCCACCCGCGGCGCGCCGCCTCACATCTTCACCACCCTCGGCCGCCACCGGCGGCTCTTCCGCCGTTGGCTCTGGTTCGCCGCGGTGCTGATGCCGCGCGGCAAGCTGCCCCGGGCTGACACCGAGCTGGTGATCCTGCGCGTCGCCCACAACAGCGGCAGCGAATACGAGTGGAGCCAGCACGAGCGGATCGGCCGGCGGGTCGGGATGAGCGAGGAGGAGATCCGCCGTGTTCGCCAGGGCCCCTCCGCCTCAGGCTGGTCCGAGCGCCAGGCGTTGCTGCTGAGCGCGGCCGACGAGATGCACGCCAAGGGCAAGATCGGCGAAGATCTCTGGGGTCGATTGAAGGCAGGGTTCGACGAGGTACTCCTGATCGAGCTCTGCATGCTGATCGGCCACTACGAGATGCTGGCGATGACCCTGAACACGCTCGAGGTCGAGCCCGACTTCCCCTCGCGCCTATGAGCGTCGAAGACCTCAACGGCAAACGGTGCTTCATCACCGGAGCGGCGAGCGGGATCGGCCGGGCGACGGCGCTTGCTGCGTCGCGTCGCGGCGCCGAGCTCTTCCTCACTGACGTCGACGGGGAGGGCTTGGAGCGGGCCGCCGATGAGATTCGCCGCGCGGGCAGAACGGTCAACTACTCGCGCGCGGCCGACATCTCCGACCACGAGGCGGTGGTCGCGATGGCGGCAGAGATCCACGGCGCTCACCCCAGCATGGACGTGGTGATGAACGTCGCCGGCATCTCCACCTGGGGAACGATCGACAAGCTGACCCACCAGGACTGGCAGAAGATGATCAACGTCAACCTGATGGGGCCGATCAGCGTGCTCGAGTGCTTCGTGCCGCCGATGATCGAGGCGGGTCGCGGCGGGCACATCGTCAACGTCTCCTCCGCTGCCGGGCTCTTCGGCCTGCCCTGGCACGCCGCCTACAGCGCCAGCAAGTTCGGCCTGCGCGGGGTGTCGGAGGTGCTGCGCTTCGACCTGCGGCGGCACAAGATCGGCGTCAGCCTCGTCTGCCCCGGGGGCGTGAGGACGCCGCTGGTGGACACGATGCGGATCGCCGGCGTCGACCGCCAGGCGCCGGCGATGCGCAAGATGACGGCCCGCTTCGAGAAGCGCGCCGTCAGCCCCGAGCGCGTCGCCGAGCGGATCATCGAGGGGATCGAGAAGGACCGCTACATGGTCTTCACCTCCGCCGACATCCGCATCGGCTACTGGTTCCAGCGCAAGTTCTCGCCGCCTTACGAGCTGGTGATGCGGGTGGCCAACCAGCAGCTGACGAAGGTCGCCGCCGCGGCCCAGAGCCGCTCGCGCTAGCCGAGCCCCTCACTCCACTACGGTTAGCGCCGCCGTGGCGGACAAGGCTCTGCAAATCGAGAATCTCGCGAAGCGCTACCCGACCGGGGTTGAGGCGCTGCGCGGGGTCTCGCTCGAGATTGAGCCAGGGGAGCTGTTCGGCCTGCTCGGGCCGAACGGGGCGGGCAAGTCGACGCTGATTCACTGCGCGACCGGGCTGGCGCAGCCGACCGGGGGAGCGATCGCGGTCTTCGGGCACGACGCGATCGACAACTACGGCGAGGCACGCCAGGCGGTTGGCCTGGCCCCCCAGGAGCTCAACCTCGACTGGTTCCTCACGGTCGAGGAGACGCTCGACTACCACGCCGGTTACTTCGGCATGCCCAAGCGCGAACGGCGCGAGCGCGCGCGGGAGCTGCTGGAGACGTTCTCGCTGACCGAGAAGAGCGAGGAACGTACGCGCACGCTCTCAGGCGGGATGAAGCGGCGCCTGATCCTGGCGCGGGCGATGATGCACCGGCCGCGCCTCCTGATCCTCGACGAGCCCACCGCCGGCGTCGATGTCGAGCTGCGGCTCGAGCTCTGGCACTACGTGCAGCGGATCAACCAGGAGGGGACGACGATCCTGCTCACCACCCACTACCTGGAGGAGGCGGAGCAGCTCTGCGACCGCATCGCCTTCATCAACGAGGGCCAGATCGTCGGCGAGGGGTCCAGCGGCGAGCTGGCCGCCCGCTACGGCGTGGCCAACCTCGAGGACGCCTACCTCGCCCTGGTCGGGCGCAAGGAGCTCTCTCGCTCCCACATCGAGGTGGCGGCCTCGTGAGTGCGGCCCAGATCCGCTTCGCGACGCTTTGGCGGCGCGAGGTCAACCGTTTCATGAAGATCAAGAAGCAGACGATCGGGGCGCCGCTGCTGGAAACCTTCCTCTACATCTCGGTCTTCGGCGCCGCCCTCGGCTCCCGCATCAACGAGCTGCACGGGATCGACTACGTCGTCTTCGTCATTCCCGGCCTGATCATGATGGCCTGGTCGATCAACTCCTTTGCCAACAACTCGTCCTCGATCTTGCAGCAGAAGTTCCAGGGGGCGATCCAGGACCAGCTCTCCTCGCCGGCATCCCCGCTCGAGTTGCTGCTCGCCTTCTCCCTCGGCGGCTTCGCGCGCGGCCTCGTCGTGGCGGGACTGACCTTCGCCGCCGCCTCGCTCCTGGTCGACCTGCCGGTCGACCACGTCCTCGTCCTCGTCCCGTCCCTCTTCCTCGTCGGGTTCTTCTTCTCCCAGCTTGGTGTGCTGATCGGCGTCCGCGCCGAGCAGTTCGACGACGTCGCCTTCGCCCAGACCTTCATCCTGCAGCCGCTGATCTTCCTCGGCGGGGTCTTCTACTCGGCCACGCTGCTGCCGCAGCCGTTCGAGACCCTCACCCACTTCAACCCGATCTACTACATGATCAACCTGATCCGCTACGGATTCGTCGGCTTCAGCGAAGTCAGCATCGCCCTCTCGCTGCTCGCTCTCACCGCGGCCACCGGCGCCCTCTTCCTCGTCAACCTGCGCCTCTTCACCCGCGGCTACAAGCTGCGGGCGTAGGTGGCGAGCGAATCCCGGCTACCGAGCCTCGGCCAGCGGCAGGCGCTCGGCCAGGCCGGTGAGCTCGAGCACCCGACTGACCGCGGGTGAGGAGCTGAGGAGGAAGCGGACTCTCTCGCCGCCCTCGTTGTGGGCGAGGGCGGCGACCAGCAGGGCGATGCCGGTCGAGTCGATGAACTCCAGCTCCCGCATGTCGACGACGACGCGACTGCCGTCGGCTCCGAGCGCGGCGTCGAGGGCGGCCTCAGCCGTGCTCGCGTTGGCGAGGTCGAGCTCGCCGCACAGAGAGACCATGCGGATGCCATCGTCCTCTGCGGTGCGCACAACGAGCGTGCCGTCGGAGATATCGCGCTGCTCGGACAATCAGGTTCCCCCCTGGCTGGATCTCGAGCCCACGGGCCAATGGTAGTCGGGCCGATTGGGCCGCGCGCCTCCGGGTACAGGCTGGTCACGGAAATCGAGACGAGGCGGTGGCAACGATGGAGACAGTCGGTACCAGCAAGGGAATCTTCGACGGCGCCAGCACGGAGGCGCGCGAGCACGTGATCGAGCTGTTGACCAGGGCGTACTGGATGGAGATCGAGACCGTCACGAGCTACCTCGCCGCATCGGTCAACCTCGACGGCGTGCGCGCGCAGGAGATCAAGGAGTCGCTGGCGCAGGAGGTAGAGGACGAGCTGGGCCACGCGCGCAGCTTCGCCAGGCGAATCAAGGAGCTCTATGGCGTGGTGCCCGGGTCCGAGGGGTTCAGCGCCGAACAGGGCTACCTGCAGCCCCCGGAGGAGCAGACCGACGTCGTCCACGTCATCCGCGGCGTGATCAAGGCCGAGACCGGCGCGATCGAGCACTACACGCGGATCGTCGAGGAGACCGACCAGATCGATCCGGTGACGCAGGACATGACGATCGCGATCCTCCACGACGAGCAGGCGCACCGGCGCCTCTTCGAGGGCTTCCTGCGGGAGTACGAGTTCGAGGGCCTCGCCTGAGGAGCTCCGCGGATGCGGGTTTACGTCGCTGCTAGCGGGTAGCCGAGTACGACCAGTCCACCTCGGTAAGGAGGAACACATGGCAATGCTGCAAGAGGCCGGAGAGATCACCGGCACCATGGACAAGGACTACAACGTCATCTGGTTCGTCGAGCAGTGCCTCAGCAACGCGCTGCGACTCGAGACCTACATCGAGGACGCGGACCGAGAGGGAGATAGCGAGCTGGCCGACCTCTTCCGCCGCGCGCAGGCCGCCAGCCGCAAAGGCGCTGAGCAGGGCAAGGCGCTGCTGGGCAGCCGCCTCGCACCCTGACGAGCAAAGCCGCGAAAGGAGGGCGCCAGATGCCACCGCGCGGAGTCAAGAAAGGCAGCAAGCGAGCGCGCCAGTACGAGCACGTGAAGAAGAGCGAGAAGAAAGCCGGCCGCTCTGAGGCTCGCGCGGAGGAAATCGCGGCGCGAGCGGTCAACAAGGAAAGGGCGCGCGCGGGTGAGTCCCGCACCCGCTCGCGCAGCTCGACCAAGGGAAGCTCGGCGAGCAGCCGTGGCGGGCGGCAGTCTGGCAAAGGCCCCGGGGGCCGCACCCGCGAACAGCTCTACAACGACGCCCGCAAGCTGGGCATCGAAGGGCGCTCGCGGATGAACAAGCGCCAGCTACAGCGGGCCGTCGCCGGCGCCCAGAGCTGAACGACCGAGCCGGGCAGCCGGCTCACCAGGCGTCAACGAAGCGGTGCTCGCGGGCGCGGTCGAGTGGCCGCGCCGCGGCGAGCGTGGAGGCGATCAGCGAGCGGGTCTCGGCCGGGTCGATCACGTCGTCGATCTCAAAGAGGGCCGCCGCGTTGAGCGCCTTGGCGTTCTCCTCGGCGGCGGCGGTGAGGTCGCGCACGCGGCGCTCGCGCTCCGCCTCGTCGGCGATCGCGTCCAACTCCTTGCGCAGAGCCAGCCTGACCGCGCCCTCGAGGCCCATCGGCCCGAGGTGGGCGCCTGGCCAGGCGAGGGTCAGCAGCGGCTCGTGCATGCTGCCTCCGGTCATCGCCTGGGCCCCGAGGCCGTAGCCGCGGCGCAGGACCACGGCCACCAGCGGCACCCGCAGGGCGGCGCCGGCGAGCAGCAGGCGGGAGGCGTGGCGGACGAGGCCAGTCGCCTCCGCCTCGGGGCCGACCATGATCCCCGGCGTGTCGACCAGCGAGACCACGGGCAGGCCGAAGGCGTCGCAGAGCTGCAGGAAGCGCGCGGCCTTGTCCGCTGCGTCGCTGGTGATCGCGCCCGCCATGTGGCGGGTGTCGTTGGCGATCACGCCGACCGCCCTTCCTTCGATGCGGACCAGGGCTGTGACCATCTCCGGGGCGAAGCGCTCGCGCAGGAAGGTCACCGAGCCCTCGTCGGCGAGGGTCTCGACGATCGGCTGCACCGCGTAGGCACGGCGCTGGCGCTCGGGTACCGCGTCCCGCAGGACGCCCTGGTCGGGTGCGGCGCCCGGGGGGAGGCTCCCCTGGAAATAGGTGAGCAGGCGCTTGGTCGCCAGTGTGGCCGCGCGCTCGTCGGTGACGACGAGGTCGACCACGCCGTTCTCGGCCTGCACCGAGATCGGTCCTACCTCGTCGGGGTCGACCCGACCGAGGCCGCCACCTTCGATCATCGCCGGGCCGCCCATGCCCAGGGAGATGTTCTCGGTGGCGACGATCAGGTCAGCGCAGCCCGCGATCACCGCGTTGCCGGCGAAGCAGCGGCCGGCGACGACGGCGATCCGCGGCACCAGGCCGGAGAGGCGCGCCCATAGGGCGAAGGCGCGCGTGTCGAGCGCCGAGACGACGGGGTAGTCGGTGTCACCGGGGCGGCCGCCACCGCCCTCGGCGAAGAAGACGGTGGGAAGGCGCATGCGCTCGATTAGCTCGAAGAGGCGGTCCTTCTTGCGATGGCCGAGAGCCCCCTGCGTGCCGGCGAGGACCGTGTAGTCGTAAGAGAGGACCGCGCAGGCGGCGCGCTCGCCGAACAGGTCCCCGTTGACCCGAGCGGTTCCCGCGACGAGCCCGTCGGCTGGAGTTTGGGCGATCAGGTCCTCCAGCTCGCGGCGCCCGCGCTGCGCGGCGATAGCGAAGCGGCCGTACTCGACGAAGGAGCCGGGGTCGAACGAGATCCTCGACGTTCTCCCGCGCGGTGCGCGCGCCGACGGCGTGGCGTCGTTCGACTGCCTCCGCTCGCGCCCCGTCGAGGGTGAGGGCGCGCCTCCGCATCGCCTCGGCGAGATCCTCTCGCTCGTCGTCCGGCATCGGCGAGCATGTTCCCAGGCCAGCCGATCTCGCACCCAATCGAGTCCCACTCCTGAATGGTGACTTGAAGGCTTCCACCGTCCTCTATAACTTTTTTCGTCCGTTTGTCCACGTGCGCCCGCACCCTCGGCGCCGAAAGGAGACAAGTTGAAGCGTCCTTCCCCCGCGACGCCAGTCAAGACCACGATCGCGATAGCGGTCGGCCTGGCTGCCTCGCTCGTTCTCGTCCCCACCTTCGCCAGCGGTGCCCCTGGCGAATCGAGCAGCGCCAACACGGTCTTCATGAAGGCCGACAAAAGCGGCATCCGCTTCGAGGGCCCCGAGACGATCGTCACCGGCGAAGAGCTGACGGTCCTCAACCAGTCCAATCCGAGCAAGGTTGGTCCGCACACGTTCTCGCTGGTGACCAAGGGATCGATCCCGAAAACGCGGAAAGCCCGGCAGCTCTGCTTCACGCCGAAACACATCTGCCAAGCGATCGCCGGGTGGCACGGCGTCAAAGGCAACGGTCCCGTCAAAGAGAACCCGGTCGACGTCGGGGCCGAAGGCTGGGACACCGCCGGCAGCGTGACCAAGAAGGGTGACTCCTGGTTCACCGGCGAAAAACCGGGGACGTCGATAGTGAAGAGGGTGACTGCGGAAGCGGGCACGACGCTCCGCTTCTTCTGCGCCGTCCATCCCTGGATGCATGGCTCGGTCGACGTGACGCCGCCGGCGAGCGGCTAGAGCACGGCTGGGGATTTCTCAGATTCGCCCCGCCTGGGGCGCCGAGCCTTCCTCGGCGCCCTGGGCGCGGGCGCCTTCGCCTCCGCGCTGCCTTTTGGCGTGCGGCCGGGCTCCCTGCTCCCACGCGGTGGCCCAAGCACGCGACCGGCGCCCCCTCGGCCGTTTCAGGCCCACCTGCCGATCCCGGAGGTGCTCAGCGGCGCCAGGCTGGAGATCCCGATCGAAGAAGCGGACATAGGGGCCCTGCCGGGACGTCGAACGAGGATGTGGACATACGGCGGGACCTTCCCGGGCCCGACCATCCGCCGGCCGGCGGGGCACCGCACCGAGGTCACCTTTCACCACAGGCTGCCGCGGTCGGCGGGCGAGCTGACCGTGCACCTGCACGGCGGTCACAACCGCACCCAGTTCGACGGCCAGCCCGGCGGGCTCACCCGCGCCTACGCGCGCTCCAGCTACTGCCGCATCCCGAGCGGCCTCTCGCCGCGCGAGTCGGGCAATCACCTCCTGCTCGAGCCGGGCGGAAGCCGCACCTACGTCTATGACCTCATGGAGGACGGCCGCCCCGAGCGCGCCGCCTTCCAGTGGTACCACGACCACCGCCTCGATCACACCGCGCGCAACGTCTGGCGCGGCCTTGCCGGGATGTGGATCGTCAACGACGAGCTCGACGCCAGCCTGCCCCTGCCCGCGGGGGAGCGTGACCTGCCGCTGATGATCTGCGACCGCTCCTTCGATCGCCGCAATCAGCTGACCGACCCGTTCACCGAGCAGCGCCCGCCGGCTGACGGGATCAGCGCCAGCACCGTCCTGGTCAACGGCGCCCACATGCCTCACCACCGGGTCTCTGCGCATCGCCACCGCCTGCGCATCCTCAACGCCTCGCAGTTCCGCCCGTACAACCTGTTCCTCTCCAACGGCGCGCCGTTGATCCAGATCGCCACCGACAGCGGCCTGATGCCGAAGCCGGTGCGCAGGCGCGAGGTGCTGCTGGCGCCGGGGGAGAGGGTGGAGCTGGTCGTCGACTTCGGGCCCGCCGCGGGGGAGAGAGTGGAGCTGCGCAGCGCCCCCCGTCGCGGCGCCCGCGAACCGGCCGGAGCGCGCCCCTACGCCGGTGCGCTGATGCAGTTCCGCGTCGACTCGCGTCGCTCGCCCGACCGCACGCGGGTTCCACGCGACCTGCGACCGCTACCGGGGTGGACGAAGCGCGTCTCGCGCACGCCCGATCGCAGCTGGGAGATCTCGATCGGGGGTCTCTTCAAGACGACCTGGCTGATCAACGGACGCACCTTCAACCCGGCACGCGCCGACGCGCACCCGAGGCTCGGCACAACCGAGACCTGGGAGATCGTCAACCGCACCAGCGTCGCCCACGTGATGCACATGCACCTGACCGACTGGTACCTGCTCGCCCGCGACGGCATGGCGCCTCCGCCCTGGGAAGACTGCCTCAAGGAGACCTTTCTGGTCTATCCCGGCGAACGCATCCTTCTCGCCGGCCACTTCGCCGACTACACCGGAAAGTTCGTGATCCACTGCCACATGCTCGACCACGAGGACCACGGCATGATGGCCCAGTTCGAGGTGGTGAGGGGCTAGCTGTACTTGGCAACCAGGCGAAGTTTCTCGACTGGGACCACGGGAAGATCAAGCGTTTCGCCACGCTCATTGGAGATCTCGACCATCTTTTCGTCGCCGTAATCGCCCACAACCGTCCCCTCGGTTCCTGCTGGCCAATCGCCAACTGCCTCGACGAACGCGACGACGTCGATCTCTCCAATTCTCTGTTTGACGGCAGCCATGGTTCGAGTTTAGGGCCTCAGGTAAGCACTGATCAATCGCGGCGGTCCGCCGATCTCGACCAGCTCCCAGGTTGTCCTCAGGGTGACGCTACGGGTCTTTTTATTGCCAACTCCCTCGAGCAAGAACTCAACCACGCAGTTGATGCCATGGGGTGAGTTGTGCCGTACGGATTGGACTGGCGCGGTGAGGATGGCCGTACGGATCGCCCCCTCCACAAAATCGAGATGGAGGATCGTGATACCCAAGATCTGCCTGAACCCGCGTGCCTTCGGTCCCCCGTGTCTATGTGCCAGGTTCAGCGAGTAGCCACGCAGCTTCTTCCGTATGCCGATTGCGCTTGCGGCGCACGGCAGGGGCTCTCCCACTCTGGGTGGCCAGGTCATCCTCCGACCGTAGGCCGAGTGAACGCACCGGTGGCGCGCCGAATGTCACGTCATTGCGCCGCTATCCAGGCGTACCGCGCGTCAATCAACCAGGACCAATCAGCTCAATCCGGTACCCGTCGGGGTCGCGGAGGAAGCAGATCATGTGGCCTTCGGTGCGGCCGCCGGGGCGGTAGGGCGGTTTTTCGGGCTCGATGCCCTCCGCCGCGAGCTGCTCGAGGGTGGCGTTGAGATCGTCGACCAGGAGGGCGATGTGGTTGTAGCCGGTGCCGAGGTCATAGGAATCGACGCCGTGGTTGTAGGTCAGCTCGAGGCGCGGGTCCTCGCCGGGAAGGGCCATGAAGACGTTGATCGCCTCGTCGCCGATCGGCATCCGGCGGACCTCCTGGAAGCCGAGCTTCTCGTAGAAGGCGACCGACCGGTCGATGTCGCCGATGCGGTAGCACGTGTGCAGGAAGCTGGCCATCGGCTTGCCAGCGTACCGGCCTGCCTACAATTTGCCGTCGAATGGCCCGCCGCACGCGACGGCGACGACGCAGGTCGCACACCTCCAGATGGAAAAAGCTGCTGTTCCCGTTGGGGATCCTGGCCGGCATGCTCGCGGTCGTCGCCGGCGTCGCCGCGAGCTGGGCGATCAACGTCTATGAGTCGGCGCCGCCGCTGTCCACCCTCAAACCGGTGCAGAAGGGCCACTCCTCGGCGATCTATGCTGCCGACGGAAGCCTGATCGGCTTCATCCAGTCCGAAAACATCCGCCAGCCGCTGCCCGAACGGGCGATGCCGCAGACTCTTCGCGACGCCACCGTCGCGATCGAGGACAAGAACTACTTCGACCACGGCGCCCTCGATCCGGAGGGGATCGCCCGCGCCGCCTGGAAAGACCTCCTCGCTGGGGGCAAGCCGGTGCAGGGCGCCTCGACGATCACCCAGCAGCTGGTCCGCAACCTCTACATCCAGAACCCCGAAGAGACGATCAAACGAAAGCTGATTGAAGCGCACCTCGCCTACGAGATGGAGGAAGCGCACACGAAGGACTGGATACTCACCGCCTATCTCAACACCGCCCCCTACGGCACGGTGGAAGGGGAGACCGCGGTCGGGGTCGAGGCCGCCGCGCAGACCTACTTCAGCAAGCCGGCCAAGGACCTGGACCTGATCGAGTCTGCGCTGATCGCCGGTCTGCCGCAGGCGCCCTCCGAATACAACCCCTTCTTCGACCCCCACGCGGCAATGCAGCGCCGCAACGAGGTCCTGGCCGCGATGCACGAGGAGGGCTATATCGACGATGCCGAGTACCACGAGGCCGTGAACAGCGGCCTGGGCCTCAGCCCCGGCCACAAGTACCGGGTGATCCGCGACCCCTTCCTCTTCGACCTCGTCCAGCAGGAGCTGATCGACAAATACGGCATCAACACGGTGCGCAACGGTGGGCTCAAGGCGTACACGACGATCGATCCGGAGCTGCAGGAACGCGCGCAGGAAGCCGTTGACTCCTGCAGCGTCTGCTATCCGGAAGGCGGGCCCGCGGCCGGGCTGGCCTCGGTGGATCCCTCGACCGGAGAGATCGTCGCTCTCGCCTCGACCAAAGGGTTCGAAAGCGAAAACGAATTCAACTACGCCTGGCAGGCGCACCGTCAGCCCGGCTCCTCGTTCAAGACCTACGTGCTGGCCGCGGCGATCAAGCAGGGGATCGACCCTGGCAGCACCTACTACGACGGCAGCTCCCCGATGACGCTCGACCTGCCCTATGGCGGAACCTGGACCGTCAACAACGCCGAGCCGGGCGGCGGCGGCACGATGTCCCTGGCGTCGGCTACGTGGGAGTCGGTCAACGTCATCTTCGCCCAGCTCGATCTCGACGTCGGGCCCGAGAAAGTCACCGAGATGGCACACGAAATGGGCATCGAAGCGCCGCTGGAATCTGTGCCGGCTGAGGCGATCGGCGGCCTCAGCATCGGCGTCACCCCGCTCGAACAGGCGAGCGGCTACGCAACCCTCGCCAACGGCGGCATCCACCACGACCCGACCGCGATCAGCCGGGTCGAGTTCCCGGGCGGCAAGGTTGACGAAACCGACCCCGACTCTGGCGAGCGGGTGCTGACCGAGGGCCAGGCATATGAAGTGACCAGGCTTCTAGAGGGCGTGATCACCCAGGGCACCGGCGCCGGCTACACCTACATGGGGTGCGAAGCCGCGGCCGGCAAGACGGGAACCTCGGAGGACCTCTCCGACGCCTGGTTCGTCGGCTACACGCCGCTCTACTCGACCGCGGTCTGGGTCGGCCACCCGCATTCACGCGAAGCGACGGGCTACGGCGGGCCTACGGCGGGGCCGATCTGGCGTTCATTCATGGAAGCGGCCGTTGCCGGGGATTGCCCGCCGTTCCCCGAACCGGCGAGCCTGCCCGAGCTCTCCGGCCTCGACAGCGAAGACGCCTATGGCTCCTCCTCGGGCGAATACGAGTACGAATACGAATACGAGTACGAGCCGCCAGAAAGCCCCTCCAAAGGCGAGAAAGGGGGCGGCGGCGAGGAACCTGAGCCCGCGCCGGAACCCGCCCCCGCGCCTGAACCGGCGCCCGAAGCCGCGCCGGCCCCGGAACCGGCGCCAGCGCCCTCTGCGGATGTCGGTGGCGGCATAGCCAGCCCGCACTGATCCGCATCACGCAAGCCGAGCCGCGGCCGCGAAAGCGCGAAAATGTGTCTTTGGGGGCTGCCTAGGTGGCACGACCTGAGCCCGTACATATCCCGCCCCAACCGCTCGAGCGGTACCGCGAGCTGCTCGGAGAGGAGTTCCCCCGCTTCGAGGCGATCGCCGCGCGGGCAAGGGAGGAGTTCGCCGGGCGGGCGATCTGGCACGTCAACTCCACCGCGCGCGGAGGGGGCGTCGCCGAGATCCTCCACTCGCTGCTGCCCTACGTGCGTGGCGTCGGCGTCGACACCCGCTGGGTCGTCCTGCACGAGGAGCCGGAGTTCTTTGCCGTCACCAAGCGGCTGCACAATCACCTGCACGAGGACCCTGGCGATGGCGGCCCGCTGGGCGCGGAGCAGCGAGCCCTCTACGAGACGGCGCTGCGGGCCAGCGCGGCGCCGCTCGGCGAGCTGATCCAGTCCGGGGACGTCGTCTACCTCCATGACCCGCAAACCGCCGGGCTCATCTCGGCGATGCGGGCGATCGGGGCGAAGGTGATTTGGCGCTGCCACATCGGCATCGACCATCCCGGGGAGCTGGCGCGCGGCGGATGGGACTTCCTCCGCCCCTATGTGCGGGCGGCCGACGCGATCGTCTTCTCACGCGACTCCTACGTCTGGGATGGGCTCGACCACGGGCGAATCTGGCTGATGCCTCCCTCGATCGACTCCTTCGCGCCGAAGAACCAGGAGCTGGAGCCGGCCACGGTGGTGGCGATCCTGGGGGAGATCGGCCTCGGCGCCAGCGAGCCTGCCGCAGCGCCCACCTTCGAGCGCGGCGACGGTACGCCGGGGCGGGTGGAGCGTCACGCCGAGCTCCACCAGGACGGGCCTTTGCCGGCGGACTCGAAGCTGATCGTTCAGGTCTCGCGCTGGGACCGGCTGAAGGATCCGCACGGCCTGCTCGACTGCTTCGTGGAGCACCTCGCCGATCCGGAGGTCCATCTCGCGCTGGTGGGCCCCGCAAGCGCCGCTGTGGCCGACGATCCCGAGGGCGCGGTCATCTACGGCGACGTCACCGAGGGCTGGCGCCGGCTGCCGGCGGAGAAGCGACGCCGCATCCACCTGGCGAGCCTGCCGATGGACGACCTCGACGAAAACGCGGCGATGGTGAACGCGATCCAGCGCCGCGCCGACGTGATCGTGCAGAAGAGCATCGCCGAGGGCTTCGGCCTCACCGTGGCCGAGGCGATGTGGAAGGCCAAGCCGGTGGTCGCCAGCCGGGTCGGGGGCATTCAGGACCAGATCGTCGACGGCGAGAGCGGGGTCCTGATCGAGGACCCGCGGGATCTTGCCGCCTTCGCGGTCGCGTTCCGCAACCTGCTCGACGACCCTGAGCGCGCGCGCCGGCTGGGCGAAGGCGGTCGCCAGCGGGTGAAGGAGCGCTTTCTGGCCATCGGCCGCCTCAGCGAATACGTCGACCTCGTCGCGAGCCTCATCGACGGCGAGCAGTAGGGGCGATCGGGTTGGCGCGCGCTCGCGCCGAAGCGATCGACCTACGATGTCGGTGATCGACGGCTCGCCCAGCAACGCGCGCTTCGCCGACCGCCGCGACGCCGGGCGGCGGCTCGCCGAGCGCCTGCTGCCGCTGGCGGAGGAGAGCCCGATCGTAATCGGCTTGCCCCGTGGCGGGGTGCCGGTGGCGGCGGAGGTCGCCGCCGCGCTCGAACGCGCCACTCGAGATCCTGGCGGTGCGCAAGCTCGGCGCGCCGCACAACCCCGAGTACGGGATCGGCGCGATCGCCGAGGACGGGACCCGCGTCTTCGACTCAGAGGCCCTCGCGGTGCTCGGCATCAGCGGCGGCATGCTGGATTCGATCGTCGCTCGCGAGAGCGCCGAGCTGCGGCGCCGGGTCGGCGTGTACCGGCGAGACCGGGCGCCGCTTGCGCTCGAGGGGCGCACCGCCGTCATCGTCGACGACGGCGTCGCGACCGGCGTCACCGACACCGCCGCCCTGCGCGCCGCGCGCCGCCAGGCGCCCCGCCGGCTGGTGCTGGCGGTGCCGGTTTGCGCTCCCGACTCGGCGGAGCGCCTGCGCGAGGAGGCCGATGAGGTCGTTTGCCTGCTCGAACCGCCGCTGCTCTACGGCGTCGGCCAGTGGTACCGCGATTTCGCCCAGGTCTCCGACGAGGAGGTTATGGCGGCGCTGAGCCCACAGGACGACGATTGAGCCGCTGCTGACCCCGCCGGCCCGTCACGCCCCCTCCATCCGTCGGGCCAGGTCATGATGGGGTGGTGAGCGACGCCCTCGTGCAGCGCTTCCAGGCCGCCCGCCGCGACCGCGAGCTGGCGCTGCTCGAGGGCTTTCACGCTCTCAAGCACGCTCTGCGCTTCGGCGCCGAGATCGTCGAGGCCGTGGCTTCGGACCCGGGGGAGCTGGAGCGACTCAGCGCCGGGCTGGCTCCCGACCTGAGCGGGACGTTCGGCGCTCGCGTGGTCCCGGTCCCGGCTGAGACCCTGGCGCGGTTGGCGCCCCAGGCTCCGCGTGCTGGGGTCATCGCGATCGCCCGCCGCCCGCGAGTCGACCTTGCCGCGGTGTTCGGTGACGAGCGGGCCGCCCCGCTCGTCCTGCTCGAGGAGCCGCGCACGATGGGCAACATGGGGGCCTGCGTGCGTGTCGCCGCCGCCGCCGACGCGGCCGGCCTTCTTACGATCGGCGGCAACGATCCCTGGCACCCGGAGGCGCTGCGCGGGGCGGCGGGCCTCCATTTCGCCCTGCCGGTCGCGGCGATCGAGATGCTGCCGGAAGGGGGGCGGCCCCTGGTCGCGATCGACCCGGACGGGGACGCCCTTGACCCCAGGCAACTGCCCCCGGGCGCGATCCTCGCCTTCGGCAGCGAGCGGTACGGCCTCAGCGACGAGCTGCTCGAGCGGGCCGATGCCAGGCTCGCGATCCCGATGCGCGCTGGGGTCTCGAGCATCAATCTGGCCACGGCGGTTGCCGCCGTCCTTTTTTCGCAACGCCTTTGAACTTCGACCGCGGTGTTTACGTAGACAGGGCCGATGAAGCGAATCGCCTGCTTCGCTCTTTTCGTCGCCCTGCTCGCCAGCCAGGTCGCGCCCGCGTCTCAGTCCGGGACGGCGCAGATCAGCCGGACCAAGACCGTCAGCATCGCCGGCTTCAAATACCAGCCCAAGACGCTCTCGGTCGCCAGCGGGACGAGGGTGGTCTTCTCCAACTCCTCCGGCGTCGCCCACACGGCGACGGGCGGAGCCTTCGACACCGGGCGGATCAAAGCGGGCCGTGCGGCGGCCGTCCGCTTCGAACGGCGGGGCACGTTCAAATACCACTGCACGTTCCACTCCTTCATGCGCGGCAAGGTCATCGTCGGGTAGCACACCGCGCACCATCCATCGCATCGCGAGAATTACCGATGCGCGGGGCAGGGACAGGGCGTAGCGTGCGGAACAAGTGAGCGCGGCGCACAGGCCGCGAACCGATTCCTCAACGAAAGGACGCCGCCGTGCCCTTCGCCGACATCAACCTGGGTGAAGCCCTGCTTCTCGCCCTCGAGATCTTCTTCTTCGTGATCTGGATCTGGATCCTGATCACGATCCTCACCGACCTCTTCCGCGACCACGAGCTCTCGGGTTGGGCCAAAGCGGCATGGGTTCTCTTCCTCGTCTTCATCCCCTTCATAACCGCGCTGATCTACCTGATAGCCCGCGGCGAGGGCATGCGCGACCGCACAATCAAGGCGCAGGCGGAGGCCAAGCAGCACATGGACGCCTACATTCGCGAGCAGGCGCACGCCTCTCCCGCGGACGAGCTGCACAAGCTCAACGACCTGAAGGAGAAGGGCGCCATCTCCGCCGAGGAGTTTGAGAAGGCGAAGGCGAAACTTCTCGCCTAAGCGACTCCGATCAGGCCTCGCGCGACCAGATAGAACCCCGCTCGCCGCGAGCCTAGCCCACCCCATCCCCGTTGATGTCGCACTTTCCGCCGCACGCTGGGGGAAAGTGCGACGTCACGGTCGCGGTCGGGCCGATTTCTCCTGCTTGCAGCGGAATTCTGCAAGCGAAGTTGCAAGTTATTAGCAACTCCTAACAATTTTTCGGCCACTTCGCTAGCGTGCGCCGCCGATGCGCGCCCCCTTTCGCGGCAATTCTCGCTGGCTGCCGCCGGCCGTCCTGCTGCTCGCCGTCCTCTGCCTGACCGCTTCGGCGCCGGCTAACGAGCTCGAAGAGAGGTTCGAGGAGACGCAGGGAAAGCTCAGTCACGTGCGCGAGAGCCAAGGCGCGCTGGCGGCGACGATCGCCGAGCAGAACCGCGCGATCGACTCGATGATCGGCGAAGTCTCCGCCCTGCGGCAGCGCCAGCAGGCGGCAGAGGAAGAGCTCTCGGCAAAGCAGGCCGAGCTCGAGCGCGCCAGCCGCAAGCTGGCCGCCGACAAGCGGCACCTGGCCGCCGTGCGGGCTCGCCTGCGCCGCGCTCTCGCTGTCCTGAGCGACCGCCTCGTCGCGATCTACGAGGCCGGCAGCCCCGACATGCTGAACGTCGTTCTCGACTCGGCGAGCTGGTCGGAAGTCGACGCACGCGGGCCGAATACCTGCGCCAGATCCAGGACTACGACGACGCGGTCGCCGGCCGCGTCAAGGGCCTGCGCGACCAGGCCCGCGCCGCGGTGAAGCGGATGACCGCCATTCGGCTGCAGATCAAGCGGGCGCGCGACGCGATCGCTGTCAAGGAGCGCGAGGCGGCCGATGCGAGGCAGGAAGCGGAGGCTCGCTTCGCCGAGCTCAAGTCGGCCCAGGCTGAGCGCCGCGAGGCGCTCGAAGCGCTGGAGTCGCGCGAAGAAGCGCTCAGCGACAACCTCGCGGCGATCTCCGAACAGATCGCCAGCACGGGTGAGCCGGCGCCGATCACCGGGACGCCGGCGCCGCTGACACCCGGCCAGAGCGCCGACTACATCTCCGAAAGCCAGGCGAGCGTGCCCAGCGAGGCCCCGGCCGCGGTCGCGGCGGCGATCGAAGCGGCCAACTCGATCGCGACGACCCCCTACGTCTGGGGAGGCGGCCACGGCTCCTTCGAATCCTCCGGCTACGACTGCTCAGGGGCGGTCAGCTTCGCCCTGCACGGCGGCGGCTTCCTCGAAAGCCCGCTCGACTCGACCGGCCTCTCGACCTGGGGCGAACCCGGCCCCGGTCGCTGGATCACGGTCTACGCCAACGCCGGCCACGCCTGGGTGATCATCGCCGGCCTCGCCTTCGACACCTCCGGCGGCGCCGGCCCCCGCTGGCACTCCTCCCCGGTCAACAGCCCCGAAGGCTTCATCGCCCGCCACCCGCCTGGCTACTAGAAGCGCCGACGGGCCCCAAAGTCGAGCAATAGATCGCTTTCGGTCCCGTCGGCGGCAGTTTGGCTATGCCTCGCGCTGACTCCAGCTCGCGGCGTTGCCGCGGCTGACGTGGATCACGCCCTCGAAGCCTTCGCGCTGGAGGATCGAGGCGGCCAGGCCGCTGCGCTTGCCGGCCTTGCAGATCGTCGCGATCGGGGGCTCGCGGGGCAGCTCCCCGAGGCGATCGCGGAGCTCGCCGAACGGGATGTGGATCGAGCCGGGGATGTGGCCCTGTTCGTACTCGCTCCCGTTGCGGACGTCGAGCACCTGCGGGCCCTCATCGCCGTCGAGACGGCGCGCGAGCTCGTCGAGGTCGATCGCCTCGATCCGCTGCACCGGCCGGTCCTCCGCGCGCCAGGCGGTCATGCCGCCGCCGAGGAAACCGCGCACGCCCAGGCCGACGGCGGCGAGCAGCTCCGCCGCCTCCAGCTCGTTGCCGTCGGAAGCGGCGACGACGAGCAGCTCGGCGTCGACCGGGACGACCTGCGCGACCTTGGTGGCGAAGCCGGTGTCGTAGGCGGAGGCGCTGATCGAGCCGGGGATGTGGGCCTCGTCGAACTGCTCGTTGGTGCGCGAGTCGACGGCGAGGGCGCCGGTGGCGATCGCAGCCTCGAAGCCGTGCGGCGTCAGCCGCGTAGGAGCACCGATCGCTTCGACCAGCGGCCCGCGGTTGAGCGAGACGATGTGCTCGACGTTCGGCGGCCGGCTGCCGATGCTGCCGACCGCGTCCTCGACGAACTCCGCCTCGCTGCTCGAAGCGCAGAGCGCGGTTGTGGCCACGCTCGAAGCCGATCGTGGAGGTGGTCTTGAGGTCGATGCCGGAGCTGCCGCAGAGCGAGCCACCCAGGTGGCCCGGGCCAGACCTCGGTCTCGCCGGGCAGCGCCAGCAGCCGCTCGTGCAGCGAGCGGAAGATGTCGGCGGCGCCCTCGCGCGGCTCGACCGCGAGGTCGGGGCGGGCGACGTCGCCGACGAAGAGCGAGTCGCCGGTGAGCACCGCCCAGGGTCGCCGCCGCGGGCGGCGTCGCGCAGCAGGAAGGAGGTGTGCTCGGGCCGGTGGCCCGGGCGTGTGCAGGGCCTCGATCGTCGCGCCCTCGCCCAGCTTCAGAGCCCAGCCATCGTCGAACGCCTCGTGCGCGTACTCGGCCTCGGCCAGCTCGTGGACGTGGATCGTCGCCCCGGTGGCGCGCGCCAGGCGCCCGTGCCCGGAGACGTGGTCGGCGTGGTTGTGGGTCTCGAGCACATGCTCGATCCGCACGCCGTGCAGGCGGCTGAGGTGCAGGTAGGGATCGATGTCCCACTGGGGGTCGACGACCGCGGCGACGCCGGAGGCCGTATCGCCGACCAGATAGGAGGCGCAGCCGAGGTCCTCGTGGATGATCTGGCGGAAGAGCATCGGAGCGGTCGCCGTCCGAATGATTGCCGAACGGCTACGGTTCGAGCAGGGTAGCGTCGAGAGAGGGAGCGCGATGGCGAGTGAGGCGAAGACCGATCTGGAGCAGGAGCTGGGCGCGCTGCTGGAGGTCGAGCGCTTCGAGCCGCCCGAGGAGTTCCGCGCAGCGGGCGCTCTGGAGCGACCCCGCGGTCTACGAGGAGGCCGCTGCCGATCCGGAGGCCTGGTGGCTGCGGCAGGCGACCGAGCTGCTCGACTGGGTCGAGGCCGCCGAGCGTCGGCCTCGACGAGTCGAACCCCCCTTCTACAAGTGGTTCGCCGACGGCAGGCTGAACGCCTCGGCCAACTGCCTCGACCGCCACGTCGAAGCGGGCAGGGGCGACCGGGTCGCCTACCACTGGCGCGGCGAGGAGGGCGAGGAGCGCGACGTCACCTACGCCGAGCTGCTCGCCGACATCCAGCGCTTCGCCAACGCTCTGCGCGACCGCGGGATCGGCAAGGGCGACGTGGTCGGGATCTACCTGCCGATGATCCCGCAGGTCGTCGTCGCGATGCTCGCCTGCGCCCGGATCGGCGCCATCCACAACGTCGTCTTCGGCGGCTTCTCGGCCGAGGCGGTACGCGAGCGGATGGAGTTCTCCGAAGCCAAGGCGCTGGTCACCGTCGACGGCGCCCGCCGCAAGGGCAAGACGGCGCCGGTGAAGGCGCAGGTCGACGAGGTGCTCGGCGGGCGTCGAGTCGATCGAGACGATCTTCGTCGTCCGCCACACCGGGACCGAGTGCGCGATGGAGCGAGGGTCGCGACGTCTGGTTCGAGCGAGGCGTGCGCCGACGCCGACGCCGAGTGCGCGCCGGAGCCGATGGGCGCCGAGGACCCGCTCTACATCCTCTACACCTCCGGCTCGACCGCGAAGCCGAAGGGGATCCTGCACACCACCGGCGGCTACCTGACCGGCGTCGCCTATCACCCATCGCTACGTCTTCGACCTCAAGCCCGAGGAGGACGTCTACTGGTGCGCGGCCGACGTCGGCTGGGTCACCGGCCACTCCTACATCGTCTACGGGCCGCTCGCCAACGGGGCGACGAGCGTGATGTACGAGGGCGCGCCCGACTACCCCGACAAGGACGTCTGGTGGGAGATCGTCGAGCGCCACGGCGTGACGATCCTCTACACGGCGCCGACCGCGATCCGCGCCTGCATGAAGTGGGGCGCCGAGCATCCCGGCGCGCCACGACCTCACCTCGCTGCGGCTGCTGGGCAGCGGTCGGCGAGCCGATCAACCCCAAGGCGTGGCTCTGGTACCACAAGGTGATCGGCGGCGAGCGCTGCCCGATCGTCGACACCTGGTGGCAGACCGAGACCGGCCACATGATGATCTCGCCGCTGCCGGGGATCACCGCGACCAAGCCGGGCTCGGCGACGGTGCCGCTGCCCGGGATCGACGCGGCGGTCTTCGACGAGGGCGGGAGACGATGTTCGAGGAGCGGAGGGCCTGCTCGTCCTGCGCCGACCCTGGCCGGGGATGCTGCGCACCCTCTACCGCGAGGAGGAGCGCTTCGTCGAGACCTACTTCTCGCGCTTCGGCAAGGAGACCTACCTGGTCGGCGACGCCGCCCGGCGCGATGACGACGGCTACTTCTGGGTGCTGGGGCGGATCGACGACGTGATCAACGTCTCCGGCCACCGGCTCTCGACCGCCGAGGTCGAGTCGGCGATCGTCTCCCACCCGAAGGTCGCCGAGGCGGCGGTGATCGGCCAGACCGACGAGGACACCGGCCAGGCGATCTGCGCCTTCGTCACCCTCGAGGGCGACCACGACGGCAGCGAGGAGATGGTCGCGGAGCTGCGCGACCACGTCGCCGAGCGGATCGGCAAGCTGGCGCGGCCGAAGCGGGTGATCTGGTCGGGCGACCTGCCGAAGACCCGCTCCGGCAAGATCATGCGCCGGCTGCTGCGCGACATCGCCGAGGGCCGTGAGCTGGGCGACGTGACCACCTTGCGCGACCCCGACGTGATGAAGGAGCTCGAGGCGCAAGATCGCCGAGCGCCGCGACGGCGAGGTCTGACCCGACCCCGCTTCCGGTGCGCTTTATGTCGCCATGGGTGGCATAAGTCGCACCGGAACGCTCAGGTGCCGCCGCGTTCGTCGACCATGCGTTCGACGGCGACCTCGAGCGACTGCAGCTGTTCCTGGACACCGCGCAGCTCGCGCAGGGCGAGCGTCTCCGCGCTGAGCTGCTCGGCTGCCAGCTCTTCCTCGACCTCGACGATTTCGGGGCTGAGGAAGCGCTGCGCGAAGGCGCCCGTGAGCAGGGCGACGAAGCCGATACCGATGATCAGGATCACGGTCGAGACGACCTCGCCGCCGGTGGTCGTCGGGTAGATATCGGAGCCGAGGGTGGTCATCGTTGTCACCGCCCAGTAGATCCCGTCCCAGGCGTCGAGGTGCTGGGTGTCCCGCTCGAAGGCGACGAAGAGGGCGCCGCCGCCGATCGCCGTCAGCACCGAGAGCAGCATCGCGTAGCGCAAGCCCTCCAGCGAGAAGACCTCGCGCGAGAGCTGGGCGAGGCGCAGCAGCCGGAGCAGGCGCAGCAGTCTGAGGACCCGCAGGCTCTGCAGGCCGGCGGGCAGCACCGGCGGTGTGAGGAGGACGATGATCACGCTGAGCGGGTGGTGGCGAAGCCACCTGCGGCGGTTCGGGACGACGGCCAGCATCACCACCAGCTCGACCAGGAAGGCGAGCCAGGTGACCCAGTTGAGCACGCTGGCGACATCCTCGAGCGCACCCCCGGGCTGCGACTCGGTGATCGCGACCATCGGCAGCGTCAGCGCCGCTGCGATCAGCATCGGCGTGTTCAGCGCTTCCGCGACTCGGGTGCTGCGCGCGTCCATGCCCGGCGCGTAGTGCACCGTCTTGGCGGCTGTGGACTCCATCCCGGTTTGCTTCGACGCGTGCGGTCCCGTGCCTACCTGGCTGACGGCAGCTCCACCGGGCTGCCGTGGTAGCCGACACGGGCCAGGTGGCGGGTCTCGCCGCCGGGCCAGGTCGTCAGATCGAGGTTGGCGCGGTCGTCGGCGGGCTCCATGCGCAGCCAAGCCAGGGGGGCGTCGGCGGTGGCCCGTGACCCGGCCGCTTCGATGCCGGCGAAGAACGCCTCTCGCTCAGCATCGCTCAGGTACTGGCTGACGATCGAGTGGTAGATGACGGTTGCGCGGCCCGGGGCTGACTCCGCCAGCGCCCGCTCGGTCCAGGCGGCGGCGGTGTCGCGCTCGATCGATATCGGGATCTCCTCCGCGACCACCAGTGCCGCCCGCATGCGCGAGATTCGATCGGGCTGATCGGGCCAGATATAGGAGAGAAGGCTCAGTCGGCCCTCGGGTGTCGACACGTCGATCGGGTTCGGGTCGCAGCCGCGGCGCTCGGCGATCTCGACAGCCGCTGGGAGCGCCGGCGGGTCGCCTTCCAGCTCGAACTCGAGCTGCGAGCGGCGAGTCGGTGGGGCCCCAGGAGAAGCCGTCGGCCGTGTACCGGAACCGCTCCCAGTGCAGGTTGAGGCCGGCGCTCGCGCCGACCTCCAGCAGCCGCAGCGGCATGTCGGTCTCGGCGGCGACGGTGAGGAAGCCGAAGAGGAGGGCGTTGCAGCGACCCACCTCGTTTGTCTGCACGGGGTGGTCGATCAGCGGACGCAGCTCCTCGGCGTTTCTCGCGATCGTCTCGCGAAGCGCCTCCCAGGCGATCGGCACGTCACCGCCCTCGTAGGCGGTCGCGAGCTGCGGCTCGCGACCGATCAGCACCATCCGGTTCACCGTTCCCAGCAGCCGCAGGCCGAGCACGGAGAAACGCGGATCGTCCTCGTGACCGCGCAGGACCTCCCAAACGGGCCCCTCCGCCTCTACGTCCGCCGCGGCCCGCTCGAGCAGGCCCGCGTAGAGCGGCGAGCCGATCATCCTGCAGGCGTCCGCCTGCCACTGCAATTGCCCGGCAATGGCGCCCTGCGCGGTGTCGGCCATCCGCGGATTCTAAGAATCGGACGCCCCAGCCGTATTCAAGTAGTTTGCTAAACTAATTACTAGAGCTAAGTAATGACTCCGGAGACCGCGGACACACCACTCACCGATACGGCCGCGAGGCTGCGGATGGCGATCGTGCGCACGGCGCGGCGGTTGCGGCAGGAGGCGGCGGGGGAGGGGTCGGAGTTGACTCCCACCGCCGGCTCGGCGCTTGCGACGGTCGAACGACATGGACCGTTGACGCCGAGCGAGCTGGCCGAGATCGAGCGGATCAAGCGGCCGACCGCGACCCGTATCCTGCGCGGCCTGGTCGAGGCGGGGCTCATCGACCGCGCCCCCGACCCGGCGGACGGTCGCAGCGCCCTGGTCAGCGTCAACGCCGCCGGGCGGGAGCGCCTGCGCCGTTTGCGAGGGCGCAAGAACGCCTACCTGGCGCGGCGCATGCGAGACCTTCCCACCGAGGACCGGCTCGCCCTGGAGCGGGCGGCGGAGGTCCTGGAGCGTCTCCTCGAGGAGGAGCGGTGAGCGCCGGCTTGCGGCGCAGCTTCGACTCGCTCTCGGTCCCCAACTACCGTCGTTACTTCGCCGGGCAGATCGTCTCGCTCTCCGGCAACTGGATGCAGATGGTGGCCGAGGTCTGGCTAGTCCTCTCGCTCACCGGCAGCGGCGTCGCGGTCGGCATGACCACGGCGCTGCAATTTCTCCCCATCCTTCTCTTCGGTGCCTGGGGAGGGGTGCTCGCCGATCGCTTTTCCAAGCGCCGCCTACTGATGGTGACCCAGGCGCTGATGGCGACGCCCGCGCTCGCCCTGCTGGCGGTCACCGCCGCGGGTGTCGTCGCGCCCTGGATGGTCTTCGCCCTCGTCTTCGTCCGCGGCTCGATCAATGCGGTCGACAACCCGACCAGGCAGAGCTTCACGATCGAGATGGTCGGTCCCGACCGCGTCGTCAACGCGGTCAGCCTCAACAGCGTCCTCGTCCAGGCGGCCAGGCTGCTCGGACCGACCCTGGCGGGGCTGATGATCGTCACGGTCGGCGTCGAGCCCTGCTTCGCCCTCAACGCGCTCACCTTCGCGGCGATGATCGTTGCCCTCTGGCGCATGGAGCCCGCCGAGCTGAGCGAGCCGCCGCGCGTGAAACGACAGCCGGGTGCCGTGCGTGCCGGCCTGCGTTACGTGCGGCGCACCCCGGAGTTGGCGGTGCCGCTCGGGCTGATGGCGCTGGTCGGGACGCTCGGCCTCAACTTCCACGTCATCCTGCCGCTGCTCGCGCGTTTCAGCTTCGAGGGCGGCGCCAGCGCCTACGCGGCACTGGTCTCGGCGATGGGTGCGGGCTCGGTGATCGGCGCCCTGCTCACCGGTGCCTACGGGCGCACCGACGGCCGGCTGATCGCCGGGGCGGCCCTCGCCTTCGGCCTGCTCGCCGGCCTCGCGGCCCTGATGCCCAGCCTGGCGCTCGAGATCCCGGTGCTGGCCCTGCTCGGCGCCGCCTCCGTCACCTTCGCCGCCACGATCAACTCCTCGCTGCAGCTCGCGGTCGAGCCGGCGATGCGGGGGAGGGTGATGGCGCTCTACTCGGTCGTCTTCCTCGGCTCGACTCCGATCGGCGGCCCCCTGGTCGGCTGGCTCTCGGAGACCTACGACCCGCGGGCGGCGCTGCTGCTCGCGGCCTCCGCCGGGCTCTCCGCGGCGTGGGCGGGGCACATCTGGCTCTCGCGCGAGGCCCAGGGGTAGGGATCACTCGATTCCGAGGCGCCGCGTGCGCTCGGCCGTACGAGCCGCGATCTCCTCCCTCTCGGCCACCGTCCCACCTTGCATCAGCACCCGCCCGCCGACCACCGTGGTGTCGACGACCGAGCCGCTCGCGGCGTAGACGAGGTCCGAGTGGAGGTCCCCGATCCCGAGCTCGAACGACCGCGGCCGCAGCAGGAGGAAGTCCGCCGGACCTCCCGTCCGCAACGCATTCCCCGACTCCCCGGAGTCGCTCGCGATGAGGAGGGCGGAGCGGGCGCCGGTGGCTATCCGCCAGGCCTCCTCGGCGGGGAGAACCGTGGTGTCTCCCGTCGTATGGCGCTGGATGAGCGCGAGGACCTTGAGGTCGGCGAGCAGGTCGAGGGAGTCGTTGGAGCCGGCACCGTCGGTGCCGAGGCCGAGCGCGACCCCCGCGTCGCGCGCGGCGGGATACGGGAAGACGCCGCCGACGGCGAGCTTCATGTTGGCGACCGGGTTCATGACCACCGTGCAACCGCGCTCGGCGATCAGCTCCAGCTCGTCCCGGTCGAGCCAGACGCCGTGGGCGAGGACGGTGCGCTCGGTCAGCATCCCGAGCTGGTCCAGGTAGAAGGCCGGCCGCACGCCGTGCCGCTCGAGGCAGTCGCGCACCTCCTGCTCGGTCTCCGAGAGGTGGATGTGAATCGCCGCATCGTGTTCCGCTGCGGTCTCGGCGGTCCAGCGCAGCAGTTCCTCGCTGACGGTGTAGATCGCGTGCGGAGCGAGGGCGCGGTCGACCTGGGTAGCGAAACCCGCCAGCTCGTCGAGGTTCGCCAGCGCCGTCGCTCGCATCTCCGCCGTGCTGCCGTCGACGTCGAAGAGCGGCCCTCCGATCGTCGCCCGCAGGCCCGCGTCGCTCACCGCCCGCGCGGTTGCGGCCGGGTGCCAGTACATGTCCCAGAAGCGACTCGTGCCGGTGCGGATCATCTCGGCGCAGGCGAGCCTGGTGCCCCAGTAGACGTCCTCCGGCCCCAGCTTCTCCTCGACCGGCCAGACGACCTCGCGCAGCCAGCGCATCAGCGGCAGGTCGCCGCCGTGGCCGCGAAAGAGGGTCATCGCCGCGTGCGTGTGACCGTTGACCAGGGGCGGGACGAGCGGGGCGCCATCCGCCTCGATCGTCTCGTCGCCCGGGCGCGCCTCCACCTCGGGCCCGAGCGCAGCGATCGTTCCGCCTTCACAGCGCAGGCCCACCGTCTCCCCGTCGAGGACGGCGCCGGTCACGGCAAGCGGCCGTACGGGTGGGCTATCCATCCGCCAGTTCCGGCAGCACCGCATCGAGCGCTTCGCGCAGCCGGACGAGGTTTACGGCGCGGTCGCGTTCCAGCGCCTCGACCCCGATCGGCTCTGCCCCGATCCCGTTGGCGAGGTTGTCGACCACGCACACGGCTGCGTAGGCCAGCCCCAGCTCGCCGGCCACGATGCACTCCGAGGCGATCGTCATCCCGACGAGGTCCGCGTGCGCCGCGATCATCCGGATCTCGGCAGGCGTCTCGAAGCGGGGGCCGATCGCCTGCCAGTAGACGCCGCCGTCGACGATCGGCCCCGTATCGGCCCGGTCCCAGGCCGCGATCAAGCGGTCTCGCCAGGCGGGATCGAAGCCGGGGGCCCGGTGGGCTCGGACGTCGGTCAGTGCGCTGAGGCCGAGCTGCAGGGCGATGAAGTCATCGGGGCAGACGAGGCTGCCGACGGCGAGCTCGGCGTGCAGCGACCCCACCGAGCCTATGGCGAGGACGCGATCGCAGCCGCGCTCTGCCAGGGCGCGCATGTTCGCCGCGTGGTCGATCCGGTGCGGCAGCGTGTAGGCGCCGGCGCTGTCGTGACGCTGAACGACGACTGCGCCCTGCGCCGCGACCGTCGCGGCCACCTCCTCGCCCCCCGCGCCGAGCCCGTTGCTGCCGAGAACCAATGCCAGCCGTCCCATCGGGCGATCCTAAGGTCCACCGCGATGATGTCGCACTTTTCGGTCCCCACGTTCCCTATCGTGAAGGGATGGAAGAACGGCCGTCGGGGCGGAACGAGAGCGAGGAGGAGCGCCTCGACCGCAACCTCACGGAGCTGCTGCAGGAGCTGCGCGTGGCCCTGCCGGGCGTACAGGTTCTCTTTGCCTTCCTCCTCGCCGTCCCCTTCCAGCAGAACTTCACGAAAATCAACGAGTTTGAGAAGTACGTCTACTTCGCCACGCTGCTCTGCACGGCGCTCTCAGCGATCCTCCTGATTGCGCCTTCCTCATATCACCGGGTGACCTTCCGGCTGCAGCAGAAGAAGGAGCTGATCTTCCTCGCCAACCGCTTCACGATCGCCGGACTCACCTTCCTTGCCCTGGCGATGATCGGGGCGATCGTGCTGATCACCAACGTGCTCTTCGGAGGCGTCGCCACCGTCGTCACCGGGGTCGGTACCGCCGTCGTCTTCGTCGTCCTCTGGTACGCGATGCCGCTGCGCCGGCGCCTCAGTCTGACTGGGAACGCACGGCCCTGAAGCGGTCGCCCCAGAGGCCGACCATCTCGTCGGCGAACTCGTTGGTGAGGGGCATCTCCGACGCCTCGTCGAAGAGCATTTCGAGGTCCGCCTCCCAGATATAGATCTTCAGGTCGAGCGTAACCTTGAGTTCGTCGCTGACGCCCTCGCCGATCAGCTCGTAGGCTTCGCGCAGCATCGTCACGTTGGTCAGTTTGTCGGCGGCGAAGATTGCCAGCGCGGCCGGGTCGGCTTCCGCGACGCGCCAGCGGTGCTCCTCCTTGCGCTCCTCGTAGACGGGGATGGTCTCGTCTTCGGTCAGGGCCGCAACGAGGTCGGCGACCACGTCCCCAAAGCGGACACGAATCTCATCTATCCCGATCTCGCTCTTCTCGACCACGTCGTGAAGCAGCGCCGCGGCCAGCACCTCGTCGCCATAGCGGTGCTTGGCCAGATGCTCGGCTACCGCAACCGGGTGCTCGATGAAGGACAGGCCGTCGCTGCCGCGCCGCAATTGGCCCGCATGGGCTCGTCGCGCCGTCTCCAGCGCGCTTTTGACCAGGTCGGATCGTTCGATCGCCGCGTCGATGCCAGGGGTCGACGACATTCCCGCCCGCAGCGTAGCGGGCGAGGGTGGGCTGGTAAACCATGGTGTTTAACCAAGAGCGCTGAGCCCGCTTGCGGCGCGCCCAGGCACCTCGACGGGCAGCTCGTACTCCGCTCGCTCCCGTCCCAGCGCGATTCCGCCGTCTGCCCCACCCAGAGCCCGCCAGCGCTCGGCCGCTTCGTCGGCGAGCTGGTCGAGCTGCTCATCGGAGTGCATTGGATCGTGGTGGAAGAGGACGGTTCGAGAGGCCCCGGCCCGGCGGGCGAAGGAGACCGCGTGGGAGAGCGAAGAGTGGCCCCAGCCCACGTGGTCGGGGTACTCGGAGTCGGCGTACTGACCGTCGTGGATCAAGAGCGACGCGCCCCGGGCCAGGCTGAGCCCCGAGATCCAGTCCTCCTCGAGCGTGTCAAGATCAGCCCCGAGCGCGGGCTCGTGATCGGGGATGTAGGCGAGCGAGGAATCGCCGTCGTCGATCCTGTAGCCGAGCGTCGGGCCGCGGTGGGCCACCGAGGCGGCGCGGATCCGGGCAGGGCCGATCTCCCACTCCGTCTGCGGGCAGTGGCGGAAGGAGACGTCGCAGGGAAGCTCGCGTACCTCGACAGGCGAGAGCGGCGCCGAGATGTACCGGGCGATGCGGTCCCGCAGCGACGCCTCCGGCGACGCCGGCCCCCAGATCACCAGCTCGGTCTGCGGTTGAAACGCCGGGGCGAAGAAGACGAGTCCCTGGATGTGGTCGAGATGCAGGTGCGTGAGGAGGATATGAAGGCGCGCCGGCTCCTCCGCAAGGGCGAGGCCGAGGCTGCGAATTCCAGTGCCTGCGTCGAGGGCCAGCAGCGAGCCGTCGGAGAGAGTCACGCCGACGCAGGACGTGTTGCCCCCGTAGCGGATCGTCTCCGGCCCCGGGGAGGGGATCGAGCCGCGCGTTCCCCAGAGCTTGACCTTCATCAGCGCTCCGACCCGTTTCGCGACGCTGCGGGCCAGAAGATGGCGATCGCGCCCTGCGAGCCATGCGCGGTCAAGATCGGGAAGGCCGAGGCCTCGACCCGGTGGCGGGCGCCGTCGGCCGAGCTGATCTCGAAGTCGGCGTGCGCGGGGCGGCCGTTGCGCACCGCCACCACCAGCGGCAGCTCGTCGTAGGGGATCGGGTCGCCGTTCTCGTCGAAGGGGCCGAACAGCGAGCCCCACTCGTCCGGTCCCACGGTTCCCAGCTCCTCGAAGCGCTTGCCGAGCAGCAATCCCGCCGCCTCGTTGTAGAAGACGAGGACGCCCCCCTCGTCGACCAGGAAGGCCGGCGTGGAGAGCGCGGACATCAAGTTGCGAGCCAGGATCAGCTCGAGCGGCTTCTGTGACACAGATGACACTTTAGATAGTTGTGATTGACACAGGTCTGGGAAACCGAAAGCGATCGTGCCGCCGAAGCGAGGACGATTACCTTCGAACCCCGGCCACCCCGGGTACGTGACGTTGGTCACGTTTGGGACGGCGATGAGAATCGGCGGATCCGCGTCTGTCGCGGCCGTCGCCCGCTTAGATGCCTTCCACGGCCTCGCCGCTTGGCCTCAGCGGGTACCACTTGCCTTCGAACGCTTCGACCGAGCGCCCCCTGGCCTCACCGGGTTTCTCTTCGCGCCAGGTGTAGAGAGGATGACCGTCGTAGGTAACCTGGGTAGTGCCGTCGCGCCGTTCCGTCGTGCCGAGCTTCGCGGCTATCGCTCCCCCCTCGGCCCGCGGTGGTCCGTCCGTGAGCAGCGGTGAGATCGACGCCGAGCAGCTTTCGTAGCATTCCGAGCGCGTGCCCTTGTCGCTGCGGAATTCGTAGACGGTTATGCCCTTCCCATTGACAAGGAGCGGGCCGACGCTGTAGACGCGACCGACTTTGATCACGGCGCCGTTGCCGCTCTCATCGGCCCCGCTGCTGCCGCAGCCAGCCATGGCGATGACGCCGATCGCGGCCATCATGACGACGATTGGTCGGGCCCTGGTCATGCAACCTCCCACGGAGTCGATTGCTCAAGTGAATTATTGCGAAGTTCCGGGGATGAGTGCGTGTGGCCCCTCTTACGTTGCTTTCTCCTCGCGAGATCGGTGGTGCGGGGCGGCCTCGGGCGGGCCGATCGGTGCGACGAACGTTCGCTTGCCTGCGTGGACCACGAGCGCCCTAGCGCGCGAGAGGTCGAGCGCAGCACTCAGCACCGCCGCGGAATCCCCGCCCCAGCGGTAGCGGAAGGTGCCGGCGGAGATCGTGCCGCCGGGCCCTCGCATGTACACCTGGCAAAGAGTGCCGGAGCGGATCCCTTTCACGTACATGTGGATCTCGGTGCCGAACGCCCGCGGTTCGAGCGTCGCGCCGATTTTCACGCCGGCGGGCAGCGAGTGGAAGGCGACGTGTTGCTCGGGCCCACCGTCGCCGCTGTCGGCGAGGACGAAGATCGCGAGCACCGCGGCGGCAGCCGCGGCCGCGCCGCCGCCGAAGGCAAGCCCGAAGCGAGCTCTGCGCTGCCGACGACGAGCTCGGCGCTCAGTGCCGATTTTCGCCTCTATCCGCTTGCCGAGCTCCGGCGGGGGAACGGGCGCGGGGCCAAAGTGTTCGGGGTCGGCGAAGGGGAGGAGGCGAGAGACGCCGGCCAGCGACTCGGCCTCTACCCGACACCCGGGGCAGCCCTCGAGATGGGCCTCGAGTCTGGCGCGCGCGTCCGCGTCGAGATGGCCGAGCGCGTAGGCGCCCAGGGCCTCGCGCCACTCCCGGCAGCTTTCAGTTGTCATATCCCATCTCCTCGAGGACGACGCGCAGCGCTCTCAGGCCGTAGTAGACGCGGCTCTTCACCGTTCCCTCCGGCACGCCGAGCTCCTTCGCGACCTCGCCATAGGGGCGGCCCCGGTAGTAGGTCTCGATCAGGACACGGCGATGCTGCTCGCCGATCCGTCGCATGGCCTCCTCGATCTGCCAGGAGAGCAGCGCCTCGTCGAAGGGCTCGACCGACGGCTCGATCCCAGCATCGGCGACCGAGGGTCGCGCCGCGCGAGCGCGGCCGAGGTCGATCACCACGTTGCGCAGGATCGCGAACAGCCACGTCCGCAACGAGCCGATCTGCGGGTCGAACCGATCCCCAGCTCGCCAAGCCCTCAGAAAGGTCTCCTGCACCGCCTCTTCGGCGAGCCCGTCGTCCCCCAACGACCTCACCGCAAAGCCAAACAATTCCGCCGCGTGCGCCGCGTACGCCTCGCGCACATCCCGCTCGTCAGCAAGCGCTCCAGATGACATTTCGATCAGGAATACGCGCCCCCGTCACGGGCAGTTCAGAATCCAAAGCTGGGTCGGCGGTGGAAATCAGCGCCGCGCTGATTTCCACCGCCGCCTACTCCAATTTGCCGATCTTGAAGATTTTGGTGCCGCAGTCGGGGCATACCCCCTGGATCGCCGGGCGACCGTTTTTCATCGTCACCTGCTTGGCGTCTTTGATCTCGACCTTCTTGCGCTCCTTGACGCAGTAACCCTCGGGCATGGAAGCCCTCCTTTCGCTGCCTGACTGGCAGTGCTCGCATTGCATGCGAGTTCGAATTGCGGCGAATGTAACGCAGTAGGGGGACGACCAAGGGAAATTACGTGCGTATCAGCACAAGCACCTATTTCCCCTTGCCCTTGCCTTCGAGGCTTTCGACTTTCCCCCTCAGCGCTTCGACCTGAGAGGTCAGGCTCGAGATCTGGGCTGCGCTTTCTTCGTCCGCTTCAGCAGGTGCCCGGGCTTCGGAGGCGCCGATCTCGGCTTGCAGCTCCTCCTGGAGTGCCCGCAGATCACCCTCAGTCACCTGGTCTTGCTGCGCTTCCACTGCGAGGTAGACACCGGCGCCGGCGCCGCCCACGGCGATCGCCACGAGCACGAGGAAGACCCGGGTGCGCATCTGCAGCTTGCGCTCCACAAGTCCGATCCACGCCCGCAGCCCGTCCAGCGACATCGCCCACAACTTAATCGACTACCCTGCGCCCCCGCACTTCCCGACCCAGCTTGAAGGAGATATCCCGAATGCCAGAAGCAGTCATCGTCGACACGATCCGCACGCCGATCGGCCGTGCCTTCAAGGGCTCGCTGGCCCAGCTGCGGCCCGACGAGATGGGCGCGTACGTGGTCGATCAGCTGCTCGAGCGCAACCCGGGCGTGGATCCCGCCCTGGTCGAGGACGTCTTCTGCGGCTGCGGCATGCCGCAGGGGCTGCAGGCCTTCAACATCGGCCGGATCATCTCGCTGCTCTCCGAGAAGCTGCCGCAGGACGTCAACGGCGTCACCGTCTCGCGTTACTGCTCCTCCAGCCTCGACGCGATTCGCCACGCCGGCAACGCGATCAAGGCCGGCGAGGGCGACGTCTACATCGCCGCCGGGGTCGAGTGGGTGAGCCGCTACAACGAGCGCACCGAGCCGGCCGGCGCCGCCGACCAGAACGAGAAGCTGCAGGGCAACGACGGCCAGCCCGATGCCTACATCGAGATGGGCAAGACGGCTGTCAACGTCGCCGAGCGCTACGAGGTAAGCCGCGCCGACATGGACAAGTTCGCTCAGCGCTCCCAGGAACTGGCGGTTCAGTCCCAGGAGGACGGCTTCTTCGACCGCGAGATCGTGCCGGTTACTCTGCCCGACGGCACCGAGGTCGCCAAGGACGACGGTCCGCGCGCCTCCTCCACCCTGGAGAAGCTCTCCCAGCTGGAGGAGTCCTTCGGCGGGGGTGGGGTCACCGCCGGCAACTCCTGCCCGCTCAACGACGGCGCCGCCGCGGTGCTGCTGATGAGCGACACCAAGGCCAAGGAGCTGGGATTGACCCCACGCGCCCGCATCGTCACCGCCGCCACCTGGGGCAACGAGCCCGAGTACATGGGCGTCGCCCCGATCGGTGCGATCAAGAAGGTGCTCGACCGGGCCGGGATGACGATCGACGACGTCGACACGGTCGAGCTCAACGAGGCCTTCGCCGCCCAGGTGATCCCGATCATGGACGAGTGCGACATCCCGCTGGAGAAGCTCAACACCCACGGCGGCGCGATCGCCCTCGGCCATCCCTTCGGCATGACCGGTGCCCGCATCATGGGAACCCTGCTCAACGTGATGGAGACGGACGACCACCAGGTGGGCATCGAGACCATGTGCGTGGCCGGGGGTCAGGGCAAGGCGATGATCGTCGAAAGGGTTTGAGCGAGAGCCTGACCCCGGTCAGGCTCTAAGGTCCGCTCGTGGACACGCTGCTCTATGACGTGGACGGCCGCGTCGCTCGCATTACGCTGAACCGGCCCAAGCGGGGGAATGGGATCACGCCGCGGATGCCGGTCGAGCTGGCGGAGTGCGTGGAGAGGGCGAATCTCGACCCGGAGGTGCACGCGATTGCCCTGGCTGGCAATGGCTCGGGCTTCTGTGGCGGCTATGACCTCGTCGCCTCGGCGGAGGGGGACATGAGGGATCTCGGTGGAGTGAAGGCGCCGCCGGGGTCGCCGGTCGACCCGACGACGATTGCCGCCAACCACATACCCGAGTCGAACTGGGACGCGGTCACCGACTTCCAGTTCATGTGGCGCAACGTGCGCGGGTTCATGAGCCTCTTCCACTCGGAGAAGCCGGTGCTCTGCAAGGTCCACGGCTACTGCGTCGCCGGCGGCACCGACATGGCGCTCTGCTCCGATCTGCTCGTGATCGATGCCGAGGCCAAGATTGGCTACCCCCCGGCGCGCGTCTGGGGCTCGCCGACCACGGCGCTATGGGCCGCCCGCGTTGGGCCGGCGCGGGCGAAGCGGTTGCTTCTTACCGGCGACTCGCTGACCGGGACGCAGGCGGAGGAGTGGGGCCTGGCCACCGAGGCGCCGCCGGCCGAGCAGCTCGACGAGCGCTTCGAGGCGCTGCTCGAGCGCGTCGCCCGGATGCCGATCAACCAGCTGGTGATGATGAAGATGCTGGTCAACCAGTCCCTCTACGCGCAGGGGTTGCACCAGACGCAGCTGCTCGGCACCCTCTTCGACGGCATCGCCCGCCATACGCCGGAGGGCCACGGCTTCGTCCGCCGCGCCGCCCAATCGGGCTTCAAGCAGGCGGTGCGAGAGCGCGACGAGCCCTTCGGCGATTTTGGGCTGGAAGGATTCGGGATATGAGCAGGCAACCGTCGATTGCCGTCGTGGGCGGTGGCTTCGGCGGCGTCGGTGCGGCGGCGATGCTGCGCCGCGAGGGATACGAGGACGTCACCGTCTTCGAGAAGGGGGAGCGCGTCGGCGGTGTCTGGCAGCGCAACACCTACCCCGGTGCTGCTTGCGACGTTCCCTCCCACCTCTATGAGTTCTCCTTCGCGCCCAACCGCTGGTCGCGTCGCTACTCGTCGCAGGCGGAGATCCGGGCCTACGTCGAAGGCGTGGCTCGGCGCTTCGGCGTGCTGGAGAAGGTTCGCACCGGCACCGCGGTCAAGAGCGCGGCTTGGGAGGAGCAGCGCGGCAGCTGGCGCCTGGAGACCGACGCCGGTCCCCACGAGGCGGAGATCCTGGTCACGGCCTGCGGCCAGCTTTCGGTGCCGAAGACGCCGCCGATCCAGGGGCTGGAGGGCTTTGACGGGCCCGCTTTCCACACCGCCGAATGGCGTCACGACGTCGACCTGGCCGGCAAGCGCGTCGCGGTGATCGGCACCGGCTGCAGCGCGATCCAGGTGGTGCCCGCGATCCAGCCGGCCGTTGGGCATATGGACGTCTATCAGCGCTCGCCGGGCTGGACGCTGCCGAAGATGGACTACGCGTACAGCGAGCGGGCTCGCGCCCTCTTTCGGCGCCTCCCGGCCCTGCGTCGCCTCGATCGGGCCGCGACCTTCGCCTTTCACGAGCTCGCCGCCGCGGCGCTCACCGGCCACGGGTGGCTGCTGCCGGGGTTCCGCGCCCTCGGCAGGCGCCAGATCAAGGCCGCGATCGGAGACCCCGAGCTGCGCGCGCGCGTGACGCCGACCGACGAGTTCGGCTGCAAGCGCGTGATGCTGACCGACGAGTGGTACCCGGCCCTCGCCCAGCCCAACGTGGAGCTGGTCTCTGAGCGAATAGCCGAGGTGACCCCTGCGGGCATCCGCGACGCGAGCGGCGTCGAGCGCCCGGCCGACGCGCTTGTCCTCGCCACCGGCTTCTCGACCCACGGCTTCGTCGCGCCGATGGAGATCGTCGGTGACGGCGGGCGCACCCTCGCCGAGGAATGGGCTGGCGTGCCGAGCGCCTACCTGGGAATGAGCGTCGCGGGCTTTCCCAACATGTTCCTGCTCTACGGGCCGAACACGAACGGTGGCAGCGGCTCGGTGATCTACACGATCGAGGCCGGCATCCGCCATCTACTCGCCGCCCTGCGGGAGATGGAGCGCGCCGAGGCGACCCGAATAGAGCTGCGCCGCGAGGCCGCTGAGCGCTTCGACCGCGAACTGCGCACTGCCCTGTCGGAGACGGTGTGGCACTCGGGTTGCACCAGCTGGTACGTCGACGAGAACGGCAACGATCCGAGCCAGTGGCCCTGGCTCTGGGGCACCTACCGGCGCCGCACAGAGTGCCTCGAGCCGGGGGCATACACACTGAGCGGGGCGCGGTCGCGAGCCGCGACCGTCGCCCTCGACTAAGGTCCCCGCGCGATGAGCGAGGCCCCGTCCAGCGAGGACCGCTCGGTGCTCGAGCCCGAGCACGTTCGCGCCTTCATCGGCGGCAGCTTCCCGGGCGATCTCGGCATCGAGCCACTCGAGATCGAGGATGACTTCGCCAAGGGCAGGATCGTCGTCGACCGCCGTCACCTGCACCCCGGCGGCTACGTCCACGGCGGCGTCTGGACCGCCCTTGGCGACACTGTCGCCGCCTGGGCAACCTTCCGCAACATCCCCCCGGCCCACAACTTCACGACGATCGAGCTGAAGCTCAACGTCTTCTCGGCGGGTCTGCTCGGCGACGAGATCGTCGCCACCGCCAAGCCGTTGCACGCCGGCAAGAGCACCGTCGTGATCGAGGTCAAGATCGAGAGGGTAAGGAACGGCGGCGACCCTAAGTTGGCGGCGACCCTGATCGTCACCCAGTTCGTGCTGCCGCCTCAGCCTCAGGAGTAGCCGGAGCTTCGAGAGCCTCGATTTGCGGTAGGCGCCAGAGAATGCTGGCGATCGTCAGGCCCACGGCGGCCGAGAGGAGCGCCAGGAACCACTGGGTGGCGTTGAGCAGGGTCATCTCAAAGAAGTCGCGCACCGGGGCGGCGGCGAGGATCAGGGCGAAGAGCGCGCCGAGCCCGGCGACCAGCGCAAGCATGTAGCTCTGGATCGCGATGTGCTCGCGGCCCGGGCCGCGCTCGAGCAGGAGCACGAAGCAGAGGCCGAGCACGATCAGGGTCGTCGTCGCGGCGGTGCGCCCGGCCTCGAGGCTGCCGCCGATGACGGTGTCGACGAGGAAGAAGGAGAGGATCGAGCCGAGCGCCGTCGCCAGGCCAGCCGGCACCGCGAAGGCCGCCAACGCGCGCAGCAGCCGCCCCCTGTAGAGCGGGCCATCCGAAGGCGCCAGCGCCAGCACGAAGGAGGGGATGCCGATCGTCAGCAGCACGGCGAGCGTGAGGTGGCGGGGCAGGAAGGGAAAGGCGAAGCCGGGGACCGCGACGAGCAGGATCAGAGCCGCCGCGTAGACCGACTTGGTCAGGTAGAGGCGGCCGAGGCGGTGGATGTTGCGGGCGATCCGCCGTCCCTCCGCCACCGCCTGGGGCAGGCGCGCGAACTCGTCTTCGAGCAGGACGACGTCGGCTACCCCCTTCGTCACTTGCGCGCCGGACCCCATCGCCACCGCCATCCGCGCCCGCTTCAGCGCCGGCACGTCGTTGACTCCATCGCCGATCATCGCCGCGTAGCGGCCCGAGGCCGCCAGCGCCCCGACCAAATCGCGCTTCTGCTCGGGCTTGATCCGACAGAACACCGTGTTGCGCTGCGCGACCTCGGCCAGCTGCTCGGCATCCTCGGGGAGTTCGTGACCCTCGATCACGCCCGCCTCTGGGGGCACTCCGACAGCCGCGGCGACGGCGGTCACGGTCGCCCGCGCGTCGCCCGAGATCAACTTCAGGTCCACTTTCTCCTCGCGCATGAATGCGACCGTCTCGGCAGCGTCAGGCCGCAGCGTCTCCTCCAACACGACCAGGGCAACGGGCGCCAGGCGCGGCGGCGGCTGATCCGAGGGGCTTGTCGGGAGCGGCTCACTGGCTTCGCCGAAGGCGACGACGCGCCGCCCCGCCGCGGTCTCCCGCTCGAGCGCGGTGGCGAGGCCCGGCGGCAGATGCAGCGCACCGGCTTCGCTCAGCACGTCCGGAGCCCCGAGGACGTAGGTGATCGAGCCGGTGCGAAGGCCGCTCCACTTCCACTCCGATGAGAAGGGGACCTCGGCGCTGACGCGGCCGGCCTCGCCGGGAAACCGCTCGGCGATCGCTTCCAGGGTGCGGTTGCGGTCGCCGGCGCTGGCGGCGAATCGCCCCAGTGCCGCGTGCGCCACTGCCGGCTCCAGCCCCTCGGCCACCTCGGCGCCGAGGAGCCGCAGCTCGCCGTCGGTCAGGGTTCCGGTCTTGTCGACGCAGATCGTGTCGACCGCGGCGAGGCTCTCGGTGGCGCTCATCTGCTGCACCAGCGTGCCGCTGCGCGCCAGGCGGACCGCAGCCACGGCGAAGGTCACGCTCATCAGCAGCACCAGTCCCTCGGGGATCAGCGTCACCAAGCCGGCCGTGGCCGTCTGGGCCGCCTCGACCAAGTCGATGCTGCGCACCTGGAAGACGAGCAGCAGGATCGCCGCCAGCGGCGCCATCGCGTAGGTGCAGGCGACTATCACCCGGTTCACCTCGTCTTGCAGGGGCGAGGGGGGATGGCGGAAGGCGCGGGCCTCGCCGGCGAGCTGTCCGGCGTAGCTCTCCTCGCGCACGGCCTCGACCAGGTAGTAGCCAGAACCGGAGATGCAGAAGGACCCCGACAACACCCTGTCGCCCGCTTGCTTGCGCACGCCGTCGGCCTCGCCGGTCAAGAGCGACTCGTCCACCGTCATCCCGCGGCTCTCGATCATCTCCCCGTCGGCGACGAGCTGGTCCCCGGGCTCGACCCTGATCACGTCGGCCGGAACCACCTCCTCGGCGCGCAGGCTCTGGACCGCGCCGTCGCGAACGACCTTTGCGTGAGGGGCGACGAGCACCGCCAGCTCGTCGAGCGTCCGCTTCGCCTTCAGCTCCTGGCGGATTCCGATGTAGGAGTTGACGATCGCGATCAGGCCGAAGACCGCGTCGGCGAAGAGGCCCAGCGAGAGGATCAGCACGAAGAAGGCGCCGATGATCGCGTTGAAGAGCGTGAAGACGTTGCCGGCGACGATGCTGGAAACCGAGCGCGAGGACGTCTCCCGTGGCGGGCCCAGCTCGCGCAACCGCTTCGCGGCCGTGGTGCTGGAGAGCCCTCTCTCGATCGCGGCGTCCGTCATCGTCGCCTATTCAATAGGGTCCGCTCCGGATGCCGCTGAAGCTAGGACTCAACCTCGGCTACTGGGGGGTCGGCCCTGCCGGCGAGGATGCCCTCGAGCTCGTGCGGGCTGCCGAGGCAGCCGGCTACGAGTCGGTCTGGGCGGCGGAGTCCTACGGCTCCGACGTCGTCAGCGTGCTCGCCTGGCTGGCGCCCCAGACGACGACGATCAACCTCGGCGCCGCGATCATGCAGGTGCCGGCGCGTCCGCCCGCCGCCGCGGCGATGGCGGGCGCCACGATCGACAAGCTCTCCGGCGGCCGCTTCCTCTTCGGCTTCGGCCCCTCCGGGCCGCAGGTCTCCGAAGGCTGGTACGGCGTGCCCTACGCCAAGCCCTGGGGCCGCACCCGCGAGTACATCGAGGTCGTGCGCGAGATCGTCGCCCGCGAGGACAAGCTCGACCACCAGGGGGAGCACTATCAGCTGCCGCTACCCGGGGGTGAGGGCAAGCCGTTGAAGCTCAACTTCCACCCCGAGCGCTCACGAATTCCGATCTTCGTTGGGGCGATCGGGCGCAAATCCGTCGAGATGGCAGCCGAGATCGCTGATGGCTGGATCCCGATCTTCTTCAGCGCCGACGCCTTCGAGCAGACCTGGGGCGAGCATCTCGAGGCCGGCTTCGCCAAGGGCGGCCGGCAGCGCGCTGACCTCGAGGTGAGCCCTTCCCTGTCGGTGGCGATCGACGGCGACCTGAACGCCGCCAAGAGCGTGGTCAAGGCCGGGCTCGTCCTCTACTTCGGCGGCATGGGCAGCCGCAAGACGAACTTCTACGTCGATCTGGCCCACCGCTTCGGCTTCGGCGAGGTCGCCGACGAGGTGCAGCGGCGCTTCCAGGACGGCGACCGCGCCGGCGCCTTCGAGGCGGTCCCAGACGAGATCGTCGAGGCAACCTCCCTGGTCGGCACCGAGGCTGAGGTGGCGGGGCGAGTCGAGCGCTTCCGCGGCGCCGGTATCGACCGTCTGATCGTCTCCCCGGTCCACGCCGAGCGCGGCGAGCAACTGCACACCTTGGAGCGCCTCGCCGCGCTCATCGCATAGTCTCCGCCGCCGCGTCCAATGAAGATCGGAGTGCCGAAAGAGACCGCCGAGGGAGAGCGCCGGGTCGCGCTGGTCCCCGACGTGGTCAAGTCGCTCGGGGGCAACGAGAAGGTCGAGGTGCAGGTTGAGTCCGGCGCCGGTGAGGCCGCCGGCCATCCCGACTCCCAGTACGAGGAGGCTGGCGCCGACGTCGTCGAGGGCGAGGTTACGTGGGGCGCCGACGTCGTACTCCGCGTCGCCGCCCCTTCCACCGCCGAGATAGGTCGTCTCAAGTCTGGCCAGGTCCTGATCGGCCACCTCTCGCCGTGGACCGCGGCTGAGACAAACAAGGCGCTCGCCCAGGCAGGCGCGACCAGCTTCGCGATGGAGGCGATCCCGCGCACGACCCGGGCCCAGGCGATGGACGCGCTCTCCTCACAGGCCGCCGCCGCCGGTTACGCCGCGACGCTGATCGGCGCCCGCGAGTCGGGCCGCTTCTTCGGCATGATGACCACCGCCGCCGGCACCGTGCCGCCGGCCAAGGTGCTGGTGCTGGGCGCCGGCGTGGCCGGGCTGCAGGCGGTTGCCACGGCCAAGCGCCTCGGCGCGATCGTCACCGGCTTCGACATCCGCCGCGCCGCCTGGGAGCAGATCGCCTCGCTCGGCGGTCGCCCCCTGGAACTCGACTTCATCCCGGACGCCGAGGGAGAGGGCGGCTACGCTCGCCCGCTGACCGACGAGGAGAACGCGCAGGTGCGCGAGGCGCTGGGGCAGAACGCCGCCAAACAGGACATCATCGTCACCACGGCCGCGATCCCCGGCCGCCCCGCGCCGCTGCTGATCACCGCCGAGGCGGTGCGCGGCATGCAGCCCGGCTCGGTGATCGTCGATCTCGCCGCCGAGACGGGCGGCAACTGCGAGCTGACGGAGGCTGGCCGGACCGTGGTCGAGAACGGCGTCACGGTGATCGGCCCGCGCAACCTCGCCAGCGAGATGCCGGCGCCCGCCTCGCAGCTCTACGCCAAGAACTTGGAGAACCTGCTCGGGCTCCTCGTCACCGAGGAGGGGGAGCTGAAGGTCGACTTCGAGGACGACATCGTCGATGCCGCCTGCATCACGCACGGCGGCGAGATCCGCAGCGAGAGGGCAGCGGGGAAGGAGTCGGCATGAGCTTGATGACCGAGATCACGATCTTCGTCCTCGCCGCCTTCGTCGGCTTCGAGGTGATCTCGAAGGTGCCGACCACGCTGCACACGCCGCTGATGTCGCAGACCAACGCAATTCACGGCATCGTCATGCTCGGGGGCCTGATCGTCGTCGGCTTCGCCAACGACGGCCTCGAGTACACGATCGGCACGATTGCGATCGCCTTCGGGGCGATCAACATCGTCGGCGGCTTCATGGTCACCGACCGCATGCTCGGCATGTTCTCGAGGAAGCCAAGAACAAAGCCCGCCTCCTCTGCTTCCGCTCAGGCGAAGGAACCAGATATGGATTCGCCTGAGCTCCCGCGTCCGGGGGCGGCGGGGTCGAAGGAGGGATGACCGCAATGTTGACGGCCGTCCTCGAGCCCGGTGGCGACGCCGCCACGGCGCTCTACATCGTCGCCTTCTCGCTCTTCATCATCGGCGTGCGCAGGGGCACGCACCCCACCACCGCCAAGCAGGGCAACCTGATCGCCGCCGGCGGCATGGCGGTGGCGGTCGTCGCCACGCTGCTGCTCGACGGGATCGGCAACTGGGGGCTGATCGCGCTCGGGCTCGGCGTCGGCACCGCGGTCGGGGTGATCGCCTCGGTTCGCGTGCAGATGACCGAGATGCCGCAGATGGTCGCCCTCTACAACGGCGTCGGCGGCGGCGCCGTTGCGCTGATCGCCTGGTCGGAGATCCGTCACGGCATCTCGCTCGGTCACGAGATCCCGCTCGACGAGCTGATTCCGGTCCTCTTCGCTGCCGTCGTCGGCTCGGTCTCCTTCTGGGGCTCGAACATCGCCTTCGCCAAGCTCCAGGACCTGATTCCGACGCGGCCCCTGGCGCTGCCGGGACAGCAGGTGATCAACGTGGTCCTGCTGATCGGCATCGTTGCCGCCTGCGTCAACATCGCGATCAATAACGACGATCCCAACCAGGCGATCTTCATCGCGATCCTGCTCGCCGCGGGGTTGCTCGGCAACCTGGTCGTGCTGCCGATCGGCGGCGCCGACATGCCGGTGGTCATTTCGCTGCTCAATGCCTTCACCGGTCTCTCTGCGGCGGCGGCTGGTTTCGCTCTCGACAACGTCGCCCTGATCGTCGCGGGCACCCTGGTCGGCTCCTCGGGAACGATCCTGACGATGGAGATGGCGACGGCGATGAATCGCTCGGTCGGCAACGTCCTCTTCGCCGGCTTCGGCGGCGCTCCCGCAGGCGGGGGAGGTTCCACCGAGGAGCGCCCCCACACCTCGATCGGCGCCCAGGACGCGGCGATCAAGCTCGCCTACGCCGACTCGGTGGTGATCGTGCCCGGCTACGGCCTCGCCGTCGCCCAGGCCCAGCACGCGATCAAGGAGGTCGCCGACGAGCTGGAGAAGCGCGGGGTCCCGGTCAACTACGCGATCCACCCCGTCGCGGGCCGCATGCCCGGCCACATGAACGTCCTCCTGGCCGAGGCCGACGTGCCCTATGAGCAGCTCAAGGAGATGGAGGAGATCAACCCGGAGATGCCGCGCACCGGCGTCGCCGTGGTCGTCGGCGCCAACGACGTCACCAACCCGGCGGCGAAGAACGATCCCGACAGCCCGATCGCCGGCATGCCGATCATCGAGGTCAACGAGGCCCAGCAGGTGATCGTGATCAAGCGCTCGCTCAGCCCCGGCTTCGCCGGCATAGACAACGACCTCTTCTACGAACCGAATACGTCGATGCTGTTCGCCGACGCCAAGCAAGCCGCGGCGGACATCGCGGCCGAGATCCAACAGCTCTAAGTCGGTATCGCGTACCTTTCGGCGCGATTGACCCACACGCGTAGCGACTCGCTCCCTAGCGTCGCGGCATGCGCGACGAGCGAGGGCAGGCAAGCGCCGAGTGGATAGGCCTCGTCTGCCTCTTTGCCCTGTCCATCGCCGGCCTGATCGCGAGCGGGTTGCGGGTTCCGGGGGCAGAGCTGGCGCGGGCGGTTGCCTCTCGGATCCTCTGCGCTGCCTCGATGGCCGACGACTGTGGTGATGAACCTGCACTGATTGCCGCTTACGGGACCGAAGTTGGCAAGCTCGTTCGCGCGCACATGCCGGTGATCTTCTTCGAGCGTGGCTCCAAGGCGCTCCCGGTGGACTTTCGCCGCTGTCGCAGCGCCCGGTGCGGCGATGGCAGCGCGCGTGGACTCGTGCACCGCACCGACGCGGGACTGCCGGTCACGGCTTTCGTCCACGTAATCGATTGTCGTGCCCGGGCCGTCAAGTACGCGGAAGCGGCCGGTGCCGACTGCTCGGGTCCGCGTGCTGGCAACCTTTACATCCAGTACTGGCTCTATTACGCGGATTCGGCGACGCTGCGCAGCATTCCGGTGGTTGGCGCGCTCGGATACCACCAAGACGACTGGGAAAGCGTCCAGATCCGCATCGGCAGTGACGGCTCGACCGCCGAGCGTGCCTCCTCGCACGCCGGCTACAACCACGAGCAGGGCGCCGACAACTGGGGTTCGGACGCGGGCGTCAACGTCCTGAGCACTGTGGCCGAAGCGGTCGGCGCGCGCTCCCGCAACGGCTGGGGCCCGGAGACGCACGCCCTCTTGGTCTCGGGGGGAAGCCACGCTGGAAACGCGGACGGGATCCCCCGCGCGGACCGTCTGATCCCCGGCCGCCGCGTGCACCTCATCCCGCTCGAGCCAATAGCCGCGACGAGCGCCGCGCGCTTCACGGTACGCCCGCCCTGGCGCAAGCGGGTCTGGCGCGATCCGGAAGCCGACGGGACTGACTGACTAAACGCCGATTTCCCATGCATGGGATGGGAAATCGGCGTTTCGTTCTCTGGTTACTTAGGCGGCATCCGCAAGGCGCCGTCGAGGCGGATCGTCTCGCCGTTCAGCATCGGGTTGGCGACGATCTGGGTGACGAGGCGCGCGTACTCCTCGGGACGGCCGAGGCGGGACGGGAAGGGGATGCCAGCGCCGAGCGCCTCGCGAGCGTCCTCGGGCAGCGCGGCGAGGAGCGGCGTGTCGAATAGCCCGGGGGCGATCGTCACCACGCGCACGCCGCGCGACGCCAGATCCCGCGCCGCCGGCAGGGTGAGGCCGACGATGCCGCCCTTCGAGGCCGCGTAGGCGGCCTGGCCGATCTGGCCGTCGAAGGCGGCGATCGAGGCGGTGTTTACGCATACGCCACGCTCGCCTTCGCCGTCGGGCTCGTTCTCGCTCATCGAGGCGGCCGCCAATCGCAGCACGTTGAAGGTCCCGATCAGGTTGACCTTGACCACGTTGGAGAAGAATTCGAGGTTGTGCGCTCCACGTTTGTGGGCAACCCGCTCGGCCCAGCCGATCCCCGCGCAGCAGACGGAGATCCGCAATCTGCCACCCTGCTCGGCCGCCCGCGCGACCGCAGCTGAGATCGCGTCCTCATCGGTCACATCGGCCTGAACGAAGCTCGCGCTCTGCCCCAGCTCAGCCGCTACCGCCTCGCCCTTCTCAGCGTTCAGGTCGGCGATCACGACCGCCGCGCCGGCCTCCACCAGCGCCCGCGCCGTCGCCTCGCCCAGTCCCGACGCACCTCCCGCCACCAGCGCGCTAGCCCCCTCGATACGCATGGGGGCGCACCCTACAACGCGAACTGAAATCGCCACCATTTACATCCCGGCACGCAGACCTCGCTAGGGTTTTCGGATCGCCACCGAGGTGACGCCAAGCTCCAAGGAAGCGATCGCTGAACGTCTCGCCGAGGCGCGGCGGTGCACGTTGGAGTTGATCTCCCCGCTCGACGACGAGCAGCTCAACCGCGTCTACTCGCCGATCCTCAGCCCGCTGGCGTGGGACCTCGGCCACATCGCCAACTTCGAGGAGCTCTGGCTGGTGCAGACGATCGGCGGCCGCGAGCCGCTGCACGGCGAGCTGGGCCGCTTCTACGACGCGATCGAGAACCCGCGCAAGACGCGAGGCGAGCTGCCGATCCTGCACGACGAGGAGCTGCGCTCCTACCTGGCCGAGGTGCGCGAGCGCACGCTCGAGGTGCTGGACGAGGTCGAGATCGGCTCCGAGGCCGAGGACCCGCTGCTCCGGGACGGCTTCGTCTACGAGATGCTGCTCGCGCACGAGCACCAGCACAACGAGACGATGCTGCAGCTGCTGCAGATGGTCGAGGGCTACGAGCTGCCCGCCGCCCACCTCGACCGCCTGGATGAGCGCGTCCCGCTCGACCCGGAGATGTTCGACGTCCCTGGCGGTGAGCACGCGATCGGCGCGTTCGCGGAGGGCTTTGCCTACGACAACGAGCGCGCCCGCCATGCAGTTGAGCTGGCGCCGTTCGAGATCGATCGAACCCCGGTTGCCAACGGCGCGTATATCCAGTTCATGGAGGAGACCGGCGCCGGGCCTCCCATGTACTGGGAGCGCGATGGCGACGGGGGATGGGCGAGGACTGCAATGGCGGGTCGCGACCCAATCGATCCAGCCCATCCCGTCCTCCATGTCTCCTGGCATGAAGCCGATGCGTTCGCCCGTTGGGTGGGCAAGCGGCTGCCCAGCGAGCAGGAGTGGGAGGCCGCCAGACCGCGGCTGCACTCGGTCGGGGTCGCCTGGGAGTGGACCGGCTCGGATTTCCTCGCCTATCCCGACTTCAGAGCATTCCCATACCCGGAGTACTCCGAGGTCTTCTTCGGCGACACCTACAAGGTGCTGCGCGGCGGGTCCTGGGCGACCCACCGCAGCGTGATGCGCCCCAGCTTCCGCAACTGGGACCTGCCCCAGCGTCGCCAGATCTTCTCCGGCATCCGCTGTGCGAGGGATGCATGACATGACGACGACCGAGCCGCAGATCGAGATCGAGGTCCACCTGGATGGAGACGCCGCCGCCACCATGCGCCGGGATGTCCGTGAGGGCCTCTCGACCGAGCCCAAGGAGCTCGCCCCCAAGTACTTCTACGACGAGCGCGGCTCGCAGCTCTTCGAGAGGATCACCGAGCTGCCCGAGTACTACCCGACCAGGGCAGAGCGCTCGATCCTCACCGAGTGCGCCGACGAGATCGTCGCCGCCGCGAGGGAGCCGCGTACGCTGGTCGAGCTGGGCTCCGGCTCAGCGGCGAAGACACGGCACCTGCTGAGCGCGATGCGAGACGCCGGCTGCCTGGAGACCTACGTGCCCGTCGACATCTCGGAGGAGATCACCCACGAGACGGCAGGGCAGCTCGTGGACGAGTACCCCGGGCTCGCGGTGCGGGGGCTCGTCTGCGACTTCGAGCACGATCTGGAGCGGATTCCGAACGGCGGTGGGGGTCGCTTGATCGCCTTCCTCGGCGGCACGATCGGCAACCTCTACCCTGCCGCTCGCGGCGAGTTCCTCACCCGCATCTCTGCCCTGCTCGGCCCCGCAGACCGCTTGCTGCTCGGCACGGACCTGGTCAAGGCACGGGATCGCCTCGAGGCCGCCTATGACGACTCCAGCGGCGTCACCGCCGAGTTCAACAAGAACGTCCTGCGGGTGCTCAACCGTGAGATGGGCGCCGACTTCGACCTCGATTGCTTCGAGCACGTTGCGCGCTACGACGCCGAGCGGGCGAGGATGGACATTCGCCTGCGCTCGCTTGAGGCCCAGACGATCCGAGTCGAGGGCCTCGATATGGCGGTCCACTTCGCCGCCGGCGAGGAGATGCGCACCGAGATCTCCGCGAAGTTCACGCGCGAGCGGCTGCGCGATGCCTACGACGCCGCCGGGCTCTCGATGTGCGGCTGGTTCACCGATCGCGACAGCGACTACGCGCTCAGCCTGGCGCGGGCCCTATAGGTCCCAGTGACGCCCGATCTGGGCGGCCGCACGCGAGGTGAGTGCCGAGTCGGTGGCGGAGGCGGCCTCGGCGACTTCGTCCTCATCGCCCAGCGCCGCCAGCGTCGCTGCCACTGACTCTGCCAGGGCATCGACGTCGTAGCCGCCCTCGAGCACTCCGCCGACCGGCGCACCCAGCTCCTCCGCCAGCGCACGCACCCGACGGGCCATGCGGCCGAACGACTCGGCCTCGAGCATGCAGGTGGCGAGCGGGTCGGCGCGGTGCGCGTCGAACCCCGCCGAGATCAGGATGAGCTGGGGCTCGAAGGAAGCCCCGACCGGGATCACGATCCGCTCCAGCAGTGAGAGCCACTCTTCCTCGCCTGCGCCGCCGGGGACCGGCAGGTTCACCGTGAAGCCCTCACCCGGCCCGGAGCCGACGTCGTCGAGCGGACCGGTGCCGGGGAAGATCCCGCCCTGGTGGATGTTGGCGACGAGGACGTCGCGCCGGCGGCGGAAGATCTCGGCGGTGCCGTTGCCGTGGTGGACGTCCCAATCGATGACGAGGACGCGCTCGGCGCCGAGCTCGCGGATCGCCAGCTCGGCCGCAATCGCGACGTTGTCGAAGAGGCAGAACCCCATCGCCCGCTCGCGTTCGGCGTGGTGGCCGGCGGGCCGGGTCGCGCTGAAGCCGACGCTGGCCTTGCCGCCGAGTAGGGCCCGCACCATCGCGCAGGCTCCCCCGGCCCCGCGCAGCGCCGCCTCCCAGGAAGCCTCGACTGCGTAGGTGTCGGCGTCGATCGCGCCACCACCCCTCGCGCACAGATCCCTGATCGCGCTCACGTGCGCCGCGCTGTGGACAAGCTCCACGTCCCCCTCGCTCGCCGGCGGGGCCTCCCACCGCTCCCAACCCAGCCAGCCGCGCTCGCCCAGCCTTCGCTCGATCGCCAGCAGCCGCTCGGGCCGCTCCGGGTGACCCGGCATGACCGCATTCGGATCGTGCTCGAGGCAGGCGGGGTGGCTGAAGAAGAGCACCGCGCCACTGTATTCGCGAGCGCCGCCGCTCTACCGACGCCCGTGCGGTTTGCCCAACCGCACGGCGACTCACTCGATGAAGCGATGGTCTTCTTGGAAAGGACTGAAACGTTCTGGTATAAAACCCGCTTGAACTTTATTGAGTAAACCCGTTTGGAGGTCTCGTGCGTCCACTGGGTCGGCCGAGAGGATCGCAGCAGCGCGCCGGCACAAAAGTGCTCTCGCTCTTCTCCGCACCCCTGAACGGGTTGATTGTGCGCGCTCTCGCGGGCGGCCCACGCCAGCTCCGCGACCTGCGCGAGGTCGTCGGCTGGCCCCCCGCCTCGACCCTGCGCGGCAACCTAGAGGCCCTCGCGGCGGTTGGCGCAATCGAGTCGCGGCGCGGCGCCGAGCGGGGCAACTCCGTCGAATACGTCCTCTTGCCCCTCGGCGAGGAACTCCTGGAGGTTGCCGACGCAATCGAGGCCTGGCTTGCCAGGGCTCCCGGAGGGCCGCTCGATTTCGGCAATGGGACGGCAAAAGCAGCCGTCGGGGCGCTGGCAAATGGTTGGGACACGGCGATGATCCGTGCCCTGGCAGCTGGCCCGCTGACGCTCACCGAGCTCGACCGGCTGATCCCCGGCGTCAGCTACCCCGCCCTCTGGCGTCGCCTGTCGGCGATGCGCGTAACGGGTCAGGTGCAGCCACGGTGCGCCGATGCGGCGGGCCAGTCCTACGGCGTCACCGACTGGTTGCGCGAGGGGCTCGTCCCGCTCGCGCTCTCAGCCCGGTCCGAACTGCGTCACCTGCACCGAGCCGCGGCGATAACGGCGGTCGAGGTTGAGGCCGCCTTCTTCCTGGCACTGCCGTTGGTCAGCCTCCCCGAACAGGCCAGCGGCACGTGCACGCTAGTTGTGGACATCGGCGAATCGCTGGATTCGGGCTCCCGCTCTCGCGTCGCTGGGGTGCAGCTGGAGGTTCACGAGGGCTTGATCACCTCGTGCTCGACGCGTCTCCTGGATGGGCCGGAGACCTGGGCGCTGGGAACGGCCAAGGGCTGGCTCGACGCCGTGCTGGAGAACAGCGCCGCCGCGGTGTCCTGCGGAGGCGCCGAGCCGCAGCTGGCCGCCTCCCTGCTGGATGGCATTCGCGAGGCGCTCGGGTCGATCGACGGCTGGGCGGTTGCTTTGCGTTAGCTCGGCGCCAGCGCCTCGATCAGCTCGCCGAGTTTGTCGGGGGTGGTGATCGGGGTGAGAATCGGGAGCGTTACGCCGCCTTCGACGAAGGCGGCGATCCTCTCCGCCATCTGCTCGGGTGAGCCGAAGACGAAGGTCTCCTCGATCAGCTCCCACGGGGCGGCCGCCGCCGCCTCCTGGCGGTTGCCAGACTCCCACGCCGCCACCATGGCGTCGATCTCGTCGCCGTATCCGAGCCAGCGGTAGAAGGCGGCGTAGACGGGAACGGTGATGTAGGAGGAGAACATGAAGCGGGCGAGGGGCTCGACCGCCTCGCGCTCGCCCGGCAGGCAGAAGAAGCGGCAGAGCAGCTCGAAGCCCTCGGCGGCGCCCTCGAGCTGCGTGGTCACCTTCGGCAGGCCGCCGAGCGGCAGGAAGTTGGTGAAGGCGCCGTCGGCGCGCTCGACCGCGAGCTCGAGCATCTTGCCGCGCAGGGCGGCCAGCACGATCGGCACCGGCTGGGCTGGGGCGGATTCGAGCTTGAAGCCGCTCGCTGTCCTCTCGCCGGCGAGCGCCGTGCGGACGAACTCGAGCGTCTCGCGCACCCTGCTCAGCGGCCGCTCGAAGGGGATTCCGTTCCAGCCTTCGACGATGCGGTCCGAGGAGGAGCCGATGCCGAGCACGAAGCGCCCACCGGAGGCGTCGGCGAGCGCCGCCGCCTCCTGGCAGAGCAGCGCCGGGCCGCGCTGGAAGACACCGACGATCCCCGTCCCGAGCCGCGCCCGCTCGGTCCAGGCGGCGCTCAGCGCTAGCGGCGTGAAGCCGTCGGGTCCGTTCGTCTCACCGCTCCAGAGGTCCGTGTAGCCAGCCGCCTCCGCCCGCTTCACGAGGTCCTCGTGCGCCGAGAGGGCCAGCCCCGGCAGCGGCAGCGTCAGTCCCCAGCGTTGAGCCACCGGCCGACCCTATAGCCTGCGGCGCCGATGGGGGAGACCTCTCCAACCAAGCCCGATCGCAATCTCGCCCTCGAGCTGGTCCGCGTCACCGAGGCGGCTGCGCTCTCCGCCGCTCGCTGGGTCGGCCGCGGCGACAAGATCGCCGCCGATCAGGCCGCCGTCGACGCAATGCGCTTCGTCCTCGACTCGGTCTCGATGGACGGCGTGGTGGTCATCGGCGAGGGCGAGAAGGATGAGGCGCCGATGCTCTACAACGGCGAGCATATTGGCGACGGCAGCCCGCCGGTTGTCGACATCGCCGTCGACCCCCTGGAGGGGACGCGGCTCTGCGCCCTCGGCATGCCCAGTGCTCTTGCGGTGATCGCGCTCGCCGAGCGCGGCACGATGTTCGATCCCGGGCCCTGCGTCTACATGGAGAAGATGGCGGGTGGCGAGGAGATCGCCGACCTGCTCGACCTCGACCGCCCCCTCCCCGAGACCCTGAAGCTGATCGCGGAGCGCAAGGGCGGCAGCGTCGGCGACGTCACCGTTGTCATGCTCGACCGGCCCCGCCACGAGGAGGCGATGCGCGAAGTGCGCGAGGCGGGCGGGCGCATCCGCCTGATCACCGATGGCGACGTCTCGGCCGCGCTGCTCGCGGTCAGCGACCGCTCGCCGGTCGACCTGCTCTGGGGCATAGGGGGGACGCCCGAGGGGGTGCTCTCGGCGGCGGCGCTGAAGTCGATGGGCGGACAGCTGCTCGGCCGGCTCTGGCCCCGCGACGAGGGCGAGCGCAAGGCGGCGCTCGACGCCGGCTACAACATCGAGCGGGTCCTCACGGCGGATGATCTCTGCTCAGGCGACGATGTCTTCTTCTCGGCGACCGGCGTCACCGATGGCGACGTGCTGCAGGGGGTCCGTTACCGCGGCGCCGGTGCCACTACCGAATCGCTCGTGATGCGCTCGCGCTCGGGCACCGTCAGGCGCGTTCACGCTCGCCATGATCGCGCCAAGCTGCGCGCGATCATCGGTGAGCGCTACGGCTGAGAAAGCCGCCCGCTGAGAGCTCTCTGGGGGCCTCACGGTCGTTCGGCTGGTTGGGGCTTTCACCGGCGCGTGAGTACCTCATTGTTCGTGATAAGAATGCCGCCGTTCTAGGGCTCGGACTGTTCTTGTCGCCATAGTTCGTTAAGAACACGACGATCCCAAAATAGGACTGTCTAATACCAATCGAGTTTGACCGACCTCGACGCCAGACCACCGAAGCAGCGGCAAGCTTCGGCCGAAAGCGGTGCGCCGGACTTCCGCGGCGGCGTCCGAGCCCGCCAATTTCGGGCCGGTGGTCGCGTGCTCACGCTGTTCTCGACCACCCTTCATGGTGTGATCCTGCGAGCCTTGGCAGAGGGGCCGTTGACTCTCGCGGATCTGGGCGGCAGGGTCGGAGGCCCGGCGCCGAAAGCCCTGCGCGGCAACATCGGCAACCTGATCGGAATCGGCGCCCTGGAGAAACGCAAGGCCGATAGCGAGCCGAGCCTCGTGGACAACGAGCTGACCGAGTTCGGCAGGGAGCTGCTGTTCGTGGCGGGAGTGCTCGAAGCTTGGCTGAGCAGCGGGCCCGAGGGCGAGCTCGGCATCGAGAGCGCGCCGGCGAAGGAAGCGATCAGGGCGCTGGTGGGGGGCTGGAACTCGACGATGCTGCGAGCCCTCGCCGTGCGATCGCTTTCGCCTCCGGAGCTCGATGAGCTGATTTCGTCATTCGGTCAACCCGCCCTCGAACGGCGCCTGTTCGCGATGCGCTCGGCCGGCTTGGTCAACGCCGTCTCCAGTCAGGGGGGGACCTCCTACGCACCCACGGCCTGGCTGCGCCAGGCCGTGGCCCCGATGCTTGCGGCAATTCGCTGTGAGCGCCTCCATCTCGCTGGGGAGACCGCTCCGATCTCCAGGCTGGACGTGGAGACGCTGCTCCTGCTGGCCGTGCCGCTGCTCGGCACCCTCGACGGTGCGAGTAGCGGTTCGACCGGGGTCGGCCAGCTGGCCGTCGAGATAGGCGGCAAGCACGGCCCGGCCGGCATTCGGGTTGTGGTCGACGGCGAGGCCATCGTCTCCTACGCGGCGCGGCTCGAGCCCGGCGCGTCCCAGTGGTCCGGCTCCTCCGGTGCCTTGCTCGATTCGATCATCGACGGTAAGACGCCCGATGGCGGGACGGCGGGCGATCTATCCGCGGCGCTGTTGGGGGCCCTTCACGACTCCCTCTTTCCGGACCCGCCCGGTTCGGATCCCGGGTAGTCGGATTGCGCCAATCGGTGAAAGCACGGGCTCGCGCATTCGGATACTCCGCATCCCCGCTCATACGGGGTTTGTGCCCGCTTTGCGCCGTCCGGGTCTGGAAGGGCATCCAGGATTGCTTGATCTGCGCCCAGTGAGTCGGATATGCCCTGCTTGCCCTGACAACGGGGGTATGCGCCTGTCTTCAGGCTCCTCCTCTCGTGGTAGTTACGGAAAGGGTGCGCGTCGGGAGCGGGTTGATTCCTCTCTCCGGGCCCGGCGCGCGATGTCGCGCCGCTCCGCTCAACCGGCGCTGAGGACCCTGGTGGCCCGGCGCTGCTCCCTGCGTGCCGCGCTTTCGCCCACGTAGGGGAGCAACAGCTCGAAGGTCAGCTGGGGCAGCAGCTGAGGCAGGTCGACGGCGCTGCCGATGGCGACCTCCTCGTAGATACAAGCGAAGACGGCGCCGCCGGCAATGCTGGCTAGGTTGGGAAGGTCCGGCACGCCGTCGACAAGCTCGCGACCGTCGTCCAGCCGGGTTGTGAAGCGGTGGAAGACGGTGCGAAAGCGCTCGTTCGCGATCGGCCCGACCGTGCCCATCTCGATCATCATCACTCGCGCGACCTCGTGATTCGTCGCGAACCAATCGAGCATGGTCGCCAACCCGCGCCCCACCCGCTCGGGCCAGGCTCCCGGCTGCTCGTAGGCTTCCTCGACGCGCGCCGCGAGATCGTTCACCAGCGTGTTGTTGGCCGCGATGAAGCAGTCTTCCTTGTCCTTGAAGTGGCGGTAGAAGCTCTCCCTGCCGACCCCCGCCTCTCTGAGGATGTCGGCGACCGACGTCGCCTGGTAGCCCTTCGCCGCCGCCACCCGCACGATGCCGGCGAGGAGTCGCTCCCGTTGAGAGCGGGCGACGAGCTCGCGTGGTAGGCCGTGGCGGCCCCGGGGGAGCTTCCAGAGATGGAGATCCTGAGGCGTGCCGTCGGCCCCCGCGGTGCCGGCCCGGTTGCGGTTCGAAGACGTCGTCATCGCGCGAGCTTGGCCTGCTCGAGCGCTTTGTCCTGTCCGAGGTACGGCAGCAACGCTATGTAGACGACCTCCGGGAGCAACGCCGGGAGCTCCTCGGCCCTGCCCGCCGTCAGGTAGTCGGCGATCAGCACCTGGGCGCGACCGAAGGCGATGTCGGGGTCCGCCCCGGCGCGCTTGACGCGTTTGACCGACCGCTCTACCGCGTCGACGGCAAGGCCGCGGTAGCTGCGGACGATCCCCGGATCGACGTTCGGGGCCTCGACCAGCAGAAGATGCGCGTAGGCCGGTTTGACCGCGAGCCGCTCGAGCACGACCGCCGCGACCTCGCGGATCGAATCCGGCCCCCGGCTCGCATCGAGGCTCGCGTCGGCCGCGGCGCTCCGCAGCTCTGCGATGAAGTCATCGACGGCCGCGTCGAAGCACTGGCGCTTGTTCTCGAAGTGCTTATAGAAGGTGCCGCGCGAGATGCTCGCCCGCTTGACGATGTCGCCGATCGTCGTGGCGGCAAACGTCTTCTCGGCGCAGCTGCGCGCCAGGGCGCCCATGATCCGTTGCCGGTGGGACCGAGCGCCGATGTCCAACGGGACGGTTGGGGTAAGGACACCGGGCTCCTCGAGGGAACCGAACTCGTGTCGCATACGGACCATTGTTTCAGAGCAAGCATGGAAACTATTATGTTCGCAAGAGAACCTCGGCGTTCATGTTTGGTTGCGGCGAGGGGAGGTCCCACCGCAACCGCAATCGCCGTCGCGCGTGGTCGAGGCTGGGCCGGTTGGGGCGTAGGGCAGCTCACCGGTGTCGTGCAGCTCGTGGCGCAGCGAGTTGATCACCGCCCCTGCCATCAAGGCCAGGCTGAGCAGGTAGAACCAGAGCAGGGCAATGAGGATGAATCCCACGGTTGAGCCGAGGCGAGAGAGGCTGGAAACGTTCGACAGGTAGGCCGGGAAGAGCCAGTTGGCGATCGTGGCGCCGACGGTGACGAAGGCCGCTCCCGGCCAGACCGCGCGCCACGGCATGTGGCCCTTCGGCACCGCCCAGAAGATCACGCAGCAGATCAGGAAGGTGATCAGGATCGCGGCGCTGAGCAGCAGCGCTGTGTCGATCGCCTTGATGCCGGAGAGGCCGAAGGGGAGCCGGTCGGTGCTGGAAAGCAGCGCGCTCTCCATCGTCGGCAGGGAGATGCTGGCGGTGAAAAAGAGGACGACCACAACCAGCATCGCGAAGGAGAAGCGCTTCTGCTCGATCCAGCCGCGGCACTCGACGTGGTAGATGCGGCAGAAGGCGGTGTCCATCGCCCCCCAGAAGGAGGCCCCGATCCAGAGCGAGCCGAAGAAGGCGGCGATCCCGATCGTCGCCGAGTTTTCCTCGATCCGGTCGAGCGCGTCGGTGAGGGTGCGCTGCTCGACGCTGGGGAAGAGGCGCTGAAGGTCGGCGACGACGCTGGCCTCGACGCCGCCGATCTTCAGCACCTGGCCGAAGACGAAGAGGACCAGCAGGGCGAAGGGGAAGACCGCAAGCATCAGGTTGTAGGCGACCATCGCCGAGAGCCCGGTTACGTTCTCGTGGTAGGCGCGGAACCAGAAGGCACGCAGCCAGGGGCGGGATTGGCGCATCGAGTTGGGCATTGACTTCAGAAACTGAAGCGACTATCATGCGAACAGACGTTTGAGAGGACTCGAGCGCCTATTCAAGGGGCCACGCAGCGCAGACTAGTTAGCCTCACGGACCGGATCGCCGGTCCTTTTTTCGCGACTTTTCAGCCGCGACGGCATTTCTATGGGCAGGACCAAACTTCGAGCGCAAGGAAATGAGAGTAGAGACAGGATGCTGGTAGCAGAGCTTCAGGAGCTAGAGGAGGTCAAGGGCCTCATAACGAGAGGGCAGCAGCTTGGCGTGCTGACCTTCGGCGACATCGCCTCGGCTGTATCGGAGGTGGATCTGGACGAGTCCGACGTAGAGGACCTCTACGGGCACCTCGAGAAGTCGGGCATCGAGCTGGTCGAGGACATGGATCCCGCCCAGAAAGCGGCCGCGGAAGCGCTGCCGATCGATACCGGCAAGAAAGGCCGGCGCCGCCAGAAACAGGCGCTCGACCTGAAACCGGACATGACCACGGACAGCCTGCAGCTGTTCCTCAAGGACATCGGCAAGGTCCGCCTGCTCACTGCCCAGGAGGAGGTCGAACTCGCCAAGCGGATCGAGCGCGGCGACCTCGACGCGAAGCAGAAAATGGTCGAGTCCAACCTGCGCCTGGTCGTCTCGATCGCGAAGAACTACCGCAACCAGGGCCTTCCCTTCCTCGACCTGATCCAGGAGGGGACGCTGGGCCTGGTCCGCGCGGCGGAGAAGTTCGACTACCGCAAGGGATTCAAGTTCTCCACCTACGCGACCTGGTGGATCCGCCAGGCGATCGCCCGTGCCCTCGCCGACAAGGCGCGCACGATCCGCATCCCGGTCCACGTGGTCGAGAAGCTGAACAAGATCGGCCGCGCAGAGCGCAAGCTGGTCACTGAGCTGGGTCGAGAGCCGACGCCGGAGGAGATCGCCGACGTGACGGGGATCGATCCCGAGGAGGTCGACTCGATCAAGCGCTCCGCCCAGGCCCCGGTCTCGCTGGAGAAGCCGGTCGGCGACGAGGAGGAGTCGGAGTTCGGCCAGTTCATCGCCGACGAGAAGGCGGAGTCACCCTTCGACCGGGCGGCGGACCTGCTGACGAAAGAGGCGCTGAAGGAGGCGCTGGAGAACCTCTCCTACCGCGAGCGCCGCGTGCTCGAGCTGCGCTACGGCCTCGGCGGCGAGCACCCACGCACGCTCGACGAGGTCGGCCGTACCTTCAACGTCACCCGCGAGCGCATCCGCCAGATCGAGAACCAGTCGCTCAAGAAGCTCCAACAGCTTGGGGAAGCCCAAAAGCTGCGCGAGGTCACCTAATCCTCCAGGGCTAAGGAGCACGGACATCCCGGCCGATACAGGTCGGGATGTTCGAGATCGACAAAGCGCTGCGCACGCTGATCGAGCGCGAGGGCTCCGACCTTCACGTCAAGGTCAACTCGAAGCCGATCATCCGCCAGCACGGCGAGCTGGTCCAGCTCGAGGGCTACGAGCCGCTTAGCGGCGAGGACACCGAGAAGGCGTTTCACGACATCGCCGAGGTGCGCTCGCTGACCGAGTTCGAGGATGCCGGCGAGGCGGACTTCTCCTACTCGATCCCCGGCCTCTCGCGCTTCCGCGTCAACGTCTTCAAGCAGCGCGGCTCGATCTCGATCGTCTGCCGGGCGATCCCCTTCGACATCCGCTCGGTCGAGGAGCTGGGCCTGCCGCCGGTGGTCACCACGCTCGCCGAAGAGCAGCGCGGGATCATCCTCGTCACCGGCACCACCGGCTCGGGCAAGAGCACGACGCTGGCGGCGATGATCGATCACATCAATCGCACGCGCCCGCACCACATCGTCACGCTCGAGGACCCGATCGAGTACCTACACGAAGACAAGCGCTCGATCGTCAATCAGCGCGAAGTCGGCTCGGACACCGAGAGCTTCGCCCGCGCGATGCGCCGCGTCCTGCGCCAAGACCCCGACGTGATCCTGATCGGCGAGATGCGCGACGAGGAGACGGTGCGTACGGCGCTTTCCGCTGCCGAGACCGGTCACCTGGTGCTCTCCACCGTCCACACCCTCGATGCGACCGAGACGATCAACCGCATCATCGACTTCTTCCCGCCCCACCTCCAGCACCAGGCTCGGGTGATGCTCTCCTCGACCTTGAAGGGGGCGATCGCCCAGCGCCTGGTCCCCGATATCACGGGCGAAGGCCGAGTCCCGGCCTCCGAGGTGATGGTCGTCACCGGCCGGGTCCAGGACCTGATCATGAACCCCGAAGAGACCGGCAAGATCACCGAGGTGATCGGCGAGGGCGAGTACTACGGCATGCGCACCTTCGACCAATCGCTGCTCGGCTACGTGATGGAGGGGAAGATCTCCGAGGAGGTGGCGCTCGACTACGCTTCCAGCCCGCACGATTTCAAGCTGATGCTTGCCGCCGGCGGCCAGCGCGCGAGCGGCATCGAGCAGCTGGCCGGCCAGCCTGAGCAGTAGTCGAGGCCCCAGGAGTCGGTAGGACGCGTGTCCAGTGTGCGGGGTGCCATCGTCCCTCGCTCAAGCCGACGGCGCTGGCCGCCGATGGCTTCGTGATGGCAATTCTCGTCACCCTTCGCCGCCGCCTGCACGAACTCGCGAGAAGCGAGGGCGGGATGGCCTTGCCGACTGCGATCTTCGCGATGATCGCGAGCATGGGGCTCGGCGGTGCGGCGATCATGTCGTCGGTCGACGCCCAGCACGGCACGCAGCGCGATCACGACTCGAAGAGCGCGATCGCCGCCGCCGACGCTGGGGCGAACGTGGCCCTGCTGCGACTCAACAGGTTCCAGAGCAGCCTCGGTCTGGCGACACCTTGCGTGGGGCCCTCTGGTGAACCCCAGGCCGCCTCCGGCGGCTGGTGCCCGGCCACGGCGGCCGAGAGCGTCGGCGACGCCAGCTTCTCCTACCAGGTCAGCGCTTACCAGCCGGGCGGTGAGCTGAGCGTCGTCGCTGTTGGCGCCGCCGACGGCGTCAGCCGGCGGATCGAGGTCGGCCTCATCTCCTACAACGAAGAAAAAGTCTTCGCCGACGAGCGCCTGATCGGTCAGGACGGAATCACGCTCGAAGGGACCCCGGACATCCGCACCGACGTCGGCACCAACGGGGACATCGAAAGCAACGGCAGCGGCACGCTCTGCGGCGACATCCGGCACGGCATCGGCAAATCGGCGCCGGAACCCGACTGCGATGGTGGTGTGACCGAAGGGAACAAGGAGCTGCCGCCGATCGTCCCACCAGCCGGCATCGAGACCAGCAACTCGAATTGCCGCCTCGAACTCACCTGCCCGAACCCAACGGTCGAAGTCGACACCTACTCGAAGAAACGCACGTCGACGAATCCTTGGGACCCGACGACGCGGACGATCAACATCGCTCAAAACGCCACCCTGACCCTAGGCGGCGGCGACTACTTCGTCTGCGGACTCTTCGCCAACAATGGCCAGCTGATCATGGTGGGGGGCCTGGACGTCGAGGTGCGGATCTTCTTCGACACGCCGGAGAACTGCGGCCTCTCGGACGGCGACACCCAGGTGAGCATCACAGGCAACGCCAACATCGTCTCCACCGGCTACAACCCCTCGAAAGGGATGTTCAACGTGCCGGGCCTCTACGTGATCGGCTCCCCGGACATCACCACCACGATCGATCTGAGCGGCAACTCCGGCACCAACGAGCTCATGCTCTACGCGCCCTACAGCGACGTCGAGCTAGGCGGCAACGCGACCTGGATCGGCATGATCGCGGGGAAGACACTGCGGCTGCACGGCACGCCGACGGTGGAATCCGACCCCGGCATCGATCCGCCCGACTTCTCCTACACGAGCCTCTGGGAACCCACTCGCTACGTCGAGTGCACCGGGCCGAGCGGTTCCCCGCCTGACGCAAGCTGCTGAGCGATGCTCAAGCTTGCCGGCCGAGCTGTCGAAGCTAGTAAGCGAACGTATGAGAGAGGCTCTGAACAGCAATCCGCTTGCCCAGGCCGCTGTCGTTGGCGTCCTGCTGATCGCCACGGGCTTCTTCGTGATGTCTTCGATGGGAGGCGGTGGCGAAGAAGAGGAATCGGCGGCGACCACCTCGGCGACGGTGACGACGCCCGAAGGCTCCGCCACCGTGACGGTCACGACCTCCCCCGTAGGCACGGCTGCCGTCTCGCCGCCTCCGGCCGCGCTGGCCGAGGCGGCGCCGCCCCCGCCAAGGCGAGTGACCGCCGCGTTCGAGGCTAACCGGACGGTCGTCCTCCTCTTCGTCCGCAACGGCGGTATCGACGACCGGATGGTTGCCGGCGCCGTCAGGGGCCTGGGCTCACTCCCCGGGGTGGCCACCTTCGTCGTCCCCGCAGGGCGCATCGCCCGCTATGCGGCGATCGCCCAGGGGGTCGACGTCGACCGGGTCCCCGCTCTCGTGGTGGTACGCCCGAAGCGGCTCGACCAGGGAATTCCCTCCGCCTCGGTGAGCTACGGCTTCCAGAGCCCCGAGAGCATCGTCCAGGCGGTAGTCGACGCCGGCTACAAGGGCCGTACGCTCGACTACCACCCCTGAGCATGGACTCCGGGGACTACCCGAGCCACCTGCGCCCGGTGCCGACATCTGGGGACTCGACGGCGCCGGCGCTCGAGTCGCACGCGGATGGCCCGCCGGGTCTGGCGCCGCCGCTGGTGCGCGGTCGCTCCAGCGGCTTCGTCACCGACGTGTTGGTCGACCTCGGCTACGTCGCCGAAGACCGCGCCCGCCAGGCGATCGAAGAGGCGCGCACCGCCGGGCGCCCGCCCGAGCGGCTGCTGCTCGAGCAGGGCGTGATCAGCGCCGACCAGCTCTCGCGGGCGGTCGCCGAGCGCTACGGCCTCGATCACGTCGACCTCTCCGCCTACCAGGTCGACATGGCCGCCGCCAACCTGATCCCGGTCAACACCGCCCGCCGTTACCGGGCGCTGCCCGTCGGCTTCGTCGACAAGGAGACGCTGCTGGTCGCTATGGCCGACCCGACCAACGTGCTCGCTGTCGACGACATCCAGATCGCCACCGCGCTCGACTGCCGCGTCGCCGTTGCGGCCGACGACGACATCGAGGCCCTGATCGGCCGCCTCAACACGCTGCAGAGCGCGGTCAGCGAGGCGGTCATCGAGGGGGAGGAAGCCGAAGACGAGCTGGCCGAGGTCAGCGACATCGAAGTCAGCGCCGAGGACGCGCCGGTGATCAAGCTGGTCTACAGCATCCTCGGCCAGGCGGCCGGCGAGGGCGCATCCGACGTCCACTTCGAGCCCGACGAGGGGGAGATGCGGGTCCGCTTCCGCGTCGACGGTGTGCTCCGCGAGGCGGCGCACGTTCCGAAGCGGATGGTCAACGCGGTGATCTCGCGCGTGAAGATCATGAGTGAGCTCAACATCGCCGAGAAACGCGTGCCGCAGGACGGCCGGGTCAGCGTCACGATCGAGGATCGCCGCGTCGACCTGCGCATAACCACCCTGCCGACCCAGCGCGGCGAGGGGGCGACGATCCGCATCCTCGACAAGGACAACGCCCAGCTCTCGCTCGACGACCTCGGCATGGACGGCAGGGCCCGGGAGCGCTTCGAAGCGGCCTTCCGGCAGGCTTACGGCGCGGTCCTGGTCACCGGCCCGACCGGCTCCGGCAAGTCGACGACCCTCTACGCCGCCCTCCAGGAGCTGAACCAGATCGAGAAGAACATCATCACGATCGAGGACCCGGTCGAGTACCGCATGTCCGGCATCAACCAGATCAACGTCAACCGCAAGGCCGGGCTCGACTTCGCCACCGGCCTGCGCTCGATGCTGCGCGCCGACCCCGACATCGTCATGGTCGGCGAGATCCGCGACGGCGAGACCGCGCGGATCGCGGTCGAGGCCGCGCTCACCGGGCACATGATGCTCACCACCCTGCATACCAACGACGCCCCGGGCGCGATCGCCCGCCTGACCAAGATGGGGATCGAGGCTTTCATGATCGCCTCGGCTGTCGACTGCGTGGTCGCCCAGCGACTCGCCCGCAAGCTCTGCACCCACTGCAAGCGGCGCACGATCGTGCCGCCGCAGGCCCTCGCCGGCGCCGAGATCCGGGTCGGCGCCGAGATCGAGGCCTATGAGCCGGTCGGGTGCGCCCGCTGCAACCAGAGCGGCTACCGGGGCCGTGTCGGCCTCTACTCGGTGATGACGATGAGCGAACGGATCAAGGAGATGGCGATCGCCCAGGCCTCCGAGGCGGAGATCGCCACCGTCGCCCGCGAGGAGGGCATGCTCACCCTGCGCGAGGACGGCATCGCCAAGGTGCGTTCGGGGAAGACCAGCCTCGAGGAGGTGCTGCGTGTCACCGCGTGAGCCAGTGGCTAATCGCTTTCAAGTATCGAGTAATCGGCCCGGAGGGTCGATCTAAAGCCAATGGACTTCGACTTCTCAGAGGTTCTCCGCCGCATGGTCGAGGCGCGCGCCTCCGACGTGCACCTCACCGCCGGCTTCCCACCGGCGATCCGCGACAAGGGCAAGATCACGCCGATGGACGGCTTCTCGGTGCTGACCGGGCAGGAGACGCGAGAGGTCGTCTTCGGCATCCTCAACGACGACCAGCGCAAGCGCTTCGAGAACCACAAGCAGCTCGACTTCGCCTACGCGATCCCAGGCGTCGCCCGCTTCCGCGTCAACTGCTTCTTCCAGCGCGGCGCCGTGAGCGCCGCCTTCCGGCTCGTCCCGCAGGACATACCCTCACTCGACTCCCTCGGCGTCCCCCAGGTGCTGCGCGAGCTGACCGCCAAACCGCGTGGTTTCGTCCTCGTCACCGGCCCGACCGGCTCGGGCAAGAGCACGACGCTGGCGGCGATGCTCGACGTGATCAACTCCGAACGCCAGGACCACATCCTCACGATCGAGGACCCGATCGAGTTCCTGCACCAGCACAAGCGCTCGATCGTCAACCAGCGCGAGGTCGGCTCCGACGCCGAGGACTTCGCGCTCGGCCTGCGCGCAGCTCTGCGAGAGGACCCCGACGTGATCCTGGTCGGCGAGATGCGTGACCTGGAGACGATCTCGACCGCGCTGACCGCAGCCGAGACCGGCCACCTCGTCTTCGCCACGCTGCACACGCAGTCGACCGCGCAGACGGTCGACCGGATCATCGACGTCTTCCCGCCCCAGCAGCAGGGTCAGGTTCGCACGCAGCTCTCGATCGCCCTGCAGGGGATCGTCACGCAGCAGCTGCTGCCCACGGCCGATGGGATGGGCCGAACGGTCGCGTGCGAGGTCTTGGTCCCGACCCCGGCGATCCGCAACCTGATCCGCGAGGGCAAGACCCATCAGATCTACGCTGCCGTGCAGACCTCCGGCGCGGTGGGAATGCAGACGATGGACGCCGACCTGGTTCGCCTGGTGCGAGCCGGCAAGATCACCCGCTCCCTGGCCGAGCAGCGCGCCTCGGTCCCGGAGGAGCTGAAGCGGCTTCTCGGCGCCGCCCCGGTGATGCCGGCCGCGATGGCCGCCAACGGCGAGTCCACGCCCGTCCCTGCGTCCACCGCTCCCCCCGTATCGCCCTCCTACACACAGGGCGGCTAGCCGGTGGCGGCCGGAGCGACCACATTTGCCTTCCGTGCGATGGACGTGGCGGGCGCCGCCACGGCCGGTGAGGTCGAGGCCGAGTCTAAGGCCCAGGTCACCGAGCAGCTGCGACAGCGCGGCCTGATCGTCCTCGACGTCTCCGAGAAGGCGAAGGCGGTCAAGGTCGAGGACTTCTTCAAGCGGTTCAGGGGCGTCGACATGCGCGAGCTGGCTGTCTTCTCGCGCCAGTTCGCCACCCTGGTCGCCTCCGGGATGCCGATGCTGCGCACCCTGCACACGCTGGAGGAGCAGACCCAGGACGAGCAGATCGAAGCGGCAGCGGCCGGGTTGCGAGCCGACGTCGAGGCCGGCAGCTCGCTGGAGCAGGCGATGTCGCGCCACCCCAACGTCTTCGACCGCCTCTTCCGCGCGATGGTGCGTTCCGGTGAGGAATCGGGCCGGCTGGAGGACGCTCTGGACCGGATCGCCTTCCAGGTCGAGAAAACCGACGCACTGCGACGCCAGGTCAAATCGGCGATGATGTACCCGGCGCTGGTCTTTGGCTTCGCGGTTGTCGTCCTGCTCGCGATCGTCACCTTCATCATCCCCGTCTTCGTCGGCATCTTCGAAGAGATCGGTGAAGAAAACCCCGACGAAGACACGGCGCTGCCGCTACCAACTCGGGTTTGTGTGATGGCCTCAGATGCGATCACCGGTTATTGGTTCGTCCTCCTCCCCGTACTCGCGATCTCGTTCTTTGTCTTCTTCAAGTGGAAGAAGACCGAAAAGGGAAAGGAGATGTGGGACCGCTTTCTGTTGCGGATCCCGTTCAACATCGGCGACGTGATCCAGAAGGTCGCGCTCGCCCGCTGGTCGCGCACCTTCTCGGGTTCGGTTTCGGCCGGCGTGCCGATGCTGCAGGCGATCAAACTAACGGGAGAAACAGCAGGCAACGTCGTCGTCGAGCAGTCGATGGAGGACGTCTACGCCTCGGTCAAGCGCGGCGGCTCGCTGGCCGGGCCGATCGAGCAGAACCCGATCTTCCCGCCGATGGTCGGCCACATGGTCGCGGTCGGCGAGGAGACCGGCCAGCTCGAGCACATGCTCTCCAAGATCGCCGACTTCTACGAGACCGAGGTCGACGCCAAGGTCAAGGCCCTCACCGCCCTGATCGAGCCGCTGATGATCGTCTTCGTCGGCGGCGTCGTCGGCTTCATCGTGATCGCGATGTACCTGCCGATCTTCAGCCTCTACGACAAGATCCGCTGAACCCGGTGTGTAAGCCGCTCCGCGGTCGGAGTTGACTGGTTATCTCTCGTTTGCGTGAGATCTGATCTCAGAGCCTGAGTTTTGGAGAGATGAACCCCCAGTTTCGGGGATCAAGGGATCTGGCGGTGCTGACGATTAGGGGAGGGTGATGAATCTGCCAGTGCCTCGGTGCTCAAAGGCAAACCCGCTGCGAGGCGGGGGCGCAAAGCCTTTCGGGACTCCTTCGGGAGTCGGCCGGGCTACCACCGGGGTCGACAGACACCACGTGGCTGCAACGCGACGGGGCTCTGGCGAAATCGATAGGACCCTAGGAGGTACCTAATGTTTCTCCAGAATCTCCGGGCCAAGGTTGGCGCCCGGCTCAACGGCGACAGCGAGAGCGGCTTCACGCTGATCGAGCTCCTCGTCGTCATGCTGATCCTCGGAATCCTGGCCGCGATCGCGCTGCCGGCGTTCTTCAACCAGCGGGACAAGGCCGGTGACGCCAAGGCAAAGGAGTACGCGCACTCCGCGCAGGTCGCGATTGAGACTTATGCGACCGACAACGAAGGTCAGTACACAGGCGCGACACTTGCCCTTCTGCAGGACATTGAGCCGACGCTCAATAGCATCGAAGCAGCGGACTTCGCCCTCGCCGGCGGTGATGGCACGGCGACGGTGGGAGACGATCATTACCGGCTCACCATTACGTCATCCACCGATAACACGTTCTCGGTGAACAACAACGCAGGAACTCTGACATTCCCCTGTACGGCAGCTGGCGACGGCGGGTGCCCCGGCTCCGGCGGTGGCGTTGGCGATTGGGAGGGTTAGTTCCTCTGATCGCCTCGCTTTGGCCCAGCCAAGCGTGAAGTTTGCCGAGGGGCGGGCCGGTCTGGCTCGCCCCTCGCGCGTTTGGCCATGTGCCTTGGCTTCGCTAAGCGAAATGTCGATGACTGCCGATACCTCAACGATGCCGGCAAGGCCGACACGACTTGCGCGCTTTGCCCTCGGGGTGGTTCAGCGGGACCGCCTGCGCCGTGCGGCCTTCGCTGCCTTCGCAGCGCTTCTTTTTGCCGGGCTTGCCGCTTCCGCTGCGAATGCCGCAGACGCCCCGTACGAGGGTTCCGCGGCGGACGGCAGCGTTGTCTTCTTCACCACCACCGACCCTCTCGTCACCGGCGACACCGACAGTCGGCGCGACGTCTTCGAGCGCTCCAAAGACACGGCGGCCGGGGGTGAATACGTGACCCGGATCGTCTCGCTCGGTCCGACCGGCGGCAACCAGGCGCACGACGCGAACTTCGCCGGCGCATCGGGCGACGGCACACGGGTCTTCTTCTCGACCAAAGAGTCGCTGGTCCCTGGGGACACGGACCAGTCGACGGACGTCTACATGCGGGATCTCGACCTCAACACGACCAAGCTCGTCTCGCAGGGGGCCGCCTCGTGCGTGGGGAGCTGTGGCAACGGCGCCGTCGACGCGAGCTTCGTCTCGGGCGGCGTCGCCGCCGAAGGCGAACGAGCCTTCTTCGCCACCGTCGAGAAACTCGCGGCGCAGGACACAGACTCCAGCTCCGACATCTACATGCGCGACCTCGGCACCAGCCCGACGACGACACTGGTCTCCCAGGGCGCCGCGTCCTGTGCCGGATCTGGATGCGGCAACGGCGTCAACCCTGCGTTCTTCAAGCAGGCCTCGGCGAACGGGACGAAGGTCTTCTTCACCAGCGCCGAAGGGCTCGTCGCCGGTGAGGGCGACGGCCTGATCGACGTCTACGAGCGGAACCTGAGCTCGGGTACGACCAACCTGGTTTCGAGCTCCGGGCCCTGCCCCGGCGCGGCCAACTGCAACGCCGTCTACGGCGGAGCCTCGGACGACGGCTCCCACGTCTTCTTCGAGACCACCGAGCAGATCGACGGCGGCGACACCGACAGCTCCGCCGATGTCTACGAGTGGGCGGGCGCCACGGCGACCCTCTCCTCCGCCGGGCCGGACGAGGGCAACGGCGCCTTCAACGTGACTTACGCCGGCAACTCGGCGGATGGCACCGCCGTCTACTTCCACACCGCCGAGCCCCTGGACACGACGGCCGATGGCGACACCGTTCAGGACGTCTACAGCCACCTTGGCGGCGTCACGACCCTCATCTCGACCGGCCCGGTCGACGATGGTCCATTCTCCGCCTCGTTCAAGTGGGCCTCTCCGAACGGCACCAGCTCGGCGGTGATCTTCACCACCGCCGAGCCTCTGACCGTGACCGATGAGGACGAGAGTCAGGACGTCTACGAGCGCAGCGGAACCACGACGACTCTCCTCTCCGTCGGTGACCCGTCGTGCGCCCCCTCCGAATGCGGCAACGGGCAGTTCGACGCCGACTTCGCCCGCGCCTCGGCGGACGGATCTCACGTCTTCTTCGCCACCGACGAGCCGCTCATCGAGGGGGACGACGACGAAAGCACGGACGTCTACCAGCGCTTCAACGGCGCCACGACGCTGATCTCGACCGGGCCGCTCAACGGCAACGGGCCCTTCGACTCGCACCTCCACGGGGTCTCTGGGGACGGCTCCCTCGCCTTCTTCGTCACCGAAGAGCGATTGACCGCCGAAGACGATTTCGCCAGCGAGGACGACATTTACGCTCGCTCTGCCGCGGGCACTCTTCTCGTCTCGGTGGGCAACGATCCGGGCTTGGAACTGGGCCCGGCGTCGCCCGCGCTCGAGGCGACCGACCCGCCATCTCCGGGCACATCGACCGAACCGGCGATCCTCGGCCAGGCCGACTTCGGCACCGATATCAAGATCTACAAGAGCTCCAACTGCTCGGGTGAACAGGCGAGCGATCCCAGCGGCAGAGCTGCCGGCGGCACCTCAGCGGAGCTCGCCTCTCCGGGGATCGCGGTGGCCGTGGCGGACGGCTCGACCACGTCCTTCTACGCGACCGCCGAAGCGGAAGGCATCGTCTCCGGCTGCTCCGCCGCCCTCTCCTACACCCACGCCCCGGAAGCACCACCACCCCCAGCTGAATCAGGGGGCGGCTCGAACGGTGACTCCGGCGGCGGCGGTACGGTGTCGCCGGGCACGCCCGCCAAGCCCAAGACCCACAGCGGTGGCATCGCCTACGTGACCCCCGAGACGCTGATCACCTTCGGGCCCAGCTTCAAGACGAGGAAACGGGCGGCGGTCTTCCGCTTCGTCGACTCCACCGGCCAGCCCGGTACGAGCTTCTTCTGCAAGCTGGACCGCCGCAGCTGGCGTTCGTGCAGCTCGCCGCTGAAGCTGAAGCGACTGAGGCCGACCAGGCACGTGTTCAGGGTGAAGGCGGTCAACGCCGTCGGCGCCTCGGAGCCCCGTCCGGTGAAGCACGGCTTCAAGGTGGTTCGATGATGCGCTGGTTGCGCCCCCGGCTCGATGGCGGCAGCGAAGCCGGCTTCACACTGGTCGAGCTGCTCGTCGCCTCGGCGATGGGCGTCGTCCTGCTCGGCGCGCTCGGCTCGATGGTGATCAGCGCCATGCGCAGCCAGCCGGAGGTGAGCAAGCGGGCCCAGAACATCTCGAGCGCGCGCTGGGTGCTGGAGCGGCTGACCCGCGAGATTCGCAGCGGCGTCGCGGTCGACGACGCGGCTCCGACCACGGTCTCCTTCCGCACCTATCTGCGCCGCACCAGCTGCGGCGCCGGGGGCACGCCCTCCACCACCGCTCCCTCAATCGAATGCCAGGTGACCTACACCTGCACGACGACGTCGTGCTCGCGCCTGGAGGCCGCTCCCGGAGCCGAAGACGGCACCGAAACGACGATCTTCACCGGCATCGACGATGCAAACGTCTTCACCTACTCGCCGGAAACGGACCCAACCTTCATCGGCATCACGCTGCACATCCCCAACCCGAGCGGGCCGGCGGACCTGACGATCTCCGATGGCGCCAGCCTGCGCAACGCGACCCTGGTCGATTGACGTGTCCGATTCGAGCACAAGGCAGAGCGGGTTCACGATCATCGAGGTGCTCGTGGCGACGCTGGTCCTGACGATGGGGGCGCTGGCGACCTTCGGCCTGCTCAGCTCGGCGACGAAGAACACTCAGCGAGCGAAGGCCACCCAGGTCGCGTTGGACCAGGGCCAGCTGGCGCTGGAGGCTTTGCGCGGCCTCTCCTACGAAGAACTGGCGATGACGGTGACGCCGCCGCCCTCGGCCAATCCGCTCCATCCCAACTACCGGGTGAACGCCAGCAAAGCCACCTTTGCGCTCACCCGCCAACCGCCTGACGATTACCGCAAGCTGGTCGTCGAAGGCGGCAGCATCTACGGCAAAACCGGCGAAGATGGCGTGATCAGCGGCGCTGCCGTCGATCCCGGGCCGGTGCACTTCACCAGCGGCGACGTCAGCGGCGACATCTACCGCTACGTGGTCTGGGCGGACGACGAGGTCTGCGGAAGCGACTGCCCCGGCGAACAGGATTACAAGCAGGTTGTCGTCGCGATCAAGCTCGACACGCCGAGCAACCAGGCGGGAGAGCGTGGATACATCGAGGTCCAGTCCGACTTCGTCGACCCCACCGACAGCTCGAAAAACGATCCGATCCCGGATGCGAACGGCGACGTGGTTACCGCGCAGCAGTTCTTCCTCTCCGACACCCCGTGTGCGGGAAGCGGGATAACCGAACGGCAGGACATAACCGGCGATCACCTCCTCCACAACACGCTTGGCACCTGCGCCGCCGGGCTCAAGACCGGATCGGGAGAAGCGGGAGCGCCCGACGCGCTGCTGCTCGGCGCCCCGCCCGACCCCGCCCCCGCTGACATCAACAACCCACCGCTCTACGACTACGCCGACGACACCTACCTTGAGGCACCGACTCCCGACACCGACCGCGGCCTTCCGATCCGCCTCGACGACACGCCAGGCTGCAAGTACGTGCCGGCGGGGAAAACGAATCCCGAGGCCCAAGTGCACCGCTGGGTGACCGACCCGCTCGAGTCGGACTTCATACTGACCGAGACGGTCACGCTCGAGTTCTACACGCGGACGCTGAGCGACGAACCCCATACCGGCCAGCTCTGCGTCTACCTCTTCAAACGCCACGAGGAATCGCCCTTGGTCGCCAAAGACTCGTTGCTGACCAACAAAGTCGGCAGCACCGACCACTGGACCTTCACGCCGGAAGGGAGCGAACTCTGGCCGGCGGGGTCATGGGAGCGAATCCGGCTGGAAATGACCTTCAACGGCGCCCCGTATACGATCCCGGCCGACGACCGGCTCGGCGTGGCGCTGAGCGTCGAGCGCAGCATCACCTCGCCGGCCGACGCGATCCCGATCATGTACGACCACCCGAGATACCAGACCCGGCTCGAGGTCGACACCAGCACCCCGATCGACGGGGGCTAGGAAGTGGCCGCCGCCGCGGCGCTCGCCTTCCTCGGAGGGCTTGTCGCCGGCAGCTTCGTCAGCGTCGTCGCGCACCGCGTGCCGCGGGGCGAGTCGATCGTCGGGCCGCGCTCGCGCTGCCCCGCCTGCGGGACGCAGATCGCGGCCTACGACAACGTGCCGGTGCTTTCCTGGCTGCTGCTGCGCGGGAGGGCACGCTGCTGCGGCGCCCGCGTCTCACTCCGCTACCCGCTGGTCGAGCTGGGACTTGGCGCGCTCTACGCCGCCACGGCTCTCGTCCTATGGGATGACCCGGCTGAGATCGTCCTCGGTCTGGTCTTCGTGACGATGCTGGCGGCGGTCACCCTGACCGACCTCGAGCAGCGGCTCATCCCCAACAAGATCCTGCTGGTCGCCGCGGTGCTGGGGGTCGCGATCGCAGCCGCCACCGACCCCGCCGGGCTGCTCGAGCGGGCGATCGCCGCCATCGCGGCCGGTGGGCTGCTCTTCCTCGCGGCCCTCGCCTACCCACGGGGGATGGGCCTGGGGGACGTGAAGCTGGCGGCGACGATGGGCCTCTTCCTGGGTCGCAACGTCGCCCCGGCGCTCTTCGTCGCGCTGCTGGCCGGATCGCTGGTCGGCCTGGTGATGATCGCCCGGCACGGTGCGAGCGCGCGCAAGCAGGCGATCCCCTTCGGGCCGTTCCTCGCCCTCGGCGGCGTCGTCGGCCTGCTGGCTGGCGGGGAGCTAGTCGACTGGTACCTGGACACGCTCGCCTAGCTGGACATTTCTTCTAGTACTGAGTACTTGCAGGGCAAAAGGTCTGCGGGCTTTCTGTCGATGCAGGGTGGGCGTGCTGCAACTGACCAAGCAGAAGAGCGGTGCAGTGGTCGGCCTCGACATCGAGGCCGGCAGCGTTGCCGCTGCCGAAATCCGGCGCAACGGCGCCGTGGAGGTCATTGCCGCGGGAGCCGTGCCGCTGGCGCCCGGCGCTTTCCACGAGGGCGAGGTGACCGATCCCGATGGGGTCGCGGAGGCGCTGAAGTCGCTCTTCAGCGAGCACAAGCTCTCGAAACGCGTGCGGGTCGGTGTCGGCAACCAGCGGGTCGTCGTCCGCACCCTGCGCCTGCCGGCTATCGAGGATCCCAAGGAGCTCGAGGCGGCGGTCCGCTTCCAGGCGCAGGAGCAGATCCCGATGCCACTCGACCAGGCTGTGCTCGAGCACCAGGTCGTCGGCGGTGTCCCGGCCGAGGAGGGCGCCACGCCACAGGTGGACGTGATCGTGGTCGCCGCCCGGCGTGACATGGTCGCCTCCATTCTCGAGCCGCTGCGCCGGGCCGGGCTCGAGCCGGCCGGAGTCGACCTCTCCGCTTTCGGCATGATCCGCGCCCTGGCCGGGGTCGGGGCTGCGGTGAGCGCGGACGGGATCGCTGTAGACCAGGCGGAGACCGAGGTCCTGCCGGCGCCGCCCACCGAGGCTGTCCTCTACTGCAACGTCGGCGATGTGATGAACCTCGCCGTGGCGCGCGGTCGCGCCTGTATCTTCACCCGCGTCTCGATGGTCGGCCTGGAGAGTGTCGCCGGCGGGCTCGCGAGCGATACCGGTCTCAGTGCCGAGCACGCGACGCAATGGTTGGCTCACGTCGGGCTGGAGAGCCCCGTCGAGGCGGTCGAGGGCGATGCGGCCACCGTCGCTGCGGCCCGCCGGGCCCTCGAGGAGGGTGTCACCGGCCTGGTCGACGAGCTGCGCCTTTCGCTGGATTACTACGGCGCCCAGGAAGGAGCGATGCGGGTCGAGCGGATCGTCATCTGCGGCCCCGGTAGCGCCATCCCCGGTCTCGCCGCGCGGATGGAGGAGGGCCTCGGCCTCACGATCTCCGTCTCCCGTCCGCCCGCCCTCGGCGAGTACGAGGAGCGGATGGCGGCGCGGCTCACCCTCCCCTACGGCCTGGCCCTGGAGCACTAGATGCGGCCCGTCAATCTGATACCTGCCGAGGAGCGCCGCGGCGAGCACGCGCCGCTGCGCAGTGGCCCGCTCGCCTACATCGTCCTCGGCGCCCTCGTCGCCGTCCTGCTCGGCGTGACGGCGCTGGTGCTCACCGGCAACCAGATCGCCGATCGCAAGAGCGAGGTCGCCACGCTCGAAGCCGAAGACACGGCCGCCCGTGCCGAGGCCGAAAGGCTCGTCGCCTTCACCCAGTTCCGCGTCCTGCACGAACAGCGCCTCGTAACGATCAGCAGCCTCGCCGACAGCCGCTTCGACTGGGAGCGAGTGATGCGGGAACTCTCGTTGATCCTGCCCGAGGACGTTTGGCTTGTCGGCCTCACCGCGACGGCCTCCCCCGACGCCAGCATTGGCGGCGAAGGTGGCGGTGAGAGCGGATCGAGCCTGCGTGGCTCCGCTCCGGGCCCCGCGCTGGAGCTGAGCGGCTGCGCCAGTGGCCAGGAGTCCGTGGCGGGATTCGTCACCGCGCTGAAGGACATCGACGGCGTCACCCGGGTGGGCGTTCAATCCTCTGAACTCTCCGAACAGGCGAGCGGCGCCGGATCGACCGGCGGCTCGGGAGGCGGGGGGGACGACTGCCGCACCCGTGAGTTCATTGCCAAGTTCGAGATCGTCGCCGCCTTCGACGCGGCCCCGGTTCCGCTGAGCGTCGAGTCGGAAGCGGCGGCGAGCTCAGCCACCGAACAGGCCGAAACGGCCGAGACGTCTTCGGAAGGCTCAGAGGGCGGCTGAGATGAAGATGACCTCGACGAACAGGCTGATCGTCGGCGATGCTTCGCCGTCACGGCGCTGGCCGCGGCCTTCTGGATCCTGGCGCTGAGCCCAAAGCGCGAGGAAGCGAAGGAACTCGGCGCGCAGGTGGAGGAGCTGAAGGCCTCGCTGGCGCAGCACGAGGCTGAAGTGGCGGAAGCCGAAGAGGCACGCGACGAATTCGCGGTCAACTACCAGCAGCTCGTGGTGCTCGGCAAGGCCGTGCCCGGCGACGACGACACCGCTTCGCTGCTCGTGCAGCTGAACCGGATCGCCCGTGGCGCCGGAGTGAGGTTCAACGACTTCACCCTCACCTCCGAAGGGGGCGAGGCGTCCGAACCGGCGGCCCCTGCCCCCGAAAGCAGCGGCACCCCCGGCTCGACCCCGGCCTCGCCGACCGAGGTGGCGGCATCGACGCTGCCCCTCGGGGCGACGATCGGCCCCGCCGGTCTCGCGGTGATGCCGTACACCCTCAGCTTCGAGGGCGACTTCTTCGAGATGGCGGACTTCATCAAGGGCCTTGACTCCCTGGTCAAGACCGAAAACGAAAAGGTCGCCGTCGACGGTCGCCTGCTCACGATCAGCGGCTTCGCGCTCAGCCCCAGCTCGAATGAGGGCTTCCCGCATCTGGAGGCGACCTTTGGCGTGACGACCTACCTGACCCCACCTGCACAGGGTGTCACCGCGGGCGCGACGCCTGCCGGGCCGTCGGCGACGCCGGTCTCGACCACGATCGGAGGCACGCCTTGAAACGGCTGGGACCCGAGCTGAAGGTGCCGGACCTGAAGGTGCCGCCGGTTCTGCGGGACCTCTACTACGACCTGCACGATCGGCGCCTGCTGCCGCTGGTCGCTCTCATCGTGGTGGCGATCGCCGCCGCCCCCTTCCTGCTGGGAGGCGGCACGGAGGAGCCCTCTCCGCCCCCGAACGGGGCGACCGCTGGCGTGTCTGCCGTCGAGAACGCCGACTCCGCCAGCCTCACCGTGGTCGAGTCGAAGCCAGGTCTGCGCGAATACCGCAAGCGGCTCGGCCGCCGTCAGCCGACCAACCCCTTCAAGCAGCGCTACACGCACGTGGACCTGAGCGGGGCGCAGCTGAACCCACGGATCGAAAGCTCCACGGACGCGGTCACGACGACAACCACCTCGACATCCACCGGCTCGGTCGAGATCACGGAATCGAGTCCCGAACCGACGGCGCCCTCCCCCGAACCGAACCCGGGCGGCGGCGTTCCGCCGAGCGGGGGAGACGGCAAGGAGGGCCTGACCTTCTACACCTTCGCGATCAAGGTGCGGATCGCGAAGTCCGGCGGCAAGGAGACCGCTTCCGAGGGGACCGATTCCGAGAAACAGGAGCCGATGGTCAGGGAGCGGGTGCTGCCGCTGACTCCCCTGCCGGGCGAGAAGGCGCCGGTCGTGACCTACATGGGTGCTTCCGAGAAAGGCAAGGCGCTGCTGATGGTCTCCAACGACGTCAAATCGACCTTTGGCGATGCGAAGTGCGTTTCGGGCGACGACGTATGCCAGCTTCTGGAAGCCGAGCCGGACTTTCCCGTCACCTTCGTGTACGGCTATAACGAAGTCCGATACACGATCAACGTGCTCAAGATCTTCCCGGTGGTCACCGGTCGTCCCTGATCCATCGACCCCGCAGTAGCCCAAAACTTCAGTAAGTGAAGCGATGTCGCTACACTCGCTGAAGCGAGGCAATCGACACAACCGCCTCGCCTTCGCCGATGAGCGCCGCTTCCAACTCCCGATGTCCCGTCTGTCGCACCGCCGAAGTGGTTTGCGGCAAGTGGACCCTCCTTGTCATCCGCGACCTGGCTGAGGGCTCGAGCCGCTTCTGCGAGCTGGAGCGCTCACTGGAGGGGATCAGCCCCCGCACGCTTTCGCTGCGCCTGCGGGCGCTCGAAGAGGAGGGCATCGTCGAGCGCCACACCTTCCCCGAGGTCCCGCCTCGGGTCGAGTACGCGCTGACCGAGAAGGGCGAGGCGCTGGTGCCGCTGGTCGAGGACATGCGCCGCTACGGCCGCCGCTGGCTCTCCGACGACGCTCGGGCCACGGAAGCCGACCGGACCCCCGCCGCCGCCTGACCCGACCGCCCGTCTGATGTCGCACTTTCCGCCGCATGTCGGCGGAAGCTGCGACATCAACCTCCTGCAAGCCTGCGTGCAGGCGCAGGAGCGGTTGCGGGTGACGGGAAGCCTGGAGCGTGCGTGACCGCATGCTCACCGACTCGCTGACCCGCGTCGCCTCCGAGGCGGCCATTCGGCTCAGCTCGATGGTCGCCGCGGGTGACCAGATCCCCTTCGACGTCGACGCCGAGAGCGGTTCCGACTCTCCCTTCTTCAGCTACCGGCCGCGCACCGGCCGCTACGTGGAGGAACGCGAAGGGGAGCTGCGCCAGCTCGACGCCTTCGGCCCCGCCTGCGACGCCGTTGCCGGTGCCGGCATTGCCGCCGCATACCTCGAAGCGCGTGGCGAGGCGGTGCCCAGTGACCCCGGCGAGCGCGCTGCGCGGATGCTCGTCGTATTCCTCGCCTCGCTCTGGGACGGCTGCACCGAACTTGCTCTCGACCACACCCGCCTGCAGGGCGCCCTCGCGGTGCTGGAGGCGGAGACGCGCGGAGCGGAGGAGGCGGACGTGCTGATCGCGCCGCTGGTCGGCCTGCGGATGCCGCTGACGCGGCTCTGGCTGCCGCACGGCGTGCAGATCGTCCGCGCCGACGGTATCGAGGCGCCGGTAGAGGCGATGCGCAGCGAGGGGATGGGTCGCGCCGCCTGGGAGCCGCAGTTCCTCGCGCTCGCCGAACAGGAGGAGGGCGAGGACAGCGCCGAGGCCGCCCTGCGCCAGCTGCGCGGGCTGATCAGCATCATGCACCTCTTCAAGCCCGGCAGCATCGGCCTCGGGCCCTATGCCTTCGCGCCGACCGGCGAGGGGCACTGGGCGCGCGTCGCCACCGGCGCACCCGCCGCCCGTGCGGGTGCCTACGAGCTGAGCGAGGAGGAGGCGACGGAGCTGGTCGAGCTTGCGAACGTCCTCGAGGCGCGCCCGGACCCCGATGGCGCCCTTGCCTGGGCGGTGGGGCGCTTCGAGCTGGGCTGCGGACGCGAGTCCGCGCTCGAGGGGCTGAGCGACCATCTGCTCGCGCTGCGGGCGGTGCTCGACGGCCAGGGCCCCGTCGGCGCGTCGCTGCCGATGCGGGCATCTGCGCTGATCGCCGACGAGAGCGTCGACCGGATCGCCGCCCGCGAGCGGGTCGAGGAGGCATTGGAGCTGGAGCGCTCGCTGATGAAAGGCACCCAGTCGCTGCCAGGCCTCGCCTTGGCCGGTTGGGTGGAGGGGGGTGTGCGCCGGATCCTGCGCGACGCGGCCCTTGGCGAGCTTGGCAGCGACCTCGGCGCTGCCGCCGAGGAGAGCCTGATCGCCTCCGGCCTCGAGGCCGGCGACGGCACGATCGTCGGAACGACTTCGGATTGGGAGACACCAGAGACGGGAGGGGTGGAGGAGACAGTGACCTCACATCACAGCGCGCATCACGAGCCAAGGCACGAGCACGACGACCAGGCGACCCGGATCCTCGAGCCGATCCCCGGCGAGGACGAGATCCGCATCACCGCGACCCCCTGGCTGGACGAGGTCGAGGTCGCCGACAGCACCCTCGACTTCCCGGCGATCGAGGGCGACATCACCCACCGCGAGCGGATCGACACCCCCCGCGTCCGCCACCTCTTCCCGGTTCCGGAGGACGCCGACTGGGAGGTCCGCGAGCTCAACTACGACCGCCGGGCAGGCTGAACACCGGGGCCGACGGGCCCCAGAGCGATCTATATCTCCACTTTGGGGCCCGTCGGCCCCGAGGGGAGCTAGGCCCGGCCGGCGGCGAGTTCGATTCGCTGCTCGTTATTGGCGAAGAGGTAGCGGTTGATCTCGGCGAGGCCGGCGAGGTCGTGGACGTCCTCGTCCAGGTAGGGGACGCGGATCACGCCCTTGGTCCGCAGCTCGCGCGCGAGCCGCTCGATGTTGCGGGCGTCGCGCTCGGCCAGCGCCTGGTAGTCGGCGAAGTTCTCGGCCACGCGCGGGGCCAGGTCTTCGTCGCCTAGCCGCTGTGCCAGGGCCGTCGGCAGGTCGCCGTCCTCGCCGCGCAGACGCTCCGCCGGGTAGTGGACCTTGTTGACGATGACGCCGCCGAAGGGCAGCTTCGCCTCGACCAGCTTGCGGTGGAAGTAGACCGCCTCGTCGATCGGCTCCCCCTGCGGGCCGCAGACGACGAGGAAGCAGGTGCGCCGGTCGGCGAGGAGGCTGTTGACCCGCTTGGCGCGAGCCTGGAAGCCGTCGACCATGCCGCTGAAGGCATTGAAGAACTCGGCCAGGTCGGCCAGCAGGTCGAAGCCGACGATGCGCTTGAAGACGGAGAGCGCCACGGAGGCGCCGCGGCCGGCGACCTTCGCCGCCAGCCCGGTCGGGCGCATGAAGACCCTCAGCGAGCGGCCTTCGATGAACTGGGTCAGCCGGCGCGGCGCGTCGAGGAAGTCGAGCGCGTTGCGGCTGGGCGGGGTATCGAGGACGAGCAGGTCGAAGCGTCCCTCGGTGTGCAGCTCGAAGAGCTTCTCCATCGCCATGTACTCCTGGGAGCCGGCGAGCGCGTTTGAGATCTGCTGGTAGATGCGGTTGCCGAGGACGCGGTCGCGTGACTCCTCGTCCGGTGCCTGGCGCGCCACCAGCTCGTCGAAGGTCGCCTTCGCGTCGAGCATCATCGCCCACAGCTCGCCCTTGATCTCGAGTCCCTGGCGCTCCAGCAAGGCGGGATCGACCCGTCTCGCCTCGTTGCCGAGCTCCTTCAGGCCGAGCGAGTCGGCGAGCCGCTTGGCCGGGTCGATGGTCAGCACGCAGACCTTCAGTCCCCGCGCCGCCATGCCGGTGGCGATCGCCGCCGAGGTCGTCGTCTTGCCGACGCCGCCCGAGCCGGCGCAGATGCAGATGTCCTTGCCCTCGAGGATCTCGTCGACGGCGGGCATCAGCCGAGCCTCCTCGCCAGCTCCCCTGCCTCCTCGACCCCCAGCTCCGGCTCGAAGAGGAAAGGCAGCGTCTTCACCGGCGCCTGCACGCGGCGGCGCAGGCGGGCCAACTGGGCACGCTGGGAGCGGGCTCGATGGTGCTCGGAGAGAGCCGCCCGCACCGCCGCCCGCACGACGCCGTTCTCATCGTCGGCGACCTCGGCGAGTCGCTCCGCCTCCTCGCCCGAGAAGCGCTCCGGGTAGACGCCGTTCATGTAGATCCGGTCGACCGCGACGCCGACCTCCGCGCGCAGGTCGCGCTCGAGCGCCGCCGACTCGTTCACGGGCATCTCCTCCGGCAGGGCGACGATCGCCACGCCTGTGTGCTCCTGATCGGTGATCAGGCGGTCGAGCTCCTGGGCCTGGGAGTGGATCGGGCCGACGCGCGCGATCGAGGCGAAGGTGCGCGGTGTCTGCAGGAAGCCGATGCCGTGCCCGGTGGCCGGCGCGTCGACGATCACCAGGTCGTACTTGCGCCCCCGCTTCACCTTGCGGTCGAGCTGCGCCAGCTCCCAGATCTTGCCGATCGTGACCAGCTCCTTGAGGCCGGGCGTGGCGGCGGCGAGGTAGTTGAAGATGCGGCTGCGGAAGAGCATGTCGCGCATCGCGCGCACCTTGAGCTGGAGCAGCACGTACTCGCGCATCGACTCGTCGGGGTCGATCGAGATCGACCAGAGGTTCTCCGCCATCTCGACCTCGTGGAAGCCGACTCGGGCGTGGTCGAACATCCGCGAGGCGTTCTCCTGCGCGGATACCTCGCAGACGATCGTGCGCTTGCCCTCGGCGGCAGCGCGCAGGCCGAGCGCGACCGCGACCGTGGTCTTGCCGACGCCTCCCTTGCCGGTGACGAAGACCACTCGCTTGTCGAAGAGATCGGTTACCGGGCAATTCCTAGCAATTTCGAGAGGCGGCAGGAAAAGCGGAGGTCTATGCGAATACCCGCGCAATGGGATTCCTCAGCCGCAAGAGCAAGTTCGCGTCCACCCCTGTCGTGGAGGAGGAGCCTCCGGTGCCCGAGGACGCTCGCCCGATCGCGGAGGAGCTGGAACAGATGGAGGAGGTCGTTCCGGAGCCCACTCCGGAGCCCGCTCGCGAGCCAGCGCAAGAGGCGAGGCCGGCGCCCGAGCCCGAGCCCAAGCCCGATGATCGCTTCATGCCCCGAGACCTAATTGCTCCGAGTCGCCATGAGGCGGCCGTTGAGGAGGCTGAGCCGGAGGCGCCGGTCAAGCACGCCGAGGTGATCGCGTTCGCGAACCAGAAGGGCGGTGTGGCGAAGACGACTACCACCCTGAACCTTGCCGTTGCCTTCGCCGAGTCGGGGCACCGGGTGCTGTGCATCGACCTGGACCCGCAGGGGAACCTGACGATGAGCCAGGGGATCGACCCCGACAAGGTGGAGAAGAGCCTCTACGACGTGCTCGTCCACGACATGCCGATCTCGGAGATCATCCAGCACCGCGAGATCGACATCGCGGTCGCCTCGATCGACCTGGCCGGGGCGGAGATCGCGATGAGCACCAAGATCGGCCGCGAGCGCTCGCTGGAGAAGGCGCTGAAAGAGGTCTCGGGCGACTACGACTTCGTCTGCATCGACACTCCGCCCAGCCTCGGCCTGCTGACGATCAATGCGCTGACCGCGGCGAGCAAGGTGATCGTCCCCGTGCAGTGCGAGTACCTCTCGATGCGGGGGCTGGTACAGCTTCAGAACACGCTGAAGATGATCCAGGAGAACCTCAACCCGGACGTGCGCATCGAGGGCATCCTGCCGACGATGCTCGACACGCGGACCGTCCACGCCAAGGAGGCGGTCGAGATCCTCGAGGAGAACTTCGGCGACCTCGTCTTCAAATCACGCATTCGCAAGGCGATCAAGTTCGCCGAGGCGCCTGTCAAGGGGTCGAGCGTGCTGAAGTACGATCCTCAGAGCAACGCCGCCAGCTACTACCGGGATCTGGCCAAGGAGGTTCTGGCACATGAGTCGCCGTGACAAGCGCGCCAGCATGAGGGAGGGCCCCCTCTCGGACCTCTTTCGCTCCACCTCGGACGAGGCGCCCGCCGATCCACCCGAGCCACCTGCGCGCCAGCCTTCCGAGGAGACCCCGCCGGAGCGCCTGAAGCGCGTCTTCTCCGAGGAGCCTCGGCATGAACGGCGGGAGATAGAGCCGATCGTCGAGACGCCCAGGTACGGGCGGGAGGAGCCCGAGTACGAGCCGCCAGGCAGCGGCGAGCCACACCAGCCGGTGATCCGAGTCGTCGGGGTCGGCGGTGGCGGTGTCAACGCCGTCAACCGGATGGTCGAGGCCCGCATCCCCGGCGTGGAGTTCATGGCGGTCAACACCGACCTGCAGTCGCTGCAGCTCTGCGTCGCCGACGTCACCGTCCACATCGGCGATGAGCAGACGCGCGGCCTCGGCGCCGGCGCCGATCCCGAGCTGGGCCACCGCTCCGCCTTCGAGGAACAGGACAAAATCAAGCGCCTGCTCAAGGGCTCCGACATGGTCTTCGTCGCCGCCGGCGCCGGCGGCGGCACCGGAACCGGCGCCGCCCCGGTGATCGCCCGCCTCGCCCGCGAGGTCGGCGCTCTGACCGTGGGGATCGTGACCAAGCCGTTCAGCTTCGAGGGCAGCCGCCGCGGCAACCAGGCGAGCAAGGGAATCGAGGAGCTCGCCGCCGAGGTGGACACCCTGATCGTCGTTCCCAACGACCGCCTGCTCGAGGTGCTCGACCAGCAAACCTCGATGGTCGAGGCCTTCCAGGTCGCCGACGACGTGCTGCGCCAGGGAGTCCAGGGCGTCTCCGACCTGGTCACGCTGCCGGCGCTGATCAATCTCGACTTCGCCGACGTGCGCACGATCATGTCCGAGGCCGGCCGGGCGCTGCTCGGCATCGGCATGGGGCACGGCGATGGCCGGGCCATCCTGGCCGCCGAAAAAGCGATCTCCTCGCCGCTGCTGGAGACCTCGATGGAGGGGGCGCGGGCGATCCTGCTCTCGATCACCGGCGGCGCTGACCTCTCGCTGGTCGAGGTGAGCGAGGCGGCGAAGCTGGTCGGCGAGGCGGCCCATCCCGACGCCAACATCATCTTCGGCGCCAACGTGGATGAGGAGCTCAGCGATCAGGTCTGGGTGACCGTCGTCGCGACCCGCTTCGACGGCCGGGGAGCACCTCCGCGCCGCGTCGCCGAGCCGACCATCCGGCGCACCAACGACGCGCCGCGCTCGCGCCGCTCCGGGCAGGGTGAGCTCGGCATCGACGTCCCAGAGTTTCTGCCCGGGTAGCCGGGCTCCCCGATGAGCGGGGTCGTAGCCGCGGGCCACCCACTCACCGCCGAGGCGGGGGCGCAGGTCCTGCGCGAGGGCGGCAATGCGATCGACGCCGCGGTCTGCGCCGTGCTCGCCTCCTTCGCGGTCGAGAGCCCCCTGACCGGGTTCGGCGCCGGCGGCTTCATGATGGTGCACCGCGACGGGGAGACGGTCCTGCTCGACTTTTTCGTCGCTGCCCCCGGGCGGGACGGGATCGAGCGCGGCGCGGAGCTCGTCGCGGTCCCGGTCCACTTCGACGCCGAGACCGTGCAGACGTTCTACGTCGGTCCGGCCTCCTGCGGCGTGCCCGGCACCGCGGCCGGCCTCGAGCAGGCGCTCGAGCGCTTCGGCTCGATGCCGCTGGCGGAGCTGGTGAAGCCGGGTGTGCGTCTGGCCCGAGAGGGGGCGCCGGTGAACGCCGAGCAGGCCTACATCCTCGACATCCTGGCGCCGATCCAAGAGCGGCTCGAGGGCACCCGCGAGCTCTACGCGCCCGCCGGTCGCACCCTGCGGGAGGGTGAGGTCTTCCGCTTCCTCGAGCTCGCCGAGGCGCTGGAGCGCTTCGGCACGGAAGGGGCCGAGCCCTTCTACCGCGGCGAGGTCGCGGCGGCGCTCAGCGACTACGTGGTCGAGCGCGGTGGGACGCTTGGCCCCGGCGACCTCGCGGCATACGAGGCGATCGAGCGGCGGCCAATCCGGGCCGCGTTCCGCGGCACCGAGGTGCTGACCAACCCGCCGCCGTCCTCGGGCGGGATCCTGATCGCCTACTGCCTCGGCCTGCTGGAGAGGCTGGGGGAGAGCAGCAGCCCGGAGCAGCTCGTCGCCGCGATGGGCGCCGCCAACGCTGCGCGCGGCGAGGCATTCGCCGAGGCGCTCTATGGCGAGGGGTTGGAGACCAGCCTGCTCGACTCGGCCTCTCTCGATTCCGCCGCCGGCGACCTGCTCGGCTCGACGACCCACATCTCCGTGCTCGGTGAGGACGGGATGTGCGCCTCCGTCACCTGCTCCAACGGCTCGGGCTCCGGCGTGCTGGTTCCCGGCACCGGCGTGATCCTCAACAACATGCTGGGCGAGGAGGACCTCAACCCGCTCGGCTTCCACGCGATCGCTCCTGGCAGACGGGTGCCCTCGATGATGGCGCCGACGGTCGTCCTGCGCGACGGCGAGATCGAGCTCGGCCTCGGCAGCGCTGGCTCCAACCGCATCCGCTCCGCGATCCTGCAGACGATCGTGCGCGTGGTCGAGCAGGGGATGGCGGCCGAGGAGGCGGTGCGGGCGCCGCGCCTGCACTTCGAGGGGGGCATCGTCCAGGCCGAGCCCGGCATCGACGACGCGGCGCTTGCCCGGCTCGAGGCACGCGGGGCCACCGTGCTGCGCCGCCCCGCGATCAACCTCTTCTTCGGCGGCGTACAGGCGGTCGCGCGCGAGCACGGCAGCGGAGAGCTCAGCGGCGGCGGCGACCCGCGCCGGGGCGGTAGCGTGGCCTTCGCATGATCGATTTCGAGGCAGAGGGGCTGCTCGACGAGCTCGAGGGGAAGGCACGCGAGGACCGGCTGGCGCTGCTGGAGGAGCTGACCGCAGACGGCGTACCGCTCGAGGAGCTGCGTGAAGCCGTCGCCGCGGGGCGTCTCACCCTGTTGCCGGTAGAGCGCTCTATGGCTGGGGACGGCGCCCGCTACACGCCGCGCGAAATCGCCGAGATCTCCGGCCTCGGGCTCGACCTGGTCCAGCGCTTCAGCGCCGCGCTCGGTGTCCCCTATCCCGATCCGGAGGAGAAAAGCGCGACTGAGGCCGACCTCGAGGCGGTGTGCCGGGCGAAGGCGCTGCGCGACGCGGGCCTGCCGGAGGAGGGAATGCTCCAGGTGGCGCGGACGATCGGTATGGGGATGGCCCGGATCGCCGAGGCCAACCGGGAGCTGACCGTGCGCACCCTGCTGCAGCCCGGCGACACCGAACGCGACCTGGCCCTGCGCTTCGCCGCGGCCGCCGAGCACATGCTGCCATTGGTCGGTCCGACCCTGGTGTACGCCTTTCAGGCTCACATGTTGGAGCAGATTCGCCGCGACGTGATCGGAGCGGCCGACCTTGCCTCCGGCGAGGTCCGTGGCACCGTCGACCTCGCCATCTGCTTCGCCGACCTGGTCGAGTTCACCCGCCTCGGCGAGGAGATCGCACCCGAGGAGCTGGGCGCCGTCGCGGGCCGCTTCGAGGAGATGGCGACCGTGATCGCCGAACCGCCGGTGCGGTTGGTGAAGATGATCGGCGACGCCGCGATGCTGGTCTCCACGGAGGTCGAGCCGATGGTTGGGGCCGCGCTGGACCTAATCGAGATGGCTGAGGGGGAAGGGCAGGAGTTCCCGTTCCTGCGAGCCGGCGTCGCCCACGGCCCGACACTTGCCCAATCAGGGGACTACTACGGGCGCGCCGTGAATCTGGCGAGCAGGATCACCGCCATCGCCCGCCCCGGCAGCGTCCTGGTCGACCCGGCGGTCAGCGACATCGCGGGCGACGGCTTCTCGTACTCCTTCGCAGGCGAGCGCCGCCTCAAGGGCTTCGAATCGCGCTGCAAACTGTTCCGCGTGCGTCGCGAGGGCGGCGGCTAGGCCGGCTTGCGGGCGGAGACGAGCAGGTTGTAGAAGAGCTCGGCGGGGAGGTGGGGCTCGAGCAGGCGGGTGTCGACCTTCTGCAGGGCCATGTAGCTGCGGAAGGCGAAGCGACGCCAGCTCCAGGAGACCGATTCCGGCTCGGCGCTCGCCTCGACCGTGCGCAGGCCCCAGCCCCAGGCGTTGGCCAGCAGCTCCTCGCCGCCGACGTGGCGGTCCTCGAAGCCGGCGTCGCGGAGCAGCCGGCGCAGGTCGGCTGGGGCGAAGGCGTGGACGTCGACCTCGCCCTCGAGCGCGTGGCCGTCGGACTGCTCGCCCTCGGGCACCGCGCGAACGCGCGCCCGGACCACTCGACGCCAGGCCGGCGCGATGAAGACACCGGCCCGCTTCGGCAGCGCCGCGAGGCGGTCGCCGTAGCGCGACGGCTCGCCGGCGAAGGCGATCGCGCCGCCCGGTCGAAGCACGCGGCGGAATTCGGCGAACGCCCTGTCGAGGTCGGGGATGTGATGGAGGACGGCGTGACCGAAGACGAGGTCGAAGCTCTCGTCGTTGAAGGGAAGCTCCTCGGCCTCGGTGGGGACGGTCTCGACCTCGAGGCCGAGGCCCCGAGCGGTCGCCGAGAGGCGGTCGAGCATGCCGGGCGAGATGTCGGTCGCGGTGAGCCGTTCGATCGCGCCGAGCTGGAGCAGGTTGAGGGAGAAGTAACCGGTGCCCGCGCCGATCTCGAGCGCGTCGCCGAAACGCTCGCCCTCACGTCCGCCGAGCGCCTTGACCAGCTTCGCCCGCACCTGCTCCTGTCCGGTCTCGCCGAAGTCGATGCCCCACTTCGCGTCGTACTCCTCGGCAGCGGCATCGTGGTAGCGCGTGTTGACGTCCTTGATGTGTTCCGGGGACGCGGTGGGGGAGGCTGGCATGGCGCGGAACTCTACGCGGATCGGCGCAACGCACGGGGCGCAAGCCCCGAATACGGTCCCTCCCCGTGGCCCGCGAATACGTTCAGCTCAACCAGCCGCGGGGCGTGCCGCCGCTGCCGCTCACGGGCGAGCGAACGCTGCCGGACGTGCCCGAGGAGAACTACTGGTACCGGCGCCACCTGGTGGTCTACGAGTGGATCGCGGCGCGGGTGGCGGGGAAGCGCGTCGTCGACATGGCCTGCGGGGAGGGCTACGGCTCGAACGTCCTGGCCGGCACCGCGGCGAGCGTCGTCGGCGTAGACGCCAACCCCGAGGCCCACGAGCATGCGCGCCTGCGCTACGTGCGGCCCAACCTGCGCTTCGAGCGCGACTTGGTCGAGAGCTTCGCCGAGCCCTGCGACGCGGTCGTCTTCCTGCAGACGATCGAGCACGTGCAAGACGCCGGCGCGATCCTCGAGCACTTCAAGTCGATGCTGGCCCCGGGAGGTGTCGCCTACGTCTCCACTCCCAACCTGCTGACGCTGGCGCCGCCCGGGGCGGAGAAGTCGGACAACCCCTGGCACGTACGCGAGTACCGTGCCGCCGAGTTCCGCGCGCTCTGCGAGGACCACTTCTCCCGCGTCGAGCTGCTCGGCCTCTACCACGCGCGCAAGCTGCACGCTCACGAGATCGCGATCCGGCTCGGCTGGGACCGAGTCCACAAGGCGCTGCACCTGACCAAGCCGTTCTACGACCGCTTCACGCCCGCGATCGCCGCCGCCAACTTCCGCCTCGACCGCGCCGACCTCGACCGGGCCCTGGACTTCCTCGCCGTCTGCCATGCCCCCTGAGGCGACCGCGGGCGACTTGGCGATCGTCCTGCACAGCCACATGCCCTACGTCGAGGGCTTCGGCACCTATCCGTTTGGCGAGGAGTGGCTGTTCGACGCGGTGATCCGCTCCTATCTGCCGGTGCTCGAGGTCGCCGAGCGCCTGACGATGACCGTGACCCCGGTCCTCGCCGATCAGCTGGAGGACGCGGCGACGCGGGAGCGGCTGCGACGGTTCCTGGTCGATTGGAGGATCGGGGCGGCCGAGGCCGACGCGCCGGAGGTCGATCCGGAGTGCCGCTCAGCCTGTGAGGCCGAGGAGAGGCGCTACAGGCACGCCCTGGAGCTGCTCGATGCCAGCGGCGGGGACCCGCTGCACGCCTTTCGGCGCGCCGCCGACGAAGGGCATGTCGCGCTGGCGACGTCGGCGGCGACGCACGCGGTGCTGCCGCTGCTTGCGACGCGAGAGGGCCTGCGCCTGCAGCTCGACGCGGGCATCCGCTCCCACCGCCGCCGGTTCGGCTGGGACGGCGGGTTTTGGCTCCCGGAGTGCGCCTACGTACCCGGCCTCGAGTGGGGCCTGGCGGCGGAGGGCGTGCGCTGGTTCTGCGTCGACCAGAGCGCTCATGAGCGGCCCCTGGACGCGCTGGTACCGGTGGCGACGGAGGCGGGGCCGGTGGCGCTGCCTATCGACTGGGAGGCGATCCAGTGGCTCTGGTCCCTCGACGGCTATCCCTCCGACCCCGCCCATGCCCAGTTCGCCGGCGAGTCGTTGCGCGGCGTGAGGATCTGGAAGGTCGGCGGCGGTGCATACGACCCCGTCGCGGCCGAGCGGGCAGCGCGACGCCAGGCCGCCGAGTTCCTCGCCGCGGTCGCCTCCCGCCTCCGCGACTTCGCCGCCCAGGGCGACCGCCGCGGGCTGCTCGTCTTCGCGATCGACACCGAGCTGCTCGGCCACTGGTGGTCGGAGGGCGTGACCTGGCTGCGCGAGGTTCTGGCTGGCGCCACCGCCGCGGGCGTGCGCCTGCTAACCGTCCCTGAGGCGCTCGCCGAGCACCAGCCTGCCGAGCGACCTCTCCGCGCCGCAACCTGGGGGGAGGGGAAGGACCTGCGCACGTGGGACTCGCCCGCCGTCGCCGATCTCGCCTGGGGGGCGCGCCGGCTGGAGCTGCGGTTGCTGCGAGCGCTCTCCCGCGGCCTGCGCGGGGACGCCGCCCTGCGCGCCACGCGGGAGCTGCTCGCGACCCAGGCGAGCGACTGGGCCTTCCTCGACAAACGCGGTCAAGCCGGCGACTACGCCTACCGCCGGGCGATCTTCCACGCCGAATCGGCGCTGGAGGCCATAGACTCCCCGGCCATCGCCGACCCGCGCATGCGAGCTCTCGCCCCGGATTTGAGCCTTTCGCCGCTCCTTCAGCCGTGACCCGAGTCCTGATCCTCTCCTGGGAGTACCCGCCGCTGATCGAGGGAGGCCTGGCCCGACACGTCCGCAAGCTCTCCGAGGCGCTCGTTCGATCACGAGGTCGAGGTTCACGTGCTGACCCGTGGTGGGGAGGAGTCCCCGGCCGAAGAGCGCCGCAATGGGGTCATCATCCACCGCATCCGCGAGCCGAAGCGCCCGACCGACCTCGGTGAGTTCGTAGCCTGGGTCGAGCGGATGAACTCCGACATGCTCGCCGTCGGGGTCGAGCTGGGCGACCGGTATAGCTTCGACCTCGTGCACGGCCACGACTGGCTCGTCGCCAACGCCGGAGATCACCTTGCCCGGCGCTTCGGGGCGCCCCTGGTGACGACGATCCACGCCACCGAGCACGGTCGCCACCAGGGCTGGGTGGATAAGCACCCGCAGACCTACATCCACGGCGTCGAGCGCTGGATCACCAACCGCTCCAATCGGGTGATCGCCTGCTCGCACTACATGCGCGAGCAGATCGCCGACATCTTCGGGGTCGAGGAGGAGCGGGTCTCGGTGATCCCCAACGGAATCGACCCCGACGATCTTCAACCCCAGGACCCCGTCGAGCTGACCCGCCTGCGCTCCGAGTTCGCCGCCCCCGACGAGAAGCTCGTGCTGCTGATCGGCCGCCTCGTCTACGAGAAGGGGTTCCAGCTGGCGTTGGAGGCGATGCCGCGGCTGATCGAGTCGGTCCCGGGGACCCGCTTTCTCGTCGCCGGCTCCGGCACGCACGAGGCCGAGCTGCACAAGCAGGCCGAGGAGCTGGGGTTGATGGAGCACGGCACCTTCCTCGGCTGGATCGGCGACGACGTGCTGCACTCGCTCTACCGGATCGCCGACCTAACGGTGGTGCCGTCGATTTACGAGCCGTTCGGCCTCGTCGCGCTCGAGGCCATGGCCAGCGGCTGCCCCTGCATCGTCGCCGACACGGGCGGGCTGCGCGAGGTCGTTCCCCACGAGGAGGCCGGGCTTCGCTTCCGCGCCCACGATCCGGAAGCGCTCGCCGAGGTGGCGATCCGGGTCCTCTCCGACGACGAGCTGGGCCAGCACCTGGTTGCCGAAGCCTACGAGCACCTGCGCCGCTTCGACTGGGCTGACGTCGCCGAGCAGACCGCGGCTGTCTACGCCGACCTGGTCGGCGAGGCAAGCCCTGCCTGAGTAGTGTCAGCAGAGACCGAGGGCCTCAGGCTCAGCGAAGGCCCCTGGTCATCAGGAACAGGATAAGTAGGAGCTCGGCGCTGGTCCGCTCGGATGGTGCCCCGGACTTGAGGCGGTCGAGCTCTCTCCGCACTGCCTGGCCCACCGCACCGGTCTTGGTGTTTTCGGTGAGGATTGCCAGTTGTGCAGTCAAGCGCTCGACCTCTGGGTTTTTGATGTTCAAAGCCATGAGGAATTCTCGCTCTATGTCTTGCTGCGCGGCAACAGCCGTTGGCGCCGAGTGTATCAGGTGGAACCTTCTCACTGCCAGACAACGCAATGCAATCTGTACGATGCCACACGGGAGGGTGTAGATGCTTTGTCTGTCAGCGAAGAGACTCCCCACTGTGGACATCGCGGCTCGCTTTGGCGAGAACCTTGCCCGCTGCCGTAAACGCGCCAAGCTTTCCCAGGAAGAGTTGGGCTTTCGCGCCTCGCTGCATCGCACGGAGATTGGCCAGCTCGAGCGAGGCGTGCGCCTCGCGCGCATCGACACCCTGGTCAAGCTGGCGGGAGCCCTCTCGGTGGAGCCGAGCGAGCTGCTCGAGGGGATGTACTGGGATCCCGGCGGCACTCGGGTCGGTCAATTCCGGCTCAGCGACGACCCCGCTCAGCTGCCACAGCGTTAGGCGGGAGGAGGCAGCGTCGTGTGCGCCGTCGGATCGGGCTCGACCGGATCGCTCCAGCGCAGGCCCTCCGGCGCCTCGCGCATGCGGATCACGCGGGCGGGGATGCCGGCGACGACGGCGTTGGCGGGGACGTCCTTGGTGACGACCGAGTTGGTGCCGACGATCGAGTTGTCGCCGACCCGGACGCCGCGCAGGATGCAGGCCCCGTAGCCGATCCAGACGTTGGAGCCGACCTCGACGTCGCGCTTGTAGATGCCCTGCAGGCGGATCGGGCGCTCGACCTCGACGACACCGTGGTCGAAGTCGATGAACATCGCGCGATCGGCGATCACGCACTGCTCGCCGATGCGAATCCGCTGGTAGGCGGAGATCGTGCACTCCTGTCCCATCACCGTCTTGCGGCCGATCTCGACCCTGCCCTCGTGGCAGCGGATCTTCGTCCCGTCGCCGATCCAGACGAATCGGCCGAAGTCGACTCTGGCGCCGCGGGCGATCTGCAGTTCGAGCCTGCGGCCGAGGAAGAGGAGCCCGTCGGTGCGCCAGCGCCCGCCTGCCGGGGTGAGCCAGCGCCGCCAGAGGTAGCGGCCGAGCAATCGCCCGTATTGGGGGTGCAGCATCCCGTTGGCGGCGAGGAAGCGGATCAGGCGGATCACGGCGGCCGGGACTCTAGACTCAGCTGGCGATGACCGACACCGCCAAGGCCACTTCCCTAGCCGAGCGCCTCGTCGCCGGTGACAAGCGTGCGCTGGCGCGGGCAATCACCCTAATCGAGTCCGATGACCCCGCCGGCTGGGACCTGGTCCGCGAGGTCTATCCACGCACCGGCCAGGCCCGGATCGTCGGGTTCACCGGCCCGCCTGGCGTCGGCAAGAGCACCCTGATCGGGGCGCTGACGACCGAGCTGCGCAAGTCCGAGCGCGCCGTCGCCGTGCTCTCGATCGATCCGTCCAGCCCGTTCACGCAGGGGGCGCTCTTGGGCGATCGGATCCGCCTTTCTGACCACTTCCTCGATCCCGGCGTCTTCATCCGCTCGATGGCCTCCCGCGGCGCCCTCGGCGGGCTCTCCGAGGCGGCGCTCCAGGTTGCGCTGGCGATGGACGCAGCTGGCAAGGACGACGTCCTGATCGAGACCGTCGGCGTCGGTCAGGCCGAGATCGACATCGTCGATCACGCGGACACGATCGTCCTCGCCCTGATGCCGGGGTCCGGCGACTCGATCCAGGCGCTGAAGGCGGGGGTGATGGAGATCCCCGACGTGATCGTCGTCAACAAGGCCGACCATCCGATGACCGACACGATGGTGCGCGAGGTGCGCGGCGTGCTTTCCCTTTCGCATGATCCGGAGGGCTGGCAGGTGCCGATCCTGCGCACCGAGGCCGCCCGCGGCGAGGGCGTTGCCGAGCTCACCGAGGCGATCGACGCTCATCGCGCCCACATCGAGGAGGCCGGGACTCTGGCGCAGCGGCGGGCGCGCAACCTGCGCAACGAGGTGTTGGGGATCGCGACCTCGCGAATGCGCCGGCGGATGGAGGCGACCGCCGCCAACGATCCCGAGACCGCGGCCCTGCTCGAGCGCGTCGTGCGGCGCGAGCTCGACCCCGCCAGCGCCGCCACCGAGCTGCTCGAGAGGCAGGCCGATGAGTGACTCGACCCTGCCACCCCCCTCGGTGGAGGAGGCTCGAAGGTGGGTTGGCAGCCGCGTGGACGACGTCGACGGAAGCGCTATCGGCCAGGCCCAGGGCCTCTATGTCGATGCCGAGGGTGGAGCGCCGAGCTGGCTGGTCGTCAAACAGGGGCGCTTCGGCGGCACCCTCACCGTCGTGCCGGTGCGCGATTGCGCCGGCGGAGCCGGCCGAGTCTGGGTCGCCCACGAGCGCGGCGCGATCCGCGGCGCCCCGGTCGTCGATCCCACCCGGCCACTGCTGCGCGAGCACGAGCTGACGATCTGCGCCCACTACGGCATCGGCGAGGCGTTGGGGCGCGCCGCCGAGGTTGCCGGGCGCTCCGCGGAGACGGTGACTTCCAGCCCCTCGGGTGCCTCATGATTTCTAGCGTGAAATATCCCAAATTTTTGGTATGCTCATGCCCTCATGCTGGGATACAGGTTTCGGTAGACAAGCACGCGGCGCTCAGCAGCCAAGCTGGCGGGCGATGACCATCTGCTGAACCTCGTCGGTGCCCTCGCCGATCGTGAGGATCTTGGCGTCGCGGTAGAAGCGGCAGACGGGGTACTCCTCGATGTATCCGTAGCCGCCGTGAATCTGAACGGCCTCCTCAGTCGCGCGGACGGCGAGGCGGCCGGTGATCAGCTTCGCCTGGGCGGCCGTCAACGTGAATGACTTGCCGGCGTCCTTCTCCAGGGCGGCACGCCAGGTGAGCAGCCGCGCGGCCTCGATCTGAGCGGAGAGGTCGGCGATCTTGGCCTGGATCGACTGGAACTTGGAGATCTGCTGGCCGAACGCGCGGCGCTCCTTGGCGTAGGCGATCGCCTCGTCGAGGGCGCCCTGGGCGAGGCCAACCCCCATCGCGGCGACGCCGATCCGCCCCCCGTCCAGGATGTGGAGGAAGTTCTTGAACCCGTCGCCGCGGCGGCCGAGCAGGTTGGCCTCGGGCACGCGGCAGTCCTCGAAGGAGAGCGGGCGCGTGTCGGAGGCGTTCCAGCCCATCTTTCGGTAGGGCTCACCGACCTCGTAGCCCGGCGTTCCGGTTGGCACGATCAGGTTGGAGATCTCCTTGCGCCCGTTCGCCTCACCGGTCACGGCGGTGATCGAGACGCAGCCCGAGATCTCTGTCCCGGAGTTGGTGATGAACTGCTTGGCCCCGTTGATGACCCATTCGCCGTCCTCGAGCTTCGCCGTGGTTCGCACGTTGCCAGCGTCCGACCCGGCCTCGGGCTCGGTCAGCCCGAAGGAGGCGAGCCGCTCGCCGCTGCACAGCCGCGGCAGCCACTCCGCCTTCTGCTCATCGGTTCCCCAGAGGTAGATCGGCATCGTCCCCAACGACGTGTGCGCCGCCATCGTGATGCAGACCGAGGAGTCGATCCGCGCCAGCTCTTCCACCGCCAGCGCATAGGACAGAGTGTCCGCCCCGCCGCCCCCGTACTCCTGCGGGAACGGGATCCCCATCAGTCCCAGCTTCCCCAGCTTTCCGACGATCTCGTAGGGAAAGGACTTCGTCCGATCCAGCTCCTCCGCCACGGGCGCAACCTCCGCCCGGGCGAAATCCCGAACGGTGTCCCGCAGCAGCCTCTGCTCATCGCTCAGCTCAAAATCCACAACGAGCAGCAGCCTATTGCGCTACTGAGGATGGGCGGGTGGCCCCTCCCACGGAAACTTCGGGACCACGCCCGAGCCCTTAACCCCGATCCAGCTGCGCGACGGTTTCCGGGGGAGGGGCCACCCGCCCATCCCGCGCACACGCCTACAGCTGCAGGCTCTTGACCTGGAGCAGCTCCTCGATCGCGTAGCGGCCGTTCTCCCGCCCGTGCCCCGACTGCTTGTAGCCGCCGAACGGGGCCAGGGGGTTGAAGGCGCCGCCGTTGATCTCGATCTGTCCGGTGCGGATCCGCTTGGCGACGCCGATCGCGCGGTCGGCGTCGGCGGACCAGACCCCGCCCGCCAGCCCATACTCGGTGTCGTTGGCGATTCGGACCGCGTCGTCCTCGCTGTCGTAGGGCTGGATTGCGAGCACGGGCCCGAAGATCTCCTCCTGGGCGATCGTCATCTCCGGCGTCACCTCGGAGAAGACGGTGGGACGGACGAAGTAGCCGCGCTCGAGACCCTCTGGCGCCGCCGCGCCGCCGGTGAGCAGCTTCGCTCCTTCGGCCTCGCCCTTCTCGATGTAGCCGCGCACGCGCTCGCGCTGCACGTCTGAGACGAGCGGGCCAAGGCGGGTCGACTCCTCGAAGGGGTCGCCCGGCGTGAAGCTCTCGGCCGCCTGCACCGCGATTTCCTCGGCTTCGGCGAGCTTCTCGCGCGGGACCAGCATCCTGGTCAGGGCGCTGCAGGTCTGGCCGGAGTTGAGGTAGCACTTGCCGACACCGTCGGGCACCGCCTTGCTCAGGTCAGCGTCGTCGAGGATGACGTTCGGAGACTTCCCACCCAGCTCCATCGCGACCGGCTTGACCGTTGCTGAGGCCAGCTCAGAGACGCGGCGCCCGGCCCGGGTCGAGCCGGTGAAAGAGACCATGTCGACGCCTGGGTGGCCGGCGATCGCCTCGCCGACGACCGGGCCGGTGCCGGTGACGAGGTTGAAGACACCGGCCGGCAGGCCGGCGGCCTCGACGATCTCGGCGAGGATGAAGGCGTTCAGCGGCACCACCTCGCTCGGCTTCAGCACGACCGTGCAACCGGCGGCGAGGGCGGGGGCGACCTTGGCGGCGATCTGGTTCAGCGGGTAGTTCCAGGGGGTGATCGCACCGAGGACACCGGCCGGCTCGCGCAGAACGCGCGAGTTGCCGATCTCCTCCTCCCACCTGACTTCATCCATCAGGTTCGGCATCGCCCCGAACTGAGCGATGGGCAGGCCGGCCTGGATGATCTTGCACAGCGTCAGCGGCATCCCCAGCTCCTGGGCGATCGTCGCCGCGATCTCGTCGCTGCGCTCGGCGAGCCCGGCGGAGATCGCGCTCAGGTAACCGGCGCGCTCCTCGCGCGAGGTCCGCGACCAGGGCTCGAAGGCACCGCGGGCGGCCGTCACCGCCTGATCGGCGTCCCCCGGAGTGCAGGCCGGGATCGTCCCCATCGTCTCCTCGGTGGTCGAGTTGATGACGTCGAGCGTCTCCGAGCTCTCGGGTTCGACCCACTCGCCGCCGATGAAGATCTTGTCGCGTACCTGAGTCTCCGCCGCTGTCGCCATTTCGCCTCTCCTCTGCTGGTCGCCGCTGGCTGAGCAGCCAACGCTAGCGCTCCAGCCATCGAACTGCATCAACTTCTCCCTCTGGCAGGTAGAGAAGTTGATGCAGTTCGGGGCTCAGACGGCTTCGAGGGAGGCGAGGGCGGGCTCGAGGCCGGGGCCGGGGAGGGCGTGCGCGTTGCGGGCGTGGAGGACCTCGCCGCAGGCTTCGCAGATGCCGCGGTCGCTGACTGACCCACCGCACTCCTTGTGGACGATCAGCATCGGCGGGCCATCGGGATTGGGGGAGTGGCGGTCGCCCCAGGCGAGCAGGGCGACCAGCGCAGGCCAGAGGTCGAGGCCCTTCTCGGTGAGGAAGTACTCGTAGCGCTCGGGGTTCCGCTGGTAGGGCCGCCGCTCGAGGATGTCCTCATCGACCAGTCTCTGCAGTCGCGCGGAGAGGACGTTGCGGGCGATGCCAAGGCCCTTCTGCAGCTCGTCGAAGCGCCGTCGGCGATTCATCACGTCGCGCACGATCAAGAGCGACCAGCGCTCGCCGATCACCTCCAGCGAACGCGCGATCGAGCAGACCTGATCTGGGTAGTCGTGGCGGAGCACAGAGTGATCTTGGCACACTGAGTTGCATCAAGCAACTCAGTTGGCTAGGGTGGCTGGCAACGAAGGTTGCTTGAAGCAACCCACCGATTCGGAGGTGCAGCATGAGGCTGATCCCAAGACACAGGCACAGGCACCGTTCGCGGGTGCCGCGGATCTCGATAAGCCAGGCCGAGATCACCGCCGACCTGCTCTACCCGGCAAGGCAGCGCCCGGCTCGCGAGCGCTCCGGTGGGCCCACCCGCGGGGTGGGCCGGTGAGCGCTGAGCATGTCGCCGCGGACGGCGGCGGCGCTGTGGACGCGGCCCTCGCCTTCGCCGAGTCGCGTCCGGAGATCACCCGCAGCCGTACGTTGGTCTGGCAGGACCCGATGCCGACCGCGGCTGCGGGGGCGACGATGACCGGCATGGAGTACATGCAGGCGATCGTCTCCGGCGAGGTCCCGCCACCGCCGATCGCAGTGACGATGCGGATGGGACCGATCGAGATCGGCGAGGGCCGGGCGGTCTTCGCCGGGGAACCGGGAGAGGAGCACTACAACCCGATCGGCGTTGTCCACGGTGGCTACGCGGCCACCCTGCTCGACTCGGCCCTCGGCTGCGCCGTTCACACCACGCTCCCCGCCGGCGTCGGCTACACCTCGCTCGGCCTCGAGGCCAAGTACGTGCGCCCGATAACCCGCGACACCGGCCGCGTTCTCTGCGAGGCCAACGTCCTCTACGCCGGCCGTCGCCAGGCCACTGCCGAAGCCAACCTCATGGCGGCTGACAGCGGCAAGCTCCTCGCCCACGGCATCGCCACCTGTATGATCCTCAGCTAGGTATAGCGAATTAGCTATAAGTACATATTTGCTATAGTTTAGGAGTGAAGACGCCAGGAGAGTTGTTGCGAGAAGCGCGTAGAAGGCATGGGGTGAGCCAGAAGCAACTTGCCATGCGGGCGTCCACCACGCAGTCGGCGATCTCGCGGATTGAGCGGGACAAGGTCTCCCCATCGATTGAGACATTGCGCGAGCTGCTCTACCTGCTCGGGGAGGATTTGACGCTGGGGGCTGAGAAGAGGGATTTCGGGATCGACTGGAGCCTGAACTCTGAGCGTCTCGAGCTCTCGCCTTCCAGCAGGGTTGCGTACGGTCTGGCAATGGCCGAGCAGATGATCGCCATCAGCCCCAACGTCCGAGCCGAACCGGCGTGACCACGGAGCCACTTCCTCCCAAGCCCCCTGATCTACGTGCGCTGCTGACGCCCCTCATACGGCACGGCGTCGATTTCGTCATGGTCGGGGGGATGGCGGGTCTAAGCCATGGTTCGAGCTATCCGAGCTATGACCTTGACGTTGCCTACGCCCGTAGCCGGGAGAACATCGAGCGGCTCGTAGAAGCGCTGCAGGAGATCGGCGTCCGGCTTCGTGGCGCACCGGCCGATCTGCCCTTCCTGTTGGACGCCAAGACGATCGAAAACGGCTCGAATTTCGCCTTCGTCACTCCACATGGCGACTTCGACATTCTCGGCCACGCAGATGGAATGCCAAGCTACGAAGAGCTCAGAGCCGACGCGTCGGTGCGAGACATCCTCGGTCTCGATATCCGGGTTGCCGCGATCGAGCACCTGATCGCGATGAAGCGCGCGGCCAATCGGCCGAAGGACCGAGTGGCGGTCGAGGAGTACATCGGACTCGCTGAGCTCGAGCGCGCGGCCGAAGCCAGCGACGGGTAGCTCAGGCTGCCAGCTCGCGCGCCAGCGCGGTGAGCAAGCGCACGCCGTAGCCGCTGGCGTCGTTGCCGGTGTAGGGGCGGCCGACGTCCCAGGCGGTGCCGGCGATGTCTACGTGGGCCCATGGCGTGTCACCGACGAACTCCTCGAGGAAGGAGGCGGCGTAGATCGTGCCGGCCTTGCGCTTGGCGGAGGCGTTGGTGAGGTCGGCGACCGTGCCCTTCGTCAGCCCCTTGTACTCGGGGTGGAGCGGCAGGCGCCAGACGAGCTCGCCGGTCTCGTGGCCCGCGGCTTCGACCTCGCCGACGAGGTCATCGTCGTTGCCGATCACGGCCGCGTAGGTGGAGCCAAGGGCGATCATCACGGCTCCGGTGAGCGTGGCGACGTCGACGATCCGCTCTGCGCCCAGCTCGACCGCATAGGCGAGGGCGTCGGCGAGGATCAGGCGCCCCTCGGCGTCGGTGTTGTTGACCTCGACCGTCTTGCCGTTGTACTGGGTGATGACGTCGCCTGGCTTGATCGCGGTGCCCGAGGGCATGTTGTCGGTCGAGGGCACGACCGCGATCAGGTCGAGCTCCAGCTCGAGCTCGGCAATCGCAGCCACCGCCTCTAGCACCGCGGCGGCTCCTGACATGTCCATCTTCATCTCGTGCATCGATCCCGACGGCTTCAGCGAGATCCCGCCGGTGTCGAAGGTGACGCCCTTGCCGACCAGGCCCAGGGTCTTTCCGGAGCCACCACCGGCGTAGCGCAGGACGATCAGCTTCGGCTCCTCCGCGCTTCCCTGGCTGACCGCCACCAGACCGCCCATCCCCTTCGCCGCGATCTCCTCTCGGTCCAGCACCTCGGTGCTGACCGCGGCGTGGGCGGAGGCGATGCTGCGGGCTCGGCGTGCCAGGTAGGACGGGGTGGCGACGTTGGACGGAAGGCTCTGCAGGTCGCGGGCGCGGTTCTGCGCCTCGGCGCAGATGCGAGCCGCCTCCGCGGCGCCGGCGACGCTCTCCGGCCCGAGCAGGACGAGCGAGTCGATCTGGGGCGGGGGAGGGTCGTCGGGATCCGTGCTGTGGAAGCGGTCGAAGCGGTAGGAGCCGAGGATCGTGCCCGTAACCAGGCCCTCGGCGATGGCTTCGTCGCCGTCGGCGACCGGCGGCGCCCAGGCGAGCGAGTCCAGCTTCAGCTTGGCTGCCTCTTTCGCTGCGATCGCGGCGGCGACGCGGGCGCGCTCGGCGTCCAGCTCGTCCCGCTTGCCCAGGCCGACGACGAGCACTCGTCCCGGGCGCTCCGGGTGGAGCATCGCCAGCTTCTTGAAGCCCCCTGCGGCATCCCCGGCGCCGGGTACGGAGGCGAGCTCGCCGGGGAGATCCTCCCCCTCGCAGAGGCCGACGACGAGCAGCGCGGCGTCGGTCTCGGGAATGGCGCTCTGGCTGACAGAGACCTTCATTTGGCGGCGAGTCTATGACGTTGCGCACAGCGGCTGGCCCCAGCCTCCCGCTATCGTTTCTCCACTGGGCCAGGCGGGCCCTGATCGAGCCGAGATCCGGCATAAACACTCAGAGAAAGGCAGCCATGTCCAGCACAGTCATCCTCGGTACCGCACGCACGCCCTTCGGCAAGATGGGCGGAACCCTCTCCTCCCTCGACGCTACTGACCTCGGCGGTCACGCGATCACGGCGGCGCTGGAGCGCTCCGGCGTCGCGCCGGAGCAGGTCCAGCAGGTTGTCTTCGGCCAGGTGTTGCAGGCCGGCCAGGGTCAGATTCCCTCGCGCCAGGCGCAGATCAAGGGCGGCATCCCCAAGGAGGTGCCCTCGGAGACGATCAACAAGGTCTGCGCCTCCGGCATGCGCGCGCTCGGCATCGCCGATATGGCGATCCGCGCCGGCGACACCGAGGTCGCCGTCACCGGCGGCATGGAGTCGATGAGTCAGGCGCCCCACCTGCTGCCCGGCGCCCGCTTCGGCTATCGCATGGGCCATGTCGAGACGATCGACGCGATGGTCCACGACGGCCTCACCAACCCCTTCACCGAGAAGCAGATGATCAACGAGGCGAGCGAGGTCTCCAACGAGCTGGAGATCACCCGCGCTGACATGGACCGCTTCGCCGAGCGCTCGCACCGCCTCGCCGCCGAGGCAACCGACGCCGGCCGGCTCGCGGACGAGATCGTCGGCGTCACCGTCAAGTCGCGCAAGGGTGAGAACACGATCGAGGCCGATGAGGCGATTCGTCCCGAGACGAGCGTCGAGACGCTCGCCGGGCTGCGCGCGATCGGCGGCGAGGACGCCACTCACACCGCCGGCAACGCCCCGGGTGTCAACGACGGCGCCGGTGCGATCGTGGTCGCCTCCGAAGAGTGGGCGGAGAAGGAGGGACGCACGCCGCTGGCGCGGGTCGTCTCCTACGGCACGGTCGCCGACGACTTCCCCTATTTGGCGAAGACTCCGGCCAACGCCGCCAAGCAGGCACTGGAGAAGATCGGCAAGAGTCCGGAGGACGTCGATCTCTGGGAGATCAACGAGGCCTTCGCCTCGGTCGCCCTCAACTCGATGCGGATGCTCGGCGTCGACGAGGAGAAGGTCAACGTCAACGGCGGCGCGATCGCGCTTGGCCACCCGATCGGCGCCTCCGGCGCCCGCATCGTCGGCTCGCTCGTGCACGAGCTTGGCCGCCGCGGCGGCGGCCTCGGCGTCGCTGCGATCTGCAGCGGCGGCGGGCAGGGCGACGCGATCGTGATCGAGGTCAACGGCTCCTAGGGGCGTTGTGAGCCGCGCCGCGGCCTTTTTCGACCTGGACAAGACCCTGATGGCGGGGTCGTCGGGGATGCAGTTTGCTCGCGTTGCGGCTAGGCGCCGGATCGTCAGCCGTCGCCAGCTCTCGAGCTGGGCGGTCGAGCACATGCGTTACCGGCTGCGCGGTACCACCGACGAACGCACCGCGGAGGTACTGCGTGTCGCCCGCGAGCTGATCGCGGGCGTGCCGGCGACGACGATCGACCGCATGGGACCCGAGGTGATGGCGGCGATCCTGCCACGCGTCTTCCCGCAGATGCTCGACGAGGTCTACTCCCACCAGGACGCCGGCCGCGCCACTTTCATCGTCAGCGCCGCCGGCAACGGCGTGGTCGAATCGCTGGCGCAAGTGCTGGGGATGGAGGGCGGCATCGGCACCCGCTACGAGGTTGACGGGGAGGGCAACTTCACCGGCCGTTTCGACGGACCCTTCGTCTACGGCCCGGGCAAGGTCGAGGCGATGCAGGCCTTCGCCGATGAGCACGGGATCGACCTCGATGCCTCCTACGCCTACTCCGACTCGCTCTCGGACCTGCCGATGCTGCGTGCGGTCGGCCACCCGGTTGCGGTCAACCCCGACCCGCCGCTGGCCGAGATTGCCCGCGACGAAGGCTGGCAGACGCTGCGCTTCGAGCGCCTCGGCCGCCGCCTCGTCGCGGTTGCGGTGACCCTGCTGGCGACGGTGGCGGGCTTCGGCGGCTCCCGCATCGCCGCCCGCCGCAAGCCGCCACCCCGCCGCTTCGCCGTGCGGCGATAGCGGTCAGCCGGCCCTACGACCGACTCTCGGGTAGACCAGGCCGCCTGGGTCCAGTTCGGTGCCGGGTTTGGGCCACTGCCCCGTGACTCGCCCCCACCAATTGCGGTGAGCTGGGCGCCGCTTCACCTCCCCGACGGCGCAACCCGCACTCGCCAGCTGCCCGCGGGCCACGATCGGGCGCAGCCTGGTGACCCGGGGGACGACGCAGGGCGTCGGTTCCTTTTCGATCGTGCTCCAGGTCACCGAGGCCTCTCCATCCCTGACGTAGGTTGCGCCGTCGGCCGCTGGCGCGATCGGCGCTCCAGCCGGCGCGGGATCTCCGATCATGTGGCTGCAAAGCGCGGATGCCCGAGCGGGAAGCCAAAGGGACGCGAGCACGGCCACCAACGCGACGGAGAGCCCGACCCACGATCCCCCACGTGTTCTCTGGCTCCCCATCGTCATTTCCCCCGGTGGGCCCGAGGCCCCGCACGAATCATGGCTTCCGCGTGCGTGCCTGTCCACTCGCTTCTCGCGGCTTAGACTGGGGCGATGGCAATCGAGCCGCGTGAGAAGCGAGAGCTCAAAGAGCGCGAGGCGGAGTTCTCGACGATGTCGGGGCAGCCGATCGAGCCGCTCTACGGGCCCGACGACGCGCCCGCCGATGCCGAGGCGACGATCGGCCGGCCCGGCGAGTACCCGTTCACCCGCGGCCCGTACGAGTCGATGTACCGGGGCAGGCTCTGGACGATGCGCCAGTTCGCCGGCTTCGGCACTGTCGAGGAGACCAACGAGCGGTTCCATTACCTGCTCGACCACGGCCAGACCGGCCTCTCGACTGCCTTCGACATGCCGACCCTGATGGGCTACGACTCCGACCATCAGCGCAGCCTCGGCGAGGTCGGCCGCGAGGGCGTTGCCGTCGACAGCCTCGACGACATGGAGCAGCTCTTCGACGGCATCCCGCTCGGCGGCGTCACCACCTCGATGACGATCAACGCGCCGGCGGCGATCCTGCTTGCCTTCTACGTGCTTGTCGGCGAGGAGCAGGGCGTGCCGCCCGAGAAGCTCGGCGGCACGATCCAGACCGACATCCTCAAGGAGTACATCGCCCAGAAGGAGTGGTGTTTTCCGATCGAGCCGGCGATGCGCTTGGTCACCGACATGATCGAGTGGTGCACGGAGCACATGCCGCGCTGGCACCCGGTCTCGATCTCCGGCTATCACATCCGCGAGGCGGGCTCGACCGCGCAGCAGGAGCTTGCCTTCACGCTCAAGGACGGCTTCACCTACGTCGAGCGGGCGATCGAGCGAGGCCTCGACGTCGACGAGTTCGCTCCCCGGCTCTCCTTCTTCTTCAACGCCCACATCGACTTCTTCGAGGAGATCGCCAAGTACCGCGCTGCCCGCCGGATCTGGGCGCGTGAGATGCGCGAGACCTACGGCGCCAAGCGCGAGGAGTCGATGCGGCTGCGCTTCCACGCCCAGACCGCCGGCGTCTCGCTGACCGCCCAGCAGCCGCTCAACAACGTCGTACGCACCTCGCTCGAGGCGCTGGCGGCGGTGCTCGGCGGCACCCAGTCGCTGCACACCAACTCCTTCGACGAGGCGCTGGCGCTTCCCACCGAGGAGGCGGTGCGGGTGGCGCTGCGCACGCAGCAGATCATCGCCTTCGAGTCGGGCGCGCCGAACACGCCCGATCCGCTCGGCGGCTCCTGGTTCGTCGAGAAGCTAACCGACGAGATGGAGGCCGCCGCCTACGACTACTTCGCCCGCATCGACGAGCTGGGGGGGATGGTGGAGGCGATTCGCCGCAACTTCCCCCAGCGCGAGATCGCCGATGCCGCCTTTACCTACCAGCGCGAAATGGACGAGCGCAAGCGGATAGTCGTCGGCGTCAACGACCTCACCCAGGAGGACGAAGAGCCGACGCCGATCCTTCGCATCGATCCGGCGCTGGAGCGCAAGCAGGTCGATCGCCTCCAGGCAACCCGGGCACGCCGCGACGGCACTGCCGTCGAGACCGCCCTCGCCGAGCTGAAGCGCGCCGCGGCCACGGAGGAGAACCTGATGCCGCCGATCATCGCCGCCGCTCGCACTCGCGCCACCGAGGGCGAGATGATCGCGGCGATGCAGGAGGTCTTCGGGACCTACACGGAGTCCCCGGTCTTCTAAGCTCCCCGGCCGCAATGGAGGCAGCCATCGCCCGCAAGATCCGCGTCGTCGTCGCCAAGCCCGGCCTGGACGGGCACGACCGCGGTGCCAAGATCATCGCCCGCGCCCTGCGCGACGCCGGCATGGAGGTGATCTACACCGGCCTGCACCAGACGCCGGAGCAGATCGCCGAGACCGTGATCCAGGAGGACGCTGACGCGGTCGGTCTCTCGATCCTCTCGGGCGCACACATGACCCTGGTGCCGCGAGTCGTCGAGCTCCTTGCCGAGCAGGGGGTGGACGACGTCCTGGTCACGGTTGGCGGCACGATCCCGGCTGAGGACATCCCGGAGCTGAAGAAGCTCGGCGTCGCCGGCGTCTTCACGCCGGGTGCCGGTACCGACGACATCGTCGAGTTCATCCGCGAGGGCGCCCAGGCGCGCCACGCGGAGTGACGAAGCGCACATTCGAACGTCGCACCGACTTGTGTAATCGATAGACTGATTGACTGGTCAGTCAACCCGCCGTGAACCACGCCAAGGAGGCTTGAAACTTGAAGATCTGCGTCCTGGTCAAGGAGGTACCGGACGCCGCCGTTCAGAAGCGCATCGACCCCAACACGATGCGCCTGGACCGCAGCGGCGAGAAGAACCTCAACCCCTTTGACACACACGCCATCGAGGCCGCCATGCAGATCAAGGAGGGCGGCGCGATCCCGGTTGAGGAGGTCGTCGCGGTGACGATGGGCCCCGATTCCGCGGTCCGCGCCCTGCACAAGGCGGTCGCGCTCGGCGCCGATCGCTCGGTGCACCTCTCCGACGACGCGCTCAGCGGCTCCGACGTCTGCGCCACCGGCTACTCGCTCGCCAAGGTGCTCGAGTCGGAGAGCCCCGACCTGGTCCTGCTCGGCCAGCAGTCCGATGACGGCGAGTGCTACACGATCGGCGCCGTCGTCGCCGACCACCTGCAGATGCCCTCGCTGACGCAGGTGATCAAGATCGACGTCACCGACGGCAAGCTGCGCTGCGAGCGCCAGGCCGAGTACGGCTACGACACGGTCGAGGTCGAGCTGCCGGCCGTGATCAGCGTCGGCGACGCGATCAACGAGCCGCGCTACCCGAGCCTGAAGGCGATCATGGGGGCGAAGAAGAAGCCCCTCGACGCCAAGGCGACCGGCGACGTCGGCATCGACGGCGGCATGGTCGGCGAGAGCGGCTCGAAGACGTCGGTCCTCGCGCTCAACCCGCCGCCGGAAAAGCAGGCGGGGGAGATCATCGAGGACGAGGACACCAACGAGACGGTCGAAAAGATCGTCGCCTGGCTCGACGAGAGGAAGCTGATCTAGATGGCAGGCATCCTGGTTTACGCCCTCCACGACGACGAGGGCAACTTCAACAAGAATTCGCAAGGGGCGATCTCCGAGGCCGCCAAGCTGGCGAGCCAGATCGGCGGCGAGGCCGCCGCGCTGGTGGTCGGCGACGTCGCCGACGACGCCTGCGCCTCGCTCGGCAACTGGGGCGCGGCGAAGGTCTACCGTGCCAGGGACGTGCCCGAGGGCCTCGCCCAGCCGATCGTTGACGCGATGGCGAAGGTGATCCAGGACGAGGGCTTCTCCTACGCCCTCTTCGGCGGCGGCCTGCTCGGCTTCGAGATCGGTGCCGGGCTGACCGCGCGGCTCAATGCCGGCGTGACGATGGAGGTGACCGAGGTCAAGGTGCAGGACGGCAAGCTCGTCGTCGAGCGCCCGATCCTGCAGGACTCCCAGATCGCTGACGTCGGCTACGTCGCCGAGCCCGGCATCATCATCGGCCGCCTCAACGCCTTTGATCCCAATGAGAGCGGTGGCACCGCCGAGGTGGTCGACGTTCAGGTCGAGCTCTCGCCCTGGTCCTCCAAGGCCAAGCTGATTCAGCGCGGCGAGCAGCGTGGCGCTGACGTCAACATCGAGGACGCCGAGATCCTGGTCGGAGGCGGTCGCGGCCTTGGTGCTGCGGACGGCTTCAAGCAGTGCGAGGAACTGGCCGATGCGATGGGCGGGGCTGTAGCCGCCACCCGCGCCGTGGTCGACGCCGGCTGGTACCCCTACGCGGCCCAGATCGGCCAGACCGGCAAGACGGTCGCGCCGAAGCTCTACCTGGCCGCCGGCATCTCCGGCGCGATCCAGCACAAGGTCGGGATGCAGAGCTCGGAAAACATCCTCGCGATCAACAAGGACCAGAACGCGCCGATCTTCGAGTTCTCGGACCTCGGCGTGGTGGGCGACCTGCACAAGATCGTCCCCAAGCTGACCGAGGCGATCAAGGCGAAGAAGGGCGGCTGAGCGAGGGCTCGGCCGTCCCAGCAAAGGAGAGACAGCGATGCCGGCAGTAGCGCCAAGCGAGTTCCCGCCGCCGTTCGACGCCGCCGATGTGATCGGCCCGCCGACCGACCCCGAGGATGAGCGAATTGAGGTCGGCATCGCGATCGTGGGTGGGGGGCCCGCCGGGCTCGCCTGCGCCAACAAGATCATGCAGCTGCTCGAGGACGAGCCGGAGCTGACCGAGAAGCTCGGCGAAGTCCCGGTCGCGGTGATCGAGAAGGGCAAGGTCGCCGGCGCCCACCTGCTCTCCGGTGCCAACGTCGACCCCTCGGCGATGAGGGAGCTGTTCCCCGATCTCGATCCCTCCGACTGGCCGCCGGTCTATCAAGAGGTGACCAAGGACGCGACCTACTTTCTCACCTCCAAGAAAGCGTTCCCGCTGAAGCCGCCGCCGCCCAACTTCCGCAAGGAGGGCTACTACACGCTCTCGATCTCGAAATTGGGCCGCTTCCTGGCTGAGAAAGCGGAGGAGGCGGGCGTCTACATCCTCTCCGAGACCGCGGCGACGAAGCTGCTGGTCGAGGACCGGATCGTCAAGGGCGTGCGCTCCGGCGATCGCGGCCGCGGCAAAGACGGTGAGGAGCTGGGCAACTTCGAGCCCGGTTCGGATGTCGTCGCCAAGGCGACGGTGCTCGCCGAGGGAACGATCGGCCACCTGACCTACGCCGCCTACGACTACTTCGACCTGCACGGCTCCGACCCGCAGGCGTGGGAGCTCGGGGTGAAGGAGATCTGGGAGGTGCCGAAGCCGCTCGACAAGGTCATCCACACGCTCGGCTGGCCGCTGCGCTGGGGCCCCCGCTACAAGGAGGCCGGGGGCAGCTTCATCTACCCGATGGGCGAGGACAAGGTCTGCTTTGGGCTCGTCGTCGGCCTCGACACCACCGACGCTACCTTCAGCGTCCACGACGCCCTGCAGCAGTTCAAGACCCATCCCTTCATCAAGAAGATCATCGAGGGGGGGAAACGGGTCGGCTGGGGCGCGAAGACGATTCCCTCCGGCGGCTACTGGGCGCTGCCTAAGCGCTTCTCGGTGCCCGGCATGCTGATCGCCGGCGATGCCGCCGGCATGGTCAACATCGCCGAACTCGCTGGCGTCCACTACGCGATGCATGCCGGCATGTACGCGGCGGAAGCCATCGTCGATTCGCTGAAGAAGGACATCGACTCGGTCAACTTCGAAAGCTACGACGAGAAGATCCGCAGCTCGGTGATCGAGAAGGACCTCTACCGCTCGCGCAACATGAAGCAGCCGCTGACCAGGGGCCTGATCTTCGGCGGCATGATGGGCTCGGCGATGGTCGCCACCAAAGGCGCCTTCCCCGGTGGGCACTGGAAGGTCGAGGACAACGCCAAGGTCCCGGTCGAGATCGGCAAGGCGGCCGACAAGTACCCCAAGCCCGACAACGAGCTGACCTTCGCCAAGCTCGACTCCGTTTTCCTCTCCGGCAACGCGACCCGCGACGACGCGCCGAACCACGTCCGCATCCAGACCAAGGTGCCGCGCGAGATTGCCCAGACCTGGGTCTCGATGTGCCCGGCCCAGGTCTACGAGATCCCCGATGAGCAGCTGGAGAACGGTACGGCCGAGGTCGACGTCCACGTCACCGCCTCCAACTGCGTCCAGTGCGGCGCGATCACCGCCAAGGGTGGAAGGCTGACCCTGCCCGAGGGTGGCGACGGGCCGCTGTACCAAGAGACCTGACGCTTCGTCGTCGCTGAGACAGCACACACTCGGCGCATTCCGCGCGCCACGCATGCGTTCCTCGCGCCTAGGGTCGGGGCGTGATCGCAGGCGGCATCGTTAGTCAACTCGCTACGGCTCTGGGATTTATGACGGCGGCAATCGCCGTTTGTGGGTTCCTTGCCCACGCTGGTCCCGCAATGGGAGGCAGGCGCGAGGCTGAGCTCAGGCGAGCGACTGCGATCGGCGGACTGTGTGGTTTTGTCATCGCGGCCCTCGTAATAGCCGTTTCAATCGCCTCCTCTGTGTAATCTATTGTCTGCATAATCTGATCTGAAGTGACCGAGCTCAAGGCCCATCTACTGATATTTGCCACGATGATCGCTGCGGTGGTTGCCGTCTGCTTGCTTCTTGGACTTACGCGCTCCAACGGAACTCTCATCGCCCTGGTGACAATCTTGATCGGGGGAGCTGCCGCAGTTGGGTCTTCTCTGGTGGTCATGCACTACGGCTCCTCACAACGACGTCGCTGAGTCGCCGAAGTCGGCGGATATGGTCGCGCCGTGCTGGTGCTTGGGATAGTTGCGGCGGTCGGGGCCTCGGCGCTTTACAACACCTCGATCGCGCTGCAGGCTCTGGAGGCCCGGGCGGTTTCGCGAGATCACACGCTGTGACCTTCGCTGCTCGGGCGGCTGCGTGGAGCTGCACTGCCATCGCCATCGCAACCTCCTGCGGCTGACCGTGCGCAGTTCCTTGAAGACGCAGAACGAGCTCGCGGCGCGCTCGAGGAAGCCAGGGGTCAGGTGGTTCGGGACTACCGCCCGCCCTACGGCATCTTCAGCGCTCCGGCGCTGCGCGCCGTGCGGAAGCGAGGCTGGCCGCGGTCGAAGTGGGGGCGGGACTGGTCGCGCCGCGCGACGACTCGCTCGATTGCTCGTCGCTCAACCGCCGGTGTCCGTGCTGGCGACATCCTCCTGCTGCATGGCGCGGACTACTACAGCGCGCCCGGCTCCTGGGTTCGCACGGTGGCGGCACTGCCGCTGATCCTCGAGGAGCTCGAGAGCCGCGGGCTGAAGAGCATCTCGCTGCGCCGCTGAGAGGGCGGCGCGAGGGTCCACTGCTCGCAGCCGGCGAACGCTTCGTCGAGGCGTTGCGCCATCGTGCTCCGGGGCCGTTCCTGGTCGAAGATTTCCTTGGACATGGCTCTCCGTCCTGTAGGGGGCGTTGCGGAAGGATGGCCCCTCGGTCAGACGAAAAACATGCACGGAGCGAAAAGAACGCGCAGCTTGCGCGTTTTGCCTCAATCTGCGTCGACGAAGGCGGCGATCTCGTCGGCGACTCGCCGGGGCTGGTCCAGCGGCACGAAGGTCCTCGCGTCGGGGATCCTGACGAGGCGGGCGTTCGGGGTCTCGCTCGCGAGACGCTCCGCGTAGCGGATCGGGAAGAGGCGGTCCTCGGGCGCCCAGGTGAGCAGGAGGGGCAGCTCGGAGCCACGCAGCTTCTCCGCTGCCTCCAGCGTGTAACGCTTGTTCATGCCTGCCGTGACCTTCGTGGTGTCGTGCTTGATCCCGGGATCGCTCAGCGCCGGCGCCATCCAGGAGGCGACCAGCTCAGGCGGGATCGGCCTACGCGTGAAGGGCCTGAAGGCCGCGCGTGCGAGCGCCCCAATGCGGAAAGGCGCCGCCAGCACCGTCATCCCGCCTGGGATCCTGGCGATCGGTGGCATCGCCTTGAAGGGGCCGGGCGGAAAGTTCTTGTGGGTGTCGCAGTTGGTCAGCACGAGTCGGCCGATCCGCTGGGGGAGGGTGGTGACGAGGACCTGCGACATCGCTCCACCTGAGTCGTTGCCGACGATCGTCACGTCCTCGAGGTCGAGTGCCTCGAGAAAGCTCGAGATCAACGCCGCGATGCCCGGGGGAGAGAGGTCCGCGTCGGGCTTCATCGCGACCTGGTGGGCGCCGAGCGGCCAGTCCGGTGCGATGCAGCGACAGCGATCCGAGAGCGCGTCGACGACGCCGTCCCAGAGCCGGCCGTCGACGAGGAAGCCGTGGACGAATACGACCGGCTTTCCCTCGCCGGCCTCGCGATAGCGAATTCGGCCTGCTGGGAGATCGATCTCGTGGCGCTCGTTGGACTCGGTCATCTCGCCCTCTTTGGACTTTGATCTGGCGGAATCGGCAGGTAAGATAGATACAAGCAGTATGAATGTCAAACGACGCCGCACTCAGGCAGAGCGCTCGGAGTTGACGCGCGCCGCGCTGATCGCCGCCGCGCGAGAGCTCTTCGCCGAGCACGGCTATGCCGGCGTTGGGACCGAGGAGATCGTGCGCGCCGCAGGGGTGACCCGGGGGGCTCTCTACCACCACTTCGAAGGCAAGCGCGAGCTCTTCGCCGCCGTCTACGAACGAATCGAGGCCGAGCTGGCCGAGCGGATCGCGGCGGGCGCGCTTGCCGCCAACGTGGACTCGCCGCTGGAGGCGATGCGGGCCGGCTCGGAGATGTTCCTCGCCGCCTGCACCGAGCCCGAGGCGCAGCGAATCGTCCTCCTCGACGGCCCCTCGGTACTGGGCTGGGACCGCTGGCGCGAGATCGCAGCCCGCTACGGGTTGGGCCTGATCGAGGCGAGCCTGCAGGCGGCGATCGATGCCGGCGCGATTGCCCCCCAGCCGGTGCGCCCCCTCGCCCACGTCCTGATGGGCGCCCTCGATGAGGCGGCGATGCTCGTCGCCCGGGCGGAGGACCCCGAGGCGATGCGGGCCGAGGTCGGCCGCACGCTCGACTCGCTGCTGGACGGCCTCAGCCGCGGTTAGGGGCTGGTACTGGTCTCGGCGCTTTCGGGCGTGGGTACGGGCTCTACCGGTGCCAGAACGGGAGGGTCGGCGACGCGCCTCGACTCCTTCTGCGCGTACATGCGTACGTCGGCGAGCTGCAGCGCCTCCAGGGGCTCGCCCGCCTCCTGCGGGATCTGCGCCGCGCCCCAGGACGCGCCGACCTCGACACCCTTCTTGCTTGCCGTCAGCGCAATTGCCGCATCGCGGGCGACAGCATCGAAGCGCTTTTCGGCGCAGGTCAGGAGCAGGCAGAACTCGTCGCCCCCGATGCGGTAGACCGTTCCGTCCATGCCCACGGCTTCGCGCAGGCTCTTGCCCAGATCCCTGAGCAGGTCGTCCCCCGCCGGATGCCCGAAGGTGTCGTTGTAGCGCTTGAAGCCGTTGAGGTCGAAGAGGTAGAGCTTCACAGGGCTCTTCTCGCTGGCGCGCGCGAAGGCCGTGCCCAGGTCGACCTGCATGCGACCCCGGTTGGCGAGGCCGGTGAGCGGGTCGGTGCGCACTTCCTCCAGCAGCCTCCGGTTCTCCCGGTCGCTCATTGCCAGGCGCACGACCACCGTCGTCATCGTCGCCGCCCAGAGCACCAGCGAGAGGCCGCTGGTGGCGCTGTAGAACTGCATCGAGAAGAGGCCGATCATCACCGCGGCGAAGACCGCGGGGACGACGATCTGGCGGCGCTCGTCTCCCTTCGGCGAGGTGATCTCCGCTGCCTCCGCCGGCTGCCACACGGATGCGCCCAGACAGACGGCGGAGATCACGTAGAAAGGTTCGACCCAACTGCCTCCGGGCAGGGCTTCTTCCGTCAGCTGCAGGGTGAAGGCGATGTCGGCGATGACCAGCGCCGCGAGCCCAGCGAGCAGCAGCGACCAGGTTCGGCCTGGCCGCCAGCCGGTGAGGGCGATCACGCCGACGACGATCGCCAGCATGAAGATGTCGCCGAGCGGATAGGCGAGCGTGGTGACGACTTCGACCGTGGTCCCCTCAGTCTTCTCGGCGACGAAGTCAAAGATGAAGGCGGCGCCGAGCGCGGCGGTTCCCAGGGCCGCGATCGCCCCGTCCATCCAGAGGCGCCAGTTGATTTCGTGGGCGCGGGCTCGCACCAGCAGCACTAGGCCGGCGTAGGCGAGCGGGTAGAAGAGGAGGTAGCCGATGTCAGCCGGCGAGGGATAGGGAGCGCTCGGGTTGTCTTCGATCGCGACGGCCCAGTAGATCTCGGCCCCTCCCCAAACGATGATCGCGAGCCCGATCAGGATCCAGGCGTCGCGCTCGCGCCCGTAGGCGGAGGCGCGCACGAGGCAGGCGATACCCGCACCCAGCACCACGCTGGTGTAAACGCCGCTGGCGATCACGTCATGGAGGCCGTCACCGAAGCCCAGCCAGTAGTGGAGCGCGACCACCAGGGTCCCGCCGAGCAACAGCACGGCGAGGGCGATTTGGACCGCACGCGCGAGCAGTGTGTCCGGCTGGGTCGAGTGCCCCGGGGTCATGCCTCACGTATCGGCACCACGCCGCGCATTCCCAAGCCCCTGAACGATCAAATTACGCGCGTGATCTAGACTGAACGAAGATGAAAGCCGGAATCCATCCCGAGTACCAGCTGGCCCACGTGCACTGCTCGTGCGGGAACAGCTTCTACACGCGCTCGACGGAGTCTGACCTGCATGTCGAGCTCTGCTCGGAGTGCCATCCGTTCTACACGGGCAAGCAGAAGCTCGTCGACACCGGCGGGCGGGTCGAGCGGTTCCAACGCCGGGCCGCCAAGCACGCCAAGGCCGGGAGATAGCTCGTGAGCCCAGAGGTGGGCTCGGCGCAAACGGAGGCGGCTTCGTCCAACGGCGCTGACCCCCTGCGCATGCCCAACGGGGCGCTCGTCGCCAAGCGCGACGCCCCGGTCGGCGGCCAAGCGGTGCTCGAGGGGGTGATGATGCGTGGCGTCTCCGTCTGGGCGGTGGCCGTACGCCGCCCCGACGGCGAGGTGGAGGTCAGCTCCGAGCCGCTCGTGCCCTGGGCCAGCCGGCACCGCCTCTGGCGAGTGCCGGTCCTGCGCGGGGTCGTTGCGCTCGGCGAGTCGCTGAAGATCGGTTTCAAGGCCCTGGCGATCTCGGCCAACGCCCAGCTCGAGGACGAGGAGGACGGCGAGCCGGTGGAGATCGGCGGTTGGCTCTGGGGCCTGACGATCGCGCTCTCGCTGCTTCTCGCGGTCGGGCTCTTCTTCGTCATCCCGGTGGGGCTGACCAGCCTGATCAAGGACGAGCTTGGCTCGTCGCTCCTCTTCTGGCTGGTCGAGGGGGTCCTGCGCACCGCGATCTTCATCGGCTACATCGTTGCGATCAGCCGCCTGCGCGACCTGCGCCGCGTCTTCGAGTACCACGGCGCCGAGCACAAGACGATCTCCTGTTACGAGGCCGAAGACGAGCTCGTTCCCGCTCGCGCCAAGCTCTATTCCCGCCTTCACCCGCGCTGCGGGACGAGCTTCCTGCTGATCGTGATGGTGCTGGCGATCTTCGTCTTCGCCCCGATCGGGCTACCGGCCTGGTACTGGCTGCTCGCTTCGCGCATCCTCGGCATACCCCTGATCGCCGGCCTCTCCTACGAGGTGATCAAGTGGGCCGGCAGGAACCGCCGCAAGCGTTGGGTGAGGGCGCTGATGTGGCCGGGCCTGATGCTCCAGAACCTGACCACGCGGGAGCCCGACGAAGAGCAGCTGGCGGTGGCGATCGCCTCGCTCGAGGCCGTCCTCGCTCGCGAGAGCCCCGAGCAGGCCGCCGCCGGAGAACGGATCGAGATCGTCGCCTAGCCGCCGCGGCTCAACGGGTCTTCCAGCCCCAGGGCGCCGCGATCCCGACCTTCCAGCGCTCGTCGATCCAGCGCAGGACGAGAGTGGGCTCGCAGACCTGCTCGAACCGCGACCCTTCGATGCCGTCCATGCGAACGGTCCAGCGCTCCTGGGAGAAGGCCACGTCGCCGGCGATCAGGGCGTTGCTGAACTCGACCTCGATCTGGGCGTGGCGGGCGATCAGCTGCGCTAGCAGGGGCCTGATCCTGTCGCGGCCGTGGATCGCAGTGGCGTCCTGGGTGATCAGGCAGGCGTCGCGGGCAAAGCAGGCGGCTGCCGCGTCGAGCTTGCCGGCGCTGAGAAGGCTGGGGAGCGGGGGCCGCATCGTCCGTGCGTGAGAGTTCGAGGTCCGCGGCTCCGTTTTCATCTCGTGCCCCCTTGGGAAAGCCCGTGCTGAGCCTGGACTAGCTGGCTAGCACACATGCCATGATAACTGTGCTGGTATACTAGCACACCTTTCGGGGGAGACCAGTCCACGTTTATGTTGTGAACGTGATCGATTCGCTGGTCGAGCAGATAGAAGCGCGCTTCTCCGAGCTCGAGGCCCAGATGGCGGACCCCGAGGTGATCGGGGATCGCGAGCGTTACGCGGAGATCGGGCGCGAGTACCGAGAGCTGCAGCCCGCGCAGGACCTCGCCCGCCGGTACCGGACGCTGAAGGACGATCTCGAGGGAGCGCAGGAGCTGCTCGCCGAGGACGGGGAAGATCCGGAGCTGCGCAGCCTGGTGGAGGAGGCCCCGGCGCGGCTCGAGGGCCTCGAAGAGGAGATCCGGCTGGCGATGGTGGAGCGGGATCCCAACGACTCCAAGAACGTGCTGGTCGAGATCCGCGCGGGCACGGGGGGCGATGAGGCCGGGCTCTTCGCGGGGGACCTCTACAAGATGCTGACGCGCTACGCGGAGGAGAGGGGGTTCGCCACGGAGACGCTCTCGCAGTCGGCGGCGGAGGTGGGGGGGTTCAAGGAGGTGACCTTCGCGATCAAGGGCGAGGGGGCCTACTCGGTCTTCAAGTACGAGGGCGGCACCCACAGGGTGCAGCGCGTGCCGGAGACCGAGTCGCAGGGACGCATCCACACCTCCACCGCGACCGTCGCCGTGCTGCCCGAGGCGGAGGAGGTCGAGGTGACCGTCGACCCGAACGACCTGCAGATCGACGTCTACCGCTCCTCCGGCCCCGGGGGGCAGTCGGTCAACACGACCGACTCGGCGGTGCGGATCACGCACAGGCCGAGCGGGATCGTCGTCTCGATGCAGGACGAGAAGTCCCAGTTGCAGAACAAGGAACGGGCGATGCGGGTTCTGCGGGCGCGGCTCTACGAGCGGGAGCTGGCCGAGCAGCAGGCCAAGATCGCCTCCGAGCGCAAGGCCCAGGTCGGCACCGGGGAGCGCTCCGAGAAGGTGCGCACGTACAACTTCCCCCAGGGCCGGGTCACCGATCACCGGATCAAGCACACCTCACACGACCTCGACGGCGTTCTCGGAGGTGGCCTGACCGAGTTCACCGAGGCGCTTGCCGCGGAGGAGAAGAAGCGGCGCCTAGAGGCGGCGGCGGTCGGTGGCTGACGTGGTGCGCGACGCGCTCGACGCCGCCACCGACGCGCTCGGCGCCGTCGGCGTGGCCACGCCCCGCCTGGACGCCGAGCTGCTGCTGGCGGAGGCGATCGGCGCCGATCGGGCGTATCTGGCGTCGAGCGCGGAGTCGGAGGTGGCGCCTCGGGCGGCGAGGCGGTTCGGGGAGATGGTGCGGCGGCGGCTGCGGCGCGAGCCGGTCGCCTACATCCTCGGCCGCAAGGGGTTTCGCTGGATCGAGCTCGCGGTCGACCGCCGGGTCTTGATCCCCCGCCCCGAGACCGAGCTGCTGGTCGAGCTTGCGCTGGAGCAGCGGCCGGAAACGGTTCTCGACCTCGGCACCGGCTCTGGCGCGCTCGCGCTCGCGATCGCCTCCGAGCTGCCGGGGTGCAGCGTGATCGGCAGCGACACCGCGTCTGGGGCCCTTGCCGTCGCCCGCGCCAACGCGGAGCGCCTCGGCCTCTCCGAGCGGGTCGAGCTGGTCGAGGCGAGCGTGCCCAGCGCCGGGGAGGACGAGTTCGATCTCGTCGTCGCGAACCTTCCCTACGTCAGCGAAGCCGAGTGGGGGAACCTCGAGCCCGAGATCACCGAGTGGGAGCCGCGGGAGGCGCTGTTGGCCGGCCCGGACGGGCTCGACGCCCTGCGCGCCGCGATACCCGCGGCGGCGAAGGTCACCCACGTGCTCGGCCTGGAGGTGGGGGAAGGGCAGGCCGAGGCGGCCAGCGCGCTACTCGCGGGCGCTGGCTTCGAGCGGGTCGAGGTCCGCCCCGACCTGGCCGGCGTCTCTCGCGTGGTGGTCGGCCGCAGGGGGGGCGCGACTTGACCGTAACCGTCTCGATCGAGTGGGACGGGGCGGAGCGCTCGCGCACCGGGCTCGAGCTCTGCATCGCCGCGGGAGGGGTTGCCCTCTTTCCCGCCGACGGGCTCTACGGCCTCGCCTGCGATCCGTTGAATCCGGCGGCGATCGACCGCATCCACCGGATCAAGGGTCGTGAGGACGGCAAGCCCTCGGCGGTCCTCTACTTCTCACCCCTGGCGATGCGCGAGCTCGTCGAGGACCTGGGGCCCCGCACCCAGGAGGCGATCGCGGCGCTGCTCCCGGGGCCGGTCACGCTCGTCGTGGCGAACCCGAAGCGCCGCTATCCGCTTGCGTGCCGCGAGGACCCGGAACGCCTCGGGGTGCGCCTGATCGAGGGTCCTCTGGCGGGCGCGATGTGCCCCGTCCTCCAGACCTCCGCCAACCACAGCGGCGAGCCCGCGCCGGCCAGCTTCGCCGACGTCGCCAAAGAGATCCGCGCCGGGGTCGACGTGGCGATCGACGGTGGCGAGCTGACCGGGTTGCCCTCTACGGTGGTTGACCTCACCGCCTTCGAGGAGAGCGGCAAATGGACGGTGCTGCGGGAGGGGGGGCTCACCGAAGGAGACCTCGCCGCTTCTCTCTCGAGCTGAAACGCTGTTCTAGTTGACTAAGACAGCATTGGTGCTACTGTGTGGTTTTATGGCACAGCATACGGCTGATCGTCAGGCTACGCCTTTTTCGACCGATCCCACCGCCGAGTTGCCGGTGAGCGTCCAGCTCTCCTGGCGGCTGCGGGCGCTGATCGCCACCGGCCGGCTGGCGGCGGGTGATCGATTGCCGAGCTTTCGCCGTCTCGCCGAGTGGGCCGGGGTCAACGTCAACACGGTGCGCGCCGTCTACGCGGGGCTGGAGGAAGCGGGCCTGGTGGTGAGCCGCCAGGGGCAGGGCACGTTCGTCGCCGACGGGATCGTCGCCGCGCCGGCGCTCGAGGAGATCACGGGGGAGGCGTTGCGCCGGGTTCACGAAGCGGGCCTCGATCCCGCCGACCTCGCCGTCGTCGCGACCGCGTGGGCGAGCATGGCGAGCGACGAGGAGCTGCCCGGGGCGGCGCGTCCCGACCTGCCCGGTCTCACCGAGGAGAGCGAGGCGATCGAGGTCCGGCACGAGCTGCGGCGCCAGATCGCCCGGCTGGAGGTCGAGCTGTCCGCCTATACGCGCGATCTGCCGGGCGACATGCCGACCGGGTGGCGGTTCGCCGATGCCCACGTCGCCGGCGTCGAGGAGCTGGAGCGGACGCGCGACACCTTGATCTCCCAGCTATCTGAGGCGCAGCGCGCCGCCGAGCTCCGCGCTCGCCAGGTGGGCTCGGCGCGAGCGAAACGAGAGGCGATGCTGGGCGCCAGGGAGCCTGAGGATCCGGGGCAATCGGGCGCAAGCCCACTGGGCCGTGCGATGAGCTGGTGGCGGGCGAAGTCCTAGCACGGGCCACCGTGCCCGCCAGGTCCGCCTTCGAGCAGGTGGGGGAGATGATGATCCTCACCGCGAAGACGATCGTCTCTGCCGTGCGGCCTCCCTACCCCTACGGCGAGGAGCTCGTTCGGCAGTTCCTCTTCGTGCTGAAGCTCTCCTGGTTCCCGCTGCTGATCTCGACCTTCGCCCTCTGCCTCGGCGCCCCCGGCCTGCAGGCGGCGGGCGTGCTGTCGCTGTTCGGAGCGCTCGACCGGCTCGGCGGCTTCTTCGTGCTGACCGCGATCCGCTGGATCGGGCCGCTGGTCACCGGCCGTGGTCGTCGCCGGAGTCGCCGGCACCGCGATCACCGCCGACCTGGGTGCGCGCAAGATCCGCGAGGAGCTCGACGCCCTGCAGGTGCTCGGCGTCGACCCGATCAAGAACCTGGTCGTGCCGCGCTTCCTCGCGCTGATGGTGATCACAGGGCTGCTCGACATCTTCGCGATCGTCTTCGGCCTCACCGCGGGGATCGCCGCGGAGCTCCTCTACAACCAGTCCCTCGGCGGCTTCTTCGCGACGCTCTTCTCCAACGCCTCGATCACCGACATCTGGGGCTCGGTGCTGATGTGCACGATGTTCGGGGCGATCATTGCGGTCGTCTGCTCGTTACAAGGGGATGACCGCCTCTGGCGGCGCCGAGGGGGTCGGGCGCGCCGTCAACCAGGCGGTCGTCATCGCCCTCGTCGCCGTCTTCTTCTTCAACTTCGTCTTCACCGCGATCCTGCTCGCAACCAACCCCGAACTGCAGAGCGATCCGGTGAGAGCGCGGAGCGCGATGATCGGCTGGCTGGACGTGCCGCGCGGCTGGCTCGACGCCTTCGGCGAGATCGCCCGCTTCGGCTCGCGCGTCGCCGGCCTCGTCTACTCCGGCCGCGTCCTGCCGCTACTTCGGCGAGAGCCTGCGGCAGGCTGGCATCCTGATCCTCGGCTCGGCGTTGATCATCTGGGCCTTCGTCTTCATCCTCGGCCTGCAGTGCGGTCTGCAGGGCGCCTACTTCAACCGCTCGATCGGCGCTCCCTCCTTGGCCGGGCTCTTCTCGGCCTACTGCGACCTGCGCGAGGGCTTGCCCTACGCGTTCGGCTACATCCTCTCCGCCAAGGTCGGCACCGGGATCGTCGCCGAGCTCGGTGCGATGCGGATCTCCGACGAGATCGACGCGCTCGAGGTGATGGGCATCCAGCCGGTCACCTTCCTCGCCGCGACGCGCCTGCTGGGCGCCTGGATCGCGCTCCCCTTCCTCTACCTGGTCGGGATCGGGGTCGCCTACTCCGCCAGCTACTTCTCGGTCGTGCAGCAGGTCGGCGACGTCTCCTCCGGTGGCTACCTGCTGATCTTCTGGATGTACCAGGACCCGCTCGACGTCGGCTTCAGCCTGATCAAGGGCATGGTGATGGCGACGACGATCGTTCTCGTCGGCTGCTACTACGGGTATACCGCCTCCGGCGGACCGGTCGGGGTTGGCACCGCCACCGCGCAATCGATGGTCGTCAACATCATCCTCGTCCACATCATCGGCATGCTCGGCACGGTCGTCTTCTGGGGAGCGAACCCCCGCGCCCCGATCGGGGGCTGACGTCTCGACCCTCAGCAGTGCTGCGGGCCGTCTCGGTACGGCAGCCGGATGATCCGGGTCGAGCGGTTGTTGCCCTCGCTCTCCTCGAAGAGCAGGTTTTCCGGGTCGACTCGCATGACGAAGGCGAAGCAGCCGCGCAGGCCGCTGACGTTGACCCACTGACGATCGTAGGTGGAGGGATAGATGTCCGACCAGCCGACCGAAGTGCCGAGCCGGACCCGCTGGCGGCTGGGGTCCTGGTTGCAGGCGGGGTAGACGCGGTGGTGGGGCGAGCGGCTCATCGCCCGGGTTCGCTCGAGGTCGCGGAAGCAGTAGAAGACCTTCGGTCCCTTGCGGACGCGCTGCAAGGGCTGGCGCTTCTCGTCGAGCGACCAGATCTCCATGCTGAGCGGGTCGTGCACCTTCCAGTAGGAGCCGCCGTACTCGTAGCCGACGCTGACGAAGTGGAGCTTGGCCTCGGTGCGGAAGATCTTCACCCCGCCGCCGACCCTGTAGATCGCCTGGTTGGCTCGCATCCAGTTGCGCTTGTAACGCCGCCCGCGCAGCTCCATCGGCCCCCGGCCGCGGGAGCGGATGTCGTTGCCGGCGTGCAGCAGCGTGCCCCCGCCGTAGCCGTAGCGGCCGCCTCGGTGCTCGACGAAGAGGTCGGCGGCCGGGCCGACTCGCAGGTCGGGGCAGAGCAGGGACGCCGATTCCGGACCGGCGCAGGGATTCTCGGCGCCCTGCGCACTCGCGGTGCAGGCGGCGATGGCGAGGCAGAGAGTCGCGACGGTGAGGCGGATGCGGCTCGTCACGCGCCCCAGGCTATCCAGGCCGTTGCTATGTTCGCCCCCGTGTGGGGGCAGCTGCCAGCGCCGCACCGGCGCTGGGTCGTCGGCAAGGCCCTTCTCGCCACAGCGGCGATCAATACAGGCGTCAACGCAACGATCGCCTGGCTCAGCGTCAGGGGCCAGGAGACGGTGCCGCTGTGGGGCGTGCCGCTGGTGGAGACCAGCGTCTTCTGGAACGTGGTCGGCACTCTTTTCCTGCTGCCCTCGATCACCTGCGTGCTGACCACGACGGCGGTGCGACGAGATGTGAGGCTGGGGTCGCTGGCTTCGCTCGATCAGCTTCGCTCCGCACACCGCTGGCTGGCGGCCCTGCCGTCGGCTCGCCTGTCACGCGGGGTCGTCTTCGGCGCCGTTGCCGTGGTCGCCCTGGCCCCGCCCTTGACGCTGGCGCTCGCCGCCTCGAGCTTTTCGGAGCTCACCAGGGGAGAGTTCGTCGCCTGGCAGACCGCCTTCGCCGTTGCCCTCGGCGCGGTCGTCACGCCGGCCATCGCGCTCTACGCGATGGCCGACCCGCCCGATGGAGCCGGGGCGGACCTTTCGCGGTAGGGGGCTATCCCGGTCCGTTGGTATGGTCGCTCGACCGATGAGCGAGCTGCCCGAGAACTTCCAAACCGCCCCTCTGGCCGAGGTCGACCCGGCGATCGCCGCGGTGTTGGAGGGCGAGCTGCGGCGCCAGCAGGGGACGCTGGAGATGATCGCCTCGGAGAACTTCGTGCCGCAGGCGGTGCTCGACGCGGTCGGCTCGGTGCTGACCAACAAGTACGCCGAGGGCTACCCCGGCCGTCGCTACTACGGCGGCTGCGAGGAGGTCGACGTCGCCGAGCAGCTGGCGATCGACCGGGCGAAGGAGATTTTCGGCGCCGAGCACGCCAACGTCCAGGCGCACGCCGGCGCCCAGGCCAACAACGCTGCCTACATGGCGCTGATCGAGCCGGGAGACACGATCTTGGGGCTGGCGCTCGACCACGGCGGACATCTCAGCCACGGGATGAAGATCAACGTCTCGGGGAAGCTCTACAACGTCGTCGCCTACCACGTCCGCCGCGAGGACATGCGCATGGACATGGAGGAGGTCGAGCGGCTCGCCCACGAGCACAGGCCGAAGCTGATCGTCGCCGGCTGGTCCGCCTATCCGCGCCAGCTCGATTTTGCCGCCTTCCGCGCCATCGCCGATTCCGTCGGGGCGAAGCTGATGGTCGACATGGCCCACTTCGCCGGCCTCGTCGCCGCCGACGAGCACCCCAACCCGGTGCCGCACGCCGACGTGGTGACGACGACGATCCACAAGACGCTCTGCGGCCCGCGCAGCGGCATGATCCTCTGCTCGGAGGAGCAGGCGCAGGCGATCGACAAAGCGGTCTTCCCCGGCCAGCAGGGCGGGCCGCTGATGCACACGATCGCCGCCAAGGCGGTCGCCCTGCGGATCGCCGCCAGCGAGCAGTTCCGCGCCCGTCAGCGGCAGACGATCGCCAACGCGCAGGCGTTCGCCGCCGGCCTCGAAGCCAACGGCGTACCGGTTCTGACCGGCGGCACCGACGTCCACCTCGTCCTCGTCGACCTGACGCCGACGGGCCTCGACGGTCAGACCGCCGAGGACCGGCTGGAGGCGGTTGGAATCACGGTCAACCGCAACGCCATCCCCTTCGACCCGCGCCCGCCGATGAACCCCTCCGGCCTGCGCATCGGCACCCCGGCACTGACCACCCGCGGGCTCGGCGAGGAGGACTTGACCGAGGTGGCCTCGGTGATCGCCACCGCCCTCTCCGAGGAGTTCGAGGCCGAGAAGGACGCGCTCAACGAGCGCACGAGGGCCCTGATGGAGCGGTACCCCCTGTATCCGCAGCTCTCGGCCGCGGCGGTCTGACGCTTGAACATCTGGGTGGACATGAGCGCACCGGCGCACGTGCTGGTGCTGCGACCGATCATCGAGCGGCTGCGAGCGCAGGGCCACGCGGTCGAGATCACCTCGCGCGACTACGCGCAGACGCAGGCGCTGCTCGACCTGCACGGCATGGAGCACACGCCGATCGGCCGCCATGGTGGCGCCTCGCGACTGCGCAAGGGCTACCGGCTGGGGGCGCGGACGGCGGCGATGGTCCGCTTCGGCCGCGAGCGCTCCTTCGACCTCGCCCTCGCTCACGGCTCCAACGACCTGGCGATCGCCGCTCGTGTGCTCAGCGTGCCCGAGGCGAACATGCACGACTACGAGTTCGCGGTCACCCAGCACCGCATCGGCTGCCGCCTCGCCAAGCGGGTGATGTTCCCTGACGCGGTGCCGCTCGAGCGGCTGCGCCGCTTCGGCGTCCGCGAGGGCAAGTATTTCCCCTATCCGGGCCTGAAGGAGGAGTACTACCTCTACGACTTCGAGCCGGACCCCGCCGCCTTGGAGCGCCTCGGCGCCGACACCGGGCGGGTGGTCGTGATCGTCCGCCCGCCGCCCGACGTCTCGCTCTACCACCGCAAGTCCAACCCGCTCTTTCCCAAGGTCCTTGCCCGCCTCGGCAGCGACGAGGAGGTGCACGCGGTCGTCCTGCCCCGCACGGTGGCGCAGCGGGAGCTGGTCGAGAGCCTCGCGCTTCCCTCGCTGATCGTCCCGCCCGGCGCGGTCGAGGCGCAGAGCCTGGTGGCTCTCGCCGACCTTGTCGTCTCGGCGGGAGGGACGATGAACCGCGAGGCGGCGGCGCTCGGCACGCCCGTCTACACGACTTACGGCGGCCGGCTAGGTGGCGTCGACGAAGCGCTGATCCGCGACGGGCGCATGCGCCCGCTGACCGATCCGCGCGCGATCGAGCTGCGCAAGCGCGGCGGGGGCGCCAGCCCGACCAAGCGCGATCCCGCCACCCTGGTCGAGACGATCCTCGGTACCGTCGGAGACGCTCATCCAGCGGAGACCTACATCGCCAGCTGATCCCCTCGCCGAGGTGGACGAGGTTCGGGCCGAGCTCGACCGCTACATCGCGCTCGCCGGCGACGGGGAGCCGCGCCCGGTCGACCTCGTCTTGCGACTGCTCGACGTCCTCATCGCTGGTCTCATCCTCGCAGTGCTGGCGCCGATTCTGGTCCTGACCGTGCTGGCGATCGCGCTCACCTCGGGCAGGCCGATCCTCTACCACGGCGCCCGCGTCGGCCGCGCCGGCCAGATCTTCCTGATGTACAAGCTGCGCACCCTGGCGCCGGATGCCGAGACCCGGCTCGGCCCTTACCTGGGCGAGGAGCTCTCTCGCCGCACCGAGGACGAGGTGACCCGCATCGGCCGCGTCCTGCGCAAGGTCCACCTCGACGAGGTGCCCCAGCTCTGGAACGTGCTGCGTGGCGACATGGCGATCGTCGGTCCCCGCCCGATTCGCCCCGCCTTCTTCACCGAGCTCTGCCAGGAGATCCCGCAGTACTGGCAGCGGCTCGTCGTCCGGCCAGGTGTCACCGGCTTCGCCCAGACCCGCGTCACCCGCGAGGAGACGTGGGCCAACAAGCTCGCCCACGACATGGAGTACATCGCCGACCGCTCGGTCGGCCTCTACTTCAGGGTGCTCTTCGCCACCGCCGCCAAGGTCGTCGGTCGCGGGCCGGCTGTCTCGAACCTCCCCGCCGGCTGAGTACCCGATCCGGCTGCGAGACTGCCGCCCGTGTGTGGCATCTGCGGCATGGCCGCTTCGGAGCCCGCTCCGCCTCCCGCGGCTGAGGTGGTGGCAAGGATGAACCGGCGGCTCGTCCATCGCGGGCCGGACAGCGACGGCATCTTCGAAGGCGGGCAGGCGGTCCTGGCCGCTCGCCGCCTCTCGATCATCGACCTCGACGGCGGCAGGCAGCCGATCACCAACGAGGACGGCAGCGTGGTCGTGGTCCAGAACGGCGAGATCTACAACTACCGCGAGCTGCGCGCCGAGCTGGAGCGCAGCGGCCACCGCTTCGCCACCGCCTCCGACACCGAGGTCCTGGTCCACCTCTACGAGCAGCACGGCGATGCCTTCCTCGAGCGCCTGCGGGGGATGTTCGCCCTGGCGATCTGGGACTCGCGCCAGCGGCGGCTGCTGCTCGCCCGCGATCGCTTCGGGATCAAGCCCCTCTACTACGGGATCGCCGACGGCGCGATCTCCTTTGCCTCGGAGCTGAAGGCGATGCTCGAGGTGCCGGGCTTCTCGCGCGCTATCGATCCCCGTGCCGTCTCGGCCTTCCTCGCCTTCAACTCGATCCCGGCGCCGCTGACGATCTTTGCTTCCGCGCGCAAGCTGCCGCCGGGATGCTCGCTCGTGTGGCGTGAAGGCGAGGTGAGGGAGGAGCGCTACGCGAGGCCCACCCCGGTCCCGGCCAGCGAGGCGAGGTCCGGCCCCCCTGACGCCCTTGCCGCCGAGCTGCGCGAGACCCTGCGCGACTCGGTCCGCGCTCACCTCGTCGCCGACGTCCCCGTCGGCGTGCTGCTGTCCGGCGGCGTCGACTCGGCCGGCCTGGCCGCGCTCGCCGCCGGCGAGGCGGGGGAGGGGGTGAAGACCTTCTCGATCGGCTTCGAGGAGGCGAGCTTCGACGAGCTCTCGCGGGCGCGCCTGGTCGCCGCGCGCTACGGGACCGACCATCACGAGCTGGTCCTGCGCCCCGATGCGGCAGAGCTGCTGCCCAAGCTCATCGAGGCCTTCGACGAGCCATTCGGCGACTCCTCGGCGGTGCCCACCTACCTCGTCTCAGAGCTCGCCGCCGGCGAGGTGAAGGTGGCGCTCTCTGGGGAGGGGGGAGATGAGCTGTTCGGCGGCTACTACACCTATGTCGCCGACCTGCTGGCACCGCGCCTCGGGTGGCTGGCAAGGGTCGCGTCGCCCTTGATCGAGGCCCTGCCCAGCTCCGACGCCAAGGCCAGCTTCGATTACAAAGCCAAGCGCTTCGCCCGCGCCGCTCACCTGCCGCCGCTGGAGCGCCACCACGCCTGGAAGGAGATCTTCTCGCTCGACCGGCGGGCCTCTCTGCTGCGCGGTGCCGATCCCGGCTGGGACCCGATCGACCTCTACCGCGATCGCTACGCGGAAACGGCGGGAGCCGAGCCGCTCGCTCGCCTGCAGGACGTCGACTTGGGCATCTACCTCGTCGACGACCTGCTGGTCAAGACCGACCGCTCCAGCATGGCGCACTCGCTGGAGCTGCGCGTGCCTTTTCTCGACCAGCGGGTCGCTGACTTCGCGCTCGGCCTCTCAACGCCGCTCAAGGTGCGCGGCACGGCGAAGAAGCGGCTACTTCGCCGTGCCCTCGCGCCGCTTCTTCCCGACGAGATCCTTCGCGGCCCCAAGCAGGGCTTCTCGATCCCGCTCGCCGGCTGGCTGCGCGGCCCGCTGGAGCCCTTCGCCCGGGAGGTCCTCTCGCCGGCGACGCTCGATCGGCAGGGCTGCATCGACCCGGCAGCGGTGACGCCGCTGATCGACGCGCACTGCGCCGGCCGCGAGGATCTCAGCCGCCAGCTCTGGGGCCTGATGGCCTTCACACTCTGGTTCGATCGCTATGCCGTCTAGCCTCGACGCTCTCCTCGCCTTCCTGCTCGCCGGGATCGTGGCGCTGCTGCTCGTTCCGCTCACCGATCGGCTGGCGCGGCGGGTCGGTGCGATAGACCGGCCCAACCAGCGCTCGATGCACGAAGCGCCGACGCCGAGCCTGGGCGGCCTGGCCATCCTCGCCGGCGTCGTCGCTGCGGGCTTGGTCTTCCTGCCTTGGGACGGGGAAACACGCGCGATCCTTTGTGGCGCCTTGCTGATAGCCGCGGTCGGCTTCCTCGACGACACGATCGAGCTCGGCGCCGCCGCCAAGCTGCTCGGCCAGACCGCGGCGGTGATCGTGCCGGTCGCCGCAGGTGTCGAGGTGACCAGCTTCACCGTTCCCTTCCTTGGCGCCCTGCAGCCGGGCTCGGTCGAGCTCTTCGGCCTGCCCGGGGGAGGTGCGGTCGACCTCGGCGACGTCGGCACCGTGGTCGGCGTCGTCGCCGTGATCAACGTGATCAACCTGATCGACGGGGTCGACGGGTTGGCGGCGGGCGTCTGCACCATCTCGGCCCTTGCCCTCGCCGCGGTGGCGCTCTCCCTCGACCGCAATGCGGCCGGCGTCCTCGCCGCGCTGACGGCGGGCGCCTCGCTCGGCTTCCTGCGCCACGGCTTCCCGCCCGCGCGGACCTTCATGGGGGATACCGGGTCCAACCTGCTCGGCTACCTGCTCGGCGTGATCGCGGTCCAGGGGGCGCTGAAGACGAACGCCGTGATCGCCCTCTTCCTGCCGCTGATCATCCTCACCGTGCCGATCCTCGACACGGGCTTCGTCGTCGCCAAGCGGCTCAAGTACCGGCGGCCGATCTACCGCGCCGACACCTGGCACTTCCACCATCGCATGGCCAACATCGGCTTCTCGCAGCGCCGCACCCTCGCCTACCTCTATGGCTGGACCCTGGTGATGGCGATGCTGGCGCTCGCCCTTCGCTTCGTCCCCTACAGCGACGACCATGGCAACTTCGACGTCTTCTGGTCGGCCGTGATGGGGGCGCTCGGGCTGCTCGCCCTCGCGGCCAGCATCTACCTGGTCGAGGTGCTGGAGATCCTCAAGCTCCGCCGGCTGCGGCAGCGCCAGGTCGCCAGCGCCGGCGTGCCGGGGCCCGCCGAGCAGGCTGTGGACCGTGCGGTCGAGCAGGAGCTGGAGACCGGGACGTTCCCGGCGATCGACCCGGAGACGGGGGAGTTCGAGGCGGCTCGCCCAGGCGGCGAGGGGACTTAGTAACAGGTTGTAACAAGCCTCACGAACTGGCTCTAGAAAGCGGTTCGTCGGCCCTTTCGGATATAGTCGCGAGTCCGCCCGCCCAGCAGTGACGGGCGCATTTTATGTCCCCTCCCAAGTACGTCGACCTCGTGGTCCTCGCCGCCGCGCTCCCGGTTTTCCTGCTCGGCGGATTGCCCATGCTCGGCTTCGCCGCCGGCGCCGTGGCCTGGCTCGTCCAGCGCGGCATCCAGGTGCTCGCCGGCCGCGCGCGCCAACGCCGAGCTCGCCGCCGGCAACCGCCAGCGGGCGATGGCGACGGTCGCGACGACCACGCTCGGCCGCGTCTGGCTAATGGCCACCGTCGTGCTTGCTCGTCGGCCTGGCCGAGACGGAGGCCGGTCTCGCCTCCGGGGTCCTGGTCGCCGTCCTCTTCACGGTCTCCATCGCCGCTCAGGGCATCGCCCACCTCTTCGACGAACCGGAGGCGGGCAAGGCATGACTACCCGCGCCAAGGTGCTGATCGGGCTTCGGCGTCTACTTCGCGATCGCGATCCTGATGCTGCTGATCTTCGGCAGCGACGGCAAAAACGAAAGCTTCGAACCGCAGAACGAGTTCAAGCTCGACGCCTGGATCTCGCATCCACCTCGGCGGGATCGACCTCAGCATCAACAAGGCGGTCCTCTACCTGATCCTGGCCAGCGCCCTGACGATCTTCACGATGGTCTGGATCAGCCGCCGCATGGCGGCAGAAGCCGAACCGGGTGCAGACCGCGATCGAGGTCGCCTATGACATGACCAAGAACAACATCACCGGCGGCAACCTCGACCCGAAAACCGCCGCCCGCTGGTTCCCCTTCCTCGCCGCCCTCTTCTTCTGGATCTGGTTCTCCAACATCATCGGCTTCCTGCCGCTGCCGACCAACACCGAGCACGCGGTCAACATCTTCGGCCTCGAAGTCCCCGCCTTCGCGATCTACGCGGCCACCGCCAACATCTCGATCCCGCTGGTGCTGACCCTCGTCGTCTGGGTCTCCTACCACGTCGAGGGCGTGCGGGCCAAGGGCTTCGTCCCCTACCTGGCCAGCTGGCTGCCGCCTGGCCTCGAGGAGATGAACCCGGTCGGCAAGGCGGCGATCTTCCTGATCGAGGTGATCTCGCACTTCGTGCGGCTGATCTCGCTCTCAGTGCGTCTCTTCGCCAACATCCTCGCCGGTCACCTGCTGCTGCTCTTCATGGGCGGCGGGCTGGCCGTGCTGCTCGGCATTGCCGCCCTCGGGGCGCTGACGTTCCCGATGGCTTTCGCGTTTTTCGTCTTCGAGGTGGGCCTGGTCGCGACGCTGCAGGCGTTTATCTTCTCGACCCTCACCGCGATCTACATCGGCGGAGCGACCTCCGCAAGTCACTAGAAAAGGAGCGCTGTTCAAATGGACCTGTCCCCAGTTGTCGCCGCGATCTCCGACGAAGGGATCGAATCCGCCGGCAAGGCGATCGCCCTCGGCGTCGGGGCTGGCCTCGGCTCGATCGGAGCCGGCATCGGCATCGGCATCATCTTCGGCAAGGAGATCGAGTCCGTCGCCCGCCAGCCCGAGATGAAAGACGAGCTGCAGAGCATCCGCTGGCTCGGCTTCGCGCTGACCGAGGCCGTGGCCTTCTACACCTTCATCTTCGGCCTGATCGCCTTCTTCCTCTAGGACGAGCGCGTGGAGCTCATCGGTCAAATAACCGACCTCCTCGTCTTCGCCCAGGAGGCGCATGGGTCCGACGAAGGCGGCAGCTTCCTGGTCACGCCGGGCCTCGGCCTGATGATCTGGACGCTGGTGCTCTTCCTCTTCACGATGTGGGTGTTGAGCAAGGTCGCCTTCCCGCGCATCCAGGAGGCGCTCGACAAACGGGCGAAGGTGATCAGCGAGTCGATCGAGGCGGCCGAAAGGCAGCGCAAGGAGTCCGACGAGCTGCTCGAGGAGTACCGCCAGCGCCTCACCGAGGCACGCGAGCAGGCCGACGACATCATGGCCCGTGCGCGCAAAGCCGCCGCCGCCGCGGAAGCGGAGGCGACCGCGGCCGGCAAGGAGAAACGCGAGGAGCTGGTCGCGACGGCGAAGCGGGACATCGAAGCCGAGACGAGGCGCTCGCTGGACCAGATCCGCAAGGAGGTCGCCGATCTGACCGTGCTGGCTACCGAGAAGGTCACCCGCAAGTCGCTCAGCGAGGACGACCAGCGCCGCCTCGTCGAGGAGGCGCTCAGCGAGGTCGACTTCTCAGCGCTCTCCGGAGCGGAGGGGTCCAAGAACTGATGTCCGATGCAGCTCGCGTATACGCGGAGGCGCTGTTCGACGTCGCCAAGGACAAGGGCAAGCTCGACGCTGTGCGTGACGAGCTGGGCCAGTTCGTCGACGCGGTCGACGGCAACCGCGAGCTACAGGTCTTCCTCTTTAGCCCCTACTTCTCCTCGGCGGAGAAGGTGGCTGGGCTGAAGCGCGCGGTCTCCGGTGCCGACCCGGAGCTGGTCAACTTCCTCGAGCTGCTGATCGAGAAGCAGCGGATGCCGGAGATCTTCCGCATCCGCCGCCACTTCGACGAGCTCTGGAAGCACGAGAACAACCGCATTGACGTGACCGTGACCAGCGCGGTCGCGCTGGAGCCGGCGGTGGTGGAGAAGGTCGGCGAGGAGATCGAGCGCCAGACCGGCCAGAAGGTTGAGCTGGCCAGCCGCGTGGATGCCGAGATCCTCGGTGGCATCGTCTTGCAGGTCGGCAACAAGGTCCTCGACGCGAGCATCCGCAGTCGCCTGGAGAAACTTCGAAAGAGCGTCGGCCAGCCGGCGTAAGGAGGCAGAACCGCAGTGGAGATCAAGCCAGACGAGATTGCATCAATCCTTCGCGAGAGGATCGAGGGACTGGACACGGAATCCGCCGACTTGGCTGAGGTGGGCACCGTGCTCTCCGTCGCCGACGGGATCGCGCGCATCCACGGCCTCGACAACTGCATGGCGCTGGAGATGCTGGAGTTGCCGCACGGCGTCACCGGCCTCGCCCTCAACCTCGAGTCCGACAACGTCGGCGCCGTCCTCTTCGGCGAGTGGGACAAGATCGTCGAGGGCGACACGGTCAAGCGCACCGGCCACCTGCTGCGGATCCCGGTCGGCGATGAGCTGCTCGGCCGCATGGTCGACCCGCTCGGCCGGCCGCTCGACGACAAGGGCGAGGTGGCGACGACGCAGACCCGCCCGGCTGAGTTCAAGGCCCCCGGCGTGGTCCAGCGCCAGCCGGTCACCGAACCGGTGCAGACGGGCCTGATGTCGATCGACGGGATGATCCCGATCGGCCGCGGCCAGCGAGAGCTGATCATCGGCGACCGCCAGACCGGCAAGACCGCGATCGCGATCGACACGATCATCAACAACCGCGATAAGGACATGATCTGCATCTACGTCGCGATCGGGCAGAAGATGTCGACCGTCGTCCAGCTGAAGCAGGTGCTGGAGGAGAACGGCGCGATGGAGAACACGATCATCGTCGCGGCCCCCGCCGACGAGGCGGCACCGATCAAGTTCATCGCCCCCTACGCCGGCTGCGCGATGGGCGAGCACTTCCTCTACAACGGCAAGGCCGCCCTCTGCGTCTACGACGACCTCACCAAGCACGCCTACGCCTACCGTCAGATGTCACTGCTGCTGCGGCGTCCGCCGGGTCGCGAGGCCTACCCCGGTGACGTCTTCTACCTGCACTCGCGCCTGCTGGAGCGGGCGGTGAAGCTGAACGACGACCTCGGTGGCGGCTCGCTGACGGCGCTGCCGATCATCGAGACCCAGGCCTCCGACGTCTCCGCCTACATCCCGACCAACGTGATCTCGATCACCGACGGCCAGATCTTCCTCGAGTCCGACCTCTTCTACTCGGGTGTGCGACCGGCGATCAACGTCGGCATCTCGGTCTCGCGGGTGGGCGGCAACGCCCAGACCAAGGCGATGAAGAAGGTCGCCGGCAAGCTCCGCCTCGACCTCTCCCAGTACCGCGACCTCGAGGCCTTTGCCCAGTTCGGCTCCGAGCTCGATCCCGAGACGCAGAAGACGCTCAACCGCGGCGAAAGGCTGGTCGAGCTGCTCAAGCAGAAAGAGCGCGAGCCGCTCGGGGTGGCCGACCAGGTCGCCGCGATCTACTCGGGCACCGGCGGCTACCTGGACCGGATCGCCACCGAGCGCGTCGGCGAGTTCCTGCGCGACCTGAGGATCCGCCTGCACGCCGAGAAGGCCGAGCTGCTCGGGCGGATCGGCGAGACCGGCAAGCTCGAGGAGGCCGACGAGGAGGAGCTCGGCAAGGCGATCGCCGAGTTCGTCGACGACTTCGGCCCTGATTTCGACGAGCACGGCAACCCGCTCGAGGCCGGCGAGTCAGATCGCATCCACTCCGAGGAGGAGCGGGCCAAGCCGGGCCGTACCGCCGAGGCCGAGGAGTCCGAGAAGGAGGCGACCCCGGCCTAGCTAGCGCCGGACTCCGCTCATGGCCACCCAGAAGGACGTCAAGAATCGCATCGCGTCGATCAAGAACATCAACAAGATCACGCGCGCGATGGAGATGGTCGCCGCGGCGCGCCTGCGCCGGGCCGAGCAGCGCATCGAACACCTGCGCCCCTACGCGCAGGGGATGCGCAAGCTCACCCGCCGCGCCGCGGAGCAGGCGGGCGGCATGCCGCGCGTGCCGGTCATGATCGAGCGCGAGAACGAGAAGCGCGTCGGTGTCGTCCTGATCACCGGCGACCGCGGCCTCGCCGGTGCCTTCAACACCAACATCATCCGCGACGGGCTGCGCCTCAGGGGCGAGCTGCGCGAGCAGGGCAAGGAGGCGGTCTTCTCCGCGGTCGGGCGCAAGGGCGTCTCGGCGTTGACCTTCCGCAAAGAGGACCCGCGCACCTCCTACGTTGGCTTCACCGACCGGCCCGGCTTCGCCAACGCACGTGAGATCGGCGAGGAGCTGACCGCCCGCTACGTCGACGAGGAGCTCGACCGCGTCGAGCTGGTCTACAACCGCTACGTCTCGCCGCTCACCCAGCACGTCTGGCGGCAGACGCTGCTTCCGCTGCAGCAGGCTGACGTGATCGGCGAGGGCGTCTCCGACGAGGAAGAGGCGAGTGAGGAAACCGAGATCGAGAAGGCGCACAGCCACTCCTCTTGGGAGTACGAGCCCGAAGCCGAAGAGCTGCTTGGCCAGCTGATTCCCGAGTACGTGAACATCTCCGTGTACCGGGCGCTGCTCGAGTCGGCGGCCTCGGAGCTGGGGGCACGGATGACCGCGATGCGCAGTGCCGCCGAGAACGCGGAGGAAATGATGGGCGACCTGACCCTGGAGATGAACCGGGTCAGGCAGGCCGAGATCACCCAGGAGATCCTCGAGGTCGTCGCCGGCGCCGAGGCGCTTGGATAAAGCTGAGAATCGAGAAAAGGAACCAATGTCTGAGAGCAACGGAGCAAACGTAGGGCGAGTCGAGCAGGTGACCGGCGTCGTCGTCGATGCGGTCTTTCCGGACAAGCTGCCGGAGATCTACTCGGCGGTGAAGATCGAGATGGCGGGCGACGGCGACAGCGAAGCCACGGACCTGGTCTGCGAGGTGCAGCAGCACCTCGGCGACGACCGCGTGCGCACGGTGGCGATGGACGCAACCGACGGCCTGCAGCGCGGCGACAAGGTGGTCGACACCGGCGGCCCGATCTCGGTTCCGGTCGGCGACGCCACCCTGGGCCGCATCTTCAACCTGCTCGGCGAGCCGATCGACCTCGGCGAGCCGGTGCAGACCGAGGAGCGCTGGCCGATCCACCGTCCCGCTCCGGAAGCCTCCGAGCTCGCTCCCACTCAGGAGATCCTCGAGACCGGCATCAAGGTGATCGACCTGCTCGCCCCCTACGCCAAGGGCGGCAAGGTCGGGCTGTTCGGCGGCGCTGGGGTCGGCAAGACCGTGCTGATCCAGGAGCTGATCCGCTCGATCGGCGAAGAGCACGAGGGCCTCTCCGCCTTCTGCGGCGTCGGCGAGCGCTCCCGCGAGGGCAACGACCTCTGGCTCGAGATGAAGGAGTCGGGCGTTATCGACAAGACGATGCTCGTCTTCGGCCAGATGAACGAGCCGCCCGGGGCGCGCCTGCGCGTCGCTCTCTCCGGCCTGACGATGGCCGAATACTTCCGCGAGCAGGGCGGCCAGGACGTGCTGCTCTTCATCGACAACATCTTCCGCTTCGTCCAGGCGGGCTCCGAGGTCTCGGCGCTGCTCGGGCGCATGCCCTCAGCGGTCGGCTACCAGCCGACGCTGGAGACCGAGATGGGCGAACTGCAGGAGCGGATCACCTCGACCGAGCGCGGCTCGGTCACCTCGGTGCAGGCGATCTACGTGCCCGCCGACGACCTCACCGATCCGGCGCCGGCATCGGTGTTCGCCCACCTCAACGCGACGACGACGCTCTCGCGGGCGATCTCCGAGAAGGGGATCTACCCGGCCGTCGACCCGCTCGACTCGACTTCGACCATCCTCAAGCCCGACGTCGTCGGCGAAGAGCACTACCGCACGGCGACCGAGGTGCAGGAGGTGCTGCAGCGCTACAAGGAGCTGCAGGACATCATCGCCATCCTCGGCATCGACGAGCTCTCCGACGAGGACAAGCAGACGGTCTCCCGCGCGCGCAAGATCGAGCGGTTCCTCTCGCAGCCGTTCTTCGTCGCCGAGCAGTTCACCGGCCGCAGCGGCGAGTACGTGCCGGTCGCCGATACCGTCCGCGGCTTCCGCGAGATCCTCGACGGCGAGCACGACGAGCTGCCCGAGGGCGCCTTCTACATGAAGGGCGGCATCGACCAGGTGACGTCCGATGCTGGGGCGGCCGCGGCCGCCTAGGGGGAGACGCGTGGCCGCCGAGCACATGGTCGACGTCGAAGTCCTCACCCCGGAGGGGGAGGTCTTCAGCGGTGAAGTGCGCCAGGTCTCGACCCGCACCGCGGTCGGCGAGCTGGGCATCCTCGCCAACCACGCCCCGCTGCTGGCGGCGCTGCACCCCGCTGAACTGCGCCTGCACGTCAGCGACTCCGAGACCAAGCGCTACGCCCAAGCCCACGGCTGGCTGCAGGTCTTCGGCAACCACGCCAAGCTGCTGGTGGAGGAGGTGCTCGACCCGGCTGAGCTCGACGTGGGCGCGCTGAAAGAGCAGCTTGCCGACGCAGAGCAGCGTCTTGCTGAGTCCGAGGAGGGCAGCGGTGCTCGGGCGCGGGCTGAGAAGGATCGCGACCGGGCGGAGGCATTTCTCGCGATCGCCGAGGGGTGAAAGCGTCCGCGGGTTCGGTATGAGCGATGAGCTGGTGGCGCTTGCCTCGCGCTTGATCGGGTACGAGACTTCGAGCCCGGAGGCGGTGCTGGAAGCCGCGGGCTTCATCGAAGGCTGGCTGGAAGCCCGTGGGATCGAGGTCGCCGCGGACGAGATTCGGGGGCTGCCGGTGCTGCGGGCCGAGGTGGGGCCCGAGGATGCGCCGACGGTTGTGCTGCACGGGCATATCGACGTTGTGCCGGGACGGCCAGGGCAGTTCGACCCGCGGGTCGAGGGGGACCGGCTCTACGGGCGGGGGGCCTATGACATGAAGGGGGCGCTGGCGGCGATGTTGGTGACGCTGGCGGCGATGCGGGACCAGGATCGGGTGCGGGTGCGGCTGGGGATTGTCGGTGACGAGGAGTCCGAGGAGGAGGTCGAGCGCGGCAGCGACCACCTCGTCGACACCGGCTTCACCGGCGACTTCGCGATCACGGGCGAGCCGACCGACCTCCACATCGGGGTCGAGGCGAAGGGGGTCCTGGCTTTGCGGGTGGAGGTCAGCGGCGTAGCGGCGCACGGGGCGACGCCCTGGCTCGGCGACAACGCCGTGCTGCGGGCGATCGACGTTTTCCGCAGCATCGAGTCGCTACCGTTCGCCCGACACAGCTCCGAGCTGTTCGACCGCCCCTCGATCAACCTGGGCCGGATCCTGGGCGGCGACGCGCTCAACAAGGTGCCCGACCGATGCGCCATCGACGTCGACATTCGCTATCTGCCCGATCAGGATTCCACCGCCGTGCTCGAGCAGGTGCGCGGCATCTCCGGCGCCGATGTGGAGCCGCTGTTCACCCGGCCGCCGGCGGTGGTGGATCGCGAGCTCGCCTACGTGCGGGCGCTGCGCGAGGCGATCACCGAGCACCATGCCGGGGAGCCGATGAGCGTCGGTCGCGACGGCGCCTCGGACGCGGTCTCCTTCCTGCGGGTCGGGGTGCCGGCGGTCGAGTTCGGGCCGGTCGGGGAGGGCCATCACGGCCCCGAGGAGTGGGTCTCGATCTCCTCGCTGCACACCTACCGGCAGACGCTCGACACCTTCCTGCGCTCGCTTCCGGCCCGCCTCGACTCCTGACGCGCCATGGCTGAGCCGGTATTCAGCAAGCCGCCGCCCTCCGGCGATCACGAGCCACCTCCGAAGCCGAAGCGCTACTGGTGGCGCTTCACTGCTGGCTCGCTGGTGATCGTCACCTCGGTCGCCGCGGCGACCGCCGCCAGCATCCTCCTCTACATCGGCAGCATCGCCGATGCCCTCTCGCACAACGACGTTCTGAGGAACAAAGTCCAGCGCGTCCTCGCCCAGACCACGGGCGGCGAGCCGCAGAACATCCTCATCATCGGCTCCGACAAGCGGGCAAGCGAACCGGAAGACCCGGGTCGCTCCGACACGACGATCCTGCTCCGCCTCGATCCCGACAACGACGCGATCGCGCTGATGTCGATCCCACGCGACCTCAAAGTCGAAATCCCCGGTGTGGGCACCGACAAGTTCTCGGCTGCCTTCGCCTACGGCGGACCGAAGCTGACCCTGCAGGTGGTCAAGGAAATCACAGGGCTGCCGATCAACCACGTCGTCAACGTCGACTACCTCGGCTTCGTCCGCGCCGTCTACGCGATCGGCTGCGTCTACGTCGACATCGATCGTCGCTACTACCACTCGAACGAGGAATCCTCCGAAGAATATGCCGAGATCAACGTGCAGCCCGGCTACCAGCTGATGTGCGGGAAACGGGCGCTGGAGTACGTCCGCTACCGCCACACCGACACCGATCTCGTCCGCGCGGCCCGCCAGCAGGATTTCCTCAGCGCGGCCCGCCAGCGGGTGCCGATCAAGGACCTCGTCCTCGGCAGCAACGAACTGATCGACGTCTTCACCCAGTACACGACCTCCGACATCAGCGACACCAAGGCGATGCTCGAAGTCCTGGAGCTGTTCATCGCCTCGCGCGGCGCCTCGATCCACGAGGTCGACTTCCCGGCCGAACTGGGGCCGAGCTACGTCTACGCCTCGGCGGAAGTGATCGCGGGCGCGGTCAACAAGTTCCTCGGCATCGAAGCCAGCGGCGGACCCCGCGGCTCCCTGGACAAAGTCGAATCCCGCTCGAACGCCAAGCGGAAGGGTGGCGGGAAGCGGAAGAGGGCGAAGCCCAAGCCGAAGGTGAAGGCGAAGCCGCCGGGCAGCGACGGCCTGACGGCGGCCGGCGAAGCCGGCGAGCTGGAGGCGAAGGCCGTGACGCGCAAGGTCAACCACGGCTTCCCGGTCTTCTACCCGAGCAGGCTGCCCCCGGGCGCCGCTTACGAGGAAAGCAACTCCTACCTGCACATCCAGGATCCACGCGTCTACCACTTCAAGGACACCGACGGCGACCGCCACGGCGCCTACCGGATGGTGATCACGCTTGATCTCCCCGACGGCACCCACTACTTCGGGGTGCAGGGGATCCAGGGCTGGAGCGACCCGCCGATCCTCAGCGGCCCGAGTATCGAGCAGGAGATCCGCGGGCGCGAGTATGAGATCTTCCTCGACGGCGATCGGATCAAGATGATCGTCTGGCATCGAGGGGACAACACCTACTGGGTGTCGAACAGCCTGTTGCGAGTGCTGACCAACGACCAGATGGTGGGCATGGCGCGGTCGGCGCAGGTGGTCATCCCGAACCAGAAGCCTAGAAAGAGGAGGGTGCAGCGATGACAGGGGACAGAGAGCCGATCGGCGTGATCGGAGTGGGATGGGTGGGCTTGGTGACCGCCGCCTGCTTCGCCGAGCTGGGCCACTCGGTGGTCGCTCGCGACATCGTCCCGGAGAAGGTCGAGGCGCTCTCGCGCGGTGAGATCACGATCCACGAGCCCGGGCTCGCCGAGCTTCTGGCGCGCAACGCCGAGCGACTCACCTTCACGACGGAGATGCCGGAGCTGCTGGACGCGGCGCGCCTCCTCTTCGTCTGCGTCGACACGCCGCCCACGGTCTCCGGCGACGCCGATCTCTCCCGGGTTCGCTCGGTGGTCGAGGAGCTGCGTGCCGGTGGTGACCACGCCCTGGTGATGAAGAGCACGGTGCCGGCTGGCACCGGGCACTCGATCCGCCGCGACCTGCCCGGCGTCCCCTACGTCTCATGTCCCGAGTTCCTCAAGGAGGGCTCGGCGGTCGAGGACTTCCTGCATCCCGATCGGGTCGTGGTCGGAGCCGAGCCCGGCGACGAGGCTGCCGGCGACGCCGTCGCTCGCCTCTACGAGCCGCTCGGCGGGGAGATCGTCCGCACCGATGTGGCCAGCGCGGAGATGATCAAGCTCGCATCGAACGCATTCCTCGCAACCAAGATCTCCTTCGTCAACGAGATCGCCAACGTCTGCGAGGAGGTCGGCGCCGACGTCGCCGAAGTCGCCCGCGGCATGGGTCTCGACCAGCGCATCGGCCCGTCCTTCCTGCGCGCGGGCATCGGCTACGGGGGAAGTTGCTTCCCGAAGGACCTCAAGGCGCTCAAGCAGCTTGCCGGCAACACCGGCTACCACTTCCAGCTGCTTACCGCGGTGATCGAGGTGAACGAGCTGCAGAAGCGGCGCGTCGTCAACAAGCTGAAGAGCCGGCTGGGGGCGCTTGCGGGACGGCGGGTGGCGCTGCTCGGCCTCGCCTTCAAGCCGGACACCGACGACATGCGCGAGGCGTCGAGCCTCGTGCTCGCCGCGCGTCTGCGCGGCGAGGGCGCCGACGTGGCCGCCTACGACCCGGTGGCCACCGACGCGGCCAGGGGGCTGCTCGAGGATGTCGAGTTCTCCGCTTCGGCGCTGGAGGCGCTCAACGGGGCCGACGCGGCGGTGCTGGTCACCGAGTGGCCCGAGTTCGCCGAGCTCGACTGGTCCGCCGCCGCCGAGCGGATGGCGCGGCCGCTCCTGATCGATGGCCGCAACTTCCTCGACCCGAACCTGCTGAGGAGCGCTGGCTTCGAGTACGAGGGGATCGGCAGGTCGGTCGAAGACTCGGTCCCGGCGGGTACTGCCGAGTAGTGCAGGCGATTGTTCTAGTAGGGGGAGAGGGGACGCGGCTACGGCCGCTCACCGAGACCGTGCCCAAGCCGGCTTTGACCCTGGTTGACCGCCCCTTCCTCGCCTACATGATCGAGTGGCTGGCCGGCCACGGCGTCACCGAGGTTGTCCTCGCCTGCGGCTTTTTGCCCGACGTGCTGCGCGAGGCGCTGGCCGGTGAGGAGGAGCGCGCGGGGGTGGCGATTCGCTACGTGATCGAGCCAGAGAGGCGGGGAACGGCAGGGGCGATCCGCTACGCCGCCGACCAGCTCGGCGAGCGGCTCGACGACCGCTTCCTTGCCCTCAACGGCGACGTGCTCACCGACCTCGACCTCGGCGCGCTGCTCGCCGCTCACGACGAGCGTGGCGCCCGGGCGACGCTGGGGCTGTGCCCGGTCGAGGACTCCTCCGCGTACGGGCTGGTCCGCAGCGGTCCAGATGGAGCCGTGACGGAGTTCCTCGAGAAGACGGGCGAAGAGGTCCCGGGCGAGGTCAACGCCGGCATGTACGTGCTCGAGCGCTCGGTGCTCGACCTGATCCCACCCGGTGAGGAGGTCTCGATCGAGCGCGACGTCTTCCCGCGCCTGGTCGGCGAGGGACTGCACGGCCTCCGCCTCGACGGCTACTGGATGGACATCGGCACGCCGGAGCGTTACCTGCAGGCGAGCTGGGACATCCTCGAGCGGAGGGTGGAGACGCGGGTCGAGCCGACCGCGCCGGGTCTCCTCGTCGCGGCGGGGGCGGACGTCGCGGCGGGCGCGACCGTGGGCCCCCGGGCGGTGCTCGGCCCGGACTGTCGCGTCGGGGAGGCGGCCGAGGTCCGGGACGCCGTCGTGCTCGACGGCTGCAGCATCGGCCGGGGCGCCAAGGTGATCGGCTCGATCGTCTCGGCCAACGTCGAGGTCGCCGCGGGCGCACGCTTGGAAGGAGCCGTGGTTGGGCAGGACGAAAGGGTCACCGCCTAGATCCGATGCTCGACGACGTCCTCGCCATCCCCGACCACATGCGCGACGCCCTCTGGCGGATCGAGTCGGCGCGGCTCGAGGCGGCCGACGCCGCCGGCCTGATGGTCTGCGGGATGGGGGGCTCGGCGATCGGCGGCGACCTCGCCGCGGCAGCCCTCGGCGACCGGCTTACGCGTCCCCTGGTCACGGTCCGTGGCTACGAGCTGCCGAGCTGGGCGAAGCCCGAGTGGACCGTGCTCTGCTCCAGCTACTCGGGGGAGACCGAGGAGACGCTGTCCTGCTTCGCCGCTGCCGAGGCGCTCGGCGCCCGCCGGCTCGTCGCCAGCACGGGCGGTGCGCTGGTGGAGGGCGCCCGCGAGGCGGGCGTCCCGGTGATCGGGCTGCCGGGGATCCTGCAGCCGCGCGCCGCCGTCGCCTACATGTTCGCGATCGCCGCCGAGGTCGCGGCTCTTGCCGGGATCGCCCCCCGCGTCAATGCCGAGATCGAGGACGCCGCCGGCTTCCTGGAGGACGGCCGCGCCGGCCTCAGCGAGCGTGCCGCCGAGATCCGCGAGCGCATCGGTAGGGCCGTCCCGGTCATCGTCGGCGCCGATCTCACCGTTCCCGTCGCTCGCCGCTGGAAGACGCAGGTCAATGAGAACGCCAAGCTGCCCGCCTTCTTCTCCGAGCTGCCGGAGGCCGACCACAACGAGCTGTGCGGCTGGCAAGGCGACGCCTTCGTGGCGGTGATGCTCGAGGACGGTGACCAGCACCCGCGAGAGCGGCGCCGGTTCGAGCTGACCGCCGAGGCGATCGCTGCGGCTGGCGCCGAGGTCGTGCGGGTCGAGACCGAGGGCGAGACTCGCGTCGCCCGCCTGCTCTGGGCGACGATGCTGGGGGACCTGGTCTCGCTTGCGCTCGCCGACGCCCACGGCGTCGATCCACTCCCGGTCGAGGCGATCGAGGGCTTCAAGGCGGCCCTCGGGCGTCCCTGACCGATCCGCCGCATCTACGTATCCTTCGGGCCTACCGACAACGCGAAGGAACCGAGAAAGGAACCGATGGCAACCGCCACCACGAACTACAAGGTCGCCAACATTGGCCTCGCCGACTTCGGGCGCAAGGAGATCGCCCTCGCCGAGGTGGAGATGCCGGGCCTGATGCAGACCCGCGAGGAGTTCGCGGCCGAGCAGCCGCTGAAGGGGGCGCGGATCACCGGCTCGCTCCACATGACGGTGCAGACCGCCGTGCTGATCGAGACCCTCCTCGCCCTCGGCGCTGAGGTCCGCTGGGCCAGCTGCAACATCTTCTCCACGCAGGACCACGCCGCCGCCGCGATCGCCGCCGCCGGGATCCCGGTCTTCGCCTGGGAAGGCGAGACCCTGGAGGAGTACTGGTGGTGCACCGAGCAGGCCCTGCTCTGGCCCGACGGCGAGGGTCCGAACATGATCCTCGACGACGGCGGTGACGCCACCCTGCTCGTCCACAAGGGCGTCGAGTTCGAGAAGGCGGGCGCCGTGCCCGACCCGGCCTCGGCCGACTCGGAGGAGTTCCGCATCGTGCTCGAGACCCTGCAGCGCTCGCTCGAGACCGACCCACAGCGCTGGACTCAGATTGCCGAGGGGATCAAGGGGGTCACCGAGGAGACGACCACCGGCGTGCACCGGCTCTACCAGCTGGCCGAGACCGGCGACCTGCTCTTCCCGGCGATCAACGTCAACGACTCGGTCACCAAGTCGAAGTTCGACAACCTCTACGGCTGCCGTCACTCGCTGGTCGACGGGATCAACCGCGCCACCGACGTGATGATCGGCGGCAAGGTCGCGGTCATTTGCGGCTACGGCGACGTCGGCAAGGGCTGCGCGGAGTCGTTGCGCGGCCAGGGCGCTCGCGTGATCGTCACCGAGATCGACCCGATCTGCGCCCTGCAGGCGGCGATGGAGGGCTACGAGGTGCGCGCGCTCGACGAAGTGGTCGAGACGGCCGACATCTTCGTCACCGCCACCGGCAACAAGGACATCGTCACCGCTGACCACATGGCACGGATGAAGCACAACGCGATCGTCGGCAACATCGGTCACTTCGACAACGAGATCGACGTCGCCGGGCTCGAATCCTCGCCGGCCGAGAAGGTCAACATCAAGCCGCAGGTCGACGAGTGGCGCTTCCCCGACGGCCACTCGATCATCCTCCTCTCCGAAGGCCGCCTGCTGAACCTCGGCAACGCGACCGGACATCCGAGCTTCGTGATGTCGAACTCGTTCACCAACCAGGTGATCGCGCAGATCGAGCTCTATGGCCAGCCCGACGGGTTTGCGGCCAAGGAGGTCACCGTGTTGCCCAAGCACCTCGACGAGAAGGTCGCGCGACTGCACCTCGCGGCGCTGGGCGTCAGCCTGACCGAGCTGTCCGAGGAGCAGGCCGCCTACCTCGGCGTGCCCGTCGAGGGTCCCTACAAGCCCGACCACTACCGCTACTGAGTCGATGAAGGCGATGGTCCTGGCGGCCGGGCTCGGCACCCGGCTGCGGCCGGTCACCTACGCGGTGCCGAAGCCGATGGTGCCGGTGCTGAACCGGCCGGTGATGGAGCACAGCGTGCGCCTGCTCGCTCGCCACGGCTTCAGCGAGGCAATCGCCAACCTGCACTGGTTCCCGGAGACGATCGAGGAGCACTTCGGCGACGGTTCGGGGTTCGGCATCGGGCTCAGCTACAGCCGCGAGGAGCAGCTGCTCGGCACCGCAGGCGGGGTCCGCAAAGCAGCCGACTTCCTCGGCGACTCGTTTCTGGTCGTCGCCGGTGACGCCCTGACCGATCTCGACTTCGCCGCGATGCGCGAGTTCCACGAATCCCACGACGGCCTCGCAACGATGGCGACCAAGCGCGTCGCGGAGACCGATCAGTACGGCGTAGTGATTGCCGGCGAGGACGGTCGTGTCCAGGGCTTCCAGGAGAAGCCCGACCCGGCTGAGGCGCTTTCCGATCTCGCCAACACCTGCATCTACATGTTCCGCTCCGAGATCTTCGACTTCTTCCCAGCTCCGGGCACGAGCAAGGCCGCGGGCGAGGGCGACCCCCCCGAGTTCGCCGACTGGGCGATGGACGTCTTCCCGGCGCTGCTGGAGAGCGACGTGCCCTTCTACTCGCACGAGGTCGATGCCTACTGGAACGACATCGGCAACATCGGTGAGCTGCGCCGGGGCAACCTGGACGCGCTGCACGGCGCGGTCGAGGTCGAGCCCGGGGCGCCCGAGGTTGCCGAGGGGGTTCGCTCGGCAAGCCCTCTCGACGGCATCGAGGTCGAGGGGCCGGCGCTGATCGGCGCCGAGGTCGAGCTCGGTGAGGGCGCGCGAATCGAAGGGCCGGCGATCGTCGGCGACGGCTGCCGGATCGGCAGGGGCGCCTGGGTCCGCGACTCGATCCTCCTCGCTGGGGCCGAGCTGGCACCAGGGGCGATGCTGATCGGCGCGATCGCAGGTCGCGTCGCAAAGCCCTGACGCTCTCATGACGTTCAGCGCGCCACGGGCGCGCCCGAACCCCGCAGGATCGGGGCATGAAGCAGCTGCACGCGGTTGCCACCGGCCTGATCCCATCCCTCTGTGCCGCCTGCGGGCGCTCTTGCCGGCCTGGGGCCGTGGTCTGTACCCGGTGCGCGCGGCGTCTCGGCGACGCCGGGCCGCTGCGCGGCCGCGGTCCGGCGGGGCTGGACGAGGTCTGGTCATCGGCAGCGCACGAGGGGACAGCGCGTGACCTGGTCGCGGCCCTGAAGTTCCGCCGCCTTCTCCCGGTTGCCGATCTGATCGCCGATCGCATTCACTGGCTCGCGCCGGCGAGCCTGCTCAGCGGCGCGATCGTGCCGGTCCCGCCGGCGCCGCTGCGGGCCGCCCGGCGCGGCTTCGACCCCGCGGGGGAGATCGCCGCGGCACTGGCCGAGCTGACCGGCGTGTCATTGCGCCCGTGCCTTGCCCGCAGCGGCGGCGGGCGCCAGGTGGGCAAGCGACGCCGCGAGCGCATCGGCCACCCGCCGCGAATCCGTACCCGCGGCGAGGTTCCGCGCAGCGCCCTGCTCGTCGACGACGTGCTGACCACTGGCGCCACGCTCTCGGCCTCCGCCCTGGCGCTGCGTAGGGCCGGGTCGGTCCGGGTAGCTGGCAGTCACCTTTACCCGGCGATTGTGAAGGCGTAGCATCGGAGCACCGACACCAAGGAGGCCAGAATGCGGATCGAGATACGTGGGCGCAACCATCTCGAGGTGACCGACGAGCTGCGGGGGCACGTGCTGAAGCGATTTCGGCGCATCGGCAAACAGGTATCGGAGCTGGCGACGCTCGACGTCGAGGTCTACGAAGAGCGCAACCCCTCGATCGAGGACAGCCAGGTCGCCGAGGCGACGCTGCGGCTGAAGGGCGTGACCCTGCGGGCCCGCGAGGCGTCGCCCGAGATGGCCCACACGATCCACGAGCTTGCCGAGGACATCCGCCGCCAGGTCAAGAAGCACCGCGAGCTGAGGCGGAAGCGGACGCAGACGCGGCGGGCGGTGGCAAGGATGCGCGGGCGTACTGCCTGAGCCCGGCGCGGGGGCCTCCCGCCCGGACAAGTGCCGGTCTAAATTAGACCGGCACTTTGAGTATCCGCCCGTTCGGGAGGCCCCCCGCGCCGGGCTTCGAGTCCGCCTGGTCAGAGCACGGCCTGCGCGCGTTGAGGTAGCTACCCTCTGAGCAATGGCGAACGCAAGGGACATGGTCACTCGCGCGCTGCGCGTGGGCGAGGGCAGGAAGTTCAAGGCGTATGAGAAGCGCGCTGAGTCGATCAATCGGATCGAGCCTGAGATGGAGCTGCTTGCCGACGATGAGCTGCGCGCCGAGGCTGATGAGCTGCGCAAGCGGGCCAAGGACGGGGAGTCGCTTGACGAGCTCTTGCCCGAGGCTTTCGCGCTGACTCGGGAGGCGGCGCGGCGCTCGATCGGGCAGCGCCACTACGACGTTCAGCTGATCGGCGGTATGGCGCTGCACGAGGGTGCGATCGCCGAGATGAAGACAGGCGAGGGCAAGACCCTGACCGCGACGCTGGCGGTCTTCCTCAACACGCTGGCCGGCGACAGCGTCCACCTCGTCACCGTCAACGACTACCTCGCCCGCCGCGACGCCGAGTGGATGAAACCGATCTACGACGCGCTCGGCGTCAGCGTTGCCGCGCTCCAGGAGGGCGACGACCACGCGACGCGGCAGGAGAAGTACGCCTGTGGCGTCGTCTACGGCACCAACTCGGAGTTCGGCTTCGATTACCTGCGCGACAACATGGCCGAAGCGCTCGAGCACTGCGTTCAGCGCGGCCACCACTTCGCGATCGTCGACGAGGTCGACAACATCCTGATCGACGAGGCCCGTACCCCCCTGATCATCTCCGGTGCCCCCGAACAGGCCGCCCAGACTTACTACACGTTCGCCCGCCTCGCCAGGCAGATGGTGGGCGTCCCGGCGAAGGACAAGCTGCGCTCCATGGGCGAGTCGAAGGACACCTCCGAGGCCGACTACGACTACGAATTCGACGAGAAGCACAAGACCGTCTCGCCGACCGAGCGCGGGGTAAAGAAAGCCGAGGAGTTCGTCGGCGTCGACAACCTCTACCTCGGCGAGCACGGCAGCCTCGTCAACCACCTGGTCCAGGCGCTGAAGGCGGAGGCGCTCTACAGGGTGGACAAGGACTACGCCGTGATCGACGGCCAGGTGATGATCATCGACGAGTTCACCGGCCGCATCCTCGAGGGCCGGCGCTGGTCAGAGGGCCTGCACCAGGCGGTCGAGGCGAAGGAGGGCGTGGCGATCGGCGAGGAGAACCAGACCTTGGCGACGATCACCCTGCAGAACTACTTCCGCCTCTACGACAAGCTCTCCGGCATGACCGGCACGGCCCTGACCGAGGCCACCGAGTTCATGAAAATCTACAAAGTGCCGGTGGTCGAGATCCCGACCCACCGGCAGATGGTCCGGGCCGATGAAAACGACCAGATCTTCAAGACCAAGGACGGCAAGTGGAAGGCGGTCCTCGGGGAGATCGTCTCCCGTCACGAACGGGGCCAGCCGATCCTGGTGGGGACGGTCTCGGTCGAGGTCTCCGAGATGATCGCGGGTGAGCTCAAGCGGCAGGGGATCGAACACGCCGTGCTCAACGCGAAGCCGGAGCACGCGCAGCGAGAGGGCGAACTGATCGCCCAGGCCGGCCGCAGGGGCGCGGTGATGATCGCGACCAACATGGCCGGCCGCGGCGTCAACATCAAGCTCGGTGGCGACCCGGAGCAGCTGGCGATCCACGAGCTGAAGAAGAAGGGCGTTACGCCCGAGGACGAGGGTTACGAGGAGAAGCTCGCCGCCAAGGTGGCCGAGCTGGAGCCCCAGTGCGAAGCTGAGGCGGAGGAGGTGCGCGAGCTGGGCGGGCTCTTCATCTGCGGCACCGAGCGCCACGAGTCCCGCCGCATCGACAACCAGCTACGCGGCCGCTCGGGCCGCCAGGGCGATCCCGGCGAGACCCGCTTCTACCTCTCAGCCGAAGACGACGTGATCCGCCTCTTCGCCGGCGACCGCATCTACAAAATCCTCGATCGCCTCGGCCCGGTGGACGAGGAGGGCGGGGAGATGCCGCTCGAGGCCAGCATGCTGACCAAGACCGTCGAGAACGCGCAGAAGAAGGTCGAGGAGCAGAACTTCCTGATCCGCAAACGCGTGCTCGAGTACGACGACGTGATGAACGAGCAGCGCCGCGTCGTCTACAAGTACCGCCGCGAGATCCTCGAGGGCCGGGACATGTCGGATGTCGCCCGCGACGAGATGGAGGGGGTGATCGAGCGCCTCGTCGACGAGTACACCCCCGGCGACCTGCTCGAGGACTGGGACATGCCCGAGATGGAGACGCAGTTGCGCCAGATCTGGCCGGTCGGCGTCGACGTCGCCTCGATGTCGCCGGAGACGGTCGACCGCGAGAGGCTCAAGGACGCTCTCGACGACGACGCGATGCGGGCATACGACGAGCGCGAGGGGCAGTTCGGCGAGGAGTTGATGCGCTACCTGGAGCGCTCGATCCTGCTGCAGGTGATCGACAGCCGCTGGCGCGAGCACCTCTACGACATGGACTACCTGCGCGAGGGCATCCACCTGCGGGGCTTCGCCCAGATCGACCCCCTGGTCGCTTACAAGAACGAAGGCTTCGCGATGTTCGAGGAGCTGATGCACTCGATCTGGGAGGAGTTCAGCAAGCTGATCTTCCACGTCGAGGTGGAGATCGACCCCTCCCAGGCCAGGGAAGCCTTCGCTCCCAACGGCGCCGCCCAGCCGACGGCCCTCGACTACTCCGGCGGCACCAGCGAGGCACAGCCCTCGGCGCTGCAGCAGGTGGCTGCCGCGGCGGGGCCTGGGGGCGCCGTCGCCGCGGCCGAGGCGGGGGGCAACGGCGGGGCCGGTGTCGTCGAGACGGTGGTCAAGGACGAGCGGGAGAACATCGGCAGGAATGACCCATGCTGGTGCGGGTCAGGGAAGAAGTTCAAGAAGTGCCATGGTGCGTGAGCGGCATCCCGGTAGGGGTTCCGCTTAACGCAGGGCGTCCCGGCAGGGGTTCCACTTAACTTTTTCGAGGATCGTGAATTGCTGACGCCGCAGGGTGCGCCCGCGAAAAAGTGCAAGACGTTCCACCCCCTACCGGGATGCCCTGAGCTGGTGAGCCTCCGGTGATCCATGATCCGGTGCGTGAGTTCATTCGGGCCTTCAATGAGCGCGATTTGGATGGGTTCGTTGCGGTGCTCGATTCGGAGGTGGAGCTGCACTCGATGAAGGGGCTGCGTAGGGGCGTCGAGGCGGCTCGACTCTGGGCAACGCGTCCTCCCGGCGGCGTGCAGCAGACGATCGAAATCGAGGAGCTGTACGAGGACGGGACGGAGTCGGGTGGGGGGAGAGCACTGGCGCTGATCCAGCGAATCTGGCGCTGGGACGAGGACGGCTCGGCCGCTGGGGAGGACGAGATGGCGTGGCTCTTCGAGTTGCACCACCACAAGATTCGAAGCTGGCGGCCGTTCGAGGACCGCGAGGTTGCCTGGCGGGCGTACCATGGCGGGGATGGGAGCACCAGCCGCGTCGAATCGTGAGGCCGCCGATGCTTGGAGCGGCCCGCTGTTCGATTGCTTCGTCCGCTACCGGGATCTCGTCACCGGAGGGCTCGGCGCCCACGGTGAGACCGCGCTGCGGGCCCACCCGCCGCGCCCCGGCGCGAGGGTCGTCGATCTCGGCTGTGGCTTCGGGGACACGACCCAGAGACTCGCCGAGCTGGTCGGTGCCGAGGGCGAGGCGCTCGGCGTCGACGTCGCCGAGCCGTTCATCGAGGTGGCGCGCCGCGAGGCGGAGGAGGCGGGCGCCGGGAACGTGCGCTTCGCCGTCGCTGACGTGCAGGTAACCGAGTTCGAGGAGACCTTCGACTACGCCTTCTCGCGCATGGGGATCATGTTCTTCGCCAACCCGGTGCAGGCGCTGCGCAACGTGCGCGCGGCGCTCACCCCCGGGGGCAGGCTCTGCGCGGTCGTCTGGCGGCGCAAGCTCGACAACGACTGGGTGCGGCGGGCGGAGCTGGTCGTCGAGGAGTACCTGGATCATCCCGAGGAGACCGACCAGCCCACCTGTGGCCCGGGGCCCTTCTCGATGGCCAACGCCGACACGGTGAGCGAGCAGCTGACCATCGCCGGCTTCGAGGAGGTCACCCTGCAGCGCTGCGACCTGCCGCTCAAGATCGGCAACGACCTCGACCACGCGGTCGAGTTCAACATGGCGCTGGGCCCGGCCGGCGAGGTTCTGCGCCTCTGGGAAGACCGCATCGACGAGATCCGCCCCAAGATCGCCGCCGACCTGCGCGAGACCCTCGCCGAGTTCGAGGGCCCGGACGGCGTCTTCGCCCCCGCCTCCACCTGGATCATCAGCGCCCGCGCCCCCGCCTGACTCGAACTGCAGTTTCAGCTGGATAGGCTGTGGTCATGGCCGAGGCCGCCTCAACCGAATCGGTGCCGGCGCGGCTTGCAGAGATCCGTGAGCAGCTGTCCCTGCTCTCGGACTACCTTTGACCCCGCTTCGCTCGACGCAGAGGTCGAGAGGCTCGAGGCCGAGATGCAGCGGCCGGGCTTTTGGGACGAGCAGGAGGCCGCGGCTCGCACCTCTGCGGCCCACGCTCGCGCCCAGGGCAGGCTAAAGACCTTTCGCCAGCTGGGGAGCGAAGTCGATGATCTCGGCGATCTGGCAGAGATGGCTGTCGAAGATGAGGAAATGGCAGCCGAGCTGGCCTCCCAGCTCGTTACCGTGGAGCGTCATCTAGCCGAGCTCGAAGAGGCGCGCCTGTTCAGCGGCGAGTACGACGCCGGCGACGCCGTGGTGACCGTCCACGCGGGCGCCGGGGGCACCGACTCGCAGGACTGGGCCGAGATGCTGCTGCGCATGTACCTGCGCTGGGCCGAAGGCCGGGGCTTCGAGGTGGAGATGAAGGAGGCCTCGCCGGGGGAGGAGGCCGGCCTCAAGTCCGCGACCTTCATCGCCCGCGGCGAGAACGCCTACGGCCTCTTCGCCGCCGAGCGCGGCGTCCATCGCCTGGTGCGAATCTCCCCCTTCGACTCCTCTGCGCGGCGCCACACCAGCTTCGCCCAGCTCGACGTCGGCCCGCTGGTCGACGAGGGGGTCGAAGTCGAGATCGACGACGCCGACCTGCGCATCGACACCTACCGCGCTTCAGGCGCGGGTGGGCAGCACGTCAACAAGACCGATTCCGCCGTGCGGATCACCCACGTCCCCACGGGCGTCGTCGTCCAGTGTCAGAACGAGCGCTCGCAGACGCAGAACAAGGCGGTGGCGATGCAGTTCCTGCGCTCGAAGCTGATCGAGCTCGAGGAGCGCAAACGGGCCGAGGAGCTGGCGAAGGAGCGCGGCGAGGTGAAGGACGTCGCATGGGGGTCGCAGATCCGCAGCTACTTCCTGCACCCCGACCAGCGGGTCAAGGACCACCGCACCGGCCATGAGGCGGGGGACGCGCAGCGGGTGCTCGACGGGGACCTCGACGACTTCATCCGCGACTATCTGAACAAAACCGCGGCGTCGTCGGCGAACTAGGCAGCGGCTCAGGCAGCCGGCCGGCTGGGCTCCGACCAGACGGCGTGGTTCGGGCCACCGCGCCGGATCGTCAAGTGCCGCGATAGGTAGGGACCACAGAACGCCGGGGCCCCCGCGACGCGCAGCCGCACGTCGAAGCTCTTAGCAGCGCGGACGCGAGCCATCTGTGACTCGTTCAACGACTCGGTCGCGCGAAAGACGCCACGTTGGCCGAAGTGCTTGTGGGCAGTGCCGAGCCGCAGGCCGCCCTTGCCTCCCTTGAGGCGGTACTCGATCGTCACCTCGGTCGGGGCAAGCGCGCTGTAGCGGAGCACCAGGCGAACCCCGTCGCGCCCGGTAAAGACACGGGCGCTCGTAGTACGCAGGAGGCACTCCTCGGGCGGCAGGGAGCCGATGTCCTGCATCTCGGCTTCGCATTCTTCCGCTTCCTCGGCCTCCTCCGACTCTTCTTCCTCCGCCTCTTCGTCCCCAGCGCCCACTTCCTCGATCTCTTCGTCCTCTTCGAGGCATTCCACTTCAGCCCCCTCGCCGGGTTCTCCCGCGTCGATGACGAAGCTGGAGGCGTCGGAGCCGAGTTCGTCGAGAGTGACTTCGTCGGTGGCGGCTCCGTGGGCTGGCGTGGTCATGGCCACCGCCGCCAACGCGAGCGCGAGCGCGGCGAGCACGGCAAAGGTGGGGCGCAGGCTCCGTGGTGCAGTGTCTCGGCCGGGCATACCGCCCATTGATCGACCGGTTCGCCGAATACTTGAGCGTTTTGCCCGTGTAGATTCCCCGGCGATGCACGGATCCCCCCCGGAGCTGGACGGAGTCACGCACCGCTACCTCGACGTCGCCGGAACGCGGCTCCACGTCGCCGAAGCGGGAGAGGGGCCCGCCGTCCTCCTCCTGCACGGCTGGCCCCAACACTGGTGGATCTGGCGCAAGGTGATCCCGGCGCTCGCCGAAGAGCGGCGGGTGATCTGCCCCGACCTGCGCGGCTTCGGCTGGAGCGAGGCGCCGAGAGGGCGCTACGAAGTCCAGGGTTTCGCCGATGACGCCCTCGCCCTGCTCGACGCCATGGAGCTGGACGAGGTTGAGCTAATCGGCCACGATTGGGGTGGCTACGCGGGCTTCCTACTTTGCCTGATGGCCCCGGAGCGCGTTCGCCACTACCTCGGGCTGGGCATCGTGCACCCTTGGTTTGAGCCTCCCAAACCCTCGCCTCAGGCACTGGGGCGGACGGCGTACCAGTTCATCCTCTCCACGCCGGGCCTCGGTACCGGGGTTCTCCGCTTCGCCCCGGGCTTCGTCAGGCTCGTATTGACGAAGGGCTCGCACCCCGACATGCGCTGGAGCCGGGAGGAGCTCGACTGCTTCGCCGAGAGCTTTCGGGCGCCGGATCATGCGCGGGCGTCCTCCCAGGTCTACCGGAGCTTCCTCCTGCGCGAGCTGCCTCGCCTCAAAAAGGGCCACTACCGCTCCCAGCGGCTAACGGTTCCCACCCGCGTCCTTGCCGGAGAGGCCGACCCCGTGATCAGGGAGGACATTCTCGCCGGCTTCGAGCCCTACGCGGACGACATGAGCGTCGAGATCCTCGAGGGCTGCGGCCACTTCGTCGCCGAGGAGAAGCCAGAGGTGGTCATCGAGCGCGCGCGAGAGCTCTTCGGCCCGGTCTAGAGCACGCCCTCGAGCTTCAGCAGCGCCTCCTTCATCGGCAGGCCGCCGCCGTAGCCGCCAAGGCCGCCGCCGCTGCGCAGGACGCGGTGGCAGGGGACGACGATCGGGATCGGGTTTGAGCCGCAGGCCGTTCCGGCGGCACGCACCGCGCGCTCGTTGCCGGCGGTACGTGCGACCTCGGTGTAGCTGCGCGTCTGGCCGTAGGGGATGCGGTTGATCGCCCGCTGCACCTTCTTGCGGAAGCCGTCGGTGAGCCGCCAGTCGATCGGCAGGTCGAACTCGGTCAGCTTGCCCTCGAAGTAGAGGTCGAGCTCGCGACGGGCACGGTCGAGCCGGGCCGGCGCCTCGAGCACGCGCGGCGAGATTCGCGCGGCGAGCTCCTCCAGGGTCTCCTCCGGGTCATAGCTGGGCAGGTTCACGCGCACCAGGCCACGCGGGGTGGCGGCGAGCAGCAGCGGTCCGAACGGAGAGTCGACGGTGGCGTAGGCGACGTCGAGCAGACCCTCGGCGTCTGCCCGTTCAGCGAATTGCTGCAGTGAGGCCTTCATGTGAGCTCCTTTCGCAGTCGCTTCATGCCCTCGTGCAGGCTGCGGCGGGCGGCCTCCGGTGAGCAGCCAAGCGCCGCGGCGATCTCCGCGTGCGGCAGATCGCAGGCGTAGCGCAGGGCGACGGCGGCGCGTTGCTTGGGCGGTAGCGCGCCGACCAAGGCCCAGATCCCATTGTCGAACGAGGGCTCCGGGTCATCGACCCCCACCTCGGCGATCTCGGCCACGGGCAGCGGTCGACGGCCGTTTGCCCGGTGGTGGTCGATCGCCTTGCGGTAGGCGATCGTCAGCAGCCAACCGCGCAGATTGCTCGCGTCCTCCAGCCGCGGGTAGGCACGCAGGGCAGCGAGGAACGTCTCCTGGAAGCAGTCATCGGCATCCACTCGCCCCACGGCGCCGCGCAGTACGCCCATTACTTCGGCAGCGTGCTCGTCGAGCAGGGTCTGGAACGGTGGGAGGACAGTCACCACTGAGGATTAAACGCTTCGGGCGAGGCCGGTGTGAGACGGGGTGCCCCTCCGCCGGAGACCGTATGTGCATGGAGGGACGACGGGGTGTTGGCAGCTTGACCCAAAGCCTCCGTCGGAGGGGGCACCCCGTCTCTCACGCGATCGGTGCGATTGCTTGATTTAGGGTGCCCGCCATGACAGATCTCCGGGAGGTGGTGGCGCGGGCTCTTGCCGAGGATGTCGGCAGTGGAGACGTGACGTCGGAAGCGACGGTTCCAGCGGATGCCCGAGGGCGGGCGCGGATTGTGCAAAAGCAACCTGGCGTGGTCTTCGGTTTTGAGGTTGTTGCCGAGGTGCTGCGTCAGTGTGGCGTCGAGGACGTCGACAACCTCATCGTGGAGGGGCAGTGGCGGGAGCAGGTGCCAGCCGACGTCGTTTTCGCCTCTGGCTCAGCTAGGACACTGCTCGCGGCTGAGCGTACGGCGCTCAACTTCCTCGGCCGGCTCTCGGGAATCGCAACACTGACCGCTCGATTCGTTGAGGCTGTTGCTGGCACCGACGCTGCGATCCTCGATACGCGCAAGACGACGCCGGGTCTGCGGGCGCTGGAGAAGGCGGCGGTCGTCGCCGGCGGCGGTCGCAACCACAGGATCGGGCTCTACGACGCGATCCTGATCAAGGAGAACCACATCGCCCTCGCCGGTGGAGTGGCCAAGGCGGTGTACGCGGCACGGTCTTCCCAGCCCGACCTTGCCATTGAGATCGAGTGTCGCAACCTGGACGAGGTCGCCTATGCCTTGGGCACCGGTGCCGACGTGCTGCTGCTCGACAACATGGACGCCGGCTCGCTGCGCAAAGCGGTCGAACTGCGGGATGGCACAGCGCGGCGGGGTGGAGGCGGTCCTTCGCTCGAGGCTTCAGGGGGCGTCAGCTTGGAGACAGTGCGCACGATCGCCGAGACCGGCGTCGATTTCATCTCCGTAGGCGCCCTAACCCACTCGGCCCCGACCCTCGACTTCAGCATGTTGATCGAGCCGGCTTGAGAGAGGGATGGGCACCCATCCCTCCCAACCAGCTCACTTGAGCAAACGAGAGAGGCGACGGTCCTTGAGGACGCGACCACCGGTCTGCTCGGCGGGGCAGTAGTTGGTCTGGTGCTCTGAGAAGAAGACCGCCTCGATCGTCGTACCGCAGCGCGGACAGGGTTGTCCCTCGCGCTTGTGGACCTTGAGCGGCATCGGGATTTTGTCGGGTAGCTGGTCGCCGATCGTCTCCTCGTAGTGGTCGATCGCATCGCCAAGCACGTGCAGCGCCGCGTGCAGCTGCTCGACCTCCTCGTCGTTCAGCTCCGACCCCTTCTTAAAGGGTGAGAGCCGTGCCTCCCAGAGGATCTCGTCCACCCAGGAGCGGCCAATGCCGGAGATGTCCCCCTGGTGGCGGAGGAGAGGATGCAGGTGACGCGGCAGGCTGATCAGCGCGGCGAACTCCTCCAGCTCCGGCGCGGGCCACGCTTCCGGTCCCAGGCGAACGACCGCCTCGTCCTCGGCAACGGCCTCGGTCGCCAGCAACTTCGCCCATGCCCGCTGCTTCGTCCCGAACTCCCGCAACCGCAGCTCCCGCCCATCCTCGAGCCGCACCAGCACCCGTGAAGCCCGATCTTTCAGCGAGGCGCGTTTGTCGAACAGCCGCAACCGCCCCGCCGACATCAGGTGGATCAGCAGAGCTAGATCCCCAAACTCGACGACAGGCATCTTGCCCACCCGACGAATCCTCGTCACCTCACGCCCCACCAACTCTTCGAGCGCCGGCTCAAAGGTCTTCATCACGTTCATCCCGGGCGCCACCGCCGACTCAACACCAGCTCCGACCAACGCGGTGTTCAGCCGCCGCCCCGTGATCTCAACCTCAGGCAACTCGGGCATAAAGAGAGTCTCGCGCCTCCGCGGGCCAACCCCAACGTCTAGACTTAGTTGGTCGCTTCATTCGACTGGTTGAAGGTCAAGGACCGGGCCAGCGAACATCGGAAACGGAAGGCTCCCATGCAGGAGTTGCCCACGATCCAACCCACGATGGTGCCGGAGCTCGCGCCGGATGAGATCCGTGCGCTGAGCGAGGAGGTGCGCGCGCTTGCCGTCGAGCGCAACGCCGTCATCCTCGCCCACAACTACCAGCTGCCCGAGGTCCAGGACGTCGCCGACCACATGGGCGACTCGCTCGGCCTCTCGCGCGAGGCAGCGGCGACCGACGCCGATGCGATCGCCTTCTGCGGCGTCCACTTCATGGCGGAGACGGCCTCGATCCTCTCGCCGGAGAAGACCGTGCTGATCCCCGACCTCAACGCCGGCTGCTCGCTCGCCGACTCGATCGACGCGGATCAGTTGCGCGCCTGGAAGGCCGAGCACCCGGGGGCGGTCGTGGTGATGTACGTCAACACCTCGGCCGAGGTCAAGGCCGAGACCGACTACTGCTGCACGTCCTCCAACGCGGTCAAGGTCGTCGAGCACATCTGGGCCGAGCACGGGCCCGAGACCGAGATCCTCTTCGGCCCGGACATGTGGCTAGGCGCCTTCGTTGAGCGCGAGACCGGGCTCAGCGAGGAACCCGACCGTCGCCACCTCTTCCACATCTGGGACGGCGAGTGCCACGTCCACGCCGGCATCCGCCCCGGCGACATCGCCGCGACCCGCGCCGAGCACCCCGAGGCGGAGTTCCTGATCCATCCCGAGTGCGGTTGCGCGACGCAGGCGATGGAGTACGTCGCGGCGGGGGACATCGAGGCCGAGGGCGTGCACATGCTCTCCACCTCGGGCATGCTCCAGCATGTCGAGGAGAACCCCGATGGCAGCTTCATCGTTGCCACCGAGAACGGCATGCTCTACCCGCTGCGGCAGGCGGCGCCGCAAGCCAACCTGATCGAGGCGAACCGGATGGCCTTCTGCAAGTACATGAAGATGATCACGCTGCCGAAGCTGCGCGACAGCCTGCGCGATATGAAGTTCGAGGTCTCGGTCTCGGCTGAGATCGCCGCGCGGGCACGGGTCCCGATCGAGCGCATGGTCGCGATTGGCTGAGCCGAGGTAGAGTCCGCCCTCGGTCGCGAGATGGAGAGGGCGAGGACTTGAACCAGGTCATACCGCAGGACAAAGCGAGCAGCGAGCAGCTCCGCGAGCTCGCCCAGCAGCTCAGGGTCGACTCCGTAAGGGCCGCCGCAGCCGCCGGCTCGGGTCATCCGACCTCCTCGATGTCCGCGGCCGACCTGATGGCGGTGCTGCTGGCGCGTCACCTCCGCTACGACTTCTCCGCGCCCGACGACCCAGCCAACGACCACCTCGTCTTCTCCAAGGGGCATGCCTCGCCGCTGCTCTATGGCCTCTACAAGGCTGCCGGTGCGATCGATGACGAGGAGCTGCTCAGCTTCCGCAAGTTCGGCTCCCGCATGCAGGGGCACCCGACGCCGGAGATCCCCTGGGTCGACGTCGCCACCGGCTCGCTCGGTCAGGGCCTGCCGATCGCCGTCGGCATTGCCCTCGCGGCTTCCCGGCTCGAGTCCTCGGACCTGCGCGTGTGGGTCCTCTGCGGCGACTCGGAGCTGGCGGAGGGCTCGATGTGGGAGGCCTTCGAGCACGCCGGCTACAACCGCCTCGACAACCTGATCGCGGTCGTCGACGTCAACCGGCTCGGCCAGCGCGGCCCGACCATGCACGAGTGGGACACCTCCTCACTCGCGGTGCGCGCCTCCGCCTGCGGCTGGGACGCGCAGGAGATCGACGGCCACGACTTCGAGGCGATCGAGGATGCCTACGCGCGGGCGCTGGCGGCCGACACCCCCGCGGTGATCTTCGCCCGCACGAAGAAGGGCTCCGGCGTCTCCGCGGTGGAGGATCAGCCCAACTGGCACGGCAAGCCGCTCGCCGACCCCGAGGCAGCGGTCAAGGAGCTGGGTGGGGTCCGCTCGGTCTCGGTCAGCGTTCAGTCGCCGCCGTCTCCGCAGCCCTTCGAGATCGAGCGCACGCCGGTCGAGCGGCCGAGCTACGAGATCGGTGAGAAGGTCGCGACCCGCGGCGCCTACGGCGACGCCCTCGCCTGGATCGCCTCGATCGACGAGCGAGTGGTCGCCCTCGACGCCGAGGTCGGCAACTCGACCTATGCCGAGCGCTTCGCCAAGGCGCACCCCGATCGCTTCTTCGAGATGTACATCGCTGAGCAGCAGATGGTGGCGGCGGCGGTTGGCATGCAGGTGCGTGGCTGGAAGCCGTTCGCCTCGACCTTTGGCGCCTTCCTCAGCCGCGCCTACGACTTCGTCCGCATGGGCGCGATCTCCGACGCCGACCTGAAGCTCTGCGGCTCGCACGTCGGCGTTTCGATCGGCGCCGACGGCCCCTCGCAGATGGCGCTCGAGGACATCGCCGCCTTCCGTGCCGTGCTCGGCAGCGTCGTGCTCTACCCGTCCGATCCCAACCAGACCGTGCAGCTTCTCGACGCGATGCGCGAACACCGCGGCGTCAGCTACATGCGCACGACCCGGGAAGCCACGCCGGTGCTCTACGAACCCAACGACGAATTCGAGATCGGCGGCAGCCGCACGGTCCGCTCGAGCGGGGAGGACGCCGTCACCCTGATCGGCGCCGGCATCACCCTGCACGAATGTCTCACCGCCGCCGAGGACCTGGCTGGCCGGGGGATCGCCGCCCGCGTCATCGACCTCTACTCGGTCAAGCCGGTCGACGCCGACGCCGTGCTGCGCGCGGCGGCGGAGACCGGGGCGCTGATCACGGTCGAGGACCACTGGGCCGAGGGCGGAATCGGCGAGACCGTCGCCGCCGTCCTCGCGGACGCCGGTGCGAGCACGAAGCTGGTCCGCCTCGCCGTCAGCGAGCGACCTGGGAGCGGTCCGCCCGCGGACCTGCTCGCCGCCGCCGGTATCGACGCTGCGCACATCGCCGCGGCGGTCGAGAGCGCGCTCTAGCCGGCTCCCGCCGGTAGGTATCTTGATAAGCAATTAGACGTACCGTAAGGTTCGACTCTGCCGGGCTGGGGTCCCAGGGGGGAGTGCGGGGTCGCCAGCGGGAATCGAACTCAGCGGATGGCCGGCTGCGAGGCCCAGGGGGTAAGAGAGAGATACGTGGGGCGCCCAGGGAAGGCATCTTCATCTTCCGGAGCGGCTGTCGGCCGCTCCTCGACGTTTCCGCGCCAGGCGGCCGCTTGGGCGGCCCTTCTCCTATCTGCCTTCGGCGCGATCCTCGCTAGTCCCTCTTTGGTGGGCGCGGCGGGGCCACCCCAGGTCCTCGCTTCCTGGGTGACCGACGTAAGCGCGACAGGAGCCGTCCTGCGGCTGGAAGTCAATCCAAATGGCTTCCCGACCTCCTACCGCTTCGAATACATCACGGACGCCGCCTACCAGGCGAACCTCAACGCGCAACCGCCACGCGAAGGCTTCTTTGGCGCGGCCAAGATTCCCGCCGAAGGCCAGGCGCCGGGGCAGGTCGGCTCGGGCACGTCGCCGGTCGAAGGGTCCAAATCCGTGGGCGGCCTGCTCCCCGCCACCACCTACCACTACCGCCCGGCGGTGACGAACTCCGCCGGGCCGCCGCTCGCGCCCCCGCCCGAGCACACGCTGACGACCCAGGCCTCGACACAGGCGTTCAAATTGCCCGACGGCCGCCGCTGGGAGCTGGTCTCTCCGGTTGACAAGGGCGGCGGGGCGATTGGCTCGCCGGGCGCCATCTTCGGCGGCGGCGACTTCCAAGCGGCAGAGGGCGGCGCGGCGGTCACCTACGGATCGGCCACTGCCTTCGACGACCCGGCCAGCGCGCCCCCCGTGTCGCAGTACGTCTCCACCCGGACCGCCGGCGGCTGGTCGACCGAGAACGTCAGCGCTCCGCTCGACTCGGGCGCGTACGGAGACCAACCCAACGGCGCGCCCTATCGCGTCTTCTCCGCCGACCTCGCCCGCGGCCTGCTCTTCGGCGGCCTCGCCTGCCGCGGCGCGCTGCCGGGCTGCCCCGCCCCCAACCCGGTCCTGCCCGGCACGGGTGCGCCGGATGGCTACATGGCCTACTACCTGCGGGAGGGCTCGAGCGGCGCCTTTTCCTCGTTGCTCACGTCGGTTCCCCCCAGCGCCGTCGACCCGGAGTTCCTCGAGATCTCCTTCGCCGGTGCCTCTCCCGACCTCTCCCACGTCGTCCTCTCGAGTTGCGCGGCCCTCACCCCCGGCGCCAGCGAGATCCTGACCGGCCCCGGCAAATGCGATCCGGCGGCGCAGAACCTCTACGAGTGGAGCGCCGCCGGGCTGGCTGTGGTCAACTCGACGCCGGGCGCGGCTCTCGCCGCGCCGATCGGCGCCGTCTCCGCGAACGGGTCGCGGGTCTACTGGACCCAGGGCGGTGACCTCCACCTGCGCGACGGCACGCAGAGCGTCGCGGTCGCCGGCGGCGAAGGGGCCACGTTCGAGACCGCTTCCGCCGACGGGCGATTCGCCTTCTTCACCAAAGGCGGCCACCTCTACCGCTATGACGCGGTCGCGGAAGGCTCCGTCGACCTGACGCCCGCCGGCGGAGTCGTCGGCGTGCTCGGCGCCTCCGCGGATGGCCTCGACGTCTACTTCCAGGACGCCAGCGGGATCGAACGCTGGCACGAGGGGGTGGGCATCACCTCGGTCGTGGCCGGGCCTGGAGCAGCGGCTCCGAGCGACTATCCGCCGGCGACGGCCACCGCGCGCGTGAGCGCCAGCGGGGACCACCTCGCCTTCCTCTCGGCCGAGGAGATAACCGAATACGACAACGACGGCGAGACGGAGGTCTATCTCTACGGCCCACCCCCCGGGGGCGGCCCCCCGACCCTCGTCTGCGCCTCGTGCAACCCGACCGGCGAACGGCCGCAGGGCCCCTCGACGATGCCCGGCGCGCAGGTCAACGGCACGACCCGCGCCTACAAGCCGCGTGCGCTGACGGCGGACGGCTCACGGCTCTTCTTCGACTCGAGCGACGATCTCGTTCTCCACGACACCAACTCGCGCTCTGACGTCTACCAGTGGGAGGTGGCGGGAGTCGGCGATTGCGTCCGGTCGCCGGGGTGCGTGAGCTTGATCTCCAGCGGCCGTGGTCCCGACGGCGCCACCTTCATCGACGCCAGCGCCGACGGAACGGACGTCTACTTCGTCACTGGAGAGTCGCTCGTGCGGGTGGACCCGGGGTCGATTGACCTCTACGACGCTCGCGTCGGCGGCGGCTTCCCCGAGCCGGTCGAGCCGTTCGTGTGCGAAGGCGACAACTGCCAGCCCCTTCCTTCGCCGCCCGACGATCCTAACCCGGGCACGAGCGTGAGGAACACGAGCAACCCCCCGAAGCGCTTCTTCCATGAGAGGAAGAAGAAGAGCCAGGGGAAGAGGAAGCGGGGCAAGCGGCGGCACAAGGGACGCGGGAAATTCCACGTGACCCTCAAAAGGGCCGATGTTGGGTGGGGGTTGCCACGGTGAGGGCCCGGCTCTCCACGGCGGTGATCGCCGCCGTCGCCTGTGCCAGCCTGATCGGGCCGTCGCAGGCTGGGGCCTTCGATTTCCTGCCTGGCCCGGAAGGCTTCAGCGCCGTCGCCTACGGCGAGGGCAAACAGGTCGAGACGCGGGCCGGCGTCCACCCGGTGGCGCTGACGGTGACCGCCGGCTTCACCCCGAGCGGGGAGGCAGGAGAGCCCTTCACCGAAGACGATCTTCGCGACCTCAGCATCGAATATCCGCCGGGCTTGATCGAAAACCCGACCGCGGTCCCGCTCTGCAGCCAGTCCGCCTTCCAGACGCCGCGCGTCTCTCCCTTCGAAGAAAGCCTCTCCGGCGAGAGCTGCTCGGACCGCAGCCAGGTCGGGATTCTCACTGTGCGCTCCTCCTATGGCGGCGGGACGACGCGTACCTTCGGCCTCTTCAACCTCGCGCCACCCCCCGGCGTTCCCTCTCAGCTCGGCGCGAATCCCTACGGCGCGCCGATCATCTTCACCCCCTCGATTCGCCAGGCCGACGGCGAATACGGGATCACCCTCCACACCCGCAACGTCTCCCAGCTGATCGACGTCGAGGCTTTGGAGCTGACGATCTGGGGGAATCCCTGGTCGATCCTGCACGACTCCCAGCGGGGCAACTGCCTGAACGCGCTGGAGCCGAGCTTCGGCTGGGCGAAATGCTCGATCGGGCGACCCATCAGTCTCTCTCCCCTCGCGTACCTGACCCTGCCGACCGATTGCGCTGCGCCGATGCGCTTCACCGCGATTGCAAGCTCGTGGCAGAACGGCAGCGTTTCGCGGACGAGCGAAACCTCCCCTCTGCAGAAATGCGAATCCCTCGCCTTCGAACCCCACGCCTCGGCGCGGCTGGCCGACGCGCGCGCCTCCTCGCCCTCGGGCTATGACTTCGACATCGACGTCGACACCCTCGGCGTCGTCACGCCGACGCTCCGTGCGCCGACGCCGGTGAGGAAGGCGGTGGTCAGGCTGCCCGAAGGGGTGACGATCAATCCCTCGGTGGGGTCGGGGCTGGGCGTCTGCACGCCCGAGCAGTATGCGGTGGAGACGCCGCTCTCGCCGCGGGGAGCGGGCTGCCCCAACGAATCGAAGATCGGGGAGTTCACGGTGAACAGCCCGATCGTCTCCGGGCAGTTCAAAGGCGACCTCTTCCTCGCAGCGCCCTTCCGCAACCCGTTCGGCTCGCTGATCGCGATCTACCTCGTCGCCAAGTCGATCGATCGCGGAATCCTGGTCAAGGTGGCGGGCGAGCTCACGCCGGACCCGGCTTCGGGAACCCTCACCGCGACCTTTGACAGGCTGCCGCAGCTGCCCTACTCCAAGCTGCACCTGCACTTCCGGGAAGGGCAGAGGAGCCCACTGGCGACCCCGGCCTCATGTGGGCGCTTCTCGACCGAGGTGGACTTCACCCCCTGGCGAAACGCGAGCGTGGTGAGGCACGAATCGCTGCCGCTCTCGATCACTGCTGGGGCGGGTGGCGGCCCCTGTCCCAGCGGCCTCGCTCCGTTCAACCCCGGCGTCGCGGGCGGCATGATCAGCGCCAGCGCGGGCTCCTACAGCCCCTTCTACCTCCACCTGACCAGGACCGACGTCGAGCAGGAGATCGTCTCCTACTCGGCCACCTTCCCGCCCGGGCTGCTGGGCAAGATCGCCGGAGTCCCCTACTGCCCGGAGTCGGCGATCGAGGCGGCCGCGCACCGCTCCGGGGTCGAAGAGCGCGACGACCCGTCCTGCCCCGCGGCGAGCCAGATCGGCCGCACCCACTCGGGTTACGGCCTCGGGCCGGTCCTCGCCTTTGCCCCCGGAAGCCTCTACCTCGCCGGCCCCTACCGGGGCTCGTCCTTCTCCGTCGTGGCGATCAACTCGGCTCTCGTTGGGCCGTTCGACCTCGGCACGGTCATCGTGCGCTCGGCGGTCCGCATCGACCCGGAGACGACTCAGGCCTCGATCGATGCCACCGGCACCGACCCGATCCCCCACATCATCGACGGCATCCCGATCCACCTCAGGGACATCCGCGCCTACATCGACCGCCCCGAGTTCACGATCAACCCGACGAGCTGCGATCCCTCGACCATCGCCTCGGCGCTCAACGGCGCCGGCCAGCGCTACGCCGATCTCTCCGACGACACGCTCGCGGTCCCCACCGCCCACTTCCAGGCGTTCAACTGCTCGGCGCTCAGCTTCAAGCCGCGGGTCTCGCTGACGCTGAAGGGCGGGACCAAGCGCGGGCGTCATCCTTCCCTCCGCGTGGTCGTGCGTCCCCGTCGAGGTGACGCCAACATTGCCTCGGCCGCCGTCACCCTGCCGCCCTCGGAGTTCTTCGACCAGAACCGCATCAGGACGATCTGCACCAAAGCCCAATTCGCCAGAGACGAGTGCCCGCCGGGCTCGGTGTACGGGCGCGTGAGGGCGTTCACCCCGCTCCTCGACGATCCGATGGAAGGCCCGGCCTACCTGCGTTCCTCCGGCAACACCCTGCCCGACCTCGTTTTCGCCCTGCGAGGGCAAGGGATCGAGGTCAACGTGGCCGGCAGGATCGATTCGGTCAAAGGTGGGATCAGGGGGACCTTCCCAGTGATCCCTGACGCCCCGGTGACGAAGTTCGTGCTGAGGATGTACGGCGGCAAGCGCGGCGTCCTGGTCAACTCGACTAAGAACCTCTGCGCCGAGCCGCAGCTGGCCAACTCCCGCTTCCTCGGGCACGCCAACCGGGGCTGGGCCTCCCACCCGCGGGTTGGGGTGAGCTGCAAGGGCAAGGGGCACGGGAAACCCGGCAAGCGGGGGAGGGGAGGGAGGAGATGAGAGGGCTGAAGGGGATCTGGTGCGTCGCGGCGCTATGCGCCCTGTTCCTGACCGCCTGCCTGCCTGGGGCTGCCCAGGCGCACAGGAGCCTGATCACCAAAGAGCTGCTCAAAACCGACGAACCGGAACGGATCCCGCCGCCCGAAGGCCAGATAGAAGGCGCCTGCGGCATCGCGATCGCCCCCAACGGCAACCTCTACGTCTCTGACTACTACCACAGCCTCGTCGACGTCTTCTCTCCCTCCGGTGGGTATATCTTCCAGTTTGCCGTCAACCCCCTCGACGGCGTTTGCCAGCTCGCCTTCAACTCCGCCGGCGCCCTCTACGCCAACGAATGGCACCAGAGCGTGATGCGCCTGAAACCCTCACTACAGGTCTTCGACGAAGCCAGCTCGACCGGCGTCGCCGTCGACGGGGCCGGCAACGTCTACGCCAACGATCGCACCCGCATCTCGGTGTACGCGCCCTCGGGAGCCCTGATTGAAGAATTTGGCGAGGGTGACCTGGAAGACGCCTATGGCCTCGCCGTCTCCGGCAGTCGGGTCTATGTCCCCGACGCCGCGACCGGGACCGTCAAGGTCTTCGAACCCTCGAAACCGGTCGACCTCGTCGGCACGATCGCGCCACCGGGGGGCTTCACCTCCCTCGTCGACGCCTCCGTCGCGGTCGACCCGACCAACGATCACGTTCTCGTGCTCGACAACCTGCAGCCGGGCTTCGAGCATCCCAAAGGCGCGATCAAGGAGTTCGCTGCCGACGGGACCTTCCTCGGGCAGCTGAGCGAGACGGTGATCGACGCCGGGCCCTCGGGCATCGCGGTGGACGGCACGGGCAAATTGCTCGTCACCTCCGGCAACAGCGAAAAAGCCAACGTCTTCGCCTTCGGCCCATACACGGCCTCGCCGCCGAACGCCACCGACCCTCCCGGCGAGCCACCGGTGCCCTCCGTCGCCGGCCCGCCCGCGCCCGGCGTTGCCGAGGCGGCGAGCCAGAGCTCGCCGGGCGTTTCGGCCGGCCCCGCCCGTCGGAACGGCGCCCAGCGGCGCCGGCACCGCTCCCGTGGCGGTCGGATTGGACTTGCAGGGGCGAGACCAGCACTTATTGTGAAGATTCCCTAACAATTCGCTAAGCTTCCGCTCACTCTGATGGGCGGGGAGTTGCGCGTGGCCGCACGCGCAGGAGTAACCCGCCGATCGCCGAAGGGAGCGCGGGCAATGGCGAGAACGGGCAAGCGAAGGAAACAAGGGGACTCCGCACCGGCACCGCGGCGCCGCAAGCCGATCATCGAGCTGCGCGACGTGACCAAGGTCTACCCCGGCGGCCACATGGCGCTCGACCGCGTCTCGCTGGCGATCGATCGCGGCGAGTTCGCCTTCCTGGTCGGCCCGACCGGATGCGGCAAGTCGACGCTGATCAAGATGCTGATCCGCGAGCTGGCCGCGACCGAGGGCTCGGTTCGCATCGCCGGGCGCGACATCGGCGCCTTGCCGGAGAAGAAGATCCCGCAGCTGCGGCGCAACATCGGCACCGTCTTCCAGGATTTCAAGCTGCTGCCCGACCGCACCGTCTACGACAACGTCGCCTATGCGCTGCAGGTGATCGGCGCCAGCCGCGCCGAGATCCGCACCCAGGTGCCGGAGACGCTGCGCCTGGTCGGCCTCTCCACCAAGCTGCACAGCTACCCCGACCAGCTCTCCGGCGGGGAGCAGCAGCGCGTCTCGATCGCCCGTGCCTTCGTCAACCACCCGCCGCTGCTGCTCGCTGACGAGCCCAGCGGCAACCTCGACCCGGTCACCTCGATCGGGGTGATGCAGCTGCTCTACCGGATCAACAAGACCGGCACGACCGTCGTCGTCGTCACCCACGACCGCGAGATGGTCGACAACATGCGCCGTCGCGTGATCGAGCTCTACGAGGGCCGCGTCGTCCGCGACGAGGTCAGCGGCGGCTACACGGAGGAGTCGACGACCGAGTTCGGCGTCCGCATGCGGGCCGAGATGGGCGTCGGCCCCGAGGGCCAGACCAACGGCCACGACGTCCACGACTCGCTCTTCTAGACCATGTCACGGCTCTTCTTCTTCATCCAGGAGGCCTTCCGGGCGCTGCGCCGCAACGCGGCGCCGAGCATGGCCGCGATCGTGACCACGGTCGTCACCGTGATCCTGCTCGGGGTGCTGATCCCCGTCTTCCAGACCGCCCAGGCGAAGAGCGACCAGGTGCGCGAGAGCCTCGAATTCCGCGTCGCCGTCTACGACGACGCCACACGGGGCGAAATCGACTCGCTCGAACGCGAGCTCTTGGCGATCCCCCACGTGGAGTCGGTCGACTTCATCAACAAGGCGGAGGCCCTGAGGGAGCTCGAAGACGACCTCGGCCAGAGCAAGAGCGAAGACCTGCTGGCGCAGATCCACCGCAACCCCCTGCCCCGCAACTTCGCGGTCAAGGCTGACGACGCCGCCAACCTCGCCGCGGTGAGGGCGGCGGTGACGCCGCCGGGCCCCGACGGCACGCCGAAGCCGATCTCTCCGATCATCCCCACCGAAAACGGCATCTTCGACCGACAGGAAGACACGCAGCAGATCGAGAAGGTCACCGGCGCGCTGAAGATCGTGCTGACCGTGATCACGGCCCTGCTCCTGGTCGCCTCGCTGATGCTCGTCGGCAACACGATCCGGCTCTCGATCTACACGCGGCGGCGCGAGGTCGAGGTGATGCGCCTGGTCGGCGCGACCCGCTGGTTCATCCGCTGGCCGTTCATGATCGAGGGGGTCGTGGTCGGTTTCGCGGGCGGCCTGATAGCCATACTGATCCTGTGGCTTGGCAAGATCACCATCGTCGACCCGCTCGGCGACAGCATCTCCTTCCTCGCAGCGCAGAACAACAGCACGCTCTCCTTCCCCGCCTTGGTCGGGATCCTCTTCGCCGCTGCCGTGCTGGTTTCGGCCGTGGGGTCCGGCGTCACCTTGCGGCGCTTCCTGAAGGTCTGAGCGCGTCGTGAGAGCGAGGTCGGTCGTGGCCCTCGCGGCCGCGCTCATCGTCGTGCTCTGCGCCGGCACCTGGCTCGGCGGGCACCCGGCCAAGCTGCCCGAATTCCTCCGCGACCCGTTCGTCGACGACTCCGCCGGGCTCACCGTGGAAGCGACCGAGCTGATCGAAGGCAACTACTACCGCTCGGTGGGCTCGGGGGAGCTGACCAACTCCTCACTGCAGGGGATGGTCCGCGAGCTGCGCCGCCGCCACAACGACCGTTTCTCCGAGTACCTCTCCCCCGAGGTCCTGGCGCGCTTCAACGAAGCGATCTCGGGTCACTTTTCCGGCATCGGCCTCAGCGTCACCCCCGTGAAACGGGGCCTGCGCGTGTCCAAGGTCTTCCCCGGCTCGCCGGCGAGGGGGGCTGGGATCGCAGTCGGCGACGTGATCGTCTCGGTGGACGGCGACTCGATCGCGGGCGAGAGCAGCCAGGCCTCGACGGAAAAGATCAAGGGTCCGGAAGGGACCGAGGTGGCGGTCGGTCTGGTCCGGCCTCCCGGGCGGGAGGTGAGGCAGCTGCGCATCGAGCGCGCCCAGATCGCGCTGCCGGTCGTCAGCAGCCGGGTGGAGACCGTCGCCGGGCGCAAGCTGGGCCACCTGCGGCTGCTCTCCTTCAGCGAAGGCGCCCACGCCCTCGTCCACGACGCCGTGCGGAAGCTCCAGCGACGTGGCGTGGAGGGGATCGTGCTCGACCTGCGCGGCAACGGCGGCGGGCTGCTCGAGGAGGCCGTCCTGACTGCGAGCGTCTTCTTGCTCGAGGGGGAGGTCGTGGTCACGACCGATTCGCGCACCCAGGGAGAGGCCGTCTACGAGACGCTCGGCGGCAACCTGCCGGCGGTCCCGATCGTGGTCCTGATCGATCGCAACACGGCTTCCGCGGCGGAGATCCTCGCCGCGGCGCTGGCCGACAACGCGGGCGCCGAGGTCGTCGGCACCCGCTCCTTCGGCAAGGGCGTCTTCCAGCAGGAGATCGATCTCTCCAACGGCGGTGCCCTGAAGCTGACGATCGGCGAGTACTTCACCCCGGACGGCGTCAACCTCGCGCGAAGCCGAGGCATCCACCCCGACGTGAAAGCCACCGACGATCCGAGCACCCGCGCGGACGAGACGCTCGCCCGCGCCCTCGACGTCCTGGCAAACGAGCAATGAGCTTCCGGTGCGCCTTTTGCCACCTATGGCTACATAAAGCGCATCGGAAGCTGCGGTTGGGGGCAGCGGGACGGAGCGGCGTATGAGTGGGCGGGATTGGCGCTACTACCGGGCGCGGCAGCGGGCGCGCGGTCGGGCGACGGGGCGTGCGCGGCAGCGCGAGGCGCCGCGCAGCGCGCGCGAGGCGGTCGAGACGCTGCTGGAGGAGGGGCTGGAGCGGCGGGGCTTTGGCGCCGCGCTCGAGGTCGAGGCGAGCCGCGCTGCCGAGCGCGCTGCGGAGGAGGCGCCGCCGCGCCGCGACCTCACCGAGCTGCCGACCTTCACGGTCGACCCCGCCACGGCACGCGATTTCGACGACGCCATCTCCGCCCAGCGCGAGGACGACGGCTGGCGGCTCTGGATCCACATCGCCGACGTCGCCGCCCACGTGCGGCCGGGCTCTCCGCTCGACACCGAGGCGCGCGACCGCGGCAACAGCACCTATGTCCCCGGCGCGGTCGAGCCGATGCTGCCGCGGGCGCTGAGCGAGGACGCCTGCAGCCTGGCGCCTGGGGTCGAGCGATTGGCGGTCACCGCCGAGATAGAGCTCAGCTCGGGTGGCGCGCCACGCACGACGAGCTTCTGCCGCAGCCGCATCCGCTCGCAGGCGCGCCTCGACTACGACCGGCTTGACTTCGTCTTTGCTGGCCGGGTAAGCGCTCCAGGAGAGATCGCCGAGGCGCTGGCGGCCTCTCGCGAGGCGGCCGCGGCGCTCGGCGAGCGGCGGGGTACGACCAGCCTCGACGTCGAGTCTTTCGAGCCGGAGTTCCGCTTCGACGCCGATGGCAACGTGGTCGCCGCCCGCTCGGTCGAGCAGACCGAGTCGCACCGCCTGATCGAGCGCCTGATGATCCTGGCCAACGAACAGGTGGCCCAGCTGCTGGAGCGCAAGCGCGTGCCGGCGGTCTACCGGGTCCATTCCCAGCCCGACCCCGCCCGGGTCGAGCGCCTGGTCGAGCAGCTGCACGCGCTCGGGGTGCCCACCCCGCCGCTAGGGCAGGGCCTTGCCCCCGCCCAGGCGGGCGAGGTCGCCGCCGAGGCGAGCCGGCTGGTGATCCGCGAGGCGGCACGGCGCGGGCACGGCCGCGAGGCGTATACATCGCTGGTGCTCCGCTCGCTCATGCAGGCCTCCTACAGCGACAGCAACACTGGTCACGCCGGCCTCGGCAGCCCTGCCTATTGCCACTTCACCTCCCCGATTCGCCGCTATCCCGACCTGCTCGTCCACCGCGCGTTGCTGGCGGTGCTGGGGGAGGGGGAGCAGGCCCCACGCGCGGCGGAGGCGCGCGAGGTGGCCTGGCACTGCAGCGAGAGCGAGCGCGAGTCGGCGCGGGTCGAGCGCGACGCCGACGACGTCTGCGCTGCCTACCTGCTCGAGCGCGAGCTCGCCGAGCGAGGCGCGGAGGTGGAATTCGAGGGCGAGGTGTCGGGTGTGATCCCGGCCGGCGCCTTCGTCGCCTTCGGCGGTGAGCTGGGAGACGTCTACGAGGGCTTCCTGCCGGCGCGGCGGATGGGGGAGGAGAGGCTCGAGCTGAACGCGACCGAGACTGCGCTGAGCGGCCGCGAGCCGGGCAGCGCCGTGCGCCTTGGCGATCCGATATCCGTCCGCGTGGGCGGGGTCGATCCAGCCCGGGGTCGGGTCGAGCTGGAGCCGGCTCGTGGCTAAGAAATCCAAGCAGCAGCGCGCCCCCGCCTCGGGCGACGTGGCGACCAACCGGCGAGCCCGTCACCGCTTCGAAGCGGTCGAGAAGATGGAGGCGGGGATCGTCCTGCGGGGCTCGGAGGTGAAGTCGCTGCGCAACGGGAAGGCCCAGATGACCGACGCCTACGCGGTCGTAGATCGGGGTGAGGTTTGGCTTCGCAACCTGCACATCCCCCCCTACGAACCGGCCAGCCGCGAGAACCACGAGCCGGAGCGACCGCGCAAGCTGCTCCTGCACCGGGGGGAGATCGAACGGCTGATCGGCAAGACGGCGGAGAAGGGCCTGACCCTGATCCCCACCCGGATCTACTTCAAGGGCCCCCGCGCGAAGGTGGAGCTTGCCCTCGCCAGGGGCAAGGAGGGGCGCGACCGCCGGCGCGAGATCGCGGAGCGCGACGTGCGTCGCGAGGTCGAGCGGGAATTCAAGGGCCGGATGAGGTAGCTTCGGGGACGATGCGTTCCAGGATTGCCCCGCTTTGGTCCGCGGTGACCCTCGTCGCGCTCGCCTTGGCCGTGCCCGCCAAGGCCCAGGCCGAGTCCTTCCCGAGCGAGGCTGGCGATTTCGTCAGCGACAACATCCAGTACTTCGTCGGTGGCCTCGTAGTGGCGATCCTGGTGCTGCTGCTCGTCGTCAGCGTCACCCGTCGCCGCGGCAAGGAGAAGGAGAAGGCGCAGGGCGCCGCTCCCGGGCGGGCCGCCCCCGTCTCGCAGGCGTCGCCCCCAAGCCCGGGCCAGACCGCGGAGATGCCCACGCCGCCCCCTGCCACGGCCTCGGTGCCACCGCCAACGGCTGGCGGCCAGCCGGTCAGCGCGAAGGAGAAGCGCAAGCTCGCCCGCGAGCAGCAACGGGCGGCTCGGCTCGAGCACCGCAAGCGCAGGCAGGCCGAGGCGAAGCGCCGCCGCGAAGAGCGGTTGGCCAAACGGCGCGCCGCTCCGGCCGGCGGTGCGCGCGGCCGGCGGGCGAAGAAGGAAGCCGCGAAGGCGGAGCGCCAACTGGCCGAGGCTCGCGCGGCGCAGGAGCGCGAACAGCTGCAGGTGGGGAGCCAGTTGCCCCCGCAGCCGCAAGCCGTTCCACCGGCACCGGCTCCGCCCGTCGGGGCGGTCCCGCCCCAGGCGCCGGCACCGCCGCAGCCGGTCCCACCCGTTGCCCCTGTCCCGCAGGCGGGTTTCGCGACGCCTCCGCCGACTCCGGCGGTTCCGCCGGCGCCGGGGGCACCGCCCGGCTACGACGACCCGGCCGCGGCGGAACAGAGGGTGCGCGCCAAGGTGGAGGAGATCCAGCGTGAGGAGGAACGGATTCGCGCCGAGGCCGACCGGCGGATCCAGGAGGCCGAGCGGTTGCAGCGTGAAGCCGAGGAACGCGCTGCCCGTGCAGAGGCCGGACAGGTGACCCAGAGCATGGAGGCGGTCTCGGCCCAGCCCGGGGTTGCCGCGATGGCTCCGACCGCGTCACCGGAGACGAGCCTCGGGGCGCCCGGATTGCAGAGCGCCGAGCAGCGCCTGCAGCAGGAGCGCGAAGCGCAGGAGCGGGCGATGGCGGAAGCGCAGGAGCGCCTGCGCCAGATCGAAGAGCGCACCAAGGAGGCCGAGCGCCGAGCCGCCGAGGCCGAGCGCCTGGCCAGGCTGAAGTCCGAAGAGGCGGAGCGCGAGCGGCGCTTGCAGGAGATCCAGGACAGCGTCGCGCAGGCGGAAGAGCGCGCCCGCGAGGCCGAGCGCCGCGCGGCTGAGGCTGAGCAGGCGGTCATCCAGTCGGTGGGTGCCCCGGGGTCCTCGCCGCAACCGGTCCCCCCAGCACCGGATCCCACGCCGCCACCACCGCCCCCAACGCCTGCGCCCGAACCGACGCCACCGCCCCCACCCGCGCCACAGCCTTCGCCGCCTGTGCCTCCCCAGCCCGCGCCGCCCTCGCCGCAGCCGCCGACCCCGCAGCCGCCGGCGCCAACACCGCCCGCGGCAGCTTCCCAGTCGGGAGGAGGCGCGATCGACCTCAACGCGGTCACCTTCGAGCAGCTGCGCGCCGAAAACCTCTCGGTCACTCAGGCGACGCGCCTGCTGGCTCACCGCGAGCGGCTGGGGCGCTTCGGCTCGGTCGACGAGCTCGACCAGGTGCCGGGCTTCCCGGCTGACGTACTGGAAGACCTGAAGAGACGCTCGCGCGTTTAGAGCGGGCTCGGCCTTACAGGCCGCAGGCCTCGATCAGCTTCAGCCAGATCTCGCTGCGGGTGGGGTAGGCGGCGACTGCGTGGCGAAGCTGGGATAGAGGTACTTCGCCGACGATCGCGATGGTGGCGGCGTGGAGGAAGTCGGCGGTCTCGAAGCCGACGAAGGTGGCGCCGACGATCAGCCCGCGGCGTTCGTCGATGACGAGGCGGGAGGTGCCGCCGGTTTCCCTTCCCTGGAAGCTGGCGCCGGAGGTGCCGTCGGTGCCGACGTCGACGGCACGGGCCTCGATCTCGGCTTCGCGCGCCTCGGCGAGAGTCTTGCCCACGGTGGCCACCTGCGGATCGGTGAAGGTGACGCGAGGGGAGCCGATGCCTTCGGCGATGGCTTCAGTCTCTCGCCCGAGCGCGTTCTCGGCCGCGACCCAGGCCTGGTACTTGCCCATATGGGTGAAGAGAGCGCGGCCGGTGACGTCGCCGATCGCGTAGAGCCACTCGCGCCCGTCGACGCGCAGGCGGTCGTCCGTCTCCAGGAAGCCGCCTTCTCCCGTCTCGATCCCAACCGAGTCGAGGCCGATGCCGGCGGTGCGGGGTTTGCGGCCGACCGCGACGAGGATCTCTGCCGCCTCGATCGTCTCCCCGTCGTCGAGCTCGACCGCCACGCCGGCGCCTGCCTCGGCGACCCGCGTCGCCAGCGTGCCGGTGCGGACGTCCACTCCGTGCTTCTCGCGCAGGGCCGCCGCTACCTGCTGGCCGGCGAACGGCTCCTCCCGCGACAGCAGGTGCTCACCGCCCTCGACCAGCGTGACGGCCGTACCGAGGCTGGTCCAGGCCTGCGCAAGCTCCGAGCCGACCGGTCCACCGCCGAGGACGACCATGCTCTCGGGCACCCGCTTGGCGGTGGTCCCCTCGCGGTTGTTCCAGGCGCGCACCGAGTCGAGCCCCTCGATCGGCGGCATCGCGGCGCCGCTGCCGGTGGCGATGACCACCACCCGCCGCGCTTTCAACAGGTCGTCGCCGACCCTCACACGCCGCTCGCCGTCGAGTCTGCCCTCGCCGCGGAGCAGCTCGATGCCCCGTTCCCGCAGCCACGGCAGCTGGGAGGAGTCGTCGAGGTCGTGGATCACCTCGTCGCGCCTGGAAAGGACGGCCGCCGCGTCGAGCTCCCCGCTGACGGCCTCGGCCACGCCGGGCACGCGCCGCGCCTCGCCGAGCAGGTCAGCGGGTCTCAGCAGCGCCTTCGAGGGCATGCAGGCGTAGTAAGAGCACTCGCCCCCGACCAGGTGCGGCTCGACGATCGCCACCTCGAGCCCGCCGTCGGCGAGTCGCCCGGCGCAGACCTCACCCGGCGCCCCGGCGCCGACCACGATCGCGTCGAACTCCCGCTCACTCACTCCGGTATTCCTACCCGACCGCGTACAATCGAGCCACATAGCACGGGGGCGACAGGCTTCGACGTGGCCGCTCCGTGCGAACGGTTGCAGGTCGAGGTGGCCGGAGGCCTCGTTAAACACCGGCACCAACCAATACGTGCGGACCATGAGTTCGCCCTCGCTGCCTAGCTAGAACCTAGGCGATGAGAGTCGGTCCTCCCTCGCCCGCCGGGAGGGCAGCCGGCTTCAGAACGCGGGCTTACCCAGGCGGATCGCCCCGTCCGCCAGGGGAAATCTCAGAGGGCTCTATCTCCCGCAGTGCCCGCCGGCGCGGACCCCGGGAGACGAGAATGAAGCGCCGGCTAAACCTGTAGACGCCTTCGCACTACGACCACGGACGCCGGTTCAATTCCGGCCGCCTCCACTGTCGCGCAGCCAGGCGAGAACCTCGGCGGCGTCGCGATCCGGTGGGAAGACCGGGTAGAAGGACTTGACGATCGCGCTTTCTCTGGCGACGAAGGTGAGGCGCTTGTAGAGGGTCATGCCGGCGGCCTCGAAGGTGGGGAGTTGCAGAGCTCCGGCGAGGCGCAGATCGGCGTCGCTGAGGAGTGGGAAGGAGATGTGCTCGCGCTCGGCGAACTCGCGCTGTTCGTCCGGGGTCTGAGCGCTGATGCCGATCACGACGGCTCCGAGGGCGGCGAGCTCGGCGAGGCTGTCGCGGTAGGCGCAGCTCTGCGGCGTGCAGCCGCGGGCGCCGGGGATGTCGTCCCAGCCCGCGGGCGACGGCTTACCGGGAACACCGGTCCGTGGATAGACGTACACGATGAGATGTCGCGCTTTCCGCCGGACGTCGGCGGAAAGCGCGACGTCAACGTTGGCGCCGGCCGCTGCGGCCAGGTCGACCGTCCCGCCCAGGGTCGAGGGCAGCGACAGCGCCGGCAGTGTCATTCCGGTGAGGTGATCGGCGGCCCCGTCGTCGTCGGGGACCGGTAGGTCAGCGGGCAGCTCGCGGTAGTCGGCGCTCACAACGCAATCGTCGCAGGAGGGCCGTCGGCCGTCCTCGTAGGGTTTGCGGGATGGAGCGTTACGTCGCCTTCCTGCGCGGGATGAACCTCGGCAATCGCCGGATCAAGAACGAGGAGCTGAGGCGGGAGTTCGAGGCGCTCGGCTTCGGCGACGTCTCCTGCTTCCGCGCCAGCGGCAACGTGATCTTCGTCGCGACCCGGAACGACGAGGCGGCGCTGACGGCCCAAATCGCAGCAGGGCTCGGTGAGGCGCTCGGCTACGAAGTGCCGGTCTTCCTGCGCAGCGCCGCCGAGCTGCGGGCGGTTGCGATTCATGAGCCGTTCGATGCGCGGGCGTTGAGTTCGTCGAAGGGAAAGCTGCAGGTCGCATTCATGCTCGCACCGCCGAAGGCGGCGGCGCGCAAGCGGGTGCTTGGGCTCGCGGCAGAGGAGGATCTGCTCGTAATCAATGGCCGCGAGCTCTACTGGCTGCCGAGCGGTGGCATGTCGGAATCGGATCTCGACCTGAACGCGATCGCCGACGCCCTCGGCCCGATCACGATCAGGACCAAGGGCACGGTCAGTCAGATCGTGGCCAAGTTCTGCTCGGCCTAACCGCTATCTGCTGAAAGGTCAGCGCGCGGGAGCGCGGCGACTTGGGCGTCGGCGCTGATCGAGCCGATCTCGTCGGGCAGGCCCGCCAGCTCGACGCCGGTGACGAACTCCATGTCCTGGCCCAGTGGGCGGAAGAAGTTGTCGTAGTGGGTGGGAACGACGACACTGGGGTCGAGGAGCGGGAGGATGCGCTTCCAGTAGTCGCGGGTGAAGCTGCGGCCGGCGACTCCGGCGAGGAAGACGTCGACGCCGCGCTCGCGGACGGCGTCGTCGATCAGGTTGGCGCTGCCTTGGTGGTAGAAGCGGGTGCCGGCGACCTCGATCGTGATCCCCCAGACCTGGCCGCAGCGATAGGCGCTGGGGGAGAGGGAGTCGAGGTGCTCGCAGGTGAGGTCGCCGTCGTAGAGGACGGCGAGGCCGAGCAGTAGTTTCGAGTGTGCGCTGGGGGTGAAGCTGACCGTGAACGGGCCCAGCTCGTATGCTCGGTAGGGCTCGACCTCGACGGCGCTGCCAGAGAGATCGTGCAGCGCCATCAGGGCGACCAACGAGTCCGAGCCGTAGGCCTTGCACTCGAAGCGGCGGGCGATCGCCGGTGCGTCGACGGCATGGTCGAAGTGCGTATGGCCGACGAGCACGCCGACCACCTTGCCCGGCGCGCTGACGAAGCGATCAAGGGCGGCTGGATCGGGCAGGGCCGTTCGGCGTAGGACCAGATCGCGGAACGGGACGCGCGAGAGGTAGGGATCGACGAAGAGGGTGTGCCCTTCCGCGCTGAGGCGATAGCCGGAGACGCCAAGCCATTCGATCTCCAGCCCCACGGGGAGCTCCAAAGGGCGCGCTTCCAGCTCACCCAGCGCTTGTCCGTCCTCGCGGAGCGCTGCCTTCCGGTTCATCCTCGCCTTCGCCAGCTCACCGAGGTGTCGCAGCGGCCCAGCCATCCGATCGCCCGTATTGCGGCCTAACCCGCCGCGACGACTTGGCTGGACAGTTTCGGCGGGCTCGCGAGCGACTGGAAGACGACGCAGTAGCGCTCCGTCAGCTCGCGAAGGGTGGCGAGCTCCTCCTCGCTCGCCTCCGTCTCGAGCTCGAAGCGCAGGCGGATCGCGGCGAAGCCCACCGGCGTCTCGCGGTCGACCGCGAGGGTTCCGCGAAAGTCGAGGTCTCCCTCGGCGCTGACGGTCCCGCCCGCCACCTCGATCCCAAGCGAGGTCGCCACAGCGCGCAGCGTCACGCCGGCGCAGGCGACCAGCGCCTCGAGCAGCATGTTGCCCGAGCAGAGCTGATTGCCGTCTCCTCCCGACGCGGGGTGCAGGCCCGCCTCCGCGATCGCCCGGCCCGTCCGCACAGAGCAGGAGACGCCCTCGCCGAGCTCACCGCTGGCCATCAGCGTGACCAGCGCCGCCTCGGGCTCGTCGCGGTACCGCTCCTTGAGCGGAGCCTGGATCGACCGCAGCTCCTCGCCTCGCATGTCGGGGAGATTACGCCCGGGCCGAGCAACACTCGCGAGCGACTGCTTTGTCTTTAAGAAATCACCCTAAATACTTAAAGGAATTATAGTATTCTTAAGCAGAATGGGAGGCTCCGGCTTAGCGTCTCGATTAGGCTCGCTCCTAGCGCTGGTCGCCCTGATCGCGTTGCTGAGCACCCTTGCCCTGCCCGCGCATTCAACCCCGCCCGGGGATGCCGGCGAAGCCGACACCCGTATCCCCGGCCACTACATAATCGTCCTCAATGACTCGGTCGCTCGTCCCGGCGATGTCGCCCGCGCGCAGACGAGCAGCCACGGTGGCCGTCTTGGCTTTATCTACAGCCACGCGCTGAAGGGCTACTCGGCGGCGCTGTCGAGGCAGGCGGTGGAGGCGCTTCGCAACGATCCGCGGGTCAAGTACGTGACGCCGGACCGCGTATCCAGCATCGCTGCCCAGACGACCCCGACGGGGGCGAAACGCGTCTTCGCCACTGCCAACGCGAAACTCGCGATCAACGAAACAGAAGACGGGGCGGTAAACGCGGACATCGCGATAATAGACACCGGCGTCTATCACGAACATTCCGACCTCAACGTCATCGAAATCACGAACTGCGTTCCGGCGTCCGAAAGCACCGAAACCCATGGCGAACACAAAGAATGCGTCAGTGGTGGCGAAGACCTCAACGGTCACGGCACTCACGTCGCCGGTACGGCCGCGGCGATCGACAACTCGATCGGTGTCGTAGGGATTGCCCCCGAGGCTCGACTCTGGGCGGTGAGGGTCCTCAACAAAGCCGGCGACGGCACGCAGTCGTGGGTCACGGCTGGCGTCGACTGGGTCACGTCGTACGCCGAAAAAATCGAGGTGGCGAACATGAGCCTCGGTTGCGAATGCTCGCAACCGGCGCTCGAAGAAGCGATCAAAAAATCGGTGGCGAAAGGGATCGTGTACGTCGTGGCAGCCGGTAACGAGTCGGCCAATGCCGAAGGGTCTTCGCCGGCCAAAAACCCAGACGTGATTACGGTTGGAGCGATAGCGGACTACGACGGCAAACCCAACGAAGAAAGCACCACCCCTCCCTGCAAACTGACCCACTACACGGCGTTACTGGGCGCTGAGGAAGACGACTCGTTTGCCAACTTCAGCAATTGGGGATCGGTCGTCGACATCGTTGCGCCCGGGGTCTGCATCTACTCCACCTTCACCGGCGGCGGATACGCAATCGAAGGGTGGTGGGGGACCTCGATGGCTGCCCCCCACGTCGCCGGTGCCGCGGCGATCCTCGCGGCCCTATCCAATCCCAACAGCAAAGCGGACGTGGAAAGCATTCGCTCGACGATCCTCAACCAGGGCAACCTGGGCTGGACTGCTGAGCATGAAGGCGAACAGCAGCCGCTGCTCGACGTGAGCAACGAATCGGTCTTCAAAAAATAGGCTCTCCTTTCCCTCGTCCCGGTTTGCGCTTGCCAGCGCCCCACGCCGAGGACGCCGTAGTGTCAGCGGCGTCTTGGCCATAGCTACCGCGACAACCATCGACGTCTACGCCGGCGGCGAGCTGCTCTTCGCCGATGTCTCCTTCAAGCTCGAGCCGCGCGAGCGGATGACGCTGTCGGGACGCAACGGCGCCGGCAAGTCGACGCTGCTGCGGGTGCTGGCCGGTGAACGGCCATCGGACTCCGGCAGCGTCTCGCTGCAGAAAGGGGCGCGGGTTGCGCTGCACGATCAACGGCCGCCGCGCGAGGCGGAGTTATCGCTCGGCGAGTACGTCTTCTCCGGTCGCGCCGAGATGGAGGAGACCGAGGCCGAGCTGGCGCGGCTCGAGGCGGCGATGTCGGGTGGTGAGCCCGACGAGGAGACGATGCGCGCCTACTCCGAGGCCCAGCAGCGTCTCGAAGCCGGTGGCGGCTACCGCTGGCGCGACGACGTGCTCGCCGTGCTCGGCGGCCTCGGTTTCGACGATGAGGCGGCCGATCGCTCGCTCTCCACCTTCTCGGGCGGCGAGCTCACCCGCGCCTCGCTTGCCCGCGCCCTCGCCACCCGCCCTGACCTGCTGTTGCTCGACGAGCCGACGAACCACCTCGACATCCCCTCGCTGGAGTGGCTCGAGCGCTATCTCTGCGAGCTCGACGCCGCCGTCGTCCTCGTCGCCCACGACCGCTGGTTCCTCGAGGCGGTCGGCACCTCGGTGCTGGAGCTGGAGGCTCAGCGGGGGCGCTTCTTCGCTGGTCCCTGGCACGCCTGGCGCAAGGAACAGGCGGCGCGCGAGATCGCCCGCGGCAAGGCGATCGAGCGCCAGCAGGCGGAGATCGCCCGGATGGAGCGCTTCGTCGAGCGCTTCCGCTACAAGGCGACCAAGGCCCGCCAGGCGCAGTCCCGGCTGAAGCAGATCGAGAAGATCAAGCGCGAGGGCGTCGAGGCGGAGGCTCGAGACCATCGCCATCTGCGGTTCTCCTTCGTCAAACCCGAGCGTCCGGGGCGGGTCGTGCTGAAACTGGTCAACGCGACGATCGAAGTGCCGGACCGCGCGCTGCTCGACCGCGCGAACCTCGAGCTGGAGCGAGGAGAGCACGTCGTCCTCGTTGGCCCCAACGGCGCTGGCAAGACGACGCTTATCGAGACCCTGGCCGGGCGACGCGAGCCCGGATCGGGCTCGGTGCGCACGGGCCACAACGTCAAGCTCGGCTATCTCTCCCAGCATGCCGATACGGCCGCGGGCGAGGGCACGGTGCTCGAGGCCGCCCAGCGCGGCACTGGCCTCACCGGGCAGAAGGCCCGCGACCTGCTCGGCGGCTTCCTCTTCTCCGGCGCCGACGTGGAGAAATCGCTCGACGACATCTCCGGCGGCGAGCAACGGCGCCTCTCGCTGGCAATTCTCGTCGCCTCCGGCGCCAACGTCCTGATCCTCGACGAGCCCACCAACCACCTCGACGTCGAGAGCCGTGAGGCGCTCGAGGACGCGCTTTCGGCCTTCGAGGGGGCGGTGATCCTCGTCTCCCACGACCGCGCTCTGCTCGAGGCGGTCGGCACGCGCACGATCGTCTGCGAAGGCGGCCAGCTGCGCAGTCACCCCAGCGGCTGGGCGGAGTACCAGCGCCGCCGCGACCAACGCGAGGAAGAGGCGGCGGCCGAGGCCGCCGCGGCGAAGCGCTCGACAAAGCGGGACAAGCGCGCTCGGCCGGGCGCCGCCGCCAAGAGCGCGGCGCGGAAGGCCAGCCGCCTGGCAGAGAAGATCGAGGCGGCGGAGGAGAAGCTGCGCGAGGTCGAGGAGGAGCTCTCCGACCCCGCCGCCTGGTCGACCCCGGAGCGTTCGGAGCAAGCGAACGAGCGCCACGAGGCGGCCAAGCGTGAGCTGGCCGAGCTCTACGAGCGGTGGGAGGAAGCCGAGCGAGTCGCTGCTGGCGTCTCCCAATCTTCGTAAATACCGGATTCCGGGGTTGACCCCGCTTCGAACAGTCGCTTAGAAGATGCCGTAACGCTCCTATTTTCATTGACTGATCGAGGAGGACTGAATGGAAGCCAGCCCCGGGAAAATCGCCGCCGCGCCCGCAGGCGCGGGCGGTACGACCGGTGACAAGAGCCTGCCCGACCCGACCGGCGCTGCCAAATGGTCGCTGGTCGGCCTGTTGGTCGCGGCGGCGGTCGCTTCCGTCGTCCTGAACATGCTCGGATGGACGACGCATGCGTTCAAGCCCGCCCAGGACGTCACCGCGGACTTCGCCCTCTTCGCTGGCTTCTACGTCGCCGCCCAAGTGATCGAGCGGCTGCTCGAGGTCGTCTCTCCGCTGCTGCCGTTCTGGAACATGCCGGGTGCTGACGAAGCGAGCAAAGTCGCGCACGCGAAGGCTGACCGAGCGGTCCTCCTGCTTGGTGTCGCGACGCTGGCGGGCGTGCTCGCCAGCTGCGGCTTCGGGCTCTACTTCCTCACCGCGGTGGGCATCGGGGTCGAGACAGTCGAAGGCACCGAGGTGGCCACGATCCCGCACACGATCGACGCGATCGTGACCGGCCTGACGATCGGGGCTGGGACCAAGCCCCTGCACGACCTGATCACCAACGTCCAGAACAAAAACAACCCCGAAACAGAATCGACGGTGAGCTAGCGACGGGATCTCGAGCGGGCTATGGCGCGCCGACCGGGCGCGCCTCCCGCAGTGGGCGGTCCAGCCTAACGCGTGCTCCGTGCCCCGGGGCCAGGGTGATGTTGCGGACCTTGACCTGCTCGGGCTTGGGGTCGGGCGCGCTGAGATCGGCGCGCTCGACGAACTCGCGCAGGATCAGGCGCATCTCGTATTCGGCGAAGGCGGCGCCGATGCAGCGCCGCACCCCGCCCCCGAACGGGATCCAGGCGTAGTTGTCGGCCTTTTCCTCGAGGAAGCGCTCCGGCCGGAACTCGTACGGCCTGGGGAAGAGGTCCTCGCGGTAGTGCAGGGCGGCGATCGCCGCCATCACGTAGGTGCCCTTCCTCAGCTCGTAATCGCCGATCGTGGCCGGCGCCGTCAGCTTGCGGGCGACGTCGACGATCACTGGGCGTGCCCTCAGGGCCTCTTTCACCGTCGCATCGATGTACTCGTCCTCGCCGGCGGCGATGGAGTCGCGCAGCTTAGCCAGGACGCGGGGCGTGCGCAGCAGCCGCTCCATCGCCCAGGCCAGGCCGGTGGCGGTGGTCTCGTGGCCGGCGCCCAGCACCGTGACCAGCTCGTCGCGCAGCTCCTCGTCGCTCATCGGGCTGCCGTCGTCGTGACGTGCCTGCAGCAGCAGCGAGAGCACGTCGTCGTGCCCTTCCTCGCCGGCCTCGACCTCAGCCCGCCGCAGTGCGATCTCCTCGTAGATGAACTCGTCGAGCGCCTCGCGGGCTCGGACGAAGCGGGTCCAGGGGCTCCAGGGGCCGAAGTTGCGGCGCAGCATCGGGAAGACGATGATCAGGTTGACGCGTTCACTGAAGCGCTCGATCAGGCTTTCGAAGCGCTCCAGGCGCTCCTCGTCGTGGATGCCGAAGACCGCCCGCATGATCACGGCGAGGGTGATGCGCTGGGTGTGGGGCCGCAGGGCGAAGGGCTCGCCGACCGGCCAGGACTCCATCTCCCGGCGGGTTACCTCGCGAATCAGCTCGCCGTATGCCTTGATCTGCTCGCCGTGGAAGGGGGGCAGGAGCAGCTTGCGCTGCTTCATGTGCGGCGCATCGTCGAGGGTGAGCACGGAGTTCGGGCCGAGCGCCGGCTCTAGCACCGTCGCGTTCGCCTCGCCGGCGTGGAACTGCTCGGGCGGGCCGGTGAAGAGCTGTTTCACCAGCGCCGGGTCAGCGACGTAGACGAGCCGGCCGAAGAACGGGAAGGAGACCGCGAAGATGTCGCCGTAGCGGCGCTGCAGCTTGATCAGGAAGCCGAGCGGGTCACGCGTGTAGCGGAGCGCCTGCAGCGCTCGCGGGGCGTTCGGCCCGGGCGGCGCCTCGGGACGGCCGAGCGCGGCGGGGCGGGACAGGGTTGCCTGCTCCATTTACAGCACGATACGACATCGACTGGCTGGTCAGCCAGTCGCCTCAGAAGACGACGGTGCGGGCTCCGTCGAGCAGGACGCGGTCGTCGAGGTGAGCCTTGACGGCGCGGGAGAGTACGAGCCGCTCGATGTCGCGGCCGATCCGCTTCAGGTCCTCGACCTCGTCGCGATGGCTGACCCGGGTCACGTCCTGGTCGATGATCGGCCCGGCGTCGAGCTCCTCGGTGACGTAATGCGCGGTGGCGCCGATCAGCTTGACCCCGCGCTCGTGGGCGCGGCGGTAGGGGTCGGCGCCGACGAAGGCGGGCAGGAAGCTGTGGTGGATGTTGATCGCGGGCGCGCCGAGCCGCACCAGGAAGTCCCCCGAGAGGACCTGCATGTAACGGGCGAGGACGAGCAGGTCGACTCCAGCGAAGAGCTCCAGCGCTTGCGCCTCGGCCTCGTCCCTCGAGCCCGGCTCGACCGGCACGTGGTGGAAGGGGAGGCCGAGGGACTCGACCTGCTCTCGGTGATCGGGGTGATTGGAGACGACGCCGACGACCTCGGCGCCGAGGTCGTCGCTGCGCCAGCGCCAGAGCAGGTCAGAGAGGCAGTGGTCCTCGCGTGAGACCATGATCGCGACCCGCTTGCGCTCGCTCGACTCGGCGAAGCGGTGCTCCATCTCGAAGCGGGCGGCGATCTCCTGCTCGAATCGCCCGTAGAGATCGGCCCGCCGGCCGGCGGGGACCGCGTCGAAGACCATCCGCATGAAGAACCTGCCCTCGTCGCTGGAGTGCTGGTCGGCGTCGACGATATTGAGCTCCGCCTCGGCGAGAAATCCACTGACCGCGGCGATCAGCCCCGGCCGGTCCGGGCAGGCGAGCAGCAGGCGCGAGGTGTCCGAATGGCCGGAGATGCGGGGATCATTGCGTGTAGGCCCGAACTGCATCAACTTCTCTACCTGCTGGGACGAGAATTTGATGCAGTTCCGAGGGTTTGCTGGGTAGGCTGCGGCGATGCGGATCGCGGCTACGCCAGACGGGCTGACCGAGCGGGTCGGTCTGATGCTCAACCGGCTGCCGACCCCGATCGGGGAGGCGATGTTCGCGATGCCGGTCGCGCGCTCCCTGCAGGTCGCCCAGCGCACCGGGATATTGGCGGCGCTGGCTGAGGACGCGCGCGATCCGGTCGAGCTGGCGGAGCACCTCGGTCTGCAGCCGACCGCGACCGAGCTGCTGCTCGACGTGATCGCTTCGCTCGGGCACGTCGAGCTTCGCCCGGACGGGCGCTACGAGATGAGCGACCGCGCCCGCCGCTGGCTCGACCCGCACTCCGACCACTACGTCGGCGACTTCCTCGCCGACACCGCCGAGTACTGGGAGTGGTGGGCCGGGCTGGAGGACCTCCTCCGCACCGGCCGACACGTCGAGCTGCACGACAAGGCCCCGGACGATCCGTACTGGCGCTCCTACATCCACGGCCAGTACCAGATCGCCCGCCTCAGCTCGGCCGAGGTGGCGAAAGCGGTCCCCCTGGCCAAGGGCGCCCACTCGCTGCTCGACGTCGCCGGCGCCCACGGCGAGTTCTCGATGGCGCTTTGCCGCCAGCATCCGGGACTGAAGGCGACGATCGTCGACCTGCCGGGCAGCGCTCGCATCGGACGCGAGATCGTCTCCGGCGCGGGCATGGACGATCGCGTCCACCACGTCGAGGGAGATATGTTCGAGGCCGATCTCGGTGGCCCCCACGACGGCGCCCTCTGCTTCAACATCGTCCATCACCAGACCCCTGACCAGGCGCGCGAGCTCTTCAAGCGCATCCGCGCCGCCCTTCGCCCCGGCGCGCCCCTCTGCGTGCTCGAGCTCTACGACCGCCCCGAGGGCCAGAAACCCGACTCCGGCTCGATCCTCGGCCTCTTCTTCCACCTCACCTCCGGCGCCGACACCTACACCGTCGAGCAGGTTTCCACCTGGCTCGCCGACTCGGGCTTCGGCCCCGCCCACAAGCACACCTTCCGCACCCTCCCCAGCCTGGCGATGCTCAGCGCCAAGGCTGTTTGAGCACAGGTCGGCTCTGCACGATCCGCTGCATCGCCTCGAGGCCACCTCGGCACTTCGTGCCTGAGTAAGCGCTGATCGCTACAAGCTCTGGCATCTATGTGAGCGCGGTCACGTTCCGCTGCCGCAAATACCGGCACGGTCCTGCGCTTGCTCACAAAACGCACATATTTCATCTCGTTTCTGATCGCGTGTTTCGTCTTCCCGGCAGCCGCCACAGCACACCCGTTGGATCGGTCAGTGCGGCAGTTCCACCACACGATCCACATCACCGTCGCGAAGCTCGAAGCCGCCCATAAGGCCAAGCTCCGCCGCGAACGCCGCCAGCTCTACGCCAACCTGCCAGGAGGGGTCTCCCTAGAAACCCTCGAGGCGATTGCCTCCTGCGAGTCCGGCGGCGACCCCACGGCCGTCTCATCCGACGGCAGCTACCGCGGCAAGTACCAGTTCTCTTATGGCACCTGGGAAGCCGTCGGCGGCTCCGGAGACCCAGCCACGGCTCCCGAGTCCGAGCAGGACTACCGCGCCGCCCTGCTCTACTCCCAGGCGGGTTCCAGCCCGTGGCCTGTCTGCGGCTGATCCCTGGATAGAGCGCCCGGTCGCTCCCCTACGATCGGGCCGATGACCGAGGCAGTACCGACGCCGGATCCAAAGGGCCCGAAGCGGAAGCCTCCCAAGGAGGCAATCGCCGAGGCCGAGGTTCGGGTGCCGACCCGGGGGAATCGAAAGCTGGAGAGCTTCCTCAAGGCCGTCAATGAGGATGAGCAGGTGCGTGCCTGGTGGTACATGACGCAGGTTCACGCCGAGCGTCTGGGGATGTCGGATCACTCCTGGGTCCACATGCAGATCGTGCTCAATATCGCCCTCAGGTTGCTGCGTCTGCTGATGAAGGACGGAGTGGAGCCGGCTGTGGTTGTCGACCACGGGATGTTGGCGCGCGATGCGGAGGTGGTGGTAGCTGGCGGGGCGCTGTTGCACGACGTCGGCATGTCGATCCACCGCGTCGATCACGAGGCCTACAGCCTCTTTCTGGCCAACGGGGCCCTCGAGCGACTATTGGCTGAGTGCTACCGCCAGCCCGAGCGCACGATCGTCGCCTCGGAGATCCTGCACTCAATCATCGGCCACCGCCGCAGGGGGGAGCCGTACACGCTGGAGGCTGGTGTGGTTCGCGTTGCCGATGCGCTGGACATGGCTCAGGGACGCACCCGGCTGCCGATCGAAGCCGGGCAGGAGGGGATCCACTCGATCTCGGCTGCCGCCGTCGACGAGGTGCGGATCGAGGCGGGGGAGACGCGGCCGGTGCGAATCGAGATCGAGCTGAACAACTCGGCCGGGATATTCCAGGTCGACGATCTGCTGGCGACGAAGATCCGTGGCACCCCTCTGGAGGGCCGGGTGGAAGTCGTTGCGAAGATCGAGGGCGAGACCGAGAAGAGGCTCTTGAGCGGCTTCCGGCTGGACTGAGTCCTAGCCGTAGCGCTCTAGGTCGAAGCGCCTGCGTTCCTTGCGCTTCTCGAGCCTTCCCTGGATCACGGAGAGGACGATCACGAGGGCGGCGAAGAAGGCGATCACGCCGAAGCAGAAGAAGGTGACCATCTTGTCGTCGGCCGGCCCCAGCAAGCCAACGCCGTTGTCGGCGAGCGCAAGGGGCGCCGCCGTCAGCAGCGACAGCAGCGCCGCCAGGAGGGCGGCTGCGAGGGTCATCGGGCGCGAAGGAGCCTTCACGCTCGCCAATCTAGCGCACGGGCTCGGCGGTAGTTGTCCGAAAAAAGCGAACGGCCCGGGGCAGTGGGCCGTTCGCGGTGACGAGAGAGGAGTCTCGTGAGAGGTGAAGTCTGCCGCGCTCGAGCCACCCCGAGGTGAACATTCAGAGAAAGCGTTTGGACGGTTTGGCGCCTCGGGGCCGAGCGGGAAAAGGTCGGAAAGAGCAGGCAGATGGCGCCTGGGCTGTGAAAATCCTGTGAACGCAGGGAATTTCCACACCACGACCGCCGTCGCTGGTGCATACAATCGAGCCGTCTCAATGCGACGGGCAGTCCACCTCGCCACCGACAGCGCCGCCACTTGAACGCACAGCAGACCATTCGCCTCGCGGTGATCGACGACGACAGCGGCTTCGTCACGGTGCTCTCGAAGCGCACGGAGGCAGCGGGTTGGCAACAGCGCGTGCTGAGCAGCGCGATCCCACCCGAGGAGCTGGTGGCGATGAAGCTGAACGCGCTGTTGATCGACCTGGCGGTGCTTGGCGACGAAGCCTGGAGCTACCTCGAGCGGGTCTGCGGGATGCTGCCGGATCTCGGCGTGATCGTCTGCACCGGCCGCTCCACGGTCGCCCAAAGGGTGCGAGGGCTGCGGCTCGGCGTCGACGACTGGATCGGCAAGCCTTGTCATCCAGAGGAGGTGATGGCGCGGATCGAGGCGGTCTCCCGCCGTCGCCGACGCAGCCGCGCGGGCGCTGAGGTCGGTCCCCTGGTTGCGGGCGAGCTGGAGATCCGCGCCGACCAGTTCCAGGCCTTCGTCGGCGATGGCAGCCTCGACCTGACCAGGCGCGAGTTCGAGCTTCTGCAGCTGCTCGCCGACGCCAAGGGTCAGGTGCTCGAGCGCGAGGCGATCTACCAGAGGGTCTGGGGATACGCGATGGCACACGGCGACCGCTCGGTCGACGTCTTCATCCGCAAGCTGCGCCAAAAGCTCGAGAAGCGCTCGCCGAGCTGGAGCTACATTCACACCCACTTCGGCGTCGGCTACCGGTTCGACCCCGAGCCGCTTGCCGGATCCGAGCCGCTCCCGGCCTCGCCCGAGCCGGCGCAGGCTGCCGCTGAGCTACCGGTCGAAGCCGTTACCGCCGCCTGAGCCGGCTCGATATTTCACAAGCCGTTCACAACTGCTTCACGGCGAGGTAACCGCCGCGCCTGGGGACGCCGCCATCATCGACGATGATGTCGGGTGAGAACGGCAGCGTCGCCCCGCCACCGGCGGACCGGCTCGAGATCAGGCCGCAGGAGCACGCCGCGCTCGTCGACGGCCGGCCGCTCAGCCTGACGATGCGCGAGCTGCAGCTGCTGACGACGCTCGCGGCGCATCCGCAGCGGATCCTCACTCGCGAGGAGCTCTACGCCGAGGTCTGGGGGCGTGAGCCGCGCCACGACGACCGCTCGGTCGACGTCTACGTCAGCCGCCTGCGCTCGAAGCTGGGCGAGGCGCTACCAGGGCTCAGCCTGATCCATACGCACAGCGGGATTGGCTACCGCTTTTCGCCGGATGGATGACGTTTCCGCGGTCAGACCGGGCTTTTACATCTTTTTCACATCCTCGATACAGGCAGGTAACAAGCTGCGGAAAGGCCGCTGAGAGTCTCGCGCTGTCAGCGGCCCTCCGGGCCGTCAACCGGAGTGAACAAGAGAAGGAGACAGAGTGATTAGCTCTAGAAGGCTGGTGGTCATCGCCTCCGCCGCCGCCCTGGCGGTCGGGGTTGCGGCCTGCGGTAGCGACGACGAAAGCACGGCAGGCAGCGGCAGTGACCTGTCCGGGTCGATCCGCATCGACGGGTCGAGCACCGTTGCCCCGCTCACCGCGGCGATAGCCGAGCAGTTCGAAGCTGAAAACTCCGGCGTCAAGGTGACCGTCGGCACCTCCGGCACCGGCGGCGGCTTCGAAAAGTTCTGCGCCGGAGAGACGGCGATCTCCGACGCCTCCCGCGCGATCGAGCCCGAAGAGGTCGAAGCCTGCGAGAAAGACGGGATCGAGTTCGAGGAGGTGCGGGTCGCGACCGACGCGCTCACCGTCGTAGTCAATCCCGAGAACCCAGTCAACTGCCTCACCGTCGACCAGCTCAGCGCTGTCTGGGGCCCTGACTCGACGCTCTCCAACTGGAGCCAGATACCCGGCCTCAAAGAGGAATTCGACGAGGACCTGCAGCTCTTCGGTCCCGGTACCGACTCCGGCACGTTCGACTACTTCACCGAGGAAATAAACGGTGAGGAGGGCGCCTCGCGCCAGGACTACAACAACGTCGGCGAGAACGACAACGCCACCGTCGCCGGAGTCGAGGGTGCCCCGGGCGGAATGGGCTACTTCGGCTACTCCTTCTACCAGGAGAACGAAGATGCGCTGAAGGCGCTCGAAGTCGACGGCGGCAAAGGCTGTGTCGCCCCCTCGGCAGAGACCGCGCAGAACGACACCTACGTGCCGCTCAGCCGGCCGCTCTTCATCTACCCGAGCGCCAAAGCGCTGGAAGAACCGCAGGTGAAGGCATTCGTCGACTATTACCTCGAGAACGTCAACAGCGTCGCCGAGGTGGTCGGCTTCATTCCGCTGACCGAAGAGCAGTTGGAAACGTCCAAGAACGCCGCGGCGAAGCTCGGCTAGGGATCGGATCGACGTCGCGTGAGAGCGGGGGCAGCAGCGCAGCCGGGGGGGTCGCCCCCCCGGCTGCAGGCCACTAGCCCCCGCTACGGCGAGAAGGCCATCCAGGGCCTTCTCGCCGCTTGCGGGATCCTCTCCGTCCTGACGACGACCGCGATCGTCGTCTCCCTGATCGGGCCGACGATCGGCTTTTTCGAGGTTGTCCCAATCGACGAGTTCCTCACCGGCACCAAGTGGGCGCCGCAGTTCGAGCCGCCGAGCTTCGGCGTGCTCGCCATCGTCGCCGGCACGCTCAACGTGACTCTCTGGGGCATGTTGTTCGCCATCCCAATCGGGCTTGGCGCCGCCATCTACCTGAGCGAGTATGCGAGCCCGCGAATACGCAGGACGGTCAAGCCGACTCTCGAGATCCTCGCTGGCATCCCCACGGTGGCGATCGGCTTCTTCGCGGTCAGCTTCATCCTGCCTGAGATCATCGTGCCGCTCTGGCCGGGCGAGTTCCTGGGCGGCGCCACCGGCAAGCCCTTTATGGCGCTTGCCGGCGGCCTCGGCATCGGGCTGATGATCGTTCCGATCATCGCCTCGATCTCCGAGGACGCGATGTCGGCTGTTCCCAATGGCCTGCGCGAGGGCGCCTATGCGATGGGCGCAACGAAGCTCAAGGTGGCGACTCGCGTCGTCTTCCCGGCGGCCCTTTCCGGCATCGTCGCCTCGATCGTCCTCGCGACCTCGCGCGCGGTCGGCGAGACGATGATCGTCCTCCTCGCCGCCGGATCGACACCCAACTTCACCTTCAACCCGGTCGAGTCGGTCCAGACGATGACCGCCTACATCGGTGTCACCGCCACCGGCGACATCGCTACCGGGACGCTCGACTACAAGTCGGTGTTCGCCGTCGGCACGGTGCTCTTCGTGATGACGCTGGCGATGAACCTGGTCAGCATCAGGCTGGTCCGCAGGTACCGCGAGGTCTACGAGTGAACGGACCCGGAGCCGCCGCACCCCGCAACCGCCTCGCGGTTGCGGGTGCCCGCGCGACCACGGCGGCGATGTTGCGCAATCAGCCGCGCCGCGACATCGTCCTCAATGCCGCCTTCGCGGGCCTGCTTCTGGCGGCGGTCCTGATTGCCCTCGCTGGCCTCCTGGCGCTCTTGGTTCAGGCCTTCGTCAAGGGCGCTCCGGCTTTCAGCTCTGACCTCTTCACCAACCCGCCTTCTCAGATCTTCCCGGAGAAAGCCGGTTTCCGACCGGCGATCATCGGCTCGCTCGAGCTGATCGCCGGCGTGATCCTCTTCGTCGTCCCTGTCGGGGTCGGGGCCGCGATCTACCTCGAGGAGTACGCCGACAAATCGAAGTGGTGGAACCGGCTGATCGAGGTGAACATCCAGAACCTCGCCGCGGTGCCCTCGATCATCTACGGCATCCTCGGACTGGCCTTCATCGTCCGTGGCCCGCTCGACCTCGGCTTCATTCTCATCGCCGGCTCGCTCACCCTCGCGCTGCTGGTGCTACCGATGGTGATAATCGCCGCCCGCGAGGCAATCCGCGCTGTTCCAGATTCGATCCGGCAGGGTTCGCTGGCGCTGGGCGCGACCAAGTGGCAGACGATTCGCCGCCAGGTGCTGCCCGCCTCGATTCCGGGGATAGCGACCGGGGTCATACTCGCCGTCTCGCGGGCGCTGGGGGAGACGGCGCCGCTGCTGCTGGTCGGGGCGACCGTCTTCATCACCTTCGATCCGACGCCGTTCTCCGGTTACTCGGCCCTGCCGGTTCAGATCTTCAACTACGCGGTCCAGCCACAGGACGAGTTCCAGGCGCTGGCGGCGGCGGGGATCATCGTCATGCTCGCAGTCCTGCTGGTGATGAACTCCTTCGCGATTTGGCTACGAAATCGTTACGAGCAGAGGTGGTAGGTGGTCTAGGGTGAACGAGCAGATGGCGCAGGACGAGAGCAGAGCTGGGACCGGTCGCGGGGCTCGCGAAGCGGCCGCCGAGCGTGCCGCGATCGCGGTGCGGCCGGAGGAGTTCCAGCAGCGCGCCTCGCTGAAGCAGGAGAAGGTCTTCGAGCTGAAGGGCGTCGAGGTGCTCTACAGCGGCGTCTCCGCGGTCAAGGGGATATCGATGGACATCCACCGCAACGACGTCACGGCGTTGATCGGCCCCTCAGGCTGCGGCAAGAGCACCCTGCTGCGTTGCCTCAACCGGATGAACGACCTGATCCCCAGCGCCGAAGTGAGCGGCGAGCTGCTCTACCACGGGGAGGATCTATACGGGCCGGCTGTCGACCCGGTCCAGGTCCGCAAGCTGATCGGGATGGTCTTCCAGAAGCCGAACCCCTTCCCCAAGTCGATCTACGACAACGTCGCCTTCGGCCCTCGCATCCTCGGTCGCAAGGACGATCTCGACGCCACCGTCGAGCAGGCGCTGCGGGGGGCGGCGCTCTGGGAAGAGGTCAAGGACCGCCTCGAAGACAACGCCTTCGGCCTCTCCGGCGGCCAGCAGCAGCGCCTCTGCATCGCCCGCTGTATTGCTGTGCAGCCGGACACGATCCTGATGGACGAGCCCTGCTCGGCGCTCGACCCGATCTCGACCGGCAAGATCGAGGACCTGATGATCGAGCTGAAGAAGGAGTTCTCGATCGTGATCGTCACCCACAACATGCAGCAGGCCGCGCGTGTCTCCGACCGCACTGCCTTCCTCATGGTCGAGCTCGACGCCGACGAGGACAACCGCTGGGGCGGCTGGTCGAGTACGACGACACCGAGAAGATCTTCACCAACCCCGCCGATCGGCGCACCGAGGACTACGTCTCGGGCAAGGTCGGGTGAGGCCGGCGGTGGTCGAGCAGACCAGGGTCCACTACCAGAAAGAGCTCGAAAAGCTCGAGGTGAGCGCGCTGGGGGACTCGACCTCGTAAGTGCGGCGCTCAGCCGCACGATGGAGGCGGTCGAGCACCAGGACGTCGAGCTGGCGCAGCTGGTCGTCGCCGACGACGACCGCATCGACGGCCGTTACCTCGAGGTGCACCAGGCGCTGATCACGCTGCTGGCGACGCAGTCCCCGGTGGCGACCGACCTGCGCCTGATCTCGGCCCTGCTGCACGTGCTGAAGAACGTCGAGCGCATGGGCGACCAGTGCGTGAACGTCTGCAAGATGATCCCCCTGTCCGGCAACGAGCCGCCCTCCGACCGGGAGATGGTGAAGCTGATCCTGACCATGGGCGGCCAGACCCGCACGCTGATCGGCCAGGCCAAGCGTGCCTTCGAGGAGCGCGACGTGGAGATGGCGCACGACCTGGTGCGGCAGGACGACGTCGTCGACAACCTCAACCGGGAGTGCTTCCGGCTGGCGCTGGAGATCGGCGACGACATCGACAAGCGCGAGTGGGCGATGACGATGCTGCTGGCGGCGCGGGCGATCGAGCGGATCGGCGACAACGCGGTCGACATCGGCGAGCAGGTCGCCTTCGTCGTCACGGGGCTGTTTCGGGAGTTCGAGGACGCTTCGCATCCGACGGGGTAGGCGGGGCACCCGATCGCAGCCGACGATCGCGGTTGAGATCCGGGGTGTCTGGGAATATTGAGAGCCAGCCCGTGACGCTCTGCGCCGCCATAGATATTGGGTCGAACACGACGCGCGTGCTCGTGGCGGAACCCGTCGATGGGCAGCTGAAGAAGGTGATGGAGCAGCGGGCGTACACCCGCATCAACAAGGCGCTCGATGGCGATGGGGCGATCTTGGCCGAGAAGGTAGAGGAAGTCTGCGACGTCGTCGCAACCCAGGTTCGGCTGGCGCGGGAGCTGGGGGCGCGGGAGATTCGGGCGGTTGCGACGGCGGCCGTGCGCGAGGCGGCTAACGGTGAGCAGGTCGCGGCGGAGATCGGCGAGGCAGCTGGGGTGGAGGTCCAGGTCCTCAGCGAGGAGGAGGAGGGGAGGCTCTCATTCATCGGCGCGACCAAGACGCTTGGCCACCCGGTCGAGGGGAAGGTCGGGGTGGTCGATGTCGGGGGTGGCTCGACCGAGGTGATTCTGGGCACCGTTCCCGGAGGGGCCAAAGAGGTTCTTTCCTGGCACGTTGGCTCCGGTGTGCTCGCTGATGAGCTGATCTCCTCCGATCCGCCTTCAGCGGCGGAGATCCGGCGCGTGCGCGACCGCATCGAGGACATCTTTGCCGGGGTCGAGATCGAGCGCCCCGCGCAGGCGGTCGCCGTCGGCGGCAGCGCCACCTCCCTGCGGCGCCTGGTCGGCGCGGTGCTCGAGTACGAGACGCTGGAGCGTGGAATCCGGGTCCTCTGCGGCGATCCGGCGGCCGAGGTCGCGCGCCGCTTCGAGCTCGATCCCGAACGGGTACGCATCCTCGCCACCGGCGTGCTGCTCTTGGAGAAGGTCTCCGAGCTGCTCGGCCAGCCGCTGCAGATCGGCAAGGGCGGCCTGCGCGAGGGCGTCGTCCTCGATCTGCTCAACGGCAGCGCCAACGGCTCGCCGGTCCGTCTCGCGGCCTGACGCCGACGGCCGCAGCCCGCCTCCTCTAGCCTCACCCTGTGGCACGCGCGCGCAAGGTCGACCTCGACTGCGAGGCGCCGTTCGCCCGGGTTGCCGCGCAGGTGGTCGGCGTGCGGGCGGGGGAGGTCTTCGAGCAGGCCGAGGACGTGCTCGATCTCGACGACGTCGAGCGGGTGCACGACATGCGGGTGGCGACGCGGAGGCTGCGGGCGGCGCTGGAGGTCTTCGAGGTCTGCTTTCCGCCGAAGCGCCACCGCAAGGCGCTGAAGCGGGTCAAGCGGCTCGCCGACGCCCTCGGCTGGCGGCGCGACCTCGACGTCGAAATCGAGCTGCTGGAGGGCTTTGTTGCCGAGACTGGCGAGGAGGACCGTGAGGCGCTCGGCGCTTTGCTGGACGAGCTGCGGTCGAAGCAGCGGCACGCCAACGAGAAGCTCGCCCCCTTCGTCTCCCCAAAGCGGTTGAAGAAGCTGAGGCGGCGCCTCGCCAAGCTGGTGAAGGAGGCGAAGGCATGAAGGCGCGCAGGGTTGAAAGTCTCGATCCGACCACATCGCTGTACGCCAACGCCGTGCCGATCGTTCGCACCCGGCTCGATGAGCTGCGCGGCTTCGCCGAGGACGCGCTCGCGCCCGGAGCTGACCGCGCCCAGCACGACATGAGGATCGCCGCCAAGCGGCTGCGCTACGTGCTGGAGATCTTCGGCCCCTGCCTGGGGGAGGAGGCCGATGCGGCGAGGGCCGCGGCCAAGGAGCTGCAGTCGGTGCTCGGCGACCTCCACGATTGCGACCTGATGCTGTCGCGCGCCGAGGGCATCGAGTCGCTGACCGTGCTCCTGCGCGCTCGTCATGAGCTGCTCTTCCGCCGCTTCACCGAGCTCTGGCAGGCCCACGCAAGCCAAGGCACCTGGGCCTCCCTCGAAGCCTCGCTGTAGCTCCCGTCCCTGCTGACTTCGCCTTTCGTAGTCCATATGCACCCAAAAGGGCGAAGTCACCGGAGGGTGGGGTGGTGGGTTACGGGATGTTTACTTGGGGTTCTCTTTGCGTTTACAAGTTTTGCCTGCTCGTGGCGAAGATTGAGAGGAGACAAGATCGAATACGAGCAGGGGAGACGCCGATGATTTCCCGAGTTGACATGCACTGCCACTCGACCGCCTCGCAGCTCTCGCGGCTCGGGGTCCAGCGGTCCCTCGGCCTACCGGAGTGCGCTACGCCCCCGGAGGAGGTCTACGAGCTGGCCAAGCGACGGGGGATGGACTTCGTCACGATCACCGACCACGACACGATCGACGGCTGCCTCGAGCTGGCCGGCCGTCCCGACTGCTTCGTCTCCGAGGAGCTGACCGCCCGCTTCGCCGGCGAGCCCCAGGCGGTGCACGTCCTCTGTTACGGGATCACTCCCGGAGACCACGAGTGGCTGCAGGCACACGCCGGCGACCTCGAGGCCTGCGCCACATACCTGCACGAGAACGAGATCGCCTGCGCGCTGGCGCACCCGTTCTACAACGTCGGAGCGCCGCTGACCCCACGACACCGCCGCCGCCTCGCCGAGCTCTTCCCGATCTGGGAGGTGCGCAACGGCTCGCGCGCGGCGGAGCTGAACATGCCCGCCGCCATCTACATCGAGACGCACGGTGGCACCGGGATCGGTGGCTCCGACGATCACGCCGGCGTGGACATCGGCCGCACCTTCACCGATGCGCCCGCGGCCGCCACGCCGGAAGAGTTTCTCGCTCGCCTCCGCGAGGGCCAGGCCGAGGCGGGAGGAGAGCAGGGCAGCGCGGCAAAGTGGGCGCATGCCGCGATGGCGCTGGCGACGCGCGCCCTCGCGTTGGATGGCGGGACCGCAGGCACGGCTCCAGATCCCTCGGCGGTGCTGAAGATTGCACAGCGGACGATTGCCGAGGGTTCGGCGCGCGAGGGCAAGGTCGCCGCCGACATCGGGCCCGACGACGCGCGCGGACTGCTCGATGCATGGTTGCGCTCGATCGAGCTGGACCTGCGCGGTCGTGACCTTCTTGTCTACCTACAGGCGGACGAGTTCTCCCACGCGGATCTCTACCGCCGCGCCCGCCGTACCCACGAGCGCCGTCTCCGTGGGGCAGTGCGAAACGGGACCGAAGCGGTCGCCGCGGGGAACGTCGGCGCAGCGGTCGGCCAGCTCTTCGACGCCGTCGTGCCCATCGTTCCCTACGCACCGGCGACCGCGTTCCTCGGCGCCGAGAAGGCGAAGCTCTCTGCGCGGCCTGGCGAGCGACCGCGGGTGGCTCTGATCGCCGACGGAATCGGCGCGATGCACGGCGTCACGGCGACGATCGAGAAGATTCGCGAGCTCGGCGTGCCGGGCTTTGAGGTCGACGTCGTCGGCACCGACGCCGGGGTCGACCGGCGCCTGCCCGCAGCCGCTGAGATGGAGGTCCCGTTCTACGCCGGGATGAGCCTCGGCGTGCCAGGCCTGCCGAGCCTGGTCGAGACCCTTGCGGAGGGCCGCTACGACGCTGTCCACGTCACCGCTCCCGGCCCGGCCGGAGTCGCCGCGACCCTGCTCAATCGCATCGCCGGCACGCCGCTGATCGCCAGCTACCACACCGAGCTCGCTTCCTACGCGGGCATGCGCAGCGAAGACGACGAACTCGAGTCGCTGGCGCGGATGGCCCTGGCCGCCTTCTACGGCGCACCCTTGCTCGTGCTCTCACCCAGCCCGGCTGCCGATCGCTCGCTGCTGGACCTTGGCATCGACCCGGACCGGCTCGGGCGCTGGGAGCGCGGCGTCGACGTCTCCCGCTTCGATCCCGGCAAGGCGGCCCGCGAGACCTACCCGGGCGAGATCAAGGTCCTCTACGCGGGGCGGCTGACTCGCGAGAAGGGCGTTGACCTGCTCGCCGAGAGCTTCCTGCGGGCGCGCAAAGCGGATCCCCGCCTGCACCTCCTACTGGCCGGAGGCGGCCCGGAGGAGGCAGAGCTGCGCGGCCGGCTGGGCGAGCACGCGACCTTCCTCGGCTGGCTCGAGGGAGAGGACCTGGCGCGCGCCTACGCCAGCGCCGACGTCTTCCTCTTCTGCTCGACCACCGACACTTACGGCCAGGTCGTGCTCGAGGCGGGCGCCAGTGGCCTCCCCGTCGTCGCGGTTGCGGAAGGCGGCCCGGCCTCGCTGGTCGAGAACCGCCACACGGGGATGCTCTGCCAGGCCGACCCCGACCACATCGCCGGCACCGTGCTGCAGCTGGCGGCCTCGCCGTTGCTGCGCCGCCACCTCGGCGCCTCGGCGGCGCGGTCGGCTCGCGAGCGCTCCTGGCGGAGATCGCTGGAGCAGCTCGGCGAGGGATACCGGCGTGTTCTGGGGATCGCCGTCCCGTCAGCCGGGCAAGCCCCCGCCCGCGCCGCCTGAGGCCGCTGGGGTGCTGGAGCCGCGCGAGTACGATGGCCTGATCGACGATCCGGCTCTCTATTTCAACCGCGAGCTCTCCTGGCTCGACTTCAACCAGCGGGTGCTGGAGCTCGCGGAGGACACGGCCGTGCCTCTGCTGGACCAGGTTCGCTTCTGCGCGATCTACGCCTCCAACCTCGACGAGTTCTTCATGGTCCGCGTCGCCGGGCTGTTCGATCAGCTCGACGCCGGGATCGACGCGCGCGGGCCCGACGGGCTCGCTCCGGGGGAGCAGATCGACGCGATCCAAGCGCGGGTGCTCGAGCTCGACCAGCGGCTGCACAGCTGTTTCAACGGCATCCTGTGTCCCGCGCTGGAGGAGCAGGGAATCCGCATCGTCACGCTCGATTCCGCCAGCGAGGCAGAGCGGCGCGAGATCGACGCCCGCTTCCACGAGCAGGTCTTCCCGGCGCTGACGCCGCTGGTGATCGGCCTCGGCAGGCCCTTTCCCTACATCTCCAACCTCTCGCTCAGCCTCGGCGTGCTGCTGCGTGATCCGGAGAGCGGCAACGAGATCATCGCGCGGGTCAAGGTGCCGAAGGAGCTGCTCGGCCGCTTCCTCCCGGTCGGTGAGGGCGGCAAGGCCTTCGTCCCGCTCGAGGAGGCGATCGCCGCCAACCTCGACGCGCTCTTCCCAGGCACGGAGGTCGTCGACCACGGCTACTTCCGCGTCACTCGCGACACCGACTTCACGGTCTCCGACGAGGCCGACGACCTGGTGCAGGCGGTCCAGGACGAGATTCGCCGCCGCCGTTTCGGCGAGGTCGTGCGCCTGGAGATCGCCGCAGGGATGAACCCGAAGCTGCGCCGCCAGCTGATCGAGGCGCTGCGGCTGGAGGACCGGGAGGTCTACGACGTGGACGGCCTGATCGACCTCGCCGACCTGACCGCGATCGCCGACGTGCCCGGTCACGCGGAGCTGCGTTTCCCGCCCTGGACGCCGGTGACCCAGCCCGGTCTGCAGGGGGAGGACGACGAACCCGTCGACATCTTCGCCGCGATCCGCCAGGAAGACCTTCTCGTGCACCACCCCTACGACTCGTTCGCCAGCTCGGTCGAACGCTTCGTCGAGCAGGCGGTCGCCGACCCCGACGTGCTCGCGATCAAGCAGACCGTGTACCGGACCAGCGACGATTCGCCCCTGGTCCCGTCGTTGATCCGCGCCTCCGAACGCGGCAAGCAGGCGGTCTGCATGGTGGAGCTGAAGGCCCGCTTCGACGAGGAGGCCAACATCCACTGGGCGAAGTCGCTGGAGGAGTCCGGCGTCCACGTCGTCTACGGCATCCCCGGCCTGAAGACGCACGTGAAGGCGATCCTCGTCGTTCGCCGCGAGGGCGAGCGGGTGCGCGAGTACGTCCACATCGGCACCGGCAACTACCACCCGAAGACGGCCCGCCTCTACACCGACTTCGGCCTCTTCACCGCCGACGAGGAGATTGGGGCCGACGTCGCCGAGATGTTCAACTTCCTCACGGGCTACGGGCGCCCGGCTGAGTACCGCAAGGTCCTCGTCTCGCCGACGACGATGCGCGATCGCATCCTCGAGGAAATCGAGACGACGGTCGAGGCACATCGCGCTGGAGAGGAGGCGCGGATCGCACTGAAGATGAACTCGCTGGTCGACGCCGCCTGCATCCGGGCGCTGTACGAGGCATCGCAGGCGGGCGTCCGGGTCGATCTCAACGTGCGTGGGATCTGCTGCCTGCGGCCGGGCGTGCCAGGCGTCTCCGAGAACATCCGCGTCGTCTCGATCGTCGGCCGTTTCCTCGAGCACTCGCGCGTCTACGCGTTCCAGCGCGGCGAGGAGACGCGCGTACTGGTGGGCTCCGCCGACCTGATGCCACGCAATCTCGACAGCCGCGTCGAGCTGGTCGCGCCGGTCGAAGACCCCCGCTTGAGGGCCGAGCTCCTCGACGTCCTCGAGCGCTGCTTCGCAGAGAACGCCAACGCCTGGGAGCTGGACGCCGACGGCGCCTGGAGGCGGCTGCAGTCGCCAAATGGGCAGCGCCGCAGCGTGCAGGAGGAGCTGCGCGAGCGCCACGCGGCGAGGGCGGCGGAGCAGCTCGCAACTAGCGCGAATTGAGCCGGATCGGGGGCCGAGCCGATCAATAGGATTGGCTCAGTGCCGCGCCTCTCCCTCCTGCCCCGCGATCGGACCTTTTTCGATCTCTTCATCGAGGCTGGCCAGAACACCCTCCACGCCTCGCGCCTGCTCGACCAGATGATGGGCTCCTGGCCCGACGCCGGCGATCTCCCGCGCGAGATCCTCAAGGCCGAGCACGAGGGCGACCGGATCACCCACGACATCATCAAACGACTCAACTCCACCTTCGTGACGCCGATCGATCGCGAGGACATCTACGGCCTGGCGACCCAGATGGACGACATCGTCGACTTCACCGAGGAGGCCGCAGACTTGCTCGGCCTCTACAAGATCGAGGCGCCGATGGCGCAGGCGCAGGCGCTGACGAAAGTCCTGGTCGGGGCCTGCGAGCAGCTCGCCGCAGGTCTCGAGAACCTGCGCGACTTCAAGGACCTCGACAAGTACTGGATCGAAATCCACCGGCTCGAGAACGAGGGCGACCGGATCTCCCGCGATGCCGTCGCCTCGCTCTTCTCAAACGGGATCGATCCAATGGTCGTGATCCGCTGGAAGGACATGTTCGCCGTGCTCGAGGAGGCGATCGACGCGACCGAGACCGCGGCGCAGATACTCGAGGGCATCGTCATCAAGAATTCATGAGCGCCGACGTCATCCTGGTCATCGTCGTCGTCACCGCGCTCGCCTTCGACTTCACCAACGGCTTCCACGACACGGCAAACGTTGTCGCCACCTCGATCTCGACCGGGGCGGCGCGACCGCAGGTCGCAATCGGGATGGCTGCGCTGCTCAACTTCGCGGGGGCCTTCATCTCGATCTCGGTCGCGGCGACCGTTGCCAACGACGTCGTCGACGCAGCCGTGATCACGCCGACGATCGTCTTCGCCGGGCTGATCGGCGCCATCGCCTGGAACCTGATCACCTGGTCCTTCGGCCTCCCGTCCAGTTCCTCGCATGCACTGATCGGCGGCGTGGTCGGCTCGGCGGTCGCGGCCGTCGGCTTCGACGCGGTGATCGCCGACGGTCTCGTCGGCAAGGTCCTGATTCCCGCCGTGGTCGCCCCGATCCTCGCCTTCGTCGTTGCCGGGGTCGCGATCGGCCTGGTCTACCGCGTCGTCGGCGGCCAGCGACCGGGTGTGGTCACCCGTGGCTTTCGCTACGGCCAGATCGTCTCCGGCGGCCTGCTGGCGCTGGCGCACGGCACCAACGACGCGCAGAAGACGATGGGCGTGATCACGCTGGCTCTGGTCGCCAACGGCACGCTCGGCGCCGACGCCGATCCGCCTCTCTGGGTGATCGTCTCGGCCGCCGCGGCTATCGCGCTCGGCACCTACAGCGGCGGCTGGCGGATCATCCGAACCACCGGCACCCGGATCATCAAGATGGACGCGGCGCAGGGCTTCTCCGCCCAGGGCGCGGGTTCCGCCGTGATCCTCGCCTCGACCCATTTCGGCTTTCCGCTCTCGACAACGCACGTGATCAACGGGGGAATCATGGGCGCCGGCGCCGCCAAGCGGGTCTCGGCCGTGCGCTGGGGTGTCGCCGGCAACATCGTCACCGCCTGGCTGCTGACACTGCCGGCGGCGGCGGCGATCGGCGCGCTCGCCTACGGCCTGACGGCGATCTTCGGCAGCGGCGCGCTTGGACCCGTGCTGGTGGCCCTGATGTCGCTGTCGCTGATCGCTTTCATTTTCGCCCGGCGCTCGCGGCAGGGCGCACCTATGCCGGTGAGCTGAGCAGTGGCGGTCATCGTCGAGACCAAGGAGCTGCTGCAAACGGTGATCGCCTCGGTGATCGCCGGGGTTGGCATGACCGTGGTCTTCTCGATCGCGATCTGGGGCGTCGCCCGCTTCGCCGACCTCAGCCGCAACGAAAGACCGCTCGCTGCCGGAGCGGCCGCGGCGCTTGCCGGCACGGCGCTGCTGGTCACCGTCGCCGGGGTGGTCTTCGGCATCGTGATCATGTCCAGCAAGTAGACGAGTTGCATCCGGTGCGTAGAATTTTTTCCGTGCGCACCCTGCGCAACGTCGCGATCATCATGGCCCTGGCGCTGGCCGTGGCCTTCGCCCCTTCCGGCGGCAACTTCGCGGAAGCGATCCTGACTGCGATCTCGATGGGCTTTCTCGCCGCGATCGCCTGGATGCTCTTCGTGCTCAGCCGCCAGAACCAGCTCACGCTGGCGACGCTGAGCGAGGCTCGGCGAGGGATCCTCTACGGCGCTCTGGGGATGATCGCGCTGCTGATCGCCGGCAGCGACGAGCTCTTCTCGACCGGCGGCGGCACGCTGGTCTGGCTGATCCTGCTCGGCGGCTCGATCGCGGCGATCTGGCGAGTCTGGATCGACGCCAATTCCTACTGAGACGCCGACGGCGTCAGTGCCCGCGCATTTCCTTGCGCGAGTTGTTTGATTTGACGCACCACGCGTGAATTCGGCCGTGGCAGCGTCCCGGGCGTGCCGCCACGGACCGTCAGCCGCGTACGCCACAGGGAGGAGGGGACCGCCTCGGTCGAGCTGATCGCGGCGATCCCCGTCCTGCTGCTGACGCTCCTCGTGGCGGCACAGATCGGAGCGGTGGGTCAGGCGCTCTGGTCGGCCGGGGTGGCGGCGCGCGTGGGCGCGAGGGCGGCGCTGGTCGGGGGCGAGGCGAGGGCGGCGGCGAAGCGGGCGCTGCCGCCCTCGCTGCGCAACGGGGCTCGGGTGGAGGACTCAGATGCGGTGGCGGTGCGGGTCGAGATCCCGCGCCTGCTGCCGATCCTGCCCCGCCTCACGGTCCGCGCGGAGAGCGGGCTGGGCGGTGGATAGGGAGGAGGGACAGGCGACTGTGGAGCTCGTCGCGGCTATCCCAGTGCTCCTCCTGGCGGGCATCGTCGCCCTCCAGCTGCTCGCGGTCGGCTACGCCCTGACGCTCGCCGACGGCGCCGCCGAGGCGGGGGCGCTTGCACTCGCCGCGGGCCAGCCGGCGAACGAGGCTGTGGAGAACGCCCTTCCCGGCTGGGCTGATGACGACGTCGAGGTGGCGGTGCGGGGCGGCGAGGTGAGCGTGTCGCTGCGACCCCCGTCCCCGCTGCCGGCGCTCGCAGATCGACTCGCCGTGACCAGCTCCGCCTTCGCGAGGCCGGCGCGGTGAACGGCACGGTGATCCTGGTCAGCGCTGTGGGCCGGGCCAGCGGGTCGAAGGCGGCGGCAGCGGCGTTGGCCTGCGCGGGTTCCGACCCGGACCGGCCGGGACTCTTGATCGACGCCGGAGAAAAGCCACCGCGCCCGACCCTCGTCGCTTCAACGGGAGCGCGAGCGCTGGAGGAGCGGCTCGCCGTCCACCTGCCCCTGCAGCGCTCTGCGTCCCGGGGTCAGACCTGCCACCTCACCGTGTCCGGGGATCGGTCGGCGTTCGAGCCGATCCGCGCGGCGCTGCCACTCGTGCGGGACTCGGTCGCGGTTGTCCACCTGCCGCCTGGCCTGCTCAGGGCCGCCGTCGATGAGGCTGGGATCGCCGCTAGGGCCGTGCTGTTTCGTAGCGGTCTCGAGAACGATCGCGCGCTCACCGCACTGGCTGCGAGCGATCTGATCGGCCGCGGCCTCAAGATCAAAGTGCTCAGGTGCCCTCTCGCCTGGGTCCCTGCTCGTCGTGCGCTCTTCGGTGTCCTGCCCGCCGGCGCGCCCGGGGGCCTGCCTCCGCGATTGCTGAATTCCCTTTTGGAAAGCGAGATTTCAGCGGCGCACCCGTGCTACAGTGGCCTTGATGACGCGCAAGCTGACTCAAAGGGAGCTGCGAAACAAAAGCGGCGAGGTGATGCGCGCACTCGACGAGGGCGAGGACTTCATCGTGACGCGCAACGGAAAGCCGGTCGGTGAACTACGCCCGTTCAGGCCGCGCCAGTTCGTCCCGACGAAGCAGCTCGTCGCCGCTTTCCAACGCGCCCCCAGCATCGACTACGAGGAGCTTCGAGCCGACATCGATCGTTACGTCGATCAGGACCCTACGCCTCGCCACTGGGTTGATTGAGGGTCGCGGACTGATCGATACCTCGGTCGCGGTGGACATTCGCCATCTCGACCCAGCGCTGTTCCCGGCTGAAGTCGCGATCTCCGCTCTGACCCTGGGTGAGCTTGCCACCGGCCCGGTTGCGGCACGCGATGAGCTGACCCGGGCACGGCGGCAGAGCCATCTCCAATTCGTCGAGGCGAATCTCGAAGCCCTTCCCTTCGATCCATCGTGCGCTCGTGCGTACGGTGTCGTCTACGCGGCCGTTTCGCGGCGAGGGCGCAAGCCTCGTGGCGGTCGGGCCCTTGATTTGATGATCGCCGCGACGGCTCTCGCGTATGACCTGCCCCTTTACACGCGCAATGCCAAGGATCTGCATGGCTTGGGGGAGCTGATCGAGATCGTGGACGTAAGCGGCTGACCCGGGCGCCGCGTCGCCTTATCCTCCATTCCGCCAGAATCGCGCCATGCTGACCGTCGCTGTCACCGGCCCCACCGGGGAGATCGGCAAGCCGTTCATATCGGCGCTCGAGCGGGCGCCCGAGGTCGATCGGGTGATCGGCATGGCGCGGCGTCCCTTCGACCTCGCCGGACAGGGGTGGGAGAAGACCGAGTACAGGCGGGGCGATGTGCTTGACCGGGACGCGGTCGAGGCACTGGTTGAGGACGCCGACGTCGTCGTCCATCTCGCCTTCGTCATCGTCGCCGGGGGCAGCGAGAGCCGTGAGGTGAACCTGACCGGGTCGCGCAACGTCTTCGAGGCGGTTGCGGCCGCGGGCGCCAAGCGGCTTGTCTACACATCGTCAGTCGCCGCATACGGCTTTCGGCGCGGAATGCCCGACCTCCTGAATGAGGAAGAGCCGGTCCAGGGCAGCTCGCGCCATCCCTACTCCGCTCACAAGGCGGAGGTTGAGGCGGTGCTCGCTGAGGAGATGGAGGACTCTCGCACGGAGGCCTTCGTCTTCCGCCCCTGCATCGTCGCCGGGCCCCAGGCGACGATGCTGCTCGACCTGATCCCGCTGCTGGCGATCGGGCAGCGACTCCCCGGCCCGTTGCGCTGGGCGCTCGGCAGGGTCCCGGAGCTGCGCCCCGTGCTGCCGGATCCGGGCGTCTCGTTTCAGCTCGTCCACCACGACGACGTCGCCTCGGCGCTCTGTGCCGCGGTGATCGGGCACGCCGAGCCCGGCGTCTACAACCTCGCCGGGCCGGGCCAGCTGACCGTCACCGACATGGCCCACGCGCTCGGGTGGCACGCCGTGCCCGCTCCGCACCTGGCGGTTGGCGCAGCCGCCGAGGCGGTTTCGCTGATGCCGTTCCTGCCCGACGAGGCCGCCTGGATCGAGGCGGTCCGCCGGCCTGTGCTGATGGACACCTCCAAGGCTCGTCGCAAGCTGCACTGGATGCCCCACCACGACGCGCGCGAGACGTTGCGGCAGACGATCGAGGCCGTCCGCTCGCGCTGAGACCTCCCCCTCCGAGTCGGTTCCAGAATCGGCACGGTTTCGCGTGCTTGAGCGCGCCACACGCGCGTTCCCCTCGGTCAGGGTTCGGCCGTGGACCGCGGAGGGGAGAGGGGGCAGGCGCTGCCGCTGGCGCTTGGCGGGGCGCTGGCGCTGATTGCTGCGGCGCTCGCTCTCGTCGCGATTGCGGGTGCGGTGACGGGGAAGGGGCGGGCACAGCGGGCGGCGGACCTGGTTGCGATCTCGGCGGCACGCTCGCTGCGCGATGACCTGTCCCGGCTGCTTTCGCCTTCGAGGCTGCCCAACGGCTTGGCGAACCCACGGCACCTCAGCAAGGCCGCCTACCTGGCGCGAGCACGCAGCGCGGCGCTTGCGGCCGCGGTTGCCAACGGCGTCGGTCCCTCGCGGCTTCGCCTCACCTTTCCGGATGGAGACGCGTTTGCCCCCGTGCGGGTGAAGGCCACCGTCCTTGCCGAGCTCTTCGTCGGCGGGAAGCGCGCTCGCTTTGTTATATCGGCGGTCGCCGAAGCAGCTCCGCCGGCGAGCTCCGCCGGCAGCTCGTCGCCGGCGATGGCCTCGGGCGGCGGGTACAGCGGCCCGCTCGTCTACCGGCAGGGGGAGGGGATGCGCCCGGACGTCGCCGGCGCCTTCGACCGGATGGCGGCTGCCGCCTCGGGCGCCGGCATCGCCTTGATCGTCAACTCGGCCTTCCGCTCCGACGCCGAGCAGGCGGCGCTCTTCGTTGCCCATCCCGATCCGAGGTGGGTGGCGCCGCCGGGTCAGTCGCTGCATCGTTGCGCTACCGAGCTGGATCTCGGTCCGGACTCGGCCTACGGGTGGCTGGCGGCGAACGCCAGCCGCTTCGGCTTCGTGCAGCGCTACTCGTGGGAGGCTTGGCACTACGGCTACGACGCCGGTCCGCCGCCCTGCTCGGCGGCGGGCAACTCGGTTGGCGCGAGTGGCAACGGCTCCCTCGCCGGTGCGGGCGGCCTTCCCGCTTTCGTTCCCGCTCGTTACCGGAGGCCGCTGCTCGACGCGGCGGCCAGATGGGATGTCTCCGCGGCCCTGCTCGCGGCGCAACTGATGGCGGAGTCGAACTTCAACCCCTACGCGTCCTCGCCTGCCGGCGCGCAGGGCATCGCCCAGTTCATTCCCTCCACGGCCGCCGCCTACGGTCTGCGCGATCCCTTCGATCCAGTCGAAGCGATCGATGCCCAGGCCCATCTGATGTCCGACCTCATCCGTCAATTTGGCTCGCCTCAGCTCGCTCTCGCCGCCTACAACGCCGGCCCCGCCCCGGTCGAAGCCTGTCGTCCCGGCGATTCCTGAGACCACCGCCTACGTCAGCCGCATACTCGCCCTGCTCGGCGGCGCGGGCGCGCTCGTCGTTCCGGCCTTCGAAGTGAGGCTGGTGGCGTGATGCGAGGTATCGAGGACACCGTCAGCGCTGAGTCCAGGACACCTCAGCATGTATCCATACACCATAAGGTGTATTCTCCCCCCGTGAGCCGAACGAATATCGAGATCGATGAGGTCCTGATCGACCGCGCGATGCGTCTCTACCGCCTGCGCACCAAGCGCGAGGCCGTGGACCTCGCCCTGCGCAGGCTCGTCGGTGAGCCGATGAGCAGCGAGGAGGCATTGGCGGCAGAGGGGACCGGGTGGGCGGGAGACCTTGCCGAGATTCGTTCTCCGGAAGAGATCTCGGGGCCTTGATCCTCGTCGACAGCTCGGCCTGGGTGGAGTTCCTGCGCGCCACGGGTAGCCCTGCGCATATGCGGCTTCGCGCGGCCCTGAAGGAAAACGTCGAGCTGGCGAGCACAGACGTGGTCGTGATGGAGATCCTCGCCGGCGCCCGCGACGACTCCGACCGCCACCGGTTGCGACGATTGCTCTACGGCCTCGAGTTCCTCGGCGTGGACAGCCCGGCCGACTACGAGCAGGCAGCCGAGCTATACCGGCGTTGCCGCCGGGGGGGTGAGACGCCACGCAAGCTCACCGATTGCCTGATCGCCACGGTCGCCATCCGTAATGAGGCGGAGCTGCTCTGCGAAGACGCCGACTTCCTCGCCATCGCCCGACACGCGCCGCTGCGCCTCGTTGCCGTCTGAGGTCGCACCGCATCGTTCCGAGCGTCCCGGGTATCCAGAATGAGTGGGGATGGGACGTTTGACGATCTGCGCCGTCAGCGCGGCGATCCTGCTCGTGGGACTTGCCTCGGCTGGGCGGGCGACTGCCGCCGAGACGCCGAGCTGCGCTCAGGGGCCACTCAACGAGGGTGACGTCATCGTCGGCACGCCCTGCGACGACCGGATCGTCGCCCCGCCGGGTGTCGCGACCGTGGATGGCGGAGGAGGCGACGACACGATCGTCTCCGCGCCGCTCGCGGCGGCCGTCGACTGCAGCGCCGGGTGCTTTCTCGAGATCGGCAGTCAGACCTTCGAAGGCGGGCCGGGCAACGATGTCGTCTACGGTCAGCGCGGCAACGACCGCCTCTTCGGCGGCGAAGGCAACGATCACCTCTTCGGCGGCATCGGCGACGATGAAGTCCGGGGAGGGACGGGCAACGACCGGCTCTCAGGCGGCTTCGGCGCGGACTCAGTCGACGGCGAGGCCGGGGACGACTACGTCCGCGGCGACGCCACGATCGACGAAATCGTCGACCGCGGCGGCGGCACCGACACGCTCAGCTACTCGACCGGCGTCACCCCCGGCTTCTTCGATGGCCACGACTTCGACCCGGCGGCCTCCCAGGGCCTGCCGCCGCTCGGCGGCGAGCGCGGGGTCTACGTCGACCTTTCCGCCACCGACGGCGACAACGGCGTCGCCCCCTTCGGCGGCGGGGTCGACGAAGTAGAGGGGGGCGATTTTGAGGTCGTGATCGGCACCTCCTTCTCCGACTACCTGGTCGGTGCCGGCCGGAACGAGGTCTTCTACGGTGGCGGTGGCGGCAACGTAATCCTCGCCGGCGACGGCGACGACACCCTGCACGGCGGTGCCGACGGGGACCACCTGGACGGTGGGGCCGGCGGCAACCTAATCGATGCCGGTCCCGGCGACGACCACTGCGAGAACCCAGAGACCGGCAGCGGATGCGAGCGCGGAGAGGGTGAAGATGGCGTGGTCCCGCATGACTCGAGCGTCGTCGAGGCCGGCTTGCTCGCGCCCGAGGACGCCCGCGCTCAGGCCTACCTGGTCGGGAGCGACGAGAACGACGAAGTCACCGCCAGCTACGCCCCTGGACCGCCTGCCAGCGTTACGTTCACGCTGGGGGGTGGCTCGGGAGCGCCCTTCGGAGGCACTCCCTCGGCGAGCACGGGCTGCCAGGCCCCTGCCGGCGGCAGTGTCGTCTGCCCGCTGGCCAAGCCGCTCGATTCGGTGGTCCTCGCCGGTCTTGACGGCGACGACGTGCTCGTGGCGAGTGGCTTCCCCAGCTCGGTCTCGGTCGTGCTCGCCGGCGGCGAGGGCGGCGACTCGCTCGCCGGCGGTGAGCAGAGCGAGGACGTCCTCGCCGATGGTCCGGACGAGAATGTTCCCGGTAACGACATGCTGAGCGCGCTCGGCGGCGACGACGCTGTCTTGAACAATGGCGGCCAAGACGACGTCTTCGGAGGAACCGGCAACGATCTTTTTCTTTCTGACTCGATCTGCGACGGCGACGCGCTCGACGGCGGTGGCGGACGCGACAACGGCTCCTGGACGAAATTCGACGCACCGGTGGAAGTGAGGATCGGCAGCGGCGGGGCCGGCGAACCCAGCGCCAGCGGCGTCCCCGGATGCGCCAGCGGCTCGCCCGGCTCGCTGGTTGCGATCGAGGATCTCGAGGGCACCCGGTTTGGCGACGTCTTCTACGGGGACGGCGCCGAAAACCAGCTGCTCGGCTGGGATGGCGCCGATACCTACGTCAGCGGGGATGGCGCCGATCGGATCCTCGCTAACTCCGGTGACTTCGACCCGCCGCTCGAGTGCGGCGCCGGCACCGACACGGCGGTGATCGACTTCGCCCAGTTCGGCGACGTCGCCGGCCCCGACTGCGAGAACGTGCGGGAAGCGGCGAAAAACAGCTTCCGGCTCAACACTCAGCTCGAGGAACCGCCGGTGCCGCCCCCGGCCACAGCGCCCACCCAGGCCGCCGAAGGAATCCCTCGCAAGCCAAAACGCGCCGACCAGGGACGGCGCACGCCTAGATGCCTTGGTGCGACGCACTTCGGGCGCATCTCCCGCCCCGCGCGTTGCGTCGTCAAGCCGCGGCGCCTCCGTCTCGCCGGACGCACCGTCGTCGAGGGGATCGGGTGGAATCGGTGGCAGCCGACGCGTGGCATCGGAATCGGCCGCCTCGTGGTCCGCGGCGGCATCGCCGCCCGCGCCAAGGTCCTCGTAAACCGCCCGCGACGCTGCGGCGAGCGCTCCTGGTACACGCGCCTGCGGATCGCCTACGGTCCTGGCTTCCGGCGCGCCTATCTGCGCCAGGCGGTCATCCCAACGCCGTGCACGGATAGACTGCGGCGCGATGGCCACCGTGGAGGTACAGGGCGTTGAGGGCATGCAGGCCCTGCTCGGGCAGGAGATTGGCCCCAGCGAGTGGCGCTCTATCACCCAGCAGGACATAGACACCTTTGCCGAGCTCTCCGGCGACGACCAGTGGATCCACGTAGACGTCGACCGGGTTAAGGCCGAGAGCCCCTTCGGGACCACGATCGCCCACGGCAACCTCACTCTTTCCCTCGTCGACGGCTTCCGTAAAGAGCTGATCTCCTCCACCGGTTTCGCCCTCGGCGTCAACTACGGCTGGAACAAGATCCGCTTCCCGGCCCCGGTGCCCGTCGACGCCAGGGTGCGCGGTCGGGCCGAGGTCGTCTCGGTCGAAGACAAGGGCGGCGGCTGGCACGAGGTCATCACCCGCTTCACCCTCGAGGTCGAGGGCAACGAGAAGCCGTGCTTCGTCGGTGACAGCGTCACCCGCGTGATGGCGCCTACGAACTGACGCTCCCCCAGCGAGCTTCTCAGCTGAGAAGCTTTTCAATCGCTTCGTCAAATGCGGCCGTCTCGGTGAATGTGAAGTGCAACAGCCGCCTTGCATCGCCCCCTGTAGGGCCGATGAGGAAAGCAGGGGTGAAAACGATCTGACGTGCTTGCGCCGCCTGACCATCACCCGTGACCTGTTGGACTAGCTGAGGGTCGTGGCCGTCCGCCGTCCAGTTGTCGAGGTCCAGGCCCGGCACGTCCTTGGCAATCGCCCGCAAGAAGTGATTGATGGCATATCTGGTGAACTCGGGACCCTGTTTGTGGTAGAAAAAATCGAGGTACTGCCATGCTCTTTCCTGCCTTCCTGCTGCAAGCACGGCGACCTGCTGGCGGATGTAAATATCGGCCCAGATCGTCTCTTCCTGGTTCGCCCTGTACTCGATACGAAGCTTGCCGCTTCGTACCCATTTGCGAATGAGGAGGGGCAGCGCGCCGAGCACGAATCGCCGCGCCTGCCGGCACTCCAAATCGGCGAAGAACTGGAGCGTCACCGGGGCGCTCGGGTTTCCGAGTACGGCCCCGCGCTGGGGGATGCCAGCAAAGAGGGCCCCAATTTCCTTGGCCACCCCCTCTTCGTCTTTGCTTGCGGCCCTTTTTTCGGATGACGGCCGATGCCTCGGCCGCTCGAGCGTCTGAGACGCCGAGAAAGAGTCGCTGAGTGCGATCAGGGCCACCATGACCAGCCCAGCCACGGCCAGCTGCGCAAAGAGCCGTCCTCTTTCGCCCACTACTTGCATTTTCTTGACCATAACGCGATACTCGTAAGATGGCCAGTAATAGAGGCTTATCTGGCTCATCGAGGAGCGTCGATCGTTGATGGCGCCCCGGCCCAGTCCGCTCCCCACCATGCGGCTGGTGCTGGGGAGGTTGTGGATCCCACTCGTCGTATTTGCCGCGACGGCCGCCTCCGCTGTCGCGTGCATTAAACCGGCGCCAACCTCGCTCTCAACCTCACTCTCGGGCGGCGGCAACGAAGGCGCAGAAATCACCGTCACCGAGGGCGCCAAAGTCAAGGACAGGGCGACGCTCAGCGGCGAAAACGCCTCCAAAGCCACCGGCACGGTCAAATACGCCGTCTACAAAGACAAAGAATGCAAAGAACTCGCCACCAAAGCGGGGGAAGTCACGGTCAAAGAAGGCAAAGTCCCCGACTCTGAAGAAAAAGAACTGAAAGCCGGGGCTGTCTATTACTGGCAGGCCGAATACGGCGGCGACTCGCTAGACGAACCCTCTACGAGCCTCTGCAGCAAAGAGGTCCTGACCGTCAAGGCCAAAACCACGCTTGCGACCAAACTCACCGGTGGCGGCAAAGAAGGCGAAGAAATCACCGTCGCCGAGGGCTCCAAAGTCAAAGACACAGCGACCCTCAGCGGCACCAGCTCCTCGACTGCCACCGGCACGGTCAAATACGCCGTCTACAAAGACAAAGAATGCAAAGAACTCGTCACCAAAGCGGGGGACGTCTCCGTCAGCGCCGGCAGCGTCCCCAATTCAGAAGAAAAAGAACTGGAAGCGGGAGCGGTCTACTACTGGCAGGCCGAATACGGCGGCGACTCCCTGCACGAACCCTCGACCTCTGCCTGCAGCAAAGAGGTCCTGACCGTCAAGGCCAAAACCACGCTTGCGACCAAACTCACCGGTGGCGGCAAAGAAGGCGAAGAAATCACCGTCGCCGAGGGCTCCAAAGTCAAAGACACAGCGACCCTCAGCGGCACCAGCTCCTCGACTGCCACCGGCACGGTCAAATACGCCGTCTACAAAGACAAAGAATGCAAAGAACTCGTCACCAAAGCGGGGGACGTCTCCGTCAGCGCCGGCAGCGTCCCCAATTCAGAAGAAAAAGAACTGGAAGCGGGAGCGGTCTACTACTGGCAGGCCGAATACGGCGGCGACTCCCTGCACGAACCCTCGACCTCTGCCTGCAGCAAAGAGGTCCTGACCGTCAAGGCCAAAACCACGCTTGCGACCAAACTCACCGGTGGCGGCAAAGAAGGCGAAGAAATCACCGTCGCCGAGGGCTCCAAAGTCAAAGACACAGCGACCCTCAGCGGCACCAGCTCCTCGACTGCCACCGGCACGGTCAAATACGCCGTCTACAAAGACAAAGAATGCAAAGAACTCGTCACCAAAGCGGGGGACGTCTCCGTCAGCGCCGGCAGCGTCCCCAATTCAGAAGAAAAAGAACTGGAAGCGGGAGCGGTCTACTACTGGCAGGCCGAATACGGCGGCGACTCCCTGCACGAACCCTCGACCTCTGCCTGCAGCAAAGAGGTCCTGACCGTCAAGGCCAAAACCACGCTCGGGACTGAACTCATAGGCGGCGGCGAGGAAGGCACGGAAATCACCGTCGCCGAAGGTGATCCAGTAAGCGACACAGCGACCCTCAGCGGCACCAGCTCCTCGACTGCCACCGGCACGGTCAAATACGCCGTCTACAAAGACAAAGAATGCAAAGAACTCGTCACCAAAGCGGGGGAAGGCGAAGTCAAAGAAGGCAAAGTGCCCGACTCCGAAGAAAAAGAACTGGAAGCCAGCGCCGTCTACTACTGGCAGGCCGAATACAGCGGCGATTCCCTGCACGAACCCTCTACGAGCCCCTGCCAGCAAAGAGGCCCTGACCGTCAAGGCCAAAACCACGCTTGCGACCAAACTCACCGGCGGCGGCAAAGAAGGAGAAGAAGAAGAACAGAGCGACGTCGAAAGCCTGCTCGAGGTGGTCGACAGTACGCCGGTGACAGACACGGCGACGCTAAGCGGGAAAAGTGTCTCGGAAGCTACTGGTAGCGTCGAATATTTCGTCTATTCAGATCCCGAATGCACCGAACTGGTAGCTAAAGCGGGGAAAGTCACCGTAGAAGGCCCAAGCGTTCCTCCTTCGAGTGAAGTGACGCTCGAACCAGGCATCTTTTTCTGGCAGGCGCATTACTCTGGCGATGCCATCAATTATCCCTCCGCTGGCCTTTGCGGAGCTGAGATTGAGATTGTGACTCCGCCCATTACAACTACGCTGTCTGGCGAAGAAGTATCTGACGCTGAAATCGAAGTGCTTGAAGGAGCCCCGGTAACCGACGAAGCGACACTGCACAGCGAAAATGCATCCAAAGCTCAAGGGACGGTTGACTATTTCGTCTATGCGGATTCGGAATGCGAAGAACTGGTCAAAGAAGCGGGAAAAGTAAAAGTGGAAGGCGAAAAAGTCCCGCCGTCCAACGAAGTGGAACTTGAAGCGGGAACGTACTACTGGCAGGCCGACTACTCGGGTGACGAAAAAAACCCTCCGGCCACGAGTGCATGTGGAGCTGAGGTCCTTACTGTCACGACAGCCACCTCGCTTTCAACGTCGCTGTCAGGCGGCGCCGAAGAAGGTGAAGAAATCGAAGTCAACGAAGGTACGCCGGTTAGAGACCTGGCGATCTTGAGTGGGGCCAATGCGGCGACGGCCGAAGGGATGGTGGAATACGCGGTCTATTCGGACAGCGAATGCAAGCATGCGGTGGCCGCTGCCGACGTTGTTGAAGTCTCGGAAGGAGAAGTACCACCATCGAGCTGGATGACTTTGCCTGCTGGCGTGTATTACTGGACGGCTCGGTATACGGGCGACGGTCTGAACCATCCAGCCACTGAGCCATGCGGCTCGGAGATAGCCACTGTTAGTGCGCCCATTACGACGCAATTGTCCGATGGAGAACAGACAGGAACCGAAATCGAAGTGGCTGAAGGAACCCCGATTACCGACCAAGCGACGCTGCACGGCGAAAAAGCATCCGAAGCGAAAGGGACCGTTGACTACTTCGTCTATGCCGATCCAGAATGCAAAGAACTGGCCAAAGAAGCGGGAAAAGTAAAAGTGGAAGGCGAAAAAGTCCCGCCGTCCAACGAAGTGGAACTTGAATCGGGAACGTACTACTGGCAGGCCAAATACTCAGACGAAGAAGAAAACCCTCCGGTCACGAGTACATGTGGGGTGGAGGTCAGCCAAATAACTAATCTAAAAAAAGACAAGTATGCCTCGCTTGGCGACTCATTTGCCGCGGGCGTTGGAACCGCCAGCAAGAGCAATTCCGGCGAACCAATAGAACCGTACTATGGACATACGAGTACCTGGGCCACTGAGGCTGCCTATCTGGGTCCAGTTCCAAATAAGCATAATGGCTGTCGCCGCAGCCCAGCTGGGTGGTCACCATTGCTGGCAAAGGCTCTATATGGCGCGGGTGTAGCGGCGACAGATGAAGTGTTTAAGCAGGAACCGCCCCTGTTCATATTTCGCGCTTGCAGCGGCGCCGAAATCAGCCATCATATATCCCCTAATGCAGGGCAATGGGACGAGTACGTTAAAGGGCTTGTCCGGCCGTGGTTTCCAAAACCAGCCCAGACGCTTTGGCTTAAGAAACAGCCCGCGGGGTCTGTTACTGGTATGGCAAATGATGATATTAAGCTGGTAACGATAACCGTTGGGATCAACGATGCGAAGCTCTCAAATGTAGTGCAGAGCTGCCTTCAGTGGCCGTTTCAGTCTGACGCTTTCTACAGTCCTGTCTCTTGTATTAATTCGGTTATCACCAACGTGAACATCGGCAGGACTCTCATTGAAACAAAACTTCCCGCTCTATTGACCCAGGTGATCCAATACGCCCCCAAGGCTCGGATTCGTATTCCTTTGTATCCAAGGGGGATTCACTGGTGGAAGGAGCCTCGGCGCAATATTTCACTGGCAATAGGGCTCAAGCTAAATAACTTGACGTTTCCACCTCCTTCCGCTCCAGGGGTTCCTCAAATGACGGCGGCAATGGCTGTTTATGCATTCGTTGAAGAACTCAACAAGAAGATCGAAGAAACTGTTAAGACCTGGGGCACTGCGAACCCCAGTAAGGACGCAAAAGTTCTCCCAGAAACACTGGATTCGCTTGCTGGCCATCAGCTTGGTGATCAAAAACCATGGCTCAACGGTCTTACCCTTGTGAGACTAGGGGAAAGCGCGCATCCGACGGTCTGTGGGCAGCGGGCGGTAGCGGTGGAACTTTTGAGGAAGGTTGGTTGGATTGGGAAAGGCCCACGGCCGGTGAAGTGTTGACAGGTGGATGCCTTGACGCACTTTGTCCGCGACTTGGTGGCGAGCTCGAAGCGATGTTAGGCACAGGAGCTCACTTCCGCTGCCGGCTTCGTCCTCGGCGTTGATTACCGCTGAAGCAAGGTCCGCTCCCGCCCTGTCCCGTCGACTCCAGGATCCGCCACAAGGCGGAGGTCGTCTCGATCGATGAGAGGGACGCCGGTCCGGTGGAAGCTGGCGACCCGATTCACCATCGAGGTCGAGGGGCAACGAGAGGCTGTACTTCGAAAGGTGATGGCGTCGTCCGCTGGTCACACCGCGCAGTAGCGTGTGACCGTGACGATCTACGACCAGCTAGGTCGCGGCTATTCAGTCGCACGTCGGACCGATCCGAGGATTGCCGCGCACATCGATGAGGCGCTCGGCAGCGCGCACAGCGTCCTCAACGTCGGTGCGGGCACGGGTTCCTACGAGCCCACCGACCGGGACGTAACTGCCGTTGAGCCCTCCGCCCTGATGATCGCCCAGCGCCCTGTTGATGCCGCACCGGCGATCCAAGCGAGTGCGGAAGAGCTTCCCTTCGACGACGACAGCTTCGACGCGGTGATGGCGATCATGACCGACCATCACTGGAGTGATCGGGCGATCGGGCTAGGCGAGATGCGGCGAGTGGCGCGCGGGCGGGTCCTTCTCCTCAACGCCGACCCCGCATACGCGAACCGTTTCTGGCTGACCCGTGACTACCTCCCCGGCTTTGCCAGGCTCATCCCGTCGCGATACCAGGAGGCGGACCGTTGGCGCCAGGAGCTCCAGCGCTCCTTTGGCGAGATCGAGGTCATTCGTGTACCGGTCCCGCACGACTGCGCTGACGGCTTCTATCAGTCGTTCTGGCGACGTCCTCGCGCCTACCTCGACCAGCGGGTGCGCGACGGCACCTCCGTCTTTCGTTTGCTGCCCCGAGCCCAGGTCGATCACGCGCTGCGGCGACTCCGCGCCGATCTCGACGATGGAGAGTGGGAGGCACGCCACGGCTGCCTGTGCGACCAATCCGAGCTGGACGTCGGGCTGCGTCTGGTGGTCGCTGAGGTCTGACCTCAGGGGCCGTTCAGTCCTCGACGACATCCATGCGGATGACCAATCCCTGCTCGAAGCGGTAGCGGTGGCGGATATGGGAGTCGGAGATGAGCTTGTCCGTATCTGCCTCGCGAACAACCTGACGAGCGTCGACGGTGATCGCGCCGTCTTGCTCCTCGGTGAACGCTTCGGGCTCGACTTCGCTGGAGATCGCGTCGAACTGCCTGGCCCAGTAGTCACGAACCGCTGGCCGGCCGAGGACTCTGCCGCCCTCCCAGGCATTTGGCCAATCGACCTCGGGGTGCATCAGCTCGATCGCGGCGTCGATTTCGCGTGCGTTGAACGCGCTGTAGGCGCGTCGCAGGACATTCCTGTGGTCGGGCTGGTTTCCCATTTGGGCCTGGCAGATTGACGAGGATCACAATCTCGGGACCACAGACCCACAACCTAGACAATCGATCATTGCCCGACCGTGATCAGATAGAAGTCGACCATGGGGGAACGGGCGCAGGGCGAGCGGGTCGCGGTGGTTACCGGGGTCAGCCGTCGGGCGGGGATCGGGTTTGCCGTGGTGCGGCGGCTGCTCGATGATGGTGCGAGGGTCCTGCTCCACTCGTTCTCCCCACACGACGCCGAGCAGCCTTGGGGTGTCGATGCGGGTGGCATGGGAGAGCTTCTGGAGGAGCTCGGGGGCGTTTCCGATCGCCTTCAGCACATCGAGGCCGACCTGGGTGATCCCGACGCCGCCGGCGAGGTCATCGAGAGGGCGATCGAGGCGTTCGGGGCCGTCGATGCCCTCGTGGTCAACCACGCTCACAGCTCCGATCAGTCTCTACGGACGGTGACCGTCGAGGAGCTGGACAGGGCGTGGACGGTCAACGCCCGCGCAGCGGTGCTGCTCGCTCAGGGGTTCGCGGCGGACCATGACGACGACCGGGCAGATGGGCGGATCGTGCTGTTCTCCTCAGGTCAGCACCTGGGGCCGATGCGCGGCGAGCTTCCTTATGTGCTCAGCAAGGGGGCGGTGCACCAGGTGACCCGCACGCTCGCCGACGAACTCGCCGATCGCGGGATCACGGTCAATGCGATCAATCCCGGGCCGGTCGACACGGGCTGGCCCTCGGCCGAGCTGCGCGAGCGCTTGCGCCCTTCCTTCCCGGCCGGTCGCTGGGGGAGGCCCGCGGACATTGCCGCGGTCGTCGCTTGGATCGTTTCTCCCGACAGCGCCTGGATGACGGGTCAGGTGCTCGACGTTGAGGGCGGGTTCCGCCGCGGATAGGCGCGGGCGGTACCTCACTCCGGCGTCGCTTGCCGCAGCCCGTAGACCACGACTGGGTCGCCGAGCAGCTCGTCCTCTCGCATGGGGGTGAGGCCGAGGCGCTTGGCGACGCGGATCGAGCGGGTGTTGCCGGGGCTGATCATCGCGGTCAGGTACGGGAGGTCGAACTCGGAGAAGCCCCACCCGACGCAGGCCCGCGCCGCCTCGGTCGCAAAGCCCTGACCCCAGGCGCTGCTTCGCAGTGCCCAGCCGAGCTCGGTCTCGTCGAACTGCGGCCAGTGCTTCAGCCCGCACCTGCCCAGGAAGGCGCCGCCTTCGAGGTTGACGATCGCGAGCATGCCGTGGCCGCGTTCCCGCCATTCCAGCTCGTCCCGGCGAAGTCGCTCTGCCGCCGCCGCGTGATCGAGGGGCCTTATGAAGCGGGTCACCTCGGGATCGGCGTGCAGGGCGACGAAATCGTCCAGGTCGTCCGGCCCGATCGGGCGCAGCAACAGGCGCTCGGTCTCTATTCGCACGGTTGCCTCACCTCCGCCTCACTTCCGGGAGCCCCTAGGCTAGCTCCGTGTTCCGCTGGCCCAAGATCTACGAGCCGGAGCTGCTGGCTCGTCTCGCCATGGACGGCCGGGAGTTCGATGAGTTCCTGAGCACGCTCGCCGCTAGCTTCCCGCCCCGCGTCTACGAGCCCGCGTCGCTGGAGTGGGCGGTGGGGTACCCGTGGGAGCGACCGCCGGGCTCCTACTGCCTGACAGGGGACGGCATCGAGCTGTTCGCGGATATGGCCGCGGATGAGCGGGAGGCGGCTTTCGAGCGGTATCTCTCCGAGGCGGGTGGGCGGATGCCCCTACTTGCGATCGGCTCCAACGCCGCGCCGGGCACGCTCGAGCGGAAGTTCGCCCACTTCCCCGACGTGAGCGACCGCGAAGTCCTCGCCCTGACCGGGCGCCTTCACGACTTCGACGTGGGGGCCGCGGCGCAGCCGACGATGTACGGCTCGATGCCGGCGACTCTCTTCCCGAGCCCGGGGACCGAGGTGTGCGCCACCGTCCTTTGGGTCACCCCGAACCAGTTCACCCAGCTCACCTGGTCGGAGCTCACCTACATGCTGGGCAGGCTGCGGACGCGCTTTGAGGTCGACCTGGACGGGATGAGCTTCGCGGAGGTCCTCGTGTTCGTCTCCCGCTTCGGCTCCTTCTGCATCGAGGAGCGCCCGGTGGCGCTCGCGGCGGTACCGGCCAGCGGGCGGACGGCCAAAGCGCTTACTCAGGAGCAGCTGCTCGACACGGCGGCGGCGCTCGCGATCGGGCCCGAGGCCAAGGCGGAGGCGCTGGTCCGCGCGATCTTCGAGGAAACGAGCGAGATCGTCGTGCGGATCGCGTCTACCGTGCGGGAGGCCTCGGTGCCCTTCGCGTCGGAGCGCTGGGCTCCGTTCGAGCCCGCTATTTGACCGTCAGCGTCCCTTCCATGCCGGCTTCCCGGTGGCCCGGAACCGAGCAGTAGAAGGTATAGCTGCCGGGTTTGAGGCTGACGGGGGCCGAGGTGGAGCCGTCGCTGATCGTTTCGGTGCCGCCAACGTCTTCGCCGCCGGATTCGATCACGACGTCGTGGGGGAGGGACTGGGGATTGTTGAACTCGAGCGTGACCTGACCGGCTTTGGCGCTGGCGCTGTCAGTCGTGTAGGCGAGCTGGCCGCCGGGGTCGGCTTCGAACTCGAGGGTCGAGGCGCCTCCGCCTCCGCCTCCGCCGCTGGGTTCTTCATCGCCCGCGCCGCCAGTCGCGCCCCCGTTGGTGGATTCCGCGCCGTTGGTGGTCGCACCCGTGGTTGTGCCCGAGTCCTCGTCGTCGCCTCCGCAGGCGATCAGGGCGAAAGACGCGAGTACGAGAGCCAAGACGATGGTGACCTTCTTCATGGCGGAGAATCCTTTCCTCTGGGAAGAATGCTCAAAGGACTGTAGCTGCATACGGACGAGCGGGACCCTCCGTTCAGCGGCCCTTGAACTCGGGCGTGCCGCCGCCGAAGAAGGCCTCGACCCCGTTGCGCAGGTCCTCGGTAGCCATGCTGTCGGCGATCCCATGGCGCTCCAGCTGTAGATGCTCAGTGAGGCTGTTCTCGATGCTCTGACCGCAGAGGACCTTCGCCATCCGCACGTAGTGGGGCGCCTTCTCGGCCAGCTTCTCGGCCTTGGCACGGGCGCGGTCCATCAGCTCGTCGGGTGCCACCACCTCGGTGACCAGCCGCTCGGCAAGGGCGTCCTCCGCCTTCAGGTTGGGGTCGTTGAGAAGCAGTTCGAGCGCCCGGCTCGGCCCGACCACGCGCGGCAGGAAGTAGGTCATGCCACCGTCGGGGGAAGCGCCGATGCGGCCGTAGGCGCAGGCGAAGAAGGCGGCCTCAGAGGCGATCCGGATGTCGCAGGCGAGCGCCAGCGAGAAGCCGGCGCCGGCGGCCGGCCCGTTGACCGCGGCGATCACCGGATAGGGGATCCGTCGCAGGTCGACGATCGCCGTGTGCAGCGCCTCGGCGCCTCGGCGCACCTCGGAGGGGAGGTCGATCTCCTCGTCGCTGACCCCGCGCTGGAACCAGTTGACGTCGCCCCCCGCACAGAACGCCTTGCCGGCGCCAGTGACGATCAGGGCGCGCAGCGGTGCCCGGTCGGCGAGCCAGGAGAAGGCGACGGTCAGCTCGCCGATCATCTCCGGGCTCATCGCGTTGAATGCGTCCGGACGGTCGAGCGTCATCGTGCCGATCTCGCCGTTGATCTCGATCCGCAGGGTTTCTAGCTCGGGCGGGCTGCTGCTCAGGGCCTGGGGGATCTCGGTCGTCATCTCACTCTCCGTCGTCGGTGGTCGGGCCGGCCGGACCGTCGCGGCTTGGCCGGGTGGCCAGGAGCCTACTCTTTGCTCGGTGGCCGAAAGCGACGACAGGGCAGCGCCCTCGCGGGCCGAGCGACTCGCGCAACAGCGCCGCGAGCTGCCCGACGCTCCCGGCGTCTACCTCTTCCACGCCGTCGACGGCGAGATCCTCTACGTAGGCAAGGCGCGCTCGATTCGCAAACGGATCGCCTCGCACTTCTCCGGCGGCGAGCCGCGGCTCACCTCGCGCGTCGACCGCATCGAGTGCATGGTCACCTCGACCGAGGCCGAGGCCCTGCTCGCCGAGCAGAGCTTCATCAAGCGCCACCGGCCGCGCTTCAACATCCGCCTGCGCGACGACAAGTCCTACCCGTACGTCTGCGTCAGCCTCGACGAGGAGTACCCGCGCGTCTACTTCACGCGTGAGAAGCACCGCGCCGGCCGCGCCTACTTCGGGCCGTTCTCCAGCGCCAAGCGGGTGCGCGAGACGCTCGACCTGCTTGGCAAGCTGTTCCAGTTCCGCACCTGCGAGGGGGCCGAGCCGGGCAGGCGCTCCGGCAGCCCGTGTCTCGACTACTTCATCAAGCGATGCGGGGCGCCCTGCGTCGGCTACGTCACTCGAGACGAGTACCGGCGCAACATCGACGCGATCGTCGACTTCCTCTCCGGCCGCTACCGCCAGGTCGAGGCCGAGGAGCTGGGCAAGATGGAGGCGGCGGCGAAGGCGCGCGAGTTCGAGCGCGCAGCCCTGCACCGCGACCGGCTGAAGGCAATCCAGTCGCTGTTCGAGCGCCAGCGCGTCGCCGGTGGCTCGGTGGGCACCGCCGACCTGATCGGCGTCGCGGCCGAGGGCGCGGACGCCAACGCCCAGGTCTTCCAGGTGCGCGACGGCATCCTCGCCGAGCGACAGAGCTTCTACCTCGACAACCAGGCCGAACGTGGCCTGGCCGAGGTCACCGAGGAGTTCATCGGCCAGTACTACTCGGCCTCGCCCGCGGTGCCGCGCACGGTCATCGTCGGTCCCTACTTGAGCGACCGGGTCGAGCTGCTGGCGGCGGCGCTGGGTGAGCGGCGGGGTGGCACGGTCGAGGTCCGGGTCGCCGAGCGCGGCGACAAGCGCCGTCTGCGCGAGCTCGCCGAGCGCAACGCCCGCCTCGCCCTCGACCAGGACCGACTGCGACGCGAGCACCGCCGCCAGCGCCGTGTCGAGTCGCTCGCCGACCTGCGCGAGGCGCTCGGCATGCAGGAGCTGCCGGTGAGGATCGAGGGCTTCGACATCTCCAATCTCGGCGGCGAGCACACCGTCGCCTCGATGGTGGTGTTTGAGGGGGGTGCGACCAAGAAGTCCGACTACAGGCGCTTTCGCGTGCGCGGGGACGATGGGGGCCCGCCCGGCCCCGACGATTTCGCTTCGATGGAAGAGGTGCTGGGAAGGCGGATGAACCGCTACCTCGAACAGGTCGATCTCTCCCCGCACGACACCAAGCGCGACGAGAGCTTTGCCTCGCTTCCTTCGCTGGTCGTGATCGACGGTGGCAAGGGACAGCTCTCGGCCGGGATGCGTGTGCTGCGGCCCTTCGTCGAGCGCGGCGCCACCGTGATCGGCCTCGCCAAGCGGCTGGAGGAGGTCTACGTACCCGGCCGCGCCGCGCCAGTCGATCTCCCGGCCGATTCGGAGGCTTCGAGATTGCTGCAGCGGGTCCGCGACGAGGCGCACCGCTTCGCGATCGAGCACCATCGCGGGCGCCGCGACCGGGCGATGACCGGCTCGGTTCTCGACGAGCTGAAGGGCGTCGGACCCGTGCGCAAGCGTGCCCTGCTCCAGCATTTTGGCTCTCCCGAGCGATTTGTCGCCGCCACCCGCGAGGAACTGGAAATGGTGCCCGGTGTGCCTGGCAAGGTAGCCCGTGAGATCCACGAGCAGCTCAACAGGACAGGCTGATGGCGCGCACCGGAGAAGCCGAGAAGCTCGAAACGGAACGTCGCGACGACGGCCGTGGCCGCGAGGTCACCCTGGTCGTGATCACCGGCCACTCGGGCGCGGGCAAGTCCGAGGCGATCGCCGCCTTCGAGGACAACGGCTACTTCTGCGTCGACAACCTGCCGCCGCGGATGATCGGCAGCCTCGGCGAGCTCTTCCGCCACGAGGGCAGTGGGGTGGAGCGCGCCGCCGTCGTCTCCGACGTGCGCGGTGGGGACTATTTCGACGAGCTGCTCCAGGTGCTCGGCGACCTCGAGGCCGACGGCCTCAACCCGACCGTGCTCTTCCTCGAGGCCGACGAGGAGACGCTCGTCGACCGCTACAAGGAGACGCGCCGTCGCCACCCGCTGGCGCCGGAAGGACGGATCATCGACGGGATCAGGGCAGAGCGGGCGATGCTGGCGCCTCTGCGCGAGCGCGCCGACGTCGTGATGGACACCAGCGACCTCACCGGCGGCACTCTGAGGCGGCGGATCGCCGAGGACATGCTCGACGGACACGAGAGTGGCAAGATGGCCCTCACCCTGCTCACCTTCGGCTTCAAGAACGGGCCGCCCCGCGAACGCCAACCTCGCGCTCGACGTGCGCTTCCTCCCCAACCCGCACTACGTCGACGACCTGAGGCCGCTGACCGGGCTCGACCGCCGGGTGCGGGAGTACGTCGAGGCGGGCACGCAGGCAGGTGAGTTCTACGGCCGCCTGCTGCCGCTGCTCGAGTTCCTCGTCCCGGCATACGTCGCCGAGGGCAAGAGCCATCTGACGATCGCGGTCGGCTGCACCGGCGGCCGCCACCGCTCGATCACGGTCGCCGACCGGATTCGGCGCGAGCTGGCGGGCCGCGACGATGTAGTCGTCCACATGAAGCACCGCGACGCCTGACGGGGTCAAGACGTAGCCATGCGGCGTCCTCGGTCGCTTACGTGCAGAGCCCGCTGCGCTCCCTGCGTCCTTGCCTGGCCACGTCTGGACCCCGCCAGGTCAGCGTCCATAGAATCGCGCGCCCTTGGGAGATCCGGTCATATCCATCCGCGGCCTGCGCAAGAGCTATGGCGATTTCGAGGCGGTGCGCGGAATCGACCTCGAGGTTGAGCGGGGCGAGGTCTTCGCTTTCCTCGGCCCGAATGGGGCGGGCAAGACGACGACGGTGGAGATCCTCGAGGGCTATCGCAAGCGCGGCGCCGGCGAGATCTCGGTGCTGGGCGAGGACCCGGAGCGTGCGGGGCGAGCCTGGCGCGAGCGGATCGGGATCGTCCTGCAGAGCAGCCGCCTCGATCCCTACCTGACCGTGCGCGAGTCGCTCGAGCTCTACGCCGGCTACTACCGCGCTCCACGGACGGTCGAGGAGACGATCGAGCTGGTGGGCCTCGACGGCAAGGCCGACGAGCGCGCCAGCCGTCTCTCCGGCGGCCAGCAGCGACGCCTCGACGTCGGCATGGCGCTGATCGGCGACCCCGAGCTGCTCTTCCTCGACGAGCCGACGACCGGCTTCGACCCCTCGGCGCGGCGCCAGGCCTGGGACGTGATCGCCGGCCTGCGCGACCTCGGCAAGACGGTCTTCCTCACCACCCACTACATGGACGAGGCGCAGCGCATCGCCGACCGGGTGACGATCATCTCGGCTGGGAGGATCGTCGCCGCCGGCACGCCCGAGGACCTCGGCGACCGCGAGAATCAGCCGGCGACGATCAGCTTCAGGCTGCCATCGGGGGTTGCCGTCAACGGAATCCCGGGGAGCGGTGAGGTCGGGGAGGGGGGCGAGGTCACGCTCAGCACCACGGCGCCGGTCAGGCTGCTGAACGAGCTGACCGGCTGGGCGTTGGAGCGCGACATCGAGCTCGAGGGCCTCGAGGTCACCCGGCCGACGCTGGAGGACATTTATCTGGAGCTGACCGAGTGACCGGCCTCTCCCTCGTCGCACACCAGTTTCGCTATGACCAGAAGGTCTTCTGGCGCAACCCCGCCGCGGTCTTCTTCACGGTCGGGTTTCCGGTAATCCTGCTGCTGATCTTTGCCACCGTGTTCGGCGATCAGACGATCGACGTGCGGGGCGGGATCGACACCACCACCTACTACGTGCCCGCGATCATCACCCTCGCAGTGATCTCGGCGACGATGCAATCGCTGGCGATGTCGCTGGTGATCGCGCGCGAGGATGGCCGGCTGAAGCGCGGGCGCGGCACGCCGATGCCGCCCTGGGTCTTCATCGCAGGGCGGGTCGGCAACTCGATCGTCGTCGCGTTGATGATGCTGGCGCTGATCGCCGCCCTCGGCAGCATCCTCTACGACGTCGCGATTCCCTGGGACCAGCTGCCCAAGATCGTCGTCGTCCTCGTGGTCGGTGCGGCCTCCTTCTGCTGCCTCGGCATTGCGCTGACCGCGGCGATCCCCTCCCAGGATGCGGCCGCTCCGATCGTCAACGCCCTCTTGCTGCCGCTCTACTTCCTCTCCGGCATCTTCATCCCCGACGACGAGCTTCCCCAGGGGGTGATCGACTTTGCCAATCACTTCCCCGTGCGCGATTTCTTCGAGGCGTTCTTCGACGCGTATATCCCCGCCGGTGGCGGCTCCGGCCTCGATTGGGGCAACCTCGCCGTGGTCGCGATCTGGGGCGTCGCCGGCCTCCTCATCGCCATCCGCTTCTTCCGCTGGTCCCCGCGCGGCGGCTGAACCCAGGGCCGACGGGACCCAAAGCGATCTATACGCCGACTTTGGGGCCCATCGGCCGTCATGGTGACGGTCGGCCCGTATAGCCTGCTTGGCCAATGCTGCACCACGTTCTTCTGGAGGTCGGCGACCTTGAGCGGAGCGCGTCGTTCTACAACGCGCTGCTCGCCCCTTTGGGCTGGCGGCGCCATTTCGAGGAGGACGAAACGATCGGCTGGGGCATCGCCAAACCTGTCTTCTTCATCTCGGCTCACCACGAGCCCAAGGCCGGTTTCGGCCTGATCAGCTTCTCCGGGCTCGGCATCGTCGCGGTCAAGGCGGCCTGGGAAGGCGGCGTCTCCGGCGGCGGCACCAGCGTTTCGGACCCGGGCGAGCGCCGCTCCTACGGCTCGGGCTCCTACTCGGCATTCCTCAAGGATCCCGACGGGTATGAGATCGAGATCACGATCGGGTCCGACTAGGCGAATCAGAGTCGCGGCCGGCGAGTGGTGCCGGTCCATAACATCGAGACACTCCCCATAACGACTCCAGGAGGGCTTCAGGAATGGCTGTGAAGGTCGGAATCAACGGCTTTGGGCGGATTGGCCGCAACCTCTTTCGCGCCGCGCACGCCGCCGGCGTGAACCTCGAGTTCGTCGCCGTCAACGACATCACCGACCCGGCGACGCTCGCCCACCTACTCAAGTACAACTCGATCCTCGGTCGCTTTCCGGCGGAGGTGAAGGCGGAGGGCGACACCATCTCGGTTGACGGCACGCCGCTCAAGGTCCTCTCCGAGCGCGATCCCGCCGCCCTTCCTTGGGGCGACCTCGGCGCCGACGTCGTGATCGAGTCGACCGGGCTCTTCACCGGTCGCGAAGACGCCGCCAAGCACCTCGCCGCCGGTGCCAAGAAGGTGATCATCTCCGCGCCGGCCAAGGAACCGGACGTGACCGTCGCGCTCGGCGTCAACTTCGAGAGCGACTACGACCGCGACAACCACCACATCATCTCCAACGCCTCCTGCACGACCAACTGCCTGGCGCCGCTGGCCAAGGTGCTGAACGACTCCTTCGGCATCGAGCAGGGACTGATGACGACGATCCACGCCTACACCGCCGACCAGCGCCTGCAGGACATGCCGCACAAGGACCTGCGCCGCGCCCGTGCGGCGGCGCTCAACCTGATCCCGACCACAACCGGCGCGGCCAAGGCGGTCGGCCTCGTGCTGCCGGAGCTGAACGGGAAGCTGAATGGGCTGGCGGTACGGGCGCCGGTGGCGACCGGCTCGGTCGTCGACCTCGTCTTCACCACGCCGGACCCGGTCACCGTCGAGCAGGTGAACGCGGCCGTGGAGGAGGCGGCCGCCGGGCCGCTGAAGGGGATCCTCTCCTACACCGAGGACCCGATCGTCTCCACCGACATCGTCAGCGACCCGCACTCGTCGATCTTCGACGCCGGCCAGACGATGACGATCGGCGACGGGCGCATGGTCAAGGCCGTCTCCTGGTACGACAACGAGTGGGGTTACTCGAACCGCTGCGTTGAGCTGGCAGGGAAGGTCCTCTAGCTCGCTCGCCAGGTCGATGGGCTTCCCCAAGGCAAGCGTCCGCAACGCCGAGGTCGAGGGCCGGCGGGTGCTGGCCCGGGTCGACTTCAACGTGCCGCTGGAGGGCGGCGGGGTGGCCGACGAAACGCGGATTAGGGCGGCGCTGCCGACGATCGAGCTGCTGCGCGAGCGGGGCGCGGCCCTGGTCCTCGTCTCCCACCTCGGCCGGCCGAAGGGCAAGGCCGACCCCGCGCTCTCGATGCGCCCTGTGGGCGAGCGGCTGGCCGAGCTGCTCGGCGTCGCGGTCCACCAGGCGGGAGCGGTGGTCGGCGGCGACGTCGAGACGATGGCGCGCGGTCTTGGGCCCGGCGAAGTGCTGCTGCTGGAGAACGTCCGCTTCGAGCCCGGGGAGACCGAGAACAACCCGGCCCTCGCTGGGGCGCTCGCCGAGCTCGCCGACGTCTACGTCAACGACGCCTTCGGCGCCGCCCACCGTGCCCACGCCAGCACCGTCGGCGTCGCCGGTCTGCTGCCGGGTTACGCCGGGCTCCTGCTGGAGCGGGAGGTGACCGAGCTGACACGGGTGGTCGAGTCGCCTCGCCGTCCCCTCGCCGTCGTCCTCGGCGGCGCCAAGGTCAGCGACAAGATCGGCGTCATCGACCGCTTCCTCGAGATCGCCGACGAGATCTTGATCGGGGGCGCGATGTGCTTCAGCTTCTTCCGCGCCCAGGGAATCGCCACCGGCGACTCGCTGGTCGAGGAGGAGGGGGTGGGGCTGGCCGCGCGGGCGCTGGAGCAGGTGGAGGCCAGCTCGTGCGAGTTGCGCCTTCCCGTCAACTTGGTCCTCGGCGATCGCTTCGACGCCGACGCTGAGGTGCGCGAGGGCGATGGGGTCGAGGTCCCCGACGGCTGGATGGGCCTCGACGTCGGCCCGCGCACGGCGAAGACATATGCCGACACGATCGCGGCGGCGGGGACGGTGCTCTGGAACGGGCCGATGGGAGCCTTCGAGCTGGCGCCGTTCGCCGCCGGCACGCGCGCCGTGGCGGAGGCCGTCGCCGCGACTGAGGGTACGACCGTCGTCGGCGGCGGCGATTCCGTCGCCGCCCTGCAAGGGTTCGGCCTGGCTGAGAAGGTTGACTGGCTCTCGACCGGAGGAGGAGCATCGTTGGAGCTGCTGGAGGGGAAGAAGCTGCCCGGAGTGGAGGCGCTGATCGATGCCTGAGCGCACGCCGTACATCGCCGCCAACTGGAAGATGCACAAGACCGTCGCCGAGGCAGGCGAGTTCGTCGACGCGCTGCTGCCGCGGATCGCGGCGACGCAGAGCGACGTCGTGCTCTGTCCGCCGTTCACGGCGCTGAGCGCCGTGGTCGAGCGCCGCTACGGCACCGCCGTCAAGGTCGCCGCTCAGAACATGCACGAGGAGGGCGCGGGCTCGTTCACCGGCGAGGTCTCGGCGCCGATGCTGGTCGAGCTCGACGTCGAGGCTGTGGTCCTCGGTCACTCCGAGCGCCGCCAGTACTTCGGCGAGACCGACGAGGCGCTGGCGCGCAAGGTCCCGGCGGCCCTCGCCGCCGGCCTCGAGCCGATTCTCTGCGTCGGCGAGAGCGAGGAGGCGCGCGACGGGGGCCAGACCGAGGCGGTCTTGGAGCAGCAGCTGCAAGCCGATCTCGCCGCGGTCGACGGGAGCGACCTGAGCCGTGTGGTCATTGCCTACGAGCCGATCTGGGCGATCGGCACCGGTCGGACGGCGACGCCGGAGCAGGCCCAGGAGACGATCGCCTTCATCCGCGACTTCCTGCGCGAGCGGGGCGCCGCCGCGGATGCTGTGCGGATCCTCTACGGCGGCTCGGTTAAGCCCGATAACGCCGCTGAGCTGCTCGCCCAAGAGGACATCAACGGCGCCCTCGTAGGTGGCGCCAGCCTCGACCCCGTCGACTTCGCGGCGATCGTAAGCGCGACATGAGCTTCCGGTGCGCCTTTTCCCCGTCATCCCTGGATAAAGCGCACCGGAAGGGATTGGGATGGAGGTGAGCCTGTCCGTCCCGGCGCTGGCTCTCGTCATCCTCGACGGGTGGGGACTGGCCGAGCCGGGGCCCGGCAACGCGATCTCGCTCGCCGACACGCCAGTCTTCGATCGTCTCTGGAGCGAGTTCCCCCACACACAGCTCTCCGCTCAGGGCCGCGACGTCGGCCTGCCCGACGGTCAGATGGGCAACTCCGAGGTGGGCCACCTCAACCTCGGCGCCGGGGCGATCGTCAAGCAGGACCTGGCCCGGATCGACGATGCGATCGCCGACGGCAGCTTCTTCGAGAACGAGGCCCTGCTCGCCGCCTGCGACCGCGCCCGCCGCGGCCCCCGCGGCCGCCTGCACCTGCTCGGCCTCGTCTCCGACGGCGGCGTCCACTCCGGGTGGGAGCACATCGAGGCGACGATCGAGCTGGCCACGCAGGAGGGGGTCCCCGACGTCGTCTTCCACGCCTTCACCGACGGCCGCGACACCCTTCCCCATGGTGGCGGCGGCTACCTCGCCGAGCTCGAGCGCTGGTTGCGCCAGGCGGGTCGTATCGCCACCGTCAGCGGGCGCTACTACGCGATGGACCGCGATACCCGCTGGGAGCGGAGCAAGCTCGCCTACGACGCGATCATCCACGCCGAGGGCCTACGCGCCGCCACCGCCGAGGAGGCGATCGCCGACTCCTACGCGCGCGGTGACACGGACGAGTTCGTCGTGCCGAGGGTGATCGGCGACTACGACGGGGTCGCCGAGGGCGACGTCGGCATCTTCGTCAACTTCCGGCCCGACCGGGCGCGCCAGCTGACCCGCGCCCTCGCCGAGCCCGGCTTCGCGGAGTTCTCGCGCGCCGGTGGCCCGCTGCTCGATCTGACGACGATGACCGAGTACCGCAAGGGCTGGCCCTACCCGGTCGCCTTCCCCGAGGCGCGGCCGAAGGCGACGCTCGCGGAAACGATCGCCGCTGCGGGTGGGCGCCAGCTGCACGTCGCGGAGACGGAGAAGTACGCCCACGTCACCTACTTCTTCAATGGCGGGCGGGAGGAGGAGCTGGAGGCCGAAGAGCGGTACCTGGTCGATTCCCCGCGAGACGTGCCGACCTACGACCACAAGCCGCAGATGAGCGCTCGCGCCGCGGCCCAAACCTTCGTTCGGCACTGGCGCGAGGACGACTACCGCTTCGGGATCATCAACTTCGCCAATCCGGACATGGTCGGGCACACGGGGGTGATCCCGGCCGCTGTGGCGGCGGTCGAGGAGGTCGACGGGTGCCTCGGCGACGTGGTCGAGGCGGTGACGGCCAAGGGCGGGGCGTGCATAGTCACTGCCGACCATGGCAATTGCGACCACATGCTCGAGCCGGATGGCTCGCCCAACACCGCGCACTCGCTCAATCCGGTGCCGTTGATCGTGACCGCCGAGGGCCTGACGCTGCGAGACCACGGCATCCTCGCCGACGTGGCCCCCACTGCCCTGGACCTGCTCGGCACCCCCCAGCCCGAGGCGATGACCGGCAGCTCGCTGATCGCCCAGCCGAGATCGACCACACCCTAGTGTGGTCAAAGTCGGATACGCGAGATGCGGGTTGAGTCCGAGAGGCTGAGATTCGAGGTTTGCGCCCGCGATGGGGCGGCGCGGGCCGGGGTGCTGCACACCGCGCACGGGGCCGTGGCGACGCCGGCCTTCATCCCGCTCGCGACGAAGGGGACGGTGCGCGGCCTCGAATCGCACGAGGTGGCCGGTCTCGGCTACGAGATGGTGCTCGGCAACACCTACCACCTGTTCGTCTCGCCGGGGCCGGAGCGGATCGCCGCTGCGGGTGGCCTGCACGGCTTCATGGGCTGGGAGCGGGCGCTGATCACTGACTCCGGCGGCTTTCAGGTCTTCTCGCTGGCGCACGGCGGAGTTGCGAACGAGGTGAAGGGCAGCGGACGGCAGGGTGGAGAGCAGGGATCCGTCGTCTCGATCGGGGAGGAGGGCGTCCGGTTTCGCTCCTACCGGGACGGGTCGGCGCTCTTCATCTCCCCCGAGGGCTCGATGGAGATCCAGGCGGCGCTGGGGTCAGACATCGCCCTGGTCTTCGACGAGTGCACGCCGTTTCACGCCGATCGTGAGTACACCGCCCGCTCGACGGAGCGGACGCACCGGTGGCTCGACCGTTGCCTTGCCTGGCATGGCGAGAAGGGGCCCGGGCGACAGGCCGTGTTCGGGATCGTGCAGGGCGGCGTCCACGAGGACCTGCGGCGCGAATCGGCCGAGTACATCTCCGCCGCCGGGGTCGACGGCCTCGCAATTGGCGGCACACTGGGCCGCGACAAGGAGGAGATGCGCGAGGTCCTGGCGATGACCGCGCCGCTGCTGCCGGAGGAGGCGCCCAAGCACCTGCTCGGCATCGGCGAGGTCGACGACCTGCTCGCCGGCATCGCCCTCGGCCTCGACGTCTTCGACTGCGCCGTTCCCACCCGCCTCGCGCGCCACGGCGTCGCCCTCGTCCCCGACCCCGAGAACCGCTTCCGCCTCGACCTGCGCAAGTCCGGTCACGAAGGTGATCGCAACCCGATTGTCGACGACTGCCCGTGCCCCGCCTGCCGGAACCACGACCGCGACTACGTCAGCTATCTCTCCCGCGCCGAGGAGCTGACCGCAGTCCGCCTCCTCTGCCTCCACAACCTCACCTACCTGCAGGAGCTGATGGCCCATGCTCGTGCCGCGATTGGATCTGGAACGTTTGGCAGCTACTCGGCGGCGGTCGTGGATGGAGCCGCTCCGTGGGGGGTTGGCTGAGGGAGATCGGGCGTCCCTCCTCCTGCGTTATTCGGTGTTCTTTTTGACCAGGTCCTTTATTTCTTCTACGACCTTGTCCACTGTGTCGCCGGCTACTTCCGTGGCTTTTACGCCGGTTGCTTTGTCGGTCGTGTAGATGACGGCCGCCGCGACGGCGGCGGCGATGAGAACCAGGGCTACGAGAGCCATCACGAAGCGGGCGAAGCGAGAGAAGGCTCCTCGACTCTTTTGAGCAGTAGCCTGGGGGGCTCCAGGCGAAGGCTGGGGGCGCGGTGACTGAGATGCCCGCGCTGCCGGGCGCCTGGTCTGGGAAGGCGCGGGACGGTACTCGGTCTGCTCTGTGCGGTCGAGGCGCCGGGTCGCGGTCTCGCCACCGAGGACGTTGGTCGGCGGAGTGCCCTCGCCGAGAGGGAGCGTCACGTCCTCACCCTGCAGGCCGAGCTGCAGGCCGCCGGCCAGCTCGCTGGCGTTGGCGTAGCGTCGCGAGGGGTCGCCCTCGAGCGCTCGCAGCACGGCGGCGCCCAGCGTCTCGGGCACCTCGTCGTTGTAGGTGTGAGGCGGCAACGGTCGCTCGTTCTGCTGGCGGACCGCCAGCTCCGCCAGGCTCGATCCCTCGTAGGGCAGGCGGCCGGTGAGGAACTGGTAGAGGACGACTCCCAGCGCGTAGACGTCGGTGGCCGGCGTTGCCTCCTCGCCCCGGACCTGCTCCGGCGAGAGGTAGGCGGCGGTGCCGACCACCGAGCCGACCTGGGTGATCCGTGTCTGTTCCACCGCTCGCGCGATGCCGAAGTCAGTCAGCTTGACTGTCATCTCGCCGCCGCCGACGGGCCCGCCCACGATCATCAGGTTGCCCGGCTTGACGTCACGGTGGATGATCCCGCGCCGGTGCGCGTAGTCGAGGCCGGCGCAGGCCTGGGCGCCGATCTCCGCCGTGGTCTCCGCGTCGAGCGCCCCTTGCCGTTGCAGGATCTGCGCGCCCGAGCGTCCCTCGACGTACTCCATGACGATGTAGTGACGCCCCTCGTCGACGCCGGTGTCATAGACCTGGACGATGTTGGGATGAATCAGCTTCGCGACCGCCAGGGCCTCGCGCCGGAAGCGGGCGACGAAGCGCTCGTCGTCGGAGAGGTGCTCGGCGAGGATCTTCACCGCGACCGTGCGCTCGAGGGTCCGGTCGGTCGCCATGTGGACGCTCGACATCCCGCCCGAGCCGAGTCGGCCACCGATCTCGTAGCGGCCTGAGAGGATCGACGCCGCCGTCATCCCTCGCCGTCCTCGTCATCCACAGGCGCCCCGGGGCTGACGCCCCCTGAGGCGCCGGTCCCGCCGCCTTCCGTTGGCGGTACTTCCTCGGGTGGAGCTTCGGGTGTGGGGGGCGGGACGGGTTTTTCCTTTTCCGCCTCTTTTTCTTCCTTTTCGGCTTCCTTCTCTTCCCTCTCCGCTTCCCTTTCCGCCTCTTTTTCGGCTTTCTCCAGTTCCTTTTCGCGCTTCTTCTCCTCCCCGGGCGACTCGCTCTCTTCCGTCGTCGTCGCTTCGGCTGGGGGCGCGATCGGTTCGGTCGGCGCTTCCTCGCATTCGTCGACGACTTCGTTCAACCGTGCCGCCCCGTTCTCGAGGGCGCGCTTCAGCTTCACGTCCACTCCGGAGAGCGCCTCGACCTGGGAGCCGACTTCCCGAGCGGCATCCGCTGCCCCGACGCATTCACCTTCCGTCGCCAGCTGCCTCACCTGGTCCAGGTTTTCGTTGATCTCGTCAGCTGTAGACCCCGGCAGGAGCTTGGCGTCGTCCCCTCCGCCGCACGAGGCCAGCGCCAGGGCGAGGAGGACGCCGAGGGCAACAGCGAGCGCGAATGCGGCCGGGCGGCGCACCGTTGCGAGTCTAGACAACGCTCCTTTGGGCAGGTTTTCCCTGCAATTGAGGGTCACTGGCCGACGTGGAGGCGGTCGGCGAGGCGGCTCGGCAGGCCCGCCGCGGCGATCGCCGACGACGCCCGCTCGATCTCGTACGGAACGCGGTGGAAGCGGGCGGTCTCGCCCTCGGTGTCGAGCTCCAGCCAGGCGGCACGGGGGTCGCCGTCGCGCGGCTGGCCGACGCTGCCGGGATTAACCAGCCAGCGCCCCTCGCTCAGATCGAGCAGCGCGCCGTCGCTGGCCTGCGCCCCCCGCGTCTCCGCCGCTGCGCCGTTTGGCCGGGTGAAGAACAGCGCTACGTGAGAATGCCCGATTAGGCCGACGCGCCGAGCGTGCGCGTCGATGCCGGCCTCGGCCTGGTCACTGGAGAGCACGTACTCCCAAACCGGATCCCGCGGCGAGGCGTGAAAGAGGCCGATGCCGCCGCGCTCCCCGTGTGGCTCCAGCGCGCGCAGGAACTCCAGGGTCCGGGGCGCCACCTTCGCCCGCGTCCACTCGACCGCGACCGCGGCGGCCTCGGAGAAGGATGCGACGTCGAGGTCGCCGAGCACGGCGAGGTCGTGGTTGCCGACCAGGCACACGTCGCAGCGCTCGCGAACCAGGTTGGCGCAAGCGTCGGGCTCGACCCCGTAGCCGAGCACGTCGCCCAGGCACCAGGTCTCCTCCACCTCGGCCGCCTCGATCGCGTCGAGCACGGCCTCCAGGGCTGGCAGGTTGGCGTGGACGTCGGTGATAACGGCGACGCGCATGCCGGCCAGCGTACTCAGCCCGCCCCTCCATACGATGGGGCGACATGGCCGCTAGCGACCCGATAGCCGAGCTGCGCTCTGCAGTCGACCGCGCCGCCCTTGCCCTGCGCGACGGCGAGCAGAGCGGGCCCGAGCCGACGCTCGAGCGGCCGCCCAAGCCAGAGCTGGGGGATTACAGCTCCAACGCGGCGATGCTGCTTGCCGCTCCGCTTGGCGAAAACCCGCGTGACGTTGCCGCCCGTCTAGCCACCGAGCTGGAGAGCCAGCCGGGCGCCGACACGATCGACCGGGTCGAGGTTGCGGGGCCGGGCTTCGTCAACCTCTTCCTCGCCGACGAGTGGTACCGCCGGGCGATGGTGAGCCTCGGGGCGGCTGGCGACCGGCTCGGCCCGGTGCCCACCGACGCACCCGAGCGGATCCTGGTCGAGTTCGTCTCCGCCAACCCGACGGGGCCGCTGCACGTCGGCGGCGGCCGCCATGCCGCCTACGGCGACGCCCTCGTCCGCCTGCTCGAGGCGGTCGGCCACGAGGTCGAGCGCGAGTTCTACGTCAACGATGCGGGCGGCCAGGTCGAGCGCTTCGCCGCCTCGATCGCCGCTCGCATGCGCGGTGAGGAGGTTCCCGAGGACGGCTACGAGGGTGAGTACGTCGCCGACCTGGGCGAGAAGATCGGCGCCGAGGGGATCAAGCTCAGCGACCTCGAGGCGATTGGCAGGCGGGGGGTCGAGCTGATCCTCGAGGACGTGCGTGGCACTCTCGACCGCTTCGGCGTCCGCTTCGACAACTGGTTCTCGGAGCGCGACCTCTACGCGCGCGGGGAGGTCGACGTCGCGCTGGCACAGCTCGACCGCGAAGGGCATACCTACCGCAGCGAAGACGCGCTTTGGCTGCGCACGACGACCTTCGGCGACGACAAGGACCGGGTGCTGATTCGGGCCAACGGCGAACCGACCTACCTCGCCGCCGACGTGGCCTACCACTGGGACAAGCTCGAGCGCGGCTTCACCCGCCTGATCAACGTGTTCGGCGCCGATCACCACGGCTACGTGGCGCGACTGCGGGCCGCGATCGCCGGGCTCGGCGCCGACCCGGCGCGCTTCGAAGCGCTGATCATGCGACTTGTCCACATCGTCGAGAGCGGCGAGCGGGCGCAGATGTCCAAGCGCAGCGGCGACTTCGTCGCGCTCGACGACCTGCTCGACGACATCGGCACTGACGCGACGCGCTGGTTCATGCTCTGGCGCAGTCACGACACCACCGTCGACCTCGACCTCGAGCTGGCGCGGCGCCAGTCCAACGAGAACCCCGTCTATTACGTCCAGTACGCCCACGCTCGCATCTCCAGCATCCTGCGCAAAGCCGGGGGGGAAGCCGAGCAGATCGCCGCCGGGGCGGGAATGGCAACCCCTGGCACCCCTCTCGACCCGACCGAGCGCGAGCTGATCAAGCGCCTGCTCGAATTTCCCGAGGAGGTGCGCGAGGCGGCGGCCCGGCGCGCCCCCCACAGGATCTGCACATACTCGACGGCTGTCGCCGCCGACTTCCACGGCTTCTACCGCGATTGCCAGGTGGTTGGGGCAGAGGGCGAGGGGGTCGAGCGATCGCGGCTCGCCCTCGCCCTCTTCGCCAAGCGCACGATCGCGGGCGCGCTGGGCCTGCTCGGCATCTCCGCGCCCGAGCGGATGTGATGCGCCGACGCGGCAAGCTGCCGGTCCTGGCCGAAGTCCCCGAGCGGCGGGATGGCGGTTCGCGCCCGGGGGCCCAGGGCCGCGCGGCGCTCGAGGGGTACTCGCGCTTGGCGAGCGCGCTCGAGGGCTCCCGTGCCGTCTGCACGACTGGCGCCGCCCGCTCGCCAGTTGCGGTAGGCCTTGCGACCGCGGCGACCGCGGAAGGGAGGCGGGTGGCGCTGCTCGAGTGCGACTTGGCCGAGCCCGCGCTTGCCGGGGACCTCGGCCTCTCGCCGACGCCCGGTCTGCACGACTACCTCCGCGAGGATGCCAGGCCACCGCGGATCGTCCAGCCGCTGGTCCTCGCCGGTCCCGCCGCCGGCCGCGCGGTCGACCCGCTCGCCTGCATCGTCGCCGGCGAAGCCGCCGCGAGCGCGGCAGGGCTGCTCGTCTCTCCCCGTTGCGCCCACGCGGTGGAGAAGCTGCGACACGCCTACGACCTCGTGGTCCTGCTCGGGCCCGCGCTCGACCGCGACCCGGACGCGCTTCGGGCAGTCGCGGGCCTGGCCGACGTCGCGATCGCGTGCGGGACCCCGCGGGAAGTGCCGAAGCGCGCTCCGGTCGCCCTCGCCGGTCTCGTCGCGGTCGAGTGAGCCGGGCCCGCTAGAGGTCGTAGCGACCGAGGTCCGCCTCGAGGCGCTCCGCGTCCGAGCCCTGGGGCGGGGCTCCTGAGGGAGGCCCGGACGCCGGGCCGTCTCGGCCCTCGCGCCGCCAGCGCGCGAGGCTCAGTGCCAGCGCCACGATCGCCACGACGATTGCGATCACGGGGACCAGATATGCCGAGAGGTCGAAGCCGGAGGAGCTCGGCAGCGCAAGGACCTCGCGACCGTACTGGGCCACTAGGGCGTCCTTGATCTCGGCCTTGGTCTCGCCGGCGACGATCAGTCTGGAGATGTATGCCTTCTGACGCCGCGCTTGCGGCGAGTCCGCGAGCTCGAGCAGGGTGCCGCAGATCGGGCACATCACTTCGCCTTCGATCGCGTTGAGCGTGGTCCGGGGCTGCGCTGCTCCAGTGACCGCGACCGGCGCCGCGAGGGTGAGCGCGACGACGAGGGGGAGGACGATCGTCCGTGCCCTCACTGGCGCCCCTCGATCAGGGGCACGACCCGCTCCCGCAGGAACTCCGTGTCAACGGGCCCGCGCCAGATCAGCGCCAGGCGGCCGCGCGGATCGACGAGGAAGTTCTCCGGCACGCCGGTCGCGCCGAAGGCGGAGCTGCGCTCATCTCCGACCGAGCGGAGCTGCGTGAAGCCGGTGGGATGGTCGCGGAGGAAGGCGATCGCATCGTCGCGGTTGTCCTGCACGTTGATCCCGACCACGGTGGTCTGGGGCCTCCTGTCGCGGTAGCGACGGTAGAAGTGGTCGAGTGCCGGCGCCTCCTCGCGGCAGGGCTCGCACCACGATGCCCAGAGATTGACCAGGACCCACTCCCCGCGGAACTCGTCGATCGAGCCGTGGCCGGGGCCCGGCAGACGCGGCAGCACCCGGTCGGGAACGGGCTCGCCGACCGCGATCTCCGCCTCCCCCTTGCTGAGCAGGCCAAAGGCGAGCAGGCCGATAAGAGCCAGCACGGCGAGAAAGGCGAGGGACGGCCGGGCGCTCACTGTGCCGAAGGTTAGATTGCGCCCGGCCCCGACAACCGCGTGGCTGGCCCTAGAATCAAGCCCTGACGCGGACGTAGCTCAGCTGGTAGAGCGCGAGCTTCCCAAGCTCGAGGTCGCGGGTTCGAGACCCGTCGTCCGCTTGTCGGCTGCCCTGAGCCAGATTTGGCCAAACGCCACCCGGTTAGGACTTCCCTAAGCCAAAATTAGGCCCTTTTTCGTACCAAATGCCTAGAAGACCAACTGCGGACCCGCCGTTCGTCCTGTGTGGAAGTACATATCGCTGGACCCTGGATGGAGGCTCGTTCGAAGATCCGCGGGCGTTTTGTCGTGCTGGCGCTGTTGGCTTTTGCGCTATCCGGCATCTATGCCGAGCGGGCTTCTGCGGCGCCATGTGATCCATCGTGCTCGATCTGGGACGCCACCTTCACTGGCCCCCAGGACCCGGACACCAGCGCGACCGAAGTCGGGACCAAGTTCCGCTCCGACGTCGCCGGCTTCATCACCGGGCTGCGCTTCTACAAGACCCCCGGGAACACCGGCACCCACATCGGGCGCCTGTGGACGGCGGGGGGGACCCAGCTGGCCCAGGCCACCTTCGCCGGCGAGAGCGCCTCCGGCTGGCAGCAGGTCAATCTCGGCACGCCGGTGGCGATCAACGCCAACACCACTTACGTCACCTCCTATCACTCCCCCAACGGCCACTACTCCTCGCGCTCCGGCTACTTTGCGCTCGGCGGCGTAGACAACGCGCCTCTGCATGCCTTGGCCGACGGGGCCGACGGGCCCAACGGCATCTACAAGTACGGAGCTGCCGGCTCGCTCTTCTCCGGCACGGGGCCCAACACCTTCAACTCGGAGGCCTACCTGGTCGACGTCGTCTTCAACTCCTCGGGCGCCGCGGCGCCGCCGACGATCAGCTCCCGCGCTCCCGCAAGCGGCGCCACAGCCGTCCCGGTCACGAGCGACGTCACCGCGACCTTCAGCGGGGCGATGGACCCGGCGACGATCAATGGCTCCACGGTTTCCCTGCGCGACCCTGAGGGAGCTCTGGTGGCCGCAGCGGTGAGCTACGCCCCGGCCCAGCAGCAGGTGACCCTTGATCCGACGGCCTCGCTGCAGAGTGCGACCACCTACACGGCGACGATCAAAGGTGGGCCGGGCGGGGTCGCCGATCTGACCGGCGCACCGCTTGCCGCCGATTCGAGCTGGTCCTTCACGACCGTGGCGCCCCCGCCGTCTCCCCCGGACGAAGGTCCCGGTGGCCCGATCCTGGTGATCTCGACCGCTGCCAACCCGTTCAGCCGCTACTACGCGGAGATCCTGCGAGCCGAGGGCTTGAACGAGTTCAAGGTCACCGACCTCGCGAACGTGAACCCCTCCATGCTGGGCGCTTACGACGTCGTGATCCTCGGCGAGGCCGGCCTGAGCGCTGCCCAGGTCACGACCCTGAGCGACTGGGTCCAGCAGGGCGGCAACCTGATCGCAATGCGCCCCGATCCCCAGCTCGCGGGCCTTCTCGGCCTCGCCGCCACGCCCAACGCGCTGGCTAACGGCTATCTCAAAGTCGACACCACCACTGCGCCAGGCGCCGGCATCGTCGGCCAGACGATCCAGTTCCACGGCACTGCCGACCGGTACACGGTGAGCGGTGCGCAGACGATCGCCACCCTCTTCGCCAGCGCCAGCAGCGCCACCACCAATCCCGCCGTGACGCTTCGCAGCGTCGGGCCGAGCGGGGGACAAGCTGCCGCCTTCACCTACGACCTCGCCAAGTCGGTTGTCTACACCCGCCAGGGCAATCCTGCATGGAGTGGTGACGAGCGCGACGGCTCCAGCCCGCTCCGCTCCGATGACCTCTTTTTCGGCGCCAAGCAGGGTGACGTTCAGCCCGACTGGGTCGATCTGAGCAAGGTCGCGATACCCCAGGCCGATGAGCAACAGCGGCTGCTGAAGAACCTGATCGAGGAGATGAACCTGGATCGCAAGCCGCTGCCGAGCTTCTGGTTCCTGCCGCGAGACGAGAAGGCGGCCGTCGTGATGAGCGGCGACGACCATGGAAACGGGGGCACCGTCGGTCGCTTCGACCAGTACATCGCCAACAGCCCGCCGGGCTGCGTGGTCGCGGACTGGGAGTGCGTCAGGGGGACCTCCTACATCTACCCCAACACCGCTCAGCTCAGCAGCGCCAAAGCGACCGCCTACCAGAACGCGGGCTTCGAGATTGGCCTGCACGTAGTCACTAACTGCTCAGACTGGGCCGACCGAGCTGAGTTGGAATCCTTCTACACCAGTCAGCTTCCCGCGCTGGCCGCGAACTATCCGAGCCTGAGCCAGCCCGTCACCAACCGGACCCACTGCATCGCCTGGGGCGACTGGGCGACGCAGCCTAAGGTGGAGCTCCAGAACGGGATTCGCCTCGACACCAACTACTACTACTGGCCGCCGGCATGGAACCAGAACCGCCCCGGCATGTTCACGGGCTCCGGCATGCCGATGCGTTTCGCCGACCTCGACGGCTCGATGATCGACGTCTACCAGGCGGTCACCCAGATGACCGACGAGTCCGGCCAGACCTATCCATTCACCGTCGACGCTCTTCTCGATCGCGCTTTGGGCCCCGAGGGCTACTACGGCGTCTTCACCGCCAACATGCACACCGACAACGTTTCCTCCCCCGGCTCGGACGCGATCGTCGCCTCGGCGAAGGCGCGCGGCGTGCCGATCGTCTCGGCGCGCCAGATGCTGACCTGGCTGGACGGCCGGAACAGCTCCTCCTTCAGCTCGATCGCGTGGAGCGGGAGCAAGCTCACCTTCTCGATCAACCATGCCGCTGGCGCAAACGGGCTGCGCGCGATGGTTCCGACCGCCTCCGCGGTCGGGCTCCTGACGAGCGTCAAGCAGAACGGCTCTCCGGTCGCGACGACGGCCCGGACGGTCAAGGGTCGGGAGTACGCATTCTTCGACGCCGCGCCTGGCTCCTACGAAGCGACCTACGCGGTTGACGACGCCGGCCCCGCGATCTCCAACGTTGCGCATGCGGTCTCCGGCGACGGCACGGCGACAATTACATGGGACACCAACGAGATCTCCGACTCGCGGGTCGATTTCGGCACCGCCCCCGACTCCCTGACCGCCAGCGAGAGCAGATCCATGCTGCTCACCTCCCACAGCGTGCAGCTCACCGGGCTCAGCTCGAACACGACCTACTACTACCGGGTCGCCTCGGCGGACGGCGCCGCCAACTCGAGCACAGACCCCGCCCCGCCCGCCCCGCCGCGGACATTCACGACTCCCAGCCAGAGCTTCACCGACAGCACCGCCGCCGATTTCACCGCGGGCTCTCCCGACGCGAACGCTCGGATCTCGCAGGTCAGCGACGGCGAGCTGATCCTGAAGCCGACCGAGGGTGACGAGTTCTCGGGCGGGCCGAGCCTCCCGACCGGCTGGAGCAGCTGCCCATGGACCGCTCCGGAGACCTGCGCCCTGGGAAGCGGTGCCACGGTCTCAGGCGGGAGCCTCCACACCAACGGCACCTACGCCCAGACTGACGCCACCTACGGGTCGGGACGCACCCTCGAGTTCGCCGCCAGCTTCGGGAGCCAGAGCTTCGAGCACGCCGGCTTCGCGGTCGATCTCAACAACTCGGCCAACTGGGCGATCTTCAGCGTGACGGCAGACGGCAATTTCAACGCCCGCACCAACAACAACGGCACGTCAACGGTGACGCAGCTCTCCAGCGCTTTGCTGGGCTCGTCACATCTCTACCGGATCGAGTGGGGCGCGACCGACGTCCGCTACTACATCGACGGGACGCTCCTTGCCACCCACACGGCCAGCTTCAGCGCGACGAAGATGCGCCCGATCGCGAGCGACTTCAACGCCGCGGTTCCGGAGCTCTCCGTCGATTGGCTCCGCATGAGCCCCTACACCGGCCCAGCCGCCTTCGACTCGCGCGTGTTCGATGCGGGGGCAGGGCAGAGCGCCGACTGGGGAGCCCTCGGCTGGAGCGCCTCCACGCCATCGGACACAGGCGTCGCTCTCAGCGTTCGCACCGGCGACACGGCGATTCCCGACGCGAGCTGGACGGCGTTCAGCCCGATCGCTTCGAGCGGCGGCGACATCCCCGGTAGCTCGCGCTACCTCCAGTACCGCGCGCAGCTGACCACGACCAACCCGGCCGCGACGCCGACCCTCAGTGACGTCTCGATCGCCTACTCGACCGGGGCCGGGGGGACCACGCCAGAGACCACGATCGACTCCGGCCCCGGCGGCGCAACCAACGACTCGACTCCCACCTTTGCCTTCCACTCCTCGGTGGCCGGCTCGACTTTCGCATGCTCGATCGACGCCGGAACCCCCAACTTCGGCCCCTGCTCGGGCCCCGGCGCCACCCACACCCCGGCGAGCCCGCTTTCCGACGGCTCCTATACCTTCCGCGTGCGGGCCACCGCCGCTGAAAGCACCGATCCCACCCCGGCGACGAGCAACTTCACGGTCAACACCCAGGCGCTGGCCGCGCCGAATCTGAGCGGGACGTCTCCGGCGTCGCCCGCCAACGCAAACTCGCCCCGGGTCCTGGGCAGCGCTGGGGCGGGCTCGCAGGTGCGGATCTACTCCAGCCCAGACTGCACCGGTTTGCCGCTCGCGACGGGGACCGCCGCCCAGCTGGCGAGCCCGGGGATCACGATCTTGGTGCTGGACAACTCGACCACCACCCTTCGCGCCACCGCGACCGATGGAGCGAGCACCTCCGTTTGCTCGGGCGCGATCACCTACGCCGAGGACTCAGCCGCGCCTGACACCACGATCGCCTCGGGCCCCAGTGGTCCGACCAACGACTCGACCCCGACCTTCGGCTTCTCCGCGAACGAGCCAAGCTCGACGTTCCAGTGCCGCTTCGACTCCGCCGCGTTCGTGCCCTGCAGCGGTCCCGGTGCGACCCATACCCCGAGCGTGGCGCTCTCAGCCGGCGCTCACACCTTCTCGGCCCGTGCGATCGACCAGGCCGGCAACACCGACCTCATCCCGGCCACCCGCTCGTTCACGGTCGACATTCAGGCGCCGAACACCACGATCGCCTCGGGCCCCAGTGGTCCGACCAACGACTCGACCCCGACCTTCGGCTTCTCCGCGAACGAGCCAAGCTCGACGTTCCAGTGCCGCTTCGACTCCGACGCGTTCGCGCCCTGCAGCGGCCCTGGGGGGACCCACACGCCGACAGCGGCGCTCACCGACGGCGCGCACACCTTCTCGGTTCGTGCGGTGGATCAGGCCGGCAACACCGACGCCACCCCGGCCACCCGTTCGTTCACTGTCGATACCCAGGCGCCGGACACGACGATCACCTCCGGCCCGCCGGCCACGACCACAGATCGCACACCTACGTTTGCCTTCAGCGCGAGCCAGGCGGGCGGGACGTTCCAGTGTCGCCTCGACACCGCCAATTTCTCCTCTTGCAGCTCGCCGAAAACCTATGCGACACAGTCGTTTGCCTCTCACACCTTCCAGGTGCGGGCCATCGACACGGCTGGCAACATCGACCCGACGCCGGCGGCGCAGACGTTCACGATCACGCGCTGACAGCGCGCCGCATGCTCGCGCAGCTCAAGCGCCATGCCTTCAAGAGCGAGGCCGCGTACCGCAGGTTCTTGAAGAAGGCCTCCGCACCCTCATATTGGAACTTGTATAGATTTATCTGGGAACTCCACGGGTCTTGAAAGATCCAAGAAGGAGCATCGAAAAGCGAGCGAGCCTTGGGTGGCTCAGTTGGGGGGAGCACGCATGGCACCGCTACGGAAGCTGGTCGTTCTGTCCGCGCTGATCGCAGGGTTGGTGTTCGCCGGGTCGGCAGTCGCACACACGCTGGACGGGGCGAGAGCAAGCAGGGCAAACAAGAGCTTTGCGAAAGCGCTCTGTGCCGCCACCAACGAAGAACCGACCGAACGCTGCGTGTCCTCGACGCCGGGCCCGTGCAATCGGATATCCGATCACAGGTTTCGCTGCACGATCGACTTCGTGGTCGAAGCAGAGGACAAATCCCAGGGACGCTGTGTGGTTCTGACGGAGTGGTCGATTCGGGACAAAAGCTCGAGACTGAGGCTCCAGGTTCTGGGGTTCAGGTCGTGCAAACAGGTGAAACCCCCGGCGCAGGCACCCGTTCCGTAGGGGCGGTACTTCCGACGCTATCCGGCCGGCTGTAAGTCCCCCTTTCCGAGGTCCGATGTGAAGCTGCCAGGACCCAGGCGAGGAGCGCTTGACGCGGGTTCGAGACTCGCCGGCCGCTTATTCGACGGTTTCGGTGGGCGTCGTCGATACAGCAGATTCCTCTTTCTCTTCCGGTAGAGCCGCCCCTGTCGTCCCTTCTCCGCCTTCTTCGGTACCACTGGGCTCAGTTATGGAGAAGGTCGCGGTGACGGACCTCGCTTCGTCCATCGTCACGGTGCAGGATTCGCCGCTGCAGTCTCCGGAGAATTCCTCGAAGAAGGAATCATCGCCGGGATCTGCGGCCAGGGTGACCGTTGCCTCCGCCGGAAAGTCCCCTTCGCAGGTTTCAGGGCACGCAATGCCTTCGCCTTCCACCGTCCCGCCACCGTCGCCTTCGATCGTCACGACGAGCGGAAAGGTTTCCGGGCTGCCCCCCGAGCCATTCGGCTCCCCGCCGTTGTCGGCCGGATTCTGCTTGCCGCCACCGCCACTGAGGGCAGGGGGGTCGGTGGCGTCGTTCGAGTCGGTGGTGATGACTCCAGCCGCCACCCCTGCGCCGAACAGGAGGACGGACACCGCCGCCATGGCGAGCAGTTGCAGCACGGGAGGTCGTTGGCGAGCCCGTACGAGCTCTTCCTCTCGCAGCATTTCCCGCAGTCGCTCGCAGAGCACGTGCAGGTTGCGGTTCGTCGCGGCAAGCCCGCGGCGATCGCCGATCCTCTCCCGGATCTGCTGCGCCTCGCGGAGGCACCGCTCCGCGCCCTCGACGTCGCCAGCCGCGATGCGCAGGGTTCCCAGCTCGTGCCTTGCCCAGGCGACCGCGCTCAGGTCCCCGAGCTCCTTACCGGCGCGTAGAGCAGCACGCAGCGCCTGCAAGAGCGCCACCCATCGCCTCAAGAGCGTGAGCAGGTTCACCAGGGCGCGGGCCAGCCGCAAGACTTCTTTGAACCTTTTTTCTCGATCGAGCCGTTCGAGTAGATCGAGCAGCGTGCCCACCTCCACCTCCAGCTGCTCGGGGCTGAGCGCCTTGCCTTCGGCTACGCCCTTGCCCAGCCCGACGGCACGTTCGACCTTCGACGTGACCGCCGAGGCGTTATCGACGACTCCGACCGCGGCTGCCGCCGCGCCTTCCTCTTTCCTGTCTTCCGACTCCCCCTCCTCGAGGGCTCGTTCGAGCTGCCTGAGGTCACCCGGGGCGGGACCCCCGCGGCGCTCGACCAGCGTTCCGCCTGCGCTCCCGACCTCGAGGACGTAGCTGCCGAGATCAACTAAGCCACGCGGGGCGTCGGGCGGACCCTGCTCCGATCCCCCTCTGCCTGTGTCCTCACCCGCGGCGTTCACCGGTGTAAAGGTACCTCGCTGTCTGGTAAATCGAATCTCGCAGGTACCCATTGCAGCACTCATCGGTTCAGGCATGTCATGCTGCGACCCGTGGTTGGGGTCACCTCAGCGCACTTCGCTCAGCGGGACGCGATGCGCGAAGGCATTCGGCTACGGATGCGGCACGAGGCGCCATTTCGCGCCTTCCAGGCGATGGCGCCGGCCTATGACGCGTTCACCGCGCACGAAGACCACGAGAGCTGGCTGACTGAGCTCTTACCGCATCTGGAGCGGCACGGACTGGTGGGCGATCGCCTGCTCGACGTCGGCTGCGGAACCGGCAAGAGCCTGATCCCGATGCTCGAACGGGGATGGCGGGTGAGCGGATACGACATCTCACCGCGGATGCTCGCCTTCGCCCGCTGGAAGATTGGTGCTGCCACCAACCTCAGGGTCGCCGACATGCGGAAGCGGCCCCATATCGGCTACTTCGATGTGGTCTGGGCGATCAACGATGCTCTGAACTACCTGCTGTCTGAGCGGGCGCTTCGCGACGCGCTCGCAGGGATGCGGCGCAACCTCGCGATCGGTGGCCTGCTGGTCTTCGACCTGAACACCCTTCGCACCTACAGGACGGTCTTCGCGAAGGGGCGCATCGTCAAGACAAACGGTCCGAACCTGATCTGGACCGGGCTTGCCCGTCCGAGCGAGCCGCCGGGCTCCGAGTGCGAAGCGCTCTTCGAAATCGAAGGCTGCGGAACGAACTTCAGCTATGTGCATCGCCAGCGCCACTTCCCCGAAGCCGCCGTGCTCGACTGCATCGCGGATGCTGGCCTGGAGTGCCTCGACGTGTTCGGCCAGGAGGAGGGCGGTGCCCTCGTCCAGCCGCTCGACGAAATCAGGCACCGGAAGGCGATCTACATCGCCTGCGACCGCGAAGGCGCCTGGGGCAGGTTCGGGGCGGACGTGATCTGCGGGTACCCGTAGGCCATGGACCCTGCGAGCATCGCCGCGATCTCCTCCGGCGCGGTGGCGCTGGCGACGATCGCGGCCGGTCTGCTGCGACAGCGCAGCACGCTCCGTCACGCGCGCCAGCTCTCGGACCTGCAGAGCATGCGAACCATCCTCGACGAAGCCGCCGCCGCCCTGCACGAGGTGGAATACGTGCTCAACGCTCTGCGCTCGTTCCTCGCGCGGTTTGGCCGCGCCTTCGCCCAGGCGGAGGAGCGTGCCGAGACCTATGCCCGGCTGGCGGCAAGTGGTCGGGAGCTCGACCGGCTGCTGGAGAGGCTGAAGATCAGGCTCGGACCCGAGCACGCGGCGTTCGCGGCGTTCGCGGCCGCGGACCAAGCCGTGCTGGAGATCCACCGCACGCTGGGGCAGATCAGCCGGGAAAGGGAGACGCACTCGACCCCGGGACGAGAGCGCGAGGCAAACGAGCACTATGACGAGCGGCGAGACAGGGTCGCCGCCGAGCGGGAGACCTTCGATGAGATGCGTGCGGAGTTCATCGTCACCGCGCAGCGCGCGGCCGGTGTTCACCTTCCGGCCAGGCGCTCGCATCGGCGGTCCTAGGTACGAGCCTAGAACCCCAGAGGATGAGCGTCATAGGGCTGTCCGCCTGGGATCGCGCCCCGCGTCACCCGGAGCGCGACCCAGCGCTTCTCGCTCGAGCCGGAGTGGCTCGCTCTGGTCTGGTCCCCTCACTGACCTCCGTGACTGGCAACGCTGGACCGGGCGGGGCGCCCGACACGCCGGCGACCGTTGTGGCTCCGGCCGTTGGGGCTGACGGTGACGCTCTTGGCCTCGCGATAGAAGTGCTCTGTGGCGCCGCGGACACGACGTTCTCCCGCCAGCTCCACCAGTCCGGTCCGCAGCAGCTCAGTGACGTGGTAGTTGACGTTGCTGAGCGGGGTGCGCAGCTCATAGCTGAGATCGCTGGGGGAGAGGGTGCGCCCGCCGTCCATGCCGAGGACTTCCAGGATTGAGATGCGGAGGGGGTGGGTATTGGCTCGTGCGAGAAGTTGCCAGTTCACGGCTACCTCCTATTGTTGAGTGATCAATACCAAGAAATACTAGTCTAGATAGTCAAAATCGGGTAATCTGTCCCACAGACGCTCCCTGGGAAGGAGACACGGAATGGGCGCAGGCGCGGGGGTTTCTAGGTTTGCCGCGGTGATCGCGGCGCTGGCGATGATGGCTGTGCCATCGACCGCGCTGGGAGCCGACATCATCGCCCCGCAGCACGAGCCGCACCAGGTCGACGACGGCTGGCAGGCGGGCACGTGCACGCTCGACCCCCCGGCCACGCCCTGTTCGGTCGAGACGCCAGCGCTGTGGTTCGAACAGGCGGCGGGCCATCCCCCGGTCGGCTTCACCCAGATCATCGTCAAACACGGGCCGCCGGGGGAATCGCCGGTCGGCAACCTGAGGACCGTCAAGGTCGATCTGCCCAAGGGTCTCACGGTCAATCCACAAGCCACACCGCAGTGCACGGTGGGGGCGGGGCAGCATCCCGACGCGGCGACGTGTCCCCTCGGGTCCCTGGTGGGGGAAAGCAAAGTGACCGTCTCCAGCCTCGCCGGCGTGGCCATCCCGCTCGACGTCCCGGTCTACAACGTCGTCCCCAACCAGGGCGAGCCGGCTCGCTTCGGCTTCAGCCTGCTCGGCAGCGACGTCTACCTGGAGGCCGAGGTCGCCTGGGCTGGGGACTACCACGAGGCGTTCACGATCCACGCCAAAAACCTCGAGACGGAAGGCCTGCCGGTGGGGCCGCTGGGCGCACTGCTGAAAGTCCGCCTGCTGAAGAACCGGCTGGTCTTCAACGGCCGGGCCGGCAACGGGACCTTCATCACCACGCCGACGACCTGCAACGACCCCGCGCAATCGCCCTTTGCGCACGTCTACTCGACCTACCTGCGGGCGGACTCCTACGAGGAACCCGATCCGGCCTTTCCCGCCGGCTCGCCCTTCATCGAGTCGCCGCTGCCGCCAGGGACGATGCCGCGCGAATGCGGCACGATCCCCTTCCAGCCCTCGATGGGCGTCGAGCCAGGGACCGGCCAGACGGACTCGCCGACCGGCCCGACCATCACGGTCAACGTCCCCTTCGAGCCGAACCCCAACACGCAGGGCCAGTCTCACGTGCGGACGGCCAGGGTCACGCTCGCTCAGGGTCTGGGCCTCAACCCCTCGGCGGCCAAAGGGCTCGTCGCTTGCTCGGACGCCCAGCTCGGCAAGGGGACGACCGCGCCGGTTGCCTGCCCACCCGGCTCGAAGATCGGCACGGTCGCGGTCGACACGCCGCCGCTGCCCGACGGCTCGCTCACCGGGGTCGTCTACCTGGGGCAGCAGCTCAGCCGCGATCCAGCCTCGGGCGACGTGTACCGGATCTTCGTCGTCGCCGAGTCAGCGCGGTACGGCATCTCGGCGCGCCTGATCGGCAACGTCAGCGCCGACCCCCAGACCGGTCAGCTGACGACTACCTTCGCCGAGAACCCGCAGGTGCCGTTCAGCTCCTTCCGCCTTCAGCTCGACGGCGGTCCCCGGGCGACGCTGACGAGCCCCGGCAGCTGTGGGCCCAACACGACGACGAGCCAGATGACGCCGTGGTCCGGCAACGCCGACGCCGCCCCGTCGGGGGCGTTTCTGCTCGGCACCGCTCCCGGCGGCGGCCCCTGCGCGAAAACCCTGGCTGAGCGCCCCTTCGCACCCAACTTCATCGCCCGCTCGACCAACCCGAAAGGGGGTGCCTTCACCAACGTCGTCGTCAACGTCCGGCGCTCCGACGGCAACCAGGAGCTGAAGGGCGTCAACGTCCATCTGCCGCCCGGTCTCAGCGCCAAGCTGGCCGGCGTCCGCTACTGCCCGCGCACCGCGCTCATCGCCGCGGCAGCCAATTCCGGTGTCGCCGAGGCGGCCGACTCGAGCTGTCCGAGGTCGAGCCTGATCGGCGGCGCTTCGATCGCCGCCGGCAGCGGGCCCGAACCGCTGAACATCAACGGCAAAGCCTTCCTCTCAGGGCCCTATCGCGGGGCTCCCCTCTCCCTGGCAGTGATCACCCCCGCCACGGCCGGGCCTTTCGATCTCGGCTCGGTCGTGGTGAGGGTGGCCCTGTTCGTCGATTCGGAGACGGCGCGAGTGCACGCCGTCTCGGACCCGATCCCGCACGTCTTCGGCGGTGCCACACTCGACCTTCGCTCGGTCATCGTCCGCGTCAACCGCGATGACTTCTCCCTCAACCCGACCAACTGCTCGCAGATGGAGGCGGGGGGGACGCTGCGCGGCGGCGGCGCCAACCCGGTAGATCCGGCCGCCTTCACCTCCAAGCCCGTCTCCGACCCGTTCCGCGTGCACGGCTGCGACAAGCTCGGCTTCAGGCCGAAGCTCTACATGCGCGTCTTCGGCGGCACGCGACGGGCCAAGAGCCCGAAGCTGCGCGCGACCCTGGTTGCGCGCAGCGGCGACGCGAACATCGGTCGCGCCGTCGTGACGCTGCCGAGGCCGCTATTCCTCGAACAGGCAAGCCTCGCCAACGTCTGCACGAGGGTGCAGTTCGCCGCCAACGACTGCCCCAAAGACTCGATCTACGGCTACGCGAGGGCGAAGACGCCGCTGCTCGAACGGGCCGCTCGAGGGCCCCGTCTACCTGCGCTCGTCAAACAACGAACTACCGGACATGGTGGCTGCCCTTCGGGGCCAGGTTCCGATCGATCTCGTCGGCCGGATCGACAGCGTCAAAGGCCGCATTCGCACCACCTTCGCCACGGTTCCCGACGTCCCCGTCTCCAAGTTCACACTCACGGTGCGAGGCGGCAAGAAAAAGAAGGGCCTGCTGGTCAACTCGACCAACCTCTGCGCTCGCAAGTACCGGGCAATCGCGAAGTTCAAGGGCCAGAACGACAAGCGCTCGAACCAGCGCCCGAAGCTGCGAACGCCGTGCAAAGCGAAGAAAGGCTCGCGGCGTCGATAGAAGCGGCGCTACGGCGCCGGTCGCTTAGATCGGCTGGCTGGTCGGCCGGATGAGGATCTCGTTGACGTCGACCCCCGGGCGCTGCTCGAGAGCGAAGATCACCGCTTTGGCGATGTCGTCGTCGCGCAGCGCCCACTCGCCGGGCCGGTTGTCGAAGAACGGGGTGTCGGTCATCCCCGGCTCGATCAGGGTGACGCGAATGTCGCGGTTCTCGTGCATCTGGCGTAGCTCGGCCCGCAGCGCCTCGCCGATCGCGGTCGCGGCCCACTTGGTCGCCGAGTAGAGCGAGCCCGGCAGCGCCCGCCGTCCCGCCACCGAGCTGGTGATGACGACGTGCCCGTCGCCGCGCTCGAGCAGATGGGGGAGCGTGGCGCGGATCGTCAGCGCGACCCCGTACACGTTGGTGAGGATCATCGAGCGCCAGTGCTCGACCGACTCCTCGAGGAACCCGCGCGAGGCGCCGAAGCCGGCGTTGGCGAAGACGGCATCGATGCGGCCGAACCGCTCGATCGCGGCGCCGGCCATCGCCTCAACTTGGTCCCACTCGGTGACGTCGCAGCGCACGGCGAGCGCCCGCTCCTCGCCGCCGAGCTCGCCGGCGAGCTCTTCGAGCGGCTCCAGCCGCCTCGCCGCGACCACCAGCCGATGGGTCTCCGCGGCCGCCCGCGCCGTCGCGGCGCCAATGCCACTGCTAGCCCCCGTAATCAACAAAACCGGATCAGCCACACCCCGATTCTCTCAGCTGACTTCGTCTTTTGTAGTCCATATGCACGCCTAAGGGCGAACTCAGCGTGGGGGGCGGGGATTGCGATAATGGCCAGTCCGTGGATCCCCAGCGCAAGCGGAAGGTTCGGCTCGTGGTCGCGCTCGGCGTCGCGGTGCTGCTCGCGGTGGGGCTCGTCTACACGTCCTTCAGCGCCTCGACCGAGGCGAAGCAGCCCTCGGAGCTGCTCGCCGCCGCTCCCGGCTCCAACTACGACCTCACGGGCAGGGTCGTGCCGGGGTCGATCGAGCACCGCGGCGTCGAGCTGCGCTTTCGCGTTGTCGATCGCGAGGGCGGCGGTCCCAGCCTCCCCGTCACCTATAGGGGCACCGTCCCGGGGCCGTTCCGCGGCGGTCGCGAGATCATCCTCACCGGCGAAGTCGCCCACGGGGTCTTCATCGGGGAGCGGGACACGTTGGTGACCAAGTGCCCGTCGAAGTTCACGACCTCGAATGACAGCTAGCCTCGGCAGCGCCGCCCTGGCGCTTGCCTTTCTCGCCCTCGTTGTCGCAGCCGTCGTGGCGCTGCTCGGCCGCAATGGCAATGAGCGCTTGGTCCTCGCCTCGCGCCGCTTCGTCTATGCCGCCTGCGGGCTGCTCACCCTCTGCGTCGCCCTGATCGAGATCGGCTTCCTCAGCGACGACTTCTCGCTCAACATCGTCCAGCAGCACTCCTCGATCGAGACCCCGACCTTCTACAAGCTGGCGGCGATGTGGTCGAGCCAGGAGGGGTCGCTGCTGCTCTGGGCCTGGGTGCTCTCGATCGCCGCCTCGCTCGCCCTATACGTGACCCGGAGCAAGCTGCGCGAGATCGTTCCCTACGCGACCGCGGTGATGGCCGGCGTGGGCGCCACCTTCACCGGACTCATGTTGTTCGCGGGCGGAGTCAACCCCTTCTCGACGCTAAGCCCCGTGCCGGTCGACGGCGTCGGCCTCAACCCGCTGCTGCAGAACCCGAGCATGATGATCCACCCGCCGATGCTCTACTCGGGGTACGTCGCGTTCACGATCCCCTTCGCCTTCGCGATCGGTGCCCTCGCCGCCCGCCGCCTCGACGCCGCCTGGATCCGCGCCACCCGCCGCTTCGCCCTGATCGCCTGGGCCTTCCTCGGCTTCGGCCTGCTGCTCGGCGCTCGCTGGTCCTACACCGAGCTCGGCTGGGGCGGCTACTGGGCCTGGGACCCGGTCGAGAACGCCGCGCTGATGCCGTGGCTGATCGGCACCGCCTTCCTGCACTCGATCATGGTCCAGGAGAAGCGGGGCATGTTGAAGGTCTGGAACGCCTGCCTGATCGTCGCCACCTTCACCCTTGCTCTGCTCGGCACCTTCCTCGTCCGCTCCGGCGTCCTGCAGTCGATCCACGCCTTCGGCGACAGCACGGTCGGCCCCTACATCCTCGGCTTGATCGCGGTCGTCCTGCTCGGCTCGACCGCCCTCATCGTCTCCCGCCTCGACGACCTGCGCTCGCCGAAGCGGATCGACTCGCTCGCCTCGCGCGAGGCCGTCTTCATTGTCAACAACCTGCTCCTGGTCGCGCTCTGCGCGACGATCTTCTGGGGCACCTTCTTCCCGCTGATCTCGGAGCTGTTCACGGGCGAGAAGTCCTCCCTGGCGGCGCCCTGGTTCGACCGCTACACGACGCCGCTGGCGGTCCTGCTCGTCCTCTTCACCGGGATCGGGCCGCTGCTCGCCTGGCGCCGCGTCAGCTGGGCATCCGCCAAACGGGTCTTCCTCGTGCCGATGCTGGCCGCCCTCGCCGCCGGCACCGCGCTCGCGCTCTTCATCGACGTCGCGCAAAGCCCCTGGGCCCTCGCACTCTTCGTCTTCGCCACCTTCGCCCTGGTCGGCCTCGGCCAGGAGTTCTGGCGCGGCGCGGCCGCGCGGCGCTCGCTGCGGGGCGGCTCGATGCCGGCGGCGCTGGTGGCGATCGTGAGCCGAAACCGGCGGCGCTACGGCGGCTACATAGTCCACGTCGGCATCGCGGTCCTGCTGATCGGGATCGCCGCTTCCTCCAGCTTCCAGACCAACCGCGAAGTGCGGCTGCGGCCGGGGGAGAGCACCAAGATCGACGGCCGCACGGTCACCTACGCGCGGCCGACCGCGAGGGTCGACCGCCTCGCCTTCACCGCCGGCGCGGTGCTGCGGGTGCAGGACGGCGACGAGGCGTTCACCGTGCACCCGACCCGCAGCTTCTTCCGGCCTACAGGGGACGAAAGTGGCACGATCGCCGACTACTTCGGCGGCGAATCCGACAACGAAATCGGCCTGAGGCCGGGGCTGGGCAGCGACTTCTGGAGCGCCGCCGGCCCGGACATCACGGCGATCGCGCCGCGTGCCCGCGCCGCCGACCGGGGCTTCGAGGAGTGCGTTGGCGGCGGGCCCGGCGCGCCGCCCCAGTGCAGAACGGTGGCGGCGATGATGCGCGCGGCGGCGGCCGACCCTAGCCTGCGGCCGGTCGCGCTGAGCCAGATCGAGCGCCTGCAGCTCGCCACCGCCGAGCAGATCGCCCGGGACTACGTCGCCGAAGCGCCGCCGATGACCTTCAAGCTGATTGTCGATCCGCTCGTCACATGGATGTGGATCGGCGGGCTGATCGCGCTCTCCGGTGCCTTGATCGGCCTCTGGCCGGTTCGCCGCAGGCGCCTCACCGCGCCTGCCGACTCAGACCTCGAGGCGCAGAAGGAAGCCAAGTACCGGGAGATCCGCGACGCCGAGCTCGACCACGCGGCCGGCAAGCTCTCCGACGAGGACTTCGCCCTGCTCGATGCCGAGCTGCGCCGCGAGGCGGTAGCGATCCTCGATCGCGCCGACGGCAACGGCAACGGGCACCGCAATGGCGCCGCGGCGAACGGCGAGGTCGCCGAGAAGCCCGGCGAGCCGGTCTAGATCTTCAGCAGGACTACCGTGTTCAGCACGAAGAGGATCGCGAAGAAGACGGTTGCGCGATCGAGGTTGCGCTCCACCATCGAGCCGCCGCCGAAGGCGCTGCCGCCACCGCCGATCCCGAAAGCCCCCGAGAGCCCGGCGTCTTTGCCGGAGTGGAGCAGGATCAGGAAGATCAGGATCACCGAGATGATCACCTGAATGAATCCCAAGAACGCGAACACGGTGCGGATGGTAGCGCCCAGGACTTGCGCGCGCCGCCCAGGACAGAATCACCAAAGTTGTTGTGGCGATTTACAAAAAGTGCTATCTTGTCAATAAGAGGACGTAGCGTGCTTATTTGACAAGGAGGAGATGCATGGAGGCTGCCACTCATGGCCACGATCACGGCCCGGCGATCGAGCTCAACCCGGCGACGTGGCGCGATGCCAAGCGCTACGCCTGGCTGCTCGGCCTGATCATCCCCTTCGGCCCCTTCATCGCCTGGGCCAGCGTCGAGACCACCGGCTTCGAGGCCTTCTGGTTCTTCGGTCCGCTGCTCGTCTTCGGCGTCTTCCCGTTGCTCGATATCGCGATCGGCGTCGACCCGAGCAATCCCCCGGACAGCATTCTCAAGTGGTTGGAGCAGGATCGCTACTACCGCTGGTGCACCTACCTCTTCGTCCCGGTCCAGTACGCGGGCCTCGTCTTCGCCTGCTGGCTCTGGTCGAGCGGTGACCTCTCGGTCGCGGAGAGCCTCGGCCTGGCGCTGACGATGGGTGTGGTCGGCGGGATCGCGATCAACACTGCCCACGAGCTCGGCCACAAGCGCGACAACATGGAGCGCTGGCTGAGCCGGGTGGCGCTGGCGCAAACCGGCTACGGCCACTTCTTCATCGAGCACAACCGCGGCCACCACGTGCGCGTGGCCACTCCCGAGGATCCGGCCAGCTCGCGGCTGGGGGAGAGCTTTTGGGCCTTTCTGCCCCGCACGGTCGTCGGCAGCCTGCGCTCCGCCTGGGGGATCGAGTGCGCACGCCTCGACCGCCTCGGCAAGCCGCACTGGTCACTGCGCAACGACATCCTCGGCGCCTGGGCGATGACCGTGGCGCTCTTCGCCGCCCTGACGATCGTCTTCGGCCCGGTCGTCCTGCCCTACCTGTTGGTCCAGGCGGTGCTCGGCTTCTCGCTGCTGGAGGTGGTCAACTACCTCGAGCATTACGGCCTGCTGCGCCAGAGGAAGGAGGACGGACGCTACGAGCGCTGCCTTCCCGAGCACAGCTGGAACAGCAACAACGTCGCCTCCAACGTCCTCCTCTACCACCTGCAGCGACACAGTGACCACCACGCCAACCCAACCCGTCGCTACCAGGCGCTCCGCCACGTCGAAGAGGCGCCGCAGCTGCCCACCGGCTACGCCGGGATGATCGCCCTCGCCTGGATCCCGCCGCTGTGGCGACGGGTGATGGACCCGCGGTTGATCGAGCACTACGGCGGCGACGTCACCCGCGCCAACATCCAGCCGCGCGCTCGGCGTCGCATCCTGGCCCGCTACGGAGCGGCTGCGTGAGCCGCTGGCGCTGCCCTTCCTGCGGGTACGTCTACGACGAGGAGCAGGGCCACCCGCGCGAGGGTTTTCCGGCTGGCACCTCGTGGAGCGAGGTTCCCGATGACTGGGCTTGCCCCGACTGCGGCGTGCGCGACAAGGTCGACTTCGAGCCCGACGACGGGAGCGAGGGGTGACCGCCGCCACTGAGACGATGCCGGCCGTGGCCAGCGCCCGCACGCCCTATCCCCAGGCTGCGCGCCAGCTGCTGCGCGAGACGCTGTTCGGCGCCGCCCGCGACCAGCTCGAGAGCCGGGCCTGGTCGGAGATCACGATGTCCGACATCGCCGGCACCGCCGGCGTCAGCCGCCAGACCCTCTACAAGGAGTTCGGCAGCCGACAGGAGTTCTCCCAAGCCTTCGTCATCCACGAGGGCGAGCGCTTCCTCGATGGCGTCGACGCCGCCGTGCGCGAGCACCTCGACGATCCGCGCAGCGCCGTCGGCGCTGCGCTCAGCTTCTTCCTGCGCACGGCGGGTGAAGACCCTCTGGTGCGCATCCTGCTCAGCGACGACGGCACCGGCGGCATGCTCCCCTTCGTCACTACGCAGGGGATGCCGGTGGTCCAGTGGGCGACCGCCCGCCTTACCGTCACCATCCAGGAGGGCTGGCCGCAGGCCCCCGCCGACAAGATCGCCCTCCTCGCCGAGTCCCTCGTCCGCCTCGCGATCAGCTACGTCACCGCGCCGAGCGAGAGTCCCGAGACCACCGCGGCGAAGGCCGGCGAGCTGCTGGGCCCCTTCATCGACGACGCCCTCGGCTCGGTCGGCGACTGACCTCGCCCCGAGCGAGGCGCCTGCTTCAGCCTCGGCTGGGCGCCTTCCCGTAGTAGACGACGAAGCCCTGGCGGAAGCCTTCGCGCTCGTAGAAGCGATGCGAGTCGACGTTGGTCGTCGTCGTGGTGATCGCCATGTCCTCGACGCCGAGGGTCCCGAGGCGGATCCAGACCGCATCGAGGAGCGCGGCGCCGACGCCGCTGCCGCGATGGCCGGGGAGGACGGAGAGCGTCTCCAGCTCGGCGAGGCGCTCGCCCGTCTCCCAGGATGCGTAGCCCGGGCCGACGGTGACGAAGGCGTAGCCGACCGGCTCGCCCGCGGTCTCGGCGACGATGAAGAAGGTGTCGGCATTCCTCAGCCAGCTCTCGTACTTGGCCCGTCGCATGCGCCAGGCGTCGGCCACCTCGCGCTTCGGCGTTCGCTCGCCAAGCATCGGCGTGATCTCGGAGTGGTGGGCCTGCAACGCGTTCCACAGTGGCTCGAGCGCATCGAGCCTGGCGGCGGTTTCTTCGTAGCGCAGCGTCAGGCCGGTGCCGTTTCCGCTCTCAGCCATCCCGCTCCGCTCCTCGCTCCAGGCGACGCTGCAGGTTGGCGCGAACCCCGGGCCACTCAGAATCGATCACGCTGTAGTAGGCGGAGTCGCGCTGACCGACGTCGGGGACGATCATGTGGTTGCGCATGATGCCCTCGAACTGGGCCGGCAGGGCGGCCAGCGCCGCGCGCGAACGCTCGTTGCGGGCGTCGGTCTTGAACTCGACCCGCACGCAGCCGAGGTCCTCGAAGGCATGGCGCATCATCAGCAGCTTCGCCTCGACGTTGGCGCCGCTGCGCCAGGCGCTCGGGTTGAGCCAGGTCCAGCCGATCTCGACCACGCGATCATCGGAGCGGACGTTGAGGTAGCGGCTGCTGCCGATCGCGGCACCCGTCCGCGCGTCGCGGGTGGTGAAGGGTCCCTCGCGCCCGGTGTGGGCGGCCTCGAGGGTCAGATCGAGCCAGCGCTCGAAGCGCTCGGGCCGGCTCAGGTCGGCGAGCCAGGCCCAGATCTCGGGTGTCCGCGCCGCCTCCCGGAGCTCCTTGGCGTGCTCCTCCACAAGCGGCTCGAGCGTGACGATTGAACCCTCGAGGCGCGGCGTGAGGTTCTCCACGGCGCTCATTCTCGCAAGGGGTCGAGGTTCAACCGGAAGACGAGGCGCGCGTGGCCGCTGGCGTCGACGTCGTCGCGCCCGGGCACCCGGCGATAGCCGCGGCTCTCGTAGAGGCGGTGGGCGGCACCCTGGTAGGGACGGCTCCAGAGTGCTATTGCCTGCCACCCTTCGGCGTGCGCGATCTCCTCGCAGCGCACGACCAGGGCGCGGCCAATCCCCCGACGCCGGGCCGAGGCCGACACGGCCAAGCGGGAGAGCTCTGCCTCCCCTGCCCGGGCCACCGCGAGCGCGGGAGCGCCGGGGGCACGCAGGGCGACGACGCCGACGATCGCGCCGCCGGCCTCGCCGACGAGGACGTGCCCGTCGCGGGCGGTGTCGAAGAACTCCGATTCGGCGTAGGGCGCGGTCCGCCCGCCCCCGCCTTCGGTGACGTAGCCCTCCGTCCACAGGGTGATCACGCCCCGAGCGTCCTCGTCAGTCGCCGCTCGAATCGAGACTGAAGCGTCCATGCCGCTGGTAGGGCTGCGCGTCCGGTGGCCTGTCTCGGGCCGCGTCGCTCAGACCTCGACCATCACGGTAACCGGGCCATCGTTGACGAGGGCCACGCCCATGCAAGCTCCGAAGACCCCCTTGCGCGCACCGAGGAGCTCGCAGAAGAGGTCGTAGAGGGGCTCCGCCTCCTCCGCGGGCGCGGCGTCGACGTAGCTCGGCCGGTTGCCCTTGCGCGCGTCGCCGTAGAGGGTGAACTGGCTGACGCAGAGGATCTCGCGCTGGCCGAGCGACTCGTTCATGCGGCCCTCGGCGTCGTCGAAGATCCGCAGCGCCTGCACCTTGGCCGCCAGCCGCTCGGCCTGCTCGGTCGTGTCGCCGCGCCGGACGCCGAGCAGCACGAGCATCCCCGGCCCGATCCGCGCCACCCGCTCACCGTCGACGTCGACGGCGGCTTGGCTGACCCGCTGGACGAGCGCTCTCACCTCGGCCTCCGATCCATGCGCGGCACGCTACCGGGGGAGGGTGCTGCGAAGAAAATAAAAATGGATCTCATTTTGATTTAATCGAGCGGTGCTCGAGCCGTTCCAGCTGCCCTTCGTCCAGCGGGGCATAGTCGAGATCCTGATCCTCGCCGTGCCGGCCGGCCTACTCGGCACCTGGATCGTCCTGCGCGGCCTCGCCTTCTTCTCGCACGCGGTCGGCACCGCAGCCTTCCCCGGCCTGGTTCTCGCCGACGGGCTCGGCTTCGCGGCCCCGCTAGGCGCTTTCGGCGCCGCCGTCGCCTTCAGCACCGGGAGCTGGCTCTTCGGGCGCCGCGCCGGGGAGGGGAGGGACAGTGCGGTGGCGATCGCCCTCGTCGGCTGCCTCGCCGGGGGCGTGATCCTCGCCAGCGATGTCTTCGGGTCCGGCTCGAACGTCGAGACGCTGCTTTTCGGCAGCCTCCTGCTGGTCGACGGTGGCGACATCGCCCTCGCCGCGGTCGCGGCGGTGGGCACGCTCTCCGCCTCTCTGCTGCTTGGCCACCGCTGGCTGGCAATTGGCTTCGATCCCGGTGCAGCGCCGAACCTGTCCGTCGGGAACGGCCTGCTCGAGATCGTGCTCCTGGGCCTGATCGCCCTCGCCATCACGGCGGCGCTCTCGGTGATCGGGGCGTTGCTCGTCGCGGCGCTCTTCGTCGTGCCGGCACTGACCGCGCGCCTCTTCACCGAGCGGATGCGGACCTGGCAGCTGGCCAGCATCGCCCTCGTCGCCGCCGAGGGCGTCGTCGGCCTCTGGCTCTCGGTGAAGACGGACGCGCCGCCGGGTGCCACGATCGCGGTCATCTCGGGTGCCGTCTTCGCCCTCGCCGCCGCCGCCCGGGCGATCGCTCGGGCCCGTCGCGGCCGCGGCGCGCTGGCCATCGCGACCCTCCTCGCCGCCGTTTGCGCCGCCGGTTGCGCCGGCGGGGACGACGGCGATGGCCGGCTGGAGGTCGTCGCGACCACGACCCAGATCGGTGACTTCGTCCGCGAGGTCGGGGGTGACGCGGTCGCCGTCGAGCAGGTGCTGCAGCCGAACACCGATCCGCACGAGTACGAGCCGCGACCGAGCGACGTCATCGCGGCCGCGGAGGCGGAGCTGGTATTCGCCAGCGGGGATGATCTCGACGCCTGGATCGAGCAGGTCGTCTCCGACAGCGGCGGCGACGCCCCGGTGGTCGAGCTCGGAGCGGTGGTGCCCGGCCGCCTGCCCGGCGAGTCGAGCGGCGCCGAGGCCTCGCGCTATGACCCGCACTGGTGGCACGACCCGCGCAATGCCGAGGCCGCGGTGCGCGAGATCGAGCGCCGGCTCGGCGACGCCGACCCTGCCCACCGGCGCGACTTCGCGCGCAATGCCGCCTCTTATCTCGCGCGCCTGCGCGCGCTCGACGCCGGCATCGTCCGCTGCTTGGCGGCCGTGCCCCCCGAGCGCCGCAAGCTGGTCACCGACCACGACGCGTTCGGCTACTTCGCCCGGCGCTACGGGATCGACGTCGTCGGCGCGGTCATCCCCTCGCAGACAACCCAGGCACAGCCATCGGCGAAGGACCTGAGCGAGCTCGCCGACTTGATCGAGCGTGAGCGGGTCGCGGCGATCTTCCCCGAGAGCTCGCTCAGCGCCAAGGTCGCCGAGGCGATCGCCGCGGAGACTGGCGCCACGGCCGAGTACGAGCTCTATGGCGACACGCTGGGTTCGGAGGGCTCGGATGGCGCCACCTACCTCGAGATGGAGGCGGCCAACGCCGACGCGGTCGTCCGCGGCTTCACTGGGGGGAGGCGGGGATGCAGGCCGCTGCGCTGATCGAGGCCGACGGGCTCGCCGCTGGCTACGACGCCAGGGTGGCGATCTCCGGCGTCGGCTTCTCGCTCGCGCCGGGGCAGACGCTGGCCCTGCTCGGGCCCAACGGAGGCGGCAAGACCACGCTCATGCGCACTGTCCTCGGCGAGCTAAGCCCGATCGCCGGGACTCTGCGCGTGGCGGCGAGCTGCGCCACCGTCCCTCAGACGGAGCGCTCACGCCTCGACTACCCGGTCTCCGCTCTCGAGGTGGCGACGATGGGCGCGCTGTCGGCCTTGCCTTGGTGGCGGCGACCGGGTCGCCGCGAGCGAGAAGCGGCGGGGCGGGCGCTCGCTCGCGTCGAGCTGCGGGAGCGCGCCGAGGAGACCTTCGGCGAGCTCTCCGGCGGCCAGCGCCAGCGCGTCCTGATCGCGCGGGCGCTGGTGCAAGACGCCGGCGTCCTGCTGCTCGACGAGCCCTTCTCCGGGCTCGACCGCCCCAGCGGCGAGCGGCTCGAGACGCTGATCGCCGAGCTGGCCGGCGAGGGAAGGGGGGTCGTGATCGCCACGCACGACCTCGAGCAGGCGCGCCGCTGCGACCTGGTCCTCTGCATCAACGGGCGCCAGATCGCCTGCGGGCCGCCGCCGGCGGTGCTGGATGACCTCGCCGTGCTGGAAGCGACTTACGGCGGCGCGATCGTCGAGCTGCCCGGGGCAGGGGGTCGAGCGATCCTTCCCCCGCACCATCACCACCACCACTGAAGATGCTCGAGCCCCTGCAACAACCGTTCATGCAGCGCGCTCTCATCGAGCTGGTATTGCTCGGTGCCGTCGGCGGCACGCTCGGTTGCTGGGTCGTCCTGCACCGCCTCTCCTACGCGACCGAGTCGCTTGCCCACTCTCTCTTCCCCGGCCTAGTCGTCGCCGCGATCGTGGGAGTGCCGGTGCTCTTCGGCGCCGCGCCGGCGATCGTCGTCGCGGCCCTCGCGATCGCCCTCGCTGCGAGGGTGGCTGGCGTCGAGCGCGAGGCGGGCGTGGCCGTGGTGGTGACGACCATGTTTGGCCTCGGCGTCCTGCTGGCGCTTTCGCCCAGCTCTCCGCCGGGCGTCGAGTCGCTGCTCTTCGGCGACCTCTTCGGTGTCGGCGACGCCGACCTGGCGCTCGCGGCCGGCCTCGCCGCGCTCGTCGCCCTCGCCCTCCTGCTCCTTCACGGCAGGCTGCTCGCTGCCGGCTTCGATCGCGGCGCCGCGCGCTCGCTGGGCATCTCGCCGACGTCCGTCGACGCAGCGCTGCTGATCCTGCTCGGGGCCGCGGTAGTGGTCGCCGTGCAGGGCCTTGGCAACCTCCTCGTCGTCGCCGTCTTCGTCGGTCCCGCCGCCGCTGCCCGCCGGCTCTGCGACCGGATGCTGCCGACGATGGTGATCGCCGCCGGTCTCGCGATCTCCGCCGGCGTCGTCGGCCTCTACCTCTCCTATTACGTCGGCACTGCCGGCGGCGCCTCGGTAGCGCTGGCAATCGTCGCGATCTACCTGCTCTCCCTGCCCTTGGCTCGCCTGCGCTCCCGCGCCCTCCGTCCGCCGCTTCAGGCTGGGGCTACGATCGCCTGAGATGGCTGGCAAAGCCGACACCGCCTGGGCGGAGCACGCGCTCGCCGCCCTCGGCGCTGCGGGCTACCGGCGCGGTGGCGCCCGCAATGCGGTCGTCGAGGCCCTATCCCGCCACGAGTGTGCCGTCACCGCCCTTGAGCTCGACGACGAGCTGCGACGCCGCAAGCCGGGTGTTGGCCGAGCCAGCGTCTACCGCGCCCTCGAGCAACTGGAGCAGCTCGGCTTGGTCCAGCGGCTCGAGGTCAGCCGCGGGGTCGCCGGCTATGAGCGGGTCGAGCCGGGGGGCGAGCACCACCACCACGCGATCTGCCGCCGCTGTGGCCGCATGGTTCCCTTCGAGGACCCCTCTCTGGAGCGGGCGATCTCCAAGCTCTCCAACGAGATCAGCTTCGACGTCACCGATCACGACGTGGTCCTGCGCGGTCTCTGCGAACGCTGCCTCACGACCTGAGCAGGGGCCGTCTGCGCGGTCAGAGAACGTCGTGCTCCAGCGGCTCGAGCGCGCGGGTCTCGTCGAGGTGGATCACCGCGTCGAACTGGCCGGGTAGGCCGGCCTGGAAGTAGTGGCTGTCCAGCTCGTCCTCCGGTCGGTAGATCACGCCGATCGCGCGCTCCAACCGAGGTGCCCGCAGCTCGGATCCCGAGCCGTTGCGCAGGTCGAGGAGGAAGCGCGGCAGGCCGAGCTCGTGGAAGCGCGCCTCATAGCTGCCGGGCACTGCCTCACGCAGCTCCCTCTGCCTCGGCGGTGCGTCCCAGGCGGAGCTTGCCGTGACGGTGCCGGAGTGGGTCGTGAAGCCGATAAGGACCGCCTTCTCGTTCCAGCGCTCTCGAGCCAGCTGACCCATGCTCACCTGCCCCTCGCCGCGCAGGTCGGTCAGACGGGCGTCGCCGACGTGCGTGTTGTGTGCCCAGACCACCACCCGTGACGGTTCCCCCCTGCGCTCGAGGTGTTCCACGAGGCGGACGAGGGTGTCGGCCATGTGGCGGTCGCGGACGCTCGCCGAGCCGGCGTCGCCGCCGAGCATCGCCCGGTAGTACCGCGCTCCGCTCGCCACCAGACGGGCGTTCTGCTCCGCGTAGAAGTGATCGTGCTCGGCAGCCGTGCTGTCGCGCCGCAGATAGCTTTCGCCCTGCAGGTGCAGCCGCGTGAGCCGCGTGATCAGCTCACGTCGGGCGTCGCTGTCGATTCGCTCCAACGGCGTGCGCCGGTGGACACCGACCCCATCGAAGTCACCTAAGCACGCGTAGCGCTCGCGGGCTTCCGCGGCGATGTCGCGATCGATCAGCTCCAGGTAACCGATCACGTCGGCAACCGAGGAATAGAGGCTGAAGAGGTCGAGGCCGAAGAAGCCGACGGAGTCGCTGTAGTGGTTGCGATCGTTGTGCGCCCGCAGCCAGCCGATGAAGTCGAGCATCTCGGCGTTGCGCCACATCCAGGCGGGAAAGCGGTGAAACCCCCCGAGCGCCTCCTCCGCGCTCTCGTCCCCGGGCGCGCCGTGCAGGTACCGGTTCACCCGCGACGCAGCCGGCCAGTCTGCCTCGAGAGCGATCGTGCGAAAGCCCCTCTCCTCGATCAGGCGGCGGGTGATCCGAGCCCGCTCACGGTGGAACTCGTGCGTTCCATGCGACGCTTGGCCGAGCAAGACGACGCTGGCGTCGTCGACGAGGTCGATCAGCTCGTCGTAGTCGTCGCTGGAGCCCCTCAGCGGCTGAGGTTCCAGTGTGTCCACCACCGGCCGACGATAGTGCGGTTCCACCGGCTTTCCATCCGGTTTAACCCGCTGATCCGTTGCGGATTTCCCGCGAGCCCGTGCTACAGCTCAGCTGACTTCAGCTCTACTCCGCAGCGATAGCGCGGGTGCCGCTGGATCGCCTTCCAGGTCAGGTTCGCTGGGGCGCAGGGCCAGACCAGGATGAGTGCCTCTCCCTGTTCGGGAAAGACGACGAAGAGTTTGATTCGGCGCCCGTCGTCAGCCGCGGAGCAGTAGAAGCTCGTTTCCCCGCTTTCGCCTTCCTGCCCCACTGCGTCTTCGCACGCCGGCGCGGAGAGGCGTTGGCGGGACTGCTCGGCGATCGCACCCTCCGCATCGGACGTCGACGGCCGGGACGAAAGGCCACAGCCGCCGAGAGTTAGCGCCAGGCAGGCGAGCAGAGGCAGGGAAATTCGGCCAATGGAGCTCATATGTTGCGGACCCTGCGTCCGATTTCGTCATCGAGGGGATAGCCGGCGGAGTCCCAGAAGCCCCCCGCCACCTCGTCGTCGAAGGCCACGAGCGCGGTAATGCGTCGGCCTCCGCGACTGCGCAGATAGTCCTCGCCGGCGCGGGTCAGGGCAAGTCCGATGCCTTCTCGGCGGTGTCCATCTCGCACCGCGAGTCGGTACATGTTCCCGCGCCACCCGTCCCAGGCGGCGATCAGGGCGCCGACGATCTCGCCTTCTCGCTCGGCTACTAGGAGGGCGGCGGGGGAGTCCGTGACCAGGCCCTCCACGTCCTCGACCCGATCAGGAGTGCTTGCGTGCTCGCTGCGCGCCTCGGCCCAGAGCGCGATCACGGCTGGCACGTCGCGCCGTTCGCATCGCCGCACCTCGATCCCCGAGCCGGTCAAGGCGGGAGCATAGCGACGGGGTGGCGGGGCACAGGTGGCGCTCGATTTGCTCGCGGTGTCGATTCTGTCTACTAAGGGGGTAGGCAAGAGACAGGGGGTAGGCAAGAGAAGGAGGAGACGCGATGACCGAGCGAGCCGCAGAGACGCTGGAGCGAGTTCCAAACCCGCCGAAGGTCGTTTCGGCGGAGGAGTGGGAGGTCGCGCGCGGGGCGCTTCTCGCCGAGGAGAAGGCGCATCTGCGCGCCGGTGACGCGCTTGCCGCGCGCCGCCGCCGGCTGCCGATGGTGGAGATCGAGAAGGACTATGCCTTCGAGGGGCCCGACGGGAAGGCAAGCCTGCTCGATCTGTTCGAGGGCTACCCCCAGCTGATCGTCTACCACTTTATGTTCGGGCCCAACTCCGACATCGGGTGCGATGGCTGCTCGATGTTCGTCGACAACCTTGGGCACCTCGCCCACTTGCGGGCGCGAGACACCTCGTTCGCCCTCGTCTCGCGTGCCCCGCTCGCCAAGCTGGAGGCCTTCCGGCAGCGCATGGGCTGGGACGTTCCCTGGTATTCGTCGTTCGGCGTCGCCTTCAACGTCGACTTCAGAGTCGGGCCTGAGCAGCCGCAGCCGGAACGCCACCAGGATGGGGAGACCTTCGGCCTGAGCGTCTTCCTGCGCGACGGCGACCGTGTCTTCCGGACCTATTTCACCGACGGCCGCGGGGTCGAGCCGATCTCGAGCAACTGGGCGCTGCTGGACCTGACCCCGTTGGGGCGCCAAGAGGAGTGGGAGGAGTCACCCGAGGGGCGCCCGCAGTCCCCGCCCTACGGCTGGTGGCGTCTACACGACGAGTACGGGCACCCCAAGGCGAGCGACGATTAGTCGTCGACCTCGCCCTCGAAGACGGCGAAGGGGGCGCCCTGGGGATCGGTGAAGATTGCGATCCTGCCCTGCTCCATGTCCATCCGATGGAGCTCGCGGGCGCCGAGCTCGCTCGCTTCGCCCGCCGCCCGATCGCGGCTCTCGACGGTGAAGTAGGGGAGCCAGTTGGGCGGCTCGCCCTGCTGGGTGGTCATCACGCCTCCGTTGGTGCGCTCGCCCACCTTGACGATCGTGTACGCGGGGCCGTTCTCGCTGCTCATCTCTTCCGTGCTCCAGCCGAACAGGCCCGTGTAGAACTCGAGCGCCTGCGCCGGATCGGGGGTGTGGAGCTCGTTCCAGGTCAGGCAGCCCGGATCGTTGACCCGTGTCGCTCCGATCGCGTCGCGCGGCTCCCAGACGCAGAGCATGGCTCTGGTCGGGTCCCGCAGCAGCGCCATCCGGCCGGCTCCCATGACGTCGAAGGGCTCCTCGATCACCTCGCCACCCAGCTCCTTCGCCTTTGCGGCGGCCTCATCGGCGCTGGCGACGGTCACGTAGTTGTTCCAGTGCGGCGGGAAGCTCTCCGTTGTGGGCGCGATCGCGGCGACGTTCTCGCCGCCCACCTTGCATATCGAGTAGACCCCGCCTCCGTTCGGAATCTCGTTGTCGTCGAACTCCCAGCCGAGCAGGCGGCCGTAGAAGTCCTTGGCGCCGGCCGCGTCGCTCGTCGTCAGGTCCACCCAGCTGAAGGTTCCCGGTGCGTGCTCGGTCCTGGTGCCCATCATTCCTCCTTCGCTCGTCTTGCTTCGGACACTAGCCAGTCATCTGCTGCGGTAGAGCCGTGTCGTCAGGGGCGCGAACACGGCGGTCAGCGCCGCCGCCGTCGTCAGCACGATCGCGATGTCTTCACCGGAGGCGTTCCCCTCCATCAGGCCCCGTGTCGCCGTGGTGAGGATCGAGATCGGGTTGACGTCGACGAAAGCCTCCAGGGCGCTTGGCAGCGTCTCCGGGTCGACGAAGACGTTGCTGAGAAAGGTGAGCGGGAAGATGCTCATGAAGCCCGCGTTCATGACCGCGTTGGGGGAGCGCAGCAAGAGGCCCATCGTCGTGAAGACCCAGGAGAGCCCGAAGGCGAAGACGATCACCAGCGCCATCGCCGCGATCACTCCGCCTACGCCGGCCTCCGGTCGGAAGCCGAGCGCCACGCCGAGCACGACGATCACCGTCCCGGCGATCAGGTAGCGCACGCTGTCGCCGAGCAGGGCGCCGACGAGCGGCGCCGGGCGCCAGATCGGCAGTGAGCGGAAACGGTCGACGACCCCTTTAGTGAGGTCGGTGTTCAGCGCGATTCCCGAGTACACGGTGGTGAACAGCACCGACATCACCAGGACGCCGGGGAGGATGTAGTCGAGGTATTCGCCGGTCGAGCCGGCGATTGCGCCGCCGAAGAGGTAGGTGAACATGAGCACGAACATCACCGGCGTGATCGTCACGTCGAGGAGCTGCTCGGGGACGTGCTTGACCTTGAGCATCCCGCGCCAGCCAAAGGCGAGGGTGGCGGAGAGGGCGCTGGCGCGCGGCGGGCGCGGGGTGGAGGAGAGGGCACGGCGCAGGGCCGCCTCCTCGAGGGCGGGCGTTGCTCGAGCCGGGGTCGTCGGGGACGTGCTCATGCCGCCTGCTCCTCCACGGCTGCGCTCTCCTCCGGCGGCTGCTCGTCTGCCGGATGGCCGGTCAGCGCCAGGAACACCTCGTCGAGGCTCGGCTGGCCGAGCGAGAATGCAGCGATCCCGACGCCGGCGCGGGCCAGCTGGGCCACCGCCTCAGCGGCCCGACCGGTGTCGGAGCAGGGACTGCTCAGCGCCGCCAGGTCGGGCTCGAGCTGGGCTGAGCCGAGCTCTCGGGCGAGCACACGCTCGGCCTCCGGTCGCTCCTCGGGGTCGAGCAGCCTCACGTGCAGCGTGCCGGACCCCACCGAGGCCTTCAACTGGGCCGGCGTTCCCTCGGCGATCACCCGGCCGCGGTCGATCACCGCGATCCCGTCGGCCAACTGGTCGGCCTCGTCGAGGTACTGGGTGCAGAGGAGGATCGTCGTCCCCTCCTCGACCAGGGTGCGGACGATGTCCCAGACGAGGTTGCGGGAGCGTGGGTCCAGCCCCGTGGTCGGCTCGTCGAGGAACATCAGCTCCGGGGTGACGACGATGCTCGCGGCGACGTCGAGGCGGCGGCGCATGCCACCGGAGTAGCTCTTGACCAGCCGCGTGGCCGCGTCGTCAAGGCCGAACGCGTCGAGCAGCTCGCTCGCCCGGCTCTTGGCGTGAGTCCGCCTCAGCCCCAGCAGGTGGCCGATCAGCGTCAGGTTCTCCAGGCCGGTCAGATCCTCGTCGACGGAAGCGAGCTGGCCGGTGAGGCTGACCTGGCCTCGCACCTCATCGGCTTCGGAGACGATGTCGTGCCCGAGCACCCGCGCCGATCCGGCGTCGGGGTGCAGCAGGGTGGCGAGGATCCGGATCGTCGTCGTCTTGCCCGCTCCGTTCGGCCCGAGCACGCCGTAGACGGAGCCGCGGCGAACGGCAAGGTCGACGCCATCGACCGCGCGGACCTCGCCGAAGGCCTTGGCCAGGTCGGTCGCTTCGATTGCGAGCGTCGTCTGCGTCATCGCCCTTCCTCTGGAGTTGCCCGATTGGCGTGCTCGGAAACTTGTACAGGACGGCGGGTCCCGGTCCCGTCCGGCTCGAGCGGCCGATGCATGCATCGTTGCGGGGGTTGTGGCCCGGCGCCGCATTTCCCAACATGGGGCAGATGCGTCCGATCTCAAGAGCCGGCGCATTGGCGCTGGTCCTCATCGCGATCGCCGTGCCGGCCCGCGCCGATGCGCGCCCCGCGAACGTGGCTGCCCTGCAGGCCGCGCTAAAGGCGCTGCACCTGTACGGCGGTTACGTAGACGGGATCAGGGGCCCTCTTACCAAGCGGGGAGTGGTCGCCTTCCAGCGCCGTCGGGGTCTGCGAGTGGACGGCATCGCCGGGCCGCGGACACGGAGGGCGCTCGGGTGGCGGGGGAGACCACCGCTTGGCAGCCGGGTGATGCGGCCCGGCAACCGGGGCTGGGACGTCGCCGCCCTGCAGTTCCTCCTCCAGCGCGCGGGACATGGGCCAGGAAGGGCCGACGGGGTCTTTGGGCCGCTGACGAAGGGGGCGGTGCTGCGCGCGCAGCGAGCCGCCCGCATCGAGGTGGACGGGCTTGCCGGTCCGGCGACGATCGGCTCCCTGAGCCAGGGAAGCGAACCGTCTGGCGATCCGGTTCGGTTCCTGCGCCCGGTACCCGGCCCGATCGGCGACGGGTTCGGAGCTCCCCGGGGCGGAGGCCGCCGGCACCAGGGCTTGGACTTCCCGGTCCCCTATGGCACACGCGTCGGCGCGGCGGGGCGCGGGACGACCATCTACGCCGCCTACAACTACGGCGGCTACGGCAATCTGGTGGTGATCCAGCACCGTCTCGGCTTCACCACCTGGTACGCCCACCTCTCATCGATCACGAGCTGGGTCGGCGAGCAGGTGGTGGGCGGGACGCGGATCGGCTACGTCGGCTCCACCGGCTACTCGACCGGACCGCACCTCCATTTCGAGGTGCGCCGCTACGACACTCCGATTGATCCCGTCCCGCTGCTCCTGCCGACAGTCGCCGCGAGGCTTCAGGGCCCCCATCCCGAGCTGGAGCGGTTCGAGTGCGATGGCCGGCACAGGACGCGCAGGCCTCCACCGGGGTCCGACTGGATCGCCCGCGAACGCCTCTGCGCCCCAATGTCCAAACCCGCCCATTAGGCTGATCGTCTATGGGGGTTCGTATTAATCAAGGTGTGCGAGCACTGGCGGCGGCTCTGACGGTGTGCGCAATGTTGCTCTGCGCCCTCGTGGCACCCGCGAGTGCGCGAGAGACGAGTGGCGCGGAATCTCCGGCGAAGGCTTCGATCGTTAAGGGAGCGACGGCATCGATCACATCTTTCCCCTGGCTGGCGCACATCACCTACCGAGGTTCGGTGGAACAGTTCGAATGCACCGGAACGGTGGTGGCCCCACGCCTGATCTTGACAGCGGGGCACTGCGTCCTGACCCAGGCCGGCAGGGTTCAACAAGCAACCAACTTCCAGGTCGTGACCGGCCTCGCAGATCTGAAGCAGGTAACTCCAGCAAACGTCTCATCTGTCTCTCAGGTCTTGGTCTTTCCGGGGTACAACCCCGCAAAGCTGCTGAATGACGCCGCGTTGCTGGTCTTGGCGGCGCCGGTCTCGGCCCCGGCCATCCCGTTGGCGAGCTCAGCTGAGGGAAGCCTGCTGACGGGCGGGACACCGATCGCAATTGCCGGTTGGGGAGCGACAAGTGGTAACGCGACGCGAACGCCGACGGTTCTGCGTTCGGCGGAAACCGTGATCCAGGACGAGGGAGCGTGCAGGCGAAAAGCCAAGCAGCTGACTCCGTTCTACAGCCCTGCCAGCCAGCTGTGTGCGATCGCCGCGCCCCAATTCGAAGTCGGCTCTTGCCATGGCGACAGTGGCGGGCCTGGCATCGCCCGGCGGGCGGACGGCACGCCTGTCCAGGTGGGCATCATCAGCCTGGGCAACCAGGGCTGCATAACCACGCTTCCCGAGCTTCAGACCCGGGTCGACGGCGTCTCCGCGTGGGTCTCGAGTTGGATCGCCGCCGTAGAACTCGGTGCTCCGGCGCCCGCAAACTTCGTGCCACCGACGCGCCTTCCCCGCATGACCCTCCCGGCGGCGAAGTACTACTCGTACATCGGCTTGGCGAGCGTCTTCCGCAGCCGTTTCGTCAGGGGATCCGTCAAGCGGATTCGCTGCACTCGAGTCGAACGAGAGAAGCTCAAATGCGGCGTCTTCTGGTACCGCGGTGGCAGCGTCTACATCGGCTCGCTGACCGTCTTCTACGCAATCCCGCGCGAAGGCCCGCTCTGGAACCTCAAGTTCAGGATTCGCAAGTACAACGCCAATTGCTGGCTCTACAGCAGGAACCTCAATGCCTGCCCGCGGGTGCTCTTTTACCGCTGAATCGAGCGGCATCGCACCGTCATCTTCAATTGACTCCCTGGCAGGATCGCCTTATGCACGCAATGGAGCCCGTCGAGCTTCGCGGCAGTCTGGTCGCGATAGAGCCGCTGGGCACCGAGCACGCCGCCGGTTTGCTCGCTGCCGCAGACGCCGAGGAGATCTTCGCCTGGCTTCCGTATCCGCGTCCTGCAGACATCGAGCAAGCGCGCGCGTGGATCGATAGTGCCTTAGCGGATCGCCGTGCTCACCGCAGACTTCCGTTTGCAGTTCTGAGCGCAGCGGATGGTTCCGTGATCGGTTCCACTTCGTATTGGGACTTCGATGCCCACAACTCTCATTTGGAGATCGGCTCAACCTGGCTCAGTCGGGCATCGTGGGGCACTGGCCGCAACACGGCGACGAAGCTGTTGCTGATGACACATGCGTTCGAGACGCTTGAACTGGAGCGGGTTGCTTTCCGCACCGACTTTCGCAACGAGCGCTCTCAGCGTGCTATCGAGAAATTAGGCGCAGTCAAAGAGGGGCTGCATCGCCACGAGATGCGCCGCCGAGACGGCAGTTGGCGGGACAGCGTCCATTATTCGATTCTCCGTTGTGAGTGGCCTGCAGCCAAGGTTCGCCTGCTCGAAGGGTGTCGGGTGGACACATGAAGGCTCACCGAGTTCCCGGTAGATTCCGATCCCATCCATCCCGAGACGCGAAAACCCCCGACTAGCGGGGGTTTTCATCATGCGGCTGAATGGAGTCGAACCATCACGGGTGTTTCCACCCACAAGGCCCTCAACCCGGCAGTTGGGGGCGTTTTCAGTGATGTACGACTCTCTCAGGTCACTTGAGATTCCCTGAGGTGACCCAGGTTAGCGAAAAGAGTGTCCGCGAACTGTCCGCAGTTCTTGACCTCGTTGGGCTCATCTGGCTGGGTGGCTTTGAGCCGCCACCGGCGCCGATAGGGTCGCCTCCATGCCCACCCAGGCTGTCTACTACCGCGACCCCGATGGCGTCGAGCCCGTCGTCGACTTCCTTGACCGCGAGTTTCCGCTCGAGCCGCGGAAGAAGAAGCCGAGCTTGCGCGAGCTTCAGGCTGCGGCGACCAAGCGGATGACGGTCGACCTGCAGATCGATCGCCTGAACGGGTTGGCAAACGACGACCCACCACTGCCCTTCCCGCATACCTCGCAGGTCGACGGACCGCTGCGCGAGCTTCGGTGCCATTTCGGCCGCGCGCACTACCGGATCCTCTACCGACGATCGGGCAACCTCTTCGTCCTGCTGCACATGTTCCGCAAGACGAGCAAGGCCGTTCCCCGGACGGAGATCGAGATCGCCAAGCAGCGCTGGCTGGACTTCAAGGAGCGGATGGACGCAAAGCAGCGCAAGCCGCCGCGAGCAGCCGGCGACGATGCGCCGTAATTCCGTCCGACGGCTTTAGCAGTTTTGCTAAATTGACCACCTGAGGTAGTCAATGAGATCGGACGGAAATGGCTCGTAAGAACGGCTCGCCTATCGGAGGGGCCCACGCGGAGGGAATGGAGAGGCAGGCTCGCAAGAGCGCCGCGTACAGGGCTGCCCTCGAAGAGCAGCAGCCCTACGAGCAGTTCGCCCGCTTGGTGATCCACAAGCGGATGCAGCTCGGGCTCACCCAAGAGGAGCTAGCCAAGCGGATGGGAACGAGCCATTCGGTGATCTCTCGCCTCGAGAGCGGCCAGCACCGCTTCAGCTTCGCCACGATGCGCAAGCTCGCCAAGGCGCTTGACACCCACCTCGTCTACGGCTTCCAGGACGAGGCGCCCAACCCGGAGTCCCGCCGAACGCCGAAGCGCGAGTTGGTCGTCTCTATCTGAGGAGCGACGACAGATGACCGGGCTCCCCGATCACTACATGCGCGTACGGGGCTACGGACGTTAGGTCCGTAGGTCAGCTGAGGATGAAGGGTCCAAGACTAGGCGAGGCGATGAGACGGGTTCGGCGCCGGGAATGGCGTTCTTGTCGCGGAATAGGAAGGGACCCTGCGGGTCGACAGTGCTGCGCTAGGCAGGACTAACCCCGGCCCGGCCCACCCTTTTCCATGATTCGGCAAGAAACCGTCTAAGCCTGATAGTGCTTGGTGCTCCAAATCGAGTACTGCATTTCGCGCAAAGCGGGAGCGATCGTGCTGGCCTCACGCCCCGCTTTTCGTCCACCGCGGAAACGTCGGCCGTTTTGGCGGACATGCTCGCGACCACGCGGAAACGGCGGTCACGCCTTAGTCAACTGCGTGCATTTGGTCGGGCCACTCCCTTTCGAAGCCGACGGCCACGATAGGTTCGCCTGGTGGACTTCGCCAGCTGGTCGTAGGACACCCCGCCTGAGATCTCCTCACTTGCAGTGAAAAGCGTCGACGACTCGGAAATCGCCCGCATCCGCGATGCCCTCTTGAGCATCGAGCGAGGTGGGGGCCGCAGCTCGACGCTCCTGATTCCGACAGCGCTACTCGAACTCGAGCAGTGGCTCGAAGACGAGCGCCAGTGGACCCACGGCAGCGCCAAGGATTGGGTGGCGCTGCTCGACGATCTCGCATCCGCCTGGTCTAGAACAGGCCCGGAGTTGCGCGCTGCCTTGCAGAAGGGTGCCGGCGGCGCGGCCGCGGAGGCCGGACAGGTCCGTAACGCACTCAAGCAAAAGGCCGAGCGCGACCGCTCGATGCGGCGAAGGCTGGAGCTCGCCGCCGAGTCGATTCGATCGGCCCTCTTGAGTGAGCAGGCCCTCGGTGCAGCCTGGCGGGACTTGACCCTCGCCGAGGGTGTCCGAGAGTCCCGCGGGGCCGCGAGAGTGCTCGGCCGCCTCACCGCGCTGGCCGGACACGGAGGCGACCTCTTCGAGCGGCTGCAGCGCATCCTCGCCGACGACGGTCATGCGATTGCTATCGCCCGCGGCGAGCCGCTCCCTCCCAACTACGATGCCCCAGGCGGTGCCTCCGGGAAGGAGAGGCTGCAGCTCACAGAGGCGCAGATCACCTCACTGCCCCGAAGCGGAGAGGTCGTCGTCTGGCTGCTGTTCGCCTTCGCTCCGAAAATGTGGCCGCCCGTTCTCGAAGTAGGCGAGCGGCTGACCCTCTACGACGTCGGCTGGCTTCGACAAGTCTGTGAGCGCGGCGGCTCGGCTTCCTACCGAGTGGCTCCGGAGGTAGAGGAGGACCCTCGCTTCCTCTCGGTATTGCTGCCAACGGTCGAGAAGCCGAAGGAAGGGCCGCTCCCCCCGCTGGCTCCGAGGGCAGTTGACGCCGATGAAAAGGTCCCCCGGGTTGCGGTCCGTCTCGATCTCGGTGAAGTGAGAATCTCCGAAGCCGAGGCCCTCGCCCGCAGCTCCGCCGAGGCGCTCGTCGCGCTTGCCGACCTCCATGACGCCGACTCGCCATGGGTCTTGGAGAAGTCTTTCGTGATGCTGATCGACGGACGTCCCGGAGGCTCCACGTTCGCCTCGCCTGCTGCCTTCTCGCTCACCACCGATCAGCGAGTCGCCGTCAGCAGCGATACCACCGCTGAAGTGATTGCGAAACACGCGGAGCGCTGGGCCGATCACTTCCCGATCACCGACCCGCGGATGCGCCAGGCAGCACACCTGCTGCTCTGGCTACGCAAGGCGCGAGAAGCCTGGTCACCGGGCCGTCTGGTTCTCTGCGACCGTGTAATCGAGCGGGTCGCCGCCTGGGCGGAGGTCTCGACTCCGAGGCGCTTCTTGCGTGATTACTCGAAGCTGCCCTGGGCCTTGAACCAGGTGAGGGGACGCCTGACCGGCGTGGTCTATTCCGCGTTCCTCTCGCTCAGTGATGTCGAACGCGCCGACGCCGCCGCATGGGAGAAGTACCAGAAGGCGCATGAAGAAATCCAATATGACGTCGAGCTACAGCTGTCGCTCGGCGAGAAAACCTGGACGGTGATGCCGGGGCCGATAATCGGAAAACTGTCATGGCTCCTCGACCGCGTGCCTCCCGGTAGCTTTGCCGCCGAGGAGCTCGGCTTTCTGTCGGATCGGACCCGAAGCGGTCCCGCGCTGGCGGCTTGGCTCGAGGAGCTGATGGCCGAATTTGACGCGATGGAGTCGCGCTGGCGACGGCTGCGAAACAGCCTCACCCATGGCGGCCCGGCCAGCGACGAGAGCGCCGAGGAGATCCTCGACTTCGTCGAAAGCGTCGCGGTCGGGGCTCTTTACACCTCAATGCAGGGCCGCTTTGACGAAACCGAGCTGGTCAACTTCTTTCTCGAGCGGCGCGGTGCCGACGAGCGGCTCCTCGCCGCTCTGCGCGCCGGCGCAGATCCCACGGGGGCGATCTGGCCGCAGTACAAGAAGTAGCGCGACCGCTCGCCCTCAGGAGAGCGGTTCGGCATCTCGCCACGCGGCGGCGAAGCGGTTCTCCGCCCAGTTGGCGGCATCGGCAAATGGCAGGTCCAAGGCCGTCGTCGCCGCGGCCTTCTCGTCATCGAGGAACTGGTTGGGCGAGGTTCCGACCGAGATGCCGGTCTCACCGACGATCCAGATCCGGTCGTGAGAGTTGTCCTTCGCGAACTTGCGAACACTGATGTCGGGGTGGGGAGCGAGAAGCTCGGCGGCGATCGGGCGGGGCTTTGAGACCAGCGCGCGGATCGGTCGGTTGAAGCTGACCAGGAACTCGACCACGGCTTCGACGACATCGTCCTTCTTGCCGTCGAGCAGGTAGCGGTCGATGATCAGCAGCTCGCCTTCTCGAGCAGAGAATCGCCAGCGAAGGTATTCGCGAAGCTCACCGGCGGTGGACAGCCTGCGCGCTGGCGCGTCTCAAGCTCGAGCTCTCGCGCCTTGAGGAGGGCGCGGTGGACGTCGTCCTCGCTCGGCTGTGGCCGCGGGTCGCCGGCAATGGTTTGCATCGGGGGCGGCTCGGCGTCGGCGATCCCAATTGACATTTCGATCCGTTCGACCCGGCGGGCAACGTCAAGCTCATCGAGCAAGGTCCCGTCGGGTCCAAGAAGGGACACACCCCACTCGGTGTGGCGGGGTCCGCGCGGGACCACGATCGAGATCGTCCGCTCGTTCCAGGGGAGCTGTCGGACCTCGCGGTCGTGCTGGTCGACGGTCAGCTCTGCCGGCAGGTCGGAGACCTTCCATTGGCTCACCAGAAGCGGTGCCCCGTCGCGCTCGCAGCGGAAGATCACCGAGCAGCCCAGAGGGTCAATTCGCTCGGCGTCCCAGCCGAGAGGCAGGTGGATCAGGTCAGTCTCGTGGTCGATAATCGCATCGGCGATCCAGGCATCGCAGATCGTCTTGCCGATCACAAAGCAAGGAGGCGGCTGGAACTCAGTCCCCCCGGTCCACTCGATGCCGAGCAGGCTGATCGGCCAGTTCGCGAAGGTCGGATGGCCGGCGAGCTCCTCGCGGGTCTGTTTGAGAACGGGTTTCGCAGGACCGCCGCGTGACCACAAGCCGTCGCTGAAGGGAAGAGGCGGGGGTTCGAGGCTAGCGGCGACCCCGCGCACGGGGCGCTGGGCAGCTCTTAGGACCCGGTGCCCATCGCTCTGCCCATCCTGGCTGTAGAGACCGGGGGGACTCCACTGGCCTCGGGCGAGCCGGACCGGCTCGCCGTGGACTGTGATCTCGCCGCTGTCGATCTCCTCGGCCAAGGCCCTCCAGTCCTCCCCGCTGACGGGCAACCGCAACATGCGCAGCTCCGGAAAAGGCTCCTCGTCGAGCGTGGCGCCGAGATCGAGGTCCTCGCTCAGGTGACCCGGGCCTCGTGTTTGAGGCTGCTGGCGCTCCCAGGCCGGCCAGCTGATTCGGGCTGCTTCCCCTGGAACGGTAAGAAGCGACCCACATGCGACCAGCCAGTTGCCCTGCTCGTCGCGAGCAGCGAGCAGCGAGAGCACTGCCGCCTCGCCGTCGCCTGGCGCGAGGGAGAGGATCGCCTCACCGAGGAGCGGCGCCTCGGTGCTTTCAGCCGCAACCCTCGCCTCGAGGTTCGGATTCATAAGAAAATTCTTTCACGGTCCCACACGGCGAACCGCAAGCCCTGAAGTGCCCGCAGGCAGGTGATCATCCAAGCTGTTTCTCGACTGCGCCGCTGGAGCTGCAGGAAGAGGCCAACGGAAAAGACCCACCCGACTGAACGACCGTCGTTCGTCGATAGGTGCAGTCAGTCCCCGCCTTCGGCCTTCTCAATCTCCTCGGAAACCATTCTCCACTTGCCCTTTCGCGCTGGTACCCGCCGGCTGGTGATGAAGTAATCGGCGCCGCCCTCGGGCTCTCCCGACTCCTCCGCTAGGGGTTCAGCCTTGGCCAGCCGCTGCTTTATTTCATCTAGGGTCATCTTCTCGGCGGCCTCATCCCGTGGTTTGCCCAGCTCAGCCTCCCGCTCCCTTGCTGCCTCACGCCAGGCAGGGCTCATCAGGCGGTCCCAGAGCTGCGTCACGGCATTGTCCAATCCAGCGGGCGGATAGGAGGCGAAGGCCAGGACCCCGAGCTCCTTAATCTGATCAGGCAGTGCGCCATAGTGGGCGTCCATCTCGGCCAGCGCGCCCTTCAGCTCATCCGCGGGCAGGTAACTCTGGTTCTTGCCGAGGAAGAGTGGCACGGTTCGCCGGTGGAGTCTGTCGGCGGAGGTGAAGGCCGATGCGAACGGCAAGTAGTAGAGGTAGGCCATGTCGGCCCAGTTGCTGGCGCGCTCGCCGGAGATGAACCCTCGCTCGATGCCCAGGTAGAAGAGCAGGTCGACCTTGAAGGCATGGCACGCGTAGGGAAAGAACTCATCGAGGCTCGGATGTCCGGCCTGCTCCCACCGCTGCTGGCCCAACCGCTTGTGGTAGTCGTCCACACCGAGTACCTCCAGCGTAAGCGCAACCACCCGCGGATCGTTGCTTGAGCAGAACTCGTCAACGAAGGCCTTCAACTGCTCGAGATCCGAGATCTTCCTCCCCGACGGAAGGATGTTCTTGACCATCCCGATCAGCCGATCGGGGTCATGCCCGGCCAGCTCCGCGCGCCAGTCTTTCGCCAGGGTGCGCTCGACCGCGAGGAAATCGTGCTCTTGCCAGCGAAGCAGCGCCGCCTGCTCTGGGAACTCCTCGATGTGAACGCCGACGCTGCCGTCCTCGGCTCTCATCAGCTCGCCGGCAGAGATCACAGGCCTGCCGTCCATCTCGATCCGGTGCCCGGCAAGATCCGCCGCGATCAGCGTCCGGTGGTGCACGTTTGGGTAGGCATTCGAGGGGGTCTTTTCTGCCAGCATCCCGACCAGATCCTCCGCGTCTCTGCCCTCGGCCAGGTTCTTCTCAAGATCAGCCAGCGTCTCGATGTAAAACACAGGCACCACGTTCACACCGAAGAAAGCATCGAACCACACCGCCTCGTCCATGCTGAGCGCCTGAAGTGCCGACTTATCGAAGATCGTCATCGGACCCATCGACGAATCCTGCCACACCATTCTTCAGATCCCGCACCGTTCACGTCGCCGCACTCAACTCGGGGCTCTCGCTATCGCGTGGGAGCAGTAGCCCAACCGCGCAGCTATCGCACCAGATCGCAGGCAATTCGTGTGGCTAAGAGAAGGCTGCGTCGACCATTCCGCTCTCATCGTCGCCTGGTTCGTAGTCCGCGTAGATCAGCGTCGTGCGGTAGTCGCGGTGGCCCATCCACTCCTGGATCTTGCGCATCGCAACATCGGGGGAAGCGGCCATTCTGGTCCCGAAGGTATGACGGAGGTCATGGAAGCGGACCTGGCGCACGCTGCCTGCCTTGAGTGCTTGCTTGAAGCGGCGAAGCAAGGACGCGTGGTCGAGCGGATTGCCGGTGAGGGGATGAGGAAAGACTAGGTCGGTATCGGCGCGGAAGTGCGAGCGTCGCCGGTGGCGCTTCAACTCAGTGGCAACGCGGGTCGCCAGCGGGACCGAGCGTTCGCCGCTGCGCGACTTCGGCGTATCCCAGCGGCCGCGCACGTAGTTGCGGCGCACGCGGATCCTTTTCGCCTGCCAGTCGACATCGCGCCAGCGCAGGGCCAACAGCTCACCCTGGCGCATCCCCGTCATCGCCGCGGTGAGGAAGATCGCTCGGTCGGTGTAGCCAAAAGGCTTCTCGCGCACATCGACCGCGGCCAGCAACGCCTCGAGCTCATTGCGATCCAGAAAGCGGATATCAATGCTCTCGCGGACTTTGGGCTTGCCTGCTTTCCGACAGGGGTTGTCGCGGCACCAACCTTTGCGCTGGGCGAAGGAAATGACCTGCGAGAGCAGCTTCAGGACACTCGCTCGCGTCTTCGCCGCCTTGCCATCCCGCAGCATCTCGGCGGCGAGCCCCTCGACCTGCTCCGGCGTGATTCGGTTGATCATCACGTCGCCGAGGTTCGGGATCAGCTGCGATCGCACGATCGAGCGGTAGTTGTCGAGGGTCGTTGGCTTGCGCCCCAGCGCTTCCAGATGCCGCAGCAGGTGCTCGGCCGCCGAGGCAAACGGCACTTCGGTGTCGACCGGCGGCGGGCGCTCGCTCGTCATCATGCGGCGAAGCGACGCCTCGGCTTCAGTGCGGGTCAGGCCCTCGCCGGTGGCTCGTTTGCGCTTGGGGCCGAGGCGGCGGTTGAGCCGCTTTCCTTCGGCTCGCCAGCGGCCGTACCAGACCTCTTTGCCATCGGCTGTGGTGCTGATGAGCAGACTGCCCGTGCCGTAGGCCCGACGACCCTTGGTTGCGGCGCTTGCCGCTTGGCGCCGCGTGGACTCTGTGGGGCTCCGGCCTTCAGATCCCACGCCGATGCAGGGGACGACCCGACCACAAGGCCGGCAGACTTGCGCCGCACGAATCGCCGCCGGACGGTCGCCATTGCCGTGCCTGGAAAGCCCGCGGTCGCGCTTCGATATGCACGATTGCTGCCGAAACTGTCCGCAATGGACCGTCGGCGGGCTGAACGGCTCTTGGGTTTGGAATCTGAAAAGTCGTGATTTACAGGTATTTTCTATGCGGCTGAATGGAGTCGAACCATCACGGGTGTTTCCACCCACAAGGCCCTCAACCTTGCGCGTCTACCAGTTCCGCCACAGCCGCTCGAGGGGCGTCGATTCTAGATGCTTGGGCTTGTGGGCGGGTTTAGTTGCGGGTGTCCGCTCGGGGCGCTACGCTTGCGAACAAGTGTTCGAACGAATTGGCACCTGTTGCTGGCGGAAGGGGAGAAGGCGTGGACCTTGATCTGACCAAGAGGCAGAAGGAGATCTTCGACTTCATCCGCCGCTACGCAGCGAAGACCGGCTACCCGCCCACCGTGCGGGAGATCGGCAAGGCGGTTGGGCTGCACTCGTCCTCGACTGTTCACGCGCACCTCGCGAACCTGGAGAAGATCGGGCTGCTCAAACGCGATCCCTCGAAGCCGCGGGCGATCGAGCTGCTCTTCGACAAGGCGAAGCGGACGATCCGGCCCGGAAGCGGGCTGCCGCTGATCGGCCAGGTCGCCGCCGGTGAGCCGATCCTGGCGGAGGAGAACGTCGAGGAGTACATCGAGATCCCCGACGTGATCGGCGGCGAGGACGGCGACTACATCCTGCGGGTGCGCGGCGACAGCATGGTCGAAGCCGGGATCTTCGAGGGGGACTACGTGGTCGTGCGCCCTGCCGACGACGCGGTCAACAACGAGATCGTCGTCGCCCTGATCGGCGAGGAGGCAACGGTGAAGCGCTTCTTCCGCGAGGATGACCACATCCGGCTACAGCCCGAGAACGAGGCGATGGAGCCGATCCGCACTACCGATGCGACGGTGCTGGGCAAGGTGGTAGGCGTCTTCAGGAAGATCTAGTCGTCGAGGCCGAGGGCCACCTCCCCGACTCGATCAGCTTCTTGTAGCGCCGTTGGCGCCGTCGCGCGTCGTGCATCACCAGTGGCAGCAGGCGCAGGGCTAGTTGGGGGAAGAGGTCGAAGAGACGGAGCATTGGACCGCGCCAGCGAGGCAGGATGAGGATCGGGCGCGGGCGCTCGGTCAGTTTGCCCACCTCGGCGGCGACCTGCTCGGGCGTAAGCAGGTGACCCGAGAAGGAACCGGCAGCGTCGGGGTCCTCGAGCTTGTCGTGCAGCATCGGTGTCCAGATGCCGTCGGGGCAGACGGCAGATAGCTGCACGCCTTCGATGCCCGCATTGCGCAGGTCGAAGAGCGTGCCGAGCGTGAAGGCCATCGCCGCGTGCTTGCTCGCCGAGTAGTTGACCTCTCCTGGCGCGGCCACGATCCCGGCCAGCGAAATCACGTTGATTACGTGGCCGCGGCCGGCGGCGACCATCGAGTCCAGCGCGGCGACCGTGCCGTTCATCGTCCCCAATGCGTTTACCTCCAGCATCGTGCGCCGCGTCGGCTCGTCCTGCTCCCAGGACGGCCCGGTGACGAGGATGCCGGCGTTGTTTACCCAGACGTCAAGCGCGCCGCTTGCGGCGATCTCCGCTGCGAGCGCTCGGCAGGCAGACTCGTCGCGCACGTCCAGGGCGCTCGAGCTCGCGGCGCCGCCGATCTTCGTCGCGGCCGCTGTGGCCGCGTCGGCGTCGATGTCCGTCGCGTGAACCGCGAAGCCGCGGCGGGCGAGCTCCACCGCGATCGCGCGGCCGAGGCCGCCGCCGGCTCCGGTGACGACGGCCGTCGGCATCGCGCGAGGATATCGATGCATTTGCCGCGAGCCCATCGGGCGAGCGCTACCCTTGATAGGCGGGCCGAGCGACCGCGGGGGGAGAGAAAACCCCTCGAGGAAAGTCCGGACACCATAGGGCGAGGCGGTGGGTAACGCCCACCCGGGGAAACCCGCGGGACAGTGCCACAGAAACATACGGCCGATGGCGCAGCCACACGTGAGCTGCGTACAGGCAAAGGTGAAATGGTGCGGTAAGAGCGCACCGGCGTCGCGGCGACGCGGCGGCCAGGCAAACCCCGCCCGGTGCAAGGCCAAGTAGGACCGTCGACCCTGCCCGGCGAGGTCCAGGTAGGCCGCAGGCCGCTTCGGCGGCCCCCGGGGCCCAGTGCCCCGGTGAGACAGATGGTCGCTCTCGACAGGATCCGGCTTATAGGCCCGCTAACGAAAGGCCCCCGCAAGGGGGCCTTTCCAATCTCTTCACATTTTCATGTCTTAGCGTTTGCTAACCTGCCGCCAACTTTCGCTGAATCTCCGCCTACATATCGCGGGGAGCGGGGGACCCAAACCTTGGGGCGAATCGCCGGCATCTGCCGCGTAGCGCAGCTCTTTCAGCGCGAGCCCGTCAGCTAACCCCGCAAGCGTCGCAAAGAGCTATGAAGGTAGGCAGAGACCGCCGCGGGCGGACAAGCGATTCACGACGAGGGCGCGCGATGCGCGAGCGCCTCCGGCTGCTCATGGCGGCTTCGCTTGCGACGCTGCTCTCCCTGGCCCTTACGACCGCCCCCGCCCAGGCGGTCACGGGTGGCGTCTCGGTCGCCGCCGACGGCGCCACTCTTCCAGGCCAGACCTTCGTCTTCGGCCCGATACGCAGTGCCGGCGCAACCTGGTACGGCCCCGGCTTGTACGGGCGCCAGACGGCGTGCGGGGCGACACTGACCCAGACGACCATGGGGGTCGCCCACCGCACCCTTCCCTGCGGGACCGCGGTCAAATTCCACCACGAAGGCCACGTCCTGATCACCCGCGTGATCGACCGCGGCCCCTACACCGCCGGCAACGCTTTCGACCTCACCAACGGCGCCCGCCTCGCGCTCGAGTTCGAGGGGGTTGACAAGGTGCGCTACGCGGTGGCGCTGCAGTACGCGCGTGCCGGCCTTCCCTAAGCAGGATTCAGCGTCCCGGCGACAAATCAGCCCGGGATGAGCTGGATTGCCAACGAGAGGAGCACGGGTATGTCGGGGTCTTCGCACGCAGCTGTCGGTGCCGATCCGGCCCCGGTTCGCGGCCGTATCGGGTCGCTGATCGCGCTCGCGTGCGGTTTGGCGCTCCTCGTGCCCTTGGCCGGCGGCGCCAGCGCTGCCAACCAGCCCCGCACGACCGTCGTCCTCGGCAGCACGGCCACCCTTCCCGACCCCTCTTGCCCGGAGTCCCCCTGTCAGGCGATCGGCAGCGTCACCGGCTTCCAGGTCAGCACCAGCCAGGGGCAGCTGCCCTTCGTCGTACCCAAGGACGGCACGGTCACGTCCTGGTCGTTGACCCTCTCGCAGCCGACCGGCAGCCAGCGCTCGTTCTTCAACGGCTTCTTCGGCACCCCGCCCGAGGCGCGGCTGGCGATTCTGCGCCGCGTGCCGGGCACCAACCCGCCCCGCTACAACCTGCGCGCCCAGGGCTCGGTCAAGGTTCTCAGCCCGTACCTCGGCCAGACGGTCAAGTTCAGCGCGAATCTCGATGTCGAAAAGGACGACATCGTCGGCCTCACCGTCCCGACCTGGGCTCCCGCCTTCGCCCAGGGCCTGCCCGCGACAAACGCCTGGCGAGCCAGCCGCGAACCGGGCAAATGCATCAACTCGACCGACGTCCGCCAAGGCGAACCGCACCAAAAGCTAGGCACGCGCGCCACCTACGGCTGCCGCTACAGCACAGCCCGCCTCCTCTATACCGTTACCGTAGTCGAGGGCTAGCAAGCTTCAAGCTAGGGGGCTCTGGCCCTCTAGTCGAGGCCCGGGGTCCCCGGCAGCTCACGCCGCCGAAGGAAGAACCCGAGGCCCCGTCTGGTCTTTAGGAAGCTCAGCCGCTCCCGCGATCAAACTCTGGAACTCGTTCAGTGCCAGATGCGCGACTGCCTCCAGCAGCTCCTCATCGGTCCACCCGATCTCACGCGCCTCCTCGTGGAGGTGGAGCGGCGGGTGGCCGTTGGCCTCCAGCGCGCCGTGCAGGTACTCGAGCAGGGCCGCCTCTTTCGGGTCGGCCGAGCCGAAGCTGCGTGCCCGGGAGACCTCGTCGAGCCCCAGCCCGGCGCTGCGGGCTGACTTCGCGTGCTGGGCGACGCTGTAGGTGTCCTCGCGGTACTCGGCGACCGCCAGCGCGATCCGCTCGCGCGTCGCTCGAGGGAGGACGCCGCTGCGCAGCTCTGAGCGCATGCGCGTGTAGGCACGCAGGACCGCCGGCGCGCCGGCAAGCACGCCGACGAACTTGGTCACGGCCCCGCCCGTCGCCTGGATCGTCTTGATCAGCGGCGCGCTCTCGTCGGGAGCCGTCAGCTCGTCGTGGATCTGGAACCTGCTCACATCCGTTTTTACTGTCACTTGCAACCGCCTCTTGGCTCGTGATTGCGAAATCCCGCTTTACAGAGCCTTTACGTGGCCTTGACTTTACTTTTAGCCATTTACTTACGTCCGGTAAGTTATACCTGCTTCTGGGCGAGTCTGCAACCCGGCCCGGCGGCCGCTCGCCAGTCCTGCCTCGACCAGCCGCGACGCCGCGCCGGGACATTGGGTCGTCTACCCGGATACGGCCGTCTCTACCCACGCGGTTCACCGCTTGCGCTTTGGCCTATCGTTGCCCGACCCGAGCGGACAAGCGTGAGCCCAGGAGGCAGGAATGGCAGAGCAACCGAGGAGTGCCGCGGACGTCGCCCAGATCGTCAAGGAGAACGACGTTCGCTTCGTCCGCCTCTGGTTCACCGACGTGCTCGGTCAGCTGAAGAGCTTCTCGATCAACGCCGCCGAGCTCGATGACGCCTTCGAGGGCGGGATGGGCTTCGACGGCTCCTCGATCACCGGCTTCAACCCGATCGAGGAGTCGGACATGATCGCGATGCCCGATCCCTCCACCTTCGCGCTGATTCCCTGGCGCCCGGAGCAGGAGAACGCGGTCGCCCGCATGTTCTGCGACATCAAGGTGCCGGGCGGCGAGCCCTATGAGGGTGACCCGCGCTGGATCCTGCGGCGGGCGCTGGAGCGGGCCAAGGAGATGGGCTTCGATGCCTTCAACATCGGCCCGGAGCTGGAGTTCTTCTACTTCCGCTCGGCGAAGCCAGAGGGAGGGGTGCCGGAAGGCCTCGACGAGGGCGGCTACTTCGACCTGACGACGCTCGACGCCGGCTCCGACGTGCGCCGCGACACCGTTCTGGCGCTGGAGAAGATGGGCATCCACGTCGAGTACACCCACCACGAGGTCGGCCCCTCCCAGCACGAGGTCGACATGCGCTACAAGGACGCGCTGGCGATGGCCGACGACTGCATGACGTACCGCATCGTGGTCAAGGAGTACGCGATGAAATACGGCTGGCACGCCACCTTCATGCCGAAGCCCCTCTTCGGCGAGAACGGCTCGGGGATGCACGTGCACCAGTCGTTGAGCAAGGAGGGCAAGAACGCCTTCTTCGATCCCGACGACCAGTATTTCCTCTCGGCCACGGCGAAGGCCTTCATCGCCGGCCAGCTCAAGCACGCGCGGGAGATCGCGCCGCTCTTCGCCCAGTGGGTCAACTCCTACAAGCGCCTGGTCCCCGGCTTCGAGGCGCCCGTCTACCTCGCCTGGTCACGCCGCAACCGCTCGGCGCTGATCCGCGTGCCGCTCTACCACCCGGGCAAGGAGGGGGCGACCAGGGCAGAGCTGCGCTGCCCGGACCCTGCCTGCAACCCCTACCTCTGCTTCGCCGGGATGCTGCAGGCGGGCCTCGAAGGGATCGAGAAGGGCTACGAGCTGCCCGAGCCGATGGAGCAGAACCTCTACCACCTGGCGCCGGAGGAACGCGCGCAGCGCGGCATCGAGCAGCTGCCGGCGACGCTGGGCGAGGCGATCGAGGTGGCGGCGGAGTCTGAGCTGGTGCTGCGGACGCTGGGTGAGCATACGTTTCGGCGGTTTGTGGAGATCAAGCGGCAGGAGTGGGACGACTACCGGGTGCAGGTGACTCCTTACGAGATCGAGCAGTTCTTGCCGGTTCTCTGAGCGTGGTGGGGTGGGAGGGCCAGGTGCCCCCTCCCCGTGAGGCCGTTGCGCAGCAGGTCGGGGGTGGGGGGTTCGGGGCGTGGTCACGAAGCCTCCCGGGGAGAGGGGGCACCTGGCCCTCCTGCTCCGCTCGGGTTCAGAGCGCCTCTTTTAGAGCTTGGGGGTCCGTGACCGGGGCTTGGCAGGTGAAGTGCTCGCAGACGTAGGCGGTTGGTTGGCTGTCGATGGTCGTCCGGTGTTGGAGGAGCGGTGGGGTGTCGGTGCTTTCGGGGCCGCCGGCCAAGACCAAGTGGGGGCGGTGCTGAGAGCGGATGGCCTTGGCCAGCTCCGTGAGGTCGTTGCCGATTAGTGCCACCTCCTTGGTGGGGGAGAGGTGGAAGTCGAGGGCTCTGAGGAGGTGGGCGAAGGACTCGGGGTGTTGGGTGGCTGGTTTGGCGAAGAGGCGGAAGACGGATTCGGCTTGCTGTTCGTAGGTGCGCTCTCCGGTGAGGGCGGCGAGTCGGAGGAGGCCGAAGGCGGCTGAGGAGTTGCCGGAGGGAATCGGGTGGTCGCCGATCTCCTTGCGGCGGGCGATCAGGGCTTCGTGCTCGTTGGAGGTGGAGAAGAAACCACCGCGCTCGCGGTCAGCGAAGCGGGAGATCATCGTGTCCGCGAGCGATTGCGCCTGCTCGAACCAGCGCTGCTCGAAGGTGGCCTCGTAGAGCGTGAGCAGGGCCTCGAGCAGGAATGCGTGGTCCTCCAGATATGCGCTGAGGTGGGCGCGACCGTCCTTGTAGGTGCGCAGCAGGTTGCTGCCCTCGTCGCGCATGCGCTCGAGCACGAACTCGGCGCACTCGCGTGCGGCTTCGAGGTAGTCGTCGCGCTCGAGCACTGCTCCGGCCTCGGCGAGGGCGACGATCGTCAGCGCGTTCCAGGAGGCGAGCCGCTTGTCGTCGAGCCCCGGCCAGACGCGGCGCGAGCGAGCCTCGTAGAGCGCCCGGCGCATCTCCTCCAGCCCTTCGGGCTCGACCGCCCCGGCCCCCTCCGCCAGGTGCAGCACGTTCCGCCCCTCGAAGTTGCCGCGCTCGCTGACCCCGTAGAACTGCATCAACTTCTCTACCTGCTGGGTAGAGAAGTTGATGCAGTTCGCCTGAACGGGCGCGTCTGGGGCTGGGCTGTCGAGGACGGCTCGGATCTCGTCGGGGGTCCAGACGTAAAAGCGGCCCTCCTCGCCCTCGGAGTCGGCGTCGAGAGCGGAGTAGAAGCCGCCCTCCGGCCCGCGCATCTCGCGCAGCGCCCAGTCGAGCGTCTCCTCGCAGACCCGGCGGTAGCGCTCGTGCCCGAGCGCCTGCCAGCCGTGCAGGTAGGCGCGGGCGAGCAGGGCGTTGTCGTAGAGCATCTTCTCGAAGTGGGGGACGAGCCAGGCGGCGTCGACGGAGTAGCGGGCGAAGCCGCCGCCGAGCTGGTCGTAGATGCCGCCAGCCAGCATCGCGTCGAGGGTTCTGCTCGAGGGCTTCCGTCTCTCGCCGCGGGCCAGCAGCAGCTCGAGCGCGGAGGCCGGCGGGAACTTCGGCGCGCCGCCGAAGCCGCCGCGCGCCATGTCCACGTTGGAGAGAAGGACGGTCACGGCTCCCTCGAGCGCGGCCTCGTCCGGTCCCTCCGCCGCGGGTCGATCTGGCCCACCGCTCCCAGTCGCGCCCGCATCTCTCGCCGCGCGCTCGCGGATCTCTTCGCGCTTGCCCTCGAAGGCGTCGACGACCGCTTCCATCACCATGCGGAAGCTCGGCATGCCGCGACCGTCGTCGGGTGGGAAGTAGGTCCCGCCGTAGAACGGCACGCCGTCGGGGTCGAGGAAGACGGTCATCGGCCAGCCGCCCTGGCCGCTGATCGCCTGCACCGCCTCCATGTAGAGCGCATCGACGTCGGGTCGCTCCTCGCGATCGACCTTGACGTTGACGAAGTGCTCGTTCATGTAGGCGGCGGTCGCCGGGTCCTCGAAGGACTCGTGCTCCATCACATGGCACCAGTGGCAGGCGGAGTAGCCGACCGAGAGCAGGATCGGCCTGTCCTCGGCGCGCGCCCGAGCGAGCGCCTCCTCCCCCCACGGGTACCACTCAACCGGGTTGTCGCGGTGCTGGAGCAGGTAGGGACTGGTCTCGCGGGCGAGGCGGTTCGCCATGGGCTCACAGTACCCGCGGACCGTTATTCGCCCACTTTTGATTAGACCCGGGCAGATGAAATTCGGATGCATTGTCGGGTCCCATGCGTGGGCGCCGATCCGATCGGTCGCCGGAAGGTCTAACTTCAGCGAGTGGCCAACGCAAAGCTCCCAATCCAGAACGATCCGGCGATCGAGGCGGTGCTCGCCAAGCTCGCCCCCGAGGACCGCAAGGTCGTCGACGAAGCGCTTGCGAGGGCCGAGAGGACCGAGGCGCAGCTCCGCTACATCGCCGATCACGACTCCCTCACCGGATTGCTCGACCGGCGCCGGTTCCGCGCGGAGCTCGACCAGTACGTCTCCTTCAGCGCCCGCTACGGCGGCCAGGGAGCCGTGATGATCATCGATATCGACGGGCTCAAGGCCGTCAACGACGACTTCGGCCACCACGCCGGCGACAACCTGCTCCGTCGCGTCGCCGCGATCATGCGCGAGCGGGTGCGCACAACCGACATCGTCGCCCGTCTCTCCGGCGACGAGTTCGCGGTCCTGATGCCGCAGACCGACACCGCCGGCGCTCTGCAGCTCGGCGAGGACCTGCGCTCGCAGATCGCTGAGAGCGCCGATCAGGCGGACGCCGCTGGCGCCACGATAAGCGTCGGGATCACGATGTTCGGCGGCGAGCGCGAGGTCGCCGCGGAGGCCGTCCTCGTCGCTGCCGATCAAGCCATGTACCGGGCCAAGGAAGAAGGTCGAAATCAGATCGCGCTCTTCCAGGACCCCGACGAGTCGCACCGCCTCGAGCGCCGCCGCCAGACCACCGCGGCCCGCATCCGCGACGCGCTCACGCAGGACCGGCTCAGCCTCCACACTCAACCGATCCGCAGCCTCGCCTCGGGGGGGATCGAGCGCTACGAGCTGTTGCTGCGGATGACCGGCGAGAACGGTGAGCTGCTGCCAGCTGCCGCCTTCATCGAGGCGGCGGAGCGCTCCGGCATGGTTCAGGAGCTCGACCGCTGGGTGGTTGCCCAGGCGCTCGAGCTGCTCGCGGCGCGCGAGCACAAAGGCGAGCCCGTCTCCCTCCACGTCAACCTCTCCGGGGCTTCCGTCACCGACCTATCGGTGCTCGAATTCATCGAGCGTCGCCTCGACGAAGGTCAGGCCGATCCGGCCCGCTGCACCTTCGAGATCACCGAGACCGCGCGCGTGCACGACTACGAAGCGGCGACGGGCTTTGCCGACCGGCTGACCGAGTTCGGCTGCCAGGTTGCGATCGACGACTACGGTGCCGGCTTCGGGCCCTTCCATTACCTCAAGCAGATTCCCTTCGACCTGATCAAGATCGATGGCTCGTTCGTCCGTGACATGCCCAACAGCGACGCCGACCAGCTCACCGTGCAGGCGATAGTCCAGATCGCCCGCGGCCTCGGCAAGACGACGATCGCAGAGTACGTCCAGGACGACGTCACCACCCAGATGCTGCGCGAATACGGCGTCGACATGGCCCAGGGCTACCACCTGGGCCGCCCCGTAGCGGTAGCCGAGGCCCTCTAACCCCGGGCCGACGGGACCCAAAGCGTCATATACGCCGACTTTGAGGCCCGTCGGCCGTGGGTCAGGCGGTGAGGTCGCTCGCGAAGGCCTCGAAGGCGTCGATGTAGCGCTGGAGGTCGTCGTCGCTGTGGGCGATCGAGAGGGTCCACTCCTCCTCGACGCCCGGCGTCATGAAGATGCCGTGGTTCATGTGGTAGAGCCAGGCCAGGGTCGAGAGCTCTTCGTCGACCTTGGTCAGGTAGTCGCGGTACTCGTACATCCGCTCGGGCGAAAAGATCACGCAGCCCTTTGCGCCCATGCCCTCGGTGTAGGCGGGCAGGCCGTGGGAGTCGATTATCTCCTGGCAGGCGTCTAGCAGGCGGCGGTTTGTCGCCTCGAAGCGCTTGTAGACGTCGTCGGTGAGGACTTCAGTCAGGGTCGCCTCGGCGGCGGCCATCACCAGCGGGTTGCCGTTGAAGGTCCCGTACTGCTTGACCGTGCCGTCGGCGACGATCGACGCCAGCTCCTCCGTCATCCCGATCGCGCCGCCCGGGTAGCCGCCGCAGCTCGCCTTCGCCAGCGTGATCATGTCGGGGCGGACGCCGAAGCGGGCGGTGGCGCCGCCGGGGGAGATCGTGCAGCCGGTCTTGACCTCGTCGAAGATCAGCTTCACGCCGTGCGCGGCGGTCAGCTCGCGCACCCGCTCGAGGTAGCCCTCGCGCGGCGGGATGATGTTGATGTTCATCATCGCCGGCTCCATGATCAGCCCGGCGACCTGATCGCCGATCTTCTCCAGCACGCTCTCCAGGGCATCGGCGTCGTTGAAGGGGACGGCGCGCGTCAGCTCCGTCAGTGCCCGCGGCGTGCCGGCGCCGTAGGGGACGCTCACAGGGTCGTCGCGGGCGCCGAGCGCCTCCAGCGGCGGGTAGACCGAGACCATCACCGCGTCGTGATGGCCGTGGTAGGAGCCCTCGATCTTGAGGATCGTGTCGCGGCCGGTGACGCCGCGGGCGAGGTGGACCGCGTCCATCGTCGCCTCGGTGCCGGAGTTGTTGAAGCGCCACTGGGGCAGCCCGAAGCGCCGCGTCAGCTCCTCCGCGACGGCGATCGAGCCGGCGGTGGGAGCGGCGAAATGGGTCCCTTCGTCGATCCGCGCCTTTACCGCCGACCCCACGATGGGGTTGGCATGGCCGATGCACATCACGCCGAAGCCGTTGTGGAAGTCGACGTATTCGCTGCCGTCCACGTCCCAGACGCGGCTGCCCTGGCCGCGCTCGATGTAGACCGGCCAGGGGTCGTTCTCCTGGAAGGAGGAGGGGACGCCGCCCGGCATCACCTTCACCGCCCGCTCGAAGGTCTTCGCCGACTGAGCCGTGTTGTTGCGGAAGCGCTCCTGCTGGGCCTCGGTCAGCGCCGCGATCCGCTTGCGGTCGATCTCCTCCACCAAGGCAAGCCTAGCTTCGCCGCAGCTCGGCTCGCTTGATCTTGCCGCTGGTCGTCTTCGGCAGCTCGGCGACGAACTCGACGATGCGGGGGAACTTGTAGGGGGCGGTCTCGCGCTTGCAGTGCTCCTGCAGCTCGCGGACCAGGTTCTCGTCCGGCTCGCGCTCGCGCGGGACGACGATGGCGCGCACGACGGCGCCGCGCTCGGGGTCGGGGGCGGCGACCGCCGCGGCCTCGGCGACCGCGGGGTGCGAGAGCAGCGCCGACTCGACCTCGAAGGGGCCGATCCGGTAGCCGGAGGAGAGGATGATGTCGTCGTCGCGGCCCTCGAAGTAGAGGTAGCCGTCCTCGTCGGCGCGGACCAGGTCGCCGGTCTGCCACCACTCGCCCTCGAAGCGCTCACCGTCGAGGTAGTGCGAGAAGAAGGTGGGGGAGGAGGGCGCGCGCAGCTGCAATTCGCCGTCGACGATGCGGGTATCGAGGCCGGGCAGGGGCTTGCCCATCGAGCCGGGCCGGACCGGCTCGCCGGCGAGGTTGCCGCTGATGTGCCCGGTCTCGGTCTGGCCGTAGCCGTCGGCCGGCTCGAGGCCCGTCGCCTCGCGGAAGGCGGCGATCGTCTCCGGGCTCCAGCGGCTCGCCGGCAGAGACCATGCGGCGCAGCGCCGGCAGCGGCCGCAGGCTGGTGCGCTTGGCCAGCATCCGGTACTCGGTCGGCGCCTGGCAGAGGACGTTGACACCGAGCGCCTCGGCGAAGTCGAGCCGCTCGGCGGGGTCGAAGCGGCCGTCGTGGATGACCGCGGCGGCGCCGGTCAGCCAGGGGGCGAGGAAGACGTTGCGGGCCGACTTCGACCAGCCGGTCGCCGTCGTGCACCAGACCAGCTCGCCCTCACGCGAGCCGAGCCAGTGCTCGGCCTGGAGCGCGCTGGCCGAGCAGGTAGCGGTAGGCGTGGACGACGCCGCGCGGCTCGCCGGTCGTGCCCGAGGTGAAGACGATCAGCGCCGGGTCCTCAGCGTCCATCGCCTCGACCGCGGCCGGCGTCTCCTGCGGGAGATCCTCGTCGAGCAGTGCGCTGCCACCTCGGCCATCGTCATCGCCTCGACCCCGTCGGGCAGCTCGGCGAGCAGCGCGCTCCTCGCCGACGCAGAGCTTCGGCGCGGCAGCGCCGATCCGCAGCGCGAGGTCGTGACGTCGCAGCTGCGTGCTGCAGGGCAGCGCCACTGCCCCCATCCGCCAGCAGGCAAGCAGCGAGAGCACCCACTCGATCCGGTTGCCGACCAAGGTCATCACGACGTCACCCCGCCGCACCCCCCGCGCCGCGAAGGCCCCGGAGAGCCCAGCCGAGCGAGCAATCAGCTCTCCGAAATACCAGTCCCGCCGATTCCCCTCAGCATCCACCGCCACGATCCCCAGTCGCGACGCCGGGGATTTCTCCATCAGCTCAACGAAATTCACGCCCGGCAGTCTGCCTACAAGAGCTATGACATGGAGCTGACGTGACAGTCTCCCGCCTAACGCAGTTCGCTAGAGCTCTTCCCAAGCAACTGCCGAGCGACGATGAGCAGCTGGATCTGCTGAGTCCCCTCGAAGATGTCGAGGATCTTCGCGTCGCGCGCCCACTTCTCCAGCAGCTCGTTCTCGCCGTAGCCGACGCTGCCGCAGAGCTCGACGCAGCCGAGCGCGATGTCGACGCAGGTGCGCCCCGCCTTCGCCTTCGCCATCGAGGCCTGCAGCGAGTTGGGCTTGCCGTTGTCGGCCATCCAGGCGGCGTGCAGGGTCAGCAGGTACGCGGCCTCGTAGTCGGCCTCCATCTCGAGGAAGCGCGCCGCGGCGGCGGGCTGAGAGAGGGCCGGCGTGTCGTAGTCGATCTCGACCCCGGCCTCGGCGAGCCGCCTGCGCGTCTCCTCCAGCGAGGCACGGGCGACGCCGACGGCCATCGCGGCGACCAGCGGCCGCGTGTTGTCGAAGGTCTGCATCGCGCCGCCGAAGCCCTGCTTGGTGTTGATCTCGGGGTCGCCGAGCAGCGCCTCCTTCGGGACGCGGCAGTCCTGCAGGGTGAAATTTGCGGTGTCCGACGCGCGGATGCCGAGCTTGTGCTCGAGCCGGTCTAGCTTCAGCCCCGGATTGTCTCGCTCGACGATGAACGACTTGATCGCGGCCCGTCCTACGGATCGGTCGAGCGTCGCCCAGACGACGATCAGGTCGGCGCGATCGCCCGACGTGACGAAGATCTTCTCGCCGTTGAGCACGTACTCGTCGCCGCTCAGGTCGGCCGTGGTGCGGATCGAGGCCGAGTCCGAGCCCGCCTCAGGCTCGGTGATCGCCATCGCCGCCCACTTGCCGCCGTAGCGCTCCAGCTGCTCGTCGCTCGCCACCGAGGCGATCGCCGAGTTGCCGAGGCCCTGGCGGGGCATCGAGAGCAGCAGTCCGACATCGCCCCAGCAGAGCTCGATGATGCCGAGCACGGTGGAGAGGTTCGAGCCGTTGCGGTTGCCGTCGTCGCCGCTTCCGTTGGACTCGCGGCGCACCCCCGCGGCGCCGGCGCCGCCGATGTCGGAGCCCTCGTTCATCCCGTCGATCAGCGAGGCGAGCATGTCGAGCTCCTTCGGATAGGAGTGCTCGGCCTCGTCGTACTTGCGCGAGATCGGGCGGAAGACCTCCTGTGCGACCTGGTTGGCCTGGTTGACCAGCGGTTTGAACTTCTTCGGTATCTCGAGATTGATCATGGGTCTCCTTCGCTCTAGACGAGCAGGGCGCCCTCCATCACGCCCGCTGCACGGAGGTCGCGGTACCAGCGCTCGACCGGGTGCTCCTTGACGAAGCCGTGGCCGCCGAGAAGCTGCACTCCTTCGGAGCCGATCTGCATCCCCTTCTCGGCACAGAGGCGACGGGCGAGGGACGCCTCGCGGGCGAAGCCCTGCCCCTGGTCGGCGCGGCTGGCGGCGCGGTAGGTGACGAGCCGCATGCCGTCGGTCTCGATGCCGATGTCGGCGACGCCGAAGGCAACCGCCTGGCGGTTGGAGATCGGTTCGCCGAAGGCGGTGCGATCGTTGACGTATTCCTTGACGTAGTCGAGAACCGCCTGCGCCGCGCCGGTCGCGAGCGCGCACCAGGCGACCCGGGCGCGCTGCACGCACTCGAGGTAAGCCTCGCGCTTGCCCTGGGCCATCAGCGCGCTGGCGGGTAGGCGGACGCCCTCGAGCAGAAGTCGCCCGGTCCCTGCCGGGCGGAGGCCCATCGCCGGCTCTTCTTCGACCGAGAGTCCCGAGCCGCCTGACTCGAGCACGAAGAGCGCCGGACCGAGCCCCTCGGCCTCGGCGGCGACGATGAACAGCTCGCACTTGTCAGGACGGGCGAGGAGCGACTTGACGCCGTCGAGCACCCAGTCCTCGCCGTCGCGACGCGCCCGCGTCTGCAGCTTCAGCGGATCGAAGAGCGGTTGCGGCTCGAGGATTGTCAGGGCCGCGGCGGGGGTGTCCTCACCGGCGAAGGCGGGCAGGTAGGTCGCCTCCTGCTCGGCAGTGCCCCAGTGCCCGATCGCCGTGGCGACGGCGCCGGGCGCGAGCGCTGCGTAGGCGATCCCCATGTCGCCGTGGGCGAGCGCCTCGGCGATCAGGACGCTGGTCACGGCCGCCTGCTCGTGCATCACCCCGCCCAGCTCCTCGGGAACGCCGAGCATGTTGATGCCGAGCTCGTTGGCCTGGGCGAGCAGCTCGTCCGGGGCCGAGCGGTCGAAGTCGGCCTGCTGGGCGGCGGGTCGCAGCTCGGCAGCCGCGAAGTCGCGACACGCCTCCTGCAGCATCTGCTGCTCGTCGTCAGGCGTGACGTCGAAGAGGGCGCGCGGCTTGCCCGTCGCCTGGCGCGCCGGGCCGGTGAGGCTCTGGGCAGCCTTGAAGGTGCGACCGGCGGCCGTGGCCGAGCGGAAGCCGTTCTTGGTCCCGGTGAACAGCGCCCGCTCGACCTGTTTGCGGATGCGGATCCTGTCGAGCAGGTCCGAGCCGGCTAGCCGGCTCAGCCAGCGCAGGCCGAACCCCATGCTGCGCTCGGCCATTCCCTTCTCCTCGGTAACGGTCACTTGACGTTCCTCCTCCCGCCTTTGGGCTTAGCCTCGATCGGCGTCAGGTCGCCGTCGAGGTGGGGTGTGCCGCGCTTCGGGTCGCGCACGGCGAAGTGGATGTCCTGATCCTGCTCGGTGCTCGCGAACTCGACCCGGCCGGGAAGGAGGATCGGCTTGCGGAAGCGAACCTGGACCTCGAACGCATCGGGCAGCCGGCTTTCCAGCGCCCCCAGGCAGCGCGCCTTGGTCCACATCCCATGCGCGATCGCGCGCGGAAAGCCAAGCGGCTTCGCCGTCAGCGAGTGCATGTGGATCGGGTTCCGGTCCCCCGACACGGCCGCGTAGCGCCGCCCCAGGTCACCCCCCAGCCTCCACTCCGCGCCCGCACGCAGCCCATCTCCCGACGGTCGGTGGGCCCCAGAGCGGTCTATATCTCGACTTTGGGTCCCATCGGCGGGTGGTTTGGTGGCGCCGCGGCGGAGCATCGTGCTGACGCTCTCCCAGACCTTTTGGCTGCCGGCACGGACGTCGGTTTGCAGGCTGAAGGTGCGGCCCTTGGGGTGGCTCTGCAGCTTCGTTGGCCACACGCGGATCGTCAGCTCCTCGCCGAGGCCGATCCGCCGGTGCTGGACGATCCGGTTTTCGACGTGGACGAGACCGACTGCGCCGAAGGGGAAGCTGCCATCCGCCATCACGGCCATATGGAGGGGGAAAGCGAGAACGTGCGGGTAGGTGGGGGGCAAGTGGTCTCGCAGCGAGAAGCCGCAGACCTTGGCGTAGGCGGCGACCTGCTCGGGATCGGTTTGCACGCCCGGCAGCTCCAGCTCCAGCTCGGGGATCTCCTTGCCCCGTCCGGGGACGAAGGGCAGCAGTGAGGCGCCGGGGATCATCGGCGCCGCGGCGCGCGCGTAGAGCGGCAGGATGCTCGGTGGGCTCTGGAGCGTTCGCGTCGGCATCACGCCCCCAGCAGGCTCTGTCCGCAGACGCGGACGACGTTGCCGGTGACCCCGGTCGAGGCCGGGCTTGCGAACCAGGCGATCGTCTCGGCGACGTCGACCGGTAGGCCGCCCTGGGACATGCTGTTCATCCGCCTCCCCGCTTCGCGCACGGGGATCGGCATCGCCGCCGTCATCTGGGTCTCGATGAAGCCGGGTGCAACCGCGTTGATCGTCGCCCCCCGCTTCGCCAGCTCGGGCGCCAGCGCTTCGACCATGCCGATCACGCCCGCCTTGGAGGTGGCGTAGTTGGTCTGGCCGGAGTTGCCGGCGATCCCGCTCATCGAGGAGACGCAGACGATGCGGCCATTCTCCCGCAGCAGTCCGCGCTCCAGCAGCTCGTCGTCGATTCGCTCCTCGCTGGAGAGGTTGATCTCCATCAGCGAGGTCCAGCGGTCCTCGGGCATCTTCGCGATCGTGCGGTCGCGGGTGACGCCGGCGTTGTGGACGACGATGTCGACCCCCTCGGCGAGGGCGTCCGCGATCCGGCCCGGCGCATCGTCCTCGGTGATGTCGAGCTCGATCGTCTCGGCGACGAGCCGGTCGGCGACGTCGAGCAGGTCCTCGGAGAGCGCGGGCACGTCGAGCAGGACGAGGTTGGCGCCGTCGCGGTGCAGGACCGTCGCGATCGCCTCGCCGATGCCGCGCGAGGCGCCGGTGATCAGGGCGGTCTTGCCCTCGAGCGGACGCGCCCAGTCGAGCTCGGGAGCCTTCGCCACGCCCGGGCCGACCTCGACCACCTGGCCGGAGACGTAGGCCGAGCGGGACGAGAGCAAGAAGCGCATCGTCGACTCGATCTCCGCCTCAGCGCCCTTGGCTACGTAGACCAGCTGCACGGCGATGCCCCGGCCGATCTCCTTGCCGAGCGAGCGCGTGAAGCCCTCCAGGGCCCTCTGCGCCGTCGCTGCGCGGGGCGGCAGGCCGGCCGGTGGGGTGCCGAGGACGACCACGCGGCCGGAGCGCTGCACTCGCTTCGCGTTGGGGTAGAAGAAGCGCTGCAGCTCCACCAGCTGGGTCGAGTCCTCGATGCCGGTCGCGTCGAAGACGAGCGCCTTGACCGGCGAGTCCGATTTCTCCGGCCGCGGTGCGTCGATCTCGCCGAGCAGCCGCTCGAGCTGCTTGGTCAGCTGTCCGCCGGGAGCGGCGCCGACCAGGGCCGCGCCGGAGACGACCCGGGCGCCGGGCGTGTGACGCTCCAGTCGGGCAGGCTGTGGCAGGCCGACGCGGGAGGCGATCAGCCGTCCCGGCGCCGAGTTGACGACCGTCGAGTAGAGGTCGCTCATCGGCTCTCTCCCGTGCTTTCGAGCATCGCGACGACCCCCTGGCCGCCGGCCGCGCAGACGCTGATCATCCCGCGCCCCGAGCCGCGCTCATCGAGCGCCTTAGCGAGGCTGGTGACGATCCGCCCGCCGGTCGCCGCGAACGGGTGCCCGGCGGCGAGCGAGCCGCCGTTGACGTTCAGACGCTCGCGGTCGATCGCGCCGAGCGGCTCGTCGCGGCCGAGGCGCTCGCGGCAGAACGCTGGGTCCTCCCACGCGCGCAGCGTGCAGAGCACCTGGGCGGCGAAGGCCTCGTGGATCTCGTAGAGCTCGAAGTCCTGGAGCTTCAGCCCGTTGCGGTCGAGCATCAGCGGCATCGCGTAGGCCGGCGCCATCAAGAGCCCCTCGCGCTTGTGCACGTGGTCGATAGCCGCGGTCTGCCCGTCGACGAACCAGGCGAGAATCGGCAGCCCTCGCTCCTTCGCCCAGTCCTCGCTCGCCAGCAGGACGGCCGAGGCGCCGTCGCTGAGCGGGGTCGAGTTGGCGGCGGTCATCGTTCCCTCCTCGCCGCCGAAGACCGGGCCGAGCTTGGCCAGCTTCTCCGACGAGGAGTCGGGACGGAGGTTCTGGTCGCGCTCGAGCCCGAGGTACGGGCTGACGAGCTCCTCCATGAACCCCCGCTCGTAGGCGGCGGCCAGGTTGTGGTGGCTGCGAACCGCCAGCTCGTCCTGCTCCTCGCGGGCGACGCCCCACTCGGCGGCCATGATCGCGCAGTGCTCGCCCATCGAGAGGCCGGTGCGGGGCTCCTCGTTGCGCGGGATCGCCGGTACTACGTGGCTCGGTCGCACCCGCGTCAGCTGCTTGAGGCGACCCGTGTTGGACTTCTCGCGGTTGGCGTCGAGGAGGATTTCGCGCAGGCCCTCGTTGAGCGCCAGCGGCGCGTCGGAGGTGGTGTCGGCGCCACAGGCGACGCCGGCGTCGATCTGCCCGAGGGCGATCTTGTTGGCGACGAGGATCGTCGCCTCCAGCCCCGTGCCGCAAGCCTGCTGGACGTCATAGGCGGGCGTCTCCGGCGCCAGGCGGGTGCCGAGCACGCTCTCCCGCGTCAGGTCGCGGTCGCGAGAGTGCTTGAGCACGGCCCCTCCGGCGACCTCGCCGAGCCGCTCTCCCTCCAGCCCGAAGCGGGCGACGAGGCCGTCGAGAGCGGCGGTGAGCATGTCCTGGTTGGAGGCGCGCGAGTAGACGGAGTTCGAGCGCGCGAACGGGATCCGGTTGCCGCCGATGACGGCGACCCGGCGTGGCTTGTCGATCAAACTGGCCCAGCCTTTCGTTACAGAGATTGATGCACAGATTATCCCGCCACCAATCCATGCACAACTACCCGTGACGGGACGCACATAACCCGCCGCCCCATCGGCTGACTTCGCCCTTAGGCGTGCATATGGACCCCTAAAGGCGAAGTCAGCCCTCTCGGGGAGGGGCTCAGGCCTCGGAGAGGCCTAGGCGGAGGTAGAGGCGGCGGAGGGGTTTGGGGGCCCACCAGTTCCACTCGCCGAGGAGGCGCATTAGGGAGGGGACGAGGAGGGCGCGGACGATCGTGGCGTCGAGTAGGACGCCGACCGCGGCCCCGACCGCAATCTCCTTCATGAAGAAGACGGTGCTGACGCCGAAGGCGAGGAAGACGACGGCGATCATTACCGCGGCGGCGGTGATCACGCGCCCGGTGCGGCCGATGCCGATCGCGACCGCGTCCTCGTTGCTGGCGCCGAGGTCGTGTTGCTCCTTGATCCGCGCCATCACCAGCACCGCGTAGTCGGTGGCGAGGCCGAAGACGACCGCGAAGAGGAAGACGAGGCTGGTCACCTCGACCGCCGCCGGCCCGGTGTAGTCGAAGAGGCCGTCGAGCCAGCCCTCCTGGAAGGAGAGGACGACGATGCCGAGCGTCGCCGCCAGCGTCAACGCGTTCATCAGCAGCGTCTTCAGCGGCAGCAGGACCGAGCCGGTAAGGAGGAAGAGGATGGCCAGCGTCGTCGCGGCGACGATCGCGACGACGAGCGGTGCGTGCTCGAGCAGGCTCTGCTTCTGGTCGATGAAGCTGGCCGTGTTGCCGGAGACGAGCGACGTCGCGGCGCCCGGGGGGCTGAGGGCGCGGATCTCCTCGATCGTCGTCCTGTGAGGGCCCGTCCAGCGCCGGCCAGCGCAGCGCGTAGTTGGCGTAGGCGATCCGGTCGGACGCGCGCACGATCGGCGTGCCGCGCACGATCCCGTCGAGCCCCTCCGACTCGGCGCCCGAAGGCGGCCAGCTCCGCGTCGCTCGCCGGTCCGTCGACGGTGACGGTGACCGCCTCGGCGACGTCGCGTGGGTAGTGGCCTTCGAGGTACCTGTAGGCGTCGTAGGAGGGCTGCCCAGGCGGCACCGCTTCCGCGCTGGGGCCGGTCAGCGTCGTCCAGAGCAGCGGCGAGGCGGCGGCCAGCAGCAGCGCCGCGCTGGCGAGGGCGACGGCGACCGGGCGACGCATCACGCCGCGGGCGAGCCGGTACCAGCCGTCGGATTCGTCGGAGACGGCGGGGCCGCGGCGGACCGAGAGGGCGTCGATGCGGGTGCCGAGCAGCGCCAGCAGCGAGGGGACGACGAGGATCGCCATCAGCGCCGAGAGCAGCGCCGACCGAGGCGCCGGCGACCGCCGATCGAGTAGAGGAAGCGCTGCGGCATCACGCACCAGCGCCGCCATCGCCGCGGCGACGGTGAGGCCGGAGAAGAGCGCCGTGCGGCCGGCGGTCTGCACGGTGCGGCGGTGCGCCTCCCGCGTCGCGCCCGCCCTTCGCGATCTCCTCGCGGTAGCGCGAGACCATCAGCAGCGCGTAGTCGACGGCGAGGCCGAGGCTGAGCGCCGTGGCGATGTTGAGCGCGAACAGCGAGGTGTCGGTGAAGACCGACATCACCCGCAGGACGAAGAGCGTGCCGACGATCGAGATCACCCCGAGCAGCAGCGGGATCGCGGCGGCGACGACGCCGCGGAAGACGAACAGCAGCAGCAGCGCGAGGATCGGGAAGGCGATCAGCTCGGCCTTGGTCAGGTCCTTGCGGGTCTGGTCGTTGGTCTCGTTGAAGCCGGCCGCGAAGCCGCCCAGCGCGACGTCGAGCGCGCTCGCCGCGGCCAGCGGCTCGACGTCCTCGGCGGCGATCCCGCCGGCGTCCTCGATGTCGTCGGTCGAGAGGTGGACGGTGACGACCAGCGACTCGCCGTCCCGGGCGATCAACCGCGTCACCGGCGCGCGCGGTCGCGCAGGGGGTTGACGACGCGGCCGATGTACTCGACCTCGGCCATCTCGCGGCTGAGCCGGTCGACCTCGCGCCGCACGGCCGGGCTCTGCGAAGTCGAGCGGGCCCGCCGCCGGGCGCGCGCACGACCAGCACCAAGCCGGGGTTGGGGTCGTAGCCGAGCGAGTCGCGCAGTAGCGTCGGTGGCCCGCTCGCTCTCCGAGGCGGAGTCGGTGAAGCCGGCGGCCTTGAGGTGGTTCTCGACGTCGCGGCCGACGGCGACGGCGAGCAGGGCGAAGGCCCCGACGGCGGCGAGGACCAGCTTCGGGTGCTTCCAGGTGAGGTCCGCGATCCGCGTCATCGAGCCCTCAACGGGCCGCTTGGGTGACTCGTGAGGCGGACACGGGGAAGACTGTACCAGAACTCAAAGTTAAAGCTTTGAATTTCAAATTACGCTGTTACAATCAGTGGGTGACTCCTCGGGAATACGGCCAATCGTGCAGCCTTGCCTGCGCGCTCGATCGGATTGGCGAGCGCTGGACGCTGCTGATCGTGCGCGAGCTCTCGCTCGGACCGCTGCGCTTCTCCGACCTCGTGCGCTCGGTCGGCGGCGCCCCGACGGACGTCCTCACCAAGCGCCTGCGCGAGCTGGAGCGACACGGCATCGTGCGCCGGCGCGAGCTCGATCCGCCGGTCTCGGCCGTTGTCTACGAGCTGACCGAGCTCGGCCAGGGCCTGGAAGGGCCGATGATCGAGCTGGGGCGCTGGGGACTGGGGCTGCAGACGCTCGAAGACGTGACCGGCCTCGCTCCCTCCTCGCTGCCCAACGCCCTGCGGGTGATCCTCCACCCGCCCGCGGACTTCGAGCTCACCCTCGGCCTGCGCAGCGACGGCCAGTCCTATGAGCTGCGTATCGAGGACGGCTGGATCGCCGCTTCCCGCGGCGTTCCCGTCGATCCGGACCTCGTCCTGGCCGGCGCCCCGATCGACGTGATCGCCGTCCTGGTAACCGGCGACTCGACGCCGGCGACACCGAGATCGAGGGCGATCCCGCTCTGCTCGACGGCTGCGAGAGATGGTCGTGATCCCCGAGCGCCTGCGCGAGGAAGCGCTGGCGGGGCTGCCGGCGGTTACCGCTCGTAGAGCTTGTTGACGCGGACCGTGCCCTCGGGCGCTGCATCGACGCAGAGGTTGCAGAGGACGCACTCGTCGAGGTTGTCCTCGACGACCTCGACTCCGCCCTCGCTCGCCTTGAAGATGTCGACGGGGCAGACTTCCTCCAGCTTCGTCGCCAGGTCGGCGTCGCTTGCGACCGAGGCATCGACCTCGACGTCGATGAAGACCTTGCTCAGCGTCTCGGCCATCAGGCGGCCACCCCCAGCTTCTCCTTGACCGCGTCGGGGATCTCGTCGATCCGCTCGACCACGCGAATGCCCGCCGCTTCGAGGCGGGTGATCTTCTCCGTCGCGGTGTCCTCCTTGCCCTCGACGATCGTGCCGGCGTGGCCGAAGCTCATCCCCTTCATCTCCTCGTCGTCCATGAACTTGCCCGCCATGAAGGCGACGATCGGCAGGCGAGAGTCGTTGTCCTTCACCCATTCGGAGAGCTGTGCCTCCATGCGGCCGCCGGGCTCGGTGTAGATCACGATCGCCTGGGTCTGCTCGTCGGCCTCGAAGTAGGGCATCAGCTCGGCGTAGGTGGAGCCGATGATCGCGTCGCCGCCGATCGAGACGGCGGTCGAGACGCCGAGGCCGGCCTGGGTGAGCGAGGAAGAGATCTCGGTGGTCATCCCGCCGGAGCGGCTCATCACGCCGACCGGCCCGGGCGCGTAGGCCTTGGCCGCGTCCTTGGCGGGGCCGCCGATGCCGCCCATCTTGCAGACCTCGGGCACGATCAGGCCGAGGCAGTTGGGGCCGATGATCCGCGCGCCGCGCATGTTCGGCGAGCTCGACCATCTGGGCGACGTCGCCGCGCGGGATCCGCTCGGTGACGATGACGATCAGCTTGATCCCGTTCTCGATCGCCTCCAGCACGGCGTCCTTGGTGAAGGCGGGGGGGACGGTGACGACCGAGCCGTCGATCGGGCCGCCGTGGTGCTCGACCGCCTGGCCGACCGTGTCGAAGACCGGCACGCCGTGAACCTCGCGGCCCTTGCGTCCCGGCGTGACGCCGCCGACCACCTTGGAGCCGTAGTCGAGGCACTCGCGGGTCAGGTTGACCGCCTCGCGCCCGGTGATCCCCTGGACGATGAAGGTGGTGTCCTTGGAGAGCAGGATGCTCACGTCCCCATCCTTTCCTGAGGTGTCGCATTTTCCGCCGGATAGCGGCAGAAAATGCGACCGCAAAACGGAATCCAGGGACTCGAAATGATGGTGTCGCAGTTTCCGCCGGATAGCGGGGGAAAGTGCGACATCATGCCGAGGCTCCTTGGATCTTGTCTACCGCTCGGCCCGCCGCCTCCCACATCGAGACAGAGCGGTCGCAGTACTCGACCCCGTAGCGCTCGAGGATCTTGAAGCCCTCCTCCTCCCAGGCGCCGGGGATGCGGAAGATCGCGATCGTCTCGCCGGGGTCCTTGCCGAGCTCGAGGCAGGCCTTGATCACGCCGCGGGCGACGATGTCCACCCGCGTGTTGGAGACGATCGACATCATCACGGCGATCTTCTCGACGCCGTCCTTTTCCAGTACCTCCTTGGCCAGGCCACAGGCCTTTGCGACCGAAGGGTTGCCGCCGATCTCGGAGTAGTTGGCCGGCTGGCCGCCCTGGTTGCGCACGGCGTCGGTGAGGGTCAGCGAGCCGCCGCCGGCGCCGATCACGAGGCCGAGGTTGCCGGTGAAGCCGTGGTCCTTGCCCTGGATCACGCCGCGGTGGTCGGCGGCGTCGATCGCGGCGACGTTGCGCTCGAAGGCGGAGGGCTCGTAGGTCTCGCGGGTGTCGTCCTCGGCGATCTCGAGCTGCTTGCGCAGAAGCTTCTTCTGCCGACCGACGGCCTCGTTCTCCATCTCCATGTGGGCGTCGAGGGCGACGAAGCTGCCGTCCGAGAGCTCGGCCAGCGGGTTGATCTCGGCCAGCGTCATGTCGTTGTCGCGGAAGAGGCGGGCGAGGCGGGCGAGGATCGGCGTCGCCCGGTTCAGCTGCGAGCCGGTCACCCCGGTCGCGGCGACCACCTGCTTCGCCTCGAAGTCCGAGACCGGCAGGAGGTTGGAGACATGTCCGCGCCCGACGTGGTCGGGGTGGGTCTCGGCGACCTCCTCGATATCGATCCCGCCCATGTCGCTGAACAGCATCAGCGGCCGCTTCGCGGTCCCGTCCCAGACCACCCCGGCGTAGTACTCCTGTTTGACCTCGGCCTTGGGGTCGACGAGCACCCCGCGCGGCATGTGCCCGTTGATCTCGAGCTTCAGGATCTCCTCGGCATGAGCCGCGGCCTCCTCGGGCGTATCGGCGAACTTGACCCCACCCGCCTTCATCCGCCCCCCGGTCAGCACCTGAGACTTGATCACCACAGGCCCGCCGATCTCCTCAGCGACCCTCCGAGCCTCATCAGCTGATGTACAGAAGCCGTACTTAGTCACCGGAATCCCGGCCAGCTCCACGATCTTCCGCGCCTCAAACTCAAAGAACCTCATCAGCGGCGCGGAACCCTATCCAACGAGCCCTCTCCTGTGCCAAAGAGCGCCGCTCTCGGGATACGAGATGAGTACCGATCCGCCTGGGATACTCCAGGAATTGACCCGCCGGAAGGGAGAGGAATGAGCTTCTTTGGGCGCCTCAGCGTCGTTATTGGCCTTGTCGCGATCCTGGTTTCGCTGCCCGGTTGCGGCGAAACGGTCATCGACAGCACGAAGACCGAGGAAGCGCTCGAGGCGAACCTGACGAAATCGCTGGACGCGAAGGTTTCCTCGGTCGAATGTCCGTCCGACCAAAAGGTTGAGAAGGGCGCGACGTTTACTTGCACAGTGAAGCTGGCCGGCGGGAAAACCGAAACCGCGACGCTGAAGATCCTCAACGAGGACGCCGACGTCAGCGTGATCAAACTCAGCGGAGCCAATGAATAGAGTGCCGAAAATGAGCCAAACCACGGCCCAAGAGCCGACCACGCACGCCAAGCTCCTCGACTGGGTCGAGGAGATTGCAAACCTGACCAAGCCCGAGACCATCCACTGGTGCGACGGCTCCGCCGAGGAGTACGACCGCCTCGCCCAGGGGCTGGTCGACGCCGGAACTTTCCAGCGCCTCTCCGACGCCAAGCGCCCCAACTCCTACCTGGCGCTCTCCGACCCCGGGGACGTGGCGCGCGTCGAGGACCGCACCTTTATCTGCACCGAGAACGAGGCCGACGCCGGGCCGACCAACAACTGGCGCGATCCCGGCCAGATGCGGGAGACGCTCAAGGGCCTCTTCGACGGCTGCATGAAGGGCAGGACGATGTATGTGGTCCCCTTCTCGATGGGCCCGCTGGGCTCGCCGATCGCTCATATCGGCGTGCAGCTGACCGACTCGGCCTACGTCGCGACCTCGATGCGAATCATGACCCGGATGGGCTCCGGCGCGCTCGAGGTGCTCGGCGAGGACGGCCAGTTCGTGCCCTGCGTGCACTCGGTGGGGATGCCCCTGGCCGCGGGACAGCAGGACGTCCCCTGGCCCTGCAACAAAGACAACAAGTACATCGTCCACTACCCCGAGGCGCGTGAGATCTGGTCCTTCGGCTCCGGCTACGGCGGCAACGCGCTACTGGGCAAGAAGTGCTTCGCGCTGCGGATCGCCTCGGCGATGGCGCGCGACGAGGGCTGGATGGCCGAGCACATGCTGATCCTCAAGCTCACCTCGCCCCGCGGCGAGGTCAAGTACGTGACCGGCGCCTTCCCCTCGGCTTCGGGGAAGACGAACCTGGCGATGCTGATCCCGACCCTCGAGGGCTGGACCGCGGAGACGATCGGCGACGACATCGCCTGGATGAAGTTCGGCGATGACGGCCGCCTCTACGCGGTCAATCCCGAGGCCGGCTTCTTCGGCGTCGCCCCCAACACCAGCCACAAGACCAACCCCAACGCGATGGGGACGATCGAGCGCAACTCGATCTTCACCAACTGCGCCAAAACCGACGATGGCGACGTCTGGTGGGAGGGGATGACCGGCGAGCCGCCCGCGCACGCGATCGACTGGCACGGCAACGACTGGACGCCGGACTCCGAGACCCCGGCGGCCCACCCCAACGCCCGCTTCACCACGCCGGCGGGCCAGTGCCCCTGCATCGCGGCTGAGTGGGAGGACCCGAAGGGCGTGCCGATCGACGCATTCCTCTTCGGCGGCCGCCGCGCGACCGCCGTCCCCCTCGTCGCCGAAGCCTTCGACTGGGAGCACGGCACCTTCCTCGGCGCGACGATGTCGGTGGAGACCACCGCTGCCGCCGCGGGCGAGGTCGGGCAGCTGCGCTTCGACCCGATGGCGATGCTGCCCTTCTGTGGCTACAACATGGCCGACTACTTCGGCCACTGGCTGAAGATCGGCCAGCGCGAGAGCGCCGTGCTGCCCAAGATCTTCCTCGTCAACTGGTTCCGCAAGGACGAGGAGGGCAAGTTCATCTGGCCTGGCTTCGGCGAGAACAGCCGCGTGCTCGAGTGGATCTTCCGTCGCTGCGACGGCGAAGGGGAGGCCGACGAGACCCCGATCGGCTTCGTGCCGCCGCCCCGGGACCTCCATACCGACGGGCTTCAGATGGAAGAAGCGGCCCTTGCGGACCTGCTCACCGTCGACCCGAAGCTGATCCGCGAGCAGCTGCCCCAGGTCAAGGAGCACTTGGCGCGGTTCGGCGAGCGTCTGCCCGACGAGCTCAACAAACAGCTCGCCGACCTCGAGCGCCGTCTGGGTTAGGACCCAGGCGGCGCTTCGGACGCAACGAGCTGTGGGAGCGGAATCGGCTCGGGAAGCGGAATCGGTTCCGGCGGCGGCGGTGTCCAGGCGGGTGGCAGGATCTTGCCGCCCGGCTGGCCGCTGTAGACGTTGGGCATGAAGATTTCCCGCGCGATCTGCTTATTGAAAGCGCGCTGAGCGGACTTCGAGCTGCGCAGCGGCCAGTGCCGGGCTTGTTTCTTTTCGTCGAACCAGACGTACGCCCGGACCTTGGGGTAGCGAGCCGGGAGCACGCGCAGCGCGTTGCGGATCCAGGCGGCCTTAGAGCCGCCACGCTCTTCGGAGGCGGTCTCGCCGATCGCGATCGGCTTGCTCGGGGCGACTTTCAGGATCCTGCGGTAGGTGGATTCAAAGATCTCGTCGAAGCTGAGCCAGCCCGGCGAGTGCCCGGTGGTGCCCCAGTTGAAGCCGTCCAGGCAGGTCCAGTCGACGTATTCGTCGCCGGGATAGAATTTGCGCAGGTTCTGCAGTCTGCGGGCGAGGGCGATGTTCGGGCACCAGACCCAGGTAGCGTTGTTGGCGCCGAGCCTGGTGAAGATGTCGTGCACGTGGCGCCAGGCGGTGACGAATTCACCCGGTTTGTTGCCGTTGACTTTGTCGCCCCAGGGGAACCAGAAGCCGTTCATCTCCCAGTTAAAGCGCAGGAAGTACGGGTGCCCCCATTCCCGCGAGTTTTCGGCGAAGCTTTCGATGAAGGCGTCGTGACTGCCGTCGATGACCCGGCGCAGGCTGAAGGCGGGCTGGCGCACGTCGTGCCTGGTCGCGGCGGAGGAGCTCCAGCTGAAGAACGGGATCGCCCCGTGCCGACGGATGTTCTCCATCGGCACTCCGGGGAAGCCGAAGAATTCGCAGGGCCTGCGATTGCAGTCGGCGAAGGGGGAGTAGAAGGCGAGGAGCGAGAGGCCCTTGCCGACGGACGCCTCAAACTCGGTAACCGCGTTCATGTCCCAGGGCGCCTGGGTGCCGGTGTACTGCCGGCCGATCGCCGCGCCCCAGTAGAGCGGCCGGGGCGGATGCTTCTTCTTGGCCTCCGCGAGCGCCGGCAGCGCCAGGAGGCAGGCGGCAAGCACCACTGCGGCGGCGATCGCCCATGCGTACCGGTCACGGAGGTTCTTGACTTGTTCCACGCCTATTCTCGATTCGATAAACCCGCTCGGGTGAGTTTGCTGCGAACTACGCCGCTGTCCCGCCCGTCTGAGCAGGAGTTATACGGCCACCCGGCTCTCCTGGATCAACGCGGAGGCGGGATCGGACTTGTGGCGAGCGCGCCGTACTGGTTGCTCCGGTATGGGTGCCGCCGCAGGCCCCAGGCGAACGCATCCGTGGCTTCGAGCGAGTTCTCCAGCGGCCAGGAGACTCCCTGCTGCACCTGGTTGAACCAGATCAGCCCCCGCACGCGGGGGAACTTCTCGTGCACCGATTTGAACATCCCGCGGATCCATTCGGCCTTCAGCGGGCCGCCGCCGCTCGAGGCGATCTCCGCGAGGACCATCGGCTTGCGCGGCGCGATCTTCTTCGTGACCTGGTGATAGCTGCCGGCGAAGATCTGCTCGAAGCTCTTCCAGGTCGCGACGCGGCCTTGCGCTTTGGCCCAGTTATAGCCGTCGAGGCAGGTCCAGTCGACGTACTCGTCACCGGGGTAGAAGCTGGCGATTACGCCGTACTTCTTGAGGTCGATGTAGGGACACCAGACCCAGGTCACGTTGTTCGCCCCGACCTCGGTGAAGAGATCGTGGACGTGCTGCCAGGCGATGATGTACTCGCCCCGCTTGTTGCCGTTGACGCCCTCCGACCAGGGGAACCAGTTGCCGTTCGGCTCCCAGTTGAAACGCAGGAAGAACGGGTGCCCCCAGTCGCGCGCGCCCGAGGCGAATTCGCGGATGTAGGAGTCGTAGGTCCCGGCGATCACGTCGGAGAGCTGAAAGTCCGGCTCGTTGACCATCGAGGGAGTCGACTGCGAGCTCCAGCTCAGGAACGGGACCGCGCCGTAGTTGCGGATGCTGGTCATCTCCTTGTCCGGGAACGAGTAGAAGGAGCAAGGGGTGACGGAGCAGTCTGCGAATGGGGCCGCGAACTCGATCGTCGAAAGGTCCTTGCCCACCATGGCAGCGAAGTTGTCGATGGCGCTCATGTCCCAGGGCGGCTGCGTGCCGGTCAGCTGGGGGCCGATCCAGGCGCCCCAGAAGAGGCCACGCGGCTTGCCCAGCTTGGCGGCCCCGGGCGCCGCGAGGAGAAGCAGGGCTGCCGCCAGCGCCGCGAGCGCAGCCACGCCTGTCCACCCCCCTGCTCTGCCCTGCCTCATATCCATTTACCTCGTCAGCGAAGTCGGCGAAGTTTAGGGAAGGGCGCGTCTGTTCAGCTTGGCGGTGGGATCGCGCCCGCGCCCAGCCCGGCGTACTGGTTGGCCACGTAGGAGGTGCTCTGGATCCCGGCCGCGAAGGCGCTGGTTGCGCTCGTGCTGCTGTCGATCGGCCAGTCCATGTCTTCGCCCGGCACGTACTTGCCGAACCAGAGCAGGCCGCGGATCGCCGGGTACTCGGTCGGCAGGTCCTCGAGCATTTCCTGAATCCACTCGGCCTTCGAGCCGCCGTACTCGCTGGAGCCGACCTCGCCGATCACCATCGGCTTCGAGGGCGCGATCTCCTCGACGATGCGCTGGTAGGTGCTGCTGTAGAGCTGGTCGAAGGTCATCCAGCGGGCCGGCCGGACCGGGTTGGTGCCCCAGTTGTAGCCGTCGAGGCTGGTCCAGTCGACGTAGGCGTCGCCGGGGTAGAGGGGCGCGATGTCGCTGAATTCCTTGCCCGGGTCGACGTTCGGGCACCAGACCCAGGAAACGTTGGTGGCGCCGACGGCGGTGAAGATGTCGTGCACGTGGCGCCAGGCGGTGACGTACTCGCCGGGCTGGTTGCCGTTGACGCCCTCCGACCAGGGGAACCAGTTCCCGTTCATCTCCCAGTTGAAGCGCAGGAAGAAGGGGTGGCCCCAGTCGCGGGCGTCTTCGGCGAATTCGCGGATGAACTCGTCGTAGGTGCCGGCGATCACGTCAGCGAGCTGGAAGTCCGGCTCGTTGAGCGTGGAGGGCGTCGATTGGGAGCTCCAGCTGAAGAAGGGGATCGACCCGTGGTTGCGGACGTCTTCCATCGATTTGGCCGGGAACTTGTAGAAGGAGCACGGGGATACCGAGCAGTCGGCAAAGGGCGCCGCGAAGTGGACCAGCGAGAGCTGCTTGCCGACGGATTGCTCGAACTTCGAGACCGCGTTCATGTCCCAAGGGGCTTCGGTGCCGGTCAGTTGCGAACCGATCCAGGCGCCCCAGTAGAGCGTCGAGGCCGGTGCTTTCGACTCGGTCGCCACGCGCCGGCGGCAACTGCGCATGTGCCGGGTCATCCGCTTTCTCTGGGGGGCCGACATCTTCTTCGCCCTGGCGGGGGGAATTCGCTTCAGGCAGCGATTGGCCTTGCCGAGGCCGCGGGCGGAGGAGATCCCCGCGTGCTTGGCGGCAGCCGCGGCGGTGTTCGCCGAAGCGAAAGAGAGGAGAAGAGAAAGGAAAAGGAGGGCGGGGAGGACGAGGAGGCGATGTCGGCTGGCTGCGGGCACCCCCAGCCATCGACGCGCCTCCGCGCTTGTGGAGCTACGTCCAGGTCAGCTGGACGTTTGTTCGAGTTCCCTTGACAACGGGGGCGGCGGCGATCAGTCCGCGGGCGAGATCGGGCCGGCGGGCAGTGAGCCGAACTCATTGCCGACGTAAGCCGGGTCCTGGATCCCGCTGGCGAAAGCGGCGATCGAGCTGCTCGAGCTCTCGATCGACCAATCCATGGGTTCGCCCTCCGCGTGGCGGTTGAACCAGAGCAGGCCGCGGACCTCGGGATAGCTGGTCGGCAGTTTTTTCAGCAGGTCTTCGATCCAGGTCGCCTTGGAACCGCCGTGCTCGGTCGAACCGATCTCGCCGATCGCCATCGGCTTGGAGGGGGCGATCGTGTCGACGATCTGGTGGTAGCTGCTGCTGTAGAGCTGGTCGAAGGTCCTCCATCCCGCCGGCCGGTAGGGGGCCAGGCCCCAGTTGTAGCCGTCGAGGCAGGTCCAGTCGACGTAGGCGTCGCCCGGGTACATCGAGGCGATGTCGGTGAATTCTTTGCCCGGATCGATGTTGGGGCACCAAACCCAGGAGGGGTTGGCCCCGATCGAGGTGAAGATGTCGTGCACGTGGCGCCAGGCGGTGACGTACTCGCCGGGCTGGTTGCCGTTGACGCCCTCCGACCAGGGGAACCAGTTGCCGTTCATCTCCCAGTTGAAGCGCAGGAAGAAGGGATGCCCCCAGTCGCGAGCGTCTTCGGCGAAGCCGCGGATGAACTCGTCGTAGGTGCCGGCGATCACGTCAGCGAGCTGGAAGTCCGGCTCGTTGAGCGTGGAGGGCGTCGATTGGGAGCTCCAGCTGAAGAAGGGGATCGACCCGTGGTTGCGGATGTTCTCCATCGCCGTGGTGGGGAAGTCGTAGAAGGAGCACGGCGAGCGATTGCAGTCGGCGAACGGCGCGGCGAACTGCACGAGCGAGACCTCCTTCTCGGTCATCTCCTCGAAGGAGGAGACGGCGTTCATGTCCCAGGGGGCTTCGGTGCCGGTGAACTGGCTGCCGATCCAGGCGCCCCAGTAGATCGGGTTGGAGGATGGGGCTGGTGTCGGCGTGGGGGTGGGAGCCGGTTCCGGGGCTGGGACCGGATCGGGCGCGGGCGCGGGGGTTGGAGGTGGGGTCGGGGCAGGCGCGGGCGCAGGCGTCGGAGACGGGGTTGGGGCAGGCGCGGGCGCAGGCGTCGGAGACGGGGATGGGGCAGGCGCTGCCGGGGCTGCGGAGCGACCTGGGGCCGGCGTCGCGGCTGGCGCTCGCGCTGGCGCTGGGGCAGGGGAGGATGCCGGCGCTGGGGCGGGAGTGGGAGCCGGAGCGGGCTGCAGCGCAGGCTTGGGCTTGCGAAGACCCCGATGGCGATCGAGACCGCGCAGCGTCCGCGACGCTCTCACCCTCCCGCAGACGCCCGCCTGCTTGCCGGCGATGTTGGCTGGGCTGTGGCAGGCGCGACCCGGGACGCTCTCGGCAGCAGTGCCGACCGTGCCGATCGTGAACGTGCTCAGGATTGCGATGAGGCTGGCTAGCATGGTTTCACGGGAGCTTGTGCGCCCATGTAGCCGAGCTGATCGGTTCCATACACGCCCTCCGCGACGAGTCAAACCCTCGCTGGGAGGCCTCCCGCGGCCTCAGACTAGCGAGTAGTAGAGCGTCAGCAAAATTAAGGTGGTCAGCTCGCCGGCGCGATCGGCCCAAAGGGCAGCGAGCCGAACTCGTTTCCGGCGTAGGCCGGGTCCTGGATCCCACTGGCGAAAGCGTCGATCGAGCTGCTCGAGGTCTCGATCGACCAGTCCATGTCTTCGCCCTCGGCGTGGCGGTTGAACCAGAGCAGGCCGCGGACCTTGGGGTAGCTGGTCGGCAGCTTTTCGAGCATGTCCTTGATCCAGGCCGCCTTGGAGCCGCCGTACTCGGTCGAGCCGACCTCGCCGATCACCATCGGCTTCGAGGGAGCGATCGTGTCGACGATGCGGTGATAAGTGCTGCTGTAGAGCTGGTCGAAGGTCTTCCAGCCAGCCGGCCGGTAGGGAGCCAGGCCCCAGTTGTAGCCGTCGAGGCTGGTCCAGTCGACGTAGGAGTCGCCCGGGTACATCGAGGCGATGTCGCGGAATTCTTTGCCCGGGTCGATGTTCGGGCACCAGACCCAGGAGACGTTGGTCGCCCCGACCGAGGTGAAGATGTCGTGCACGTGGCGCCAGGCGGTGACGTATTCACCGCTCTTGTTGCCGTTGACGCCCTCCGACCACGGGAACCAGTTGCCGTTCATCTCCCAGTTGAAGCGCAGGAAGAAGGGGTGGCCCCATTTCTTCGCGGCGGTCGCGAAGTTGCGGATGTAGGAGTCATAAGTGCCGGCGATTACGTCGGAGAGCTGGAAGTCCGGCTCGTTGATCATCGAGGGGGTCGATTGAGAGCTCCAGCTGAAGAAGGGGATCGAGCCGTGCTTGCGGATGTTCTCCATCGGCGTGGTGGGGAACCCGTAGAAGGAGCACGGCGAGCGATTGCAGTCGGCGAACGGCGCCGCGAACTGGACGAGCGACACCCTCTTTTTGGTCATCGCCTCGAAGGAGGAGACCGCGTTCATGTCCCAGGGGGCTTCGGTGCCGGTGAACTGACTGCCGATCCAGGCGCCCCAGTAGATCGGGCCGGAGGAAGGGGCCGGGGCCGGCGCCGGCGCGGGGGCGGGAGCCGGTTCCGGGGTGGGCGCGGGGGCAGGAGATGGAGTGGGGGTGGGGGCTGGCGCTGGTGTCGGGGTGGGAGCCGGAGCCGGTTGGGGCGCCGGTGCGGGGGAGGGCTGAGGCTTGCCGCGGCCGCGGCGGCGACCGTGGCCACGCAGGGTCCGCGATGCCGTCGCGCGCCTGCACACCTGGGTCTGCTTGCCGGTGATGCGCGCCGAGCCGTAGCAGGCGTCGCTCGGTGCGCTGGCGGCGGCGGTGCCGGCGAGGACGATCGCGAACGCACACAGCATGGCGAGGAGGCCGGTGAGGACGAGGAGGCTTGTCCGAGCACGTGCGTTCATGCACGCCACTCATCGGTCCAAGGCACCGCCGCTGCAGCGGGTCAACCCCCGTTGGACTTATGTCCAGGGTTCAGGCCAGCGAGCGGTAGAGCGCCAGAAGCTCCTCGGCGCACTCGTCCCAGGAGCTCAGCGGCGGGCGCTTCTCCTGCGGTGGCAACGCCAGCTCCTCGACCACTGCCTCTCCCACCCGTGCAGGGCTCTCGTCGAGCGGCACGGCTCGCGCGAAGCCGTCCGCGGCAAGCTCGGAGAGGCCTCCCGCGTCGGCGACGAGCAGCCGGCATCCCGCCGCTGCCGCCTCCAGCGCGACGAGGGGGTGGGTCTCGAACTCGCTCAGCAGGACGACCAGCGAGACGCTGCGAAGCAGCTCGGCCATCGCCTCCGGCTGGTCCGCGGGAACGCTGGTGAACTCGACCGCGTCCCCGAGGCCGAGCTCGGTCGCCTGCTGGCGGAGGTCCGCCTCGAAGGGACCGCTGCCGACGATCAGCAGCCGCGCCTTCGGTTCCCGGCGCAGCACCTCAGGCAGCGCGGCGAGAACCCGGTGATGCCCCTTGTAGCGCTCGAGTCGTCCAATCGTGGCGAAGGTCGGCCGGCCGTTGCGCTGGGGAGGGCCCGCGGCCGAGAAGGCGAGCTCCGTCCCGTTTGGGATCAGGGCGAACTTCTCGGCAGGCAGGCGCAGCTCGCGGCCGTACTCCTCGACCTCGAAGCGCGCCACGGCGATCAGCCGTGCCGCCCGCTTCAGAAGCGGTCTCATCAGCCGGCGCTGGGAGCGGCGCAGGCGGTTGCGCAGTCCCGAGGAGTGCCCGCCACCGTGGAAGGTGACTACGTAGGGGACGCGTAGCGTGAGCGCCCGCAGCATCGCCAGCGGCGCCACCGCCGTGTGGTAGCTCTGCACGTGGATCACGTCGGGCTTGGCGCGGGCGATCTCGCCCCAGAGCCGCGGCGCGACGCACCAGTCACGGTTCGCCGGCCAGGCCCGGAGGACGCGGATCTCGACGCCGTCGCGCTCCTCCTCGTGCAGGCGTGGCCCACCCGGCTCGGTGCAGAGGACCTCGACCTCAGCGTCGGCGGTGGCGAGGCGGCGGCTGACTTCCATCACGTGGCGCTCGACCCCGCCCTGCACGAGCGGGCTGCGTGGGGTCACCGTGAGGATGCGCAGGGGACGTTGCTCACCTGTCCCCGGCTCTTCGCTCGCGTCGTCTGAGAGTCGCGGCGCGGTCACGTAGCCGGCGACGGTCGTCGCCAGCCCGGTGACGATCATCGCCGCCCGCGAGATGCCGGCAAGGTCGCCCTTGAAGACCCTCCCCAGGTTGCGCAGGACTCCCAGCGGCAGCGTGCTGCGCACGTATGAGCGCTCCGAGGAAAGGCCGGACTCGCTCCCCACCAGTCGCGCGAGCGCGGCCTTGGAGCGGCCCTCGGCGAAGCAGCGGGTGATGAAGTAGCGCAGCTCGCCACGCTCGGGCGGGACGAAGTGTTCGACCGCTGGCACGGGGTCGAAGAGGATGATCCGGTCCGGCCAGCGCGCGGTGAGGCGGATGCAGAGGTCGGTCTCCTCGCCGCCGGCGGCGTTCTTCTCGATCCGGCTGAACTCCTTGCGCAGACCGCCGACGGCGAGCATCTCCTCGCGCCGGATCGCCATGTTGGCGGCGATCGCGTTGCGGACCGGCTCGCGGTCCTTCGGCATGCCCGAGTGCATGCAGCCGACGACCCAGTCGAACTCAGGTGGGAACCAGGCGGGCCGCTCGGCCAGCCAGCGGGGGTTGACCCCGCCGGCGACGCCGACGACGCGAGGGTCGGTGAAATCGGCGCCGAGCCGCTCGATCCACTCGCGGTTGGGCACCGCGTCGTCGTCGAGGAAGGCGACGATCTCACCGGCGCTCTCCTCCACTCCCGTGTTGCGCCCGCCGCAGGAGCCCCGTTCGAGACGGTTGGGGATGACGCGGACGTCGGGCCAGCGGCGGCGGCACTCCTCCTCCAGCTCCGGCGCGTAGTCGATCACCAGCAGCGTCTCGGCCGGGGCGACCGTCTGGTTGCGCAGCGACTCGATGATCTCTTCGATCGACGGCAGGCGATCGAAGGTGAACGCGGTGATGATCACCGAGATCGAAGGCGGGCTGGGGTTGCCTTCCTGGTTCGACGGGCCCGGCACGCGGGTGAGGTTACAGCCGGGATTCGATGGCGGGAGAGGCCTTAGGCCGACTGTACGATGGCGCGCGATGCGAGTCCTGATGCTGGCGCAGACCTACTCCCCGGTGGTCGGGGGAGAGGAGCGGCTGGTCGAGGACCTCAGCGGCCAGCTGGCCGGCCGCGGCCACGAGGTGACCGTCGCCACCCTGCGCCAGCCGCTGGGAGAGCCGCCGCGGCGCGACGGCGTGCGGGTCGAGCTGCTCGAGAGCTCGGTGCACGGCATCCCCGGCCTGTCGGTGCTGGAGGAGAGGCGCTACGCGGCGCCACTGCCCGACCCGAGGACGACGGCGGGGCTGCGGAGGGTGCTGCGCGAGGCGCGACCCGACGTCGTGCACGCGCACAACTGGCTGGTCAACTCCTTCCTGCCGCTAGCTCGCGGCGCCAGCGCCCCCCTGGTGCTCTCGCTGCACGACTACGGGATCCTCTGCCCGACCAAGCGGCTTTTCCTCGGGGGGCAGGTCTGCAGCGGGCCGGCGCCGCTCAAGTGCATGCGCCACGCCTTCGAGTTCTACGGCGCCGCCAAGGGCGCCATGATCGCGACCGGCACGCGACTCTCCGACCCCTGGGTGCGGCGACGGGTCGACATGTTCCTCTCGGTCAGCTCGGCGGTTGAGGAGCTCTGCCGGGTCGATCCCGGGGTCCCGCACCGGATCGTCCCCAACTTCGTCGGCGAGCTGCCGGCGGCTCCAGCTGATGCCGACGCGCAGCTCGCCTTCCTGCCCGAGGGGCCCTTCGTTCTCTACTTCGGCGACGTAGCCGAGGACAAGGGAGCGGCCAACCTGCTCGCCGCGTACGGGTCGCTGGAGGCGCCGCCGCCGCTCGTCCTGATCGGCCGCCGCAGCATCGAGGACCTCGACGATACCCCGGGCGTGATCGCCCCCGGCCCGCTGCCGCACGCGCTGGCGATCGAGGCACTGCGGCGCTCGCTCTTCACCGTCGCCCCCTCGATCTGGGCCGAGCCGTTCGGCATCGTCGCGCTCGAGGCGGCGGCCGCCGGAAAGCCGGTCGTCGCTTCGGACATCGGTGGGCTGAGGGACATCGTCGTCGACGGCGAGACCGGTCTGATGGTGCCGGCCGGGGACCGGGCCGCCCTCGCAACAGCACTGGCGCGGATGAGCGCCGACGCCGAGATGCGCGAGCGCATGGGCGAGGCGGCGGCGCGGCGGGCTGTGGAGGCGTTCAGCCCGGAGTCGGTGGTCCCGCGCTTCGAGGAGGCCTACCGGGACGTCATCGATGCACGGCTAAAGAGCGGGGACCGCGCCGGCCGATAGGGCGGTAGTACCCGTCGCCAGGGCTGCCGCCGGCGGCGGCGAACCTATCCTGATGACGATGCCGCAGACGACCGTTCCCAAGCCAGCGGAGGCCGCACCCCGCCCCGCACCGGAGACGATCCGCCTGCAGCCGACGAAAGGCTTCAGCCGCGTCCTCTCGCCGCGGGAACTGTGGCGTTATCGCGACCTCGCCCTGCAGATCGTCGTCCGCGACATCACCTTGCGCTACCGGCAGACTGCACTCGGCGCCGCCTGGGCGATCCTGCAGCCACTCGCCTTCATGGCCATCTTCTCCGTCTTCTTCGGTCGCGTCGCCGGCGTCTCCTCGGACGGCGTGCCGTATGCGCTCTTCAGCCTCGCCGCCCTCGTCCCCTGGATCTTCTTCTCCAGCTCCCTTCTGCTGGGCTCGGAAAGCCTCGTCATGTACAAAGAGCTGGTCTCGAAAATCTACTTCCCGCGCATCTTCATGCCCATGGGAGTGATCGGCGCGGGCTTCATCGATCTCGGCGTCTCGATCGCGATCCTGCTCGTCATCGTGCTCGTCTACGGGATCGTTCCCTCAATTGCGATCCTCGTCCTGCCCATCCTCGTGGCGATGGCAGCTTGCGCGCTGCTCGGCGCCACCGCCCTGCTCTCGGCGATCAACGTGCGCTATCGCGACGTTCGCTACGTCGTTCCCTTCGCCGTGCAGATGTGGCTCTTCCTCACGCCGATCGTCTACCCCGCCAGCTCGATCGACGAGCCCTGGCGCACCCTCTCCGGGATCAACCCGATGGCGGGCGTGGTCGAAGGCTTCCGCTGGGCGGTCCTCGACACCGGCAACGCCCCGTGGGACCTGATCGGCATGTCCGCTCTGGGCACGGCGCTGCTGCTGGCGATCGGCCTTGCCTACTTCGACCGGGTGGAGCGCAGCTTCGCCGACATAATCTGATGAGCGACGTCGCGATCGAGGTTCACGAGCTCGGCAAGAGCTTCCGGCTCGGCATCGGCCACCAGGGTTACGGGACGCTGCGCGACAGCCTCGTCAACGGCATCAAGGCGGTGCCCAAGAGGCTGGTCGGCAGGGGGCCCGAAGTCGAGGTCGACTACCTGCAGGCGCTCCGCGACGTCTCCTTCAAGGTCGAGCGGGGCGAAGCGATCGGCTTGATCGGCCACAACGGTGCCGGCAAGAGCACGCTGCTGAAGGTGCTCTCACGGATCATCGAGCCGAGTAGCGGTTGGGCCGACGTCACCGGCCGGGTCGGCTCGCTGCTCGAGGTCGGCACCGGCTTCCATCCCGAGCTGACCGGCCGCGAGAACGTCTTCCTCAACGGCGCCATCCTCGGCATGCGCCGGGCGGAGATTCGCTCGCGCTTCGACGAAATCGTCGAATTCGCCGACGTCGGCCGCTTCCTCGACACCCCGGTGAAGCGCTACTCGAGCGGCATGTTCGTGCGCCTCGCCTTCGCCGTCGCCGCCTACCTCGAACCCGAGATCCTGCTCGTCGACGAGGTCCTGGCCGTCGGCGACGCCTCCTTCCAGCGCAAGTCGCTGGCGAAGATGGCCGAAGTCGCCAACGCCGGCAGCACGGTGATCTTCGTCTCCCACAACCTGGCGACGATCCAGGCCCTCTGCCAGCGCGGGATCCTGCTCGAGCTGGGCGGGGTGATCGCCGACGCCCCGGTCGGTGAAGCCGTCAGCCACTACCTGCGGGCTATGGAGCGCTCGGCGAGCGACGACCTGCTTGCCCGCAAGGACCGCGACGGCTGGGAAGACTCGAAGGTGCGGCGCCTGGCCGTATACGACGTCGAGTCTGGCGAGGCCGACGTTGTCGTCGGCGGGCGCACGGCCAAGATCGTCGTCGAGGTGACCGAGCTGCTGCCGATGATGGACGTGCAGCTGACGATCGTCAACAGCCTCGGTCATCCGGTGACGACGCTGGACAGCGAGCTGTCCAACCCAAGCGACGTGCGGGACGCCGAGGTCGGCAAGCGGATCGAGTGCGAGATCAACTCGCTGCCGCTGATCCCGGGCCGCTACCGGATCGACGTCGTCCTCCGCGGCAAACAGGAGATCCAGGACGACCTTCAGGCGGCGGCCTACTTCGACGTCGAGCCAGGCGTCCTCGACGGCCGGCCGATGCCGCAGATGGGCGCCGACGGCGACATCGTCCTTGCCCACAGTTGGCGCTTGCCGCCGGCCTAGCTAGCTGTAGTTCCCAACCAGGTTGTTCCCAAGTAGCTCGTTGAGACGAGCAACTGGCGGGCGATGGCCGAGGGAGCCGTGCTTTCGGTGGTAGTTGTAGCGATCAAGCCAGCCGGGGAGTTGGCCGCGTCGCTCTGAGGAGCTTCCGTAGAGGCGCCCGTAGGCCCACTCCCGCAGCATCGTCTGGATGAAGCGCTCTGCCTTGCCATTGGTCTGGGGCCGATAGGGGCGGGTGCGCAGGTGGCGGATCCCCAGCTCACGGCAGGTGGCGGCGTGAACGGTTGACACGTAGGGCGAGCCGTTGTCGGTCATCACCCGCTCGACCTTCACGCCGCGCTCGGCAAACCAGGCCACGGCGCGCCGCAGAAACGCGGAGGAGGTCTCTCCGCGTTCGTCGGGCAGCACCTCGACGTAGGCGAGACGGGTGGCGTCATCGACGCAGACGTGGCAGCACTCCCAGCCGTAGCCCCGGCTGGAGCTGCGATTGCCGATCGCCCGTTTGCCGGCTACCCCGAAGCGCCCCAGCTTCTTGACGTCGACGTGGATCAGCTCTCCAGGCCGTGAGCGCTCGTAGCGGTTGGGTGGCTCCGGGGGCTGGAGGCGACTGCGCTTGCCCAGCCCGATCTTCTTCAACCAGAGCGAGACCGTCGATAGCGCCAGACCAAGGGTCTCAGCGATCTCGGTCGCGGTCATCCGCAAGCGGCGCAGGGCGCCGATCGCCTCCACGGTCGCATCGTCAGTGCGATGGGGAATTCGCCTGGGCGCCGAGGAGCGATCGAGCAGGCCGGCCTCTCCCTCGGCGCGCCAGCGGCCAAGCCACTTGCGGGCGCTCCGCTCGCTGATGCCGGCGGCCTCGGCCGCCACCATCAGCGACCAGCCCTCCTCTTCGACCCTCCTAACCAGCAGCCTGCGGCTGTTCGGGCAGGTGCGAGGGTTAGCGTGGATCTTCATCCGGTGTCCTCCTTGTTGGGTGGTGGCTTCGACACCCCCAGCCTTCAAGGAGGCCCGGATGAACAACGTTGTTAGGAACTACAGCTAGTTCACGGGTGGCGCCGCCGTCACCGGCGGCGGTTCGCGTGCCAGTTCCCGCAGGTGATCGCGGAAGCCGCGGCCGAAGTTAGTCGGCTTGCCCGAGTAGTCCTTGATCAGGCTGGGGCCGCCGCGGCAGGTCCAGCCGTTGCCCGTGGTCCAGGCCCAGCCGAGGTAGGAGATTCCTTCGCGGTCGGCCCAGCGCATGTAGCCGTCGATGTAGCCGTGCTTGCAGTCGCCCTCACCGAGCTCGCCGGTCACCACGGGGTACTCCTGAGCGATCCGAGACAGGGTGGCGCGACAGCGGCCACGGCAGATGGAGAAGTTGTAGGTGTGGTTGGAGGCGACGAGGGCGTCGAGGGGGTCGTCCGGCACGTGCGCGAGCCAGCCGCTGAGGTTGCGCGCCCAATCGATCCCGCCGAGCATCAGCGGCTGTTCGGCGCCGGTCGCGCGCACCGCTTCAACCAGCTGGCGCATCCCGGTCGCCTGGTAGAAGCCGACCCAGTGGTCCTCGATCTCGCAGCCCGCCTCCCAGCACGACCACGGCACCCCGGGGCGGGGCTCGTTGTAGAGGTCGAAGATCACGCTGCGGTCGTCGCGGTATTCGGTGGCGACGCTGCGCCAAAAGTCAGGTGAGTGTTCGGCGTCGGGCATCGGGATGATCCCCTCGGACGGGTAGTTGCGGGGGGAGGCCCAGTGCAGATCGAGGATCACGTAGAGCCCCGCCGCCTCCAGCCGCTCGACGTAAGCGCGGATCGCGGCTCGGTAGTTGGTGCCGCCCAGCCTCGGCTCGACAAAGTTGATCCCCAGCCAGCAGCTCTCGTTCAGCGGCACCCTGACGACGTTGATGTTCCAGCGGGCCATCGCCGCGATCGAGGCGGCGTCGTCGGGGCCCTCGAAGAACCCATGACCGTGCACGCACTGGTACTCGGTGCCGGATCGGTTGACGCCGAGCAGCCGCACCGGGTTGCCGGCGCGATCGACCAGCTGGTTCCCCTGCACGCCGATCCAGGGCTTGGCCGCCACGCTGGGTGCCGCGATCAGCAGCGCGCCGAGGAGCGCGAGGATCGCGAGCGGGACGCGGAGATGGATCGGGCGGGTTGGCATTTCTGCTTGGTAAAACGCTCCCCGGTCACCGGTAGTAGCGGTGGCTCGGGCCGAAAATCGAGCGCTCAACCGCCGCCCAGCCACAGCTTACGCAGAAAGCGGAGCGTCGAATCGGAGCCGCCCACCTCGATCCGCGGGATCTGCAGCGGGTCGCTGCCGACGTTGGCGAGCTGCGGAACGACGCTGCAGGCGGCGACGAATCCCGCGTCCTCGACGGCGGCCACGGCGCGCTCGTCGATCCCTCCGTATGGATAGGCGAAGGTGTCGATGCTCTCGCCGAGCAGTCGCTCCAGCTCCTGACGCGAGCCACCGACCTCCTCGGCGATCGCCCCGTTCTCGGCCTCGGGCAGGCGACAGTGTGTCCGCGTGTGGGCGCCGAAGCGGGTGCCCTCGGCTCGCATCTTTTTCACCTGCTCCAGGGTGAGTAGCGGTCTCCTCGCGGAGGCGCCCCGCTTGCTCCAGTCGCTTTCGCGGCCGAGACGGTCGCTGACGAGGAAGATCGTCGCCGCGAAGCCGCGGCGGCGGAGGATCGGGTGGGCGATCTCGAGGTTGTCGCGATAGCCGTCGTCGATGGTGATCACGGCCGCCCTCCGCGGCAGGGGCGCGCCCTCGCGCAGCGCGGTCGCCAGCTCTTCGAATGGGATGACCTCGTAGCGCAGCAGCCTGAGCAGCCTCATCTGGCGACGGAAGGAGCGCTCGGGCTGGAGGTAGCGATCCCGCTCGCCGCTGTCGGTGAAGCCGTGGTACATCAGGACCGGGATGCCACCCGTGGTGCGCCGCCAGCGGTCGCGATCCATCCCGCGCCGCACGCCGAGCCAGAACGTGTAGCGGGAGACGAAGCCGAACCAGACCTGCCGCCGTCCCTCGCCCGGTATCAGGCGGCCGGCGGACGCGAGCAACGAGGGGGGTGTGCGGAGCGCGAGCAGGGCCCGGCGCAGGGCGATTTCGCGTAGCGTCGAGTCGAGGAACCAGCCGAGCAGCCTCGAGCGCGTGGGGGGGTGACGGTCGGCGTAAGTGGCGCAGAAAGAGCCGAAGCGCTCGGTGTCGGCGATGATCCGCCGCCGGCCCTTCTGGTCGTCGTGGACCGCGTGGGCGCGAGGCAGGTAGCGGGTGACGCAGCCGGTGGATTCGAGCCGGAAGCCGAGGTCGAGGTCCTCGACGGCGGCGAGCCCGGTGGCGTAGCCGCCGACCTCGACCAGCGCCTCGCGAGGCGCCGAGAGGTTGCCGCCGTAGCAGTCGGTCCAGTCGATCTCCTTCGCCTCCAGCTTGCGGTAGCGCTCGTCCCAGTCTGCGGCGAAGGCGTGGGCGAACCAGTCGCGAGCGGCGATCGGCTCCTGGGTGAGGGCACCGATGCCGATCGTCCTCGGTTCCGCTTCGTGGGCGGCGAGGTGCTCGGCGACGAGGGCGGGAGCGGCGATTACGTCGTCGTCGAGGAAGACGCAGACGGCGCCCTCGGCCGCCTCCAGCGCGGCGTTTGCCGCCGCTGACTTGCCCCCCTTCTCCAGGCGCAGGACTCGCAGCGCGAACGGAGCGTCGAGCGCTTCGGCCATCTCGGCGCTGCCGTCGCTCGAACCGTCGAGCGCGACGATCACCTCGAAGGTTGCGGTGTCCTGCGTTTGGCTGGCGAGAGCCTCCAGGCAGCGGCGCAGCAGCTCCTTGCGGTCGTGGCTGGCGATCAGGACGCTCAGCCGCACCTCTCCCGCTGGGTTCATACGGGCGCCATCGCGACGACCTCGGCAAAGGTGAGGGCAAGCGGAGAGGCGATGGCGGTGGCGGTGAGACGCGTCCAGTCCGTCCTCCCGACTCTCTGTCGCACTCCACCCCAGAACGCGACCCGCCTGACGAAGTGGAGCCAGATCATCTTGCGCCCCTCGCCGGGAACGAAGCGTCCCAGCCAAGCCAGTGCCGCAGGAGGGACGTGCAAGCCGACGCAGAGACGACGGACGGCCAGCTCGACAGAACCGGCGCCGCTGTGCCAATCGAGCAGGTCGGCCCTCGTCTCGGGGAATCGCTCGGCCAGCTCCACGTGGACGATTCCCTGCCCGCGAGCGTCCGCCAGCATCCGGCCGCACCGCTTCTGGTCGTCGTGAACCACCTCGGCCTGGGGAACGTATGTCGGCACGCATCCCGCCCGGCAGAGCCGCAGCGCGATGTCGAAGTCCTCGGCGATCTGGAGCCCCACGGTGAAGCCGCCGATCTCGCGCAGGACCGAACGGGGGGCTGAGAAGTTGGCTCCGTAGCAATCGGTCCAGCGAGCGGGCCGGCCGGCGAGCTCCTCGCTGTGCTCCCCCCAGGCTTTCGCGAAGGCGTGGGCGTACCAGTCGCGTGCGTCCGGAGGGCGTTGGACGATCGCGCCCACGCCCAGCAGCGTTTCGTCGCGATGCGCTTTCAGATAGGCGGCGACGAGCTCGGGCGAGGCGATCACGTCGTCGTCGAGGAAGACGCAGACGTCCCCCGCGGCGGCGTCGATTGCCGCGTTGAGCGCGGCCGACTTGCCGCCCTTCTCCAGCCGCAGCGCTCGCAGCCTGTACGGCATCCGGAGCCCTTCGACCATCTCGGCGGTGCCATCGTCGGAACCGTCGTCGGCGACGATCACCTCGAAGCTGGCTGGCTGGGTCTGCGCCGCGAGCGAGTCGACGCAGCGGCGCAGTAGCTCCTTGCGGTTGTGGCTGGCGATCAGGACGCTCAGCTCAATCCGACCCTGCTCGCTCATATCAGCAGTCTCTCCGTGATCGCCTCGGCGACCTCCCCGTGGACGACGAGCACCCAGGCGTGCCGGGTGACCCGTTGCCGGACCCCGCGCCAGAAGGCCAGTCGTCGCGTGAAGTGCAGCCAAATCATCTTACGGCCGTCGCCCGGGACGAACCGGCCCAACCACGCTAGCGGCGATGGGGACAGATGCGCGGCGATCATCGCTCGCCGCAGCGCCAGCTCCCGCGCCCCGGCGTCCGCCCTCCAATCGAGCAGCTCGGGGGCGGCGTTGGGGAACCTGCGGCTGAGCTCGACGTGCATTGCGCCGGCCCGCTGAGCGTCGACGAGCATGCGGTCGTGGCGCTTCTGGTCGTCGTGGACGCCGTGGGCGCGTGGGAAGTAGGCCGGCTCGCAACCAGCGGCGCTGAGGCGCAGGGCGAGGTCGAAGTCTTTTGCCGAGGGAATGTCGGTGGAGATGCCGCCGATCGCTTCGATGGCCTGACGTGGGAAGGAGAGATTGGCTCCGTAGCAGTCCGACCAGTGCGGCTCGCGCTTGGCCAGCGCCTCGTAGTGCTCGGACCAGCCGCGGGCGAAGGCGTGTGCGTACCAGTCGTTGGCCGCGACCGGTTCCTGCGTCAGGGCGCCGATCCCGATCGAGCCCGGCTTCCGCCGGTGGCCCTCGATGTGCGCGGAGACCAGCTCCGGCGAGGCGATCACGTCGTCGTCGAGAAGGAGGCAGATCGGCGCCGCAGCGAGCGCCAGCGCCGCGTTCTGCGCGACCGCATGCCCTTGCTTCTCCAGCTTCAGCAGGCGCAGGCGGTAGGGCGTTCGCAGCGCCTCCACCATCTCGGCGCTGCCGTCGCTCGATCCATCGACGGCGACGATCACCTCGAAGGTCGAAGGGTCCTGGGTCTGGCGCGTGAGCGCCTCCAGGCAGCGGCGCAGCAGCTCTCTACGGTCGTGGGTGGCGATGACGACGCTGAGCTCGCGGGGTTGCTCGCGGGTCATGGTCAGCCTCGTGCCCCCGGAGCCGCGAGCGCACGGGCCTCCTCGTAGATTCTCTCGAGCCGGTCGCCCCAGGCCTCGGGGCTGTGGTGCGCCTGCGCGAACTGCCGTGCACGCCGGCCGAGCGTGCGGCGGGCGCCCTCGTCGGAGAGCAGGCGCGCGGTCACCGCGGCGATTTCCTCGGCCGAGTCCGCGATCTCGAGCGGGGCCTCCTCGCCAAAGCCGGTGAAGCCTTCCGCGCCGAGGTTGGTCGTGACCACCGCCTTGCCCATCGCCATCGGCTCCAGCACCTTCATCCTCATGCCTCCGCCGCCGCGGACCGGGGCGATCACCACGGCGGCCTCGGCGAGGTGCGGCGCGACGCTGGGGGCATCGGCGATCACCTCGACCCGGGGGCCGGCGAGCTCGAGCACCTCGCGCGGGGGCGAGCTGCCGACGATTCGCAGGCGCGCCTGCGGGGCGGCGGCCGCTATCCGGGGCATGATCTCCTCCGCCAGCCAGAGCGCCGCGTCGCGGTTGGGCAGATGGGAGAAGGTGCCGCTGAAGAGGATCGTGCCCGCCCCCTCCTCGCGCGGGTCCGATGCCGGCGGGAGCACGATCCCGTATGGGTTGACGCGAACGCGCCCGGCCAGGTCGGCGGCGCGCTCCTCGACCGCTCGTGCGTCGCCCTCGCTGAAGACCTGGAGCAGGTCGAATCGCCGCCAGGCCGTGGGCAGGAACGAGTCCCAGCGCCGCCAGTCGCGCGCCCGCAGTGCCGCCAGGGGTCGCTCCGAGGCGCGCGTTGCCCGCCATTCGCTCGCCGGGGCGCGGATCGCCTCGTGCTCGGTGAGAACGGTCGGCAGGCCGTCCGGAAAGCTCAGCACCGCCATCGGGTTGTCCTCTACGGCGACCACCTCGAATGATCTCGTCTCCAGCAGGCGATCGATTGAGGCTTGCACGCCGCCGACCCCGCAGACGACGCGCCACGGCCAGTCCCTCGCGAGCCAGGTAGCTGCAAGCTCGGCGCGTACCCGCCAGCGGCGCGACGCCGAGCGCGAGCGCCGCCTGTCGACGAAGTGCGCGTCGAGACCGGAGGCGGCAAGGCGCTCGGCCGCCTCGGCTTGCCCCGGGTCTTCGCCGACGGGCGCCACCAGGGTGACGTCGTGGCGCTCCTTCAGGCCGGTCAGCTGGGCGTGCAGCAGCTTTGGGATCGCGCCGACCCCGTCGAGGTCGGGGACCATCGATGTGACGAGCAGGATGCGCATCTCACGCGGAGAGAGCCGGCGCCTCGCGGTCGCGCTGCAGTCGCCCGAGCATCTCGTTGAGCGAGGCGCGACGCTCCGGAAAGAAGAAGAGCAGCGCGAGGCGCCGGGCGAGGGGCCTGGGCGCCACGGCCAGGGCGGCGAACCAGGCGACGAAGACGAGCCTCATCGGGGCGGAGACGTTGGACCGCCGCCGCACCGCCCGAACGGCGTCGGCCAGGAGGCCAGCACGGCGATCGGTCGCGATCGGGTGCAGCTCGGGCGCGAGCCGCAGCGAGACGATCCGGTTGCCGAGGTCAGCGAGCGAGAGGATGCGCTCGGGACGCGGCAGCTCGAGCTCGCGGGCGAGGTCGAGCAGCGCCCCGGAGGTCGTCCGCGCAAAGCCGATCGTCTGACGCACGTGGGCGAGGTCCAAGCTCGCCGTCTCCTGCTCGTAGTTGTTGGCGCCGTGGACCCGGTAGCAGCCGCAGGCCTCCTCGAGCGACTCGACCGTGCCGAGCAGCGTCATCAGGTGGATCACGTACCAGTCCGCGCCGCAGACCGGGAAGGCCGCCTCGGGTATGGGCAGGATCTCGCGCAGCGCCTCGGCCCGGAAGGCATTGGCGCTGGTGGGCAGCCAGGCGAGGTCGAAGGGGAAGGCGAGCTCCGCCTGGCGGAGGTCCCCGCGCGGCATCGGCAGGTGCACGGGTGGCTTCAGCACCCCGGTCGGCCGCCCCTCGGCGTCGATCACCTCCATCCGGAACTGCACCTTGGCCAGCTTGGGGTCGGCGGCGAAGGCGGCCGCGACCCGCGCGGCGGCCTGGGGGCGAAGGGTGTCGTCGGCGTCGAGGAACAGCACCACGTCGCTCTCGCAGCGCTCCATGCCGGCGTTGAGCGCCGACGCCTGGCCGCCGTTCTCCTTGAGGACGACCGTGACGTCCTCCTCGTAGTCGCGCATGACCCGGCGCGAGTCATCGGTCGAGCCGTCGTCGACGACGGTCACCGCGACGTCGGCGCGGGTCTGCGCGAGGGCGCTCTCGATCGCGTCGGGGAGGAAGCGGCCGTAGTTGTGGTTGTTGATCACGATGCCCACCGAAGGGCCGGCGCCGCCGTCCCTCATCGTGATGCCTCCGGGGTGGCCAGCCAGCCGGAGACGCGCCGGTACGGATCGGCCGGCCTGCTCTCGCGGAAGAGCGTCGCGGCCACCGGTGTGACCCCCTCGCCGGACGCAGTGGGCTCGGGGCCGAGCTCGAGCACATGCGTCTGGCCCGGCTCGAGCGAGAACCGGCGCACGAGCTCTTCCTCGCGCTCGCCAACCCTGACCCGCAGTCGGTAGGAGGTCGCCTTCTGCTCCTGGCTGGTTACGCCCACCCGCGCCCCCCCGCTCGCCTCGTCGCGCGGAGCGGGCGGAAGCAGCCACATCTCCGTGTACCCGTTGGCGTCCTTCGCCGCTGTCGTCGTGAAGGTGAGGGCGATCGCCGCCGTGGCGCTGAGCAGCGCGCCGAGGAAGAGGGCTGCCGTGACGGTGCTGAGGCGGGGGCGCGGCCAGGGCTCCGCCTGGCGCTTGTCGTCCGGTCTGCGCAGCGCCGCGGCGCTGCCAGCCGCCGAGGACGACGAGGACCAGCAGCAGTGGCCAGGAGACGGGCCCGATGCCGCCCGGCACGTAGTTGAGGACGACCGCACCCAGGGCCAGGACGGAGAGGCTGAGGCCGGTGCTGAGCACCAGCAGCCGTGGCCGTTCGAGCGGCTGGCGGGCGAAGATCGCCGCCGTGAGCGCGTAGCCGGGCAGGAAGAAGGCAAGCGGCAGCAGGAAGAGCAGGCTGAGCGCCTCGATGGGCACGAGCGATGCGATCAGCGCGCAGAGCAGGGCCAGCGCGGCGGCCTGGCGCAGGTCACGGTGGCCCTTCATCGTTCGCCCTTCAGGTCGAAGACCGTGATCGGGCCGTTCGCGTAGATCCGCGCGACGCCGGGGACCCGGTTGAACTTGGTGGTCACCCCTCGCGGCAGGCGCCCTTCCTCGAAGCCGGGCGAGGAGAAGTAGTAGCCGCGCAGCCCGTCGGCGGAGGCCGTCCGCAGGTCGCTGACCACGTAGCGGAGCTTGTGGCGGCGCAGTAGCGGTAGCTGCCAGTTGCCGAGGTCGGGGTCTTCGAGGATGTCGACGATGTTGGGGCGCGGCCCGGTCAGCACCGTCTTCTCGCCGGGCACCAGCAGCAGATTGGCATCGGCGGTTGGCGCGGCGAAGCGCCCCTTGGTGACGTCGTGCTTGGCCCATTCCGCCATTGCGAGTGGGGGAGAGACGATCGTCTCTCCGGAGGCGGAGGCCTTCAGCGGCCGTGCGAGCTGCGAGTCCCACGGCCAGCCGGAGATCGCGTTGCCGATCAGGACGAGCGAGACCGTTCCGGCCAGCGAGGCGCGCAGGAGCCGCTGCCGCCGGGGCCAGCGGCGCAGCAGCTCGAGGCCGGCGTAGGCGAGCACGAAGGCGAGGCCGATGAAGAGGTACTCGCTCGCCCGGTTGCCGGTCTCCCAGGCGGGTGGCGCGAGACGCAGGGCGAGGGTGGCGAAGAAGGCAAGTGCGGAGAGGAGGAAGACGATGGCGAAGGGCTGACGGTGGAACCGGCGCCAGACTTCCCTGAGGCCGAACGGCAGCCCCGCGAGCATGATCGCGATCGCCAGCACGGCCAGCCCGCGCGCCACCAGCGGCGTGTCGCCGACGGCGGCGTCGGCTTTCCCGAACAGCTCGCGCGGCGGCGCCTCCCCGGAGAACGTGTCCACGATCGACTCGACGGCGCCGCTGAGCACCGGGGAGAGGTAGCCGATCGTCGAGCTGGCGACGATCAGCAGCCAGGCCAGCGCGAGGACCGCGGCGAGCACGCCGAGCCGCCAGGGGTTCGGCAGCGACCAGCTTCGGTTCACGTACCAGTAGGCGATCGCGAGGGCGGCGAGGAACGCAACCAGGGCATACGAGGTGAGGTGGTGCGTCACCAGCACCGCGAGCGTCGCGAGCACGATCGCCACGCTCCAGGCGCGCACGGCCTCGCGCCGGTCAGCTTCTCGCTCGGCCAGGGCCATCATGATCAGCAGCAGCAACGGCAGCGCCAGCGACTCGTAGGAGTACTGGGCGACCCAGAAGAGGAAGTTGAAGCTGCAGGCGTAGATCCCGGCGGCGAGCCCGGCGGTGCGGCCCGAGCCGCTGACGCGGAGGAAGAGCAGGAACAGCGCGCCGACGAGCGTCAGGCGGGCGATGCCGACGACGATGGCGCCCGCGGCGTAGGTGGAGATGCCGGTGATCTGCGTCAGGGACGAGGTGGCGCCTTCAAGCCCGGGGTAATAAGGCGTGACTTTGAGGATCGAGTTGGCCTCGAAGAGATGGTGGGTGGCGGTGATCTGGGCGGCGTTGAAGGCGTGCGGGAACTCGTCGGAGAAGGTGAAGAGGGGCGCGTCGCGGGCCAGCTTCACTCCGTACAAGGAGAGGCCGAGCAGGAGGACGAGCGCCAGCCGCTCGGCCGTCGACGCGTCACGCGACGTAAGCCGGTAGAGGATCGGCCCGGTGATGAGCAGGACGCCGAGCCAGTAGAGGACCATCGGATAGCCCTCGGTCGCCCGTGAGAGGGCGTTGGCGACCGCGCAGAGCAGGACGCCGACCCCCGTGGCGAGGGCGATCGGGGCCAGGTGGTCCGAAGCGGCGCTCGGCTGGCTTGTCGCGGGGGCTGCCTCAGCCCGGGTCGCAAGCTCAGTCACGCATTGATCCTACGGAGCGTTCCGGAGCCGCTCGTTGGCGGGGCCGGCGGGTGGCCGTCAGGCCGTGACTGGGGCTTTCGCCTCGCGCGTCTCGGCGACCCTGGGCCGCTCGCCGCCAATGGTCCGGCGACGCCGAGCCTCGCCGATGATCGTGCCAAGGACGCGGAAGCCGTCGCGGAAGGTCTTCAGGTTGCTCTGCCCCGAGATCCGGTTCTGCTCGTAGCTCGGCACCTCGGTGATCTTCATCCCGGCGCCGGCGATCCGCAGGTTGATCAGCGTCTCGACCTCGAAGCCGGGGACGTCGAGCGAGATGAACGGCAGGCAGCGCGCCCAGAAGGCGTTGTAGCCGTAGCAGAGGTCGGTGAAATGAGTCCCGTGCAGGATGTTGGCGGTACCGCTGAGGCAGGCGTTGCCGAGGCTGCGCACCCTGGTGATGTCGGCGCTGCCGCCGCCTTCGAGGAAGCGCGAGCCCTTGGCGAAGTCGGCACCGGCCTCGAGCGCCGCGACGAAGCGCGGGATCTCGGCCGGGTCGGCTGAGCCGTCGGCGTCGAGCATGACGACGAGGTTGCCGGTGACGGCGGCGAAGCCGGTGCGAAAGGCGTCGCCCTTGCCGCGGCCGCTTTGAGTGAGGACGCGGATCGACGGGTAGGCCCGCCTGGCCGCCTCGATCGTTTCGTCCTGGGAGTTGCCGTCGACGAGGATCACCTCGTGCAGGTCGGCGGGGAGCTGAGCGAGGACGTGGCCGATGTTCTGCGCCTCGTTCATCGCAGGGACGACGATGCTCACCATCGTCTTGCGGTTACGGCGCCGGTCGGGGCCCTGGTAGGGAACCGAGTCGCGCGCAGCCAGCGCCTCGACGTCGATCAGCGGCACGCCGCCGACCTTGCTCGGCGTCGCCGACGGGGCCTCGAGCAAGTCGAGCGGCCGCGGCAGCAGGCTGACCGGGACGCCGATCGACTTGAAGGCGCGGACGAGGTCGAGCAGCCCCTCGTCGTCGGCGTGGCGGGTGGCGATCACGACGCGGTCGGCGTGGTAGCGGTCGACGATTTCCAGGGCGGCGACACGGCCAGCGGCTTGTGAGTCGTCTTCGTCGGGAGGCACGGTCGCGACGATGGACGCGTACTCGCGCAGGGGCTCGTATGACTTGAGGCGCTCCGCCGTTGTCTCATCGCCGACCAAGACCCAGCGCTCGGCGCGATCGAGGCGCTGGACGAGTGGGGTGCTGAAGCCCCGGCCGATGGCATCGAGGGCCACGAACCCGACCCAGAGCATCAGCTGGGCGCCGCCGTCGAGACCGATCAACAGCGAGGCGGACCAGGAGAAGAGAGCGGCGACCAGGAGTCGCATCACCGACCAGGCAATGCCGTCGTTGAAGGCACCTCGATTCGGCTGGGAGCCGTAGACGCCGAGCACGCCGTAGACGACGACCAGGAGCAGGGGCGAGAGCGGCAGTGCCGGAAAGACGCCGGCGCCGCTGGCCAGCGCGACCGCGGTCAGCGCGACTGAGGAAGAGATGAGGTCGACGGCTGGAAGCAGCCACCAGCCGATTCCGCGCCGCGCCCGTGGCATCGTGCCGAGGGTTGGGCGATCCTGAACGAGTGCTTCGGTTCGCCGTACGGGAGCCGGAAAGCCGTGATCGAGGGGGACATCCGTAGAGCTGTGCATTGGGGGAGTTGTCGCCTTATTGGTCGAATTTGATGAATCCGCCTAAACCTGGGCGGAGCCGCTTCACCTCCCCCATATCGGCAACGGCTTCCGATCACGTTAGCGCGTCCCCGAAGCTGCATGGAGGATTTCTAGGTATGGCTAGAGCGAACTATTCGAAGTTCATACTCGGCGCGAATTCTTGGCGCCGTGTAGCCAAAACAACGCTAAAAGCCGTATGTCTCGGCGAGCTCCGGATCCTTCGCGGCGAGCATCTCGGCCAACTCCACCATCACCTTGCACTGCTTCCAGGTTGCGTCGTCCTGCATCTTGCCGTCGATCATGTGGACACCGCGGCCGTCGGGGATCGCCTCCAGCACCTTCTTGGCGAACCTGACCTCCTCCGGTGGCGGGCTGAAGACCTTCTTGGCGATGTCGATCTGCACCGGATGCAGTGACCAGGCGCCGACGCAACCCATCAGGAAGGCCGCGCGGAACTGTGTCTCGCAGCCCGCCGTGTCCTTGATGTCGCCGAAGGGCCCGTAGAAGGGGAGGATGCCGGTGGCCGCGCAGGCGTCGACCATGCGGGCGATCGAGTAGTGCCAGAGGTCCTGCTGGGCGCTGACGCGGTCGGCCTCGGGGTTCTCGGGGTCGGCGGGGTCCCCCATCACCCGGTAGCCGGGGTGGCCGCCGCCGACGCGGGTCGTCTTCATCCGCCGCGAGGCGGCGAGGTCCGCGGGCCCGAAGCTCATCCCCTGCATGCGCGGGCTGGCGGCCGCGATCTTCTCGAGGTTGACCACGCCCTGCGCGGTCTCGAGAATCGCGTGGATCAGGATCGGCCGCTCGAGCTCGGCCTTCGCCTCGAGCTGGGCGAGCAGCCGGTCGACGTAGTGGATGTCCCATGCCCCCTCGACCTTGGGCACCATCACGACCTCGAGCTTGTCGCCGATCTCGGTGACGAGCGTGGTCAGGTCATCGAGGACCCAGGGGCTCTCCAGCGAGTTGACGCGGGTCCAGAGCGCGGTCTGGCCGAAGTCGGACTCCTTGGCGGCTTGGATCAAGCCCTGCCGCGCTGCCTCCTTGCGGTCGACCGGGATCGCGTCCTCGAGGTTGCCGAGCAGGATGTCGGTCTTGGTCGCGATGTCGGCAGCCTTGGCGACCATCTTCTCGTTGGAGAAGTCGAGGAAGTGGATCATCCGCGAGGGCTTGACGGGGATCTCGCGCAGCGGCTCGGGGGCGCCGATCGCCTGCGGTTGGAAGAAGTCTCTGGGGTTTCTCAAGCTGCTCCTCGCGTCGTTCGGTTCGCTGTAAGGGAGCGAAATCTATTCAAAGGCGCTTGCCGCTGAGCGGAGGAGATCGGCGTCGGCCGACGTACCTTGGAGGGATGGAGCGGGTTGCAGACGACACGACTCAGGACTGGCTGGTTCCCGGGCACTCGCGACCGCCTCTGATCGGCGAGCTCGAGCGAAGAGTCGAGGAGGCGCTGGTAACGGCTCGTGCCTCCGAGGCGGCCGTGATCAGCGTGGGCGCCGCGGCCATCGACGCCGCCGAGCAGGCGCGCCGCGCGGCGGAGCTCGCCGAGCGCGCCAGCGCGGCGGCCCTCGACGCGCAGGACCGGGTCGCGCTGATGGTCGCTCCGCCCGCCCCGCCCGCGCCGGCGCGGGCGTCCGCGAGTGACAGTGAGAGCATGCGCGACTTCAGCGAGCGCGCCGACCGGCTCGTCGCCCGGCTACGACAACTGCAACGGGTTCCGCTTGCGGAACCCGAAGCCAGCGACGTCGCAGACCGGCCGCGATCCGAGAGCTGATCTCGCCCGGCGGCGCTAGGTCGACCCCGTCCAGCGAGGCGACTGGCTCGATGCCGCGAACCGAGCCGGCGAGGAAGACGCTGCCACGGCGGAGATCGTCGAGCGCAATCGGCTCCTCGGTTGCCTCGATTCCCTCGGCGCGGGCGATCTCGAGCGCCTGCGAGCGGGCGATGCTGGGCAGGATGCGCCCGTCGGTTGGCGGGGTCAGCAGGCGGCCGGCCTTGACCTGAAAGACGCTGCCGCGCGCCGTCTCCAGGGCGGCGCCGTCGCCGTCGACCAGCAGCGCCAGCTCGTCGGGTCGCGCCCCGGCCTTGGCTTTGGCGAGCAGGCTGCGGTCTGCCCACTTGTGGGCACCGAGCCCTCCCTCGGCGACGAAGCTGCGGAGGGCCACGCCCGGCTCGCGCGGGAAGACCCGGCTCGGCTCTACGTCGGCGGTGACGATCTCCGTCGCCATCCGCCCGGCGTCATCAGGCGCGACGGTGACTCGCAGTTTCCCGTGGCTGACTCCGCGGGCGCGGCGAAGGATGTCCTCCCGCGCCCCGCTCGGCAGGTCGGCTCCGAAGAGCTCCGCCAGGCTCGCGCTGAGCCGCGCCAGGTGCGCCGCCAGCTCCACCGGCTTGCCGCCGAGCACGAGCATCGTCTCGAAGACGCCCTTGCTGGGATCGGCATGGGGAGGCCCGCGCATGCCGGGATATCTTGCACGCGATGGCGGCCGTGAGCCAAACCGATGTCGCAGCGGTGGTCTCGGGCTCACCGCTGCTGGTGCGTCGGCTCGAGATGCTGCCGGACGCCGAGCGCGCCTTCGTCCATATATATGGGAGCAGCCGGAGCGCCTTTTGGTTGGACAGCAGTGCGATCGGCGAGCGCGGCCGCTTCTCGTTCATGGGTGACAGCGAGGGGCCGCTTGGCGTCTTGTTCACCTATGACGTCGATGCCGGTCGGGTGAAGGTGGAAGGCCACGGTGGGATTGCGCACCGTGACGAATCGATCTTCGACCTGCTCGCGCGCGCGATTCCCCCCGAGCGAGAGCGGGACGACGATCTGCCCTTCGATTTCGACTGCGGCTTCGTTGGCTACCTGGGATACGAGCTGAAGGCCGATTGCGACGGCGGCGCCGCCCACCGCGCCGCGACCCCCGACGCCGCCCTGATCCTCGCCGACCGCCTCATCGTCTTTGACCACGAGGAGCGTTGCACCTACCTCCTCGCCCTCACTCACCCAATCTCCGAACTGCATCAACTTCTCGATCTGGCAGGTAGAGAAGTTGATGCAGTTCGCCTGGAGGCTGAGCGTTGGATCGAGGAGACCAGTCGGCGTCTCGCTGGGTTGCCGCCGCTCGACGAGCCCGAGCCCGAGAAGTTGCTTGAGCTCCGTCTGCGCCGCTCGGCAGGGCGCTATCGCGAGGACATCGATACCTGCAAGCGCTACTTGACGGCCGGGCACAGCTACGAGATCTGCCTGACCAACAAGGTCGTTGGCGAGGTGGGTGGCGATCCTCTGGAGTTGTACCGCTCGCTCCGCCGGGCAAATCCGGCACCGTTCGCCGCCTTCCTGCGCTTCGGTGACCTCGCCGTGCTCAGCTCTTCTCCCGAGCGCTTTCTCGCGGTTGACCGCGAGCGCTGGGTGGAAGCGCGGCCGATCAAGGGAACGGCGCCGCGCGGCGCGGGCGCGGGTGAGGACGCATTGCTCGCGCAGTCGCTGTGCGCCGACGCTAAGTGTCGCGCCGAGAACGTCACGATCGTCGATCTGCTGCGCAACGATCTGGGTGCGGTCTGCGATTACGGCACGGTCGAGGTTCTCGACCTGATGCGGGTGGAGAGCTACGAGACGGTTCACCACCTGGTTTCGAGCATGGGAGGGCGGTTGCGCGATAGCGTCGGCGCGGCGGATTGCGTGCGCTCCTGCTTTCCCCCTGGATCGATGACAGGCGCCCCGAAGCGCCGCACCATGGAGATCATCGACGAGCTGGAGGGGGAGGCCAGGGGGGTCTACTCCGGCGCGATCGGATACCTGGGCTTGGGCGGCGGCTGCGACCTCTCGGTCGCAATCAGGACGATCGTGCTCGGCAACGGCGAGGCAAGCATTGGCGCCGGCGGGGCGATCGTGGTGGATTCCGATCCGGCGGCAGAGCTCGCGGAGATGCTGCTCAAGGCACGTGCTCCCCTTGGGGCGGCTGGCCCTCAACCTCACTTTTAGGCAGAGACCTTTAGCGATAAAGGCGATCTTGGCCAAATGTTTGAGTGAAAGAGATCTTGGGGCGGAAAGAAGTACTAGGACGACTCGTTCTGTCCGGTGATGCGCCACGGATGCCCCTCGGCGGGGTGGTCCAACCCAAGTCGGGCGCCAACAGCAAGGAGATTCACCGGAATGACCGCGAAACCAATCACACCGTCTCGCTTCCGTTATCAAGCAGTCGCCTACTTGGCGTGCCTGATTTTCATTGGTTTGTCGGCTGTCTCGGCGTCCGCCCAAGCGGCGCAGACCCAGTCGCCGCAAACGATCAGCCTCTGCGTCAAGCGAGCTGGCCCGGAAAAGGGCAGTGTCCGCTTCACCAAATCGAAACACTGCAAACAAGGCGAGCAGCTCTTCCTCGTCCTGAGCAACTCAGGGCAGCAGGGCGTGCTGGGCGTCGAAGCCACCAGCGGCGAACCCGGCCCAGTTGGCCCGGTCGGTCCGCAGGGCCCCCGTGGCGATAAGGGCCCGGACGGTGACCAGGGTCCGATTGGTGATCAGGGCCCCCAAGGCCCCGTCGGCGACAAGGGCCCGACCGGTGACAAGGGCCTCACTGGCGACAAGGGAGTCACAGGCGACAAGGGTCCGCAGGGTGATCCGGGTGTCGTTGGCTCCCAGGGTCCAGTCGGCGAGAAAGGCCCAACCGGTGACAAAGGACCTCAGGGTGAGAAAGGCCCGAACGGCGAGCAGGGTCCTGTTGGCGACAAAGGCCCCCAGGGTGCTGCCGGCGAGCAGGGCCCCACGGGCGACAAAGGCCCGCAGGGCGACCCGGGGGAGAAAGGCCCCCAGGGTGAGAAAGGCCCGAACGGCGAGCAAGGCCCAGTAGGCGAGAAAGGCCCCCAGGGCGCCGCCGGCGAGCAGGGCCCGACGGGTGAGCAAGGCCCGGTGGGTGAGAAAGGCCCGAACGGCGAGCAGGGTCCTGTTGGCGATAAAGGCCCGCAGGGTGCTGCCGGCGAGCAAGGCCCCACGGGCGATAAAGGCCCGCAGGGCGAGGAGGGTCCCGTGGGACCCCAAGGCCCGGCTGGCGACAAAGGCCCGCAGGGTGAGCAAGGACCTCAGGGCGACAAAGGCCCACAGGGCGACCCGGGGGAGAAAGGCCCCCAGGGTGAGAAAGGCCCGAACGGCGAGCAAGGCCCAGTAGGTGAGAAAGGCCCGAACGGCGAGCAGGGTCCTGTTGGCGATAAAGGCCCGCAGGGTGCTGCCGGCGAGCAAGGCCCCACGGGCGATAAAGGCCCGCAGGGCGAGGAGGGTCCCGTGGGACCCCAAGGCCCGGCTGGCGACAAAGGCCCGCAGGGTGAGCAAGGACCTCAGGGCGACAAAGGCCCACAGGGCGACCCGGGGGAGAAAGGCCCCCAGGGTGAGAAAGGCCCGAACGGCGAGCAAGGCCCAGTAGGCGACAAAGGCCCCCAGGGTGCTGCCGGCGAGCAGGGCCCGACGGGTGAGCAAGGCCCCGTAGGTGAGAAAGGCCCGAACGGCGAGCAGGGTCCTGTTGGCGATAAAGGCCCGCAGGGTGCTGCCGGCGAGCAAGGCCCCACGGGCGACAAAGGCCCGCAGGGCGAGGAGGGTCCCGTGGGACCCCAAGGCCCGGCTGGCGACAAAGGCCCGCAGGGTGAGCAAGGACCTCAGGGCGACAAAGGCCCACAGGGCGACCCGGGGGAGAAAGGCCCCCAGGGTGAGAAAGGCCCGAACGGCGAGCAAGGCCCAGTAGGCGATAAAGGCCCGCAGGGTGCTGCCGGCGAGCAGGGCCCGACGGGTGAGCAAGGCCCCCAGGGCGAGGAGGGTCCCGTTGGTCCTCAGGGCCCAGTGGGCGACAAAGGCCCGCAGGGTGAGCAAGGCGCCGTGGGTGAGCAAGGCCCGCAGGGCGACCCGGGGAGAAAGGCCCCCAGGGTGAGAAAGGCCCGAACGGCGAGCAAGGCCCAGTAGGCGACAAAGGCCCGCAGGGTGCTGCCGGCGAGCAAGGCCCCACGGGTGAGAAAGGCCCCCAGGGCGAGCAAGGCCCAGTAGGCGAGAAAGGCCCGAACGGCGAGCAGGGTCCTGTTGGCGATAAAGGCCCGCAGGGTGCTGCCGGCGAGCAAGGCCCCACGGGCGACAAAGGCCCGCAGGGCGAGGAGGGTCCCGTTGGTCCTCAGGGTCCAATTGGTCCTCAGGGCCCAGTGGGCGACAAAGGCCCGCAGGGTGAGCAAGGCGCCGTGGGTGAGAAAGGCCCGCAGGGCGATGAGGGTCCAGTCGGTCCCCAGGGCCCGATTGGTCCGCAAGGCCCGGTGGGCGAGAAAGGTCCGACCGGCGACCAGGGTCCCCTGGGCGAGAAAGGTCCGACTGGCGACCAGGGTCCGGTGGGCGAGAAAGGCCCGACGGGTGACAAAGGCCCGACCGGCGACAAAGGTCCCACGGGTGACAAAGGTCCCACGGGTGACAAAGGCCCGACCGGTGACCAGGGTCCGGCTGGTTTGCCCGCTGCGCGCGAACTCCGCGGTGGCGGCAACAGCTCAAGCGTTGCCAACAGCATGGGCAATCGGTTCTTTGGGTCCTCGATTGACCTGGGCGTGAGCACCGAGACGACGATCCAGGAAGTCCTGCCCTCGGGCGGGAAAATCAGCAATCTCAGGATCTTCCTGACGAGTTCCCCCGGCGGTGGCGACAGCTATGTCTTCACTGTCCGCAGGGACCCGGCAGGTGCGGCAGGTCCCGTGAACACCGGTATCACCTGCACCGTTGCGGACAGCGCCACCAGCTGCGAAGACAAAGTCAATTCACAGACGTTCTCGGCGGGGGATGCGATCTCGGTCCTGGCGACCGAGAGCACCGGCCCCAACGGGGCCTCGATGTTCTTCCGCCTCGATCTACAGCCCTAGCTCGAGCCGGACATAGCTGACTCTCCGTCGCCCACCCCTCGGGGTGGGCGACGGCGTTTCGGCCCTGGACCGTTTCAGCCGATCGCGACGATCTGGCCGGAGTTGACCAGCTGCAGCGCGCGTCTGGGATTCGGGTCGTAGACCTCGATCTGGACCGGAACGCCGGGGTAGGCGAGATAGACGCTCTGCGGGGTGTCCTGGTTGAAGTAGACGGTCGCGTTGCCGGGCGCCTGGCCGACGATCCCCCCGGGTTCCCTGGCCTGACGTCGCAGCGCCGTCACCGCTTCGGGTTGCTCGTAAGTGCTGACCGTGAGGAAGGCGGGCCTGCGATCGCCGGCCTCGGCGCCACCGGTCAGATAGCGCACGTAGGTGCGATCCGGGCTCGGCTGGCTCAGCTCCAACTCAGTGCCGGCGCGCTCGCCAGCCCAGTAGACCGGTGTTGCCCCTTGGCCGGTCTCTTCCTGCAACTCATCGACGCTGACGATCTCGGCTCCGTTTGAGGCCTTCGCCGAATCCGAGCTCTCATCCGAGTCGCCCCCGTTCAGCAGCAGGATGAGGATCACCACCACCGCTGCCAGCCCCATCGCGGCAAGGGCAAGTTCGGCATGGGATCTTCTCAAGGTGGGCTTGCCGGACTTGGGCTCTTGCATCCTCGCCTTCCTCCTGACCGGGGAACCGATCGGGTCACGCTGAGGCGCCGAAGCGTAGCTGCGCCTCCGGAGGGTGCGGCGGGCTTAGGCCCCGGGGGCGCCGTCACAACGCGAGCCGAAGTGCGCGGTCCAGACGCTGGCACCGGCACGGCCGCCGAGCTCGCCCACCTGCTGGCTGAGGCCCAGGTCCTCGTAGTCGCCGAGGATGTTCTGGCGATGGCCGGGCGAGCGCATCCAGGCGATGAAGATGGAGCGGACCGTGCCGTAGGCGCCGGTCCCCCAGGCGAGGTTCTCACCCGTGTGCCAGCAGGACTTCGAGATGTAGCCGGCTTCACGCATCCAGAAGGTGAAGTCCCGGTCGCAGGCGGAGTGGCTGAAGCTGTCGCAGCGCAGCACGTCCGCGCCCTTTTCGCGGGCTGAGAGATCAAGCTCGGGTGAGTCGGCAAGCTCGCTCAGCCCGGCGCGGTCTCGAGCGAACTCGGTCATGCAGCGCATCGCCTGCTCCTGGGCCGCGGGGGCGGCGGTCAGCTCCGCCTGGCGCGGGCAGGCGGCGGGTGGGGCGATCAGCGAGGCTGACGATCGCGCGACCGGGTTGGATGGCGGTGCGGCGGCGTGCTTGGCCTGGATCCCGGCTGCGAGCGCGCTCGGGCAGAGCACGACGAACACGGCCGCCGTGGCGGCGAGCAGGCGTGCGAGCATGGGTGCCACCGCCTCTCTCTCGTCAGATCGCGACGCCTGGAGCATCTCCGTCCAACCCCCTGGACGAATGTATGAAAGCCCCCCGGTCGGTCGTCAACCGCGACAGCGCCGCGTCTACCGCAACATGCGGAGAAAGCAGCGCCGATATCCTTCCGCCTTCGACTCCCCCGACCAAAGTTAGGAGCCATGGCCGTAGAGACCGCCGCATACCGCGAACTGACCGACGAGCAGCAGGCGATCGTCGAGATGGTCCGTCAGTTCGTCGACGAGCAGATCATCCCCAACGCCGAGCACTACGACCACGAGGACTCCTTCCCGGAGCCGATCGTCGAGCAGATGAAGGAGCTCGGCCTGTTCGGGGTGACGATTCCCGAGGAGTACGGCGGGATGGGGCTCGACCTCACGCACCTACGCGATGATCGTCGAAGAGCTCTCGCGCGGCTGGATCTCGATCTCCGGCGTCGTCAACACCCACTTCATCGGCTCCTACCTGCTGATGAAGTTCGGCACCGACGAGCAGAAGGACTACTTCCTGCCGAAGATGGCGACGGGTGAGATCCGCGCCGCCTTCTCGCTCTCCGAGCCCGAGGTCGGCTCCGACGTCCAGGGCATCAAGGCCACCGCCAAGAAGGGCGACGACGGCAACTGGGAGCTGAACGGTCAGAAGATGTGGGTCACCAACGGCCTCGGCTCCAGCGTCGTCTTCGTCCTGATGAAGACCGACCCGAAGGCGGATCCTCCCTACAAGGGCATGACCTGCTTCATCACCGAGAAGGAGCCCTGGGCGGAACTCAACGAGGGCGACTTCGCCGGCCTGACGGTCCCGCCCAAGATCAAGAAGATGGGCTACAAGGGCGTCGAGTCGACCGAGCTCGTCTACGACGGCTACCGCTGCCCGCCCGAGCGCGTGCTCGGCGGCGAGGATGCTGGGGTCGGCGAGGGCTTCGTCCAGATGATGGACGCGCTCGAGGTCGGCCGGGTCAACGTCGCCGCCCGCGGCGTCGGCATCGCCCAGCGGGCGCTGGAGCTGGCGCTGCGCTACAGCCAGGAGCGCAAGACCTTCGGCAAGCCGATCGCCCAGCACCAGGCGATCCAGTTCAAGCTCGCCGACATGGCGACCAAGGTCGAGGCGGCCCGCCTCCTCACCCGCAAGGCGGCGCGGATGAAGGACGCCGGCGAGCGCTCCGACCTCGAGGCCGGCATGGCGAAGCTGCTCGCCTCGGAGACCGGCAAGGAGTGCGTCGAGGAGTGCTTCCGCATCCACGGCGGCTACGGCTACTCGAAGGAGTACGAGATCGAGCGCCTCTACCGCGACGCGCCGCTGCTCCTGATCGGCGAGGGCACCTCCGAGATCCAGCGCATGGTGATCGGCAAGAAGCTCCTGCAGCGGCACAAGATCTAGTGGTGAGGCCGCCGGTGGGCGGCCTCACCGCAACACATCCCTCCCAGCTCAGCGCCCGCCCGTGCGCGTGCGCGTGCCGGTGTTGTTCCCGGTGCCGGTTCGCGTGTCGTTGTCGTCGGTGGTACCCCGCGTCGAGTGCCCGTTGGCGCTGGTGTCGTTCGTGCCCCGGTGCGTGCGGGTGTCATCGTCGTTCGTGGTCCCCCGGGTCGAGTGCCCGTTGGCGCTGGTGTCATCGGTGCCGTGCGAGCCCCGCGTGCGGGTGTCGTCGTCATCGTCGTCCCCACCGGACCCGGGCCGCTGCCGTCATCGTCGTCCCCGCCGCTGTGGCCGCTGCCGCTCTTGGCGACCGCTGCCGGCAGGTCGCCGATCAGCCCAGCGGCGCTGGCGGCATAGAAGAGCGGCACCGCGCCCAGCACGAGGAGCGCCAGAAAGAGCGCTCCAGACCTGCGCAGCGCCGATGCGTCTCCGGCAAGCAGGGCATCATCGGCCTGCAGGTTGCTGAGGACGCGCGCCGCAGGCGGGACCGCTCTTTCTGTCGCTGTGGGTTGCGCGTACATGGCTGTTCCTCCTCTTGGCATGTGGTTCGGCTACCCGGTGCTACTGGCCGTAACCCGATCCGGCGGCCAAGATCACGCGATCAGATTCCGAGCGCTCCCCGGCGGGTCAGCCTGATCCGGCTTGGTTGCTCGGCGATCAGCGGCTCGAGCCGCTCGACTGTCTCGCCGCAGCTGGGCCGGCGGAGCGGATCGGGGTCGAGCAGCTCGACGATCAGCTCGCGCAGGGGGGCGGGTGTCCCGGCTGGCAGCTCGCGCGGGGGTTCGCTCAGCTGCGGGAAGCGCGCTGTGCCAGCCTCTCCTTCCCCGGTGCGGAACGGCTTCTCGCCGGAGACCGCGTGGAAGAGCGTCGCTCCCAGTCCCCAGGCGTCGGCCGGCGGGCCGATCGCCGCGCCCCGGCGGATCCTCGAGGCACTGCTCCGGTGCCATGTAGGCGTCGGTGCCGAGTCGGGCCGCGAGTCCTCGCGGCGCGCTCGAGCGTGCGGGCGATGCTGAGGTCGATCAGGCGCGGCGGCAGGCCCATGACGATGTTGTCGGGCTTGACGTCGAGGTGGACGTAGCCGGCCTGCGCCATGTACTGGAGGGCGCCGGCGACGTGGGCGGCGAGCGGCAGGAGCTGCTGCGAGCGGGAGCGCCCCGTCGCGGCTGATCAGGCGTCGCAGCGAGGGGCCCTCGAGGTGCTCGATCAGGACGTGCGGGTACGGCGGGCCGTCGAGGACCGCGTCGAAGCTCCGCACCAGTGTCGGGTGTGCCAGCGACTCGAGCGCCTCGACCTCCCGGCTGAGGTCGCGCAGCGCCTTCTCGTCCTCGGCCTGGTCGGGCCGCAGGAGCTTCGCCACGCCGAGGGAGAACAGCGCCTCGTCCCAGACCAGGCAGACCTCGTAGCGATTGCCGCCCCCGAGCGCCTTGAGCACGATCCTCCCCGGAGCGATCTCCTCGCCTTCCTCGAGCTCCCAGCTTGCGTGCTCACCCACACGCGCAAGGGTAGGGAGCGGGCCCTCTCGGCTAGCATCGGCCCCGCGATGGCCGATACCAAGGCTCTGATCGAGACGGCGGTGACGCGCTTTCAGGCCGAGGTCCCGGCCCTGCAGAAACTGAAACTGGTCTTCGGCTTGGAACTGAAGGCAAAGCACGACATCCAGCTCTACCGGGTCGAGGTCCCAGGCCCGAAGATCAGCAAGGAACTCGCCCAGGACGAGCGCGTGCTGGTCGCAGATCGACCGCCCGCAGTTCAACGAGCTGGCCGAGCGCGGCACGATGAAGAGCTACCGCAAGGCGTATGAGACCGGCCACATCAAGGCCACCGGGGACTCCAACGTGAAGAAGCTGATCGGCCAGGTGGTCGAGCGCCAGGAGGAACGCTCCCGGCTGAAGAAAGCTCACTGAGCCCGGCGGCGGCCGGGCGGCGGGCTAGAGGCGGATCAGGTTCTCCGCCTCGATGCCGCGGGTGACGCCGCGGAAGTCGACCAGGAGCGCCGCCTTGGAAGCGATCTCCCCATAGTCGAGGCTCGGGTGGGCGGTGACGATCGCGACGGCGTCGGCGCCGAGGAGACCCACGTCGAGGTCAACTGAGCTGAGGCCGAGCTGCGGCAGCTCCGGTACGTGGGGATCGTGGTAGCTGACCTCGCCGCCGATCTCGCGCAGCAGCGCGGCGATCTTCAGCGCCGGCGACTCGCGGGTGTCGCCGACCCCGCCCTTGTAGCTGACGCCGAGCAGCAGGATCCGCGAGCCCTTGACCGGCTTGCCGGCGTCGTTCAGCGCCCGCTCGATCCGCTCGGCGCAGAAGGCCGGCTGCTTCTGGTTCATCTTCCCTGCGAGCTCGATGAACTCAGGGTAGAAGTCGTGCTCGCGGGCCTTGAAGGCGAGGTAGAAGGGGTCGATCGGCAGGCAGTGGCCGCCCATGCCCGGGCCGGGGTCGAAGCGCATGAAGCCGAAGGGCTTGGTCGCGGCGGCGTCGATCACCTCCCAGACGTCGATCCCGAGCCGGTCGCAGAGCTGGGCGAGCTCGTTGACGAAGGCGATGTTGACGGAGCGGAAGATGTTCTCCAGGAGCTTCGCGAGCTCGGCCGTCTCGGGGCTGGAGAGAACGACGATCTCCTCGCAGATCAACCCATAGAGGTCGCGCGCCCGCTCCGCGCATGCAGCGGTGACGCCACCGACCAGCTTTGGGGTGGTGCGCACGGTGTAGTCGGTGCGGCCGGGATCGATCCGCTCGGGGGAGAAGGCGAGGTGGAAGTCGGTGCCCGCGGCGAGGCCGGACTCCTCGAGCAGCGGCGCTAGCCGCTCGCGGGTGGTGCCGGGGTACGTGGTCGACTCGAGCACGACGAGCTGCCCCGGTTGCAGCACGCCCGCGATCGCCGTTCCGGCGTCCACGAGATAGCTGAGGTCGGGCTCGCGCGAGCCGGTCAGCGGCGTCGGCACGCAGATGACGATCGCCTCGCAGGAGGTCAGATCGGCGTGGCGCGAGGTCGGATGCAGGCGCTCGGCGAGCGAGGCAAGGGCAGAGTCCGGAATGTCCTCGACGTAGCTGCGACCTTCGGCCAGGCTCGCGACCTTGCCGGCGTCCGCGTCGAGGGCGACGATGTCGTGCCCGCTTTCGGCGAAGGCCACAGCCAGCGGCAGGCCGACGTAGCCAAGGCCAACGATCCCAATCTTCATCGCGCGGGAGTCTAGCCCCGCGATAGGCGCGCCCAACCTCGTGGTCTATAGGATGCCGCGCCGCCACCCGAACAGGAGACGAAACCGAGAATGAGCGACGAGAAGTACGAGCTGACCACTGACCAGGCCGAGCGCGAGGCGTCGGGCGCGCACAGCTATGGCCGCTACCTCGAGGAGTTCGAGGTCGGCGCCGTATACAAGCACTGGCCAGCGAAGACCGTGACCGAGGCCGATGACCACCTCTTCTGTCTGATCACGATGAACCATCACCCGCTCCACCTCAACGACGTCTACGCGAAGGGGTCCCAGCAGGGGCGCAACGTCGTCGTCGGCCCGCTCGTCTACTCGCTCGCCCTGGGGATGTCTGTCAGCGATGTCTCCGGCAAGGCGATCGCCAACCTCGCCACCGAAGACCTCAGCCACCCCAACCCGGTCTTCCACGGCGACACCCTCTTCTGCGAGACCGAGGTGCTCGAGGTGAAGCCCTCGAAATCGAAGCCCGACCGCGGCGTGGTCAAGGTCCACACCCGCGTCCTCAACCAGGACGGCGTCCTCGTCGCCGAGTTCAAGCGCCTAGTCCTCGTCCCCCGCAAGAACCCCGGCGAGCCCCCCAAGCCCGAAGCCGACGTCGAGTAGCCGGAGCCCTGAGCTCCCGCCGATTCGCGCTTCCGCGCGAATTCGGTCACAGAGCCGGCACCCTCGCCGCACCACCCGCGCGTCCGTCCGCGCCATGGTCTCGTCATGGCCCGCGCTCCGCACCCCGAACTGCATCAACTTCTCGATCTGGCAGGTAGAGAAGTTGATGCAGTTCGGGTGCACCGGGGACGACAGTGAGGGATCGGGCGGCAACGCAGGCGATCAGGGAGTTGGCCGAACGTCAGCATGGCGTTATCGCTCGGCGGCAGATCCTCGAGCTCGGCGCAGGGGAGAGGTTGAATCAGGTCCGCGCGGAGGCTGGATTCCTGGTCCCTCTCTTCCAAGGGGTCTTTGCGGTGGGTCACCGGCGTATCAGTCGGAGGGGGCAGTGGATGGCGGCGGTTCTCGCATCCGGACCAGGTGCAGTGCTCTCGCACGGAAGTGCCCTAGAGCTGTGGGACATGCGCGGTTCGCGTGGACCGGTTGAGGTGTTGCGCCATGCAGGAGGCCCCCGTCAGCATCGGCCAGGAATCCGGTTGCACCAGACCCGAAATCTTCCCCGTGCTCACGTCGTCGAAGAGCAGGGAATTCCGGTCACTACGATCGAGCGCACCTTGCTCGACATGGCGGGGCGTTTGGATGCAAGGCAGTTGGAGCGAGCGCTGGTAGCGGCAGATCGAAGTGGACGTGTGCAATGGGAGGCATTGCAGCGTCTCGTTGCCCGCGGACGAGGCAAGAAGGACATCGGTCGTCTTCGGCGGGTTGCGATGGAAGTCGATCCCCGTGCTGTAGACACCAAATCGCCACTGGAGATCGACTTCCTGGCGCTCTGCCGAGAGTTCGGCTTGCCCCTACCTCACGTGACGTTTTCGCCGAGGATTACCTCGTGGACTTCCTATGGCCCATCCAGCGGGTTGTCGTGGAAACCGATAGCTATGGATATCACCGCGACCGCTCGGCCTTCGAGAGCGATCACGAGCGCACTATCGCTCTGACGGCGGCAGGCTACGAAGTCCACCGTGCCACCGGTCGCATGCTCGCCTGGGACCCAGAACCCACTCTGAATCTCGTCCGTCGCTCCCTCCAACAGCGAACTGCATCAACTTCTCTACCCGGGAGATCGAGAAGTTGATGCAGTTCGCTGGGCGGGGCTGAGTCCGGGGTTCGGGAGGGTTAGTGGGCCTCGTCGCTGGCGTGGGCGGGGGGGCGGGACTCCTCGGCTAGGGAAGTGATCTCGAGGGGGCCCTGGGCGGCTGCCTCTAGGACGTCGCTTGCCTCTTCGGCGGAGCGGGCGTAGAGCTCTACGAGCATGTGGACGACGATCTGCTCCTCGTCGTGCTTGTGGAAGCGGACGTGGGTGAAGAACTCGCGCACGCCGGCGTCGCCGAAGGCGCCGTAGGTGAGGAACTCGGTGGCTTCCGGGCCGGAGCAGGTCTCGACCCGGTCCTGGTCGACGCGGACTGTGCAGGAGGCGACCCACGGCGTGCCGGCGACCATCCGCTCCCAGCGGTCCTCGACCGGGACCACTGCGTTGTCTTGGAAGGCGAGGTGGGGCTGGTCATGCATGCAGTCCATGCACTGGACCAGGGCCTCTTGCACCTCGTCGACGCCTTCGGCGAGGACGCCGGTGTTCGGGTCGACGCGGCGGATCGCGTCGTAGTGGATCTGGATCTCGAGGTTCTGGGACCAGCAGCGGTAGCAGCGCAGCCAGGCCGAGCGGTCCCCGTTGAACTCACTCATGCGCCCATTGTCGCTGGTCGGCTGTTTTGGCGCTATAGCTGATCGCGAAAGTCGGAGCGTGATGTTGCGCGCTCAGGCTCGGCGCCGCGGCGTTTTAGGCCGGCGCCGGAGTGCCGGAGCGCTTGGCGACGAGGTCGACGATCTCGCCCATGATCTTGTTGATGTCGAAGTCCTTGGGCGTGTAGACGCCCTCGACCCCCGCCGCGCGGAGCCGCTCGGCGTCGGCGACCGGAATGATGCCGCCGACGACCACCGGCACCTCGACCTCCCCCTCGCGCAGCCTGCGCACCACCTCGGGGATCAGCTCGAGGTGGGAGCCGGAGAGGATCGAGAGGCCGACGACGTCGACGTCCTCCTGCAGCGCCGACTCGGCGATCTCCTCCGGGGTGAGGCGGATGCCCTGGTAGATCACCTCCATGCCGGTGTCGCGGGCGCGCAGCGCGATCTGCTCGGAGCCGTTGGAGTGCCCGTCGAGCCCCGGCTTGCCGACGAGGATCTTGATCCGGTGGCCGAGCCGCTCGGAGACCTCGTCGACCCGCTCGCGGATCTGGGCCAGCTGGTCGCGATCGGCGGGTGGGGCGGCGCCGTCGACGCCGGTTGGCGCCCGGTAGGCCCCGAACGCCTCGCGCAGGACCCCCGACCACTCGCCGGTCGTCGCGCCGGCCTTGGCGGCGGCGATCGTCGCCGGCATGATGTTCTCGCTCTCCGCGCCGGCGACCCGCGCCAGCTCATCGAGCGCCGAGCGCACCGCGCCCTCGTCGCGCTCGGCCTTCCAGCGCTCCAGCGCCTCGACGCGTTCGCGCTCGACCTCGGGATCCGGGGAGAGGATGCCGCCGTCGGCACCGGCCGTCAGCGGCGAGTCCTCGGTCTCGGTGAAGCTGTTCTGGCCGACGACCTTCTGCTCGCCGCTCTCGATCCGCGCCACGCGCTCGCGGTGCGACTCGACCAGGCGCGCCTTCATGTAGGGCACCGCGGCGACCGCGCCCCCGTGCTCCTCGACCACCGCCATCTCGGCACGCGCGCCCTCGGTCAGCTCCTCGACCAGGCCGTCCATCACCGCCGAGCCCTCGAAGATATCCGGGTACTCGAGCAGGTCGGTCTCGTTGGCGAGGACCTGCTGGATGCGCAGGCTCCACTGCTGGTCCCAGGGGCGGGGGAGACCCATCGCCTCGTTCCAGGCCGGGAGCTGGATCGCGCGGGCGCGGGCGTCGCGGCTGAGCGTCACCGCGAGCGCCTCGAGCACGATGCGCTGGATGTTGTTCTCCGGCTGCGCCTCGGTCAGGCCGAGCGAGTTGACCTGGACGCCGTAGCGGAAGCGCAGCATTTTCTCGTCGGTGACGCCGTAGCGCTCGCGGCCGATCTCGTTCCAGAGCCGGCCCATCGCGCGCAGCTTGGCGATCTCCTCGATCAGCCGGATCCCCGCGTTGACGAAGAAGGAGATGCGGCCGAAGACCTTGGGGAAGTCGGATTCGGCAACCTGGCCGCGGGTCTTCACCTCGTCGAGGACGGCGATCCCGGTCGAGAGGGCGTAAGCGATCTCCTGCACCGGCGTGGCACCCGCCTCCTGCAGGTGGTAGCTGCAGATGTTGGTCGGGTTCCAGCTCGGCACCTCGTTCACCGTGAAGGCGACCATGTCGGCGATCAGCCGCATCGAGGGCCCGGGCGGGAAGGCGTAGGTGCCGCGCGAGAGGTACTCCTTGATGATGTCGTTCTGAGTCGTCCCATTGAGCGCCCCGCGCTCGACCCCGTTCTCCTCGGCGACGGTGACGTAGAGGCCGAGCAGCCAAGCCGCCGTCGCGTTGATCGTCATCGAGGTGTTCATCTCGTCGAGGGGGATGCCGTCGAGCAGCTGGTGCATGTCGCCCTTGTGGGCGATCGAGACGCCGACCTTGCCGACCTCGCCGCGGGCGAGGACGTGGTCGGGGTCGTAGCCGGTCTGCGTGGGCAGGTCGAAGGCGACCGAAAGCCCGGTCTGGCCCTTTGCGAGGTTGCGGCGGTAGAGCTCGTTGGAGCGCCGGGCGTCGGAGTGCCCGGCGTAGGTCCGCATCACCCACGGACGGTCGCGCTCGGCAAGACGGTGCTCGCTCATCACCTTCAAATCTTATGTGTGTCTGCTCGAAATCCGCCGTTCATGGCTTCCCGGGCCGCATCTTTCCCCCGTGCCTGTGTTTAGGCTGCGAGATCGTGAGACCGCTGCGAACAGCCGCGATCGCCGCTCTGCTCGCGGCTCTGCTGGCCGCGCCCGGCGCCAGCGCGGCGCTGATCGGCGTCTACCGCAACAGCATGGAGTCGACAGGTCAGCGGGGCCAGATCACCAAGCTCTCAGGCGAAAGCTGTGGCCGCGGCGGCTCGAGCCGGGCGCTGCGGGTCACGGTCGGCAAGCGCACCAAGGAGTGCTCTTACCGAACCCCGGTAGTCGGCCGCGACCTCGAGATCGCCGCCACCGCGCGCCTGCTTAGCGGGACGCCGATGGCGCTGCAGCGCTCCTCCTACCTGGCGCTCGACCTGCGCTCCGGTGGCGGTGCCCGCTACCAGCTGGCGGTCTACCCGCTCCAGCGTAAGGCCCAGCTGCGCAAGATCCTGGCCGACGGCAGCATCGAGTACCTCGCCATCGAGAAGGACGTCGCCGGCATCGTGGGCGCCGACAAAGCGAACGTGCTGCGGCTTCGCGCCTTCAACGTCACCGAGGGTCCGGAGAGAGGGCACTGCCGGGTCCTTGCCTTCGTCGCTGGGAAGCTGATCGCCGACGTCACCGACGCGGCCGCCGGAGACCTCGCTGGCCGCGCCTCGGGATTCTCGGTCGGCTCGGCGAAGGTGGCGAAGGGGGCGCAGGCAAGCTTCGACGACGTCGTCGTTCGCGTGCCCAGCCCCTACTAGTCTTTCCTCAGAGCTCGGTCGGTCAGCCGATACACGTGTTCGACCGCGCCGCGACGCTGGTGGGTCTCGACCAGCTCGACGCAGCCGAGCTGTTTGAGCACGCGCACGTGGTAGGCGACGTTGCGAACGTCAAGGCCCAGGCTGTCGGCGATCAGCTTGGGGCTGGCGACCCCTTCCGCGATCAGATTCAGGGCCTGCACCCGCAGCGAGTTGGACAGGGCCTTCGCCAGGCGCGGGTCGATCGAAACTGGGCGCGGTGGCATCGTCTGAACCTCCCAGGCGGTTGGCAAAGTCAAGCGGAAGTCTACGGCATAACTAACTTGAGTAGTTAAGTGACTTTTGGGTGGCAAAAGCCATTCTGGCCGGATGTTTTTAACCGCGGTCGAGGGACTTTCCGCATAATGCGGTCGATGTCGACGACCACCGTTGAGCGGCCGCGCAGCGGCGGCCCGGGCTCCGACCTGGGCGGAGACTGGCGCGTGATCGTCCGCAACGACAACCACAACACCTTCGACCACGTGGCCGAGACGCTCGCACGGGTGCTGCCAGGCGTGAGCCTCGATCGCGGGCACCAGCTCGCCGAGAGCATCCACAACAGTGGCCAGGCGATCGTCTGGTCAGGCCCGCGCGAGCCCGCCGAGCACTACTGGCAGCAACTCGAGGCGGCCGGCCTGACGATGGCGCCGCTAGAGCGCGCATGAGGAGCACCCCCGTCGCCGCCCGGCTGGCGGCATTGATCGGGTCGGCGTGCCTGCTGCTGATCGTCGCGCCCGCGCCCGCGCTCGGCGCGGAGCTGCCGAGCGGCTTCTCTGAGACGACGGTCTTCACCGGCCTGCAGGAACCGACCGCGGTTCGCTTCTCCCCGGACGGCCGCGTCTTCGTGGCGGAGAAGGCGGGGAAGATCCTCGTCTACGACAACCTCGACGACCCGAGCCCTGAGTACCTTCGCCGACCTGCGCGCGCAGGTCTATGACACCGGCGATCGCGGCATGCTCGGTCTCGTCCTCGATCCGGGGTTCCCGGCGAATCCCTACGTCTACGCGCTCTACACCTTCGACCACGTGATCGGCGAAGACGCGCCCGGCGCCTACCCGCGCTGGGGGCAGCCGCCCTCCTACACGGGCGATCCCTGCCCGAAACCGGGCAACGCCGACGTCGATGCCTGCCCCGTGAGCGGCCGCCTCACCCGACTGACCGCCGCGGGCAATCAGGCCGGCGGGGAAAAAGTCCTGGTCGAAGATTGGTGCCAGCAGACCTCCTCGCACTCGGTCGGCGACCTCGAGTTCGGGCCCGAAGGCGCTCTCTTCGCCAGCGGTGGGGACGGGGCCAGCTTCCTCTCGCCGGACTATGGCCAGTACGGATGGCCGCAGAAGAACCAGTGCGGCGATCCGCCCGGCAGCGTCGGGCAAGCGCTCTCGCCCCCAACCGCCGAAGGCGGCGCGCTGCGCTCGCTGGACGTCCGCACGCCGGAATCGGCCCTGGGCGTGGACCCGACCAGCCTCGACGGGTCCGTGATCCGCATCGATCCGGCTACCGGCGCCGCCTTCCCCGGCAACCCGATGGGCTCCAGCGGCGATCTCAACGCTCGCCGGATCATCGCCTACGGTTACCGCAACCCGTTCCGCTTCGCGATCAACCCCGAGACCGACGAGGTCTACGTCAACAACGTCGGCTACGCGACGTACGAGGAGGTGGACCGCTTCTCCACGGCGCCGAGCCAGGCCTATAACTCGGGCTGGCCCTGCTACGAGGGGGACGACCCCAACCCGAGCTTCTCGGGCATCGGGCTGAACGTCTGCGAGAGCCTCTACGACGAGCCGGGCTCGGCCTCGGAGCCGTTCTTCTCCTATGACCACGCCGACGGCGTCACCCCCGAAGACCCGTGCCCGAGCTACAACGGCTCGGCGATCTCCGGCTCGGACTTCTACGAGGGCAACGCCTTCCCCCACTCCTACGAGGGTGCACTCTTCTTCGCCGACTCCGTGCGCGGCTGCATCTACGTGATGTTCGCCGGCGAGGACGGCAGGCCGGACCCCTCGACTGCCGTCCCGTTTCTGAGCGATGCGGGCCTCTACCCGGGCGTCGACATCGAGGTGGGACCAGACGGCAGCCTCTATTACGTCAGTCTCTTCGGCGACGGCTACGGCCCCGGCTCGATCCACCGGATCTCCTATTCCTCCGGTAACCAGCCTCCCGTCGCCCATCTGACCGCGAGCCCGCAGTGGGGCGCCAGCCCGTTGACAGCGCAGTTCGACGCGACCGGGTCGAGCGATCCCGACGGCGAAGGGCTCAGCTATGAATGGGACCTCCAAGGCGACGGCAGCTACGAATCCCCGACCGGGACCGGTACCAAAAGCCGTAAATTCTCTGACACGCAGAACCACACTGTCGCGGTACGCGTGCGCGACGGAAAAGGGGCGACGAGCACCGCGCGAGTGACGGTCTATCCCGGGGATACGCCGCCCAACCCCGAGATCACTGAGCCGGGCGCGAGCCTGGCCTGGGGCGTAGGTCAGCCGATCGAGTTCGAGGGGAGCGCCAGCGACGCGCAGGACGGCAATCTCGCCGGCACCAGCCTCGACTGGAGTACCCGCCTCTATCACTGCCCCTCCGCCTGCCACGCCCATCCGCTGCAGGCATTCCCTGCGGTCGGCTCGGGCACGCTGATCGCCCCCGACCACGACTATCCGGCATACATCGACCTGACCCTCACCGCTCGCGACTCGCGTGGGCTCTCAGCGACGGAGACGATCTCCCTCTACCCGCGCCCGGTCGAGCTGGAGATCGCCTCCGATCCCGCCGGGGTCACGCTCACGGCCGGGCTCCTCACCCAGCCTGGCCCGTTCGAGATGACCGCGATCGACGGCTCGCACATCACGCTCTCGGCCCCCGCGGGGGCGGAATTCAGCGGTGAAAGCTACGCCTGGCAGGGCTGGTCCGATGGCGGGGCCCGCGTGCACGCGATTGAAGTCGACGAGTCGGTGACCCAGTACGTCGCCACCTACCTTCCCGGCGAGCCGAGCGAAGAAGAACCACCAGGCGAAGAAGAAGAACCGGGAGAAGAAGGCGACTACGAAGCGGGAGTCGGAGCGTCGACCGAGACGGCCGGACCGCCCCTGCCCGCGAAGCTCTCTGGCGCACCGCAGACGACCGTCGGCAAGCACCCGAAGCGCCGCGGCTTCCGCTCCGCAGCGAGGTTCACCTTCTCAGCCAGCGACCCCGACGCGCGCTTCCGCTGCAAGCTCGACGACCGTCCCTTCCGGGCCTGCACGTCCCCGTGGCTCTACCGGCGCCTGCAGCCCGGGTGGCACTCTTTCAAGGTCCTGGCCATCGCCCCGGATGGGAGCTTCGACTCGACCCCGGCAACGTTCAGGTGGTGGGTAGGCGAGCCGCGAGGCTGAAGGCGCTACTCGGCGGCGAGCAGCGTGTGCCAGGTCGGCAGCAGGGGGATGTCGTAGAGGTCGATGACCGCGGCACGGGCAGCCTCGATCTCCTCCGAGAACCAGTAGCGCTCGAAGTCGGCGCGGTTCTCCCAGAGCGAGGACTGGCGGAAGGCGAGCGGGTCGTCGGTGGAGCGCGTCAGCGACCAGCTCTTGGCGCCGAAGGCGGGCATCCGCGCAGCGGCGGGCTCCCAGAGATCGAGCCAGCGATCCGCCCGGAAGGGCGCGATGTGCCAGTCCAGTACGCAAACCTCGCTCATCAGGCTCCCACCTCCGCCCGGATCGCCCCGGGCCCGTCCTCGTTCTTTCCCTCGCCCTCGGACTCGGCCCCGACCAGGATCGAGATCTTGCCCAGGTGCTTGTTTTCGTGCAGCAGCTGGTGGGCCTCGGCAACGCCGTCGAAGCCCATCGTTTGCCAGATCACCGGACGAACCTTGCCTTCGGCCATCAGCTGATTCGCCCGCATGCACTCATACGCGTTGGCGAAGTGCGAGCCGATGATCTGCTTCTGGCGCATCCACAGGTAGCGCACGTCGAAATCGAGCTGGAACCCGGAGGTGGCGCCGCAGATCACGACCTTGCCAAAGGGCTTCACGACGAAGACCGAGGTCGGGAAGGTCGCCTGGCCGACGTGCTCGAAGACGATGTCGGGAGCGTCACCGAGGATTTCCTTGACTCGCTTGGCGAAGCCCCGAGAGGCCTTGAAGCGCTCCTTGTCCTTGGCCGGGTCGGCGAGGTTCTCCGGCGTGCGCATCATCTCGCCGAACTCCCCGCGGTTGATGTAGTCGACGGCGCCGAGCTGCTTGATCAATTCGCCCTTCTCGTCGGAGGAGACGACGCCGACGGCGTTTGCGCCGGCTGCCTTGCAGAGCTGCACGGCGAAGACGCCGAGGCCGCCGGCGGCGCCCCAGATCAGGACGTTGTGCCCGGCCTGGAGCTTGCACTGGTCGAGCAGCATCCGGTAGGCAGTGAAGTAAGTGAGGCCGTAGGCGGAGGAGTCAGCCCAGGAGAGGTTCTGGGGGCGGGGCAGCAGTTGCTGCGCCTGCACCTTGGTGAACTGGGCGAACGAGCCCCAGGTCGTCTCGTAGCCCCAGATCTGCTGGCTGGGAGCGGCGAGGGGGTCCAGGCCGTGCACCTCGACGTCCTCGTAGGAGGCCTGGTTGCAGTGGACCACTACCTCGTCTCCCGGCTTCCACCGAGTCACTCCCTCGCCGACCTTCCAGACGATCCCCGAGGCGTCCGAGCCGCCTATGTGGTGGCCGTACTCGGGGTGATCGCCGTAGCCGAAGACCGAGACCGGCTTGCCCAGCGCCGCCCAGACATTGTTGAAGTTGACCCCCGCCGCCATCACGCGCACGATCACCTCGAAGGCGCCCGGCTCGGGCACCTCGATCTGCTCCAGCTGGAAGGCGTCGGTCGGGTCGCCCTCGCGCTCCTGGCGGATCACCCAGGCCGCCATCGTCTCGGGCAGGGTCCCGGGCTCGACGTCCAACTTCGCGACTGCGCTCGTGTCAACGGCCAACTGGATCCTCCGCACCTATTCGGGAATGGGCGCCGAATCCTAGCCCCAAGGCCGCCTGACGCGGCGCATGCCTGCGTCCTCCCGCGCTTGTGTGCAGAGCACACGGCCCTTGGTGCGTCCTTGGCCTGCTTGGTCAGGCGACCTTGGAGGCGTTGGGGGACTCGCGCAGCTCCGGTGCAGAGATCTCCCGCACGGTGATCTCGACCGGTTCGGGCGGCTCGATCTCCTTGCCGGGCGCCACGCCCAGCCCCTCGACCTTGCGCAGCTGCGGAAGCAGGCGCCGCTCCATCGAGCCGACGGCGCTGTCGTAGGCGGAGGCGGCGGTGGTGAGACCGCGACCGACCTTGTCGAAGTCGGCGAGGAACTTGCTGAAGCGGGCATGCAGCGTGTTCGCCGCCTCGGCGATCTCCGCCGCCTCGGCCACCATCCGCTCCTGCCGCCAGCCGAGCTCCATCGTCCGCAGCAGCCCGATCATCGAGGTCGGGCTGACGACGAGGACGTTGCGCTCGAGCGCGTAGTCGAAGAGCGTGGGGTCGGCGGCGAAGGCGGCGTGCAGGGCCGGCTCGTTGGGGACGAAGCAGATCACCAGGTCCGGCATCTCGCCGGCCCTGAACTGGCCCTGGTAGTCCTTCGAGCTGAGGCTGCGGATGTGCTCGCGGGCCTGCCGCGCGTGGCGCTCGAGCTCGCTCAGCCGCTCGGATTCGAGCTCCGCCTCCTGGGCGTCGAGGAAGGCGTCGAGCGGCACCTTCGAGTCGGCGACGAAGCTGCGCCCTTCGGGCAGCAGGAACCGCGCGTCAGGCCGCAGCCTGCCGTCGTCGTCGGTGCGCAGCGTCTCCTGCAGCTCGAAGTCGACGTGCTCGGTCATGCCGGCGATCTCCACGCAACGGCGCAGCTGCAGCTCGCCCCACTGCCCGCGCGTCTGCGGCTGGCGCAGCGCCTTCTTCAGACCCGCCGTCTCTGCGTTGAGGTTGCCGATCGTCTGTCCCATCTGCTCCAGGAGCGTTCGCGTCTGCAGGTCCGTCTCGCCGCGCCGGCGGACGTCCGCTTCGATCTTCTCCTGCCCCTTGGCGATCCGATCGGCCAGCGCCTTGATCTCCACCTGGCGCTTGTCGAGCGCCGCCTCGGCCGCCTGCGCGTCGAGCTTGCGCGACTCCTCGTTGACGCGCAGCAGGTCGGCGACGGCCTTCGAGGTCGCCTCCTGGATCGCCGGTCTGTGGTCGACCGGCGGCTGTTCGCGCCGCGCGGCGACGACGTAGACCAGCGCCGCGGCGAGGGCGAGCACTGCTATCGCGAGAACGATGACCATCCCCCCGATGGTGACGGCCGAGGCAGACGTACCCGCGCGGCGAGCTCGCCGCTATTTACGGGAGCAGGAGGTCGTTCTCGGAGGAGGTGCGGTAGGGCCCGACCGTAAACCGGACCGGCTTCGCCTTGGGGAGGTCAGCGGCGGAGACGGTGTAGACGCCGGTCGGCAGGGAGGTGAGAAGCGAGGCATTGCCGTTGGCGACGAGCGGCCCGGACGAGACGTCTTTGGGGCCGCGGATCTCCATCTCCGAGTCGAAGCGAGTCAGGTTGGCGGCGACGAAGACGAGGTCGAGTGGGGCGTCGGAGCGCACCTGCGGCTGGGAGGTGTTCTGGTTCTGGGGCAGCTGCTGCGTCGGTTCCGGGCCGATCGCCACGCGCGGCGGCTGCACGGTGATCTCGCTCGGGGTGACGGTGACGCTCACCCGGGTCGGTGGCTGTGCCCGCGGTTCGTTGACGTGCTCCTCGGCACCGCAGCCGGCTCCAAGCAGAGCCAGCGCGGCGAGGGCGCAGCCCGTCGCGACGACCTTGCCTCCTCTCCCGGGACCCATCGGGGCGGAATCTAGCCGAAGGGCAAGTCGACGACGCGCGCCGTAACGCCATCTTCACCTACGGCGAGCTCTGCCCCCGGCTCGGCCTCGCGGCGCAGGACGGCCAGCGCGATCCGCCCGTGGGCGGGAGAGACGCAGCTGCCGCCCACAGTGCCGACCTCCTTCTCTCCAAGCCTCAGCGGTGTCCCGGAGGGCGCCGGGCCGCTGAGGCGCAGGCCGCGCAGGTGGCGGTTCGGCTTGCCCCTGTAGTAGAGGCGGGCGACCGTCTCCTGGCCGATGTAGCAGCCCTTCTCGAAGTCGACGGCTGTCTCAACGATGCCCGCCTCGGCCGGCATCGTCCCGGTGTCCATCTCGGCGCCGAAGCGCGGGGTGCCGGACTCGATGCGGAGGATCTCGGCCGCCTCGGCGCTCACCTCGGGCGCGCCGGCCTCGACCATTGCGGCCTGCAGGCGACCGGCGTCCTCGCCGGGCGCGATCAGGTCGACGCCGAGCGCGGTGCCGACGGCGAGGCACTCGACCCCGGCCAGCAATATTCGCTCACTGGTGTGCTCGGGCAGCGGCGGTGCGGAGGCGAGCGCGGCGCTGCCCGGGCCGATCAGCGAGAGGATCGCTCGAGCTGCGGTGACGTCCTCGATCTCCACCTCGCGGCCGATCTTGTAGGTCTCGAGGTGGCGACGGGTCGCCGCCAGCCCCTCTGGCTCGGTGTCGATCCAAAGCTCGTCCGGCACCAGGCTCAGAACCCGCATGTCGGCCTGCATGTGACCCTTGCGATCGAGCAGCGCCGCGTAGCAGCCCTCGCCCGGGCCGAGCGCCTCGACGTCGTTGGTGAGCTGCCCTTGCAGGTACTCCGCCGCCTCCGCACCCCGCGCGAGCAGCTTGCCGCGCCGGGAGCGGTCGAGCAGGCCGCACTCTTCGCGCAGCAGCCGGTACTGGGCATCGAGCTCAACTGCCGCTGTCTCGGTCATCGACACCGATTCTAGGAGGGCGGAGACTGCGGTCCTCTCCCGCGTCTTTTAGATGTGCCAAAATCTTTTAGACGTGTCTAAATCTGAGCGAGAGGGGCGGGTCAGCCGGCGTGCGGTGCTTGGGGGTGCGCTGGCGGCGGGTGCGAGCCTCCCGGTCCTCAATGGCCTGATCCCGCGCGGGGCTGCCGAGCCGGCGGCGGCCAGCGCCATGGCCCCGCATGCCCACGCCGGCCACGATCGCTTCGCCCACGCCGGCTTCGCCCCCGGGCGCTCCGTCAATCACCGTGCCAACGGCTTCGACCCGACCGAGGTGCTGCGCGACTTCGACTACGGCAAGACCCGGCGCCTCGCCAGCGGCCGCGTCCTGCGCGAGTGGGAGATCGTCGCCCAGGACAAGGAGATCGAAGTCGCCCCCGGCGTCAAGTACGAGGCCTGGACCTACAGCGGCCGCGTCCCCGGGCCGACCCTGCGTGCTCGCGAGGGCGAGCGGCTGCGGCTGCGCTTCGTCAACGCCTCCGAACACCCCCACACGATGCACTTCCACGGCATCCACACGGCCCTGATGGACGGCATGCCGGGTATCGGCGAAAACCAGGGCGCCGGCGCGATCGCGCCCGGCGCCGAGTTCACCTACGAGTTCGAGGCCGAGCCGTTCGGGCTCCACCTCTACCACTGTCACGTCTCGCCGCTCGCCAGCCACATCTCACGCGGCCTCTACGGCGCCTTCATCGTCGACCCGAAGCGGGGGCGGCCGGAAGCCGACGAGATGGTGATGGTGATGAACGGCTTCGACACCAACTTCGACATGGCCAATGAGGTCTACGCGGTCAACACGATCGGCTTTCACTACGTCAACGAGCCGATCCGCGTCGCTCGCGACGAGCTGCTTCGCGTCTACCTGGTCAACGTGCTCGAGTTCGACCCGATCAACTCCTTCCACGTCCACGCCAACTTCTTCCAGCACTACCCGACCGGGACCTCGCTGGAGCCGAGCGAGTACACGGACACCGTGATCCAGGGACAGGGGCAGCGGGCGATCCTCGAGATGAAGTTCCCCTTCGACGGCGACTACATGTTTCACGCCCACGTCAGCGAGTTCGCCGAGCTCGGCTGGAGCGGCTTCTTTCGCGTCGGCGACCCGTCTTCGCTGAGCCCGGTGGCCGCCGCTGCCGCCTACTGCGAGCTGCCCTGGGGCGGCGCCGGGGGGCACGCCTGATGGAGGCCGGGACGCGGGTGGAGACGCTGCGCGGGGGGCGCCTGCCCGCGTGGCTGCTGGGCCTGCTGCCGCTCGCCCTGATCGCCGCCGCCATCGGCACCTTCGCCCTGCTCGGTGGCCCGGGGCTGGGCGATCGCACCGGGCCGCCCGTCGAGGAGCTCGCGGTCGAGCGCACGGTGCTGCGGCCGGGGCAGATCGAGCTGACGCTGCGCAACGACGGGCCCGACCCGGTCGAGGTCTCCCAGGTGGCGGTCAACGACGCCTTCGCACCGTTCGCCGTGGATGGCGGTCGCGTGGTCGACCGGCTCGGCTCGACCACGCTGGAGATCTCCTATCCATGGATCGAGGGCGAGGCCTACGAGATCTTCGTCCTAACCTCCACCGGCGGAACCGTCGACGCCGCGATCCCCGTCGCCGCCGAAACCCCGGAGGCAGATCTCAGCTTCTACGGCCTGATGGCGCTTCTAGGCATCTACGTCGGCGTGATCCCGGTCAGCCTCGGCATGCTCTGGCTGCCCTTCGTGCGCAAGATCGACCGCCGCTGGACCAGCGTGCTGATCGCCTTCACCGCCGGCCTGCTCGCCCTGCTGGCGATCGACGCGGGCCTGGAGGGCCTGGAGATCGCCGCCGCCGCGCCGGGCGCCTTCGGCGGCGCCGGGCTGGTCTTCGTCGGGGCGCTGGTCGCCTACCTGGTGCTGGCGGGCGTCGACGCCTACCTCTCGGCTCGAGGCGGCGATGGCGCCGCTGCCAAAAGCGGGCTCTACATGGCGCTGCTCGTCTCGATCGGGATCGGCCTCCACAACCTCGGCGAGGGGCTCGCGATCGGCTCGGCCTACACGACTGGCGCCCTCGCCCTCGGCGCCTTCCTGGTCGTCGGCTTCGCGATCCACAACACGACCGAGGGGCTGGCAATCGTCACGCCGCTGCGCGACGGAGCGGGGGACGGCTCCGGGGTGCGGCTGCCCCACCTCGCCGGCTTCGGCCTGATCGCCGGCGCGCCCGCGATCCTCGGTGCCTGGATCGGCGCCGCCGCCTTCAACCCCAGCGTCGCGGCCCTCCTCTTCGGCGTCGGCGTCGGCGCGATCGTGCGGGTGATCGTGCAGATCGCCCCCGCGATGCGCGACGAGGACGGACGCGTTCTCCACCCCCTATCGGTTACGGGGTTGATCGCCGGCATGGCGATCCTCTACCTGACCGGGCTGCTGGTCGCGGTCTGATGGCGAGCGGCGGAGCCAGCTCGCGGCGCCTGCCCGGGACCGAGGCGATCGAGGACTACGCGAAGGCGATCTACTCGCTCTCGAGCAGGCGAGTGGGCCCCGTCGCCAACGGCGAGCTGGCCGAGCGCCTCGGGGTCGCGCCGGCGACGGCGACGTCGATGCTGAAGCGGCTCGACGATCTCGGGCTCGTCGAGTACCTCCCCTACAAGGGCGTGACGCTGACGCCGGCCGGCGAGAAGGTCGCGCTCGAGGTGATCCGCCACCACCGCCTGATCGAGGCCTACCTCTCCGAGGCGCTGGGGATGCCCGATGACCGCGTGCACGACGAGGCAGAGGTGCTCGAGCACTACATATCTGAGGAGCTGGAGCTGCTGATCGCGGCCAAGCTCGGCGAACCCAGCCACGATCCGCATGGCACACCGATCCCCGGGCCCGACCTGCGACCGCCGCTCGAGGAGGCTGGCGAGCGCTGACGCGGCCCGGACGGGATCGGGCTGTCAGGGCCCGGCCAGGAGGCGGGAGACGAGTTCCGGGAGCTCGCGGGCGAGGCGGGAGCGGGGGACGGCCTGATCTACGCCGGCGGCTTCGGCGGCCTCCTTGGTCTCGGTGTTGACGTGGCTGTAGTAACCGAGGACGGGGATGCCGAGACCAACCAGGGCCTCGGGGTTCTCCGCGTCGAGGTCGGCGACCAGGAGGTCGGCATCGTCCAGGGGTGCTTCCGCGAGGGCGGGGGAGAGGTTGACCGTGTGTCCGGCGGCGGTGAGGGTCGCCTCGACCTTGCTCCCCATCAGCAGGTCAGGGGCCACTGCGACGACGCGGGCCACTAGAGGGAGCGACGTTCGCGGAACTCCTCGCGAACGCTCTCCGGCCGTCCCCACATCTGCACGACCTCGGCGCGACCCTCGCGAACCTCCCGCACCTGCATCTCCCCGATCACGCCATCCGCATCGAGCTTTGCCAGCACGCCCTTTACCGTCTCGGCGGCTGCGGCGTGACCAAAGCTATTGGCGACGAGCAGCCGCCAGTGCCAATCGGCTTCCGAATAGGGCCGCGCGTTCACCTGGCTCAGCGCCACGGCCGTGTCGATGTATTGGCTCTCATCGTCGATTCTCAAATCGACCTCTAGGTCCGTCCAATCCGGCGGCAACGAGTCGAGCACGACTTGAAAGTCAGCGGCCAAGCTCACGTCCCTCAGCGTATCTGGAAGGACGCGGGGTGGCCTCGCCTGGGGGCGGCGGTCTCTTTTTCGCACTAGTTCCTCAGCGAGAGCCACGACCCGCAAGGCGAAAAAGGCAGCCCCCGGGCGAGGCCACCCCGCGGCCAACCCCGCTCAGGGTTCGATGAACGCCGCGTCCACGTCCGGCAGCTTTTCGAGCAAGCCATGCTCCAGGTCCCACTGGGCCCAATCCCGAAGGACCGCCCGATCGAACGGCTCCGGTCGAAGATCCGGCAGCAGCACCTCCAACTGCGCCTCCTGATCGGTGCGGTCGAGGGTGGGAACCTCGGCCAAGAGGTCGTCGAGCGCCTGTGCCGGATCCCTGACGGCGAGCGCATACCCGCGCCTGGTCGCCTCCACCATCGAGCGCACCAGGCCGGGATCGCGCTCGATCGTCTCACCCGAGGCCGCGAGCACAAGCTCCGGGTACGGGGGTGCCCCGTAGCGATCGACCTTGAAGATCCGCACCGGGACTCCCTGGCGCCGCAGCGCCACCCCCTCGGCGTTCCAGAAGCCCGTCGCCGCGTCGACCTTGCCGGCGGCGAGGGAGGAGACCGCGTTGAACCCGATCGTCACCCGCCCCACCGCCGCCGGGTCGCCGCCGTCGGCGCTTACCTCTGAATCGACCACCGCTTCGTCGGAAGGGAGGCCGGTGACCCCTACGGTGCGGCCGGCGAGATCGCGGGGGCGCTCCATGCCGGTGTCGGCGCGTGCAATCACCGCCGCGAGCGGCCGCTGCACTAGCGGCATCACTGCGACCGGGTCCAGGCCCCGCTCGCGAGCGATGCCGAGATCGTGGATGTCGAGGATGGCGAACTCGGCCCGGCCCGCCTTGAGCAGCTTCGGCGCATCGGTCGATTCGCCCGGCTGGCGGATCGCCAAGTCGATACCTGCGTCGCGGTAGAAGCCCTCGTGGGATGCCGCGTAGATGCCGGAATGCACCGCGTTGGGCGTGAAGTCGAGCACCAGCGTCGCGCCGACCGGCGCGCCCGGTTCAGCACCGCCCCCGCCGCAGCCGGACGCGCCGAGCAGCAACAGGGCGGCCGCCAGCGGCGCGGCAACCACCTTCATTGCGCCCGAACCCTATTTGGTGCGCTCAATGTGGGTAGACTGCCGCGCGCCCAGTCGAATCAGGGACCTAGGAGGAGAGAGTGCAGGAACGAGGACTTGCGGCATACCTAGCTGAGCTGATCGGCACCTTCTTGCTGGTGTTTTTCGTCACCAGCGTTGTGGTGCTCTTTCTCTCGACCGGCGAACAGGCCCAGTTCGGGTCGGATTTCGCCGTCATCGGTCTCGTCCACGCTTTCCTGCTCTTCGGACTCATCGTCATGTTCGGTGTGGTCAGCGGCGGGCACTTCAACCCCGCGGTGACGCTTGCCGCCTGGGCAATCAGGCGGATCTCGACGATCGACGCGGCGATCTACACGCTCGCCCAGCTTTCGGGCGGCGTGCTCGGCGCTCTGCTCTGCAAGGGCCTGCTGCTCGACGAGGGTCGGGCGACCAACTACGGCGCCGTGACCGTGAGCAACCTGCTCGGAGGCAACTTCCAGGGAATGATCGTCGAGGCGATCGGCACCTTCTGCTTGGTCCTCGTCATCCTCGCCGCGGTCTTCTCGCGCAAGAGCTTCAAGGAGTGGGCGCCGCTGGCGATCGGCACGACGCTGGGCTTCATCGTCATGGTCGGCGGTCCGCTGACCGGCGGCTCCTTCAACCCGGCGCGCTGGTTCGGCCCGGCTCTGGTCGGCAACGAGTGGGGCGACGTCTGGCCCTACCTCGTCGGTCCGATCGTCGGTGCCCTGCTCGCCTCCGGCGTCTTCCGCTTCGTGCTCGAGGCTGGCGGGCTTCCGCCAACCGAGCCCGCAGAGCCGGTCCGCCCGCCGGCGCCGAAGTACTCCGAGGGCGCACGCTGAGCCTCTGATTCGACGGTTTTAGCCGCCGGCCCGGGATCGGGCCGGCGGTCGTTCCAGTAGCTTGGGCGGTGTGCGCCGGGTCACCTTCTCGCGGAACTACACGCTCTCCCTCTCGCGCACCTGCCAGTGCTACTGCAAGTACTGCGCCTTCGCCACGCACCAGGCTCATATTCGGCCTCCTGAGGAGGTCGAACGGCTTCTTGACGAGGCGCTGAAGCGCAACGCCAAGGAGCTTCTGGTGCTTACCGGGGAGCGCCCTGAGGTCAACCCGATCGTCGCCTCAAAGCTCGCCGAATGGGGCCACGACGACTTCACCTCATACGTCGTGTGGTCCTGCGAACGGGCGCTCGAGCGGGGCCTGCTGCCCCATACGAACATCGGTGTTCTGGACCAGGCCGACCTAGCCCGCCTTCGAGAGGTAACGGCCTCCCAGGGACTGATGCTCGAGTCCGTCTCGGAGCGCCTGATGGAGACCGTTCACGCCGGCTCTCCGACCAAGCATCCGGCCCAGCGCCTCGCGACCATCGAGGCGGCCGGCCAGCTCAAGATCCCGTTTACGAGCGGCATTCTCGTTGGCATCGGTGAGACCGAGGAGGAGCAGGTCGAATCTTTGGAAGCTCTCGCTGAGCTGCACCGGCGCTACGGTCATCTGCAGGAGGTCATCCTCCAGAACTTCGTGCCGCATCCGAAGTATTACGGGCAGGAAGTGGCGGAGATCGCTGATGGGGCGGCTCGCGAGCGGTGGGGGGACGACGGGGACCCCTCCGTCGGGGCTCCGCATCGGGGTGGGGAGGAAGGGGTCGAGGTTGGATCGCTCCGCGAGTTCCCGTCGGAGGGGTCCCCGTCGTCCCTGCCGGGTTGGGCGAGTCCGGTTTCCGTGGAGGACATTAAGCGGCTGATTCGGGAGTGTCGGCGGTTGATGCCGGACGTTGGGGTTCAGGTGCCGCCGAATTTGTCGGATGCTTGGGGGGAGCTGGTCGAGGCGGGGGCCACGGACCTGGGCGGGCTGTCCGCGAATGGCGATCACATCTCTCCTGAGCATGCGTTTCCCAGTCCCCATGAGGTGCGGAAGGAGCTGGCGCCGAAGGGGTTTGCGCTGACGGAGCGGCTTTGCGTCTACCCGCAGTACATGGATGCGGAGTGGATGGAGCAAGGAGTGCTCGACGTGATCAAGCTGAAGTACTGGAGCTTCATTCCGCGGCGGGGGTCCGGGCGGAGGAGTGAGGAGAAGCTGCCGGCGGGGTTGGCGGAGACGGCGATTGCGAAAGGGCGTGAGGGGGAGGAGCTGACGGAGGATGAGCTGACTGCTCTCTTCGCGGAGACGCGGCCCGAGGTGGTGGAGGAGATGCGGGTTGCTGCGGATGAGCTGCGCAAGGAGCTTGCCGGCGATCGGGTCACCTTCGTGGTCAACCGGAACATCAACTTCACCAACGTCTGCGTCGTCGGCTGCGCGTTTTGCGGGTTCGGGCAGGGACGGCGCTCGCCCGATGCCTACGAAGTCTCCGAGGAGGACTTCGCCGAGAGGGTTCGCGAAGCGGTCGAGTTCGGGGCCACGGAGATCTGCATGCAGGGAGGGATCCACCCGGACCTGACCCTGGAGGAGTACGGGCGGTGGTTGCGCTTGGCGAAGGACGTGGCGCCGCAGCTCCACCTCCACGCCTACTCGCCGATGGAGGTCCATTACATGTGCGAGCGCTCGGGCAAGGGGCCGGAGGAGGTCTTCGAGTACCTGATCGAGTGCGGTCTTGGCTCGACCCCGGGCACTGCTGCCGAGGTGCTTGACGACGGCGTGCGGCAGCGGATCTCGCCCAACAAGCTGCCCGTCGACCGCTGGGTGGAGATCATCGAGGCGTCGCACCGGGCCGGCCTGCGCTCGACCTCGACGGTGATGTTCGGCCACATCGAGGAGCCACGCGAGCTGGCCCGCCACATGCGCGTGATCCGCGCCCTGCAGGAGCGCACCGGGGGGATCACCGAGTTCGTCCCGCTCAGCTTCATCCCCTTCAACACGATGCTGGGCCGCACCCACGGGATCGAGGAGATCTCCGCCGGGGAGAACCTCAAGCACACCGCCGCCTTCCGGCTGGCGCTGGGAAGGACGATCCCGAACCTGCAGGCGAGCTGGGTGAAGATGGGCCTCGAGGCCGCCACCGAGGCGCTGCGCTGGGGGGTCAACGACCTCGGCGGCACCCTGATGGAGGAGAACATCTCCCGCATGGCGGGCTCGCAGCACGGTGTCCGCCTCGACCCCGAGCAGCTGATCGGCGCCGCCCGGGCGGGGGGGCGAGAGCCGGCCCAGCGGACCACTCTCTACGAGATAGTTGAGACTTACTGAGAGAGCGGTATCGTTGGCTGATCGCGTTGCGTTCGTCAGTCAGGGATGGGGGGATTCCGGGGCTCGCTGGCTTCTGTTTGCTCGGCTTGCTCCTGCTGCTGATCGGCGTTGCCGTCGTCGGCCTGCGCCCTTGGGCGCCCGCCTCGGTGGTGCCGAGCGTGGCGATCGCGCCGGACTTGGACGCTGGTCTTGCCGAGTCGGTCGCGCTTCGCCCCGAGCAGGCGACCTCGGTCGCCGATGCGTCTGCCGTAGCCGACAAAGGGCCTGGGATCGCGGCGGCAAGGCGCGTGAGCCACGCTGGCCAGGCCGCCCCTAACACGCCCAAGCCCGTCGCAGTATCGATCGTGGCGCCGGCCCAGCGGGTAGCGGGGCTTGGTGACGGCTCCGCTTCGCCAGAGCCTGAGGTTCCGGCGCCCATGCCCGAGCCGGCCGCGGCGCCCACTCCCAATCCAGCGCCGACTGCTCCGCCTGCCCCGGTCGTGGCAAGCGTTCCCGAAGGGGGCTCGCGCGGGCCAATCACCTCCGGACCGGGCGGGGGCCCCCCGGTATGGGGCTGCACGGGCGACGAATACGTCCTCGTCATCTCACCCGCTGACGAGGAGGCCGCCGAGCAGTCCTCCCAGCTCGAGATCCGGATCGAATACTTCGGCAGGGACGGCAGCCACGCCGAATTCTCCCTCCAGGGGGACGAGGAAAACGTGCGCGAACTGGTCGACTTGCTGCGCGCGCAGGGCAATTGCGTGCGGGTCGAGGAAGAGCCCGCCGCTGAGGAGCCCGTCGAACCGGTCGGGGACGGACCCGAGGTCGCCCCGGTGCCTACGGAGCTGGGCGAAGCGCAAGAACCCGACTTTCCCTGAGCCGATGCGGGCGATGGTGCTGGAGCGCCAGCGGGAGCCACTGCGGCCCGCTGAGCTGCCGGACCCGGCGCCTGCTCCCGGGCAGGTCCTGATCTCGGTCCACGCCTGTGGCGTCTGTCGCACCGACCTGCACATCGTCGACGGCGAGCTCGACCGGCCCAAGCTGCCGCTCGTCCCCGGGCACCAGATCGTCGGCACGGTCGTCGAGGCGGGGGAGGGGGCTGAGCGGTTTGCCGTCGGGCAGCGAGTCGGCGTGCCGTGGCTGGGCTGGGCCTGCGGCGAGTGCCGTTACTGCCTCTCCGGGCGCGAGAACCTTTGCGATCGTGCCAGCTTCACCGGGTATGACGTCGACGGCGGCTACGCCGAGCGCGCCCTGGCCGACGAGCGCTTCTGCCTCCCCATCCCCGAGGGCTACCCCGACGAGCAGGCGGCACCGCTGCTCTGCGCCGGCCTGATCGGGTACCGGGCGCTGCGGCTGGTCGGCGACGCCGAGCGGATCGGCTTCTACGGCTTCGGGGCCTCGGCGCACATCCTTTGCCAGGTCGCCGTCTACCAAGGCAGGCGGGTGTTCGCATTTACCCGGGATGGCGACGGGGCGACGCAGGAGTTCGCGCGGGAGTTGGGGGCCGAGTGGGCCGGCTCCTCGGGAGAGGCGCCACCCGAGGAGCTCGACGGCGCGATCGTCTTCGCCCCGGTGGGTGCGCTGATGACGGCGGCCCTGCGCGCCAGCGCCAAGGGCGCGCGGATCATCAGCGCCGGCATCCACATGAGCGAGATCCCCGCCTTCCCCTACGAGGTCCTCTGGGGCGAGCGCTCGCTTGGCTCGGTCGCCAACCTCACCCGCCAGGACGGCGAGGAGTTCATGGCCCTGGCGCCGCAGATCCCCGTCCGCACCGAGGTGGAGCGGTACTCGCTGACGGAGGCGGACGCCGCCCTCGACGCGATCCGCACCGGCCGTCTCCACGGCGCCGCCGTCCTCGACGTGCGAACTGCATCAACTTCTCGACCTGGCAGGTAGAGAAGTTGATGCAGTTCGCCTTTCTCAGCGGAAGAGGTCCTCGTCGGGGGGGCGGCGGAGGGCTATTGCGCCGGGGCCGTCGTCGGCGGTGACGAAGCGGGCCAAGCCGCGGACGACTACGGCTGGCACGCGGCCGTCCTTGCCGCGGGCGAGGTCGGCTGCGCTCGCGGCCTCGTCGGCTATTGCGATCTGGGTGGCTTCCAGCTCGCGGCCGTGGGCGTCGGGGCGGCCGCGCCAGTCGTCGAGGGGGGTGAGGCCGGCGCAGCCGATCGCGACCTCCGCTTGGCCTAGGCGCCAGGCGCGGCCGAAGCTGTCGGCGACGATCACGGCCGGGGCGATGTCCGCGGCGTCGCGGATCTCGGCGCGGAGGCGGCGTGCCGAGGCGTCTGGGTTCTCGGGCAGCAGGCAGACCGTGCCGGGCTCGGGGAGGTTGGAGGTGTCGATGCCGGCATTGGCGCAGACGAAGCCGTGGCGGGTCTCGGCGATCAGGACCCCGCCCTCGGCGCGCAGCACCTCATTGCTCTCGTTGAGGATCAGCTGCACCATGGCCGGCTCCTTGCCTAGCACGGCGGCGAGGCGCCGCGCCCCGGCGCCGGGGATGACCGAGGAGAGGCGGCGGACACGGCCCTCGGCCTTGGAGACGACCTTCTGGGCGACGACCACGACGTCCCCCTCACGCAGCTCGGCCCGGTCGGCGATCAGGGTGCCCAGCTTCGCGGCGGCTTCGATCTCCGGCAGGCCCTGCACCGGGATGACGTGAAGGTCCCCGGTCATATGCCCAGCGCCCTAGCGGTTCGCCGCGCCCCTCCGCCGGGCTTCGCGAGCTCGCGGGTGAGGGCGACGACGTCGGCGGGCGTGTCGAGGTCGAGCGCGAGCGAGGGCAGCTCCTCGACCGCGAAGGGGATGCCGGCCTCGCGGGCGGCGGCGACATGACGAGCGCAGCTTCCCTCGCCGAAGGAGGGGGAGATTGCGCTGGGGGGCGCCAACGCGAGGGCGTTTGTGCCAGTGCCGTGCCGGTCAGGCACGATCGCGACGTAGCGCTCGGGCAGGCCGGTGAGCAATCGCTCCAGCTCCCGCGGGTCTAGTAGCGGGCAGTCGCCGGGGAGGAGGAGGACGCAGGCGGCGCCGAGCTCCTCGGCGCGCGCGATGCCAGCCAGCGCCGCCTCCGAGTGCCCGCCGTGCTCCGGGTCCGCGAGGACCTCAGTGCCCGCCGCCGCCGCGATCTCCGCCGCCCGGGGCTCGTTCGTGACCACGATCGTCCTCTCGACCGAGCGCGCCGCGCCGATCGCCTGGAGCACGTCTTGGAGCATTGCCGCGACAAGCTCGGCGCGGCGCGCATCGTCGATGCCGGTGGCGAGTCGCTGCTTCGCGGCATCGAAGCGCTTGACGGGGAGGATCGCTGTCGCTTTCAAGCCCCGCCGAGGTTAGTGGTCCAGTCGGGGAATCCAGGCACCAATTCCGCGGCTGCAAACCTTCGCCGGCCTTTGTCCTCGGTCGGCCGAATAGTGCCCACTATTCGGCCTCCCTGCGTCCGCGGCCGCCTCGGTTTTCGCTCGCGGAATCGGCACCTGGATTCCCCGACTGGACCACAGCGGCGTAATCGAGGACGATGCGCGCGAGGCGGGCGCGGCCGGCTGCGCCCTCCATCAGCGTCGCAGTCGCGAGCGTCTCGATTTCGCTCGGCGGCGGGTCCGGATCGCCCTCGTCCACGACCATCGCGTCGATCAGGCCCGTGTAGAGGGAGGCGACGCCGGCCGCTGTCGAGGGGCGGCCAAGCGCCTGCATGAAGCGCTCGGTCGGGCCCTTGACGACCTCGCCCGCGACGAATGGGCTGACGGCGACGACCGGCACGCCGAGCGCGCCGATGGCCTCGCGCATGCCGGGGACGGCGAGGATCGGGCCGATGCTGATCACGGGGTTGGAGGGACCGATCACGACGGCCTCCGCCCAGCGCAGCGCCTCCAGCACCTCGGGGGTGGGCTCGGCCGCCTCGATGCCCGCCAGCTCGACGCCGTGGACCTCGGGCTCGCCGCGGTCGACGATCAGGTACTCCTGCAGGCCCCGTGTCCCCGCTGCGGTCGCCACCCTGGTGCGTACCGGCGCCTCGCACATCGGCAGCACGCGCGCCTCGACGGCGAGCGAGCGAGCGATCTGCGCCTGGGCGGCGGTGAGACTGCCGCCCTCGTCGAGGAACTGGCGGCGGTAGAGGCAGGCCGCGAGGTCGCGGTCGGATAGGCCGAACCAGCTCGGCGCTCCCAGCTTGGTTAGCCGCTCGAAGACGGTGAAGCCGTCGTCGCGCAGTCCCCAGCCGCGCTCCTCGTCTATTTCGCCGCTGAGCCAGTAAGTGATCAGGTCGGGATCGGGGGATACGTGGACGCCGAGGGTCTCGATGTCGTCGCCGGTGTTGGCGATCACGCTCAGGTCCGAGCCGATCTCCTCCTGCAGCCCGGCGGCGAGCTTTGCGCCGCCGGTGCCGCCGGCGAGCAGCGCGACCCTCATCGCCGCCTACTCCCAGTGATCGCCGTCGGGGAGGCCGGTGAGCCTGATCCCGGCGTGCGTCTTGTAGCGGCTGTTGACGGAGATCAGCAGCGGCGTCAGCTGCTCGACGATCCGCGCCATCTCCAGCGGTCCGCCGTTGACGGCGCGCAGCCCCGGGATCAACTCGATCAGCCGCGCGACGCGCGCCTTGTCGGCCTTGCGGTCACCGCAGACTAGGACGTCCTCGTCGAGCTCGGCGTCGGCGTTGCGGAGGGTGGGCGCGCCGACGGTGTGCAGCGCCGCGACCACGGTGACCTCGTCGGGGACCATCTCCTCGGCCTGCTGGGCGGCGGAGCCCTGCCACACGCCGAGCGAGCGGGTCGCCTTGCCGCTCACCGCCGCGGCCAGCGGCACCGTGCAGTCGACCAGGATCTGTCCCGGTCGCAGCGCGTCGCGCAGGTTGTTGAGGTTCTCGGACTGGGCCCGAAAGGGGACGGTGAGGAAGACGATCTCGCCGCGCGCCGCGGCGTCCTCGTTCAGCAGGCCCTCGACCTTGGCGCTCGGCACGACGGCGCGCAGTCGCTCGGCGGCCTCCTCGGCGCGCTCGGCGGAGCGCGAGCCAATCGCGATCGGCGCCCCCGCGTGTGCCCAGCGCAGGGCCAGGCCGGCGCCGAGGGCACCGGTGCCGCCGACGATCGGGATGGTGGGGAGGTCCGCCACGGCCGCGCCAGTCTATGCTGCCCGACGCATGAGGCTGGAGGGACGCAAGGCCCTGGTCACCGGGGGTGCCAGCGGGATCGGCGCCGCGATCGCGGCGCGGCTCGCCGCCGAGGGCGCCGAGGTCTGGATCGGCGACATTGACGTCGAGGGCGCCGAGCGCGTCGCCGGCGAGGTCGTCGGACATGCGCTCGAGCTCGACGTGACCGAGCTGGACTCCGCGCGCGCAGCGATCGAGGCAACCGGGACGCTTGACATCCTCGTCAACAACGCCGGCACCGACGAGTTTGGCTTCTTCACCTACACGACGCCCGAGCAGTGGCAGCGGGTGATCGGGATCAACCTCGTCGGCGTCCTCAACTGCACCCACGCAGCTCTGCCCGGAATGCAGGAGGCGGGCTACGGCCGCATCCTCAGCATCTCCTCGGAGGCAGGGCGGGTCGGCTCCAAGGGCTCGGCCGTCTACTCGGCCGCCAAGGGCGGCATCGTCGCCTTCATGAAGGCGATCGCGCGGGAGAACGCCCGCTACGGGATCACCGCCAACTCGATCGCCCCCGGCCCGATCGAGACCCCACTGCTGATGGGCGCCAAAGAGTTCGGCGAGATCGGCGAGAAGGTGATCGAGACGATGAGGCAGGCCACCCAGCTCGGCCGCCTCGGCCAGCCCGACGAGGTAGCGGCCGCCGCGGCCTTCCTCGTCTCCGACGACGCCACCTACGTCACGGGCGAGACCCTGGGCGTGAGCGGCGGCTTGGGCATGGTCTGATGGCCGAGCCGGAGCAGACTCTGGTCCCCGGGATTGAGCGCAGCGACGAGTTCACGGTCGCGCCGCCGCTGGTGACCGACGTCGGCGGCGCGATCGGCGCCGGCGTCCTCTCGACGCCGGGGATGATCGGGATGATGGAGGGCAGCGCTTCGATGCTGGCCTATCAGCACCTGCCCGAGGGGCAGGCGACCGTCGGCTTCGAGGTCTGCGTCAAGCACGTGGGGGCGGCAGCGGAGGGGGCGACCTGCCGGACGCGGGCGACGCTGCGTGAGGTGGTCGAAGGGCGCAAGCTCCGCTTCGACGTCGAGGTGACCGAAGGCGAGCGGACGATCGGCGTCGGCACTCACGAGCGGCGCGTGGTCGGCCAGGCCGGACCGCCGACTGCGTAACCTCGGATCCCGATGAGCCCGCTACCGCGCAGCGTCCGCATCCGCGAGGTCGGGCCGCGCGACGGCTTCCAGAACGAGCCGGAGACGATCCCGACGGCCGAGAAGATCCGTCTCGCCGACATGCTCTCGACGACCGGGCTGCGGCGGATCGAGGTGACGTCCTTCGTTCGCCCCGAGATGATCCCGCAGCTCTCCGACGCCGAGGAGGTGCTGGCGGGGGTGCAGCGCCGTGAGGGCGTTTCCTTCTCGGTGCTGGTCCCGAACGAGCGTGGGCTCGAGCGGGCGCTCGCGCTGCGCGACCGCTTCGACGAGGTCAACGTCTTCGTCTCCGCCTCGGAGACCCACAACCGCAAGAACGTCAACCGGACGATCGAGGAGTCGCTTGAAGGGTTGGAGCGGACCCTGAAGGGCGCCCGGGAGGCCGGGCTGCGCTGCGAGGGGGTGATCTCGGTCTCTTTTGGCTGCCCTTACGAGGGCGAGGTTCCCCTGGATCGCGTCTTTTCGATCGCCGAGAAGCTTGCCGGCGCCGGCTGCGCCGAGATCGGCTTCGGTGACACCACTGGGATGGCCAACCCCCGTCAGGTGCGGGAGTTCTTCGCGGCGGCGCGCGAGCGGCTCGGCGCGGAGGTCGAGTTGACTGCGCACTTCCACAACACCCGCGGCCAGGGCCTCGCAAACGTGCTTGCGGCAGTCGAGGAGGGGGTCGACTCCTTCGAGTCGAGCTTCGGTGAGCTGGGGGGTTGTCCAGTGCCGGCCGGCGCGACCGGCAACGTCGCCACCGAGGACGTGGTCTCGATGCTGCACGAGATGGGGATCGAGACCGGCGTCGATCTTCCGGCGCTGGTCGAGGCGTCCCGCGCTGCCCAGGCCGCCCTCGGCCGCCCCCTGGGCTCCCACGTCCTCCGCGCCGGCCCCGTCAACTGGCACCGCTGACCCCGCCAGCGCCCCACCACGGGCGAACTGCATCAACTTTTCGATCCAGCAGGTAGATAAGTTGATGCAGTTCGGGTTTTGGGCCGTCCGAATAGGCTCCTGGCCGTGACCGAGTTCGCCAAAGCGCTTGAGGCCGCTCTCGCGGGTGGCCCGCAGCGTCATCACGAGAAGACCGCTGAGCAGGGCAAGATGCCCGTGCGAGAGCGGGTCGAGCGCCTCGTTGACCCCGGCTCTTTCGCTGAGGAAGCGGCACTTGCTAACTGGGAGAAGGAGGGTCTCGGTGCCGACGGGGTCGTCACGGGCCTCGCCCAGATCGACGGCCGCCGTGTGGCGCTGATGGCCAACGATCCCACGGTCAAGGCCGGCTCATGGGGCCCGAAGACGGTGGAGAAGATCCTCCGCATTCAGGAGCGGGCGCTGACGCTGCGGGTGCCGATGGTCTACCTGGTCGACTCGGCGGGAGCCCGGATCACGGATCAGGTGCAGATGTTCCCCGGCCGCCGAGGCGCCGGGCGGATCTTCCACAACGAGGTGCGGCTCTCCGGCCAGGTGCCCCAGGTCTGCCTGCTATTCGGTCCGAGCGCCGCCGGCGGCGCTTACATCCCGGCCTTCTGCGACGTCGTGATCATGCGCGACGGCAACGCCTCGATGTACCTCGGCTCGCCGCGGATGGCGGAGATGGTGATCGGCGAGACGGTGACGCTGGAGGAGATGGGCGGGGCGAAGATGCACACGGGCGTCTCCGGCTGCGGCCACTTCCTAGTGAAGTCGGACGAGGAGGCGATCGACCTTGCCAAGCGCTACCTCTCCTTCATGCCGGGGAGCTGGCGCGAAGAGCCGCCTGTCGCGCCGTCCGCCGAGCCCGCCTCCGACACGCCGATCGCCGAGATCGTCCCCGCCGACGAGAACCGCCCCTTCGACATGCAGCTGCTCCTCGACTCGCTGCTCGATGCCGAGAGCTTCCTCCCCGTCCATAAGCGCTGGGCCAAGGAGCTCATCGTTGGCTACGGCCGCCTCGACGGCCGGGTCGTCGGCGTCGTCGCCAACCAGCCCAAGCACACCGGCGGCGTCCTCTTCGTCGACTCCGCTGACAAGGCGGCCCGCTTCATCCAGACCTGTAATGCCTTCAACGTGCCGTTGCTCTTCCTCGCCGACGTGCCCGGCTTCATGATCGGCGCGGCGGTCGAGCGCCACGGGATCATCCGCCACGGGGCGAAGATGATCAGCGCCGTCTCCGAAGCGACCGTGCCGAAGATCTCGGTGATCGTGCGCAAGGCCTACGGCGCCGGCCTCTACGCGATGGCCGGACCGGCCTTCGAGCCCGACTGCTGCATCGCCCTTCCTAGCGCCTCGATCGCGGTGATGGGGCCGCAGGCGGCGATCAACGCCGTCTTCTACAACCAGATCCAGGCGATCGAGGACGAGACCGAGCGCGAGGCCTTCGTCGCCCGCAAGCGCGAGGAGTACGCCGAGGACATCGACATCCTCCACCTCGCTTCGGAGCTGGTTGTCGACGCGATCGTCGACCCAGCCGACCTGCGCACCGACCTGATCTGCCGCTTCGCGCTGGCGGAGAGCAAGAGCCGCTCGTTCGCCGAGCGGCGCAACCCGATCACGCCCGCCTAGAGGCGGCCGGCCATCTCGACGAAGTAGTCGAGGGCTGCTGGGTTGGCTAGGGAGTCGCGGCTGGCGGCCCGCTCCGGCGGCGTTCCCATCAAGATCCGCTTCACCGGCACCTCGAGCACCTTGCCGCTGAGGGTGCGGGGGACCTCGGCGATTGGGAAGACCTCGTCGGGGACGTGGCGGGGAGAGCACTGGCTGCGCACGCGGCGGGCGATCTGCTTGCGCAGGTCGTCGTTCAGCTCGGCGCCCTCGCGGAGGACCACGAACAGGGGCATCCAGCCCTCGGTGCCGGGCCGGGGGACGTCGACGACGAGGGCATCGACGATCTCGTCGAGGCCCAGGACAGCGCGGTAGATCTCGCTCGTTCCCATGCGGATGCCGGAGCGGTTGATCGTCGAATCAGAGCGGCCGTAGATGACCGCGGTGCCGCGCGAGGTGATTTCGATCCAGTCGCCGTGGCGCCAGATGCCGGGGAACATCTCGAAATAGCTAGCCCGGTAGCGGCTGCCGTCCTCGTCCCCCCAGAAGAAGACCGGCATCGAGGGCATCGGCTCGGTGACGACCAGCTCGCCGACCTCGTCGACCACCGGCTTCCCGTTTTCGTCCCAGGCCTCGACCGCGGCGCCCAGAGCCCGGCCCTGTAGCTCACCGCGGTAGACGGGCAGCAGGGAGACACCGCCGACGAAGGCGGTGCATAGGTCGGTGCCGCCGCTGGTCGAGAAGAGCCAAGTGTCGGTGCCGAGGTGCTCGTAGATCCAGTCGAAGCCCTCGGGGGAGAGGGGGAGCCGGTCGAGCCCACCGCTCCCAGGCGGCTGAGGTCGCGTCCCGCCCCCGGCTCCACCCCTGCCTTCATGCAGGCGGCGATGTAGGAGGCGCTGGTGCCGAACATCGTCACGCTGGCCTTCTCGGCCAGGTCCCAGAGCACCCCCATGTCGGGGTGGCCCGGATTGCCGTCGTAGAGGACGATCGCGGCGCGGGTGAGCAGGCCGGAGACGAGGAAGTTCCACATCATCCAGCCGGTCGTGGTGAACCAGAAGAGACGGTCGCCGGGATGGGCGTCGACGTGGAGGTGGAGCTTCTTCAGGTGCTCGAGCAGGATGCCGCCCTGCGACTGCACGATCGCCTTCGGCAGCCCGGTTGTGCCCGAGGAGTAGAGCACCCAGAGCGAGTGGTCGAAGGGGACGCGCTCGAAGCTCAGCTCAGCTCCCTCGCCGGCGGCGCGCAACTCCTCCCAGCGCATCGCGTCGCGCAGCCCCGAGAGGTCTGGGTCGGGGTCGAGGTAGGGCAGGACGACAGTGCGCTGCAGGCTCGGCATCGCCTCCTGCAGGCCCGCGAGCGTGTCGCGCCGGTCGAAGTCCTTGCCACCGTATCGGTATCCGTCGACCGCGAAGAGGACCTTGGGCTCGATCTGGGCGAAGCGGTCCACCACGCTGGCGGGTCCGAAGTCGGGCGAGCAGCTCGACCAGACCGCGCCGATGCTGGCGGTTGCGAGGAAGGCGACGATCGCCTCGGGGACGTTGGGCATGTAGGCGACGACGCGGTCGCCGCGCTCGACGCCGAGCCCGCGTAGACCCGCCGCTACCGCCGCCACCTTCGTGCGCAGCTCGCCCCAGCTCAGCTCGCCGAGCGCGCGCAGCTCCGACGCGTGCAGGATCGCCGTTTCGGCGTCGTCCTTGCCGGCGAAGGCGTGCTCGGCGTAGTTGAGGCTCGTGCCGGCGAACCACTCGGCCCCGGGCATCTCGCGTCGGCCCAGCGCCCGCTCCGGCTCCCCGTCTGCGAGCACGCCGAAGAAGCCCCAGATCGAGGACCAGAAGCCCTCTAGATCGTCGACCGACCAGCGCCAGAGCTCGTCGTAATCGGCGAAGGCGAGACCGCGCTCGGCCTCGAGCCAACGCATGTACTCGCGCAGGCGGGAGCGCTCGACCAGCTCGGTTGACGGCTCCCAGAGCTTCTCGGGCGCCGGCCTGCTCACGCCGCCGCGGCGCCGGCGGCCTTGGCCTGGGCCAGCTCCAGCTCGCGCGGGTCGTGGGCGCAGAAGAGCTTGACGTCGTCACCGTGCGCCCGCGCCAGCTCGCGCAGCCGCTCCTGGTTCGCCTTGCGCGCCTTGCCGTCGGAGCCGGTCAGGTTCTGAAAGAAGCGCAACATCGGCGGGCAGCTGGGGGGAGTGGCGACCTCGCCGTGGTTGAAGTAGGCGTCGCCGCAGTGCAGGAGCCAGCCGGTGTCTGCATTGACCGCCACGCCGGTATGGCCGCGCGAGTGCCCGAGCAGCGGCACGAGCAGGACCTCGGCGTCGAGGTCGGGGAGGATGCGCACGCTGGCGAAGCCGAACCAGTCGTCGCCGCCGGCGCCGTGCTCGACCCAGCGGGGGCTGTGCTGCCAGTGGGCGCCGCCGATGTAGCGGAGCCGCTCGTCGAGCTTCGGGTGAAGGGCGGCCTGCAGCTCGGGGGCGAGGAGGTGGACCTCCGCCTCGGGGAAGTCCGGCAAGCCACCGGCGTGGTCGAGGTCGAGATGGGTCGTGATGATGTGCTTCACGTCGCCCGCCTCGAAGCCGAGCGCCTCGAGCTGCTTCAGCGCCGTCGTACCGACTTCGGGCCGGGGGCGCATCAACGCGCCGAAAAGGGCACCGAGCTGGCGGGGATTGCGCGCGTCCTCCATGCCGAAACCGGTGTCGATCAGGACGAGTCCGTCGCCGACCTCGATCAGCAGGCAGTGGCAGACGATCGAGGCGCGCTCGAACAGCCCGCCCTCGCCGTTGATCAACCGCCTCCCGTGGGGGCAGAAGGACCCGCAGTTGAGGTGGTGGATGCGCATTCCGCGGTGGCAGTCTAGTCGCAGCTATCGCTTCGGGCCGACGTGTCGATCCAGAAGCGCGACCGCATCGCTGCGGGCGACCGAGACGTTCCAAGGCCCATCTAGGCGCCAGGCGACCCCGAGTAGATCGCAGGCGTCGCAGAAGATCCGCTGAATGTCGAGCGAGCGATTGGAGAAGAAGTAGCGCGGATAGACGTAGGTTCTTTTCGGGTGGCGGATTCTGTTGCTGACACGGCAGCCGTCCGAGTGGATCAGACCGCGCAGGAGCCGGCCGGGATACCGATCGACGATCTGGTGCTGCCACGGCTCGAGGGCGATCTTGCGCTGGTGCTTCGGGCCGGGGCCATGCTGTGGGAAGAGATGAGGCCAATGCTTCGAGAACGAATTGATCTCGTCGAGCCTCGCTGCTTTGGACCGCGCTACACCCACCTTGCTCGCCGGCAAGACGATGCTCATTGCCGCTTCGCACTCTTGGACGATCCGTGGGTAGGCACGATCCAAGAAGATACGAAGGTGATAGACGCTCCTCCGATGGCTGGAGATCGTTCCGTCGCCGAGGTACAGGCCAAGAAGGTACACGTAGGCGAAGGCTGTGATGCCCGGCAGGAACTCGGTCGAATTCGGACATCGGGGACATGTCATCGGCCCCTGGCGCCGCGGATCGGCATATGAACAGGCGGGGCGTCTGACGCGCGTGCGACCCCTGACCCAGTCACTGACCGTGCGGCGGTTGACACCGAGCTCTCGCGCGATCTGGCAGTTGTTCCAGCCAGCATCCGAAAGATCGAGGGCTCTTTCGACTTGACCGATCGGCTTCATTGCCTCACCGTCCGGAATGCGGCGGGTGGGACTCGAACCCACAAGCGCTTGCGCGCAGCGGCTTTTGAGACCGCCTCCTTTGCCAGTTTGGACACCGCCGCTTGCTCAGCCATTCTAGAGCCGACGCTACGGTTCTCACCGGTCGCGAAGGCGCTTCTTGTGCGCTTTGACTGCGAGACGGCGCAGAGCTGGCACAGCCTCTTAATGATGTGCTGCTAGGCGGGCAGCGGAGCGCCGTCGTCTGGGGTGGCGCCGGCGCCGTAGTCCTCGCCCGAGCCGATCGGCCGCTCCTCCTCGACGTGCCAGTTCTGGTTGAAGGCGTAGAGGGCGACGGCGGCGATGACGATCTGCAGGATGAGGAGGATGACGACGAGCGTGCCGATCAGCGGGGACGCGATCAGCCCCTCCTCGAAGCCGGCCTTGTCGCGGGCGAACCAGCTGTTCGCGCCGGTCGCGCAGAAGATCGCCAGGATCGTCGAGAGGGCGGCGGCGACCGGCAGGATGCCCCGGCTCCAGCGCGCGACGAGGAAGGCGAAGAGGACGTAGAGGGCGGCGTAGACCAGGCAGACGATTCCCATGCCGCTGCCACCCGTCATCAGCGAGAAGCCGGTGATCGTGATCAGTGCCGCGATGATCGCCGTCGCCGCGAGCAGGAGGACGAGCACGAACTTGGTCGTTACCGACCCGGCTTTTTCCCGATTTGGCCGCCACAGTTCGTAGCCCGGCCTCAGCTCTCCTACCGCCACGCCGCCGATCATAGAATCTAGGAGCGACGCTGCGGCATTGGTCGCGCGTTAAGCCCGATCGCGGGCTGCCACGCGGGCGTGGCGGAATTGGCATACGCGCCAGGTTTAGGTCCTGGTGGGCTTCGGCCCGTGGGGGTTCAAATCCCTCCGCCCGCACTACCGGAAACCCCCGCGAAACGGGGGGGGGTTCTGGCTTTCTACTGTATTTGCGTCTCCCCGGGCCTTTGCTAGTGCGCCTGTTCATGCGCCGGTCAGACAGCGGGAATAAGACCTCGACGTGGCTACTCTCTATGGGAGGACCAGTTCAACCAGCTTGGGAGTTAGAGCCCGGCTGAAGATGGAGGTAGATCCATGTCAGGAACGAGATATCGCGTCGAGCGACGGACCGTGCGCAAGGGCAGCAGCAAGAAGCTGAGCGGCTACGCCCTCGACATCACGATCCGCGTCAATGATGGAGAGGCGTATTTCCTCCAAGATCACAACGGCGAAACGATGCCGTTCAACGACCGGGATGAGATGCTCGAAACGCTACTGCCGGAGCTAGAACGCAACCACCAGGAGCATTTCGGGCACCCGTAGATAGGGACCGCTACGCGGCGCATACAGACCTCGATGGCGCGACGAAGGCTGATCGCGTGCCGGGACTCCAGGTCGCCCCCCTGGCGCTCTCATCAGAGGAGGTTCGCTAGCTCCCCGACCGAGCCGCAGATACGAGCACCGACGGCGTTAGCTGAACTTCCGTGAGGTTCCGGGCCACTTCGTAGGCTCAAAAGATGCAAGTCGCTCTTGTCTACTCGGCAGTTGATCTATGGGTCGTCGCAGGGTCCATAGCTGGAATCGTCGCTGCACTAGCAGCGGTGATCGGTGTTGTACATCAGATTCGTTCGGGTAGCGATGAGGGCGAGCGATCCGTCGCCACTGAGCAGCCCCCGGAGGCATCGAGTAAGCCCTCAGAAGCGGGACTTGAGTTGAACCTGTCGTGGATGTGGCCGACCTATCACGATGGAACCATCGGTCCTGACAGCGTCGGCCTAACGCTCGTCAACAGGCTCGACCATCCCGTTCGGTGGACTTCAGCGAGCATCGACCTTCAGGATGGGTCCGGGCGCCACCTGGCACTCATGGGGTGCTGCGCCGCCCGGAATGGGTCTGCCCCAGAGGGTTGAGTCGCACGACAGCTCATTTCACGATGGTGGCGGCGCAGCAGTTGCGCGACCAGGGTATGGACCTTTCTCATTCGATCACCGCCCGCGCATCGATCGCGACGGGGGAGACGGTGCTATCGGCACCCTGGACTCCAGGGCACTAGAGCGGGGATCGGTTACTTAGGCGGCTACGTGCTCGCCAGCGGGCACGTAGTGCTCCAGCTTGGCCTCGTGCTCAAGGGCGAAGGGAATGCCCTCCTCGGCCAGCTTCACGACCTCCGCGTAGCTGTCGCCAGCAGCGGACCAGCCCTCGACATCGGGCGACTCGGCCCACCAGCCGTCGCTTTCGTGGTGATAGATGACGCGGACGATCTCCATAATTCCTCCGATTCAGAGTAGCTTCCGGGCCTCGTCTTCGGCAAGCCCCACGTCGCGGACAAGGATCTTGCGCACGAGACCAGCGGGAATCGTCGCCTTGTCGTGAAACGCGAAGGTCAAAGGCGGGTAGTCCGGCGACTCCATCCGACGATGCGAGCCGGACTGACGCGCCACGCGGTAGCCGAGCGGCTTCCGTTCCAAGGCGGCCAGCAGCCGCTTGGCTTTCATCGACGGAAACGGGTTCACGCAGCGGACCCTAGATTCGCGCACGGACTTTCGGCCTGCAGGCGCCCTACGCGCGGCGGCGGCGAAAGCAAATGAGCCGAGAGAGCGCTAACGAACGGAAGGTTTCCAGAAAGCAGCCGCTTCGTTCTGTGCCCTTCCGAAGTGGTCGCGGGGAGCGTAGTCGGCACTCTTGACGATGCCGACCTTGCTTTTCCCCGCGTATGGCGATTTCTCGCCATGTACCGTTGTAGAAGGTCGGAGAAAAAGGGGCGCCGAATCAAGTCAGAAAGCAAAACCGGTCGTCCCGACCGGATTTGCATCTGACTTTCATCGGCTTCCCTGTTGGAAGCCGTTGTACTTCGTGTGTTCCTTCCAGGAACGCCCGAAGCACTTGCTGCATCTGAGGTCTCGCGCCAGTTAGACCCCGAAAACCGGAAACGACCCGAGATAGCCGGAACTGATTCAGCTTGCTGATGCGGATGCCCCTCTCGCAAGCCAAGTATGGCCAGGTTTAGGTCCTGGTGGGCTTCGGCCCGTGGGGGTTCAAATCCCTCCGCCCGCATGAGCACAGACGGCGAGCGTTACGATGCTGTCTCCTCGGGCCAGTGGCCAAATTGGCTAAGGCACCGGTCTCCAAAACCGGGGATTCCAGGTTCGAGTCCTGGCTGGCCCGCTCGATTTGCTTGGCTCCGTGGGCCGGATTCCCGCTCCTGGTGCGGGATTGCGGCGGCGCTGGCTCAAACTGGCTCGGAGGTCAACAGAGGTCAGCAAAAGTCAGAAAAAGGCTGTTTTCGACCCCTTTCATTCCCCTGGACATTCCCCTGAGTCGTCTCGCCGGCGATGGGGAGCCGCAGCCCGCATGGCTTGCCCATATCGGCTCCGAAGATGACGAAACGGCTATATGACCGGCGGCGGCGCTCCTTCGGCACTTGCCGCGAGCCTCTCGTCCCAACCGCAGACAAGACAGGCATGCTGGAACGCCGAGCGGGCGAATTCGAGCGCGAACGCATGCGGATTGTCGCTCGCTCGCACGTCCTCCCAATCGAGCACATACAGACCGAGCTCACCGTTCCAGCGCGCAGCCGCCGTCGAAAGGGTGCCGTTGGCGAAGCTGGCAGGCGCCGGATGGGCGTAGGCATAGAACGCTGCCTCGCCCAGTTTGGGGTCGCCGGGCCACCATCCCACCGCCACCTCCTGGGAGTCCATCGAGTTGCGCATGATGAAGTCGTCTGAAGGGGGATCGGCCGGGAGGCCGGAGTAGAGGTTGACGGCGAGGTCGAACGAGCCCCACCAGGCGTTGACCGGCGAGGAGCGGCCGCGGAACGGCGCCCTGAAGGCGGCCAGGACGAGCGCGGCCCCGGTAGCGGCGGCGAAGTAAGCGGCAACCCGGTCGGGCTCGTAGCTCGCGTGCTCCTCGTCCTCATCGAGCGGCATGCTCCACGACACCTCCTGCGGCGTCGGATCGATATCGACGGCGCCGACGATGCCAGCCACCATCTCCAGCAGCTCGCGAGCGACGGACCCCACCGAGCGGTTCGGGGTCAGCGGGACCGTCGCCATACGACCATCACTGTGCTCGACCACAGCCTCGTGCGCGTGCAGGTCGAGCGCGACGACGAACGCTCCCGAGTCGTCGGGTGCCGGCAGCGGAACCGTCTCCCAGCCGCGCGCGGTTAGGCGCAGCGCGGCATGCTGGAGCTGGGGCTCGGCTGGTGCCAGTGTGGCGGCGAGCTTTCCCAGCACCTGGGTATGGCCGTGAAGCGTGTCGCAGGTCTTGCTCCAATCCTCGTAGGAGACGGAAGGCCACAGATCGGAAGACGTCATCGGTCCACGGTAGCGCTACGTTCCGGCCCCGCTCGCCTGGCGAGGAGAGGCTGCAGGAAGTGAGAGACGCTCGTGAACGAAACGCACGATTGCCGCGCCCTCGCCAACCGCGGTCGCGCAGCGCTTGATCGAGCCGGCGCGAACGTCGCCCGCTGCGTAGACGCCCGACACACTCGTTTCGAGCAGGCCATCGGCACCGGCGTCGAGGCCAGTAAGGACGAACCCATTGGAGTCGCGCGCAACCGTGTCGCCGAGCCAATCGGTGCATGGGGTGGCGCCCAAGAAGAGGAAGAGATAGGAGAGCGGTAGCCGCGTGCCATCGGCGAGGCTGACGGCGTCGAGCCCCCCATCCTCGCCATGCAGCTCGGCGACTTCGCTGCGGTCGCGAACCGCGACGCCGTAGCGATCGAGCTCCGCGATCAGGTAGTTGGACATCGTCTCGGCGAGGTTTGCGCGGCGGTGCAGGAGGGTGACGAGCGCACCGCCTCGCGCCAGCCAGACGGCGGCCTGTGCAGCCGAGTTGCCGCCGCCGATCACCCCGACCCGCTGCCCGCCGCAGAGCTGCCCCTCGGGCGGCCCGGCAGCGTAGAAGACGCTGATCCCCTCGTAGCGGTCGAGATCGGCGACGGGCAGGCGCCGGTATTCGGCGCCGGTGGCAAGCAGCACCGCTCGCGCCGCGACCTCGTTGCCCTCCTCGAGCCCGACGACGTGGCGCTCGGTGCCGGGCTCAAGGGAGCGGGCACGGTAGGGCGTCGCCGTGCGGGCGCCGAACTTGCGCGCCTGGGTGACCGCACGGCCGGTCAGCTCGGTGCCGCTGATACCGGCCGGGAAGCCGAGGTAGTTCTCGATCCGCCGTGAGGTTCCCGCCTGGCCCCCGAGGACGGTGCTCTCCACCACCAGCGTGTCGAGCCCCTCCGAGGCGCCGTAGACCGCCGCGCCGAGGCCCGCCGGCCCACCGCCGACGACGAGGAGGTCGACCTCCTCGCGGGGCGCCAGCTCCAACCCGATCCCGAGTGCCCGCGACAGCTCCCCGTTGCTCGGCCGCCGCAGCTCCGTGCCGCCAGGGAGGCGTACAAGCGGCACGTCGCCGGGATCGGCCCGCTCGAGCAGCGTCGCTGCCTCGTCGCTCTCCGCCGGGTCGACCCAGGAATGGGGGAGTCGCATCTGCCTGGCGAACTCGCGCAGCCGCCGAGTCTCAGCCGAATCGCGCGGGCCGAGGATCTCGACCCCGACCCCCTGTCGCTGCTGCAGCAGCTCGCGCCGCTGGATGAACGCGCTGAGGAGCAGGTCCGACAGCGAGCCGTCCTCGAAGAGCAAGCGTCTGAGGACTTCGCGATCGACGGCGATGTAGTGCATCGGCTCGGTGACGACCGCGGTGAGGAAGACGGTCTGACCGGAGAGGAGGTTCATCTCTCCGAGGAACCCCGAGGCGCCGTGGCGGACGATCTCTCGGCCGGCGCTGTCGAGCACCGCGGCCTCGCCCTCGACGATCGCGATAAAGGGGTAGGTCTCGTCGCCGATCTCGAACAGCGTTTCGCCAGCCTCCGCGGTTCGCTTCTCGCCGACCTCGGCGAGCGTTGCGAGCTGCGAGCTCGACAGCACTCGACTGACCGGGCCGGCCACTCGGCTATCCCAGCGGGGAGGGTGGGATGCGGGTTTCTCCCTGCACGTCGGGAATCACGAGCCCGAGCTCGTCCTCGAAGCACCACGACCACGTCTCGCCAGGCTCTAGCGAGCGGATGATCGGATGGCCGCTGCTACGTGCGTGAGCGCTGGCGTGACGGTTGGGCGAGTCATCGCAGCAGCCCACCTTTCCGCACTCCAAGCAAATGCGCAGATGTAGCCACTGGCCTCCGGTGGCCAAGCACTCCTCGCAGCCCTCGACCGACTCGGGCAGTCCAGTAATTCGGACGTGATCGAGATGAGTGCAAGAAGTCATCTCCGACTTAGCCTAGAGCGTCGACTGTCCTTCACGAGCCAGTGCGGCAACCCGCTCGCCGACGCCAGCGGCGCCACCCTTTGCGCAGTTCCTCCCGCCGCAGCGCCTCGCCTATCAGCCAGAACATCGGGGGCCAGAGGCCGACGAAGAGGGCTCGGCGTTCGGCGTTCCCCCGTTCGTCCTCGCCGATCGTCTTGGCGCGAATCCAGAGGGCGATGCAAAGCAGGATGGAGCCGATTGAGAGCACATAGAAGTGATGACCTCGCGGCCGCAGCCTGCTCGGTTCAGGAAGTGACACAGCAACAAGTGTGACCGATCCGTATGGCCGTCCAGGCTTTGGGGTTGCCTTGGAGGGGTAGACCGGTGCAAGTGTCACCTCCTCAGTCCCCGGGCAAGCGCTGGGCCACTGCCGCCCGATGGCCAGTGGGCGTTGGGCTGGCGTCCTGGCGCTACATGTGGAGCACTACGCCGATTCATCGGTGGGAGATGAGCGGTTCCTGGGCCGCCGACGCGCCACCTGACCTCCCGGCTGGGTCGGACCCGAGTGAGCTGCAGCGCTTCGAGCAGGGCGTGGGCACGCTGTTTCACCGGATCTATCGCACGCGGATCGTTGGCTCGACGCTGACTCCGGAGCGGCTGATGGCGCGGATGTCGGAGAACCTCAACCGCGTTGCGCCTTCGGAGTTCGCGACCTTCCAGAAGATCGAGGGTGAGAAGGGCACCCTGAACAGCGGCAACCGCTACGTGGTCCGAATGCCCGGTCCCTGGGATGGGCCGGTCCAAGTCGTGGCCGCCGAGGCCACGTCGTTTCGCTTGGCAACCCTTCCAGGGCACCTCGAGGCAGGCCAGATCGAGTTCCGGGTCAGCTCGGACTACCGCTCGCTCTGGTTTGAGATCGAGTCTTGGGCCCGCAGCGGCGACCGTGTCAGCGACGCTCTCTACGCTCGTCTGCGGATCTCCAAGGAGGTCCAGTTGCACATGTGGTCCTCGGTCCTGCGCAAGATCGTCGGGCTGACCGAGGGGGAGATGGAGGGAGGCATCGTGATCACGACCCGCACGGTCGAGCCGAGCGCGCTTCCGGGAGGACGCACGGACGATCGGCCCAGTCGGCGAACTGCTCGCCGCCTCACCGCCTTGGGTGCCCGTCGCCTCAACTTCGACGAGGCGACGATCGAGGATCGCGCCGCCGAGAGCGGCTGGCACCTCGACGACATGGTCGAGCCGCTGCCCCACGAGGGCTCGGGGCCGCCTGCCAAAGGCGGGACTTGGGAAGTCGCAAGACAGATCATGGACAGCTACCAGCTCGCCGATCCGGGGGTCGTCACCGCTACCTATGACGAAGCCACGCCGCTGTCGGGTCGCGACATGCTGCTGCGAATCAGGTTCATGGGATTGCGCCTGCGGGTCGGGGTGAGGATCGGCGATGCCTACGAGGAGACCCGAGATCTGGAAGGGAAGCAGGTCCATGTCTTCGGCTGGAGCTACAGCACCCTGGAAGGCCACTTCGAGCAGGGCCGGATGCACTATGAGCTTTGGAAGTGGCTCGACAGTGGCGACGTCGAGTTCCATCTAAGGGCGGTCTCGCGAGCTGCCCGAACCGGTCCATTCCTCCCACGACTCGGGTTCAGGCTCTTCGGCCGCCCCCACCAGCTGCGCTTTTACCGGCAGATCTGTCGCCGGATCCGGAGGCTGACGGAGGCCCAGCTCGAGACGGAGCGCGTGGCTTCGAGCTAGACCATCGTGGGGATGTTCGCAGCGGGCCTAGCCGGGTAAGTGATCTATCTGAGCCGGACTAAGTTGACCGGCTATGCTCGCCACAGGAGGGCATTACTGAGGTCGGCCATCGGGCCGGCAGCACGATCTGACTTCCGGCGATCGCTCGTTCAACCGCCCGGAGGTACCTCTTGCCCCAAGTTTCTCCACCTTCTTCCGATCAGCGCTCGATCTCCGAGCTGCTCCAGGAGCTGACCACGCAGAGCTCCGCTCTCGCGCAGAAGGAGATCGAGCTCGCAAAGGCCGAGATGGCCCAGAAGGGCAAGCGCCTCGGGCTCGGCGCGGGCGCCTTCAGCGGTGCCGGCCTGCTCGCTTTGCTCGCGCTTGGCGCGGCCACCGCGGCGGCGATCCTGGCGCTCGCGACAACGGTCGCCGGGTGGCTTGCCGCGCTGATCGTGGCGGTGGTCTATCTGGCAATCGCCGGGGTTCTGGCTCTGCTTGGGCGCTCGAGGGTGAAGGCGGCGAGCCCACCGATCCCCGAGCAAACCGTGGAAAGCGTCAAGGAAGACCTCAAGGAAACCAAAGACAAGGCAAAGGAAGCAAAAGCATGAGTGCCAAAGACAAAGCATCGACTACTGCCAGCGACTCACCGACGGGTGGCACCGATAAAGATGCCCGTACTCCAGAGGAGATCCGCAGCGACATCGACCAGACTCGCGAGGAGCTGGGCGAGACGGTCGCCGCCGTCGCTGGCAAAGCGGACTTGAAGAAGCAGGCGAAGGCCAAGGCCAAGGAGCTTGGCGACAAAGTCAGGCAGGCGGCTCCGGACTCGGCTGGTGAAGGGGTTCAGCAGGCCCAGCAATTTGCCCAGGCGAACCCTGTTCCCCTCAAGATCGGCGGCGCCTTCATCGCCGGCTTCGTACTCGGCCGAATTCTCTCGCGCTAGGGAACCGATGGTCATGGGTCGCCAAGAAAAGGCCAGCGGAGCACCTGGCGTGAGTCGCGAGCAAGGTCCGCGCCGGGACTACCGGCCGCGGGGCGCGGGCACCGCGACGGGCGCCTTCGCGACCCTGAAGCGCACCGCGACGGAGTTCATGGAGGACAACCTCGCCGATTGGGCCGCCGCCCTCACCTACTACGGCCTGCTTGCCCTGTTCCCGGCCCTGGTCGCGATGGTCTCGCTTCTAGGTCTCTTCGGAGACCCCAAGACGACCACGTCGAGCCTGCTCGAAATCATCACCTCGATTGGACCCGAATCGGCGGCGCAGACCTTCTCGGGCCCGATCGAATCGCTCACTTCGAACCAGAGCGCGGCGGGCTTTGCCTTCGTTGCGGGCTTGGCGGTGGCGCTGTGGTCGGCTTCGGCGTACGTCGGTGCCTTCATGCGCGCCTCCAACGTCATTTACGAGACCCCGGAGGGGCGGCCCTTCTGGAAGCTGCGCCCGCTGCAACTGGTGGTGACGCTGCTGATGATCATCCTGGTGGTGGCCTTGGCGCTCGGCCTGGTGCTCACTGGGCCGGTGGTCGACGCGGTGGCCGGCCCAATCGGACTGAGCGACACGGCGGTGAGCGTTTGGAACGTTGCCAAGTGGCCGGCGATGGCGGCGATCTTCATCCTTATGGTCGACGTCCTCTACTACGCCTCGCCAAACGTGAAGCTGCGCGGCTTTAGATGGGTGACGCCGGGGAGCCTGGTCGCGATAGTGGTTTGGGCGATTGCCTCGGCCGCTTTCGCCTTCTACGTCGCCAACTTCGGCTCCTACGACAAGACCTACGGAACTCTCGGCGGCCTGATCGCCCTACTGGTCTGGTTCTGGATCAGCAATCTGGCGATCCTCTTCGGCCACGAGCTGAACGCCGAGCGCGAGCGCAGCGCCGAGATCGATGAAGGGCAGCCGCGGGCCGAGCGCGAGATCCAACTCGAGCCTCGCAGCGAGCCCAAGGGCCAAAAGACCACCTGACTTGAAAGAGGCATCCATGGCCGCAACCGAGACTGCATCCCGAATCGCCCCTTACATCGAGCAGCTGCTCGAAGACGAGACGCCCAGAAGAATATTTGCCCGCGAGCCTCGCTGCTTGGATCGGGCAAGGCGCCTGCCGAGCAGTCAGCTGAAGGGGAACGAAACTGACCTACAGCACGAAGAAACAAGGACGCCCAAACCCGAAGCAGAGGTTGCATAAGCATGGCTACAGATACAAGACGTGGTGGCTCAATCGGTGGCATCTCGCTTGGCGGGATCATCGTGATCATCGGAATCGTCCTGATGTTCGTCGTCAGCTTCTGGATCGGACTGATTGTCGTCCTGATCGGACTGATCGCTTTCGGGGGGTTCGCGCGCGGCAAGTGGTATTAGCGGCTGCAAGGTTTTCTGATGCCGCCTGAGAGAGGCTCGACGAGACCGAGGCGATCGAGTGCCTGAACAGGGCTTTGGCTCAGCAGTACCGCTCCGCTTGCAGTACTCGATCGTCGCTGCGAGCCTCAAGGGGTTGGAGGCTCAGTCGCTGGGGGTGAAGCTGACCGAATTCGGAGACGAAGAGCTGAGCGGAGCCAGGCAGCTGATCGAGAAGATCATCTCCTTTGACGGAGAGCCGACTACCGAGATCGCCGCTCTTCGATTCGAGGTCGAAGCAGGAGACGCCATCGCCTGGCTTGTTCGCTGCGAGGAAGAGGTTGTCGAGGCCCTGCAGGATGCGATCGAGCCAACGGGCAGGGAGGGCCGCTCGGAGGCCCTAGAGCACATGCTCGAGCACCAGATCATGCGCAAGCAGGAACAAGTCGATTTCCTCAAGAGGGCGCTCGGGGGTTAATCGTCGGTCGCGAGAGCTGCGGCCGCAAGCCGATGCAGATCATCGACCGCGGAGCGTTGCTCAGCGGCTCGTGCGCTCATCTGCGCGAAGTCGATCTCGAGGTGCTCGACACTCTCCAATTCGGCCAGGGTCTCCCAAAGAGCCATCTTGCCCGTGATCCCGATCAGCAGACCCTCCAGCTCGAGCACTCGACTCAAGGGGGAATAGCCACGCAGGCGTCCGTTCAGCTTCAGACGGCCTAGCTTCTCCGCCACCCAGGCGCCGGCCGGCTTGACGCGGCTTTGTGAGAAGCCGAGCCGATCGATGACCTGCTCGAGGGTGGCGCGGTCCTCTTCGATTTCCACGCAGATTCGATCCAGGGGCTGCCCGAACGTGTTGTGTCCGCGGTTGCTCGCGCGTACCCGTCGCGCCAGCTCGACCCCACCGGTCGCTCCGGCCAGGTGGTCGTTCAGATAGATGGCGAGATAGCGCACGAGGCTTGACTACCCCCCTTTGACGGGTAGAAGACACGTGACCTCAATTCGCCTCAAGGGAAGTGTCGGCTGTCGGCCGGTCCTTCACGGGCAGACTGACAAGGAGAAAGCATGGCTGACCTAACCACCCTGGAGGAGAAGCTCGCCGAGGTGACCGGCCTCGCCGGAGCCGCGCAGGAGACGACCAAGAAAGTCGAGTCGATGCTCGACGGCCGCTCGCTAGCCGAGACCGTGCGCCAGATGCGCGAGGAGGCCGAGGAAACCGAAAGCCGCTGCGTGGAGCTGGCCGATCGTCGCGAGGGAAAGAAGACTGCAATCCTCGAAAAGGCCCAGGAAACGAAAAGCGAGGCCACCGAGATGATGCGGACCTACCTCGGCGAGGACTCCGACGAGCTCGACGGCTTCGAGTTTCTGATCATGGCCGAGGCCGGCGAGGTCGGACATTGGGCGATCCTCGGCAAGCTGAACGAGACCGCCGGCGAGGATGGCGTTCAGGAGCTGGTCGATTGGGCATTGCCGATCCAGGAGCGCCACCTCACCACGGTGCGCGACGGCTCATTGGAGCTGGCGGCTGAAGAGGATCCGGCTTCCTGAGTCCTCGGTGCGGCCGCGCAGGGTCGGGCGAGCGGGGCTGGTCCTATTCGGAAATAGCTGGAGTCATCCATGGGCAAGACAGGCGCACTGACCGTGATTCTCGACGTCGACGGCACCCTGGTCGACACCAACTACCAGCACACGTTGGCCTGGCATCGCGCCTTGCGCACCTACGGCCACAACGTGCAGATGTGGGAGATCCACCGTCACATCGGCATGGGCGGCGACCAAATCGTCGCAGCGTTGGTCGGAGAAGAGGTTGAGGAGACGGAAGGGGAAAAGATCCGAGCTGCGGAGGGCGATGCCTACGGCGAGCTGATCGGTGAAGTCGAGCCGATGGATGGCGCCCGGGACCTGATTGAGGATCTGCGCGGCGAAGGCTCGCACGCGATCCTCTCCAGCTCGGCCAAGCAGGAGGAGGTGGATCACTATCTCGACCTGCTCGATGCCCGCGAGCTGGTCGACGGCTGGACCACGGCGGCCGATGTCGAGCGAACCAAGCCCCACCCCGATCTCATCCACACAGCCTTGGAGAAGGCGGGGGGAGAGGGGCCGGCGGTGATGGTCGGCGACTCGACCTGGGACGTGAAGGCGGCGGACGTCGCCGGCATCGCGACCCTGGCCGTCCTAACTGGGGGATTCTCCGAGGACGAGCTCCTCGAAGCCGGAGCCGCCCGGGTGGTGAGGTCGATCGCCGAGCTGCGCGACGATCGCCGGGCGCTGCAAGCGCTGGCGAGTTAGGGCGCGAGGTACGCAGGTTCGTCTCGTGAGAGTCCTGCGCTGGCTCAGCAAGCGCTGTTCGATCGCGTCGCGGCGAATATGAGGGTTAAGTTGGCAAATAGCGGGAATATGAAAGTGAGGGGAGGAACGTTGCGCGATCGTGGGCTTCCTCTCGACTCGTCGTAGTGCTCGTCGTAGTGCTCTCCTCCCCGTGCGGGCCGATGCAGGCCCGCGCGCGAAGTACCGGTTCAGGCCGCCACAAAGGAGAAGTAATGGCCCAGACGACGATCAAAACGACGACCAAAAAAGCAAAAGCTTCCAGCAAGACCGCGGCATCGAATGGTGCCGGCTCGAAAGCGGCTCGGAAACCGAAAGCGGCAAGCAAAGCCCGGTCGCGCTCAAGGCGTTCGAGCGACAGGCCGAAATCGACCTCTCATAACAAGAACTCCAATGGAGTAAAAGGTGGCGCCAAGGCCATGCGGAACGCAGTAAGTAGCGCGGGGAAAGAGGCCGGTCAGGCAGTTAGCAAGGCGAAGATTCCTCTGCTCGCCGGCGGTGCTGCCCTGGCGGGCACCGTGGGTGGAGTGGTCATCGGCTCGACCCATTCCGGAGGCAAGGTGTTGGGGATCAGTTTGCCGAAACCCAAACGAGGCAAGACCAAAGACCTCGCGAAGGCAGCCAAGGGAGTGGGCCGCTTTGGAGAAAATGTCGGCGAGCTGACCGCGGAATTCAGGCGAGTGCGCGAAAGCCTCGCAGGTGGCGACGCCAAGCAGAACTCACCGCTCGAGATCCTTCTCAAGGGGTTGACGACGCGGCGTTAGACGGGTCCGCAGTCAGCGGAAACGCCCGAGGCATGACTAACAGGAGAATCCCCAAATGCCGGGTTGGATGACTCGGCGCGCGGTGCCCGCAGCTTGGAGGCGGATTCCCTGGAGAATGGTGTGGACGATCGTGCTCTGGCTCGGTGCCAAGGGTCGCGATCGAGTCAAGGACAACCTGACTCAAAAGAGCAGCACGAGTTTTGGCGGCTAGTCAAGAAGTCAAAAGGACGTCCGAACGCGTTGTCCCAGCGAGATCGAACTCGGCTGAAGAACGTCGCCGGGAAAGCAATCCGCGGCTCTTAGTACCTGCCTTCCCCTGAGTGGGCGATCGGCTCTGTGTTCGAGTCCTGGCTGGCCCGCTAGCTCATCGGTTGCAGCCCGATCAGCACGTAGTAGCCGATCAGGTAGAGGCGGCGGCCATCGGAGACCATCGGGGTGTAGCCCGCCTGGCGCAGGTGGAAGGTCCGGCGGTGGGTGCGCACGTCGATCCCGATCGCCTCGCGGGTCTTGAAGCTGGAGGTGTAGACGGTGTGGCCGATCACGGTGGCCGTGCCCGGCACGGGCCCGCCGACGTCGTGGCGCCACTCCTGCTTGCCTGTCCGCGCGTTGAGAGCGTAGAAGTGCTCGTCGTAGGAGCCGATGTACACAGTCGGTGGGGTGCCCGGCACCTGTGCGACCGCGGGCGAGCCGTAGACGAAGTCGTTGGTCGGATAGGACCACTCGACCTTGCCGGTCTCGGCGTCGAAGGCGAAGATCGTGCCGTCGTCGCGGCCGGCATAGACGCGGCCGAAGGCGACCGCGGGCGAGGAGTAGAACCCGCCCTCACCGAAGGGCGGCACCCGGGTCGTGTTGGTGCGCCAGAGCAGTTTGCCGCTGCGAGCGTCGAGGCTGAACATCCCACCTTCGTAGTCGGCTACGTAGACGCGGCCGTCGTGGAAGCTGGGGCTGGCTTTGATCGCGCCGGGCGAGTTGAACTGCCAGAGGATCGCGCCGTCGGCGGCGCGCAGGGCGACGACGTTGGTGGTGTCGGTGCCGAGATAGAGCCTGCCGTCCACCGCCATTGGCGAGGATTCGAGATGCCCGGGCAGGTGCCGCGTCCAGGTGGGCTTGCCGGTCTTCGCGTCGACGGCGACGATGCGGCCGTCGACGTAGACGAAGAAGACCAGGCCCCGGTGGTAGACCGGAGCGGTCACGTCGGTCGGCTTGCCGGCGTTGCGCGGATCCGTGATCCGCTCCCAGAGGATCTTCCGGTCCCGCAGCCGCACCGCTTTGGCATTGCCGAACTTGTTGACCACGTAGGCGACGCCGCTCGCCACCGCCGGCGGAAACTCGATCAACGCGTGAGTGCTGACCGTCCAAGCCCGCCGCAGCGGTGGGTCGAGGGCGCGGCGCTGTGCGGGCAGGTAGTGAGTTCGCTCCGGAACGCGGCCAAACAGCGGCCAGGTGACCAGACCTGGGTCGCTGGCCGAGGCGCTGCTCCCGCGATCGGTATCGGAGGAGCTCCCACAGCCGCCGAGCGCCAAGGCGCTTGCCAGCCCGACGAAGACGGCGAAGGCGAGGATGTGCCGTCTCGCGATTGTGCGGTGCATGGACGGCTCTTGCATCGGCGATGAGCGCGGGAACTTGAGCAGTCAGCCCGATAAGCGCGACTACGCGAGGCGGGAGAGAGCGGCGGACGAGAATCGAACTCGCGTCATCAGCTTGGAAGGCTGAGGCTCTACCGTTGAGCTACCGCCGCGGATGAATCCGTCAGAATGTAATCCAGCCACGGGGAGTGGCGCAGTCTGGTAGCGCACTCGGCTGGGGGCCGAGCGGTCGCAGGTTCAAATCCTGTCTCCCCGATTGAAGTGTCGCGTCCCGACGCATCCGTCGACTCCGCCTAGCTACTCCGATATCTCAGTGACCTGAGGGATCTATGGGGAGCCCTCCCCGGGGTGGCATGCGAACGCCGAAGCCCTTTGTGATGGGGGGACTCTTGTCCTGGGTACCACTTGACTCTGGGCACGGGAGAGGGAGAATCGAGGTCAGGGTGTCCCTAGACGCCAACACCGACCTCAAGGCCCGCCACCGCAAGATGTGGGCTTCCGGCGACTACCCGTCGATGGTCGAGACGTTCCTCGAACCGCTCGGCCCGCGCCTGGTCGAGGCTTGTGAGATCGGACCTGACATGCGCGTCCTCGACGTCGCCGCCGGCACTGGCAACGCCTCGGTCCCGGCCGCCGAAACGGGCGCCGAGGTCACGGCGAGCGACCTCACCCCGGAGCTGCTCGAGGCGGGTCGACGCCGCGCCGAGACCATGGGTGTCGAGCTCGAGTGGGTCGAGGCCGACGCCGAGGCGCTGCCGTTCGCCGAGGAGTCCTTTGACATCGTGATTTCCTCGATTGGTGCGATGTTCGCGCCCTACCACCAGGCGGTCGCCGACGAGCTCGTCCGGGTCTGTCGGCCCGGCGGAACGATCGGGCTGCTGAGCTGGACCCCCGAGGGAATGATCGGTGACCTCTTCCGCACGATGAGCCCATTCGCGCCGACCCCGCCCCCCGGGGGCCAGTCGCCGCCGTTGTGGGGCTCCGAGGAGCACGTGAAGGAGCTGTTCGGTGGTCGGGTCGAGTTTGAGACGCTTGAGCGCGACGACCTCGAGATCACCGCCTTCAAACACGCGACGGACTACGGCGAGCACTTCAAGGGGCGCTACGGCCCGACGATTGCTGCGCGGGCGAACGCTGTGAAAAACGGCCGCGAGGAGGAGTTCGACGAAGCGCTTGAGAGCTTTTGCGAGAGGTGGAACCGCGGGGGTCCCGATGACGCCCGCTTCGAGAAGGAGTATCTGCTTGCGGTCGGGCGGAGGAAAATGTGAGAGTCCAGGAGGCGGCAGAACAAGGGCAGTGCTCTTCGGCGCCCGTTGTGCCGGCTGCGCCAGTAGCCCTTGTCGGCTGAGCCTCCTTTCGAGACGCCGAGCTTGTGGCGGGCGCTTTGGATGAAGTCCTCTCAGGGAAGCGCTCCCACGAGGATGCCCTGGCCGAGGCGCCGCAGTTCTTCGCCTCCGAACGTCCAACGAATCATGGCCACGCGCCGGGCGGACTGAGCCGGCGGGGAACGATCGACGAAAGGAAACGGTAATGGCAGCCTCACGCGTTTTGGGACCGACGGAGGGAAAGGCCGGGTTCCTCGGAAGCATCGGAGTGAGATTCATGATCGATGGCGGCGAGGCGGGCGAGAGGTTCTCGCTGGTCGAACACCCGATGCCGCCCCGGGCGCTCGCGGCGCCGCTGCACCGACACAACCGCGAGGACGAGTACAGCTACGTGCTCGAGGGAAAAGTCGGGGCCCTGCTGGGTGAGGAGGTCCTGATCGGCGGGCCGGGAGACCTCATCTTCAAGCCCCGGGGCCAATGGCACACCTTCTGGAACGACGGCGATGAGCCGGCAAACATCCTGGAGATCATCTCCCCGGCCGGCTTCGAGCGGTTCTTCGAGGAGCTCGTGGATCTTGGGGGTGCCGCGCAGGCCGAGCCGCAAGCGCTGGCGGAGCTGTGTGAGCGCTACGAGCTGGAGATGGACCCCGACAGCGTTCCAGGGCTACTTGAGCGCTTCGGGCTGCGGATGGGAGAACCCGCTCGCTAGGCCCAGTTTCCAGACGCCACCTCTTTGGGGGCGACGGGCGCGGGGCCCATCACGTGGGGGTGGTGTGACCGGGTCTGATCCGCGGCCATCCTCTAGAGCGCGCCTGAGGTCAGGCGGTCGCCGAGGTGCTGGCAGGCGCGCACCGTCAGGGCCATGATCGTCAGCGTTGGGTTGCGGTGGCCGCTGGAGGTGAAGCTCGCGGCGTCGGTGACGTAGAGGTTCGGCACGTCCCAGGATTGGTTGTAGGAGTTGAGGACGGAGGTCGCCGGGTCGCTGCCCATCCGAGCGGTTCCCATCTCGTGGGCAGAGGAGCCTGGGGGCAAGAGCTCCGTCACTTCCTTGCTGACCTCGAATTCGGCGGCGTCGAGCATCTCCCGTAGCGTCGCGACTTGGTCGCGCGCCATGGCCAGCTCGTTCTCTCCGTAACGGGCGTGGATGCGGAGCGTGGGGATGCCCCAAGCGTCGAGGCGCTCGGTGTCCAGCTCCGCCCGGTTGTCGGGGTCCGGCAGCACCTCACCGAACGCCCCCATCCAGAAACGGTCCCGGACGCCGCGCCGGATGCGTTGCATGCGGGACCACACGGTCTCCACCGCCATCTCTATCCCGTAGCCGCGCAGGAAGGCCTCCCTCGGCTCGGTGAGGTTGCAGAACCCCGCGATGAAGGCGCCGTTGCCGCTGGGCTCGTAGTCGCGGCCCGCGCGCGGGGGGGTGGAGCCATCGAAATAGATGCCGTAGGTGTGGTCCATCAGGTAGCGGCCCAGCGCCCCCGAGGAGTTACCCAGCCCGTCAGGGTGGTCGCTGGTCGCGGAGCTCAGCAGCAGGCGCGTCGACTCGAGCGCCGAGGCGCACAGCACCACGGCGCGGCCCTCGATCTCGTGCCTGGCCCCGGTGCGCCGGTCGACGGCGGCGACGCCGGTCACGCGCTCTCCGCCCGGTCCGACCAGCACTCGCTCCGCGATCGTGTCGGCGAACATGGTCACCCGATCGGTCCGCAGGGCGGCGTGAAGAGGGCGTGTCGGCTCGTGGCATGTCTGCGGGGTCTGCTCGACGACGCGCGTCGGCCAGCGACGCTCGACCGTCTCCATGAAGGCACGCTCGGCGGCGACGAGCGGGGTGCATCGCACCTCGAGGAACTCCTCGACCCGCTCATAGGCCGGGGCGAGATCGGCGGCCGAGATCGGCCAGTCCTCACCGATCCCGTCCCGGGAAGCGGCCTTGAGCTCGTCGTCGCGCATGCGGGGTGACGTTCGACCCCAAACCTGCAGACGCCCACCAACCTGGCGGCCGCGAATCCAGCGGTACTCCGTGCCGCTGGTCACCCCGTAGGGGTTGTCGAGGTCGTCGACGAAGAGGTGGGCGGTCGTCTCGGTGCAGGCATAGGAGGAGGACTGCACCGGGCGCCGTTCCAGCCCGCTGCCGTCGGGCTCGGCCACGAGCGGCCCCGCGTCCAGGAGTGCGACCCGCAGCCCCCTCTCGGTCAGCTCCTTCGCCGCCCAGCCGCCAGCGGCACCGGCGCCGACCACGACCACGTCGTGCCGGGTCAGGCGAGGCCCCAATCGAAGAGGACCCCGATCCGGGCCCGATCTCTCTCCGACAGCGAGGCGTACAGCGCCGGGGCGTCCCGTGGGCTGACCCGCTGGGTGATCAGGTCCCCGACTACGACGCTCCCGTCTAGCACGGCGGCGAAGAACTCCTCCGCCATCCGTAGGTGGCCCGCGGCGTCGGCGTGCTCGAAGTGGGCGCCGACCACGCGCAGGCCGTTGACCAGGAGCTCGGGGCCGAGGTGCTGCTCGGCCGGGTGGCCCGCATCGCCGAGCAGGACGACGGTGCCATGGCGGCGCGCCAGCTTCAGGGCATCGGCGAAGACGGGCTCGCTGCCGGTCACGTCGAAGACGATTGCCGCGCCTTCACTGCTCGTCCGCGCCAGGACCTCGTCCCGCGCGGCGGCGACCTCGGCCGCGATCGCGTGCGACGCACCGTGGGTGAGGGCGGCGTCGAGCCGCGGCTGGGCGCGGCCCACGACGATTACGTCGCCGGCTCCCGCCACCCGCGCGAGCTGCGCGACCAGCTGACCGAGCACACCCGTGCCGAGCACGACCACTGAGTCGCCGGGGGAGATACCGGCGGCAGCGATCCCGATCTGGGCGATCGAGGCAAGCGCGAACCAGGAGGCGTCCTCATCGGTGACCCCGTCGGGCACCGGGGTCAGCCGGCGCTCCTCGACGATCACTCGCTGGGCGTGGGGAGCGTGCGCGCACACGCGCTCGCCCTGGTCCGTCGTGCCGACGAAGCTGTAGCCGGGCCGAAAGGGATAGGTGACCCACGCGTCCCAGTGCGTGCCAGGGTCGAAGTCCCGCTCGAGGCAGGTCCGCTCCGTGCCGGTGCTCACCAGCGAGCAGCGTGCCTCCAGCAGCGCCTCGCCCTTCCCCGGCCGCGGCAGCCGCTCTTGGCGCACCTCGACCCGACCGGGTCCCGTGAAGACGACCGAAAGGCTCTCGGGGCGCCGGATTTGCACCGGGCCACACTAACGCCCGGCCTGGTGGAGAATCTCGCGATGGCCGCTCAGCTCAAGTACGTGGACGCCAGCCGGAGACCGGGTCCGTTCCGCCGCGCCTATGCCGCGCTAGCCAACACCCGCCTGGGAAGGTTCCTCTCGGCCAAGGTGGTCTGGAAGGTCGATCCCCTACTGATGCGCGCGACCGGGGGTCGCCTCGGGATGGGCATCGGCATGCCGACCGCCCTGCTCGAGACCCGGGGCGCGAAGAGTGGCGCGGTGAGACGCAACGTGGTCATCTACTTCCATGATGGGGACCGGGTTACGATCGTCGCCTCGAAGCTCGGTTACCCAACGCACCCGGGGTGGTTTCACAACCTCCAGGCCGATCCCGACGTCACCTTCGGCGGCCTCCCGATGCGGGCGACCGTGGTTGGCGACGAGGCCGAGCGCCGCAGGCTCTGGGGGCTCGCCGATCGCGTCTTCGCGCCCTATGCCGCCTACCGCCGTGAAGCGGCGAAGGCGAACCGGACGATCCCGATCGTCCAGTTCACCCCGCGCGCGTAGTGCCGCCGCACTGAATCAGGTCGCCTCCCGCTCCTTCGGCGTCGAGCGTGGCTCGAGCTGGAGCTCGCGCTCCGCATGCGGCTGGCCTTCGGAGAGCTCGAGGCTGCGCTCGAGCTCGGCGTTCAGCTGGTGGCCGAAGAGGATCGCGACGTTGGTGATCCAGAGCCAGATCAGCAGGACGATGACGCCGCCGAGGGTTCCGTAGGTCTTGTTGTAGGAGCCGAAGTTCGCGACGTAGAAGGCGAACGCCGCGGAAGTCAGGATCCAGGCGACGAGAGCGACGATGCTGCCCGGCGTCACCCACCTAAAGCCGCGCAGCTTCGCGTTCGGCGAGGCGTAATAGAGGACGGCGATCATCGTCACGAAGAGGGCGAGGAGCGCGGGCCACTTGGCGATGTCCCAGATGGTTACCGCGGTGCTCGAGAGTCCGATCGGATCGGCGACGGCGTCGACGATCGGGCCGGTGAGGACCAGGGCGAGGGCGACCACGGCCATCATCAGGATCATCGCCAGGCTGACCAGCAGCTGCAGGGGGCGCAGCTTCCAGGCCGGCCTGCCCTCGGGTGTCTCGTAGATGACGTTCGAGGCGCGCATGAACGCTCCCACGTAGCCCGATGACGACCAGAGGGCGAGCGCTAGACCGACCAGTAGGGCAACGCCCGCCCCACCGCGGTTGGAGGTGATCGATTCGATCGGGCCGGCGAAGGTATCGGCCGCAGATTCCGGGCCGAGGGCGGAGATCATCTCGGTGAGCGTGTCGGTGGTCGACTTCGGATCTCCGAAGAGGCCAAGCAGGGAGACGAGCACGATCAGGGCCGGGAACAGGGCGAGCAGTCCGTAGTAGGTGAGCGCCGCCGCCCAGTCGGTCAGGTTGTCCTCGCGGAACTCGGTCGCCGTGCGCTTCAGCGTCGCAAGTAGGCCGGTGCCGGACGCGTCCATCTCTCCTCTTCCTCCTCGGACCCCGGCGGCGGGATTGCCGCCCTGATCCGCGGTTGCCCGCTCCCCGCCGCGCTAAACCCGCACCGAGCTGATTGCCGGTTCAGCTCGGCTCGCGCCACATCTCGCGAATGGGCGGGCCGCCGGCGGGCATCTCGAACGTCTTCGTCAGGGAGAAGCCGTTGCGTTCATAGAGGATGCGGTTGCGATCGGTGCTGGCCTCGAGGTGGGCGGGCGTGCCCTCCCGGTCGCAGCGCTCGAGCACCGGGGCCAGCAGAGCGGTCCCGAGGCCGCGCCCCTGATGGCGGGGTTCGACGCCGAGGTAATGCAGGTACCAATGACCCGGAGTGCGCGGGTGGTGTCGCTCGAGGCGCAGCTGGGTCCAGATCGCGAGGGGGAGGCGCCGGCCGAAGACCGCCGCCATCGCCCCCGTCTGACTCAGCGTTTGCCATATCGGCACCCGCCACCCGCCCGGCCGCCCCCACAGCGCCACGCCGCCGCCGTCCTCGGTAATCCAGACCTGGCGGTGGTCCGGCACCAGGTGCGCGATCTCGACGGTGAAGAAGGTCAGCAGGCGCTCGGCCCGCGTCGCATCGTCGGGGAGGAGGTGGGCCCAGGCGGGATCGTCGGCGAACGCCAGCGCCAGCGCCTCGGCGGCTGCCTCGTAGTCGTCCTCGGTCGCCTCTCTTACTGCGTTGCCGGTGGGGGCGGAAGGGGCGCCGGTCACCGCGCCAGTCTCGCAGGGAAGGGCAGGCTGAGGCACAGGTACTTACAGGTTGAATAGTGCATTTTGCAGCGTATGCTCCCGTGGTGGAGAAAGGCCGGCTCAGGCCCACTTCGTATGTAGTCCTCGGCCTGGTTGAGCAGATGCAGCCGACCACGCCGTACAAACTGAAGCGGGCGGCGGCGATCAGCGTGACCAACTTCTGGTCGCTGCCGCACACCCAGCTCTACCTGGAGTGCGGCCGGCTCGCCGAGGTCGGGTACCTCTCCGAGCGCCGCGAGGACACGGGCCGCCGCCGCCGGATCTACCGGCTAAGCCGCAAGGGCGCCGCGGCGCTCGAGAGCTGGCGCTCGGACCCGACGGTCGAGAGCTATGAGTTGCGCGACACTGGCGTCCTCAAGCTCTACTTCGGCGCCGACCCGGCGCTGCTCGCCCGTGACCAAGTCGAGGCGCACAGTCGCAGGCTGGAGGAGTACGAAGCCCAGCTCGCGGAATTCAAGCGCCACAAAGCGCCGGAGAAGGTGATGCTTGCGATCGAGGCCGGGATCGGCCACGAGCGAGAGTACGTGCGATTCTGGTCGCGGCTGGTCCGCGGCTAGGTGGGCGTCTCGGCGACCAGCCGGACGCTCTGCTCGATTGCCGCCTCCGGGAGACTGGCGAAGCCGAGGACAAGACCCTGCGGGCCGTCGGCCCTGAAGCGGTGGTGGGAGAGGCCCTCGAGGCCGACGCCGCGGGCCGCGGCTGAGGCGATCAAGGCCGTCTCATCGAGGTCCGCCGGAAGCTCGGCGAGCTCGTAGAGGCCCGCGGCGCCCTCGCTGACGCGCGCTCTGGGAAGCCAGCGCCCAAGCGATTCCAGCAGCGCGTCGCGGCGCCGCTGGTAGCGCGACCGCATGCGCCGCAGATGGCGATCGAGCTCGCCGCGAGCGATGAAGTCCGCCAGGGCGAGCTGGCCGATCGCCTCCGAGCCGCGGTCCTCAATCGCCTTGACCGAGATCAGCGACCAGCCGAGCCAGGACGGCGTGAGCATCCAGCCGAGCCGCATCCCCGGCACCAAACGCTTGCTCGCCGAGCCGACGTAGGCGACCCGCTCGGGCGCCAGGCCCTGCAGCGCCCCGACCCCGGCGCGGTCGTAGCGAAGCTCGGAGTCGAAATCGTCCTCGACGATGAGGCGCTCGTCGCGCTCTGCCCACTCGATCAGGGCGGCCCGCCGCTCGCTGCTCAGCACCCGTCCGGTGGGGAACTGGTGGGAAGGGGTGACGACGACAGCCGCCGCGCCGCTCGCTTCGAGCGCCTCGACGCGCAGGCCCTCCGCGTCGACCGGCACCGGCGCCACTTCGAGCCCGGCCTGTTCGGCAATCAGGCGGTGCGCGTGCCAGCCGGGGTCCTCGAGCGCGACGCGCTCGATGCCGTGCTCTCGCAGCCAGCGCGCGATCAGGGTGAAGCCCTGCGCGAAGCCGGTGCAGATCGTGATCTGCTCGGGGTCGGCGATTGCGCCGCGGACGCGACCGAGGTACTCGGCCAGGGCCTCGCGCAGCGCCGGGACGCCGCGCGGGTCGGGGTAGTCGACGGCGTCGATCGGCGCCTCGCGCCAGGCGGCGCGCAGCGAGCGCAGCCAGCGGTCGCGCGGGAAGCCGGCGAGGTCGGGTAGGCCCGGGTCGAGCCGGTGGGTAAAGCTGGGCATGAGCGACCGGGCGGGCGGACGCGGCTCTGGGACGCGGACGCTTCGCGCCACGCGCGTCGGTGCTCCCTGGCTGGCGAGCAGGTAGCCCTCGGCGGCGAGCTGACCGTAGGCCTCGCTGACGACGCCGCGGGAGACGCCCAGCTCGGTGGCGAGCCCCCGGGTCGAAGGGAGGCGCGCGCCGGCGGCGAGGCGACCAGCGCGGATGTCCGCCCGGATCGATCGCTCGATCTGTTCGTGCAGCGGCGCCTCGCTACCCCGCTCGAGCTCGAGCAGCAGCTTCGGTTCGGCAACTGGACCTCTTGCTCGCGTCATTACTGGAACTGTAAAGGGAGCCAGTTTGCCCGTATCGTCGGCGCTCCTGAAGATTCGTCGTGAAGGAGGGGCGCCATGAAGCAGACAGGCAACAACGGGTCACGATCGCGCCCCGTCACCGTCGTCGGCGGCGGCCTCGCCGGCCTCACCGCCGCGATCGAGTGCGCTGAAAACGGGGCGCAGGTGCGCCTGCTCGAGGCGCACGACAGCCTCGGCGGTCGCGCCCGCAGCGCCGGCGGCCCCTACAAGGCGAACCTGGGCCCCCACGTCATCTACAAGGACGGCCCGCTCTGGGCCTGGCTCTCCGAGCGAGACCTGCTGCCTCCGTACGCCGGCTCGCCTCTCACCGGGATCAGGATCCACTGGCAGGGCGACGTCCGTCGCACGCCGCCGCTGGGGATGATCCCCGCGATCCTGCGGCTGCGGGGGCGCGAGGCACCCGTCGACCGCGACTTCCGCGGCTGGGTCGCCGACCGCGCCGACGAGCGCACTGCGGCGCTGCTCTCCGCGGCGGCCGGCGTCTACACCTTCCACCACGACCCCGGCGAGCTCTCCGCCGCCTTCGTCTGGGGTCACACGGTCCGCGTCCTGCTCAGCCCGCCGCCGACGGCGCGCTACCTGCTCGGCGGCTGGAGCTCCCTGATCGCCGTGCTAGAGGCTCGCCTGCGCCAGCTCGGCGTCGTGATCGAGACCGGCCATCGCGTCAACGCCCTTCCCGAGCCCCCGGTCATCCTCGCCACCGAGTTGGCGCAGGCCCGCGAGTTGCTCGGCGATAGCTCGCTGGAGTGGCCGAGTGGGCACACCGTCTGCCTCGACCTCGGAATCGAGCACCGGCGCGGCGATCCCTTCGTCGTCTCCGACCTCGACGGGGCGGGCTGGCTCGAGCGTTTCAGCGCACCCGATCCCTCGCTCGCGCCCGAAGGGGAGGAGCTGGTGCAAGCGCAGATGCCGGTGCGACCGGGAGAGAGCACCGAGGCGGCCGCGGCACGCCTGGAGGGCTTGCTCGACGCCTCGCTGCCGGACTGGCGCCAGCGCGAGACCTGGCGCCGCCGCCAGGTGATGGAGGGTCGCTCCGGCCCCCTCGACTATCCCGGCAATACCTGGCGTGACCGCCCCGCGGTCGATCGCGGCGACGGCGTCTTCCTCGCCGGCGACATGGTCGCCGCGCCTGGCCTGCTCTCCGAGGTCTCCTGGGCGAGCGCGATCGAGGCGAGCCGGCTGGCCAGTGGAATAACGTCGCCCCGTGGCCGCGACCAGCGCCGGGATCCTGCTCTTTCGCCGCACGGGTGATGCGATCGAGGTGCTGCTCGTCCACCCCGGCGGGCCGTTCTGGGCGAAGAAAGATCTCGGGGCGTGGTCGATCCCCAAGGGGGAATACGGGGAGGGCGAGGACCCGCGCGCCTGCGCGCTGCGCGAGCTGGGGGAGGAGCTGGGGGCTCCGCCCGAGCTCGAGGCCGATGAGCTGATCGACCTCGGCTCGGTGCGCCAGAAGTCCGGCAAGGTCGTGCGCTGCTGGGCGGCCGAGGCCGACTTCGACCCGGCGACGCTGAGCAGTAACACCTTCGAGATCGAGTGGCCGCCACGCTCGGGCGTGCGGCGCGAGTTCCCCGAGGTTGACCGCGCGCAGTGGTTCGGTCTCGAGGAGGCGGGCCGGAAGGTCAATCCCGCCCAGGCCGAGCTCCTCGACCGCCTGCTCACCGCCACCTAGGCGGACCTATACTCGCCGGGCGATGGCAGACGGCACCGACGCGCACTCGGCACCGCCCGGCGACGGGCCCTCGGGTCGGCCGCTGCCGCTCTCCGTGCGCCTGCTCGGCGCGGGCGTGCGCAGCGCCCGCACGATGACCAAGGCCGCCGGGATCGACCGTGCGGTCGAGACCGCCGCCGAGGAGGCGATGGTCGCCGCGATCGAGAGCGAGGCGGTCGAACGGGCTCTGGCGCGGGTGCTGCGCGGCCCGGTCGTCGAGGAGGCGATGAACAACGCCCTGGAGAGCGACGCGGTCAAGCGCGCCCTGATCGAGGCGCTCGACAGCGAGCTGGTCGACGAGGTCTGGCGGCGCCTGCTGGCAAGCGACGAGGCGCAGCGCCTGATCGAGCGGATCGCCGAGGCTCCCGAGATCCGGGCGGCGATCAGCGCCCAGAGCGTCGGCTTGATCGAGGACGTCGGCCACACGATCGGCAACGGCACGCGCCGGCTCGACCGGACCGTTGAGAACTTCGTGCGGCGCATCTTCTTCCGGCGCCGTCGCGGCGAGCCGACCGACCGCGCTGGCGCGGTCACGCGTGGGCTGGCCATCGGACTCGACGCCCTGATCGTCAACCTCGCCTTCTCCGGTCTCGCTGCGGTCGCCGCCCTGATCGCCTCCGCCTTCACCGGCAATGGCGACGGCGTCTCGGGCCTGGCGCTTGCGCTTGGGACCAGCGCCTGGCTGACGCTCGGCGCGATCTACTTGGTCGGCTTTTGGTCCCTGGCGGGACAAACGCCGGGCATGCGTTTCTTCGGCATCCGCCTGGGTGTCGAGGGCCGGGGACTGGGCTTCGGCCGTTCGCTCAAACGGCTGTTCGGGATGTGGCTGGCGATGATCACCTTCGGCATCGGCTTCCTCGGCATCTTCTTCGACGCGCGTCGCCGGGCCTGGGACGACCGCCTCAGCGGCGCCGACGTGCTCTACGAGAGCGACGAGCGGGTGCCGGCGCCGTGGTCGCGGCTGGACGTCGACCTCGAGCCGGTGGATGCGAAGGTCTCCGCAACGACGAAGGCCCCGGATTCCCGGGGCCTTCGATCGCAGCGCGTAGCTGGTTCCTCCCCTAGCTGAGCTCGCCTTCCGGCCCCTCGGCGAGCTTGTAGATGATGATGATCGCGAGGGCGAAGATCGCCAGCGACCAGAACGGGTATGCCGGGATCGAGAGCAGCGAGCCGATCGCGCTCAGCGAGGCTACGAAGATCCCGAACCAGCGACCGAATTCTCCCCCTGAGAAGAGCGAGAAGGCCGCGATCAGCTCGAGCACGCCGATGATCAGCGTGATCCAGCCCCAGGTGTTGAGCCCGCTGATTATGTAAGTCACGTCTTCAGTGAAGAACTTGGAATCGCCGATCGCGGCAATGCCGTAAATGATGTTCAAGACCCCGGCGATCAGCAGCAGCACGCCGGCGAACACCCACCAACCGCTGAGTGTGCTCTCCTCGTTCATGCATAACCCTTTCGTGACACGAATGGATGGAGCTAGGCAGATACTAGGAGCGGCTTCGGCGCCGGACAAGGCGTTCCTGCGGGTGAAAATCGGCTTGTCGCTCGCGGCAGTCTCGCCAGCGGTCGGCCGTTTCCTCCGCGGCTTGCCTCGAGCGCGGACGTGTTAGTGCCCGCGAAGCTGAAAGCGCGACGGCCGGGGGAGGGGCTCGCCGAGGATCAGGCGGGCCCGGTAGTAGAGAGCTTCGAAGGCCTGCGTATCGAGGTCGTCGGTGCCGATCCGCTCGCGCCCGGGCTGGGTGCTGGCGCCTTCGGCGGGCCCACCTCCCGCCGGGCTCTGGCGCAGCACGCCGTTCAACCTCCCGCGTGAGACGAATCTGGTGGCGTTGGGTGCGCTCATCGGTCCCCTTTCGTAGTTTGTTGAGCACCTAAATCAAGAATAGCAGGAATGGTAGCCAAGCGATCCGCGGGGGTAGAGAGAGGCGATGGCGGAGCTCGTTCTCGGACCCTTGCTTCGTTACGTCTCCCAAACCGAGGCGACCGTTTGGGTCGAGACGAGCGAAGCCTGTGAGGTCGAGATCCTCGGCCGCCGCGAGCGGACCTTTGGCGTCGCCGGTCACCACTACGCGCTGGTGAGGATCGAAGGCCTCGAGCCCGACGGCTTCTACGAGTACGAGGTCGCGCTCGACGGCGAGCGTCGCTGGCCGCTTGCGGAGCCGGAGTTGCCCCCAAGCGCGATCCGAACGTTCTCGCCGGGCAAGCCCCTCGACATTTGCTTCGGCTCCTGCCGGGTGGCGCTGCCACACGAGGAGCCGTACACGAAGAGCAAGGACGAGCACGAAGACGGCCACGAGCTGGACGCGCTTCGCGTGCTGGCGCACCAGATGGTCCGCGACGACCGCGGCAAGTGGCCGGAGCTGCTCTTCCTGCTCGGCGACCAGGTCTACGTCGACGAGGGCTCGCCACGGGCGCGCGAGCGGATCCGCGCCCGCCGCGACGTCAGCGAGCCTCCCGGCGAGGAGGTGCTCGACTTCGAGGAGTACACCTGGCTCTACGAGGAGGCCTGGAGCGATCCGTTGATCCGCTGGCTCTTCTCGACAGTCTCCACCTCGATGGTCTGGGACGACCACGACATGAGCGACGACTGGAACATCTCGCGCTCCTGGCACGAGGCGATGAACGAGAAGCACTGGTGGCACGAGCGAGCCGTTGGGGGGATCATGGGCTACTGGATCTACCAGCACATCGGCAATCTCTCGCCGCGCGAGCTCGACCATGACAATGAGATCTACGCGCAGGTGAGGGGCCGTGCCGACGCGACCGATGCCCTGCGCTCGTGGGCGAAGGAGATCGACTCGACCGCGGCCGGCACCCGCTGGAGCTTCTGCCGCGACATCGACGGTGTTCGCGCCCTCTTCATCGACTCGCGCGCGGCGCGCGTCCTCACCGAGGAGCGTCGCTCGATGTTCGACGACGAGGTCTGGCAGTGGATCGTCGACCACGCCAGCGGCGACTTCGACCACCTGCTGATCGGCACCACCATTCCTTATCTGCTCTCACCGGGCTTTCATTACCTGGAGGCCTGGAACGAGCGCCTCTGCGACGGCGCCTGGGGCGGCGCGGTGGCCGGCGTAAGCGAGAGGCTGAGACAGGCCGTCGACTTCGATCACTGGGCGGCTTTCCAATTCTCCTTCCGGCGACTGCGCGAGCTGCTCGAAGAGGTCGGCTCCGGGCGCCGCGGAAAGCCGCCGGCCTCGATCGTGATCCTCTCCGGCGACGTCCACCATGCCTACCTGTGCGAGATCGGCTTCAGGCGCGGGGCCGGGATGCAGAGCGCCGTCTACCAGGCGGTCTGCTCCCCATACCGAAATCCGCTCGACGGACGCGAGCGCGCCGCGATACGCGCCGGCTTCTCGCGCCCGTTCACCGCATTGTCCCGTGGTCTCGCGCGTCTCTCGGGCGCGCCCGATCCCGGTCTGCGCTGGCGCTTGATCGAGGGGCCCTACTTCGACAACCAGGTGGCGACGCTGCGCCTCGACGGTCGCGAGGCGATCGCCCGGCTCGACAAGACCGTCGCCGGTGAGGAGGACGAGCAGGCTCTCGAGAAGACCTTCGAGCGCCGGCTCGCCTAGGAGGGGCTAGCGAAACTCCCGCACCCGCCTGCCGGCGGCGGACACGGCGCGGTGCGGCGTCCTCAGTCGGCCAAATAGCGCTGCTATTCGGCCTCCCTGCGTCCTTGCCCCGCTTGGTCCGGCGCTCGTCAGTCGGGCAGCGCGAGTTTCGCTAGCCCCTCCTGGCGGCGAATTGGGGC
>CAWJJX010000002.1:0-63757 GCA_963843495.1 uncultured Solirubrobacterales bacterium | reverse complement strand
CCGTGTCATCTGCGCAGCGAACGCCTGCGGCGGGAAGGTCGAGGTGTCGGGGAGCCCGCCCGCCAGGGAGATCACGTCGGGGCGCGCGGTCACAGCCATCAGGTCGCGCATCGCCGAGGAGCGCATCACGCCGGTCCGCCTCGCGAAGAGGCCGGCGTAGCGCTCGAGGTCGCTGCTGCTGGCGTGGGCGCGGCGCCGGTGGGGTGGGTCCGACATTGGAACAGTGTGCCGAATCAGCGCGCCGCGCCCGGGCGAGTTAGGTTTTCGGCGTGGGATCTTTCTCCGGCATCTGCCTAGAGCTCGGCGTCGGCATCGCGATCGGGATGCTCGCCGGCACTACCGGCACCCAGGGCTCGGCCCGGGGCCGGATGACGATCCTGGCCGGAGTCATCGCCCTCGTCATCGGCGCCCTCCTCGCTGGCACCGCTGATCTCAGCACCCCCGTCGGGGCCTTCTTCTGCCTCGCCGGCGCGGTCTTTGCCTGCATCGTCGTCAGCGACGTGGTCGGCGCCGCCGGACGTCGCGAGGGCAGCGGCTCGAGCGCGCTCGGCTTCCTCGTCTCCATCGTTGCCCTCGTCGTGCTGGCGATCTCGATCCTGATCTCACCGGCGGCGCTGCTCGTGCTCGCTGCCCTCGCCTGGCTCGGGGTCTCCTCCTGCTGACGTCGCGCCCAGCGCAAGCATGCCGGCCTCCGCGTGCTGCGCTAGCCGGCCGCCGCGCAACTCGGTTCAGGATCATTGGCCGCGGTGCCCGCCAAGAAGCTGATCCTCACCTACGTTGACTCGCTGCGTACGGACATGCTCCAGCGCGCGGTCCTGGAGGGGCGGGCGCCCACCTTCGGCGCCCTGCTCGAGCGTGGGGTCCTCGTCGAAGACTGCGTCTCCAGCTTCCCCTCGGTGACGCCCGTCGCATGCGCCGAGATGGTCACCGGCGCCGGCGCGGAGGGGCACTGGATCAGCGGCATGAACTGGTACCACCGGCTCGAGCAGGACGTCGAGTACGGCTCCTCGCTGGAGGCGAGCCGCGCGTTCGGGATCTTCCGGGCCCTCTACGACCTCGTCTACAACATGAACCTCGCCCACCTCAACCCGGGCCTCGAGACGCTCTTCGAGCGACTCGACGACGCGGGGCTGCGCACCGCCTGCACGCCTTTCCTGATCTACCGGGGGCGCCACCGCCACCAGGTCTCGCTCGAGGGACTCCTGCGCCGCGCCGTCGACGCGACCCGGCTCAAGTTCCGCCATCACACCTGGGGACCCCGCGAGCTCTTCTACGGCGATCTCTACGCCAGCCGCGAGGTGCCTTGCCGCTCCACCTCGATCCCCGGTAGCCGCGATGGCTACTCGGCCTGCTGCGCGGGCCTGAGCTGATCGAGGTGGTATGGTTTCGACTTCCTCCTCTCGCTGCCCGACAACGACAACTACTCCCACCGTTTCGGGCCGGAGGCGAGCGTCGAGTTGATCGCCAAGGCCGATCACTGCTTCTCGAAGCTCGTCGAGGCCGGGGGAGGCCTCGACCATCCGCTCCCTCGGCGAGCACGCGGTGATCCTGCTCGCCGACCACTCCCAGACGTCGGTGCAACGGGGGCTGCCCCTCGCTGAGCTGCTCGCCCAGCGATGGTCGGTGCTGAGCCGTCGGAGTCGGAGCCGGCGCGGGCGCAACTCGCGGTCAGCCCCACCGGCCGCGCCGCGCACGTCTACCTCCTCGCGGGCGCGGGCGATCGCGCCGACCCGGGAGGAGGTTCGGCGCGCACTGCTGGAGGTGGAAGGCGTCGAGCTTCTCTGTCGCATGGAGTCCGCGGACGGGGAGGTGCGGGGAGGGAGCCCGGGAACGCCGGGAAGCAATGCGGTCGCGGTGGTAGAACGCGATGGCCGACGCCTCAGCTTCGCCCCCGGCACCGAGGTGTCGGACCTACGCGGCGGCCGCTGGCGGGTCGAGGGGGAGATCGAGGCGGTTGAGGCGACCGTCGAGGCCGGGGTCCTGCGCAGCGAGACCTACCCCGATCCGCTCGCCCGCGTCTGGTCGGCGCTCACCGGCCCGCACGCCGGCGACTTCGTCCTCTCCCTGACCGAGGGTTATGAGGCCGTCGATTGGGGCGGCGTCACCCACGCCGGCGGCGGCAGCCACGGTTCGTTGCGGGCGGGGGATTCCCTCGGCCGACTCCTCTTCGTCGGCTGTGGCCCCGACAGCGCCGGGGAGCGACAGTGGGCGCTGCGCGACGTGGCGCCGGTGGTGCTGGAGCACTTCGGGCTATGAGGTGGGGGCTGGCGACCCTCATCGCCTTCGCCCTCTGCTTCACCGCGACCGCCGAGGCCGCACAAGCCGAGGTCGATGCACGGCATGCCGCTCGCATCGCGAGCACCGATCCAAACGTCGTGCGCGAACGGGAGGAGCACGGCGAGCTCACGCGCACCATCGACAAGGTCGACGGCAACTGGGAGGTAGGGTGGTACGCCGGCGGGGAGCGGGTGGCCCTCGTGATCGTCGACCCGGCCACCGGCGTCGTGCGCGAGTCCTGGACCGGGTACCAGGTCGCTTGGAAGATGGCGCGCGGCTATCCCGGCGCCTTCGGCCACAAGCTCAACGCGCCCTACGTCTTCCTCCCCCTGATGTGCCCTCTTCCTGCTCGCCCTGATCGACTGGAGGCGGCCCTGGTGCAGCGCCACCCTCGACCTGCTCGTCCTCCTCGGCTTCGGCGTCTCCCACCTCTTCTTCAACCGAGCGGAGATCGGCGTCTTCGTACCCCCCTGCAGTACTTGCCCCTGGCCTACCTCTTCGCGAGGGCGCTCTGGATCGGCCTGCGGGGACGCGACGCGGGGATCAGGCCGGTCTGGCCGGCGACGTGGCTTCTCCTCGCCGCCCTCTTCCTCGTCGGCTTCCGGGTCGGCCTCAACGTCGCCGACTCGGGCGTGATCGACGTCGGCTACGCCGGCGTGGTCGGCGCCGACCACGCCGTCCACGGCGAGCCCGTCTACGGCAACTTCCCCACCGACGTCTCCCAGGGGGACACTTACGGGCCGGTCAACTACTACTCGTACGTCCCCTTCGAGCGAATTTGGCCCTGGTCGGGAACGTGAAACGATCTTCCGGCCGCCCACGGAGCAGCCGTCTTCTTCGACCTCGCCACCTTCGCCCTCCTCATCCTCCTCGGCCGCCGTATCCGCCCCGGCCCCGAGGGCAACAAGCTTGCCGCCACCCTCGCCTTCGGCTGGGCCGCCTACCCGTACACCGCCTATGCCCTCCTCTCCAACTCAAACGACACCCTCGTAGCGATGCTGCTCGTAGCAACCCTCCTCGTGCTCGCGCGACCGATGGCACGAGGAGCAATGGCGGCCCTAGCGACTTTCACCAAGTTCGCCCCGGCCGTTCTAGTCCCAATGCTTGCTACGTATAGGCCCGCGGGTCCTGTCACGGCGGCCACCCCCACGGTGCTCGCCGCTAGACGCGGCTCCGCGCCGCGGGGGACCCCCGCCGCCGCGCCACCCGCGGGTGTTGCGTTTGTCCTGGCATTCGGGCTAGTGACTTTGGGCGTGCTGCTATGGCCCGCCATCGACCCCGGCCTCGGCACCTTCTGGGACCGCACCATCGCCTACCAATCCGGCCGCGACTCCCCCTTCAGCATCTGGGGCCAGGCCCCCTCCCTGGAGCCCCTCCGAATCGCACTCCTAGCGCTGGTCGCCGCTCTGGCCCTGCTCTTCGCCTTCCGCCCCAAGGAGAAGCAGCTCCCCCAAATAGCGGCCCTGGCCGCCGCCCTCCTGATCGGCGTCCAGCTGACGATGCAGCACTGGTTCTACCTCTACATCGTCTGGTTCTACCCTCTCCTCCTGGTAGCAATGACGTCCCGGCAGGGAGGGGTGCCGGACCCCCCCAACCCGGCTACGAAGTCACCGGAGAGGGCACCATCACTTGCTCGATAGACAGAGCCTTCCCGTCGTCCCCAACGTCGACCACAGCCCCCATCACCCAAACATCATCGTCGGCGGTCTCGAACTTCACGGGCATCTGGGTGATCAGCGACTCCAGCACCAACTCCGGTTTCACACCCAGCACACTGGTCCGCGACCCCGTCATCCCCACGTCGGAGATGAACGCCGTCCCCTGAGGCAACACCCGGGCGTCCGCCGTCGGCACGTGGGTATGCGTGCCGAACACGGCCGCCACCCGTCCGTCGAGGTGCCACCCCATCGCCACCTTCTCGCTGGTCACCTCGGCGTGGAAGTCGACTATGGCGAAGTCGCACTCGATCTTCTCGAGGATGCTGTTGACCTCGTGAAAGGGTGAGCGCGCAACCCGGAGCCCGACCGCGCCGCTGAGGTTGATCACGCCGACGCGTCGCCCACCCGCCTCGACCACCGTGTAGCCACGGCCGGGATTGGCGTACGGATAGTTCGCGGGCCGCACCACCCTGTCGCTGCGATTGAGGTAGCCGTAGACCTCGCGATGGCGGTAGACGTGGTTGCCGGTCGTGATCACGCCGGCGCCGATCTGGAGGAGCGCCTCGGCGGTCTTCTCGGTGATCCCGATGCCGCCCGCGGAGTTCTCGCCGTTGACGATCACCAGCTCCGGCCCGTGGCGCTCCTGCAGCCCCGGCATCGCGGCCTCCAGGCCCCGTCGCCCCGGTCCCCCGACCACGTCGCCGATGAAGAGGATCTTCATGCTCGCCTGACCCTAACCGCGATCAGGCGTTCGGGCGCGGAGCCCCGCCGCCCTCGTTGCGACAAGCAACCCCGACTTATAGGTTCTTGCCGAGCATGCCCCTCGATCGCGGGCGCGAGCCCATCTTCGTCTTCGACTCCCGCGAGGAGTTCAAGCCCGTTGCGGTCGAGAGCGTCGAAGAGCTCGGTGCAACGCTGGTCCTCCCGGACGGAAGCAAAGGCGGCGCGGTGTCGCTGGCCTCGCTTCCCGCCACCGGCGGTCGGATGAACCTTCCACCCGATCCGCGGCAGGGCGAAGCCGCGCTTTCGGACGAGCTGCGCAACGTCGGTTACCGGAGGGTCGTCGCCGGCGGCGGCTTGAAATGGGTCCAGTACTGGCTCTGGTACGTCTACAACCCGAAGCGCGTCTTCGTCACCGGCGAGCACGAGGGGGACTGGGAGTTCGTTCAGGTCGGCTACGCCGCCGAGGCGCCTGTGTGCGTGACCTGCTCGCAGCACCGCTCCGGCGGCTCGCGAATGTGGTGGGACGTCGAGCTGCGCGACGGCCGCCCAGTTGTCTATCCCGCCCTCGGCTCCCACGCGAACTACTTCACCCCGGTCGAGCAGCTGCCGGAGATCGGCGACACCGGCGACGGGGAGGGCGAGGTGCTCGACGCGATCGAGTGGCGGAAATTCGGTCCCTGGGCGAAGTGGCCCGGGCGGTGGGGCAACTCGACCGGCGAGGGCAAGTCGCCGCAGTCCCCGGGCAGCCAAGGCGACCGTTGGCACGCGCCGCACGAGTACCACTCCGAGGCACGCTGCCAGCCCTGAGGCGTAGTCGCGCGCGCCTCAGGGCGTGGCGAAGCGGCGCAGGGCGAGGCGGGCGAGGATGCCGTAAGCCGCGGTCAGGATCGCCAGGTGAGCGAGCGCGGCTCCGAGGCTGGGACCGGCGGGGTCGAGGGCGCCGGTCATTGCCCGCAACGCCGGCTTGAAGGGGAAGAGGGCGGCGATGACCCCGATCGCGTCGTAGAGCCCCGGCCCCACCGCCCCTGAGGGCACCAGCGAGAGGAAGGCAAGGGGCAGCGTCACCATGAAGGCGAGCAGCGAGACTGCCCGTACTTCGCGAGCGGCCGCCCCGAGCGCCGCCCCGGCCGCCCCGAGCGCCGCCGCCCCGGCGAGGACCGCCAACAGCCAGAGCGCGAAGCGGCTCCAGTGCAAGGGGACGAAGAGTGCGAGTCCGGCCAGCATCAGCAGGGTGACGACGAGGCCGACGAGGATCCCCAGCGCGACCTTCTCGCCGAGCAGCGCGGCGGGGGAGACGAGCCCCCGGGTCAGCCGCGAGAAGGCGTTCTCCTCGCGCTCCAGCGCCAGCGAGCCGGCGACCAGGAGCACCGTGACGAAGGCGAGGGTGAACGTCGCCGCGACGGCGATCGCGAAGGCTTCGAGCGGAGGCGAGGAGCCGTTGACCACCTGCTTGTCCACGGCGATCGGCTGCGACAGCCGGGTCAGCAGCGTCGCCGCGGTGCCGAGGTTGCCCTGGGTGAGGTCGGTGAACCGCAAGATCCGGGCGAGCGAGTCGCGCAGGTCTCCGGGCGGGACGGCCGCTCGCAGCTGGCGCAGGATGCGAGTCGTCTCCTCGAGGCCGAGGATCGGGATCTGCTGGCCGAGCACCGTGAACTGACCACCGCCGACGACGAGGCCGACGAAGCGCCCGCCTTCGGCGGCGATCCGCCTGGCGATCACGAGATTCGCCTGCGCCAGCAGCGAGGAGATGCGGTCGTTGACCAGTCGCGCCTTGACCGGGTCCTCCTCGTTGACGATCACCTCGACTTCGGGCGTGCTCGGAACCGGCGTCGAGAGCGAGTTGATCCGGTCGACGAGATCCGCGGGAAGGATCAGGGCGGCGAGCACGTTTCCGGAGCGGACCTCTCCAAATGCCTCGTCGCGGTCCTTCACCTGGACGCACTCGACCCGCTCGCACACCCGCTCGTCGATGCCTATCTCCGGCAGCTGCCGAGTGCCGACGTTGACCCTCGCGTCGCTGGGGATTTCGTTGAGGAAGGCGACGCGAGGCTTCTCCGGCGAACGGGAGATAGCGAAGCCGACCAGAACCGCGATCAGCACCGGGTAGGCGACGAGCAGGAACGCCTGCAGCGGCGAGCGGCGCAGGATCTGCAGGTCCTTGAGCAGCAGCCAGCGCATCAATGTCCCCGGTGGTGGAGGAAGGCGACGAAGGCAGTCTCGAAATCCTGGTCGGCGGCCTCGGGCGCCTCGCGGCGAACCGCCTCGCGCAGCCCGTCTGGTGAGCCGTCGAAGAGCGCCTCGCCGTCGGCGAGGACGAGCAGCCGTTTGCCGTAGCGCTCGGCCTCCTGGATGTCGTGAGTGGAGAAGATCACCGTCGTGCCGCGGCTCGAGGCCAGCGCCGCGACGAACTCCCAGAGCCGCGCCCGCTGGCGGGGATCGAGGCCGACGCTTGGCTCGTCGAGAAGTAGGACGGATGGCCGGGACAGCAGCCCGATCGCAATGTTGATCCGCTGCTGGTTGCCGCCGGAGAGCTTGGCAACGATCTCGCCGCGCCGCTCCTCGAGGCCGGTCAGCTCCAGCATCTCCTCAACGGCGACCTGCGGGTCGCCGTTCCGCTCCAGCCGCGCGAAGAGCAACAGGTTCTCCTCAACCGTGAGCCGCCGGTAAAGCGCCGCCTGCTGCGGCACCCACCCGACCTCTCCTTGCGGCACGCGCACCTCCCCGCCGTCGGGCTTAGAGATCCCGGCGAGGATCGACAACAGCGTTGTCTTCCCGGCCCCGTTTGGTCCGATGACAGCCACCAGGTCCCCAGCACCAGCTTCGAAGTCGACCCCCTTGAGGGCTTCCCGCGACCCGTAGCGCCGCACCAGCTTCCGCGCCTCCAGCACGGCTGCGCCCGTCTGTACCCCCGCATCCACCCGGGCAACGCTACCGCCGCGGGTATGACTGGATTGTTAGGCCCGCTTGAGGAGGGGCGGGGGCACCCTCGAACTGGCGGATACGCAAAATGCCGGGCTCATTAGCCCGGCATTTGTCAGGGCGAGGGTGCCCCCGCCCCTCCCCTAAACTCGCCCAATGCCGTTCCCCGCCACACGCATGCGCCGCATGCGCCGCACGGAGGCCCTGCGCGGCCTGGTCCGCGAGACAACCCTCTCCGCGGCCGACCTGATCCAGCCCCTCTTCGTCGTCGCCGGCGAGGGCGTCCGCGACGAGGTTCCCTCGATGCCCGGCGTCGACCGCCTCTCGATCTCGGAGCTGGTCGCCGAGGCGACCGAGGTCGCCAGTGCGGGAGTACGGGCCGTGCTCCTCTTCGGCATCCCCTCGAGCAAGGACGAGTCCGGCTCAGGGGCCTACGACGACGAGGGGGTCGTGCAGATGGCGGTGAGGGCCGTGAAGGAGGCGCACCCGGACCTGACCGTGATCACCGACGTCTGCCTCTGCGAGTACACCTCGCACGGTCACTGCGGCTTCGTCCGCGACGGCGAGGTCGACAACGACGTCACGGTCGAGCTGCTGGCGAAGGCCGCGATCTCCCATGCCGAGGCCGGCGCCGACGTCGTCGCGCCCAGCGACATGATGGACGGGCGGGTCGGGACGATTCGCCATCAGCTCGACGAGGAGGGCCACGCCGGCGTGCCGATCATCGCCTACAGCGCGAAGTACGCCTCGGCCCTCTACGGACCCTTCCGCGACGCCGCCGAGTCGACGCCCGAGTTCGGCGATCGGCGCGGCTACCAGATGGATCCCGCCAACGCGGCCGAGGCCGTGCGCGAGGCCGAGCTCGATCTAGAAGAGGGAGCTGACATGGTGATGGTCAAGCCCGCGACCCCCTACCTCGATGTCGTGCGCCAGGTCAAGACGGCGACCGGGGCACCACTCGCCGCCTACCACGTCTCCGGCGAGTACTCGATGCTGAAGGCGGCGGCCGAGCGGGGCTGGATCGACGAGCGCGCCGCCGTGCTGGAGACCCTTACCTCGATCCGCCGAGCGGGCGCCGACGCGATCGTCACCTACTACGCGAAGGAGGCGGCGGGATGGCTTCGGTGAAGGTGCCCCAATCGAAGGCGCGCAGCCGCAAGGACGGCGCCGCGATCGCACTCGACGAGACCGACAAGCGGCTGATGAACCTGCTGCAGTCGAGCTTCCCGCTCGACCCCGAGCCCTTCGCGCTGGTCGCCTCCGAGGCGGAGCTGGAGCTGGAGGACGTCCTCGCCCGCACCAGGCGGCTGCTCGACCAGCGGATCATCCGCGAGATCACGCCGATCTTCGACACCCGCGCGCTCGGCTACGAGTCGATGCTGGTCGCCGCCAAGGTCGACTCCGAGCACCCCCAGCGCGCCGCGCAGATCGTCAACTCGCACCCGGGCGTATCGCACAACTACCTGCGCACGCACGATTTCAACCTCTGGTTCACGATCGCCACCCCGCCCGACTCGGAGCTGGGGCTCGCCGGCACGCTCGACGTGCTGATGCGGGAGACCGGCGCCGAGTCGATGCGCCAGCTGCCAACCCTGACCCTGTTCAAGATCAACATGAACCTGGAGATGGAGAAGGGCACCGAGGCCCTCGCCACCGCCGTGGACGCTGCCCCACCCCGCGAGCTGGAGGCGCAGCCCTACGATGAGCGCGACGTCGCCGTGATCCGCGCCCTGCAGGGGCCGATGGAGCCGGTCGAGCGTCCCTATGACGCCGCCGCGGCGGAGCTCGGGATCCCCTGCGAGAAGCTGCTCGAGCACCTGCGCGGGATGGTCGAGCGCAAGCTGCTGCGCCGCGTCGCCGCGATCCTCTTCCACCGCCGCGCCGGCTTCTCGGCCAACGGCATGGGCGTCTGGAAGGTGCCCGAGGGGGAGATCATGGAGACCGGTCGGCGGATGGCCTCCTTCCGCGGCATCTCGCACTGCTATCAGCGACCGACCTACGAGGACTGGCCCTACAGCGTCTTCACCATGGCCCACGGCCGCTCGAAGGAGGAGTGCGACGCGATCCTCGACTCGATCGCCGAGGAGTGCGGCATGGGTCCGGACGACCGCGCCACCCTCTACTCCTCGACCGAGTACAAGAAGATCCGCCTCCACTACTTCACCGACGACTACGCCAGGTGGGAGGCGGAGCACTCGTAGTGCCTGGTCCGGTGGGGGTTCCGCTTAACTTTTTCCGAAGACAGCGGTCTGCTGTCCGCCGGCCGGTGGGCGGAAAAAGTGCAAGACGCTCCACCCCCACCGGACCAGGCACTTAGAGCATCGTGCGTTCTCACGAGCTGTACCAGCGGGCGGTGAAGGTCATTCCGGGGGGAGTTAACAGCCCCGTCCGCGCGATGCGGCAGATCGGGAGGGAGCCGATCTTCGTCGAGCGGGGCGAGGGCTGTGAGCTGGTCGACGCTGACGGCAACCGCTACCTGGACTGGGTTGGCTCCTGGGGGCCCCTGATCCTCGGCCACGCCAACCCGGGCGTCGTCCGGGCCGTTGAGGAGGCGGCGAGGCGTGGCACCAGCTTCGGAGCGGCCACCGCGGCCGAGGTTGAGCTGGCGGAGGAGGTGGTGGCCCGGGTCCCCTCGGCGGAGATGGTCCGGATGACCAGCTCCGGGACCGAGGCGGCGATGGCGGCCGTGCGGCTGGCGCGTGCCGTCACCGGTCACGAGGTCGTGGTCAAGTTCGCCGGCGCCTACCACGGGCACTCCGACGGCCTGCTCGCCGATGCCGGATCGGGCCTGGCGACGCTGGCGATCCCCGCCAGCCCGGGCGTCACCGCGGCGCAGGCGGCGGGCACCGTGGTCGTTCCCTGGAATGACCGCGACGCCGTTGCCAAGGCCCTGGCCGACCACTCCGTCGCCGCCCTGATCGCCGAGCCGGTCGCGGCGAACATGGGCGTGGTGCCTCCGGCCGAGGGCTTCCTCGAGCTCCTGCGCGATGCGAGCAGTGACGCCGGCGCCCTGCTCGTCTTCGATGAGGTGATCACGGGCTTCCGCGTCTCCGCCGGCGGCGCTCAGGAGCTCTACGGCGTGGAACCCGACCTGACCGTCCTCGGCAAGGTCCTCGGCGGCGGGCTCCCCGCAGCTGCCTTCGCCGGCCGCCGCGAGCTGATGGAGAGGGTGGCGCCCGCCGGCGACGTCTACCAGGCGGGGACGCTCTCCGGCAACTCGCTGGCCACGGCGGCGGGCCTGGCGACGCTGCGCCAGCTCGACCGGGAGGCCTACTCCCGCCTCGCCGAGCTGACCGATCGCCTGCGGGCGGGCCTCGATCGTCTCGCCGAGGGACGGCCCCTGCGGGTGTCCTCCGTCCCGGGCCTGCTCACCCTCTTCTTCAGCTCCGAGGCGGTCACTGACTTCGCCGCGGCCGCCGCCTGTGACCTCGATGCTCATGCACGCTTCTGCCGAGCGATGCTCGACCGCGGCGTCTATCCGCCCCCGTCCCAGTTCGAGGCCTGGTTCCCCTCCCTCGCCCACGACGAGGCGACGATCGACCGAACCCTCGAGGCTGCGGCTGCGGCTCTCGAGGAGTCGCTGCGATGACCCGACCCGACCCGAAGGAAGCGCTCACCGCCCTCAGCTCGGTCCTCGCCGAGGCCGAGTCGCCGATCTCAGAGCACGTAGTCGAGAGCGACGAGGAGCCGGTCTTCGGCCTGCTCGCCGCGGCTGGGCCACGCGCCGCCGCCGACCCGGCCGGGTACGCGTTCGTCGTCGAGGCCGTGCGCGAGGGGTACCTCCTGCACTACGCCACGCCGCGACTGCTGCGCGGTCACGACGCCGACCTCGCCCTGCTCACCGGCGACTTCCTCTACGCCCTCGGCATCGACCGCCTCGCCGCCATCGGCGACGCCGAGGCGGTCGCCCTGCTCGCCGACCTGATCAGCGGTTGTGCCCGGCTCCACGCGGAAGGAAGGGAGGAGGAGGTGCCCGCGCTATGGCGCTCCTCCGCGCTGGCGATCGGCGGCGAGGACGATGCCGACCGCACGGCGGCGCGAGTCAATAGACTTCGCTCTTCCTGAGGCAAGCTGTTGAGCGACGAAGCGGACAAGCAAAACGGGGCCGAGGCGGCCGGTCGCCCGGAGCGCCCGCAGCCGAACCCCCCCGGCTATTTCGAGGGCGAGTCGATGACTCGCCGGCGCGTCTTCACGATCGCCGCCCAGGGCCTCGGCGGGGTCGCCGGCGCGGCGATCGTGCTGCCCGCGGTCGGCTTCGCCGTAGCGCCGATCTTCCACCGTGGCAAGGAGCGCTGGGAGGCCGTCGGGCCGGTCGGTGACTTCGTCGAGGACACCTACCGTCAGGTCGTCTTCACCGAAACCGAGGGGATCGGCGACGCCGGCAAGACCACCGCCTACGTGCGCAAGAGCTCCGAGCAGCTCGACGAAGAGCCGGGTCTCTTTGTGGCCGTCTCCAATCGCTGCGTGCACCTCGGCTGCCCGGTGCGCTTCGTCGAGGCGGCCGGCAACTTCATTTGCCCCTGCCACGGTGGTGTCTACGACTTCGTCGGCAAGGTGCTCGGCGGCCCGCCGGTGCGCCCACTCGATCAGTTCCAGACCCGCGTCCGCAACGGCCAGGTCGAGCTCGGCCCGCGTTACAGCGTCACCTCGCAGCTGGAGCCGGTTCGCGCCCGCGATCCGGGCGAGTTCACCGGCGGCATCTGGGAGTATCTGTACCCGCCGCGTCCGTCCACCTTCCCACCCCCGAGCGGTTGAGGCGCTGGCCGCGATGAAGCTCGACTCCCTGATCCCCGCCCCGCTCCGCAAACCGGCCAAGCCCGGCGCGGGCAACGGCGCCAAGGGCGACGCCCCTGCCGACCTCAAGACCTCGCCGCCCGAGCGGCCCTCCGACGCGCAGCGGCTCGGCGAGCGCGCCAAGGAAGCCCCCGCCGACGTCCTCGCCTGGGTCGACCAGCGCACTGCCGCCACCGGCTTCCTCACGGGGATGCTCTACCGCAAGGTCCCGAAGGGCACCAACTGGTTCTACACGCTCGGCTCGGCGACGCTCTTCGCCTTCATCGTGCAGGCGGTCACCGGCGTCTTCCTGGCGATGTTCTACACGCCCTCGGCGACCCAGGCCTACGCCTCGATCGCGCACATCAACAACGACGTCTTCCTCGGCCAGTTCGTGCACGGCATGCACAAGTGGGGCTCGAGCGTGATGGTGATCTTGATCTTCCTCCACATGGGGCGCACCTTCTTCTTCGGCGCCTACAAGTACCCGCGCGAGCTGAACTGGGTGATCGGCGTCGTCCTGCTGATCCTGACGATGACGATGGCCTTCACCGGCTACCTGCTGCCCTTCGACCAGCGCTCCTTCTGGGCCTCGGTCGTCGGCATCAACATCAATGGCACCGGCCCGGTCATCGGCCCCTACCTGAGCGACTTCCTGCGCGCCGGCCCCGAGCTGGGGGCGACGACCCTCTCGCGCTTCTACGCGATCCACATGCTGCTGCTGCCCGGCGCGATCATCGCCCTGATCGGGGCCCACCTCTACCTCGTCGTCAAGCTCGGCACCACCGCGCCGCCCTGGATCAAAGCCGAGAAGCCCAAGGTTGCCGCCCCGGTCTCCCGCCTCGACGCCGGCGGCGAGGGCAACGGAGCCCCGCCCCCCTCATGAAGCCCGCTGACAAGCAGGCATACCTCGAGGAGTACGAGCTGCTGAAGAAGAAGGGCAAGCCCTTCTTCCCTTACGCGGTGCTCAAGGACTCGACGATGGCGTTGCTGGTCGTCGGCGTGATCATCGTGATGTCGATCCTGCTCGGCGCCGAGCAGGGGCCAAAGGCCGATCCGACCTCGACCACCTACGTGCCACGGCCGGAGTGGTACTTCTTCTTCCTCTTCGAGGTCCTTCGCGTAATCAAGCCGCCGGAGCTGGTCCCGATCGCGACGATCGGGATTCCCACCGTCTGCATGGTCCTGCTCCTGCTGCTGCCCTTCTACGACCGCGGCCCGGAGCGCAATCCGCTGCGGCGCCCGATCGCGACCACCGCGGGCTGCCTGACGATCGCCGCGATGGCCTACCTCACCTACCTCGGCGCAACCGGCGGCTCGCCGACCGAGATCGACATGGAGGTGGCGCCGCGATACGAGGCCGGCAAGGAGGTCGTCGCCGGGGTCGGCTGCCTCGCCTGTCACAAGCTGGGCGAGAACGGGAACCACGGTCCCGGGCCCGAGCTGACCCACATCGCCCAGCGGGTGCCACGGGCGGCGATCATCCGCTCGGTGGAGATCGGGCCTGGCATCATGCCCTCCTATCGCGACCTTCCGCCGAAAAAGCTCAACGAGCTCGCCGATTTCCTCTCCTCGCTCGACTAATCCCTCCAAGCCCTCGCGGGATTCCGCCCAGTTCGCGGAGCAGGTCAACCGAATGTTCGACCGCGTCGCGGCGCGCTACGACCTGCTCAACTCGCTGATGAGCGCCGGCCTCCACCACCGCTGGCGCGAGCGAGCGGCGGACCGGGCTGAGCTTGCCCCGGGAAGCTCCGCGCTGGACGTCTGCTGCGGCACCGGCGACCTCACCCTCGAGCTGGCCGCCCGCCTCGTCCCCGGCGGCCACGTCGTCGGCTGCGACTTCTCCGAGCCGATGCTGGACCTCGCTCGCGAGAAGGCAAGGGCAAGGCGGGCCAGCGGGGTCCGCTTCGAGTGGGCGGACGCGCTCAACCTCCCCTACGACGCCGGGCGCTTCGACGCGGTCACGGTCGGCTTCGGCGTCCGCAACTTCGCCGACCGCGAGCGTGGGCTGGCGGAGATGGTCAGGGTCCTCCGCCCCGGGGGCAGGCTCGTCGTGCTCGAGTTCACAAGACCGCAGCGCCCCCCCTTCTCGACCTTTTACTCGTTGTGGTTCGACCGCCTCGCGCCGATCCTGGGGAAGCTCTCGGACGATCCGGAGGCCTATTCCTACCTCGCCGAGTCGGTGCGCACCTTCCCCGGCCCGCGCGGCCTCGCCGAGAAGATGGCTGCCGCCGGCCTCGCCGGAATCAGGTACACGGTGCTCGCCGGCGGGATCGTCACGATCCACACCGGCATCGCCGAGTGACGCGGCCCTCTTCCGTCCCGCCGCCGGTCACGGCGGTCCTAGACGCCTCCAGCAGCTGGCTGCCGACGAGGCTGGGCGCGGTCGAGGAGCTGCTGCGGGAGCAGAGTCGCGGTCACGGAGAGGTGCTGGCGGAGGACGCCGGGGCAACGCTCGCGGCGGGCGGGAAGCGTTTGCGGCCGCTCCTGGTGCTGCTCTGCGCCGGTGCCGCTGGCGGTGAGGGCGCGGTGCGGTCAGCCGCCGCGATCGAGCTGGTCCACATGGCGACGCTGGTTCACGACGATGTCCTCGACGCTGCGCCGCTGCGCCGCGGCCACGCTACCGTCTTCGCTTCCTCGGGACGAGGCCGTGCCACTGCGGTCGGCGACCTGCTCTTCTCGCGAGCCTTTGCTCTCCTCGCCGCGCAAGCCGACCGCCGCGCGATCGCCCTCCTCGCCTCGGCCTCGGTTGCGCTCGCACGCGGCGAGCTGGCGCAGCGGGAGGACGCCTTCGACGTTGGCATCTCGGAGGAGCGTTACCTGAGCCGATGCCAGCTGAAGACGGCGAGGCTCTTCGAGTGCGCCTGCCTCTTGGGGAGGGACGAGCCCGATCTCGGAGCCTTTGGCGCCGAGATCGGGCTCGCCTTCCAGCTGCTCGATGACGTCCTCGACGTCGCGGGACCCGCCGAGCGGACCGGCAAGGCCCGCGGCACCGACCTGCTCGACGGCACCGTCACGCTGCCGTTGATCCTCGCCGCCGAGCGCGATCCCGAAATCCGCACTGCCGAGCTGCGCGGGTTGGGCCCGGCGGAGGCCGAGGGACTCTGCGATCGCATCGCCGCCAGCGGCGCCCTCGGCGAGGTCCGTTCCCGCGCATTGGCGATGGTCGCCGCCGCGAAGGCGCGCCTCGCGGGGGGTTCCTTTGATGCCGAAGAGCGCCGGCTGCTCGAGCTCGTTGCCGACGGGGTCGTCCAGCGCTACGCCTAGGAGGGACTAGCCGGACGGCTAGCCGAAGTCGTCGGCGGTGATCAGGTCGGCGTCGAGCGCCGCCGCGAAGGTGTCGGCGACGAACTGCATGTTCTCCCGCTCGAGCGCTTTCAGCACGTCGCTCAGCGCGCGGGTGCCGAGGTCGAGCTCCTCGTCGAAGGCGTCGATCTCAGTCTCTCCGTGGACCTCGTTGCTGTGCCATTCGCACTCTGGGCAGCGGCGCCAGAGGCGCCAGTGCCCTCGATCGCCAGCCTGCTCCCAGCAGGTCGGCTGCACCAGCTGCGAATCGCACCGCGGGCAGACGTGGAGGCCGAGGCCGGTGTTCGTCTGATCTACGCTCGCGTTTCGCATAGTCCCTTTATCGAACCCGCGAAGCAGCTAATCAATCCGCACTTTTTCGCAAGAAAGCGAGAAAACCCAATTCCAGGTAGGCGAGCTGCCCAATTCGCCGGGGTGATCCGATCGCGAACGGCGGCCGTTACCATGGGTCGATGCCAAACGTTGGACCTCTCGAGCTTGCGATCGTCCTGATCATCGCCCTCGTCGTCTTCGGGCCCAAGCGCCTGCCCGAGCTGGGCCGTTCCCTGGGCAGGGGGATTCGCGAGTTCCGCGGCTCGCTGGGCGGGGACGACAAGGAGCAAGAGCGCCCCGAGGCGATCGAGCCGCCGAAGCAGCCCGCTGAGAACGGCGCCGAGGGCGAGAAGATCGCCCACGACCGCCGCTGAGCCGCGATGTCTCGCATGAGGCCGGTTTCGCATGAGGACCGGCTGACCGTCGTCGAGCATCTCGACGAGCTCCGCACCCGCATCGTTATCTGCCTCCTGGTCCTCGCCGTCGCCATGGGGCTCTGCTTCTGGCAGAACCACCTGCTGCTCGAGATCGCCGCCGGCCCGCTTCCGTCCGATCACGAGAAGCTGCTCACCTTCGGCGTCACCGAGGCCTTCATGACCACCGTCATGGTCTCCACCTACGGCGCCCTGATCCTCGCCTTGCCGATTCTCATCTACCAGGCCTACGCCTACGTCCTGCCCGCTTTCAGCCGCAGCGAGCGGCGGGCGATCATGCCGATCCTGCTGCTCGCGCCGCTGCTCTTCATCGCCGGCGTCGCCTTCGCCTACTTCGTCGTGATGCCGCCGGCAGTCAGCTTCCTGCTCGGCTTCAACGACACCCAGTTCAACGTGCAGGTCCGCGCCCGCGACTACTACAGCTTCTTCTCGACGACGTTGCTGGCGGGCGGCATCGTCTTCCAGCTTCCGCTCGCGATCCTCGCCGTGACGCGTCTCGGCATCGTCCAGGTGGAGCAGCTCTCCCGCAATCGGCGCTACGCCTACCTGATCATCGCCGTCGTCGCCGCCGCGCTGCCCGGAGTCGACCCGATCTCGATGCTGATCGAGATGGTGCCGCTGCTCCTCCTCTTCGAGTTGAGTATCTTGATTGCTCGCGCCTTCGCCAGGCAGGAGAGGGCGGGAGGATTGACCAGGCCCTCAACCCAGGAGCGGTGATTCGAGTTGGCGGAAAGCGGCGAGAGGAGGATGCTCTTCGACATCCGGGGACGGCGTAGGCACGTCATCCGGGTCGTCTACGCGGTCCTCGCCCTGCTGATGGGGGCCAGCCTCTTCCTCGTCGTCGGCCCCTTCAGCATCGCGGACCTGATCGGGACGGGGGGCACCACCAGCGCCAGCAAGGTGCTCGACGAACAGGCAGAGAGGATCGAAGGGCGGCTGCGGTTGGAACCGGACAACGAGGCCCTGCTGGTCTCGCTCGCCCGCACGCGCATCGCCGCCGGCAACTCGCTGACCGAAACGAACCCCCAAACCGGCGCCCAGGTCTTGACCACGGAGGGCCAGGAGGAGATGAGCCGCGCGGCAGAAGCCTGGAGCCGCTACCTCGAGCTGACCGACTCGCCCAGCCCGTCATCGGCGCTGCTCGTCGCCGGCGCCTACTTCAGCGTCGCCGAATCCTCGACCAACTTCGAAGAGGTCGGCGAAAGCATCGACGGCGCGGCCGCGGCGCAGCGCATTGCGGCCGAGGCACGACCCAACCTCGGCACGCTGAGCACGCTGGCGATCTACGAGTACTACGCAGGTAACTTCGCCGCCGGGGACAAAGCCGCGAAGAGGGCCACGAATCTGACCTCGACCAAAGCGGAAGCCAAAGAAGTCAGGGAACAGATGAGTGAATTCCGCCAGCAGGGAGTTTCCTTCAAGAGACAGAAACAGCAGATCGAGAAAGCCGAAGGCGAAAGGGGCAAGGAATCGCTCCAGAATCCCTTCGGCGGGCTGGGCGGAAACACGGGAACTCTGGGCGAATAACCCGAGTTCGTCGGGGCGTCGTCACCAGACGCGACACCCGCTCATGGGCCGTGAAGGGATCGAACCTTCGACCTTGAGATTAAGAGTCTCCTGCTCTACCAACTGAGCTAACGGCCCGGGACCGGCAAGTATAGGAAGGACGAGCCCTCTATCGGGCGGTGCAGGGCTTCTCGACGCTGCCGTAGATGATCGTGCCGTCGGCGAAGGTGAAGCGGCCGCGCGTGCGCAGGACGCCGTCCCGGCAGCGGGCCGAGACGTAGCTGCGCTTGGATCCGCCGGCCGTGTAGCGCCTGCCGACCTTGGCGTCGATGTGGGTGAGCGAACCACGGCCCGCGGCGATCGGCGGCAGGTCGATGGTGGCGCGATAGCGGTATTCGCCCGGCCGCCGTTCGATCGGCACCGTGATCGCGAAGGTCTGCGTCGCCGGTACGGTGGTGCGGGCGTGCAGGATCACCGTCGGGTTGCCTTCCTGTCGCGGCCCGTTGAAGAGCGTCAGCAGCGATTCGGCCTCGAACGGGGCCTGCCCATCTTCGCGGGTGATCAGGGCCCTGACGTTGCCGGTGCCGACGATCGCCTTCGGGCACCTGGCCCGTGCTTCCTCGGGTGTGGCTTCGGTCAGCTGGGAGGGATCGCAGGTGGGGAGGCCGCCGGTGGTGAGGCGCCCGTCGCGGTCGAAGTCGATCACGGCCTGTTGCAGGGCGGGCGGCACGGTGCCGTCGACCGTGCGCAGATCGGCGCGGCCCTCGAAGTTGATCGGGGCGAAGCTGCCCCGCGGCAGCAGCCGCGGCGTGAAGCCCCCATCGGCGGTCAGGACGAGGTTGCCGACCTTGACCAAGGCGGCGCTTGCTCCCGCCGAAAGCAGGAGAAACGCTGCCAGCACCATAAGACCCTGAAACCGCCTCAAATCTCCTCCTCAGAGGAGGCTAGCGCCCTAGGCGATCATTGCGGCGCGGAAACCGGCGCGGAAACGATGCTTAACAGACTCTTCTGACTATCTACGCGCGTGTCGTCGCTCGGATCGCCAAACTACACGTCGTGCCTGTGAGGAGGAGCAGGGGGCAAAGCGATGGCGCGCGCGAGGAGGGCGAGAAGCTCGCGCCGCTGACCCTGCGCTATCCCCGCGCCGCGCTCGCGGTGTCTTTTGTCGTCATCGCCGTGCTCGTCGGCTTCGGCATCAATCTCGAGGAGAAGCTGAGCCCTAGCACGCTGGAGATAAACGGCACCGCCTCTTCGCGGGCGAACGAGATGGTGCGGGAACACTTCGGCGACAGCTCGCCCTTCCCGATCCTCCTGCAGGGACCCCCCGCCGAGCTCGACCGGCAGGGCCCGGCATTGATCCGCGCCCTGCGGCGCGACCCGAAAGTGACCACGCTCTCGCCGTGGGACCAGGGCAACGTCGAGCGCCTGCGGCCGGCGCCGGGGCGCGTGATCATCATCGCCAACTTCCACACCGACGCCGACGAAGCGGTCGACGTGACGGTGCCGGAGCTGAACCGGACCCTCGAGGAGAAAATCAGTCCGCCGGTGCGCGCCACCCAAACCGGCTTCGCGACCCTCGTCCGCGAGATCGAGGAGAAGTCGATCTCGGCCAGCGAGCGCGGCGAGCTGATCGCCCTGCCGATCCTGCTGGTTGTCCTGTTGCTGGTCTTCCGCTCCCCGGTTGCGGCAGCGATCCCGCTCGGTTTCGGGGCGATCGCGGTCTTCAGCTCGCGCGGCCTGCTCGCCATCCTCACCGAGTGGTTCGGCGTCGGCGCGCTAGCCCTCACCGTCTGCACGATGATGGGCCTCGCGCTCGGGGTCGACTATGCGCTGCTGCTGGTCTCACGCTTCCGCGAGGAGCTGGCGCGGGGCGCAGACCCGCTCGAGGCCGCTTGGGTTACCCGACGCACTGCTGGGCGCACCACGATCTTCGCCGGCAGCACGCTGGTGCTCTCGATGCTGGTCGCGTTCCTCATCGCCCCGGGCTCGCTGCTGAAGGCCCTCGCGGGCACGCTGTCCCTGGTGGTGGTCCTGACCGTCCTCGTCGCCACCGTGGTTGGCCCACCCATTCTCGTCCTGCTGGGGAAGAACATCGATCGCTGGCGGATAGGCGGCGCGACCGACGACGGGGAACGCTCGCGCCTGATGACGGTGGTGTCCGCTGCCCTGCGCCGCCCTGCCCCGGTCGCCGCCGCGATCGCCGCGGTCGTCCTCGTCCTCGCCGGCCCGGCGGTGGCGCTGAAGACCGGCCCGTTCTCGCTCGGCGAACTTCCGCCCGACAACCAGATTCGCAATGACGCCGAAGAAATTCAGGATGCGATCGGCTCCGGCTTCGAAGCGCCGTACGAAATCATCGTCAGCGCCGACCGCGGCACGATCACGGAGCCCGACCGGCTCGCCGTCCTCAGCCGCTTCCAGCGCCGCATCGCCAAAGAACCGGGGATCCAGTTCGTGGTCGGTCCCGAAGAGGTCTCACGCGCGGTCGAGCCGCTGCGGGAAGCGGGCTCCGGGATCCTCGCGTCCGACTCCGACAGCGGCCCGGTCGCGAACTTCGCCCGCCTCGGCCGCAGCCTGGGCCGGCTGGCCGACGGCGTCACCCAGCTCCGTGCCGGGATCGCCCAGGCCACCAACGGCGTCAGCCTGCTCGCGGACGGCTCAGGTCAGGCGGAGGACGGCGCCCTGGCAATCGCGCAGGGCCTGGGCCGGGCGGCCACTGCCAGCCAGAACGCGGTCAGCGGCCTGGAAAGGTTCTCCAAGGGGGCCCGCCGCCTTGCCAACGCCCAGCGTCAAGCCTCCAACGGGGCTCTGGCGCTGAAGCTCAACCTGCCGCCGATCGCCACCAACCTGCGCCGCAACGGCCTGCGCCGCTCGCACCTGCTGCAGGGGCAGCTCTTCAACGAGGCCAACAACGAGGTGCCCCCGCTGGAGGCCGCCGCGCAGGCCGCCGACGCGCAGTTGAAAGCCGCCTTGCAGCAGCTCGAAGCGATGACTGTCGGCAAATCGGACCCCAGCTACGCCCCCGCCCTGGAGGCAGTCCGCCAGGCCACGGCCGCTGTCACCGGCACCAACCCTGCCACCGGGCAGCCGTTCGCTTCCGAATACGCTGGCCTGCCGGCGGAACTGGCAGCGCTCCGCACCCGCCTACTCGCTGACGCCGAGCAGGCGCAGGAAGTCTCGCGCTGGATCTCCTCGGAAACGGCGCACATCGAATCGGCGGCGAAATTCGCCAAACGGCTCTCGGAGGGTCTGTTTGAAATCGCCAAAGGCGGAAACCGCTTCGCCAATGGCGCCGAGAGGATCGAGGAGCAGACGAGCAGGCTCGCCGATGGCCTCAGCACGGCGACCTCGCTGCAGGCGAGGCTCGGCGAGGCGCTTGGCCAGCTCACTGGCGGCGCAGTCCAGATCGAAGAAGGGCTCGGCGAAGGCTATAGCCGCAGCTACCCGGCACAGGCGGGGCTGCGCCGCGCCAACGTCCAGGTCCTCTCCCAGAGCGCCTCGGTTGAGCGCCGGTTGGGCAACCTGCGAAACACGTCGCCGGGCATCTTCAACTCCGGCTACTTCGTCCTCTCGGCGCTGGACGGCACGCGCGGGCAGCTCCGCGAACGCGCTTCGGAAGCAGTCGACGTCGAAGGTGGCGGCCAGGCCGCGACGGTGGGCGTCTTCCCCCGCTACACGTTCAACTCGCCAGGATCGATCGCGCTCAACGAGATCTTGGAGGACGACGCCGCGCAGCTCGCCAAGGAAGCCGATGTCGAGGCGGGTGTCGCCGGCGGCGCCGCGACGCTCAACACCTACAGCGAGGTGACCAGGGACCGGATCCCCTTCATCATCGCGGCGATCACCCTCGCCACCTTCCTGGTCCTCGTCTTCGTCCTGCGGGCCCTGCCGCTGGCGGCGATCGCGGTCGGGCTCAACCTCGCCACCGTCGCCGTCGCCTTCGGCATCCTCACGCTCCTCTTCAACGTTCCCGAGGGTTGGCCACTGGGTGGCCGCACTTACGTCAGCGCCGTGGGGGCGACGATGATCTTCGGCATCGTCTTCGGCCTCTCGATCGACTACGCGGTCTTCCTGCTCGTGCGCATGCGCGAGCACTACGACAAATACGGCGACAACGCCCGCGCGATCGAGTTCGGCCTGGAAAAGACAGCGCGGGTGATCACCGGCGCGGCGGCGATCATGATGGCGGTCTTCATCGCCTTCGCCGGAGCGCCGATCGCCACCGTCAGTCAGCTCGGGGTTGGGTTGACGATCGCGGTGTTGCTCGACGCCACCGTCGTCCGCATCGTGCTCCTGCCGGCGCTGATGCTGCTGATCGGCGATCGCGTCTGGTGGCTGCCGCGCTCGCTGGAGCGGGCGATGCCGCGGCTCAACGTCTGAGTCGAGCCGCGGCCCGCTTACCTCGAGCTGCGCCTATTTTTTCGACTGGCTGCATTTCCCCGTCGCCGTCGGGGTCAGCGCTTCTCCGTCCCGGAAGACGAATTCGCCGCGGAATTTCCATTTCTTCGTGCTGCAGGTGGAGCTGATGTAGCTGCGCAGCTTGCCTTTGTAGCTGAACTTCTTGAAGACTTTCACTTCGAAGCCGGTGAGCGCCCCGGCGCCGCCGGCGAGCAGCGGGATGGTCACGTCGAGCCGCGGACCGAAGCCCTGTTTGTTGTAGCGCTGGACGACCCCGATCAGCACGATCGTCGTCGTCACCGGTTTTTCGCTGTAGGTGTGCAGGAGGATCACTGGCTTGCCGCCCTGGGGAACGCCGTTGAACGCCGTGATCGTCGTCGTCACCGGGAAGACTTTGGTGCCGACCGGCAGCAGGGCCGTGCCGGCACCGACGCCGATCTTCGCTTTTTTGCATTCCTGCAGGGCGACTTCGGTCGAGGCGTTCTGCAGGACCGCGTCGTCGCAGGTGGGGTAGCCCTTGCTGAAGATGCGGAGGTCTTTGGGGAAGTCGACGACTGCCCTCACCGCTGGGACGGGGACGCCGTTGGGGTCACTCGGCCTGGTCGTCGCGGTCTTCACAAAAAGCGTGGCGGGCGTGGGCGTCGTCTTGGAGACCTTCTGCGGCGTGATGTTTACGGCGATGCTCTGGGTGTTCCCGTTGGGGCCCTGTAGAACCGGGGACTGGGCTGCACCGGCGACGCCGACGCCGATGACGGTTACCGCCACGGCGGCGGCGAGAGCAAGGGTCAGACGTTTGCGCATTGGCTTCACTCCTCTTCGAATTGGCCCTGCGCCTCCACTTACCTGAACAGCCCCAGGCGCTCAGAGTAGCGCGTTGAATTCCAGTTAAGTCCCTGCTCGCGTCGCGCGTAGCAGCGGATGGCTCGGATACGATTCTGCGGCCGTTCCGCCGGATCGGAGGCCGGGGAACCGCAAGCGACGATCCGTGGCTGCCAATCCCTCAGGCGAGGAAAAGAGCTCGGCGCAAAGCCGGGGGATCACCCCCGCCCGAATCGCCACCATCGCCGCCCTCACGGCGGTGGTGATCGCACTGGGCATCGTCATCTTCGGCGGCAATGGGCAGCACAAGTACGACCTCCTATTCCAGAACGCCGCCCAGCTGGTGCCGGACAATCAGGTCCTGATCGGCGGCCAGCCGGTGGGGTCGGTCGACAGCATCGAGCTGACCGACGACAACCTGGCGAAGGTCGTCGTCAGCGTCGAACAGGAGCTGCACGAGGGCTCCACGGCGACGATCCGGGCGACCTCGCTCTCGGGCGTCGCCAACCACTACGTCTCGATCAGTCCCGGCCCCAACAGCAACCCGCCGCTCGGCGACGGCGGCACCCTCGGCCTCGCTTCCACCACGACGCCGGTCGACATCGATCAGCTCTTCAATACCTTCCCGCCGCCGGTGCGTCGTGCCCTCGGCCAGTTCATCAAGGGCAACGCGCAGATCTACGCCGGCGTCGGCGAGGAGGCAAACCGCACCTTCAAATACCTCGGCGTCGGCTTCAACCGGGCCGCCGCGCTCATCGGCGAACTCAACGCCGACGAACGCATCTTCTCGCGCTTCCTGGTCAGCTCGAGCAGGCTCGCGACCGCGGTCTCCGAACGTGGCGAGGAGCTCTCCAGCGCCGTCGGCAACGCCAGCGCCGCCCTCGGCGCGATCGCCAGCCAGAACACCGCCCTCGGCCGCACCCTGCAGCTGCTGCCGCCGGTGTTCCGCCAGGCGAACACGACCTTCGTCAACCTCCGCGCCGCGCTCGACGACCTCGAACCGCTCTATGAGACCGCCGGGCCGGCGACCAAAGACCTGGCGCCCTTCCTCGCCGAACTGCGACCGGTCATCTCCCGGGCGGTGCCGGTCTTCAAGGACCTCCGCCTGACGGTGAGCCGGAAGGGATTCGCCAACGACTCGGCCGAACTGCTCGCGGCGTTGCCGGAGGTGGAGTCGCGGGCCAGCCGCGCCTTCCCCCATTCCGAGGAAGCGATCGAGGCCTTCCAGCCGAACCTCAACTTCTTCCGCGCCTACACGTCGGACTTCTTCAACGGGTTCGCCAAGCTGGGTCAGGTCACCGCACCCTATGACGGCAACGGCCACTACGCCCGCGCCAGCTTCTCCAGCCTCAACCTCTTCAAATACAACTCCACCAGCGGGGGGTTGGAACCGATCGCGCCGAGCGAACAGTACGACGCCTACGGGGACTCGGCGACGGTCAAGCGCCGCTGTCCGGGCGGCGCCAGCCAACCCGCCGTCGATGGCTCCAGCCCCTTCGTCGAACCGCCCTTCAGCGGCTCCGGCGTGACCACGTCCGACTGCAACCCGGCCGACGCGCCATCCGGGCCATGAGGCGGACGCTCGCGATAGGGGCAGTGGTGGCGGCGGCGATCGTCGCGGTCGTCCTGCTCGTCTCCGGCGACGAAGGGAACGGCTACCGCGTGCGCGCGATCTTCGACAACGGCGCCTTCCTGGTCAAGGGCGAGCAGGTACGCGTCGCCGGCGCCAACGTCGGCGAGATCGAGTCGGTCGGGGTCACCCTTCCCGGCGAGATCTCCAGCTATGAAGGCGGCAAGGAACAGGCGGTCGAGGGCAAGGCGGTGATCGTGATGAACATCACCGATCCCGGCTTCCAGGACTTCCGCAGCGACGCCTCCTGCCTGATCCGGCCTCAATCGCTGATCGGGGAGAAGTTCATCGATTGCCGCCCGACCCTGCCGCGGGCGCCCGGCTCGCCACCCGCGCCGCCCCTGAAGGAGATCGAGGAGGGACAGCCGGGCACCGGCCAGTACCTGCTGCCGCTGGAGAACAACAGCACCAGCGTCGACCCCGACCTGATCAACAACATCAACAAATTGCCCTACGCGCAGCGCTTCCGCCTCATCTTCAACGAACTCGGCGCCGGCCTCGCCTCCCGGGGCGAGGACATCGAGGCCGCGGTGAAGCGGGCCAACCCCGTCCTCCGCGACGTCGACCGGCTCTTCGGCATCCTCCGCGACCAGCGCGACCGCCTCAACCAGCTGGCCGCCGACTCGGACGAAATCCTCGAGCCGCTCTCGCGTGAGCGGGAGCACTTCGCCGGCTTCTTCGTCAACTCGGGCGCCGCCGGCCAGGCCAGCTCGGAACGGGGCGCGGCCCTGGAAGCCTCGCTGCGCAAGTTCCCGCGCTTCCTGCGCGAGTTCAGGCTCACCATGCGCAGCCTGCAGGGCTTCTCCGACGTGGCCGCGCCGGTCTTCGCCAGCCTCGGCAAGGCGGCGCCGTCGTTCACCGAAGCGACCCGGGAACTGGCCCCGTTCTCGGCCGCCTCGACGGTGGCGCTGAAGTCGCTCGGCGCCACCGGCGAAGTCGTCGGGCCGACGCTGCGGTCGGCCGACCCGGTGGTCCGCAAGGGTCGCGACCTCGCCCGCTCGGGGGCCGTGCCGACGACCAAACTGGCTGAATTCTTCGGCAGCACCAGGGAAACGAAAGGCTGGGACAACCTCGTCGAACTGATCTACAACAGCACCGCCTCGACCAACGGGTTCGACCAGTACGGCCATTTCCTCCGCACCCTGGTCACGCTGACCAACTGCATCGACTACGTCACCCGCCCCGAAAGCGGTTGCGTCGCCGACTTCACGGGCCTCAACGCCGGCATCTCCTCGCTCGGCAGCGCCGGGCTCAGCACGGTCGCCGAAGAAGAGGAAGCGAAGCCGGGGGGCGGCACGCTCGCCCGCCCAGGGCTTCCGCCCGCGAGCCTCGCTCCCTCCGCACCTACGGCGCCAGCGCCGGAACTGGGCCAGGGCCGCCGCCTCGGCGCCGCCTCGGCGCTGCCCGCGCCGCGCCAGCGCGTACTCCTCGACTACCTCCTGGGGCCATGAGAAACCGCGGCGGCATACAGGGGGTGGCGAGCAGCCCGGTGATCGTCGGGGCGGTGACGGTGCTGATCGTGCTCGTCGCCGTCTTCCTCGCCTACAACGCCAACAACGGCCTTCCCTTCGTCTCCACCTACAACCTCACCGCCCGCGTGCCCAACGCCAACGCGCTGGTCAAGGGCAACGAGGTGCGGATCGGCGGCGCCCGCGTCGGCGTGGTCAAGTCGGTCAAGCCGGTGCAGCTCGAAGACGGCAAGGTCGCCGCCGACCTCAGCCTCAGCCTCGACAAGACCGTCGAACCGCTGCCGGTCGACTCGACGATGATCATCCGGCCCAAATCGCCGCTCGGCCTCAAGTACCTGCTGGTCGTCCCCGGCGACTCGTCGGAGGGCTTCGCCGCCGGCGACACGATCCCGGTCTCCGCCTCGCGACCCGAACCGGTCGACATCGACCAGTTCTTCGGCATGTTCGACGAGAAGACCCGGACCGCGATCCAGCGCAACCTGGCAGGTTTCGGCAACGCCTTCGCCGGGCGCGGGCCGCAGCTCAACGCCGCCTTCAACTCCCTGCGCCCGCTGCTGGAAAGCGCGCAGCCGGCGCTGGCGAACCTGGTCGCCCCCGGGCACCAACTTCGGCGGCTTCTGGCGGGCGCTGGAGGACTTCTCCGCCACCGTCGCCTCGGTCGCGACGCAGAACGCGAGCATCTTCGTCGGCCTCGACGTCACCTTCGCCGCCTTCGCCCGCGTCTGCCAGGCCCTACATCCAGGAAACGATCTCGAAGGGCCCGCGCACGCTCGACGCGACGATCAGGGACCTCCCCGCCCTGCGCCCGTTCCTCGAGGACTCCGAACGCTTCTTCGCGGCGCTCCGGCCCGGCGCAAAGGCGATCGCCCAGACCTCGCCGACGATCGCCGCCGCGCTGCGCGCCGGCGTCCCGGTCCTCAACGCCTCGCCGGCCTTCAACGCCCAGCTGCCGCCGACGGCCGACGCCCTGCTCGCCTTCCAGGAAGCGCCCGGCGTCTTCAACGGGCTCGATCTCCTGATCGACACCAACGACCTGCTGCGGCCGGCGATCACCTTCATCGCCCCGGCGCAGACGACCTGCAACTACCTCAGCCTTGCCTTCCGCAATCTTGCTGCCGCTTCGGGCGAAGGCAATGGGCTCGGCAACTGGATCAACGCGATCGGCTTCCAGCCGGCTGACGGGCCCAACAACGAGGGCGGCGCCGCGTCGGCTCCGGCCAACGGGCCCGACCGGAAAAACCACCTCCACTCCAACCCCTATCCGAACACCGCCTCGCCCGGGCAGCCGAAGGAGTGCGAGGCCGGGAACGAGATCTACGAAGCCGGCGTGACCCGGATCGGCAACACCCCGCGCAACGACGGGATCCAAACGGCCGGTCAGACCAAAAAGCAGCTGGGGGAGAGCTGATGGGACGGCTTCCGGAGCGCGATACGAGGGCGGCGGCGCAGAACAGCCGCTTCAGGTGGCGGCCCAGCAACGCGATGATCGCGGTGATCTTCCTGCTCGTCTTCACGATCGGGCCCTACCTCGCCTTCACCAAACACGTTCCGTTCACCAGCTACGGCTACGAGCTGAATGCCACCTTCTCCAACGGGGTCAACATCGCCACCAACTCGCCGGTGCGGATGGCCGGCGTCGACATCGGCCGCGTGATCGGGGTGGAGCGCGAGGGCGACGCGACCACGGTCACCTTCACCGTCGAAGGCAAAGGCCGGCCGATCCACGAGGACGCGTTCGCGGCGATCCGGCCGCGGATCTTCCTCGAGGGCAACTTCTTCATCGACCTCTCGCCCGGCAGCCCGAGCGCGCCCGAGCTCGACAGCGGCGAGACGATCGGGGTAAGCCACACCTCCACCTGGGTCCAGATAGACGAAGTCCTCACCGCCCTGCAGGCACCCGTGCGCGCTGACCTCAGCCGCCTCCTGGAGGGTTATGGCACCGCGCTCACGCATGAACCGAACGCCGCCGAAGACGCGACCCAGCTGCCGGAGGTGCGAGGTAAGACGGGCGGCGAAGCCCTGGCAGGCGCGTTCCTCTACGGCGGCGACGCGGGTCGCTACAGCGCCGAAGTGAACGACGCCCTGCTCGGCACGCAACCGCACGATCTCTCCCGCCTGATCGCCTCCACCGGCCGCGCCTTCGGCGCCTTCTCCCGCCGCGAGGAGGACCTCAAGGGCCTGATCGCCAACTTCAACGTCTTCACCGGTGCCCTCGCCGCCCAATCGGCCAACCTGGCGACGACCATCCACCGTTTCGCCCCGACGCTGAAAACCGCGCACAGCTCCCTCGTCAGCCTCAACCGCACGCTGCCGCCGCTGCGCGCCTACGCGATCGAGCTGACCCCGTCGATAGCGGAGATCCCCGGCTGGATCGCCGCCGCCCGTCCCTGGATCAAGCAGGCCAAGCCGCTGCTCTCCGGCAAGGAGCTCGGCGGCACGGCGAAGCTGCTGCGTGCGTCGACGCCCGGCCTCGCCGGTGCGGCCCAAGCGGGCAAGGCGATCGCCCTGCCGCAGATCAACCGGATCAGCCTCTGCACCAGCAGGGTCATCGTCCCGACCGGCAACCAGACGATCGGGGACCGCTTCAGCACCGGCGGCCCCAACTACCGCGAGTTCCTCTACACGCTCACCGACTTCTCCGGCTGGGGACAGAACTTCGACGGCAACGGCCCCTTCGTGCGGGTGCAGCCGGGAGGCGGCCCGGTCTTGGTCGAAGCGTCGAACCCGCTCGGCAACCTCGCCACCGACAGGCGCGTCTTCGCCCGCACGATCGCGCCGCCGATCGGCACCCAGCCCCAGCTGACCGGCCGGCCGCCGCTGAAACCCGACGTGCGCTGTGACAGCAACCCCGTGCCCGACCTCAACGGCCCCCAAGGCCAGGTCGGCGCCCCGACCCCGGTGGCGATCTCACCATGAGCAGAGAACCCCAGGTGAGCCGCTGGAGGCACTTCCGCAACTCGCTCTCGCGCCAGGCGCGGGGGCGGGGCAAAGACACGATCGCGATCATCGTGCTCGCCTTCGTCGGGATCGTGATGACGCTCTGGATCTTCACCCAGCAGAAAGCGTCGCTGCCCGCCTGGGTGCCAGTCGCCGGAGAAGAATTCGACCACATCACCGGCGAGTTCTCCACTGCCCAGGCGGTCACGCCAGGGCAGGGGCAGGCGGTGGTCATCGCCGGCATCCAGGTCGGCAAGGTCTCCTCGGTCGATCTCGAAGAAGGCCACGCCGTCGTCGGCATGGACGTCGAGCCCAAGTACATGGAGCTGATCCACCCCGACGCGACGCTGCTGCTTAGGCCGAAAACCAACCTCAACGACATGGTCGTCGAGGTCGATCCCGGACGCGCCAAGGGCCACGTCGAGGACGGCGCCAACTTCCCGCTCTCGCGCACGGAACCGAACGTCAACCTCGACGCCTTCCTCGCCACGCTGGACACCGACACCCGCCAGTACCTGCAGCTGCTCGTCGCCGGTGGTGCGCAGGGGATCGGCGGTCGTGGCCGCCAGCTCTCCGGCGCCCTCCGCCGCCTGCAGCCCTTCTCCCACTACATCGCCGACCTGACCAAGGTCGTCGCGCAGCGCCGCGACGCGATCGCCCGCTCGATCCACAACTTCAACCTGCTGACGACGGAACTGGCCCGCCACGACTCCGAGCTGGAACGCTTCGTCAGCGGCTCGAAGGCGGCGCTCGGCAACTTCGCCAACCAACAGCAATCGCTGCAGCGGACGCTGGTCGAGTTCCCGGCCACCCTGGCCGCGGCCGAAGCGGGCCTGGCCAGCTCCGACCGCTTCTCGACCGTCGCCCGTCCAGCGCTGCTCGGCCTGATCCCGCAGGCGCAGGCGCTCGGCCCCGCGCTGGAGGCGAACGAGCGCTTCTTCAGGCAGACGACGGCCCCGATCCGCGATCAGGTCCGGCCCTTCACGCGTCAGATCCGGCCGGTGCTAACCCATGTCAAGCAGGGTGCGGCCGATCTCAACACCTCGGTCCGCGGCTTCGGCAACGCGCTCGGGAACTTTAACTACTTCCTCAACGAGCTCGCCTACAAGCCGAAGGACTCGAGGCAGAGCTTCCTCTTCTACCTGCCCTGGCTCAACCACAACTTCAACGCGACCTTCAACCTCGCCGACCCGGCCGGCCCGGTGCAGCGCTCCCTCGTGATGATTTCCTGCAACGGCACCAGCCTCGCCTACGGACTCACCGGCGAGAAGCCCTACCTGCGCACCCTGCTGCAGGGAGCGAACATCCCCCGCTCCGCCGAGCTGCCCTTCGTCGAGGCGGACCCCGAAGAACCCGAACGCTTCTGTGGACCAGGATCTGAAGAATGAGCAAGCGCGCCCCCAGCACAACCCAGCTCGTGGTGATCGCCGGCTTCGCCCTCTCCTGCTTCGGCATCCTCCTCTTTCTCTGGATCACCTTCGGCGGGCCGACCCCGTTCAAGGCGAAGTCCTACGAAATCAAGATCCCCTTCAACGAGGCGACGCAGCTCGCGCAGCAGTCCGACGTGCGGATCTCGGGCGTCTCGGTCGGCAAGGTGGCGAACATCGTCCTCGCGCCCAACGGCGAACAGGCCCTGGCCCAGGTCGACATCGACGACAAGTACGGCCCGATCCCCAGGGGGACGCGGGCGGTGCTGCGCACCAAGACGCTGCTCGGCGAGACCTACATCGAGCTCACCCCCGGCGACCGAGACGGGCCGACGCTGGCGGACGGAGGCACCCTGCCGCAGGCGAACATCGCCGAATCGGTCCAGCTCGACGAGATCTTCCGCACCTTCGACGCGAAAACCCGAGCCGCCTTCCAGGCTTGGCAGCAGGAAGCCTCGGTGGCGATCGCCGGACGTGGCGCCGACCTCTCCTATGCCTTCGGCGAGCTCGAACCGGCGTTCACCCAGTTCGACCGCGCCTTCCGCGTCCTCGACAGCCAGCGGCTGGCGGTGCAGCGGCTCTTCAGCAACGGCGCCACCAGCCTGCGCGCGTTCCGCGGGCGCGAAGGGCAGCTGGCGGAGCTGATCGAGAACTCGAACGCCGTCTTCACCACTACGGCGGCGCGCAACCGCGACATCGAAGCGCTCTTCCGCGCCTTCCCGACCTTCGAGGACGAGTCCCGGCTCACCCTCGACCGGCTGCGGACGTTCGCGCTCAACGCAGCCCCAGTGACTCGCCAGCTGATTCCCGTCGCGCGCCAGCTCTCGCCGACCCTGATCGCGCTCTCGAGGCTGGCGCCGCAGGCGAAGGGCTTCTTCGAAGGCTTCGGCCCGGTGATCACCCTCGCTCAGACCGGGTTCCCGGCCCTCCGCAAGTTCTTCCGCGACGAGTTCCCGGTGCTGCTGCGCGCCCTCGACCCGTTCCTGCGCAATCTCAACCCGTTCATCACCGGCCTCGGCCTCTACAAGCACGAGCTGACGGCGGCTATGGCGAACATCGCGGCGATGGCCAACGGGGCGCTCGTGATCGAAAACACGAAAGGCGAAAAGATCCGCTTCCTGCGCGCGATGGGCCCCTTCTCGCCGGAGTCGCTGGCGGCCTACCCGACCCGCCTCACTAGCAACCGCACCAACGCCTACCCGCAGCCGCTCGCCTCGGAATCGCTCGCCACCGGCCTGCCCAGCTTCGACACGCGCGGCTGCAGCTCCGGCACGGTCGCCACCCTCGACCCGAAAACGCCGGAAAACCCGGTCTTCCTCGCCCGCACGAAGAAAAAAGAACTCGCCGAATCAGAAGACTTCTTCAACCGCCTGAAGAAATACGCCTACGGCGAACAGCTGAGCTCGGCCGCGGTGCCGGCCCCCGGCTGCTTCCAACAGGCGCCGTTCAGCCCGGTCGGCAGGTCGGGCCCGACGACGACCTACCAGCACTACTTCGAACAAAGCGAATAGACCGACGCGAGAGCGTCAAATCTTTCGCGCCGTATTTGCACGGGAGTCGCACATGGCGCGGCCGGCGGTCTGGTTTGCTTGAGCTTCGGAGCGGTTCCGCCGCCTCCGGTCCTTAACTAAGTCGATGGCATCCGCTCCCACAGCCCACGTCCCGCCGCAGAACATCGAGGCGGAGGAATCGGTGCTGGGGGCGATGCTGGTCGCCGAGCCGACGCTGACCCGCGTGATCGACGAGGTGAAGCTGAACGCGGCCGACTTCTACCTCGAGAAGCACGCGACGATCTTCACCTGCGTCCACGACCTCTACGCCGCCTCCAAGCCCGTCGACGAGCTCAGCGTCAGCGAGGCGCTGGTCCAACGCAACCAGATCGAGGAGGCCGGTGGGAAGCACTACGTCTCGGAGCTGGCGGCGAAGGTTCCCGCGGCCGGAAACGCCAAGCACTACGCCGAGATCGTCCAGCAGAACTCGCTCCTGCGCCGCCTGCTGGGCGCCGGGCAGCAGATCCAGGGGTGGGTCCACGAGCGCGATGGCGAACCGCGGGAGCTCTCCGAGCGAGCCGAGAAGCTGCTCTTCGACGTCGCCCACAAAGAGCAGGCGAGCGACTTCAGGCTGCTCTCGGAGATCCTCCACGACGAGGTCGACCGGCTCGAGAAGCTCTCCACCGGCGAGACCGAGCTGACCGGCACGCCCTCCGGCTTCCGCGACATCGACGCGATCACCGGGGGCTTCCAACCCGGCAACCTGATCATCGTCGCGGCGAGGCCGGCGATGGGCAAGAGCGCCCTGGTCGCCAACATCGCCGAAAACGTCGCTGTCAAGCGCGACATGCCGGTCGCCTTCTTCTCGATGGAGATGTCGGAGGTGGAGCTGGCCCAGCGCTTCATCGCCTGTCGGGCGAGGATCTCCGGCGACAAGCTGCGCAAGGGCCAGGTCGCCCAGAAGGACTGGCCGAAGGTGGTGCGGGCGTGCAACGAGCTGGAGGAGGCCCCGCTCTGGTTCGACGACTCCTCCGACCTCGGAATTCTCGACCTGCGCGCCAAGGCGCGGCGGCTGCACGCCCAGGAGCAGGACAAGGGCGGGTTGGGGCTGGTGATCGTCGACTACCTGCAGCTGATGCGCTCCGACGATCACCGCGCCAACCGGGTCGAGCAGGTCGGCCAGATGAGCCGCGGGCTGAAGATCCTCGCCCGCGAGCTGGAGGTGCCGGTGGTGGCGATCTCCCAGCTCTCGCGCGCGCCCGAGCAGCGCCATCCGCCGAAGCCGCAGCTCTCGGACCTTCGCGAGTCGGGCCAGCTCGAGCAGGACGCAGACCTGGTCGCCTTCCTCTTCCGCGAGGACTACTACCGCGACCCCGACGATGAGCCGGACGGCCTCGCCGACCTGATCGTGGCCAAGCATAGGAACGGGCCGATCGGCACGCGCAAGCTTGTCTTCCTCGACCGCTTCCCGAAGTTCGCCGACTTCGCCGGCCAGGAGCAGCCGATCGAGCAACCGGCGGGAGAAGGCCCGCCGCTCGAGGACGTCGCCGCCGCGGGGCCCGAGTTCTGATGGCCGTCGCGCGCAGCGAGCCCTTCCGCGAAGCCTCCTGCCCGCTCGGGGTTTGCGATGGCTCCGGCTGGATCCTCGGACCCGAGGACGTGGCGCGACCCTGCGATTGCCGCGAGCAGCGCCTGAAGCGGGGAAGGGTCCGCGGCGTCGCCTCGGTGATCCCGCCGCGCTACCGCGGCGTCTCCTTCGAGCGCCCGCCGGTGAGTGACATGGCACGGGATTTCGAGACGAAGGCCGCGGTGGCCGCGGTCCGCGCCTTCGTCGACGAGCTCGACGAGCGTCTCGACGCCGGCCGCGGCCTCTGGCTCTTCGGCGACACGGGGACCGGCAAGACAACGCTCGCCATGCTCGTCTCCAAGGCGGCGCTCGAGGCCGGGCACTCGGTCGCGATCTACTCGCTGCCGAAGCTGCTCGCCCGCATTCGCCGCACCTACGAATCCGAGCCCGGCGGGGACTCCTACCTGGCCTTCTTCGAGCGCCTCACCTCGGTCGACCTCCTCCACATCGACGACCTGGGCGCCGAGAAGCGCAGCGACTGGGTGCTCGAGCAGCTCTACGCGTTGATCAACGAGCGCTACGAGGCGCAGCGCTCGGTTCTGGTCACGACCAACCTCCCCCACGAGGAGCTCGAGGACCAGATCGGCACCCGCACGGTCTCGCGGCTGAGCCAGATCTGCGACGAGGTGCCGCTCTTCGGCGCCGACAGGCGCTACGGCAAGGTCGCCTAGCCGGCCGACAAGTCACAATCTCTCGGCTATGCCAGGGCTAGTGATAGTCGGTGCCCAGTGGGGCGATGAGGGCAAGGGCAAGGTCACCGACCTGCTCGCCGAGCGCGCCGAGGCGATCGTGCGCTTTCAGGGCGGCAACAACGCCGGCCACACGATCGTCCGCGACGGTGAGGAGTTCAAGTTCCACCTGATCCCCTCGGGCATCCTCTACCCGGAGAAGACCTGCGTGATCGGCAACGGCGTCGTGCTCGATCCGCGCGTCCTCCTCGGCGAGATCGACGGGCTGCGCCGCCGCGGCGTCGACGTCGGCAACCTGAAGATCTCCGCCAACGCCCACCTGATCATGCCCTACCACCTGGTGCTCGACACCGTGGGAGAGGTGCAGCTGGGCAAGCTCTCGATCGGCACCACCAGGCGCGGTATCGGCCCCTGCTATGCCGACAAGGCCCTGCGCCTCGGCATCCGCGTGCAGGACCTGCTCGACGAGAAGATCCTGCGGGCCAAGATCCGGGCGGCGCTGGAGCCCAAGCAGCAGGCGCTGCGGGAACTCGGGGTGCAGCGCCGCAAGCTGCGCAAGGAGGCCGGCGAGGGGGACCGGGAGGCCGCCGAGCAGGCGATCGGCGAGGCCCCGGACCCGCGCCTCGATCTGCACACGATGACCGAGGAGTACGTCAGCTACGGGCACCGGCTCGAGCCCCACATCGCCGACACCTCGCGCCTCTGCTGGGAAGTGCTCGACGCCGGCCGTACGGTGATCTTCGAGGGGGCGCAGGCGACGCTGCTTGACCTCGACCACGGCACCTATCCCTTCGTCACCTCGTCCAACCCGATCGCCGGCGCCGCCACCGTCGGCGCCGGCGTCGGCCCCGCCGACATCGACGAGGTCTGGGGCGTGGCCAAGGCCTATGCGACGCGCGTCGGCGCCGGCCCCTTCCCGACCGAGCTCGAGGATGAGGCCGGCCGTCACATGCTGGAACGGGGTCACGAGTACGGGACGACGACCGGGCGCAAGCGGCGCTGCGGCTGGATGGACTTGGTTGCCCTGCGCTACGCCGTCCGGCTCAACCGGATGAGCGCGCTGGCGATCACCAAGCTCGACGTGCTCAGCGGGCTCGACTCGCTGCGGGTGGCGGTGCGCTACCGCTCGCGCGAGGGAGCGATCTTCGACCGCTTCCCCTACCACCAATCGATCCTGCACTCGGCTGAGCCCGAATATGAGGAGCTGCCCGGATTCGATGCGGACCTCGGCGAGTGCCGCAAAGAGGCCGACCTTCCCCAGCAGGCCCGGTCCTACCTCGACTACATAGAGGACTTCGTCGGGGTCCCGATCCGCCTCGTCGGCGTTGGGCCGGGGCGTGAGCAGGTCGTCTGGATCGACCGTTAGGTGGTCAACCGCCGGGGAAGGCGGTTGGCGAGATACCCCCGACCTTCCAGGTCCCGCCTTCGTCTTCCATACGGATGAAGTAGCCGGTGTCTTTGGGCCCGTTGTAGATCAGGAACGCCTCATGCTCTTCGATCCTGAGGCTGGCGGCGTCGACTTCGGTCAGTTCGCGTTTGGTCGTGGCCGGCAGCGGTTCGGCGGCCAGCGCCTTCACCACCGCCGGGCAGCCCTTGTCTTTCAGCTGCGGCGACTGCGAGCCCAGCTCCTCGAGCGACTTGACCTCGCTCTCGGCTAGGTAGGAGCACATTCTCGCCCAATCTTCGTCGGCCCGGGCGACGAGGAAGGCGTGCAGGACTTCAGCGGCCTCGGTCAGCTCCGAATCGTCTCCCTCCGTGCCGTATTCCTGGATGCTGTTGTCGCCGCCCTTGGTCAGGAAGGGGGCAGAGCCGCCGCCTGAGACCTGCAGCGGCTTGGGGGTGTAGCCCTCATGGCCGGACCCGCCTGTGCCGCTGCCGCCCTTTTCCTTCTCCCCACCGGTGCTCTCTTTCATGGACCCGGTTGAGCTTCCTTTCTCCGGTGCAGCTTCGGCCGAGCTCGAGCCCGTGGTGGTCTCACTCGTCGTCGAGGAGTCCGATCCCCCGCAGGCCGTGAGCAGCGCGGCAACGAGGATCGCGATCACGAGTGTCGCGATCGGCCGTGTCCCTTCCCTGGTCACCGGCGAGAATTGTATGTCAGCGGGCTGCGATTGCGAGGAAACGTTCGGGTACAGGGTTCGCGCTAGCCTGTCTCCTGCTTTACAGTCTTAATGTGGCTTCAGGTAGACGCACCGCTAGGTTGAGCGAGCGGCTGCCAAGGGGCCGGCACGGGTTGCCGCGGGAGGCCGTGACGGAATCCCAGCGCAACCGCATCCTGCAGGCGATGATCGAGGTCGTCTCCGAGCGCGGCTACCCGGAGACGCGCGTCGTCGACGTGATCGGCGTGGCGGGCGTTTCGAGAAAGACGTTCTACGAGCTCTTCTCGAGCAAGGAGGACTGCTTCCTCGCCACCTACGATGTCCTGCTCGGAAACCTGCTGGGAGACACCGCGCGCGGGTTCGAGTCGAAGCCCGGCTCGCCGTGGGCGGAGCGCGTGGCGGCGGGCCTCGGTGAGTTGCTCAAACACCTGGCCGAGCACCCTGACGAGGCGCGCTTCGCGATCGTCGAGGTGCTCGCCGCGGGCCCCAAGGCGCTGGCCCGCCGCGACGCGGCGCTGCGTCAGTTCACGGGGTTTCTCGATGCCGGGCGGGCGGAGACCTCGGTCGAGCTGCCGGGGATCACCTCGCTCTCGCTCGCGGGTGGGATCAACGAGCTCCTCTACAGCGAGATCCTGCACGGCGCCGCCTCGCGCCTGCCCAGTCGCCTGCCCGATCTGATGTTCTGGATAACGCTGCCGTTCCTCGGTCCCGAGGGGGCTGCCCAGGAGCGCGATCGCACCCGGATCGCGATGCTCGAGGGGTAGCGACCCACGTGTTAAGCCGCTCTTTTATGTGAATGCGGGGGTTTATCTAGATCGGAAGGCTGGTAGTTTGAGCCCTGGAGGGATTGCAAGGCTTTCAATGGCCGGGGCTCTGTGATGGCCAGGCCGCAAAGGAGAGAGATAGAGCACATGCGCAAGCGTTTGATTTCGATATTCGCCCTGGCAGCGGTGGCCGTGGTCGCCGTCGCGGGCTTCGCCATGGCGGAGAAACCGACGGTCATCCGGCTGGGGAACCTGATCTTCACGGTCAACGGCGGCTTCAGCCCGAAAGCGCTGCCAAAGAACAAGCCCGCCGGGATCACGCTGAACGTCAGCGGGAAAATCCAGACCGCGGACGGCACCCATCCGCCGGCGCTGAAAGAAGCGGTCGTCGAAACCGACAAGAACGGCTTCCTCAACGCCAAGGGCATGCCGGTCTGCGCGGGCGGCAAGCTGCAGGCGCAAACCACCGATAACGCGAAAAAAGCTTGCCCGACGGCGATCATCGGGGAAGGCAAGGCCACGGCTGAGGTCGAATTCGCCGAACAGAAACCGATCCTCGTCCCGACCAAGCTGCTCGCCTTCAACGGCGGCATCGCCGGTGGCAAGACGACGATCTACATCCACGCCTACTTCAGCGCACCGGTGAACGGCGCGATCGTCACCACGGTGAAGATCCAGAAAGTCAAAAACGGACGCTACGGCCTCAAATCGATTGCCACGATCCCGCCGCTCGCGGGTGGCGCCGGCTCGGCCGTGAGCTTCGAGCTGAAGTTCCACCGCACATTCACCTACAAAGGGAAGAAGCAGGACTACTTCCTCGCGCAGTGCCCGGACGGTCACCTCAATGCCCACGCGACCGGCATCTTCTCCAACGGAGATGCGCTCTCGGGCAACTTCGTCCGCGCCTGCACGCCGAAGGGCTGACGACAAGGTTCCAACTCAGGACGAAATCAGGGGAAGAAAGGGCGGCTCAGGCCGCCCTTTCTTTTGCCCGGCGTCAGCCGGTGGTCTCGGTGCCGTCAGCTGGCGGGATCAGGCCCTCTGCCTCGCGGCGTCTCTCCCCCCTGCGCAGCATCCGCTGGGTGAGGATCGCGATGCTGAGGATCGCGGTGGCGCCGAGGCTGAGTTGGACGCTGAGCAGGCCCTCCCGGGTCCAGTAGACGTCGCGCAGGTCGAGCAGCAGCGCCGCCTCGTCGAAGGTGAGGCCCATGCCGACCCCGGTGGTCAGCGCGAGGCGCTCTTCCAGCACCTCATCGTCGGTCAGCAGTGCGGTCGTGCCCGAGGCGAAGGCGATCAGGATCCCCGGCACGAAGTGGTGGATGTGGTGCCCGCCGAGGCTGACCTCGCGAAAGGGCCCCCAGCCGTCGCGGATCCCCAGGGTCGAGATTCGAACCAAGGCAAATGAGGCGAGAAAGCCGGCGAGCAGGTTGAAGAGGACCGTTTCGCTGCGGGGGGCGGCGGTGTAGCCGCTGACGGCAACGCCGACGGTGTCCTTCGCGGCGGCTGGCGCCGCCTCGACGAGGCTCTCGGCGCCTGTCTCCGGCAGCTCGTGCGAGCGGCGTTGCAGCATCCGCCCGAACTGGCCCGCGAGCACGGCTCCGGCACCGCCCAGCGCCACCGCCGCCAGGCCGAGCGTCGCCCGCTCCGAGCGTCCCCAACCGAATCGTGCTCGCGCCTTGGCGCGACGGGTGAGGCGGGTCGGCAGGCGCGAGCTCACGCCCGCAGACTAACGCCGGGGCCTGGTCGATCCGGATGGAGCTCTAGCGCTCTTCGGTGATGATCGTCTTCACCGAGGCGACCGTGCCGTCGGCGAGCTCGATCTCGACCATGTGGGTGCCGATCTCGCGGATCGGCTGCTCGAGCCGGACCTTGCGCCTGTCGATCTGCACGTCGCGCGCCTCGCGGATCGCGTCGGCGATCTCCTTTGCGCCGACCGAGCCGAACAGCTTGCCGTCCTCGCCTGCCCGCTGGTGGATCGTCAGCACGGTCTTGGAGAGCAGCGAAGCAGCCTGCTCTTCGCGCTCGGCCCGCGCTTTCGCCGCTTTCTCCGCCACCACGCGGCGGCGCTGGGCCTCCTCCAGAGCGCCAGGCGTGGCTGGCGTCGCCAGCTTGCGCGGGATCAGGTAGTTGCGGAGATAGCCCGGCGAGACGTCGACCGGATCGCCACGCTGGCCGAGCTCGTCGACGTCCTCGAGCAGGATGGCCTGCGCCATCAGCGCTCCCCGACGTAGGGCAGCAGCGCAATCTCCCGCGCGCGCTTCACCGCTACGGAGAGCTGGCGCTGGTGCTTGCGGGAGAGGCCGGTCACCCGCCGGCCGCGCGTCTTCCCCTTGTCGGAGAGGAAGCGACGCAGGAGGTTGAGGTCCTTGTAGTCGACCGCCTCGGAGTTGATCCGCGTGTACTTGCGCGGTCGGGTGCGATCCGGCGCGCGCCGTCCGCGCCTGGGTGCTGCCGTTCCTGCGTCCTTGGATCTAGCCATGCGAGCCGGCAATCCTACAGACGACGGGACGTTGACGAGGCTTCGGCATTGTCAGGCAAGGACGCAGGGAGCGTGGCGTGCGGTTAGCACGCGAGCGACCGAGGACGCCGCATGGCAATGCCGAAGGCCGTCAGAAGGGGATGTCGTCGTCAGCGCCGCCACTGGCCGTTGCCCCCGCGAAGTCCGAGGAGTCGGCGGGGACGTCGCTGCTGGGTGTGAAGCCGCCGCCACCGTTGCCGCCACCACCCGCACCGTCGCGCGAGCCGAGGAACTGGACGGAGTTGGCGACGATCCGCACGGCCTGACGCTTACCGCTGCCGTCTTTGGCCTCCCACTCGCTCCAGTCGAGGCGACCTTCAATCGCCACCGGCCGGCCCTTGGCGAGGTAGTTGGCGCAGTTCTCGCCCTGGGCTCCCCAGACGGTCACGTCGAAATAATTCGGCTTATCGACCCATTCGCCGGTCTGCCCGTCCTTGCGACGACTGTTGACCGCCACGCGCAGGTCGCAGACGGGAGTGCCCCCCCCAGTGCTGCGCAGCTCGGGGTCTCTGGTCAGGTTCCCGGTTATGACTACAACGTTGATGTTCGAAGCCGCCACGGCTCTCAACTCCTCCGAATCGCTTGTCTGGACCCCAGTCTAAGAGCGTCGTCGGCGCGTCTCTCCCCCCTGCGCCCGCAATCTCCGGGAAATAGGCGACGTAAACGGCCCTGAACCAGGCGTCTTCGGGTACTTCCCGGCGGGTGCGGACTACTCGGCGGCGGGGGAGGGCTCGGCGGCTGCCTCGGCCGTCTCGTCCTCGGTCTCGCGCGGGGCGACCGCCGCGCGGCCGCCCTGATGCGGTCCGCGCTCGCGCGAGGCGCCGTGCACGGGCGCCGCCACGGCGGGCGGCACCATCACCGGCGAGTCGGGATCGACCTTGAAGATGCGAAAGCGCAGCACGCCGTCCGCGATCTTCAAATTGTGATTGAGCCCGTCGAGCAGCTCCGCAGGACCCTCGAAGCGAAACCAGCGGTAGTCCGCCTCGTTGCGCGTGCCGATCTCGTAAGCCATCTTGCGCAGGCCCCATTTGTTCTCGTGCTTGAGCGTGCCACCGCCCTCGATTCGGGAGCGGACGTCCTGTGCCAGCGCATCGCGGCCGGCCTCGTCGGGGCCGGGGTCCAGCATCAGGACCAGCTCGTATTCGCGTGGGGCTGCCAAAACGGCGAGGGACTATAGCCCGTGGCGGTTGTGGGGCGGGGTTTGGGGTACGCCTCCTCTCAATGCGGGGCGAACTCCAGCGAGCCGTCAGTCGGCGGTTCCGGTGCTACGGGAGCTGGTGTGGCTTCCGCTGGCGCCACCGAGGCCGGGGAGGGGGGAGCTTCGGGCAGTGGAGGAGCTTCCGACGGAGGTTTGGACGGTGGGGCCGAGGCTTGGGGAGGTTGAGCTTTTTGCGATGGAGGTGGATTGGGGCTACGGACTGATGTTGGCCGCCTGCGATGGCGCAGTCGCTGATGGCGCACAGTCCATTGGGATTGCCGCATAGGCCCCGGATGGATGACCTCAACAGGGGCACGTACCCGGGGAAGCCCGATGTCTTGCTCGAGCGGCGGCGGCTCCGGTGCTCTCAATAGCCCCGGTCCCACCCTCACCGCAAGCATCACCGCCCCCATCCCAAGGAGCACAAGCAAAACCTGCGACCAACGAATCCGTACGGACATGCACAGCTAAGCCCCCACCCCGCGAAGTTCGCCCCCCAAAGACCGCTCTACGCAACGCTCTCGCGCAACTCCGCGATATCCGCCAACTGCGCATCAACCCAGTCCCCCGGATTCCGGGAGAAGACCAGCTCCTTCAGATGCTGCGCCCGCAGCCGTCGCTCCTCCGGGTCCATAGTCAGTGCCCGGTAGATCGCGTCGGCCTGCTCCTGGATGTCGAACGGGTTGACCGAGAGGGCGCAGTCGGCCAGCTCCTCGTGCGAGCCGGTGTTCTCGGAGAGCATCAGGACGCCATCGCGGGTGTTGACCGCCGGCGCCTCCTTGGCGACGAGGTTCATCCCGTCGAAGAGCGAGTTGACCATCAACAGGTCGAAGTGCTTGTAGCGGGCGACTGCCTCGGGGAAGTTCTCGTAGATCTTCAGGTCGATCGGCATCCAGTCGGTGGTGCCGTGACGGTGGTTGACGACGGCGACGAGGGCCTCGATCCGCTCCAGGTACTCGGCGTACTCGGGCACGTCCTGGCGCGAGGGCTGCAGGTGGGCGATGAAGGTCACCTGTTCGCGGAACTCGGGATGCTGGGTGAGGAAGACGTCGAAGGCGGTGAAGCCCCGCAGCACGTTCTTGGAGAGGTCGGCGCGGTCGACGCGGATGATCAGGTGCTTGCGCCGGCGCTCCAGCACCTCGCGCTCCGCCGCCGCCACCTCGGGCGATTCGGCCGCCCGTCGCAGCCGCTCGGCGTCGATCGAGAGTGGGTAGGCGCGCGTCCGCGTCTCGCCGTCGGCGTGGCGGACGAGGCCGAGCTCGTAGTCGACGTCGATCTCGAGCAGTTCGTCGCAGCAGCGCAGGAAGTTGATGCAGTAGTGGCCCGTATGGAAGCCGATGATGTCGTTGGCGAGCATGCCGCGGAAGATCGCCTCGCGGATGCGGCCGGGGAGGATTCGCCAGCTGTCCGGCTGGGACCAGGGGATATGGACGAAGTGGTGCAGGAAGGCGTCCGGTCGCTCGGCCCGGATCATCGCCGGCGCCGTGTAGAGGTGGTAGTCGTGCAGCATCACCAGCGGCCGCTCGCGCCCCTCGATCTGACCGAGCACGGCAGTGGCGATGTCGCGGTTGACCGCCTGGTAGCCGAAGTCCCAGGCGTCGAGCTCCTCCTGGCGGATGTCCGGCGCGTTGGAGAGGTCCCAGAGGTAGTGCTGGATGAACCAGAGGATCGGGTTGGCGATCACGTTGTAGAAGCGGTCGTAGGCCTCGGCGTCGCTGCCGACCATGAGCACGCGGTACTCGATGCCGTCGATCGCGAGCTCGGCCGGGCCGCCGCGCTCCTCGGAAACGGCGACGTCCTCGTCGGTCATCGCCGAGGCGATCCAGAGGGCGTCGCGGTGGGAAACGAGGCCCGAGAGGGCCGTGACCAGGCCGCCGCCGCCGCGCCGCACGGTGCGATCGCCGTTCTCGTTACGCTCGAACTGCGCCGGCCCGCGATTGGAGACGATGATCAGCGGGTCTGGATCGGCTGACACGTGCCCAGATTACCCGGGCGGCTGCCGCCCTATGTGCCCAGTTCCGCCAGCAGCTCCATCCAGTCGCGCAGCAGGCGCGGTGAGAGGAACTCCTGACGAGCGTGTTCCTTGCCGGCGCGGCCGAGGCGCTTGCCCAGCTCCGGATCGGCGAGGATCTCCAGGCAGCGCTGCGCGCACTCCTCAGAGGAGTCGACCAGATAGCCGCTCTCGCCGTTCTCGATCTGCAGCGGGATGCCGCCGACGTTGCCGGCGACGGTCGGCCGCCCCTTCCAGAGCGCCTCGGTGACCGTCAGCCCGAAGCCCTCGCGGATCGACTTCTGCAGGCAGACGTCGGACTGCGACTGGAAGGCGTTGACCTCGATCGCGCCGACGTTGTTGAGGTTGTTGAGGATCTTGATGTCGTCGTCGCCGTCGGCGTACTCGAAGGTGTGCTGGAAGAACTCCCAGCCCTCGGGGTCGTCGGTCGCCATCGAGCCGACGAGGGCAAGCTGCACCTCGGGCACCTCCTCATGCACGATGCGGTAGGCGTCGATCACGCCCATCGGGTCCTTCCAGGGGTCGAAGCGGGAGACCTGGGTCAGCAGCGGCCGGTCGACGTCGATGCCGAACTGGCGGCAGACGAAGGCGGCGTCGTCGGGGGAGAAGGCCATGTTCTTCGGCGAGAGCGGGTCGATCGCCGGCGGGATGATGCGCACGCCGTTGTGGCCGTTGACGCCCTTCGGCACGTAGGACGGCATGTGCCAGACCGTCGCGTCGTACTCCTCGATCAGCGGCAGCAGGCGGGCGATCGGCTCGGGATTGGGCTCGGAGAGGTCGATGTGGCAGCGCCAGATCCAGTTGCGGCCCTTCTCCTCGGCGCCGCGGCGCAGGCCGATCGGCTGGGGGTCGTGGACGATCACGGTGTCCCACTCGCCTTCCAGGCCCTCGGCGTTGATCCGGTTGATCTCGTCGAAGATCTCCCACTGCTCCTCGCTCAGCGTCTCCTCCGCGCCCTGCAGCGAGTTGTGGAGGAGCTTGGTCGCGTTGAAGAACTCCTCTTTGCCGAAGATCACGTGCCAGTGGGCGTCGATGCCGGCGTCGCGCATCAGCGGCACGATCGTGTAGAGGATCTCCGAGACACCGCCGCCGAAAGCGGTGGCGCTGACGTGCAGGACGCGGTGGCCTTTCATCGGCTCGGCCAGCTCGCGAATCCGTTCGATCGTCTGCTTGCCGGCGATGTGGGTGTAGTCCGCGAGGGACTTCTGGCCTAGGGAGACTTCCTGGAGCACGGGGGAGTTCTACAGGCCGCGCCGGTCAGGCGGCGGGCAGGGCTAGGCTGGCGGGCGCTTGCCGAGCGTGACCTCGACCTCGATCCGCTTGCCGTCGCGGAGAACCTCCAGCGTCACGGTCTCGCCCGGCCGGTGGCCGGCGATGTAGCGGGCAAGGTCGTTCGGGCCGACGATCCTTTGGCCCTCGATCGCGAGAATCACATCGCCCCCGGTGCGGTAGGCGCCGGCCTGGAAGCGCAGCCGACCGTCGCTGCCCCTCAGCCCGGCCTCGTCGGCCGGGCCATCGGGGACGATTTCGTCGAGCAGCCCGCCGTACTCGGTCTCGAGGTCGAGCTTGCGGGCGAGCTGCGGGTAGAGGGGCTGCGTCGAGACGCCGATATAGGCGTAGTCCGCCTCGCCGTCGTCTTCCAGCTGGGCGATCGATCGCCGGATTGCCGAAACCGGCACGGCGAAGCCAACCCCGTCGTTGGCGCCGGAGCTGGTCTCGATCTGCTGGTTGATGCCGATCACGCGGGCGCCCGCGTCGAGCAGCGGCCCGCCCGAGTTGCCGGGATTGATCGAGGCGTCGGTCTGGATCGCGCCGTCGATCTGGAAGCGGGTGAGCGATTCGACCGAGCGGTCGGTGGCCGAGACGACTCCGACCGAGAGCGACTGCTGCTCGCCGAAGGGGCTGCCGATCGCGGCCACCGGCTGACCGACCACGAGGCCGCGATCGTCGCCCAGCTCCAGCGGGTGCAGCTCGAAGCCGTCCGGCTTCACCTCCAGCAGCGCCACGTCGGCGAAGGGGTCGAAGCCGACGATGCGCGCCGGCAACACGTTGCGATCCGGGAACTCGACGAAGACGTTCTCGGCCCCCGTGCGCTCGCCGTCGCCTTCGTCGGTCACGACATGGGCGTTGGTGACGATGCGGCCGCCCTCGTCGAGCACGAAGCCGGAGCCCTCGGCCGCGCCGCTGTCGAAGATCGAGCGGATCGTGACCACGCCGGGAGCCGCCTCGCGGTAGACCTTCGCGGCGTCGAAGCCGTGCTCGGCGGTCTGGACGATCACCTGAGGTGGAGGTGCCGCGGAGGTCTGCGGGCTCGAAGCCGACTCCTCGCTCACAGCTGTGTCCGAGCCGGAGTCACCGCAGCCCGACGCCAGCGCGAGCGCCAGCAGTGCGACCAGGAGCCCCGCGCGTTTCATGCCGTCGCCCGCGAGGGCACGCTGTCGCTCGTCGGCGCTCCAGCGATCGCTCGTGAGCGCGGCAGGTCGAGCGTGAAGGCGGTGAAGCGCTTGCTGGAAGCGAGGGCGATCCTCCCCTGCATGCGCTGCGCCAGCTCGCGCGCGATCGCCAGGCCGAGGCCCGAGCCGCCCGCCGAGTCCGCCGTGTAGAAGCGCTCGAATATCTGGCTCTGCACTCGCCGGGGGACCCCGGGCCCGTCGTCGGACACAGTCAGCTCGGCGCGGCGGTTGACGGCGTAGGTGGTCACGGTCACTTTGGTGCCCTCGGGGGTGTGGGTGAGGGCGTTGTCGAGGAGGATACGGACGACCTGGCGCACACGCTCGGGGTCGGCGGAGGCGATCACCGGCTCCGCCGGTGTTCGCAGCTCCAGCCGCGAGCCGCGGCGATCGGCGCGCGGCCCGAACTCCCGCGTCACTTCTCGGGCGAGCGAGCCGAGGTCGACGTTGTCGATGCGGATCGCGACGGCGCCGGCGTCGAGCTGGGAGAGGTCGAGCAGGTCAGCTGTGAGCTTGGTCAGCCGCTCGATCTGCTGGCGCATCGTGTGCACGAACTCGTCCCGCTCCTCCGGGCTCGGGTCCTCCTCCTCGAGCAGTTCGACGAAGCCGCCGAGGCTGAAGATCGGCGTGCGTAGCTCGTGTGAGGCGTTGGCGATGAACTGCTTGCGGGCGCTGTCGAGCTCGGCGAGGCGCCGCTGCATCTCGTTGAAGGTGCGCGCGAGGGGGCCGAACTGGCCGACCGAGGCGATCGGGATCGGCGTTTCGAAGTTGCCATCGGCCACCTTGCGGGCGGCCTTCTGGAGGCGGCGGATGTTCCCCACGGCGAGGCGGGCGTAATAGACGCCCCCACAGGCCGCGATGGCGATGGCGATGATGCCGCCGATGAGGATCTGCTCTTTGACCGCGCCGAGGCCGCTGGCGCCGCCCGCTATGGCGACGGTGTAGACGTAGATCAGGAGCGTCGTCCCGGCGGCGATCGCAATCGAGATCGCGATGATCCGGTTGAAGAGGGTGGTCGGCCTGAATCTCATCTACATCCTCGTCTCGATAGCTACTCCTTGAAGCGATAGCCGACGCCGCGCACGGTGAAGAGGAACTCGGGGTCCTTCGGGTCTTTCTCGAGCTTTTCGCGCAGGTGGCGGATGTGGACGTCGACCGTGCGCGGGTCGCGGTACTCGGAGTCCCCCCAGACGTGCTCGAGCAGCGTCTCGCGGCTGAGAACGCGACCGGGGGACCGTGCCAGCGCGCCGAGGATCTCGAACTCGACGTAGGTGACGCGGATCTCCTCCTCGCGCAGCGTGACCATGCGGCGGCCGAAGTCGACCTTCAGCTCGCCGTGGTCGATCATCTCCGCCTCCGGGGGCTCGCCCGCCATCCGCGAGCGGCGCAGCGCCGCCTTCACCCTGCTGCGGAACTCGCGCATCGAGAAGGGCTTGGTGATGTAGTCGTCGGCCCCGACCTCGAGCCCGGCGACCTTGTCGGTCTCGCTGCCCTTCGCGGTCAGCATGATGATCGGCACCTGGCTGCGCGAGCGCAGTTCGCGGCAAACCTGAACGCCGTCCAGTTTGGGCAGCATCAGGTCGAGGATGACCAGGTCGAAGCGGGCCTCGTCGAAGCGCTCGAGCGCCTCGCGACCGTCGTGGGCGGAGGTGACGTGGTAGCCATCCTTGCGCAGCGGGTAGCTGAGCAGGGTCTGAATCGACTGCTCGTCGTCGACGAGGAGAATTCGGGTCGATCCGTTGGGCATGAACAGAAGGGTATCCCCGCTCCTGTCCGAACCCCTATAGGCAGGTCTCTAGGCAGGCTTTGGCCCTTGTGGACAGATGTGCTAGTACCAAGAACTAAGGCTCTAGAGTGAAAAGCCGATATGAGGCGCAGGATGCAACCACGACAGCTGAAGAGCCTGGTCGAGTCAGGCCACTACAAGCCCGAGCCGGCGCTGATCGCCGATGCGATGCTGAGGCGCCGCGGCGTGCGGGTCCTGCTCACTGACGCGGTCCTCAACCCAGCTGGTCGAACCCCTCCGACTCCAGAGGCCGGCCGTCGGGCAGCCTGATCTCGACGCCCTCCCCCGCGACGACCTCACCTATTCGCGCCAGTCCGAGCCCATTTGAGGCAGCCGCAACGGCGTTGGCGGCCTGCTCGAACCGCTCGCCGGGGAGCGCGGCGAGCAGCTCGTAGTCCTCGCCGCCGGAGGCGGCGAGCCGCAGGGTGTCTTCGCCCGCTGCCGTTGCGACCTCGACGAGGCCTGGGGCGAGGGGCAGGCGCCCCGCGTCGATCCGCAACCCGACTCTGCTGCTTGCCGCCACGTGTCCCGCGTCGGCACCGAGCCCGTCGCTGAGGTCGATCATCGCGGTCGCTCCCGCGGCGGCAAGTGCGCGGCCTGCCCCGAGGCGGGGCTGCGGCATGAGCTGGCGCTCGCGCAGGCTCTGCGCGGTCTCGGCTTTCAACCCCGTCGCCAGCTCCGGACGCTCGAGCAGGCGGATGCCGGCCGCGGCACCGCCGAGCTCTCCGCTCAGCACTAGGGCGTCGCCGGGGCGGGCGCCTCCGCGGGTGACCAGTGAGCTCGGGGCGGGAGCGTGGCCGACGACGGTCACGGCAAGGACGAGCTCGCGGGCGCGGCTGATGTCTCCTCCGGCCAGGGTCGTGCCGGTCGCGGACGCGAGCTCGGCCATCCCGTCGAGCAGCTCGAGGCAGCCTTCCTCGTCGAGGTCGGGAGGGACGCCCAGCACGACGTAGGCCTCGCCGGCCTCAGCTCCCATCGCCGCGAGATCGGAGAGGGCGGTTGCGAGCGCCTTGTGACCGATCTGCTTCAGGTCCGCCTGGTCGCGCCGGAAGTGGACTCCCTCGATCGAGGCGTCCACCGAGGTCGCCGTCGCCCCGCCGGGGACGGTGACGGCACCGTCGTCGCCCGACCCGATCCGGACGCGCGCGCCAGGCGGCGGCAGTCGTTCCCTCATCCGCGCCAGCAGCTCGAACTCGCCCATCGGTCCATTGTCCCGCCTGCGCGACACGAGTCCGCTGCGATCGACGTCGCCTGCGCTCTCACTAAGGTGCGGAGCAGTGGAGCGCCGCCAGCCACTCCTTCACCGCATCGGCGAGGCCGGTGCGCGGTTCGGTACGCGGCCGCCGCGAAGCAAACGTGTTCGCCTGGCGATCCAGCTCGGTATCGCCCTCCTCATCTTCGGCTTCCTCGTCCTCACCGTGATCAACCAGTGGTCGGAGATCCAGGAGAAGGGGGTTCACTTCCACGTCGGTTGGCTGATCCCCGCCTTCATCGTCCTGCCGCTCTTCTACGCGCTGAACGCTCTGGGCTGGGACCTGATCCTGCGCTTCCTCGGCTACCGGCTGGGGGCTGGCCGGGCGCAGGTTGCTTGGGGTCAGCCGCTGCTCGCCCGTTATGTGCCGGGCAGCATCCTCTATGTCCTCGGGCGAGTGCTGCTCTCCGAGCGGGCGGGGGTGCCGCGGCGGCTGACGATCGCCAGCATCGTCTACGAACAGGCGATCCAGGCGACCTCGGCGATCATCGTCGCCGCCTACTTCATCATCAGCCATCCCGACCTCGAGGGCGACGCGTGGCGCTGGGCCGTGCTGCTCCTGATCCCGCTCCTGATCACCGTCCTGCACCCGCGCGTGTTCGGCCCGCTCGCTAACCGCATCCTGGGCGCCTTTGGCCGCGATCCGCTGCCGGCGACGATGTCCCTGCGCGGCGTCATCACCGTGCTCGTCTTCTACACGCTCAACTGGGGTGTGATCGCGGTCGGGCTGTACTGCGTTGCGCGCTCGGTCAGCACTATCTCGACCGACGACATCCTCGTCGTCGGCTCGGCGCAGGCGTTCGGCTACGTCGCAGCCCTGGCGACGCTCGTGGCACCGGCGGGGCTGGGCGTCCGCGACGCCGCCTTCGCCTGGGCCGTGAAGGTGGCGGTGCCGGGCAACAGCTTCGCGGTTGCCTCGCTGATCGCGATCGTCGTGCGGGGGGTGCTGACGGTGGTCGAAGTGGTCTACGTGGCGGTGGTTACGGCTATGGGGCGGCGGGAGGGGTGGTCTATCCATACGGGGGTGCTACATGCGTCGCCGGAGGAGGAAGAGGCTGTGGTTGCCGAGGAGGCGGGACGGGCGGGGTAGGCAGCTTGGGTAGCTGTTGCGGGCTAGAGGGGAATGCGGGCGCCCAGTTGGTAGGCCGTCAGCGCTAGGAGGAGAAGCTGGAGGGGGCGGTCGCGGGATAGGGCTGCGAGGGGGAGGGGCCAGAGGAGGTACCAGGGGAGGAGCCAGGAGGTGGCTAGGAGGAGGGCGGCTGTGGCCCAGGCCGCAGCGCGGAGCCAGTCGCCACCCCTCCAGGCCCAGCGGAGGAGAAGGACGATGAGGGCTCCGTAGAGGGCGAGGGCAGCGGCGCGGATCGGGTCCGGGTGGAGGCCGGTTAGGCGGGCGAAGGTGATTGGGACGCTCATGTGGCTCGTGCGGCCCTGGTTCTCGCCCGCCAGCTCGAACGCGCGCAGCCAGTCCCACCCGAAAGCGAAGTAGGCGCCCACGCCAATGACCCCCACGGCGATCGCGCTGCCCAGCAACAACCGGCTGACGGGCCCCAAAGTAGAGATATAGATCGCTTTGGGTCCCGTCGGCCGCGAGTTGGGGATTCCGATGAGGGCGAAGGGGGCTGTTATGGCGGTGGAGGCCTTGATGGCGATGGCGCTGATTAGGGCTGCGCCGGCGGTTAGCTCGCGGGCGGTGAGGATGCTGGCGATGGTGAGCATCGTCAGCAGGACCGCGAATGCGTCGTTGTGGCCACCGCCGACTACGTGGACGAGGACGAGTGGATTTAGGCCGACGAAGGCGGCGGCGCGGAGGGGGTCGATGCCACGGGCGGCGGCGAGGCGGGCCGTGATGGCGGCGATCGCCAGGACCGAGATCGCTGAGGCCGCCTTCAGCGCGTAGACCGCGACGCTGACCGGGAGCGCGGCCAGGGGATAGGTCGCCAGGGTGAAGAGCGGGCCATAGGCGCTCGTGGTGTCGGGCCAGGTGACGTCGGCGAAGGCGGGGTCGGCGGGAACGGCGGCCGGGGGGTGCACGTAGGGATCGAGGCCGTGGAGGGCACCGAGGCGGGCGTAGTCGACGTAGCTGTAGACGTCGTGCGAGAGGATCGGGGGAACGGCGGCAAAGGCGATCGCAAGAGCGACGATCGCCCCCCAGACGATCCGCTTGCCGAGCCCCGGCGCCCAGGCTAGAGCTCCGAGGTAAGCGGCGAAGCCAACCCACATGAGGGCGAAGGCCGCCCCTGGCGCGATGCTCAGTTAGCCGCCCCCGGCTTCGCCCGCGGCGGCGCCCCCGGTTACGCCCGTCGCCGGAGGCGGCGGCACCGGGGTCGGTTCCTGCCCTGCTCCCGGCGCGTAGGCGTCCGGGTCATAGCCCCCCGTCACTTCTTCTCCGAGTTCCCTTGCCCGCTCGTTGTCCTCCGCCGCGTCGTCGTAGATCCCGCCGCGGCGGGAGGGTGTCGAGGCGGTGAAGCGGCCGAAGTAAGGGGCCCAGGTGATCGGGGTCTTCGGCTGCTCGAATTCCTCACAGGGAATTTCGCCTCCCGTGTAGACCGAGTGCCAGATGTCCGCCGGGAAGGTGCCGCCGAAGACGGTGATTCCGTGGACGCTGGTCATTTCGATCGCGTTGGACTCCGGGTAGCCGACCCAGACCACGGTCGCGAGGTTCGGCTGGTAGCCGGCGAACCAGGCATCGGTCTGGCGATCGGTGGTCCCGGTCTTACCTGCCTGTCCGGGGCAGCCTGTGTAGGCGGCGGTCCCGGTTCCTTCGGTGATGTTGTCGTGCAGGAGTCGCGTCACCTCGTAGGCGACGGCTTCGGAGACGACCCGGCGAGGTGCCTCGCGCCCAGGCCGCTCCACCCGGCCACCGGGAAAGACGACGCGGCTGATTGCGACGGGGTCGCGCCGGATCCCTCCCGAGGCGAGGGTCGCGTAGGCATCCGCCATTTCCAGCGGCGAGACGCCGACGCGCAGGCCGCCGATCCCCTCCGCCGGGAGCCCGTCGAGGGGGCTGGTGATCCCCAGCGAGCGCGCTGTTTCGGCGACGCGCTGTGGGCCGAGGTCGAGGTCGAGCTGGGCGAAGACGGTGTTGTCGGAGGCGACCGTCGCCTGCTGCAGGTTGACCCGGCCCAGATAGCCTTCATCGGCGGTGTGCACCTCCCAGTGGCCCCACTTTTCCAGGTCGAGGTCGAGCGGTTTGGAGGTGTAGTAGGTCGAGTAGGGATCGACCCCCTGCCTTATCGCCGCGGTCAGGACGAAGGTCTTGAAGGTCGAGCCCGGCTGTCGGTGGCCCTGGGCCGCCAGGTTGAACTGACTCTCGCCGTAGTCTGAGCTCGAGGCCATCGTCTCGATCTCCCCGTTGCGCGGGTCTATCGAGACCAGCGCCGAGGAGGGGTCGGTCGAGTAGGGGAGTGCCGAGCGAATCGCTTCCTCCGCAATCTCCTGCAGCCTCGGATCGAGAGTGGTGTGGACCTCGAGCCCGCCATCGCGCACCGTGTCGACCCCGTAGCGGTCGATCAACCCCTTTTCGACGTAGTCGAAGAAGAAGGGATCGCGATGCTCGAAGTAGGAGTCCGAGGTATCGAGCCCGAGACCGGCCTGCCGCGCCGCCCGCGCCTGGCTGGGCGAGACGTAGCCGAGGTTGGACATCTTCGCCAGCACCTGATCGCGCCGCTCTCGGGCCGCGGCGGGGTGGAGGATCGGGTTGTACTGGGACGGGGCCTGGGGAAGGCCGGCGAGCAGCGCCGCCTGCCTCAGGTTGAGCTTCCAGACGGGCTTGGAGAAGTAGAACTTCGCCGCCGCTCCGACGCCGACCGCGGTCGCTCCGTCGAGGGTGCCGTATGAGGCAGTGTTGAGGTACTGGCCGAGGATTTCCCGTTTCGAGTGGCGTTCCGCGTACTCGAGCGCCAGCTTTGCCTCGATGATCTTGCGTTCGAGGTCGCGCTTGGGGTTGGAGAGGCAGAGATGGCGGACCAGCTGCTGAGTGATCGTCGATCCTCCCTCGACCGTCTTGCCGGCTTCGAGGTTCTTCAGCGCCGCGCGGGCGATGCCCTCCGGATCGATGCCGCCGTGCTCGTAGAAACGCTGGTCCTCGATCGCCACCGTGGCGAGCCGCAGCGTCTTGGGGATGCGGTCGATCGAGACCTGCTCATGCGCTTCGTCGGACTCGACCAGGCCGAGCCTGCTGCCGTCGTCGGCGTAGAGCACGGTGTTGCCGCCGTGGTCTACCGGCCTGCAGGAGGAGAGCGACGGCGCTTTGGCGGCGACGTCGAGCACCCACGAGGCAACGGCGATCACCCCCAGCGCCCCCACGACGAAGATCCCCGCCGCTACGAAGAGGACCTTGCTGCCGACCCCCCCGCGCCGCCGCTGACGTCGCCGATTGCGCTGCCCCATGGGGAAAAGGGTACTTCGGCCCCAGCCGCGCTCAGGCCTGCGTGTCCTCGGTCGAGAGGTTGTGGATGATCCCGTCGACGAGTAGCTGGTTGGGGATCACGACGGCGGTCCCGTCGCCGGGATTGACGTAGGTGTAGGAGAGCGTGATGTCGGTGACCCGGCCGTTGACGTCCTCGAACTCGATCCGGTCGCCTATCTTGATCGGCTGCGAGACGGCGAGCTGGACGCCGGCGACCATGTTGCCGATCGTGTGCTGGGCGGCGAAACCGACGATCGCGGCGAGCACCGCGGTCGAGGCGAGGATGCCGGTGGCGAGACGCTTCAGCTCGGTGAATTGGCTGAGCGCGATCGCAACCAGGACGAGGAAGACGATCAGGATTACGAGGCGGCGGAGGAAGCGCAGGCGCGTCTTGGTGGACCGCGATACCTGTGAGACTGCCGGCGTCATGGACGCCACCGTATCCGACGCGAAGCCCCGTTTCCCCTACTCGAATTGGGGGCCGCTGGCAGGGGTCCTGGGGGTGCCGCTGGCTTTGGCGACCGGGGTGATGCTGGCAGTTCCGGCGGCGCTGGCGGGGCGGGAGCCCGATGGGGACCTGACCGACACGGCGACCGCGCTGGGGCAGCTGGCGGCGGAGCTGGGCTTCCTGATGGTGCCGATGCTGATCGCGGCGCGAAACGGTGCTTCGTTCAAGGGGGCGCTACGGCGGCTCGGGGTGCGGCGCTTTCGACCCTCGGCGCTGCTCTGGATGCTGGCGGCGGTCGGCGCCTACCTGGCGATCGCGATTGTCTACACGGCGATCTTCGGCGAGCCCGACGATACGGACGTCGCCGAGCGGCTGGGCCCAGTCGCCATGCAGATCCTGGTGATCGTCATCGCCGCGCCGTTCTGCGAGGAGGTCTGCTTCCGCGGCATGCTCTTCGGCGGCTTGCGCGAGCGCCTGCCACGCTTCGCGGCGGCCTTGCTCAGCGGCGTCGTCTTCGGCGCCCTGCACATAACCAACGGCGCCGAGGTGATCCTGCCGCTGATCGGCTTCGGCTTCGTGCTCGCCCTGCTCTACGAGAAGACCGGCTCGATCGTGCCCGGGGTAATCCTGCACATGCTGAACAACTCTGTCGCCCTACTCGCTCAGTAGCGGGCAAAGAAACGGCCCGCGAGGCGGGCCGGATCTGTGTGAAGGGGGCCACGCCCCAAACGCGTGATAACCGTTGCCAACGGCTACCAAGGGGTCGTCAGCCGTCGGCCGCCACCCCTGTCAGTCGAGGCGCAAAGGCTGGTCGCAATGGCGAGCGCTACCCCGCAGGCCGCATGATAAGTGGCACCTCAACCAGCCTTCGCGCACTCAGACAGTAACTCTACACAGCGGAGAGCGGGGACTCGAACCCCATCCGAGCCACATGGCCCGAACTCCCGGTTATCACGCGGTTGCCACGACCTCGTAGCTTCACCCTCCGCTGTCCTGAAAATAGGCAGGCCATTCGCACGCTTCAAGGCAGGTTGCTCTAGGTTCACGAAGAATTGACGCTTTCGCCACACAGCCGACTCATTCGTAAGAATCCCGAGACGTGAGTCTTCGTCGCGCCCCCGCCCTCGTGATCGCTGCTGCCTTCGTCTTGCCGGCGTCGGCATATGCAGCCGCGCCGAAACCGCCTGCCGCCTCCGATGCCACAGTGAAGATCCACCTTGGGCACCTGCAAGGTGGGCGGGCGCCGATCTACAGCACGGTGCCCGTCAATGGCACACTCGAGCCCTTTGTCCCGGGGCAGCGCGTCGCGGTCACCTTCTACCTCAACGGGGGCAAGCTGTTCACCCGCAGGGTTGCCGTGCAGCAGGCGGCGGGTGGGAAGGGCAAGTTCAAAGCCTCGATCCTCGTCCGCAAAGATGGGAAGTACGCCGCAGCGGCCAAGCACGTGGCGACCGCGGCTCTCGGCGGAGACAGCACCGTGCGCAAGAGCTGGCGGGTCAGCTTCACCGCGCTGCACGCGGGCCAGTGCGGGCGTGTGGTCAAGGGCTTCAAGAAGGCGCTGGGGAAGATGGGCTACGCCTCCGGCGACGGCCGCTGCTTCGACGGACGCACCGGGCGCGAGGTGCTCGCATACCGCAAAGTCAACGGCATGGCTCCCACCGAGCGGGCGGGCAAGGGCCTGGTCGAGGACGTCTTCGGAGGCCGCGGCGGCTACCGGGTCCGCTACCCGAAGGCGGGCGAGCACGCCGAAGTCTCGATCGACAAGCAGGTGCTGGTGCTTGCCAAGGGCGACCGTCCGTTCGCCATCTACCCCGTCTCCACCGGCAAGTCCTCGACTCCCACGATCACCGGCCACTACACCTTCTACCGCCGCGAACCGGGAACCAACTCGCACGGCATGTACTACTCGTTCTACTGGCACGGCGGCTACGCGATACACGGCTACCCCGAAGTGCCCGACTACCCGGCGAGCCACGGTTGCGTGCGCACCTTCAACGCCGACCAGCCGCGCATCTACAACCAGCTCTTCTACGGCGAGAGTATTTTCGTCTACTGACCATGAAGGTCTTCGTCGCAGGGGCTAGCGGGGCGATCGGGAGACCTTTGGTGCGGCAGCTCCTCGCTGCTGGTCACGAGGTGACGGGGATGACGCGGCGTGAGGAGGCGGCGGCGCAGATTCGCGAGGCGGGCGCGAATGCGGTCGTCTGCGACGTCTTTGACGCTCCAGCTCTCGAGGCAGCGCTCGTCGAGGCCAAGCCCGAGGTGGTCGTCCACGCGCTGACGGCGCTACCGCCGAGGATCGATTACAAAAGCAAGAGCGACCCGCTGGGGGCGACGAACCGCGTGCGGACCGAGGGCACCGCCAACCTGATCGCTGCGACGAGGGCCGCCGGTGCCCGCCGGCTCGTCGCCGAGAGCGTCGCCTTTCTCTACGCCCCAGAGGGCGATTGGGTAAAGGACGAGGAGGCAGGGCTGTTCGTTGATGCCCCACCTCCCTTTGGCGATGCCGTCGCGGCGTTGACCGATATGGAGCGCCAGGTGACCGGTGCAGAGGGGATCGAGGGGCTGATCCTGCGCTACGGCTGGCTCTATGGGCCCGGGACCTACTTCGACCGCGATGGCTCCCAGACAGAGGACATGCTGAAGCGCCGCCTCCCGATCGTCGGCAAGGGAACCGGCACCTTCTCCTTCCTCCACGTCGAGGATGCCGCCGCCGCGACCGCCGCCGCCCTCGAGCGGGGAGCACCCGGCGCCTACAACGTCGTCGACGATGAGCCGGCGCCCTCTCGCGAGTGGGTCCCGATCTTCGCCGAGGCGGTTGGGGCCAAGCCCCCCCGCCGGGTTCCCGTCTGGCTTGCGCGCCTGATTGCCGGCCCGGCGGCAGAGGCGATGGCGATCGGCCTGCGCGGGGCTTCCAACGAGAAGGCCAAGCGGGAGCTCGGCTGGAAGCCGAGCTATCCGAGCTGGCGCCAGGGCTTCCACGAGGCCGCGTCGCGCTGGTGACGGCGGGCCCGCCGCCCCGCCGCGCATAAGATCCGCCGCGCCGTGCCCGACCTCGATGCCGCCAAGGGGACGCTGCTCGCCGAGCTGCGCGAGCACTCGCTGGTGATCGGCGAGGTGACGCTCTCCATCGGCGCGACCGCGCAGTACTACGTCGACGCCCGGCGGGCCCTGCTGCGGCCGGCGGGGTTTCTCGCCGCCGGGGAGCTGATCGCGGCGACAGCGGTGGAGCTGGGCGCCAGCGCCGTGGGCGGACCGGCGACAGCCGCGATCCCGCCCGCTTGCGCCGCGCTCGCGGTGCCGGCGGGAGCCGGCCTGGTCGGCTTCTTCGTCCGCGGCGAGCGCAAGCAGCACGGTCTGCAGCGCTGGGTCGAGGGGCCGGTCGAGGCCGGCGACCGCTGCCTCGTCGTCGAGGACACCGTCACCAGCGGTGGCTCGACCGCAAGGGCGATCGAACGGATTGCCGAGCAGGGCCTCGACGTCGCGGGTGTTGTTGCCGTCGTCGACCGCCTCGCCGGCGGGGCCGAGGCGATCGAAGCCGCCGCCGAGGGAGCGCCCTACCGCGCCCTGATCACGATCGACGAGATCTACCCCGAGCGGCCGGATCGAGGCTAGGGAAGGGACCGGTGGAGCCAGACGCAGTCGAGATCCGGGTCCTCGGCTGCCTGGTGGAGAAGCAGCGGACCACTCCGGACGTCTACCCGCTCTCGCTCAACTCGCTGCGCCTCGCCTGCAACCAGTCGACCAACCGCGAGCCCGTTGTCTCCTACGACGAGGCGACGGTGGTCGAGTCCCTGCGCCGCCTCGCCTCAAGGGGCTGGACCCGCCTCGCCAGCGGCGCCGGCAGCCGCGCCCGCAAGTACCGCCACCTGCTCGACGACGCCTTCGGCCTCGACGCCGCAGAGGTCTCTCTGCTCGCAGTGCTGATGCTGCGCGGGCCGCAGACGCCGGGTGAGCTGAAGCAGCGTGGCCAGCGCCTGCACGATTTCGCCGACCTGGCGGCCGTCCACGAGACCCTCGATCACCTCGTCGAGCGCGGCATGGTCGCGCGCCACGAACGGCAGCCCGGCCAGAAGGAGGACCGCTACGAGCAGCTGCTCGGCGGCGGTGCCCCTCCTCCATCCGAATCGGTGACTGCCGAGGGCGACGATGCGTCCCACGAGGACCCGGTCCTCGCCGAGGACCGCCTCACCCGCCTCGAGCGCGAGGTGGGTGAGCTCCGCTCGGAGCTGGCCGCTCTGCGCGACGCTCTCGGCGACTGACCGCCCGATCCTGGGCGACCGACATTCGTTCTCCAGAGCGTCGTTTGCAGGCGGTTCCCCCTGCTCCAAACGGTTGCTTTTCTCACAAAAACGTTCTGCTTGACTTTATGAAAGTCTCCGTTTACAGTTTTCCCCGTCGTCTCTGAGAGACGGCGCAGGGACACCACAGGGAAACCGAGCCCAAGGGGGCCGCCAAGGGAAGCGGCCGGCAGAGGGGCTCACGGGACAAGGAGAGAGCTACGTGAGAAGCCACGCGAAGGCGTCGTCCGCGGAATCGACTCAGGGCCGGGGTAGCCGCTCGGGCTCATTCGTCCGTGGAGCGATCGCCGCCCGTGGTGCGTACAGCGACGCCAACGGGAGTGGTGCGCCCTCGCGCCGTGGGCGCCGCGCCGTCCTCTCTCTCGCCACTGCGCTGCTCGCGCTGGCGCTTTTCGCCTCCTCGGCTTTCGCATCCAAAGAGGTCCTCAGCTATTTCGGCACCTTCGCGGGCCCTAGCGCATTCAACGGCTCGGGCAGCTTCGGCGGCGAGCTCAACAACCCGCGCGACGTCGCCGTCAACGGCACGGGCGTCGGTCCCGCCAACGCGGGCGATGCCTACGTAGCCGACGAGGGCAACAACCGCATCGGCCGCTTCGACAGCAAAGGCAACTTCGTCAGCGCCTGGGGCAAGGATGTGATCGCCCCAGTCGTCAACGAGCGCCAGCGCATCGTCGTCGACGCCACCGCGGGCACCTTCACCCTCTCCTTCGACGGCTCGACCACCGCTCCGATTGCGTTCAACGCCGGCTCCTTCGAAGTCCAGTTCATACTCGCCGCCCTGTTGACCGTTGGCGGCGAAGCCAACGTCTCGGTCTCCGGTCAAGGCACCGCTCTCAGTCCCTTTGTTGTCACCCTCAAAGGCGTCCTCGGCGGCTCCAACCAGCCGACGATCTCCGCTGATGCGAGCCAGCTGAGCGGCAAGATCAGCATCTCCACGATCGTCAACGGAACCTCGACCACTGCTGACACCGGCACCGGCTTTGAGATCTGCACGGTTGCGGCCGAGTGTAGGGCGGGCGTCGCCGCCGGCGGGGATGGCACCGCGGCGGGCAACGGCTCCCTCAGCGCTCCCCAGTCGGTCGCCGTGGACCTCGACACCGGCAACGTCTACGTCTCTGACCGCGGCAACCGTCGCATCGACGAGTACGACGGTGAAGGCAACTTCATCCGCTCCTTCGGCTTCGACGTGGCCGAATCGGGACCGGGCGACACCGGTACCGGATATGAGATTTGCACTGAGGCAGACGGCGACGTCTGCAAGGCCGGCATCGGCGGCTCTGGCGTCGGCCAGTACGGTGAAGGCTTCGCCGAAAACGGCTTCGGCGTCGCCGTGAGTCCCGACGGCAACGCCCCGACCGGCACGGTCTACCTCGCCGACTCCGGCAACCGCCGCGTCGACACATTCAACCTCGACGGCACCTCACCAGGTTCCTTCGGTTCCTCGGCCAACTTCGGCACCGAACAGCCCCGCAGCATCGCCGTGGACTCTCGCGGCATCGTCTACGCCTCGGACTCCAACGACAACGGCAACGTCCTTCGCTACGACTCAGAAGACGCCAACGGCGGCGGCGTCGGCTTCCTCGCACCGATCGTGGCGCCCAACAACGAGCAGCAGGAAATCGCCTTCACCGGCTTCAACCCCGGCGACGACTTCAGGCTCACCTGCCCCAACGGCACCCCGACCGGGGAGCTCACCTACATCGTCAACGGAGGCACGGAAATCATCCAAAACGGCCTCGAGGAAGCCTGCGGCGTCGGCAACTTCTCCGTCTCGGGCTTCCCGCCCAACGTCACGGTCACCTTCAAAGGTGCCTTCGCCGCCGCCAACCAGCCGCAGATGACCTGCACCACGCTGAGCGGTACTGGCAGCTGTTCGGTCAGCACGATCGGCGAGGGCCACCCGGGACCGCTGCTCTCTGGCGAAGCCTCCTCGGCGACCGCTGGCCTCGCGGTCAACCCCGCCGGCACCGCCCTCTATGTCCTGCGCGACCCCTCCTCTGGCCCGACCGTCGTGCAGCAGTTCGGTCCCGCCAACGAACCGGGCCTGAGCGCCGCCCCAACAGCCACAGACGACGTTCACGGGGCCGCAGCGGGCCTCGGAGCCGTCCGTGGCTTCGGCTTCAACGGCACGAGTGGGAGCTTCTACGTCTCAGTCAACAACGACCCCGATGGCTTCCAAGGGCCACTCATCTTGGCCCACCGCGTCTACGTCATCGCCGACTCCTCCACGTTGCCAAACCCGACCGCGAACATGTCTTTCCCCGCCGTCACCGCCATAGCCACCCGCAGCGCCACCTTCAACGGCAGGGTCGACCCCAAAGGCGGCCTGGTCGGCTGCAAGTTCCAGTACTCGACCGACAAAATCACTTGGACTGACGTAAGCGTGCCCAACTGCGCGGCGCTGAGCGAGAACGGGGGCGAACAGAACATAAGCCAGAAGGTCTCGGGCCTCGTTCCCGGCACGCAGTACTTCGTTCGCCTACAGGTCACCCGCCCCTACTTCTCTAGCTTCACCCCGGTTACCTCGAGTAACTTCCTGCCGAGCTTCACCACCGCCACGGGCCCGCCTGTCCTCTCCGGCGCCGCGGCAAACGCGATCGATGAGCACTCAGTTCGCGTCACCGCCACGATCGACCCCGGCAACTCGCCCACCTCCTACGTGGTGGAGTACGGCACCTCGCCGTCCCTGGGCTCCTCCACCGCCGCGGTGAGCATCGGCAGCGGCAACGAACCGATCGAGGTCTCTTCGGTGGTCGGCGGCCTCAGCCCCGCCACCCAGTACTACTTCAAGCTCGTCGCGACGAGCCTCGTCGGCTCCACTGCGAGCAACGGCTTCCCCATCGCCACCTTCCCCTCGCCGCCGAGCTTCGGCTCCTGCCCCAACGACCTGCTCCGCACCGGCCCCTCGGCCAAGCTGCCCGATTGCCGCGCTTATGAGCAGGTAACCCCAACCGACAAGTACGGCTCAGACGCCTACGGCTCCACCTACAGCGTCCAGGCCTCCAATGCGGGTGACGGGATCACCTTTTACACCTACGCCGGCTTCCCCGGCAACGATGGCTTCCAGGACAGCAACGTCCTCCACGCTCGCTTCACCGGCGGCGAGTGGTCGACCGGCGGACTCAACCCGCCGCCAAGCTACGGCGATGGAGCCGTTGTCCGGGCCTGGACTTCCGATCTCCGCCTCAGCTTCACCGAAGCGGGGACCTCTTCGGGCTTCAACCGTAAAGCGGCGATGGTGATGCGCGACGCCGCCGACGGCTCACGCACGCTCTTTGTCCCGGAGAGGGTTGGAACTCATCAATTCATACTAGGGGGGAGCTTCGACAACCACTCGAAGGTCGTCTTCCAGGTGAGAGGTAACCCCCCGGTCACCGCAGGCCCCTCGCCCCTCTCCACCGCCCGTAACGTCTACCTCTTCGACCGCGACACGGGCGCGCGCACCCTCCTCGGCCTGCTCCCCGACTCGGCCTGCGGCACGCCACCCTGTGTTCCCGCCGAAGGCTCCGAAATCCCGGCGGGCTTCGAGGGCTTTGTCCAAGAGGGGCACGCTGTTTCCCCGAGCGGTGACGTCTACTTCATTGACTTCGCATCCAAGCAGCTCTACCTGCGCCGCGAAGCAGCTGCCCCGAGCGCCACCACGGTGCGCGTCTCTGTCTCCGAGCGCACCACCCCGGATCCCGCCGGCACCTTCCCGGCGACCTTCATGGGAGCGACGCCGGACGGCGCGCTCGCCTTCTTCAAATCCGAGCAGGAGCTGAGCGACAACGCCAGCACGGCTCCCGGCACCGAAGACCTCTACCGCTATGACGTCGGCGCCCCGGTGGGCCAGCAGCTCACCGATCTCGTCCCAGGCGCAAAAGCCGTGGGCGTGCTCGGTTACTCCGATAACGGCGACCACGTCTACTTCGCTGGTAACGCCGATCTCGACGGCGGCGGGCCGGCGTTGGGCGGGATTGCGCCGGAAAAGCAAACGGCGGCGGCTCCTTCAACACCTTCACGGGCTCCTGCTCGGTCTACCTCTGGCAGGCCGACGGCGCCGGCGCATGCGCGACCGCGGGCGGCTGCGTCAGCTTCATCGCCCGGATAGATGCCGAATTTGGAAAAGACGGCTTCGACTGGGCCGGCGGCAACTCAATCGCTCCCAATGACGGCATGAAAACCTCCCGCGTCAGCGCCGACGGCCACGTTCTCTTCTTCCAGTCGCACTACCGGCTCACCGCCTACGACAACCAGGGCACGGCGCAGTACTACCGCTACGACGCCGAAGGCGGCGAGATCTCATGCCTTACCTGCAGCCCGACCGGGGCCCCGCCGACGGGTAGCCCCGAACTGAAGAACCCCGACATGTACCACGCTCCCTCTTCTCATACTGTCTATAACCCCCAGGCTTTCCTCAGTCGCAATCTCTCGGCCGACGGCAACCGCTTCTTCTTCCAGACCCCCGAGAAGCTCGTTCCCGCCGACGTCAACGGGGAAGTGAGCTGCTCGACTGACGAACAAACCCAGCTCGGGGCGGGCCGATCCTGCCTCGACGCATACATGTGGGAGACACCCGGCACGCCGGGCGGCAGTTGCGCCACCAACTCCGCCGCCTACAGCCCCGCCAACGACGGCTGCATCTACCTGCTCTCGACCGGGACCGGTGCCTTCCCCTCCTATCTGGCCGACGTCTCGGAGTCCGGCGATACCGCCTTCATCTACAGCCGCCAGCAGCTTGTGCCTTCAGACGAAGACACGCTGAACGACATCTACGCGGTCAGGGTGAACGGCGGCCTCGCCTACCAGCACGCGACGCGCCCGGCGGCCTGCGAAGGCGACGCCTGCCGCGGGGCTTCGAGCCAGCCCTCCGACGCTCCGGGCGCGGGCTCAGCCGTCTTCGAGGGCCCGGGCAACCCGAAGCAGAGCACCGACAGCACGCGCTGCCCGAAAGGCAAGCGCCAGGTGCGCAGCAAAGGCAAGGTGCGCTGCGTGGCCAAGCAACGCGGGAGCAAAAAACAAGGGCGCGACCGCAAGCGAGCCGCCAATAACAACCGGAGGGCGAGTCGATGAACGCCATGCCCAAGAAGATCGCGATCGCTCTGGTGACCCTCGGAGTCCTGCTGGTTCCCGCTTCGCAGGCAAGCGCTGCCCCGTCGCCGGCATGGCGCTTTGACATCGTCTCGCTTCCGACCAACTTCGAACCGGGGGCGACTATCAATGGCCACGCGCTCCCCCAGTACAACCTGCTGGCGACCAACGTCGGCACGGCACCGACCAAAGGCCCGATCACGATCACCGACACACTGCCGGCGGGCCTGACGCTGGTGGAAGCATCACCGACAGCTGGGGTGGGCGGTAGCTGCACGGGGGCCGGCCAGACCGCTACCTGTGTCTACCCGGGCCCTGTCCGGCCCGGCCAGTTCATCGATATCACCATCGGCCTCGAAGTCGACGGCACCGGCACGATCCTGCAGGAGGGCGACACGATCGTCAACCAGGCGATCATCTCGGGCGGCGGCACAAGTGCCGTGGTCGCCCAAAGCACCACGGAAGTCTCCTCGTCAATCGCCCCGTTTGACTTCCTCGCGGGCATACCTGGCTTCGGCATGACCCCCTACGGCGAGGACGGCACGGCGGAAACGCTGGCCGGCGGGCACCCACATGTGTTCTCGATAAACCTCAGCACCTCGATCCGGGAAGTTGGGGAATATCCCGCCGGCGTCAACGGCGGTGTGCGCGACGTCTACACCTACCTACCGCGGGGGATGATCGTCAACCCGACCGCGACCCCGCGACGCTGCAACGAGGTGGAAATGGAGGCGTACGCCTGTCCGGCCAACACGCAGATCGGCGTGGTCAACGTCCTCGCCACGAATCTCTTTGCCCCGCTGGTCATCCCCCAGCCTCTCTACAACATGGAGCCGGCGCCGGGCAAAGCCTCCAACTTCGGCTTCGTCGTCGTCACCTACCCCGTCCACATCGAGGGCGGGGTGCGCGCCGGCGACTACACCGAGATGGCGGAAACGAGGGGGATTCCGGCGGTCTTCAGGGCACCGGCGTCGGAGACGCAGGTGCTGCTGTGGGGCGATCCCAGCTCGCCGAACTTCGACTACGCGCGGGAAAGCGTCTTCGGCGACTGCGAAGTACCGCCC
>CAWJJX010000001.1:0-335879 GCA_963843495.1 uncultured Solirubrobacterales bacterium | reverse complement strand
GGTGATTCGGGGCAGTCACCAAAGGGGCTCCTGCGCCCGTAGTCGAAGTTCGGCGAGCTGGGATCGCCCCACAGCAGCACCTGCGTCCCCATCGCCGGCGCCCTGAAGATATTCGGGAGCCCCCTCACTTCCGCCATCTCGGTGTAGTCGCCGGCACGCACCCCGCCCTCGACGTGGACCGGGAAGGTGACGGCGACGAAGCCGAAGTTGGACGCTTTGCCCGGCGCCGGCTCCATGTTGTAGAGGGATTGCGTGAGGACCAGCGGAGTGAAGAGATTCGTGGCGAGGACGTTGACCACGCCGATCTGCGTGTTGGCCGGGCAGGCGTAGGCCTCCATCAGCACCTCGCTGCAGCGCCGTGGCGTCGTGTTGGGGTTGACGATCATCCCGCGCGGCAGATAGGTGTAGACGTCGCGCTGACCGCCGTCTATGCCCGCTGGAAATTCACCGCGGTCTTGAGTCGAGAAGCTGAGGTTTACCGAGAACACATGTGGGTGCCCACCAGCCAGCGTCTCCGCCGTGCCGTCCTCGGCGTAGGGGGTCATGCCGAAGCCCGGTATGCCCGGGATGAAGTCGAACGGGGGGTTCGACGAGGAGACTTCCGTGGTGTTGGTGGCGACCGTGGCGCTCGTGCCGCCGCCCGAGATGATCGCCTGGTTGACGACCGTGTCGCCCTCTTGCAGGATCGTGCCGGTGCCGTCGATGTTGAGGCCAATGGTCGCTTCGATGTACTCGCCCGGCCGGATCGGGCCCGGGTAGACGCAGGTGACGGTCTGCCCGGCGATCGTGCACTGACTCGAGGGTTCCACTGGCGTAAGGCCGGCCGGCAGCGTGTCGGTGATCGTGATCGGCCCTTTGGTTGGCGCGGTGCCGACGTTGGTCGCCAGCAGGGTGTACTGGGGGAGCACGTGGAAATTCAGGGTCGCCCCGGGTTTGAAGTTGGTCGGGATCGAGGTGATGTCAAAACGCCAAGCCGGAGACGGGGCTGCGCTCGCCTGCGAGACGGGAACCAGCAGGGCCACGAGGGCCAACAGGGCGATCGCGATCTTCTTGGTCATGGCGTTCATCGACTCGCCCTCCGGTTGTTGTTGGCGGCTCGCTCGCGCTGGCGTTTTTTCTGCTTGGCGACGCAGCGCACCTTGCCTTTGCTGCGCACCTGGCGCTTGCCTTTCGGGCAGCGCGTGTTGTTGGTGCTCTGTTTCGGGTTGCCTGGGCCCTCGAAGACTGCGGTGCCGGCTCCCGGGGCATCGGAGGGCTGGCTCGAGGCCCCGCGGCAGGCATCGCCTTCGCAGGCCGCCGGGCGCGCCGCGTGCTGGTAGGCGAGGCCGCCGTTCACTTTGACCGCGTAGATGTCATTCAGGGTGTCTTCGTCTGAGGGCACCAGCTGCTGGCGGCTGTAGATGAAGGCGGTGTCGCCTGACTCCGAGACGTCGGCCAGGTAGGACGGGTAGGCCCCGGTGCCGGTCGAGAGCAGGTAGAGGCAGCCGCCGTTGGCGGAGCTGTAGGCGTTGGAGTTGACGGCGCAGTTGCCGCCGGGCGTTCCTGGTGCCTCCCACATGTAGACGTCGCGGCAGGAGGGGCCCACGCCGAGCTGGACTTGTTCTTTGGTCGAGCAGCTCACTTCCCCGTTGACGTCGCCGGCCACCAGCTTTTCGGCGCTCTGGAAGAAGAAGCGGTTGCCGTCGGCGGAGAGGTTGCGGCTGAGAAAGGCCTGCGCGCTGTAGGCGCCGCTGGAGGTGGGGGCGTGGAACATGTCGGGGTTCTTCAGGTCGGGCGTGCCGGTCGGCCGGGCACCGGTGGGGTTGCAGGTGAGGCAGGCGATCTGGCCGCTCTCGGCGTCGTAGCGGTAGTACTGCCCAGTGCCCTGGTTGTCGTAGGCGGTGAGCCGGTAGTGCGACTGGAAGACGAGGATGCGGCCGTCGGTGCTGACGCGGGAGGTCTTCATGCCCCCATTGGGAGCGATTGTGATGCCCCCAGCCCAGTCGAAGCCGTCTCCAGAATTGGCGTCGATCCGGGCGATGAAGCTGACACAGCCGCCCGCGGTCACGCAGGCGCCGTCGCCCTCGACCTGCCAGAGATAGACCGAGCAGGAGCCTTTGAAGCCGCTCGACACTTTTCCAGCGCAATCCCCCGCAGCCGCTGGGCCGGCGCCGTCGAGGTCGGCGTTGGCGGCGAGGTAGACGTGAGAGCCGTCGTCGGAGTAACCGAGCAGCCCGACGGCTTTCGCCCCTGGGACGAGGTCGGTGAGGCGCTGGCCAGCGGGGGCGTTGGCGTCGAAGCGGTAGAGGTCTTCGGCGCCGGCTGTGGCCGTAGAGTCGTCGGTCAGCTTCTGCCGGGACTTGAAGAAAGCGTGGGAACCGTCCGGCATCGCACCCATAAAGGTCGGTGGAAAGGTGCCGGCGGGATCCGGGATGGTGCGCTCCGACGCCGAAACCTGCACCGTGGTGGCGCCAGGGGCAGCTGCTTCGCGGCGCAGGTAGAGCTGTTTGGATGCGAAGTCGGTGAAGTAGACGTCGCCGCTCGGGGAGACGGCGTGCCCCTCTTGAACGTAGCCGTCGAAGGCGGCCGGGACTTCAGAGCCGCTGGCGGGGACGCACGGTGGGCTGCCGCAGGCCGAGTCGGGGAGCAGGCCAAGGAGGGTGAGCTCTTCCGTCTCTCGGTCATACAGGTAGACGTTGCTTTCTTCTTCCCCCACTGCGATTGGAGAGGGACCTGAGGTGACCGGGACGCTGCGACTCGCCTGGAAGACGACCTTAGAGTGGCTATCGAACGCCCCGCCCAGCATGAATCTATAGCCTTCTTCTTCTTCTTTTGGGATAACAAGTGTGCGCGAGCCGTCGGCGGTGTCGCGCATCACCAACGCCAAGTTGCGGCTGAAGCCCCCTGCGGAGGTTCCGGCTTCGGTGAAGCTGAGGCGGAGATCGGGAGTCCAGGCCAGGACAAAGGCTGCATCACCGTAGCTTGGCGGCGTATTGAGCCCGGCGGTCGACCACTCGCCGCCAGCGAAGCGAGACTGAAGGACGTTGTTTCCCTGGAAGCCTTCGCCACCGGGGAAGCCTGCAAACGTGTAAGAAGTGATCCCGTCGCCCGCACTCGAAGCTTGGACGCTGTGCTCTGAGCCGTAGGCGTCCGAGCCGGACTTGTCGATCGGGGTCACCTGCTCGTAGGCGCGGCAGTCAGGCAGCTTGGCCGAGGGGCCGGTGCGGAGCAGGTCGTTGGGACAAGAGCCGAAGCTCGGCGGCGAGGGGAGGGTGGCGATGGGGAAGCCCTCGCTCGCCGTGGAGCCGACGAGGTTGGTGGCGACGAGCTTGAAGTAGTACTGGGTGGCGGGACTGAGGCCGCCGATCACCGAAGAGACCTCGACCGGTTCGCTGCCGCTGCCAATCTGCACCGCAGCGGTGGAGGAGCCCAGGGACGGCGAGGTGCCGTACTGCACCACGTAGGAGGTGGGCGAATTGCCGGGGTCAATCGTGGCCGAGACGCGCACCGAGTGCTCGTCGAGAGCCTTAGCCGTGGCGCCGGCGAGGACGGGCGGGCCTGTGGCGGTGGTGAAGCTCGGCAGGAAGTTACTCGAGGTAATCGGGGTGAAGCTGGAGAAATAGGGGCGGGTAACCTGCAGGCGGACGAAGTATTTCGTGCCGGGGACGAGGCTCGCGACCTTCTGGTTGACGCTCTGGGCGCCGTCGTTGAGGTTCAGCGAGTCGCAGGCGGGGGGGAATCTCGGACGAGATTTGAGCGCAACGTTTGTGCCCGTTCCTCCAGGGGTGTTGGAAATAGTGAGCGTTCCGGCGCCGACGGCGACGACCGTTGCTGACTGGATGGCGGATCCATTGCTAGTACTGATCAGCTGGCCGGTAGCGAAGGTGCCGCTCGTCGTTTTGACGTTGGTGATCGTCGTTGAGCCGAGACTGATATTGCCGGTTCCTTCCGCGAACCCTGCATCGGTCCAGTTGATTTGGTCGGTCGAGTACTGGAACTTGCAGCTGACCAGGCCGCCTTTGGGGTCGACCGAGCCGTGGAAGGTCGCGCTGCGCTCGGCTATAGCCGTGATCAGGGGAAAAGACATGTTCGCAATCGGGTTGAGCAGCGCGGAGGAGTCGGCGATGACGTAGACGCGGTGGGCGGGGACGAGGCCGCCGACGCTCGTCGCTGAGACGTAGAGGCGCCCGCTGGTGCTGTCGAAGCCGAAGCCCCGAACAGATCCAAAGCTCGCAGCGGAGCCGTGGGTGTCGTCGGTGGCGGTGGGGGCGGCGGTCAGGCCGGGTTGGTTGGTCGGGCCGAACTGCTGCACCCTTCCAGCACGCAGCACATAGAGGACGGTGCCGGCGGGGTTGACGGCAAGGCCGGCGGTGGAGCCCGAAAGCAGCGGGCCGGGGTGGCCCTCGCTGGTCGTAGAGATCGAGCAGCTGCCAGAGCCGCTCAGCACGGTGCAGGTCATCTGCGGCTGGTTGGCGGCGGCGAGGGCGCCCTGGAAGGTGACCGTGACGTTGGGCGGGTTGCCCGAGAAGGAGAGGTTGCCGGCGCCGCAGGCTTCTTCGAGGCCGTTTTTGATGATCGTCTGGCCGACTCCGCCGCCGATGTAGGTGAGTTCTTCGGTCGGGTCGCCGTTGGGGCAGGTGAGCCTGAAGTCGTCGCCGTTGCTGAAGCCGGTGAAGGTGATTTTCTGTTGCTCGTTATTGGGCGCCAGGATCGGGGCGAGGAAGCCGACGCCGCCGCCGTTGACGTTCAGGGAGTCGTAGCGCAGGACGTTGCCGTTGTCGTTGGAGTCCGAGGCGTAGACGATGCCGCGGGAGTCCACGGCGATGGCGCGGGGCTGTTCTGTGCCGAAGTTGGCCGAGGAGCCGAAGGATGAAGGTGAGGTGCCGTCGAGGTTGAAGGTGTCCACACGGCGGTTGCCGGAGTCAGCGAGGTAGACAGTGCCGGTCGAGGTGTTGGCGTCGGCGGGAGTTATGGCGATGCCGAAGCCGGCGAAGGTGTTCCCGGTGCCGTACTGGCCGACGCCCGCACCGCCGACGCCCGCCTTGCAGACATCGCTTTCTGCCTGGTTGCAAACCTCATATTCGGTGCCGGTGTTGCCCGGACCGGATTCCGCTACGTCGAAGCCGAAGGCGCGGATGAAGTTGCCGACGCCGTCGTACTCGTCGATTCGCCGGTTGCCGCGATCGGAGACGTAGACGTTGCCGGTGTCCTGATCGACGGCGACCGACTGGGGGGCGCTAAGGGAGCCGTTCCCGGCCGCGGTGCCATCGCCGCCGGAGGCGACGCCTGCCTTGCACTCGGTCGCGACCGTGCAGATCTCAAAGCCGGTGCCGGTGTCGTTGGCGACGCTCGATTTCCCGTTGACGATCGTCGCGATCGAGATCGTGCCGCTCAGCTGGCTCGCATCGGCGGTGAGTGTCGGCTGGTTGGAGCCGCCGAGGGCGCCTTTGAATGTGACGACGTAGGGGTTGGCGGCGATGCCCTGGCCGACGACCGAGACGTTGGCGCTGCCGCTGACGGTCGGCAGGGCGGCGAGTTGGCTCTGGACGGTGGAGGAGCCGGAGTTGAACGCGATCGTAGGGGTGGTGAAGCCGTCGAAGGAGAGCGTGAAAGTGCCGGCGGTGGGTTCGTTCAGCACGATCCGCTGGCGCTCGTCGATGCTCGAGGCGATCACGTCCTTGCCCCAAGCGCTGACGAAGTTGCCTTTGCTGTCGAAGCGCTCGATGCGGTTGTTGTTTTCGTCGGCGACGTATGCGTCGCCAGGGTTGGCGGGACCGACGCCCGTGCCGTTCGCGGCGACGTCACGAGGGTTATTGAGCTCGCCGCCAAAGCTGCCCGATTCGGCGGCGGTGCCGAAGCTGCTGAGCAACTCCTTGGAGGCGAGGGCTGAGGGGGCGAAAAGCGCCATTGCCAGGAGCGCAGCGGCGAGGGAAAGCGCGGCGATGCGCGAACGGCGCGAGGGCGCACTACTCCCTTGGGTGCCAAGCGAGAGCGCACGGGTGGCGCCGGCTCCACGGACGAACGAGCCCGAGCGGCTGCCCTGACCCGTGCTCGATCCCGCGGACGACGCCTTCGCGTGGCTTCTCACGTAGCTCTCTCCTTGTCCCGTGAGCCCCTCTGCCGGCCGCTTCCCTTGGCGGCCCCCGTGGGCTCGGTTTCCCTGTGTTCCAGTGCCCGTATCGAGGGCTTTCGAGATCTGAGAGCCCGGATGCCGATCAAGATCTGCTGATCAGACGTCCGTGTTCCTCGATCTAGCGGAGAGGGTAGACGATCGTGTTTCTCGTGTCAAGAAGGCTGCTTTTCCCTGCAAAACAGCTACTTTCTGAACAAGGGAAGACAATGCTGTTTGCAATTCACCTCGGCGATGCGAGTTACTCGCAGGGCAACTGAAGTGTGGTTGCAGCCAAGAGACGAGGCGGTTGTATTCGAGCCCTCGGCGTGGAGGCGGCGTTCGGCCGGCCTCACGGCATCTAGGCGGTACTGCCGGGGCCTGGGCTCGCCTCAGCCCAAGCCCCGGCGAAGCTCGGACCTACGAGAATTTCGAAGGTTCCACGTGGCAGTACTTGAATTCGAAGGCCAGGACGGTGTTGTTGGCCTGGGTCGCCGTGTGCTGGAGGCGTATCTGCATCGCGGTGGCGCCGTTCTTGTCGCCCGCGTTGAGCTTCTGGGCGATCTTGCGGAAATAGCCCTCCTCTTCCTGAATGTACTTCAGCCATTTGGCGAGCTTCGCTTCGTCGGCAGTCGGCTGAGGAACGGCCTTGAGCTTGCCAAGTGCCGTGTGGGTGGAGTTGGCGGCCTTGGTGAACTGGGTAGCTGCCGGCTTCAGCTTGCCGGCTTTCACCTTGGCTTTGACGCCTTTGAGGATGCGTTCGTTGGCCTGGACGTTGGCCTTGCAAATCGGTTCGACCGCTTCCTTGTAGGTCTCACGCGTTACTTCGGCCGCCTCAGCAAAAGGCGCCGCCAGAACCGCGACCGCAAGGACAACTGCGTTCAGCGCTGCAAAGGTCTTCTTCCCCACCGGATTCTTCCTCCCTGTCCCGATCTTCCCAAGAGTCTCATCTTCCCAAACACAGCCAGGTACGTAAGGGCTCGCCAGCTTAGGGCATCCTCCGATATCCCGAGACACAACAGCGGAGGGGGTGGGATTCGAACCCACGAGCCGCCTTACGACGGCCAACGGTTTTCGAGACTGCCCCGTTCAACCACTCCGGCACCCCTCCGGGGCACTACAGAGCCAAATCCTATCGGCGGCAAAACTCGGGGGAACGGCCGGGGGAACGAAACCGAAATGAAATGCAAGATTCCAGACCGGCTCTCGCTCAACTGCTCCGCCGCCCACGGCTCTCAAGGAGCCGTGGGCGGCGAGCTCGTAGCCGCGCTCCCCGAGCTCGCCGCCGCAGCTCGACCAGAGCCTCGTCGGCCAGCTTCGTCTTCTGCAGACAGACGACGTCCGGGCTGCGTTCGTCCAGCCAAGCAAGCAGCCGCGGCAGCCGCTGTTTCGCCGAGTTGACGTTCCAGGTCGCGATTCGCATCGGCTCTACAATCCTACGATGGGCGGGCGATCGGGGAGAACGCTTTTCTCGGCCCTGTCCACGTGCGCAGTGCTCCTGCTTGCCGCAGCACCGACGGGCGCGGCCTCCGACATGGAGCCGGAGCGCGCCGTCCAGTCGCTCAACGAGTGGCGCGTCCTCGTCGGAGTGCCCCCGGTCCTCCACGACCCCCTGCAGAGCTCCAACTGCCGCGCCCATGCGGAGTACTACCGGCTGAATCCCGACGAGAAAGATCACTCCGAGGAAGCTTCGAGGCCGGGATACTCGGCGGCGGGCCACGAGGGCGCGGCATCCAGCGTCCTCTCCTTCGGAGGCGGCAAGCGGGGGCCCTACACCTGGGAGGCGACCGCCTACCACCGGGCCGCCCTGCTGGACCCGCGGCTGGTCACGTCGGGATTCTGGGCCGAGCACGAACTCGCCTGCATGGGCGCGGTGGACATCGACAGCTCGCGGACGACCCCGACGCTGACCGCCCATCCGTACCCCTACGACGGGCAGACGAACGCCGGCACGGAATTCCCCTGCCTCGAGATCCCGAACCCGTGCGACAACCTCCCCCCCGGCACCGACCCCGGCTACCTGATCACCGTCCTCTTCAGCGGGCCCTGGGGCAGCGGCGGCCTCGGCCCGCAGGTGGCCGCGGCCAGCCTCGTGCCCGACGGCGGCGCACCCGTGCCCCTGACGATCGAGGACAAGGACTCGGGGCGCTACGGCGGCGCCCTGCGCGGTGGCCTGCTCCTGATCCCGCACCATCACCTCGAGGAAGGAACCTGGTACACCGCGGCGGTCTCCGGGAGCTACCACGCAACCGGCTACTCCGAAGAACAGTCCGAAACCACGACCCCCTTCTCGCTGTCCTGGCGCTTCCGCACGCAGGTGGTCCCGCCGCCGTTCAGCAGCCCCGGTCTGAACGTGACGATGCTGCGAGGCAAGGCGCGGATATCGAGTCGCAACCCGAATCCGGTCAGCCTGACGATGCAGCGGGGGCGTTCGAAGCGGCAGACGAAGACCCTGGCGCTGCGGCCCGCCGGGCGCGGAACCTTCGCGCGGGTCATCCCCGCCCGGATCAGATCGGTCCACTGGCGCGTCTGCGCGCGGCAGGCAAAACAGCTCGAGGAACGCTGGAACAGAGGGCAGGACTGCGAGCACGGCGCTCCGATGGGACTCGCCTCGACGGTGCTCTGGTCCAACCGCACCTTCGTGCGGCTGCGGATCAAGGCGCCGTCGCTCACCCACGGGCGCAAGGCGACGGTTCTGCTGCTCGGCCCCGGAGGCTCGGTGCTCGATCGGGCCCGAGTCACCCTCACCGAGAAGTCGCGGGTCGACCTGAGCGGCCCCGCGGGATCCCGTGCCGTCGCCGTACGCATCCTCGTCCGGCGTTTCGTTCGGCAGGGGATCCCGCGGCGCGTGCTGCCGGAGACGATCCGGCTCAGCGAGGTGGCGAAAGAGCGGCGCTAGAGGCCGCCCTGGCTGTGGAGCGACCTCGAACGGAATCAAATGGGTCAAGGGGCGCCTCAGCGAAAGTCACTACAAGGCGCTTCCCTAACCCGGAAGCATGAAGACGCTCACGACCGCCTCGCGCCGGGAGCACTTTCCTGGGTTCGTTCGGCCAAGAACTGGTCGAGCAGCTTGCGGGCTCGCTCCAGCTCGCCCGGCAGCATGTGCGTGTAGCGCTCCAGGGTGATCCGAGCCGCGCCGGGCTGATACTCGGGGGTCTTGTGCCCCATGATCTGCGAGGCGACCTTCGGCGAAACGCCGGCGTGGTCGAGCCAGGTGGCTGCGGTGTGGCGCGCCTCGTGCAGGCCGATCGGCTCCAGGTTCAGGTTGCGCCAGCGGCGATGGACCCGTTCCTGAACGTGGGCCAAGGCGATCAGCCCCGATCGGGAGTGATTCCGAGGCGGGCAGACCTTGCCTTTCTTCGGCCGCCCCTGCGCCATCCACTCCTGCCGAAGAATCGACCACAACGGGGCGACCAGCGGCACGACTCGCCAGGAGCCGCCGGGCTTTCGGCCCTCCTCGTCGCCGGCAAGCTCGACCGCGCCGACATCCAGATTGACGTGGCTCCAGTCGAGGACCCGAATCTCCTGGTGGCGCGCCGTCGCGTAGGCCGCGAGCGCGAAGGGGACCGAGTCCCGGAGAGCGTCTCGAGAGCTGCGGGTCGTCTTGGCCCTGCGCTCTGCCGGCGTGGGCCGCGCCAGGGCATCGAGCAGGGTCACGAACTCAGCCGGCGTGGCAACCCGGTCGCGCTCCTTCGCGTTCGTGGCGGGGAGCCGCACTCGTTGAGCCGGATCGCGGTCGGCCAGCTCGCGCTCCTGTGCCCACCGATACAGGGAGCGAATGGCGTTGACCACCGAGCGGATGCGAGAGCCCGAAAGGCCCTGCCGGCTGAGGTCGTCAACCAGCTCCTGCACGTCTCCGCGCCTCACGTCGCCGAGACGGCGGCGGGCGAGATCGTCGGGGACCCGGGTTAGGGCCGACTCAAGGTCCTCGACGGCCCGCTTTCGATACCGGCGCCGCCACTTGTTGAGGGCTACACCCTCGCGGGCTGCTTTGACGAACTTCTCGCGAGCCTCCCCGAGGCGCATGCCCGAGTCCGGCGTGACGTCGCCCTGGCGGAGCGCCTTCAGCAGATCGGCACGCGCGTCGCGAGCTTCGACAGCGCCGCGGAAACGAGGCGTCTTGCGATGGCGCCGCGCGACCCGATCCCAGGCCACCCCGTAGTAGCTCGGGGTGCAGTTACAGCGCTTGCCTTCCGCCACGGCGCAGCTTTCCTGGTGCCGCGCGTACACGCCCTGGTAGCGCGTCTTCCGATCGAGGCCGGGCATCAGCGGCTTACCGCCTCGGGACGGAGTCGCACGCCTCCTGCTCCGTCCAGCGCTCCAGATCGCATGGCCGGTACAGCCGCAGCTGACCCGAGTAGACGCAGCGCAGGTAGGGCTGGATGTGCCGCTGAAAGTGGCTCAGGCTGACGCCGAGCGCTTCGGCGGCCTCCCGGCGAGTCAGCAGCAGACGCGCCTGCACGGCAGTCCCCCGACTGATCTAGTCGAAATCGACTCATGCCTCTCATTGCTCCTTTCGGTTGACGGGACTGGTCTTTCTGCGCGATCAAGCCGTGCCGGGGGAGTTACGTCCGCGCCGGATTGCCACACGCGCACGAGCCCACAGCTGCGAAGGGCCTCCCCTCTCCCCCCGGCGCGGACAATGAGCGAAGAAAGACCAGTCCCGCTCGGGCAGGATCGGAGTGCGGTCACCCCATCCACGGGAAGACCTCCACCCAGGCCCGGGGCTCGCACAGCCCCGGGCAGCCGAAGTCAGAGCTCCTCCAAGAGACGTGCAGGTGAGCGCTGGAGCCGACGTGAGCCGGATCGCCGTGACCGGGATAACCGTTGTAGCCGACGAACTGAATCGCTGGGATCAGCGGGCAGGCCGGCGCGGTTCCGCTTCCGCCGCAGCTCGGAGTCCACCCAAGGGCAAGCGCCGCCCTCAGCGCGGTCTGGTGCCAGCCCAAGCCAGCGGCCGGCACCATGTCCATCGCCGTGCCGTCACCATGAGTCTGGTGACCCGACTCGCGGGCCGCGGTGACTCGCAGGTTGAAGCCTTCGAGCAGCCAAACCGCGTCTGGCCAGATACGCGCATCGACAGCCTGCGGTGAGTCACCCCCGATCCAGAGCCGGGCCGGCAGCGACTTGAAGGCCCGCGGCGAGAAGAGGCGCACCGAGCGATCGAGCACTGCGCCGCTCGGCACCCCTGCCGCGCAGATCGTCTCGGAAAAGCCAGCCGATCCGATAGCTGCGCCACCGAATTGCTCGGCCGCGCGTTCGACCTTTTCGACGTACCACTGCGCATGGTTGTAGGAGAAGAGGGAGCCGTGCCAGTCCTCCGGCGCTCCCGACTCCCGCAGCAGATTGGCGGCCGCGAAGATCGAATCCCACGGGTCGTTCGGGTCCTGATCGCCGTCTCCGTCACCGTCGACACCGAAGGCTTCCCAGCTTTCCGGAAGGAACTGCATCCATCCTTCGGCTCCTGCGTAGGAGGGGCCGAGATTGGCTCCAAAGCCCGTCTCGACCCAGTTGATTGCAGCCAAGATCGACGGACCACGTCGTCCGAGCTCGTACTCGGCTGCCGCTTTGAAGTAGATCGGCACGAGGCGCCTCGGCACCTTCTCGCTGAGCCTGCCGCTCACGGCACTGCCGCCGCACCCCGGCGCGCTTCCGGCCACCAAGGCAAGGGAAAGGACGATCCCGATCAGTCCGGCAAAGAGCAGAAATGGCAGCCCGAACAGCAGCCTCGGCGCCAGAGGAGAGAATGAGCCGGACTCCATTTCCGCTCATCTCTGCCTGGCCAGCGAGGCCGCGGAGGCGAGCTGGGCCGCAGGGATCGGCCCAGCTCGCTCGCCCGCGACCAGGGAAAGGGACGCGCGCTCGGGGTGCCCACTCGACGCGCATCCGAGCAGAAGGACGGACGTCCCAAGCGCGAGAAGCACTGCGGGACGGAGGGGTCCGGCCGCCCGCGGCGGTTGCCCGCCGGGGCACCGTAGGGGCGTTGGGCTGTCGCCGGAGACCGCCATCTGCGGTCTCCTTGTCAAGCGCGAGAGGCGATTTCGTCGGGTCAGATCACCTCAGCCAGAAAATTTCTCTAGGCCGACGAAATCACGTTTTTGACTTGACCCTGGGTGCGAACCCAGGTCGCTACTACGCACCCGTTTAGCGCTCAGGATGGCTCGCTGCAGGCGCTAGCATTTCGTGAAGGAGGAGGCCCGATGTTTTACAAAGCCGAGCCGCGCCAAGAGCTGAGCAGGGCAGAGCTGGACCGCGCTCGCAAGGCTTTCTCCGGGGTGCTCTGGAAGCGCCGATTCAACCCCGAGTTCATCCACAACAACTGCGATGAACTCCTGGCGATCGCGCACACCGAATACGTGCGGGCGCTCGAGAAAGGCGTAGAGATCGAAGACCCGGTGGGCTGGACGGTCCACTGCGCCTGGCGGCGCACGCAGAACCTCCTCGTCGCGCTCAACTGCCAGCCGCGCATGGTCTCCAGCGAGAAGGTCGCCGAGCTGATCGACGAGACCAAGCCCACACCCGCCCAACTCGCCGAGGACACCGATCGCGCCCGCAAGGTCCGCCTCGCCGTCGCCCAGCTCGAGGACCGCGAGCGCGCCTTGATTGCGCTCACCTACTTCGAGGAGCTGACTGTGAGCGAGGCGGCTCGCCGCCTCGAGATCACCGACTCGAGCGCGCGCCGCAGTCATCGCTCGGCGCTGAAGCGCCTGTATGAGCTGCTCGGCGTGGAGAGCAGCGACGACTTGGTGATCGAGATCGGCCTGGCCGCCTGGCTCGCGGTGGCTGGCACCGGCTCGGCCCTACATCTCCCGGCAGGACTCGAAGTTGCTCTTGACCGCGCCGGGCATGGAGCGACGGATCTGTGGACGCGCGCCCAGGACCTGGCGCGGCGGCTGAACCTGCGGGGAGGAAATGAGGTTGCAGCTGCCGCGGCAGCCAGTGATGGCGGGCGGACGATCGAGATGTGCTTGAAGGCAGCCGCTGTCGCCTGCTTCGCAGGAACGGCCGGTGCCGTTGGGCCGGGACTTGTGGGGAACAGCGACCAAGCCCACAACGACCGTCCAGCGCGTGAGAGGAGCGTCCAAGGAGCGTCCGCGACAGCGTCTCCCGTCGCCCAGACCTCCTTCGAATCGTCGCCGACCCCAGCGCTTCCCAAGGAAAGCGCTTCGAGCCAGCGCGCGAAGCCCAGCCCCGCCGAGCAGGCGCGTCGCCGCGCTCGAGCGGCCGCCACCGAGAGGAAGCGCGAAGAGCATCAGGTCGAAGAACAAGCCGACGCCTTCTCCCGGGCCGCAGACGAAACGACGACTTCTCCCTCCTCGGTCTCCTCCGCTATCCCCTCATCCGAATCGACCTCAGCCGAAGCCGCTCCGACATCGGCTCCGAGCCCATCGCCTTCGGGGGGCAGCGGATCCTCGGCGGGAGCGCAACAGGCCGAGCAGCAGTTCGGCGCCTTCAGATAGCCGCTTAGACCCTTTCAATCACTCGGTCTAGTTGATTGAGTCGCCGTTTGAGCCGTCGTCGCTCCGGGCCATGAAATAGCCCGTCCGCGAGGTTCGGCAATACACCTCGGATCGCCGGCTCTAGAGGTTCGTAGTGGAAGAGATCGCGCATGTCCTTCTGATCACGAAGTAGGTGGTCCACGTTGGCTTCCCATCCGTCCACGTCGCTCCCTTGCGGAACCCGTTGGTATTGCCAACTTCCGGCCAAACCTGCGCTGAGAGCATTCAAGAGCCGCCGACCATGCTCCCGCTCTGCTTCAAGTGACTCCTTGAGCCCCCCAGCCACCGGCGCTGAACTCTGGAACTCATCAGATATGTCCGGCCCTGCCTGATCCGAGTCGTCCCCGGCTTCCCCTGGGGACTCCTCGCTTTCTTGCGGTGGCCCAACGTCATTGGCGTATCGCTTAGCGAGGGAAGGGGTTCCGGCCAAGACGATCTGATCCTGTGGCTCTAGCTCACGACGAGCCTTGATCGCGGCACGAATATCGTCACGCCTCTTTCCAAGAAGTCTCCAGTCGCTCTGATTGTCACGCAGCCGCTCTAGAGCCCGTATCCGAAGCGTGGCCTGACGCTCAAGAGAGAGATTGGTCTCGTCTCCATTGCTTTGAAATCGCGAGCGCTCCACTTCCCCGAGAGCACTTCCAATGAACTTGCTGGTTCTCTCCTCCCAGAGGCTGTAGGTGCCGAAATCCGTGCCCGTGAAGGTGTCATGGCGCACTAGCTTCCACTCATCAATTAGGGCAACGATCTCCCGTTCGAGCGTCCGCTTTGCAAGTGCCTCTTCGACCTTCGCCTGTGTCGCTTGATGCGGGCGCTCGGGTGAGCGGATCTGGGGCGTCGGGCGCCGCAGCACCCGCACGGCTTTCTCCCTTGGAGGAGCAGATCGTCTAAATCGCTCTATGACACGCGGAACCCTGGGGGCTGCAATCAAGGCAACGCCAATGCCAAGGAGCACCAGGGTTAGTGCGGTCTCGGGGTCATTCTTGATCCATCCAAAAACGAATAGCGCGGCCCCAACGAGGAAGAAGGCATTCCCAGTTCTACTGATCCACCTGTTGTCGAGCAGGCGCATTTCTGGCGAGCGTACCGACCGGCGTTGATCTTCCGTCTTGAAATCCCGGTCCACGTACTTCATCTCGAAAAAATTCCCCGAGGCCCGACGAAATCGGAGTTTCGTCTTGACCACAAAGCCACGGAACCACTCTGACCGCAAAGGAGTCCCCCGTGGCGCTCGCGATTCTCGTCAAGTTCTCTGTCCTAGCCGATGTAGCAATCAAGGTCAAACCAGACTCGGACGGGCTGCCGGGGATGAAGGCAGCCGAAAAGCTGGTCGACGGACTCGCCGCGTTCATCCTCATCGCCTGTGCCGCTGGGGCCCTGCTTGGAATCGGCCAGTGGGTGCTCGGCAGCCGCCACAGCAACTACAGCCAGGCCGACTCCGGTAAGAACAAGGTCGCGGTCGCAGCCGGCGGAGCGTTCCTCGTCGGCGCCCTGGCAGCGATCATCAACTTCTTCGCCGGAGCAGGAGGGGCGGTCAAGTGAGCCGCTTCTCCGAGCGTCCCGGATCGCTGCATCAGCATGGCAAGAGCATTAATGCTCCCCCGATTGCCGCGCGAGGTATCCCGCTGGTTCTCCTTGCGGCCCTTCTCGGCCTAGCGCTCGGCAGGGCCACCGCCCCCTCCGCCGCCGCGCGCGAGGCGACGCCAACTCATGACGGAGCACTGGGGACGCGCGCCGGCGTTCCCGTTGGCTTTTCTCGCAGCCCTGCCGGCGCTGCGGCCGCGGTCGCTGCCTACCAGCGAGCCTTTGCCTCGCCCGCGATTCTGGATCCCGTCGTCCTCCGCCGACGAATCGAGGCCATCGCCACTCCCGGCTACGTCGCCACGATGCTCGAGGCAAACTCGCTTGGACGGCAGAGAATCGCTGCCGGGCCGATCGGCAGAGGGCTCGCCAGCGGTCTCCAAACGCTCTACGCCGCGATTCCGATCGGCTATCGGATCGAGTCCTTCTCAGCGCGGCGAGCCCGCGTTCTGACCTGGGGCTTCACGCTGATCGGCAACGCGGCGACGGCGGAGCCGGCTGCCTACTTCGGCCTCGCGCACACCGAGCTCGTCTGGACCGAGGATGGGTGGAGGATCGCCGAGACGCGGGCAGGGTTCGGCCCGACGCCAAGGCTCGCGACCTCCCCTGGCCCTCTCGGCAGCTATGACGTGATGAGCCTGGCGCGGCGACTGCGGAGCTATGAGCTTGCCCCGTAGGTCCCTCGCGGTCTTCTTCGTCTCGGCGCTGATCGGCGTGGTCGGGCTACTCGCCCAACCCTCGGCGCCAAAAGCTCAGGCGAACGTCGTTTGCGATGTCGCGACGAGCCCCGTAGGCGGCGTCAGCGCGGGCATCGACGCGATCACCGGCGGGGCGATCGGCGGCGGCAATCCGGTGGGCGATGCCTGTAACGCGGTCACTGACGAGGCGCTCGGGGTCGTCACCTCTCCGGTATCGAAGGCTCTCAAGGGAATCGGCAACGGGATCTTCGACCAGATCACCAGCTGGGTCAGCGAGGGGACGGTCTGGTTGATCGAGCAGGTGGTTGACGAGATCGAGAAGTCGACGACGCCGAACCTGACGAGCAAAGGCTTCCTCGCCCAGTACGGGCAGATGGCACAGATCGCGACGGTCCTGGCCGCGGCGACATTGCTCTTGGCGATCCTCGAGGCGGTCACTCAGGGAAGCTGGGCTCTGCTCGGCCGCGTGGTGTTCGTCAACGTCCCGGTCGCCTTTCTCGCGACGAGCGTCGGCTTTGCCATCGTGCAGCTCCTCCTCGCCGCGACCGATGGCATGTGCCATGCGATCGCGGCCGCGGCCGACGAACACAGCGCGCGGTTCTTCAAGTCAGCGATCAAGAGCCTCAGCGAGGCCGGAGGCACTGCTGGCGCAACCGTGAGTGGAGGCAACCCCGCGAGCGAAGCCGAGGGGGCGGTCGCGACGCCCGTCTTCGTCACCTTCCTCGCGGCGATCATCGGCGCCTTCGCTGCCTTCTTCGTCTGGATCGAGTTGCTGATGCGAGACGCGGCTGTGTACGTGTCGGCACTCTTCATGCCGCTCGCGATGGCGGCCTCGATCTGGCCGCGTTGGCTCGGGGTCTTGCGACGGATGTGCGAGCTGCTCGTTGTCGTGATCTCCTCGAAGTTCGTCATCGTCTCGATCATCGCCCTGGCCGCGAGCCTTGCGGCACAGGGAGAGGGCATCGAGCCATTGCTTGCGGCCTCGGCGCTGATGCTGCTCGCCTGCTTCGCCCCTTTCGTCCTCTTCAAGTTCGTCCCGATCGCGGAGGGTGCGATGGCCGCTGCCTACGGGCGCCGCTCGGCTTCGGGCGGCGCGATGAGTGGCCTGCACATGGCCAGCGAGATCCACATGTTGCGCAACATAGCCCGCTCGAATTGGGGCAGCTCTCCTCCTGAGGTCTGGGACGTACGCACCAAAGGAGGTGAGTCGGGCGGAGGGGGTGGCAGCGGTAGTCCCTCCAGCCGCCTGCCTGGCGGTGGCGGCGGTGGCGGCGAGGGCGCTGTGGCCGCAGGCGGAAGTCCGAGCAAGGCAGCCGGGGGTGCTCGATCCCCCTCCACGGCAGCGGCTTCTCCCGCGACGGCGGCGGCCGCAGCGCCCGTTGCCGCGGTCGAGGGCACGCGTGCAGGCGCTCGCGCTCTCAAGCAGACCGGCGAGAGCGTTGCGGGTCGCTCCCCTACCCCCCAGGCGGGCTCTGCCGAGGGCAGCGGATCGACGTCTGTGTCCAAACCAGCTGAGAGCGAGAACCCGCATCCGCCCGCCTCGAGCCCAGGGGAACAACCACCGCGACCACCCCAAGAGCTTCCGAAGGCGAGCGCTCCGAAAGGTTCGAAATGAGCGAGCGGCGCTATCGCTTCGGCCCCCTCGAGCAACGCTCGATCCTCGGACCGCTGAGCGCGGGGCAGCTCGCCATCGTCGGCTTCGCAGCGGTAGTTGGCCTCGGCTCGCTCTACACGCTGCGCAGCTTCGTCGGTCTCCTCGCGGCGCTGCTCGTCCTCTGTGCCGCAGGGGCAGTGGTCTTCGTGCCGGTCAACGGCCGCACCACGGAAGAGTGGGCGCCGGTCGTGCTGCGTTGGCTCCTTTGCTCCCGCCATGGCGGCTATCGCTCCCGCGCCCCGAGTGCCGGTGTGCTCAGCGGCGCCGAGACCCAGGATGCCTATGAGCTCTCGCTGCCTCCCCTGCTCTCGAGCCTCGAGCTGCTCTCGGTCGCCTATGGCTCTGAGGAGGTCGGTGTGATCCGCGACCGCCGGGGTGGCACATACACCGCCGCGATCGCGGTGCGGGCGGGCGCCTTTGCCCTGCGCGACTCCGCCGAGCAGGAGCGCGCTCTGGACGCCTGGGGCGGGGTGTTGGCTGGCTGCGCGCGCGAGGGAAGCCCGCTGCGACGGCTGCAATGGATCGAGCGCACCCTGCCCGGCCAAGGCGACGATCTCGCCTCCTACCTGCAAGAGAAGCGCGACCGCACAGTACCGCTGGACTCCAACGTCGTTCGCTCCTACATCGAGCTTGTCGAGAGCGCCGCGCCGGTGACCCAGGAGCACGAAATCCTGATTGCCCTCCAGATCGACCAGCGCCGGGGCGGGCGCGAGATCAAGCGGCTGGGTGGCGGCGAGGAGGCGGCCTGCGAGCTGGTCTTGCGTGAGGCCGAGAGCCTCGCGCAACGCCTCGCGACAGCTGAGATAACCGTCTTCGGCTTGCTGCGCCCGCGCCAGTACGCCGAGGTGATCCGCGACTCCTTCGATCCCTTCGGCCGCCAGGGCCGCACCCGGGCAGCGCTCGGGGACCCGAGCCGCGAGGGCGTCGACCCAGCGCTGATGGGGCCGCTCGCCGAGGAGGTGGGCTGGTCCTACTACCGCACCGACTCGGCGATCTCGAGCACCTACTGGGTCTCCTCCTGGCCGCGCTCTGACGTCGGCCCCGCTTTCCTCGCGCCGCTTCTGATGCAGAGCTCAGTGCCCCGCACCGTCTCGGTGACGATCGAGCCGGTTCCCCACTCGGTGGCGATGCGCAAGGCCGAGATGGCCCAGACCGCCGAGCTGGCCGAGGAGATGCAGCGCGGGCGCCAGGGCTTCATGACGACCGCGCGGATTCGCCGCCGCCAACAGGCTGTCTCTCGGCGCGAGGAGGAGCTTGCCGACGGCCATGCCGAGGTGCGCTCGGCGGCGTTCATCACGGCCTATGACGCGACGGTCGAGTCCTGGCAGCGCAGCAAAAACGACGTCGAGCACGCCGCCCAGCTGGCGCGCCTGGAGCTTCAGCCCCTCTACGGCGAGCAGGACGCCGGTTTTGCCAACACCCTGCCGCTTTGCTGGGGGCTGCGGTGATCTGGGGGCGCCGCGGGCAGCGGCCAGGGCACTCGGTGACAACGGCACATTTCCAAGCCGCCTACCCGCTCATCGCCCAGGGCGGGATCGGCGCCCCCGGCGTCTATATCGGCACCGATGCCTACGGCGGGGCCTGGGTCTTCGATCCCTGGGAGTTCTACGCGCAGCGAGTCATCCGCAGCCCGAACATGATCGTCCTCGGCGGCATCGGCTACGCCAAGTCCTCGTTCATCAAGACCTACCTCTACCGCCAGCACGTCTTCGGCCGCCAGGCCTGGGTGATCGATATCAAGGGCGAGTACGGGCCGCTCGGGGAAGCGCTTGGCTTCCCGCCACTCGTCCTGCGGCCAGGTGGCGAGTACCGCCTCAACCCGATCACCCGGCGCGGCGGGCGCCAGGCGCAGCTGCGCCTGCTGCGCTCGGTGGTGCAGGCGACGCTCGGCCGCCCGCTGAGCCCCGAGGAGGACGCCGGGCTTCGCGTCGCTCTCGACCTGGTGAACGAGGAATGCAGAGAGGAAGACCCAACCCTGCCTATGGTCGTCGACGCGCTCCTTCACCCGCGTGAGGCGATGGTCGCCGGCGTCTCGGCCGCAAGCGCCGAGGACTTTGCTGCCGCCAACCGCGAGGCAGCGCTTGCCTTGCAGCGCCTCTGCGAGGGAGACCTGCACGGGATGTTCGACGGTCAGACTTCTCCCGGCATCGACCTCGAGGCGCCGCTGGTGATCCTGGACCTGAGCGAGGTGCAGGACTCCTCCGCCCTGGGGGTGCTGATGACCTGCGCGGCGGCCTGGCAGCAGGCGATCCTGCTTGAGCGAAAGCGAGAGTCACAAAGGACCGGCGTGCCGATGCCGAAGGTCAGCTGCGTCTTCGAGGAGGTCTGGCGGGTCGCGAGCAACATCGGTGTTGCGGAATGGCTGCAGAGCAACTTCAAGCTCAGCCGCTCGCTCGCCATCCAGTGCATCCTCTCGCTCCACAAGCTGACCGACTTCGGCACCTCCGGTGCGGCGGGGTCTCGCGTGTCGCGGATCATCCAGAGCCTTTGCGCCGACGCTGGCTGCATCGTCATCTACCGTCAGCCTCCCGATCAGCGTCCGGTCCTCCGTGACGATCTCGGGCTCAGCCAGACCGAAACCGAGCTGACCCAAACCCTGAACCTCGGTGAGGCGCTGTGGGTGTTGGGGCGTCATTCCTCGCTCGTGCAGCAGCGCCTCTCCTCCTTCGAGCGGGAGATCGCCTACACCGACGAGCAGATGGGCGTACTCGCCCCCGGTGCTCCATGAGACGCGAGGAGCATCAGCTCTACTGGATCGCCGGCGGGCTGGTGGCGGTAATGCTGCTGGCGATCTGGCTGACGGGGGCGATCTCCGCCGGCCTCTTCGGCTTGGGCTGGAGCACGATCTCCACCTCCGAGCTAGCAGCCACGGCTATTCGCCTGCCGTCTCATCTCGGGAACCCGAAAGAGGCTTGGCCTCCTGGCGCCCGAGCATCCCTGCCGGGGCCAATCGGCTTCTACGTAACGGCCCTCATCGTCTTCGGGGGGATGGGCGCCGGCGCCGCTTTGGCGGTTCGAGGGCTCAAGCGCACCGCGTTTCCCCAATGGCTCACCGGGAGCCAACGTCGGGCGCCGAGCGCGCGCTGGGCGAAGCCGCGCGAGCTGGAGCCACTCCGAGTCAAAGCGCCAGAGCCGGGCCGCCTCACCTTGGGCCGCAGCGGTGACATGTTGCTCGCGGCCGAGGAGCGTCAGTCAGTGATCGCCTTCGCACCGATCCAGACCTACAAGACCAGCGGGATCGTGATCCCGGCGATGCTCGAGTGGCAGGGCCCCGTGCTGGCGACCTCGGTGAAGAACGACCTGATCCCCCACACCCTTGCCCGCCGTCAGGACCTGGGCGACGTGATGATCTTCGATCCCGCCCAGGTCACAGGGATGCCGCGCTCGCGCGCCACCCCCCTTTGGGGAGCGACGAGCTGGCGAGGGGCAAAGCGGGTCGCCCACTGGCTGACCGCGGCTGCGCAGCTGGGCAGCGGACTCCAGGATGCCGACTTCTGGTCTGCCACGGCGAGGAAGCTCTTGGCGCCCCTTCTCTTCGCCGCTGCCTCCAACGGCTTGACGGTCGAGACGGTGGTGCGCTGGCTCGACGAAGGCCCCGAGGCGAGCGAAGTCGAGATCTTCGAGCTGCTCGAGAAGGCCGACGTGGAGGAGGCCAAGCGAGCATTCGGCGCGACGCTCAACCGGGAGGAGCGCCAGCGCTCCTCCGTCTACACGACTGCGGAGGTGGTGATGGAGGCTTTCGCCGACCCGCGCGTGATCGAAGAGACGTCCGGCGCCGAGTACTCGCCAACCTCGCTACTCGACGGCGGCGCAAACACTCTCTACCTCTGCGCCCCAAGCAAAGAGCAGGAGCGACTGCGCCCACTCTTCTCGATGCTGGTGCAGGAGCTGCTCGCGATCGTCGAGGAGATCGCTGCCGCGAAGCGCGGGCAGCTCGATCCTCCGCTGCTTCTGCTCTTGGACGAGGCGGCGAACATCGCTCCGATCCCCGATTTGGACGTGGTCGCCTCAACCAGCGCCGGCCAGGGCGTCCAGCTGCTCACCATCTTTCAGGACCTGGCGCAGGTCAGCGTGCTCTATGGCCGCAAGGCACCGACCATCTTCAACAACCACGCGGCAAAGATCCTCGGCTCGGGAAGCTCGGACCGTGAAACCCTGGAGTGCATCTCCGGGATCATCGGCGCCGGAGAGTTCGAGCAGCGCTCGCGTACCGCTGGCGAGGGTCGGCGGGGCTCGACCACCGAAGGGGAGACCTACCGCGATCTGGCTCCGCCAAGCCTTTTGCGCAGCACGGAGCCCGGTGACGGAATCCTGGTTTATAGGCATCTGTTTCCTACGAAAATCAGCTTGCGCACATGGTTTGAGGAGCGCACACTTATAGAGCTGGCACAAGGGTCAGGTAACGGCCAAGGGGCAAAGGGGGTCTGACCGTGCTCGTCGGCCACGGCGGTGCAACACGGGACGAGCTGAGGGCCTTGAGCTCACGGCCCAGCGATCCACAAGTCGAGAGAGGGACGGATCAGCGCAGCTTGGCCGAGGGCGCAGTGCCGCTCCGAGATGCCGGCCTGCGCGAGCTGGACCGCGACCGCGAGGAGCGGATTCGATTGGTCCTCGGCCCGCGCGATGGCTTCCTCAGCCGTCTCAACGTCGGCCGCGCTGCATTCGAGCTCGTGGGCGCCGCCGCGATCCTCGTCGCGGTCGCCTTCACTGTGCTCGAGATGCAAGGCGAGGGCGATGATCCTCCAGGCTCTCCGGTTGCTGTTAGGCAGCGCTCGATCAGCCCCGCAACCGACCATCTGTCAACCCGGGTCCCCAGAGTCGACCGAACGGAAGAGACGACGCAGGCCCAGCGCCGGGCGGCCCTACGCGCAAAGCATGGGGCCGCACGGCGCCGGGTAGAGCAAGAGCCAGCGAGGACCGATCGCGCGCCGAGCGCGCAGCGAACCAGAACCTCAAGGAGCGAGCCCGTGCAAGAGAGCGCCGTGCCTGCTGAAGCCCCATCCCCCGCGCCAGCGCCCGCGCCGCCCGTTTCGGTAGCTCCCGCATCCTCGCCCACCCCCCCACCTTCGTCCAGTTCGAGCCCCGCACAAGAGGAGTTTGGGTTTGAGTACTGAGTCGCAGCACCAGCAAAGAGGAGGATGCGATGCGATCTGCTGCTAGCCCGATGAACTCAAGCCGCAGAAGAGCAACGGTGGGAGCGTTGCTCGCCGCGGTGGCGCTTGGCATGGCAGTCCCGCCTCCGCCAAGCGCCGATGCCGCACCTTCCCGCTACGTCTATGAGGTCTGCGACTCATCCATCCCTGGGGGCGGCACCCCCGGCGTTCGCTTCGTGGTGAACCCTGGGACGGCCATTGGCTCGGTCAACAACTGCTTCGCACCAGGAGGAGCGCTCAGCATCATTCAGTGGGACCATGTCTTCTCCACCTATGCCTTCTGGGACATTCCCGTGGCGGCGCCCCCAGGCGGCAGAGTCGAATCCGTGGCGATCGCAGCTCAGGCTTGTGGCGGTCCCGGCAACAAGATCTTCGTCTTTGAGCAAGGTTGGCCCGCCAACTGCCTCGGAGAGTCGAAGCGGACCTTCCCCATTCAGTCTTCGTTCTTCACCGGCTTCCTGATCTGGCTCGGCTGCGATGGCAACTACTCGCCGGGTTGCAGTGCGGGGCCGAACGTCTCTGTCCGCTACATCGCCGCTACCGAGGTCGATCCCATAGCCCCCAAACTCTCCCTGCTGCAGGGCTCGCTTCTCACTGGCGGCGTCCTGCGCGGCAAACACAGCCTTTCAGTCGAGGCGACTGACGTCGGCGGGGGCCTCAGCAACGTCTCGATCTCGGTGAACGGGCTTCCCGCTGCGCAGCCGAGCGTTCCGAATTGCAACCTGATTCAGGCCAAAAACCTCAACGCCACAGGGACTGTCGCGGCGACGGTGGTCCCGTGCCCGACGAGCCTGAAACCCGCATGGACCCTCAACACCGCTGCCTATCCCTTCCACGACGGGGTTAACTCAATCGAGGTCTGCGCCTCGGACTTCTCGACCTTGGGGGAGCCCAACAGGACCTGCTCTGCTCTGCAGAACGTCGAGGTAGACAACTCGTGTGCGGAATCGTCGGTAATCGGCGGTGAGGTGCTGAGCGCCCAGTTCGCAGAGTCGCATGACGAGCAGATCACGGTTCCCTTCGAGCGGCCGGCAACGATCACCGGCGAACTGGCGAACAGCGCCGGGGACCCGATTCCCGGCGCGACGATCTGCGTGCAGATGCAGACCCAGGCGGAGGGCCACGGCCTGGCGCCGGTGGCGACGACGACGACCGATGCCCGAGGCCAGTTCTCCTACGAGGTGGCTCCGGGCCCAAATCGCCGGGTCATGCTCGGGTATCGCCACAACACCTTTCAGATCGCCAAGTCGGTTCACTACTTCGCCCGCGTCAGGCCAAGCCTCAAGCTAAGACCCAAGCGCGTGAAGATCGGGGGGCGCATTCGTATCTCCGGGCGCGTTCCCGGTCCCGACGCCGACGGACGAGTCGTCGTACTGCAAGCGGGATCGCCGCACTCATCCAAGTGGTATCCGTTCCGCGAAGTCACGACCAACAGCCAAGGCGTTTATCGGGCTAGTTATCGCCTCGACGAGACGACCCGAACGACGACCTATCGAATCCGTGCCGTGGTCATCAAGCAGCGGGACTATGCGTGGGAGACAGGACACAGCCGGCCTGCGCTGGTCGAAGTGCACGAGTAGCCAGCCAAAGACCGGCTACCTGTGCTTCCAGCGGCATCTAGCCCAGGCAGACCGCCGCGACGAGGGCCGTCGCGATTCCCCCGGAGTTGCTGGTGATAAGCCCGGAGACTCCGTTCGCTTGCGCATTGCTATAGGGCATCGCCTGGAGGAACGCCACTTGACGGTTGCCCGGATTGGTGAAACCAAAGCCTGCCCCCAGAAGTCGCTCGCCTGGAGCGCAGATCGCGGCCTCCGTATTGGACAAAGTCCAGTCAGGATTCGCAGGCACTGTGTCTAGGTCTGCAATCGGAGCCGTGCGAACGGTCACCGGTCTGAGCGCCCCTCCGTAGACCGAACCGGGAGCTATTGCCTGAGAGGTGACGGAGCTTGGCGCGAGCTTCGCGGCGGTCACCACCCCGTCAGCGAGAACGCGAGCGTTGACGGCGCCTTTGGCGAGCGCCTTTGACTTGACGGCCCCCTTTGCCAGAGCCTTCGGATGAACAGCTTCCTGGGCAAGAGCCTTTGCCGTGACGGCTCCCGGTGCGATGTCGCCCTTGCGCACGGTGGGATGGCTTGAAAGCGCACTGGCATTCGTGGTGAGCGAGACGATGAAGGCAGCCAAGCCCAGCACCGCGCCGATCGTTCCCATCACCGCTCCAAAGCTCGGATGCTTCAGCTCGAAACGACCCATTACAACCTCCTCGATTCGGACCCTGGCGAGCCGGTTCGGCCCCACGGGTCGATTTTAAAGTGCCGACGAAGGGGTGGAGCACCTTTGGTCTCGGCTACTCGGCGTCCGCAAGGTCGACTACTAGCCACTCGAACTCACCGTTTAGCAACGGCATCTGCTCGGGATGTCGTGCCGCAGCGCATGCAAGCTCCCGGCGCGAGAACGCTTGAGTCCTGTAGGCGCGGACTCGCTCTGGGAAGGTCATTTGCGCGAGGAGCCAAGCGATGTCCTCGTGTCCTGGCCCCTGACTAGCCGGCGTCTTTCTCTTTGACGATCGATGCTCGTTGCGGCTATTGGGCGGGTGCAGCGTCCTCTGCTTCATTCGGGCCTCCTTGGTTCGTCGCCCCCGCGGGCGCGGGAGCAGGCCCCCACCCCGCACGCCGAAGGCGTGCGAAAATCTGGGGCCTCGACCACGCCGACGCGAACCTCCGGCGGGCCTCGGAACCACGAGAAGGCAGCTCCTACTTCGCCTGGACCTACCTTGGCGCCTAGCGCTGAGGGCGAGACTGACCATCCGCCCTCTAAGTCAATTTCGACGCCCTATTTCGTCGGGTCGGTTGAAACTCTCAGCGAGAGATCGACGCCGTGCGCTCGACAGCGCGAGGCTGTTCGATGCCGAGCGATACCTGAATTCGTCGGAGCTGCACCTCGATTGCCTGACGTTCACGGCGGCGCGCCGCCTCGCGAGGTTTGGGACCGAGAGGGTCACCAGTTCGGGAGGTGTGGCGGTGTCGCTGTCGGTAGGTCACGAGCAGATCCACACCGTCGTTCCAGCGTTGGACTTGGGAAGGGTCAGAAGGCCGGGGACCCAGGGTGTCGACGATCATCTCCGATGGACGAAGCCGCTCCTGCCCAATCTCTCGCCTGCGGAGCTGGAGCAGGCGATCCTCGATCAAGGCGAATTCAGTCCGCTCAGGATCACTCAGACCCGCCGAGGACTTGGCCTCCAGGTGAAGCGTTTTCGCGAGGTTCTCCCGCTCTGCTTCGAGCCCGACAAGCTGCTTCTCCGCTAGCTGGGAGGCCGCCCGGATTCGAGCAAGCTCCACCTCAGCGAGCGGTCCTGCTTCAGAGATCGCGTCCCGCTCACGGGCCAGGTCACCTAGCCGAGCCGTGCTCTCCCCGATTCGCCGATCGAGGGCCTCGAGCTGCTTCTCAACCGGAGAAGGCTTGTCGTGGCTGGCCAGGCGATCCGCGAGCTGCTCGCGTCGCCGCGATATCTCGAACTCGGACATAGCCTCGATCCGCTTACGCGCTGATACCTCCGCCGCGGCGTACTCTCCCGCGACTCGCTCCGCTCCAGCGCGCAGATCGTGCGCGGGGTCGACCAGCTCCCTCGTTGCCGGGCCTAGCTCGGGGTCGAGCAGGTCGGTGGCGGCGACGCCGTAGGCGGTCGTCTTGCCCGAGGCGCGGGAAACCGCGACGACGAAATCCTCGCGAGAGATTCCGGAGTCGAGCAAGGAAAAGGCGGAATCGAACGTCTTTGACTGTGTCGCATAGGTGGTCAGGGCATAGGCATGTTCGATAGAGGGCCCTTCGCTGTCGGTCCTCTTTTGCAGATAGCCCGGCCCGACGATGACCTTTCGCTCATCGCCTCCGATGCGCTGGAGCTTCAGGTACCGCTCAGAGGGATCGACGCCGATCACCTCCCAGCGCTCTCGATTTGAGACCTGCGGGGAGTTGACGCGGGTGATGATCCTGTCGCCGACGGCGAACTGCTGGCCGGCAACCTCGAGCCTCCTCGCGCCTAGCAAGCCCTCGGAGTCGAGGACTTCCCGAGCCCGTGCATTCAACTCGGCCACGTCTCGTCCACGGCGAGCGATCATCACTGCGTCCTCACCCTCTACGAAACGCTCGTGCCAATCGAGGACGAGGGCATCGAGCGTCTCGGGCAGCGTGTCGCCAATCACCAAACGATCCTCGGCGCGCAGAACGTCGAGCGCGTCCGACCCTCGTCCTTCATGGGCCAGTTCGACGATGCGCCGGTCGACGCGGTCTCGCTGGCGACGGATTTCGGTAAGCACGACTGGCTCAACGACGTTCGTCATATGGCCGAAGACGCCCCCAGGCCCCACGGCGCCGATCTGGTGTGAGTCTCCGATGCAGACGAGCTTGCCTTCGTAGCGCTCTACCAGCTCGACTAGCGCTGCCAGCTGAGGTGTTGGAGTTGCCGAGGACTCATCCACGACGATCACGACTCCTCTAGGGAGCGGTTGGCGGCCAACGGCAATCGCCTCTTCGCAGCGAATCAGCAGATGGGTGATCGAAGTGGCCGGGATCTCGGCATCCGCCAGCTCACCCGAAGCGCTACGAGCCGTGGCCACACCGATGCCAGGGTGCCCACCGGCCGCCCATGCCTCGCGAGCCGCGCGAAGGGCCGTGGTCTTGCCCGAGCCCGGCAGCGCGGCAACGGCGATGATCCTCTCTCCTCCCGTGGTCAGCCGGCGGACCATCTCGGCTTGCTCAGCGCTCAGGTAGCGGTGTCGCTCGAGAACCCCCGCCAGGACGGACGGATCAACGACTGCTGCGGCTGCGCCTTGGCCGTCTCGAGCCGACGCCAGCACACGCTGCTCCATCTCCCAGAGGCGAGGCGTCGTGTAGTAGCTCGTCGAGAGGGGACCCTCTCCATGGTGGATCTCGACAACGCGGGGGCTGGATAGCAGTCGCTCTAGGGCAGTCTCTATCGCCTCCGAGCCAGCCCCTTCGCCCATTCGGTTTGCGAGAGCGCAGAGGAGTTCGCGGCGGTCGAAATGCGAATGGGTGGCCTCCAGGTCGGCGAGAGCTTTGTCGATGTCGGTGCCCTTTATCGAGCGTGGCTCCCGGCCACTCGCCCCGCTCAGGATCCGGTCTATCGACTCAGCGTCGAACTCGAACTCTGCCGCCCGCGAGCGCCACTCCGCTCGCTGGGTATCGGGGTTGACGTCGTAGTCCTTGGCATCGCGTGTTCGGTAGGCCGCTACTTCGGCAGCCGCGGCTGAGCTGGTCCCCCGCTCGGCCATCTCCTCGAGAATCTCGTTGCGCCGCTGACTGAAGTGCTCGATCACCGCGCGATCGACCGAGGCGAGGTCGGCATAGCCGTTGACGACGGGCCGCCACTCGACTCCCAACTCCCGAGTCAGGTAGGCGCGCAAGGCCGCTTGGTAGATGTAGCCGGCGGGCTTGGCCTCGCGCAGAAGCGGGGATTGCCGCCTCGGATTCGCAAGGCTTAGCCAGCGCCCATCGGAGGCCGCGCGCGTCATGTTCGCCGTGAGCACATGGCTGTGCAGGGCGGGATCTCCAGCCCGTGAGGACCGGTGGAGGAAGCTCATCGAGACAAAGCCGACGCCGGGCTCGATCTCCTTGCCGCCCTTGCCTCGCTGGACGAAACAGGCATGGCGTTCCAGGTAGGCCAGCGCTTCACCCACCGCGTGGTCGTGTGCGCGCAGAATCGTCGCCTGGATCTCCTCGGACCCGATGGCCCAAAGCAGGGAGATCGACTTTGGCGCGCTGAAGCGGACGTCGTAGCCGAGGATCGGCTCGAGCCGACGCTTGCGCCCCGTTGCATCCACGTAGGTCCGTGGCTCCGGACGCTTGACCAGCTGCTTTCCCGTCTTCGGATGCTTGCCGGCGAGAAGGGCCTCGTATTCGTCGCGGGCTACTTCCCCAGCGCAGCCGAGCTCTGCTGCCAGCTCCCCCATCCACTGACCGGGCGCCTCGCCGGGCTTCGTGTAGTAGTCCTCGCCGCCTTCGCGCACGGCTTCGATCCAGTACTTGGCGTTCCGCTGCCCGATCTTCGTCACTCCGACCACGCCTCTCTTGTCAAGAGCGGCGGCCCGTTTCGTCGGGGGAACCGAAGGGTTCGTAGTGTGTCGGGCTGTAGGGCTGTGGTGATGGAGAGGGTCTGTGCGCTGCCTCTAGGCAGCTCACAGGACCTCTGGCTGCGTTAGCTGGGAAAGGGCTCTGGTGCCTGTTAGCTTTCGTGAGTAGCGTTGGTGGCTCTGGTGCGATGGGATGCTGAGTGGCTACCTGGATGCAATCTGGGTCGTGGTCTTTTGCTAGCCGCAAGGCGAGCAAATGACCACCCGGCCGTCCTCGGCCGGGACTTCAGGGAGTGAGTAGAGACCTAGCCCGCAGAATGGAGGTCGCCGCCGCAGGCGGACCAGACACCGCGACCGGCGCGGCGAGCCTGGTGCTCGGCGGTGCCCCAGCAGCGCCAGAGCGAGCGCCGGGTGCTGGTCGGTGTGACCGTGATTGCGGGGGGAACCGTTTAGCTGAGGGTCGCGCGGGCCAGCTCGCCAGGTTGGGAGCCGGCGCGCGTGATCGCGTTTCCGTGAGTCGTCCAGATCGACGAGACGCCGGCTGTGTGATCGAAGCCACCACCGGTGGGGCCAGCGAAGCTCGCAAAGGCTACGTATGCAGCGCACGCGCGTGCGATCCGGATAGCGCGATTCTCTTGCATGTCGAGCTCGCTTGGAAGGTGGACGAGACCGGCGGCGTAGAGGTCGACGTCAAGGGCTGCGGTGGCGAGAATGTGTTGCTCTACGCCGGTGTCCTTGCAGATTCCGAGTCCAATGCGCCAGCCATCGAGCTCGAACGCGACCGGCCCGGTTCCGGGCGCGAAGCGGGCCGGCTCCTCGCCACCGAGGTAGCACTTGCGGTAGGCGACGTCGATGCCGTCCGGCCCAATCTGCAGCGTGCAAATGTGGGGGCGATTGTCGATGTCCCCCACTGGAGCCCCGACGAGCGCGACGCTGTTTGCTTCGGCGCATGCCTCGACAATTGTCATCAGTACCTGATCGTCCCGCGAGACGGGCTCAGCGTCGAGCTCGTAACCGGTCAACGACAGCTCCGGGAACACGATCACCCGCGCGCGTGCCGATCGGATCAGGCTCGCGTGCGCTCGTGCGTTTGAGGGCACGTCTTTCGGTCGGCATCGTGGCTGGGCCACGGCAATGGTGAGTGGCGGTCGGATTTCCCGCAGCCTAGTGGCCTTGGCCTCCAATGATGTCGGGGTCCATGAGCGAGCGCGATCGGTTGGCACCTGCGCGACCGCTACCGCCGCGATGGCCGACTTGAACAAGCCGGGGGAATCGGCCAGGTGACGGCGGCTCAAGTCCGCGATTGAGGCCGCCGGGCCGCGGCGGGCTGGCTCGTTGCCCTCGTTGCGGGTTGTTGGCTGCTCGACTCGCTCCCGATCGCCTGTCGCAGCCGCCATAGGCAGGACCCCCAGTAGCCCCGTGCGGGGCTCGGCTTAGGAGGGGGCCATTGGAAAGAGTAATTCGGAAAGGCCAACCGGCCGCTCCTTCACCCCGTAACCGCTGCGGGGAGGAGAAGGGATGGACGAGAAACTCGGGATAACATGCCGACCAGGCGCACGTAGGGGAGGCCACCAGAGGACAGGCGGACCCGCAGCGTGTCGCCATCGACGGCGTAGGCGACGATGGCGCGCGCGGTGGTTTGGTGGCTGCCTTCGCTGGCTCCGTCCACCTCCCCGCACCCAATCCAGGCGAAGGCGGCAAGGCACAGAAGGACGGCGGCGAACTTTACGCTGCGATCTTGATGCCCTCGCCCACCGCGATCCTCGCCGCCCTTCAAAAGGGCGGATCCGGTGTGTTGAGGATGAGCTTCTGTTTTTCCGACTGAGACATTGGAATCAGCCACGCCAAGCGGGCATTTAGCAAATCGCGGTCGAGCCACGGTTCATCCTCACAGGCCAAGGCGATCGCTTCCTCGACCGTGGTCGCGTAGAAGACCCCGACCAAGTCGCTTCCCGCCCACCCATTGTCTTCGTAGAACTCGAAGACGGTCCAGGGCTTCTCGGCGGTCTCATCGGGATTGGGGGTCGATCCTGGCATCGTGGCTCCTTCTTGAAGGTGGTTGGTTGACGAGACCAGCGCGGACGCCCGGCCGGCCGGGCGTCACCGAGCCGAAGGCGAGGGGAACCCCTTCAGGGGTTGACGCCCGGACGGCGGGTGCCACGATGGATGAGGAAATCGGCCTCCTTCAAGAAGGACGGCGGGACATTCGGGTCATGCCGCTGCGAACAGTTGCGGAGTGTGGAGCTTCCGCCATGCCCACGCCGCGGCAGCCGCGAGGATTTCGCCGTGGCAGGGATCGAGAGCGCGCCAGCCGAGTCGCTTGCCGTGCAGGGCGGCGAGCTTCTCAAGGGAGATCGGACCGGGCGGATCTCCTCCCACAGCCAAGCCTGATCGCCGCCTGCCGTGAGCCGACCACGATCACGCCGGGAACTCGGCTCGGACGATGCGAGAAGGGGTTGCCCACTCGCCGGGAGCGCCGCTGGCCGGGTCACGGCCGCGCCCGATGTAGACGTCATAGGGCGCCTGTCGGCAATGGACAACGGCGGCGGTCAAGCCGCCGTTGTCCGCGCGCGCAGCTTCACGCGCTCATCCACCAGTACCTCCTGTCGGTGTGCGCGCTTCCGCTCAGGACCGAGAACCCCGACGCCCTCGATCAGGTCGCCCTGGCGCAGGCCGTAGGCGCATCGCTCAGCCTCCACACCTCTCAGGTAGAGAGAAACCCTCGGTGGCTGACTGGCCGGTCCCGCTGCCTCCCCGATGACGAGGAGACGGCAGACCGCCACGCCCTCGTCAGAGTGTGCGAACTCCGGTGGCTTCGCCAGCCAACCTCGGGCAAAGGTCCGAATGACCGCCGTGTGCCCGTTGGTCCTGTCTGCTCCGTTCTGTGCTGCCATCGCAATCGCTTCCTTTCTCGCCCCTCTGGGCCTCGTGCTTACTTGCCTGCCCAAAAAGCGAGGGACAGCCGGCCCGCGCACCGAGCGAAGCGAGGGGAAGGGAGCGAAGCGACCTTGCGCGGGACGGTGCCCGAGCTACGCTGAAAGCAAGTGAGCGCGACCCCAAGAAACGCGCCACTAGAGCCTGCGACGGTTCTTGAAAAGCGACTTCCCACGAACACGACAAAGGCCCGGTTCGCACCGGGCCTTTGTCGTTAGCGGCGGGGGCTAGAACGGAATGTCGTCGTCCCCACCGGCTCCGACGCCTGCCAGCTGCCGGTCCTCGGATTCACCCGAGTCCGTCGCGCTGGGGGTGTCGCCGTTCGTCGGTTTGCTCCCGAGGAACTGGACCGAGTTGGCGACGATCCGCACCGCCTGGCGCTTGCCGCTGCCGTCCTTGGCCTCCCACTCGCTCCAGTCGAGGCGCCCTTCGACCGCCACGGGCCGACCCTTGGAGAGGTAGTTGGCGCAGTTCTCGCCCTGCGCGCCCCAGACGGTCACGTCGAAGTAGTTCGGCTTGTCTACCCATTCGCCGGTTTGACCATCCTTGCGCCGGCCGTTGACCGCCACCCGCAGGTCGCAGACGGAAGTGCCCCCGCCGGTGTGCCGCAACTCCGGATCACGGGTCAGGTTCCCGGTGATGACGACGACGTTGACGTTCGCTGCACTCATTTTGCTGCCTCCTTTGAGAGGTGTTCGATTGACGAGCCCAGGTAGGGCGCGCGACCGAACGTGCGGAACCGGAGCCGGAGGCGGAGGGGAACCCCCCTTGTGGGGGTTGAAGCGCGGGCGGCGCGTGCCATCCTGGCGTGAGGAAATTGGACTCCTCTCTCGAGGTGGTGAGCCTTGGGTCAGACGTCTCGTCTCGGGAGGTCCGGTTGTCCTCGTGCTCTCGGAGCTACTTCGTCGTCGCTTGGCAGGGGGGAAGTACGACACCGTTACGGACGGTGTCTCGAGTCCAAGTCTCCGACTTCGGGGCACTGCCGTCGAAGGACTGGAATGTCACGGTGGTTGAAAGCGTGGCTCCCGGTTTGAGCAGGTTGTCCTGGTGGAGGTGGGCTGCGACTGCCGAGGCAAGGCCGGCGTCCTCCGGCGTGGCGAGGAGGTCGTGCCAGCTGCCATCGGCCTGCCAGTGTCCGAGGAAGACGCGGGGTGGAGAGATGGGGCAGGTGGTCAGCAACGCGATCGCCGGGCGGCTCGTGGAGACGCCGGTCCCGTAGTCGTCTCTGCGGGCGGCGATGATCTGTCTGCCACTTCGGCTACGTCGGCGCCGCTGACTCCGTCCCGCTGGACTTCGATCTGCAGCACATCGAGGGCGTCCGCGTCGTTGGCAAGGTGGTATTCGTCGACAAAGGTACGTACTAGCGTCATGGCCTCGGCTCCTTCTGAGGTTGATCGAGCTGGCAAGCTCGATTGGGTTTGCGGCCCGGTCTTACGGCTGGCGATTAGTGGTCCGCGAGGCAGCGGGCGTAGTGCTTCAGCGCTTCGGCATCCGGCAGGGTGCCGTTGGCCTCACAGCCTTCTTCGAGGTTGCGGGCGATCTCGTCGCAGTGTTGAGCGACACGGTCGCCGAAACACGCGGAGGCGCTGCGGAGGTGCAGGACCGCCTCCCAAATCACGTCGGCGCGCTGGTAAGGATCGGCGATCCTCGCCGCCTGGCGGAGGGTGTCGGCGGCCTCCTCCATATGGTCGACCGCGGTGCTGGTCATCGCAGGGCGTCGTCGCCCGGCGGGGCGATCACCGTGACGGCCTCGAGTGCCGCCCAGCAGCCGTCTCCGGCGACAGCTCGGCGGCCTCGCCGCTCGTCGGTTCGGGTGACGACGAAGACGGTGCCGGTGAAACGGCTGCGCACCGTGAAGCCGATCAGGTCGGCGGCGTCGGTGGGGGGTCGGCGGGTAGTCATGGTGCGGCCTCCTTGTCTGGGTTACGGAGCGGGTTGAAGTGGGTGGAGGGGCTAGGCGGCAGCGGCGAGTGGGGGATCGGCGGCGTCGGCGCGAAGCGCCACGTCCTCGATCCGGCGCGCGAGACGGTCGATCAGCTGCGCGTAGCGCTCAACCTCTTCGCCCTTGCTCCAGACGGTCATGTACGGAACGGAGGACCCAGAAATGTCTAGGCCAAGCGAGGCGCAAACGGTGTAGGCGACGCACTCGACCACGACCTCCTCCTGCCCCTGCCGGGGGATCGGGTCCTCGTCCTGGCGATCGTCAACGACGAGTGCGTGTGCGAGCTCGTGGACCCCGACCGCGATCTGCGCGTTCGGGGAGAAGTCCTCGCCGACCTCTTCGACAGCGATCCACTTGTCGCGTCGGTTGCACTTGCCCTCGGCCTCGCCCGGGATCTCTTTGACCTCGAAGGCGTAGCCGATGGAGGCGGCGAACTCCTTCAGTGAGTCGAGAAGGTGGGCGAGGCTGTCGCCGCTGATCGGCTGCAGGGGCGGTGGCTCCAAGTCGGCCGGTCCACCGGGGAACTCCGGCAGGGGATCGACCTGGGAGCGATCGAACACCGCGACGAGGCGGAAGAGGGTGCGGGGCTTGGTGTGGGGGTCCGCGCCTTCTTTTTCCCACTGGCGGACCTTCTTCTTCGATGGTGGGCAGGGTGCCCAGATGCGAATGCCGTGTTCGCCCTTGCGGACGGCATAGCCGAGATCGAGCCAGCTTCGGAAGCCGGCGACGTGGGTGGCGTCGGGGCACTGGTCGGAGATGAGGAGCTGGTTCTGAAGGCTGTAGTGATGGAAGTGGCGGCGCACCAAAAGCCAGCGTTGCCATCCCTCGCTTGAGCGCAGCTCCTCGATGGCCTTTGCCATCAGCTTGCGCTCGGCCTCGCGCTTTTCGGCGCGCTCCTCGTCGGTGAGGTTTCGGCGGGAAGTTCTCTTTGGCATGACGGTCCTCCTTGGTTGATCTGCCCTGTGCGGGCAGGCGGTCGCCGCCTTCCCCGCACGGCGGAGCCGTGCGAAAATCGGGAAGGTGCCGCCGCCCGCGCCCTGTTGTCCGGTCTAGGGCTGGGTCGTGTCGGTGTCGCGCCAGCGGACGTGCGGCATGAGGTCGGCGAGATCAACGAGCGCGTTGTGGGTGGCGGTGATGGCACCTGCCGCGCGAAGCAGCCGTTCGCCGCTCGTCTTCATCCTGCGCCCGGCCTGCTGCTGCTCGTCACCGGCTTCGGCCTCTCCGGCCTGCTCCCAAGTGCGGGCCTCGGAGAAGTAGGCATCGGCTGCGCGGACTCGGGCGGAGCCGATCGCGGCGAGGAGTTCGGAGAGGTCGCTGCGGCTGAGGAGGATGGGGTCCGAAGCGGGCGCGGTGGCGTCGGGGGGCAGGCAGCGGAGTACCCGCGCGACCTGGCGGACTGGCTCGGCTTCGGCGGGGGTCTCGAATCCGCGGTCCCAATCCACGGCGCCGCCGCCGTCGTCAGGGTCGGAGACTCGGGGTCCGGCGACGAAGGCGTAGCCGTCATCGAGCGGGGTCTGAACGAGATCCTCGCCGTCGAGGTAATAGGCGGAACCTTGGGACGGGACGATGGCGACGTAGCGAGTGGGGTCGGCGTTGTCCTGCATGGCTGATGCCTCCTGTTGTCGGGCCCACCCAGGTAGGCAGGCGGTCGCCGCCTTCCCCGCACGGCGGAGCCGTGCGAAAATCGGGAAGGCGCCGCCGCGGCCCGATCCCTAACTGCGGTCGCGGGGTTAGCGGCGGCCCTTTTTGGCGAAGGCGCACATGCGCCGGTAGCTCTCGTGCAGTCCCGGTGGATCGCCCGGGAGGACTCCGAGGTCTCGAAGGTGGGCTTCTGCCTTGGCGCGGGCTTCGGTGGCGTCGCCGGCGCGAACGAAGACGGTGGAGGTGCCGCGGCTGTACTCCCACCAGTCGTCAGCCGGAGGGTCAAGGCTCAGTTGCGCTCCGCTCATTCAGGCGTGGTCGTCGCCGCAGTCTGAGCTCCAAGCTGCGTCTGAGCCGTAGCCGCTGACCTCTGAGCGGAGAACCGCTGCGGCGTCGCGAGGTTCGGCGAGGTCGCGGCGGATCTGGAGGGTCTCGCGTCTGCGATCGGTGTAGGGAGTGCGCTTCTGAGCCTTGAGGCGCTTTATCTGCGCGTCAGCCTCATCGAAGCTCTGCGGATAGGTGAAGGACTGCCCGGTGCTAAGAGCGAGATTCTTGAGGTAGTCGATTTGCCTGGGCGTCGGCTTTCTGAGGTGTGGCTGTGTGTTGGTCATGGCCTCGCCAAAGCGGGCCGGAGGAGGCCGGGCGCAGCCCGGCCGGGGGAGGTCTGCTAGGCGGTCTAGCCATGACCAACACACAGCCCACTTCCGGCGCGGCTGCCTGGGAGGAAGCCAAGCTCGTCGGGGGCGAGGGTTACTTTTGGGGGAGAGCCTGGTTGTCCAGACCCTCCCCCGGTGATTGCGATGGTTACTTCCTGCTCTTCCGGCGCTGAGACCGGGGGCGCACCGACTTGAGGTCAGCGCGGAGCAGCTTTTCTGCGTCGGGGTCATAGACACGGCCTCCGACCCGCTTGGACTGCGGCAGCTCGTGCTGATCGGCGAGGATGGACGCCACAACCGCGTCGCCGACGATCAGCTCGAGGACCTCGTTGACCGAGCGGGCGTCTTCGACCCGCTTTTCGAGGTACTGGCAGCACTCCTCAGTACCGGCGTAACTGACCTTCTCTTTGGTCTTGCCGGTCGTTTTCAGCTGCTTGGCCTCGACGTCTTGCAGCTGGTTCATCGTGAGCCGCAGGCCGCTCGCGGCGAGCCCTGGGTTGTCGTGGATGAACATCAGCGCGAGCGCCTTGACTCGGGGAAGGGCGAATTCCTTGCGGCTCGAACCTCCCCGCCGCTGGAGGAGTTTGCGGCCGACTTCCTGGTTGCGGCTGCGTGCCTCTTCGGCTTTCTCCTGACGCTCGCGGTACGCGGCCTGCCGAGCGGCTTTTTCGTCGTCGGGGGTCTCGTCGCTGCTCTGGCCGGACGCTTTGGCCTGACGCTCCTCCGCTTCCTTCTTGCGCTCGATCGCCACTTTCTCCTCGCGCTCGACCGCGCGCTCTGCGAGGTCGGCTGCGAGAGCGGCGTCCGTGATGAAAGCGTGGGTCGTGCTGAATTCGCCGTGGTCAACTACGTGCTCGACCAGGCATCCGGCCGCCCGCGCTGCGTCGATCTCGTCTTCGTTGAGCCGAACTGCCGGCTCGCTCGGGCTGTGAGGATGAAGGACGCGGTAGCGGTCCCCGAGGTCGCGCCGCTTTTTCGGATCGACGACGACCTGGCTGATCCGCACGGCTTTGGGCGCCACCATCGTCGGCGGGTTCTCGAAGCGCGATTCCGCCGTCAGCTGGAAGAGGTCATCGAAGTGGCGAACGAAATCGACGCCTTTGATGTTCTTCCTCACCGCCAGCTCGCAGATGCACTCCGCGACTCGCGGCGACACTTTGGCGACCTTCCGCAGCGGGCGCTCGCCGTCGACCGGGACCTCTCCCCTGGCAATGAATGCCTGGACACCCTCGGGGAGCTTCAGCAGCCGAAGGTGCTGGCTGACCCAGCTTGCGCTCTTTTTCTTGCCGATCCGATCCGCGATCTGCTGGTGGGTGGTCAGGTTCTCGCTTGCGGCGAGGTCGGCGAGACCCTGGGCCGCGTCGATCGGGTCGAGATCCTCGCGGATCAGGTTCTCGACCAGCGTCGCCGCCCGGGAGGCTTTGAGCGTCGCGTCCTTGGAGCCATTGACGGGCCGGATGACGGCGGGAGCCTCGGTGAGACCGGCGCGCTTTGCGGCGATCAAGCGGCGCTCCCCGGCGATCACCGTGTAGCGGTCGCCTTGCTTGGGTACGACCGTCAGTGCCGTCACCAAGCCGTCCTGTCGGATGCTTGCCTCCAACTCGGCAAGGCTTGCCTCGTTGAAGTGGGTACGTGGGTTCACGCCCTCCTCGACGTCGATCTTGGATAGATCGAGAACCGCGGTGGTGGAACTTGGCTGGCTCATGGAGCCCTCCTTTTGCTCTTGCCTCCGCCCGATGCGGAAGCCGGTGCCCCCCGCCTGCACGGCGAAGCCGTGCGAAAATGCGGGGGCCGGCGAAAGCAAGGCGTTTCATCCTCAGCGAGTGACTTCGGACCCGGTTCAGGGAGCGGCCTGACCCGGGTCCGCGACTTCTGGCAGGCCGGGCCGGGTGATTCTCGGGCCGGGCATCGCGTCCAGAGCGTCCTGGGCCTCCCGGACCACGCAGGCTCCGCCCGCGAGGAGATCGTTTCCCGGCCGAACCGCGCGAGTTGACCGGACCCGGGACAGCCCAAGGTCTCGGCCGAGATCGGAGGCAAGGTCGGCGGTTAATAGCGAGCCGGAGCGCTGTGTCGCCTCGATGGCGACCGGAACGGCCAGGTGCCCAGCTCGACGTCATAGTTTGCGAATTGCATCGAGATTCCTCCCCTGTGAGATAGCTGGCCGTGGTTCTCTACACCTGTAGGCGAAAGTGGTTCGGGCTGCCCCAGCGACCGATCCCGAATCCTTGGTCGACTCGCAAAGGTGGCGCATCCCTGCGCGAGAGCCGCAAGGGCGCTAGACGACGCCGGCTACAGGTACACGCTGAAAAGGGTCGGCGGCTACCGGGCATCGCCCTGGACTGGCGGACCCGCGACGCTGATCGTGCCGAGGTGCGGCGACTGAGCGGAACAAACGAGGTGCCGATCTTGGTACTGGACGACGGTGAGGTGATCTCGGGGTCGGGCAAGATCGTGCGCTGGGCTTAGCGCCACCCATAAAAGTAGAGATGGGACTATGGACGCGCAGCAGCGAGGCCGTCTGCATAGCTCAGCGAGAACTCGGTTCCTCGTCTCTTAGTGGCTTAGTGCAGGGAGACTTGCCTTTCTAGGCTGGACTTACTGCTTTTTTCTCGATTTCTATCGGCTAGCCTTGACCACGGCGACGGGGAGTCGCAGAGATGCCGATTCGTTCCCAGCCGTCCTGTGGCGCATTGCCGCTAGTCCCGCGATCCCTGTTTCAGAACCCTGAATCCCGAGCTCGAAGCATCGCGCTTGTCGCCGCCGCGCTCCATGTTCGCGCTGTCTTGCTGCTGACGGGAAGCACTGTCCTGCGCTGGCGATGAACCAGAGGTCTGCTCATCATTGCCACAGCCGGCTACAAAGATGAGTCCGACCACAACCGCACCGATGGCGCGACATCCTGGTCTACCCATAGCTAGAGAATGCTCTCCCCCGCCGCCAGGCAAGCTTGGCTTGTCAGTGGTGAATGCCACTTGAGATCGTGTGCTTAATCTGGAATAGGCTGCCAGCTAGGTGCTGTAGCAATCGATGGCGCCATAGCACAACCGAAATCTTGTTTCACACCGGGCAAGGCTCCCCCGTTGCGGCCCTACACAAGCTCTGTTCGACTTTCGTCGCCATGCGACCGACCTCGCGCCATTGCGCCGCAGTCTCGAACTTCCCAGCGATCTCGCCGTCATCGTTGAACACAAAACCTGCTTCTTCATTCCAAACGACATGCCTCGTTCCGGCACCCCGAACAGGGACGGGCTTTGGGGGGTCTCCAATTCCGATTGAAAATTCGAGAGTGGTGTCGTGGGGTCCGTGTGCGCGACCCTGGAACGAAGCAATATTGCCTTTTGGTCGATGGATGCGCATAAGGGTGAAGTCATAAGGAAGCGTCCGAAGGGCAGGACGAACATCGGTGGGTTCCAGTTTTCCAGTAGCCGAATCGCCATTTGCCGCGCCGCAGCCTACTGCGAGCAGGATCAGACCAAGGGCGAAGAGCGGGGATATGGAGGTCTTCTTCATGCGTTTGGCCTAGCCCTGAAATACGCCACTGGGACCATACAGATTCTGCGGAGCATGTTGTTTTTCTTTCCAGTTGGCGTGGGTGTGCTTAGTGGCGAGCGGTACGCGCGTCCAGTCGTGGCCCTCCGCTTCTTCGATCGCTTCCTTCACCCTCGACCAGCGCTTTGATCCATAGCGATGACCGGGGCTTGACTGATTGGCTATTAGAGGTTCCCGAGGGCTACCCGCCGGATCGATCGTTCCCACCACAAACTGAATATGGTCGAAGTTCCCGATCCCATCCTGGCCGAACCAGTCGTACGCCAGGATGTTCCCCTTCGTCCAGCCATATGGCTGGTTGACGGGGTCGATGCGAGCGAGGCCATATTGCCAGAGATGGCGCGGAAGCATGTCAGCCACCGACCAGGTGTCGGAGTGGTCATGGGCATTCCAATAAAGCCCGCAGTTTTTCATGTCGCACTGATACCACCAAGCGCCATCAACGTCCTTGAAGGCTTGAATCCATTTCATTCCCCCCTTGCGGATGGTCTGACTTATGAAGTTCGTGCAGTTGTTGCTTCCGTAGTCTGGATAGGTCCAGTTGTGCCCGCCTTTGTGTTCTTCATTTCCCCAATACTTCGCGTACTCGGCTGCCCTGTTGGCATCGAACTGTCCGCAGGGGCTTTTCCCTGGGAGGCAGTGGCCGTTGCGTGCTGTTGACGTCGTCGCTTCCACAATCAGCTCGGCCTCTTCCTCTTCCGTCTCTTGCGGGCGGATGATCACTTCGAATTCGTTTGGCGTTTCGGTGTCCGGCACGACTTCGATCAGCGCCGGCACCACGCCGCCTTGGGCCAAAACCACCCATGGCTGGGCGATGACGGCGAGCACTTCGAAGGAGGTTTCGTCCGATGCTGTGATGAGCTGGTAGTCGCCCTTCTCGAGCTGGGCTTCGGCATCGGCGAGGTCCTGAGGCGATTTTTCCGGCTCCGGTGGAATCTGAGCAGTGCCTCCTGAGACTTCGGAGCCTGTGTCGACGATCGCAACGGCGCCCGAGGGTAGCTCGATCAGCTCTTGGCTCGGCGGGACGGTGACGTTCCAAGAGAAGCTGTCGGGGGCATCGGGGCCCCGTAGGGAATGGACGATCGTCGCGCCCATGGCGGTTGGCCTAATTGCGGTATCGGTTTCCGGGGCCGTGTTCGCGAATACGGCCACGTCTCCGTTCGTCACCGTCGCGTTCGTGGCGGCCGTGGTCAGGGTCGCCGGCGTAAAGCACGCCGTCTCTGCGAGCGTGAAGCCGCCCTCGGGCGTCACTGAGGTTTCGCTTTCCGCCAAGGAATCCATCGCCGCGAGGTTTGGCGATGGCGAGCTGTAGGAGGGATCGATTTCCTCTTCAGTGGTGGCCTCGATCGCCGGTTCCGAAGGCGCCACGGCCGAAGGTAGCGCTCCTTCGAGGACATCGATCGCCTGAGTTGGAGTGAGAACTCCCTGGGCGGGTTCCGACCCCTGTTTCGTGCTGCATTCCAGCGCTCCCGGTTCACCACCCGTTACGTCAACTTCAATCGTCTCGCTTTCGGAGTTGCCCTGAACGTCGACCGCTTCCACCGTGATCTGATGCGGACCCTGACCAGGCACTTCGGTCTCCGCCAGCACCGCCCATTTGCCGGAGCCGATTCGCGAATAGCCGATCATCGCGCACTCGTTTGCGTTCGTGCAGGAGACGCCTTCAAGGGAGGCGGTCGTCGCTTCGGTAGGCGTCGGAACAGGCTGGAACCGCCATTCGGAGCCATTCCAGGTATAGGCGAGGGGCAGTGTTTCGGAGTAGCCATCGCTGTAGCGACCGACAGCGGTGCAGGCGGATTCGGAGGGGCAAGCTATCCCCGCGAGGGTGGTTTCGCTGCCGCTTGGCGTTTTCGGCGCCGCCTGAGCCTGCCAGGTGCTCCCATTCCAGCGTACGAGGTAGGACGTAGCCACTTTGCCTTCTGCCTGTTCGGCGGCGCTGACCTGCGTCTTGCCGTAGGCCCAGCAGTTGCTCGCCGAGCTGCACGAGACGCCGTAGAGGTAGCCCATGGTCGCGCCGCTTGGTAGAGCAGGCGAGGAGGCGGTCCATTTGGTGCCATCCCAGCGCTCGGCCAGGGGATAGTTGTTGGAGCCATTGCTGTAGGAGCCGACCGCTAGGCAGGCGCTCGCCGAGTTGCAGGAGACGCCTTCGAGGAAGACGTTGGCTGCGCCCGCGGGTTTGGGCGCCGCTTCGGCTTGCCAGGTGCTCCCGTTCCAACGCACGAGGTAAGGCGTAGCCACTTTGCCTTCTTGCAGCTCGGCGATGCTGACTTGCGTCTTGCCATAGGCCCAGCAGTTGCTCGCCGAGCTGCACGAGACGCCGTAGAGGTAGCCCATGGTCGCGCCGCTTGGCAGAGCAGGCGAGGAGGCGGTCCATTTGGTGCCGTCCCAGCGCTCGGCGAGGGGGTAGTTGTTGGAGCCGTTGCTGTAGTAGCCGATCACCAGACAGGCGCTGGTTGAGTTGCAGGAGACGCCTTCGAGGAAGACGTTGGTTGCGCCCGCGGGTTTGGGTATCGCAACCGCTTTCCACTCCACCCCGTCCCAGCGCTCGAGCAGGGGCGCTGCGGTTTTGCCTTCTGCCTGTTCGGCGGCGGTGTATTTCGTCCGCCCCACCGCCCAGCAATCTTTTGCCGTCACACAGGAAACGCGCTTGAGTTCGCCAACCGAGCCCTCGGCGGAGCTCGCCACCGGCTGGATCGAGCGCTTGGCGCCATCCTCTTTTGCCTGGAAGGTGTAGGAGGCTTCGACTTCGTGGCAATCGCTGGAGCAGTCGGAGGGATATGAGGCCACCAGCTGGCCGTTGCGTTCGACGTTGATCGTCTTGATCCCACCGCTGGCCGGATCGAGGTCGCTTGCCGCGATCTCAAGCTCGGCGCTTGCGGTGGTCAACGGCGCCCCGGCGCCTTCGGCGAGTGCGCCCGAGAGGGTGATCTCGGGCGGAGCGGGGTCTAGGCTGAGGACACGCGAGGTCTCGCGGACGTTCCCAGCCGCGTCTTCGGCGACGACTGAAAGGACGTAGGGGCCGATCGGTCGCTCGGAAAGATTGATTTCGCTTGCGTTCAAGCTGAGCGGGCATGCGCCCTGGGGACAGGTTTGCGTCGCCTCGTCGAGGACATCGGTTTTCGGCGATTTGTCGGTCAGCTTGACCGCCACCGAGGTGACGCCGAAGCCGCCATCGGTTGCCGTGGCTGCGATCGGCTCGAGGTGCCCGCTGAGCGTTGTGGTGGGCGCGAGCCAACGCTGCACTCGGTGGTTGCTGGCGTCGGCTATCCAAAGCGAACCCTTGTCGTCGGCTGTGAGACCAAACGGGTAAGCGAATTTGAATTGCCCTTTGCCAGAGCCAAGGGAGCCGAATTTGGCGACGAATTCTCCTGCCTGGTTGAACTGCTGGACACGCTGGTTGCCTTCGTCGCCGACCCAGACGTTGCCCTGAGCGTCGACCTCGACTGCGTCGGGCTGCATGAACTGGCCGTTTCCAGAGCCGGCAGAACCGACTTTGAAGAGGTATTCGCCGGCTTCTGAGAAGACGCTGAGACGGTTGTTGCTCATATCACCGACCCAGACCTTCCCTCCACCTACGTCGAGGCCGGCAGACGCACCGAACTGGCCCGCGCCGACCACTTTGAGGAATTCCCCGTTGGCGTTGAACTTCTGGATCCGGTTGCTGTAGTCGCTGACCCAGATGTTGCCCTGCGCGTCGATGGCGATTCCCCTGGAACCGTTGCCGGAGAACTGGCCATTTCCGGTGCCCTGGGAGCCGAATTTGGCGAGGAATTTCCCTTCGGGATTGAACTTCTGGACTCGGCGATTGCTGCTGTCAGCTACCCAGAGGTTGCCCTGGGCATCGATCGCCAGAGCAGCTGGGGCCCATAGCTGGCCGTCGCCCGATCCTTTCGTGCCGAATTTGAACTGGAATTTGCCTTCCGCATCGAACTTCTGGATCCGGTGGTTGTTCTTGTCGGCAACCCAGACTTCGCCGTTCGGGCCGACAGCCACGTCGGCGGGACGGTTGAGCAGACCGTCGCCAGGGCCGGGCGTGCCAAACGCGCTCCAGTAGGTCGCCCCAACTGGGGTCGATGACGATTCAGATGGCAGGCCGGTCGTGCTGAGCGCCGGCGCTTGTTTATCGCCGGTCGTGTTGTAGTTGAGCTGTTTCGTTGCGATATGTCCGAGAGCGTCGGTTGCCGTCACGGTCAAGGTATGGGAGCCAGCCGAAAGTTCCGACGCTGGCACGTCAAGTTCCTGGTATGCGCTGCAGCTCTGGGTCGGGCATCCCGGTTTGTATTCGCCGACGACCTGCCCATCGTTTTTGAAGACGATGCTGGTCACTCCAGCCCGTGCGTCCTCTGGTTTTACGCTGCCCGGCACGCCGTCTTTGGCGTCAGCTCGAATTGTGTATTTAGGCCGTTCGGTGCCGAGGGTGGCCTGTTCGGTGAGCGTGCCCGAGAGCGCAATCTCCGGCGCCGCGTGATCGACGCGAACCGTCATCCCGTTCGTAGTCGTTGATTTCCTCAGAACCGCGTCGTAGGCGGTCACGCTCAACGTGTTGATTCCTTCTGGGAGGACCGATGGGTCATATGCCATCTGCGGCTGACTAGGTTCAGAGAGGTTCCAAGCCCAGGGACACCTGGAGGTGTAGGTCCCCGTGCAGGGGTGCCATGTTTCCCACTTCTGGATGGCGCCGGATTTATTGGTGGCTTCGGCCTCGAACTTCCTGACGCCCAAGCCGCCGTCGGTCGCGGACACGTTCAGCCTGAGAGGCTGATTGTCCATCCACTGCCCGCTCGAGGAGGTCGTCAGCACGGGCTGTTGATAGTCGTCAAGCCAGAGCGCTACGCCGCCCGCGACTATTTCCCGCCAGCACTGAATCCAGACCCCCGGCGGTCCGGTGCTCAAGCCGATGATGAAAGCCTGTCCATCTCCTACAACGCCTGCTTCCCCGGTGAGCGATTTTTCGGTCTGAAGTGGGTTCCAGGTCCCCGCCGAGGTCCAGAGTCCGTCATAGTCATGGGGCTGAACCGACCAGCCGCAGTTGTAGTTCTGTCGGAAGAAGGCGGTGATCCAAGCGGAGGAGATGTAGCTTCCCGCGTTGGGGACGCTGTAGGCCCAATGTCCGTATTGATTCGGTCCGAAGAACGAGTTATCAGCGGAGACGTAGAGACCTCGACCAGAACCCCAACAGCTCCTCACGCAGGTCGTGTTGCCGTAGATATGAGAGTTGTTGGTCGTGTATTTCCACGCACCGTTTGTCAGGGCTTCGAGGCTCTGCTGGCTCCAGCCGGCATACCAGCTGTTGTTTGCCCAGTCCTCTATAACGTTGACCGGCGGGTCGACCAGGATTGGGTAGGCGTAGTCCTCGTCGATATGGGGCACTTGGAGCGAGATCGAATCGCCGGAGGCTTGGAGTTCAACCGGAACCGAAGTCCCCTGGGCATCTAGCGCGGTTGGCGGTGGGATATTCGCGAAAAGCTCGCCGTCGGACGTGACGATCCTTGCACCCCCTGCCTCTTCGATCAGCTCCGCGCCCGGAGGAAGATCCAGGTCAAACGACAATTCCTCCGGGCTGTCTGGCGAGCGCAACTGGTTGAACAGCTCCACTCCTGCGGAGGTTGGCGCAACCAGCAGGTCCGTGGACTGCGCGACTTCGGGATAGAAGACGTTCTTGTCGCCAAAGGGAAGCGCGGAGCTGCTCTGGTCCGCCCCCACCTGCCTGATGGCCAGATCCCCGTCCGCGAGCTCCATCCGTTCGTCGGCTCTCGGGGGGATGCTGAGGTCGACGACCGGGTTGACTGGCTCAAAGCCCTCTGAGCTGGCCTCAAGGCTCAGATCCACCTTGCTGAGATCGCCTTCGTCGTCTGGAGCTCGAACCGGAACAGTGCCGTCCATCAGCGTCGTGTTGCCGTCGCTGGTGACGGCCGCGGCGGAGTCGCCGAGCGACAGCTCAAGCTTGGCGTCGCTGAGGAAGCGTGCCGGATCGGAGTTGAGATCGTCCAAACGCTCGGAGAAGCGCGCATTCAGAAGTTCCTGAGACTCGGCGGCGGATAGCGCGGCGTATGCGGTGCGGGAGACCTCGCGTTGGCTAACGGCCTCGGGACTAGCTAGCCATTCGAGTCTTTGCGTTTCTTCGGCTTCGTGTTCTGCGATGCCGTTGGCGATGTCCTGACCACTAGGCAGAGGAATGGGTTCAACCTTGGGGCCGGAGGTCGCCGGTGCTGAGAATGCCTCCACGCCGGGAGAAGGATCGGCCAAGACCGGAACGGCCGAGCTGGCAAGCAGAAGGGTGGTGAAGAGCGCCAGCCAGCGCCCGCGAGCTCCGATGAGCGAATCCAGCCAACCGCGCGAGTCACGACGCGACACTTTGAGCAACTTTGGCCTCCCTGTAGACGCGGACGAACTGCTCAAGACCCCACCCCGCGACGAGCCCGATCGAATGGGTGCCCATCGAAGAGACATTTGGATACGACTGGGGTAATTCACTGGTACAGCGACCGCCACGCTAGACGGTCAAAAGGTGCGCCGCTACCCTAGTTTTTTGTAGGACTTGAATTCTTTCGGTTTGTCGTTTTTTTCCGGACTTGTTTCTTTTTTCCGGTTTATCTGAGCAAATTGGAATGGCTCAACTGCCGATGGCGCCCACAACCTCGCCATCTGCAGCTACTTGAAGCCTCCTCCCCGGCTCGGCTTTATCTCCCCTGGCGACCATGCCAGACCTTCGAGGAGATACTCGGGCCGAATGTCAAGGGTGCCAGCGAGCTTGATCAGCGTGTCGATACGGGGGATGCGCGCCCCCCGCTCCAGCTGACCGATCTCAGTTCGGTGTAGCCCAGCGCCGAGGGCCAGCTCCTGCTGGCTCAGCTTGGCGCGAGCACGGTAGCGAGCGAGGTTTGCTCCGAAGGTCGTGGCGACGATGTCTTTGATGTCGATTTCCTGGTTTCAGGGAGGGCGGCGAGATAGGAGCAGCGCCGCCCTCCCTACCAATCGAGCAAACAATGCACCGGAACGTCCGCGCGCGAGGGCCTCGTGCTGACGACAACCCCGAAGCTAAAACGCCCCGGTGCGGACGCGATCGTAGAGAGGAAAAACGGCTGTCCTAACAGGAGAAACAGAGCATCTACTTCTTACGCTTTCCTTTCCTTTTTGCCGGCTTCCTCGACGGGGCCTTTTGCTTCTCGCCACGCTCAGACCCGAATACAAGAACAGCAGCGCTGATCGTGATGTGCTCGCCGCCGTCGCCGCATTCCGCCCGCCGTTGGGCAGATTCTGCCTCGATCTCGAGAAAGTCTTCAATGAAACGATCTGCCAGCTTCTCGGCGTCCTTGCAGCCTTGGTCGTCCAGGTCGGCCGGGGTCCAGCTTGCGTGCCAATCGTCGCGCGCATAGAACTTGCCCGACTTGAGCGACGCACCTAGGTCCTTGTCGATTTCCCTCAAAGTGTCGTCACCCAGGACGCGCTGCGCCGATCTCGGAATGTCCTTTGTCATGCTCGACGGGATGAAAGCTCGCTCGATGGCGCTGTAGTAGTGCTCCACTGCGCCGCGACGGGGCGCAGTGCCGGTCAGTTCGATTAGGTCGAAGTCGTGGAGAACTTTGACGTGGTAGCTGACTTGGCTCAGACCCTCCCCGAGCTCCCGTTCGAGTTCTCTGGGACTCCAAGCCCGCTCATTCATATAGGCAAGGATCCGGACTCGCAGGGGGTGCGCCAGCCCTTTGATGAGCCTCTGAGTTAGGGATTCCGGCTGCTTCTTCTCCTGCTTTTTTGTCCTCTTTTTCGCTGACAAAAGCCTGCTCCTCTCGCTTTCAGCCATCCGGTACTCCCAGATCCTGTAGCGGTATGGCCGCGTGGTTTAGACAGAAAAGTACCTGCAAACGCGACTAGAGGTATCAGCGGTTCCTGATTGATTTAGATTTCTGATAATAATCAGACAAACTTTGGGCAATAAGGAGGGGGTGAGTTTGCGATGACGATGACGCCATGCCCGGCGGTGGCTCCGTTGCTGTCCTCCGTCAAGAACCGCTGAGATTTTGGGGCAGGACTTGGCGAGCCTGACGAGCGCCAAGTCCTGCCCATAGCCGCTTCTTGGACCTCAGGCAATGCGCCAGAAGCCAAATACTGGAACTTTTCTTGAGTAATAGATGGTCTTCTTCTCATGAACACTGTGCTTGCAAAGGCTGGAGGGAATGAGGCGCTGGGGACCTTCCAAGCCATGGCTCCCGTCTACGACGACTTCACGGCTCACTACGACTACGAGGGCTGGCTAGCTGACCTGGTGACGATCCTCGAGGGCAATGGCCTCACGGGACGACGATTGCTCGATGTTGCTTGCGGAACCGGCAAGAGCTTCCTGCCAATGCTGCCGCGTGGCTGGAAGGTCACCGGCTGCGACATCTCCCCGGCAATGCTGGACCTAGCGAAGAAGAAGGCTGGTGACTCCGCCGAGCTTTCAGTAGCCGACATGCGCGAGTTGCCCACGCTAGGTGAGTTCGACTTGGTCTGGGCGCTCGATGACGCGATCAACTACCTGCTGGGCATCGAGGAACTAGAGAAAGCGTTGCGTGGGATGCGCGGGAACCTTGCCAGCACCGGCCTGGTCCTGTTCGACGTGAACGAGCTGCTCGTTTACCGGACTGTCTACGCACAGACATCAGTTGTGGAGCGGAATGGCCGTCGACTCACCTGGCGCGGCCTAGGTTCGGCTGACGCAGCTCCCGGCGTGGTATCTGAATCGCGCCTCGAAATGGATCCTGATGGGACCTCTGGGGACCAAGGCGAGGCATCGCTACATCGCCAGCGGCACTTCCCTGAAGCAGAAGTCTTGGGTGCTCTCGATCGAGCCGGCCTTGAGTGCCTAGACATCTACGCCCACGGCCTCGATGGCATCCCAGTGCAGCCTCTCGATACCTCGATCCACACGAAGGCGATCTATATCGCCAGTCGAGCGTAAATGCAGCGGCCGCGAATCAAGCGCACAACGCAGCAGGTCGAAGCTCCCGACGGAGATCTGTATCTGCTCAGGCCAAGTGCGGGACGTGATGTGCATATTGATGCCCCAAGTGCGGAGGAGCGTCGTCTTCTTGCGTCTCTCAATGGAACGAGCACGCGCGCGGAGTTGGTTGCGAACTTTGGCGAGGCCAAGGTCCAAGAAACCCTCATTCAGCTTGATGAGTTGGGCCTCATCGAGGATGCTGCCGATGATGATCGGATCGACGGCGATACATGGGCCCGCTTTGACCGCCAGCTCCGCTATTTCAGCGACATCTCACAAGGGCCAACGGCTTCGGAGTGCCAAGATAGGCTCAGAGGCGCGCGAGTCGCTGTACTTGGCGTCGGTGGACTCGGCGGCTGGTCCGCGCTTGCGCTCTCATGTCATGGGGTCGGTGAGCTTCTGCTCGTTGACTTCGACCAAGTCGAACTGAACAACCTCAATCGCCAAGTCCTCTATACCGAGGCTGACATCGACCGATCCAAGGCTCAGGCGGCAGCCGAGAGACTCAGCGCATTCAACTCGGCGATGCGAATCGAGGTGCGAGAGGAACGGCTTGACAGTGAAGAGGCCGTCACGAGGGCAATCGAGGGCAGCAACGTCGTCATCGACGCCGTGGACTGGCCCACCCACGACATCGAGCACTGGGTCAACTCCGCCTGCTTCTCGGCAGGCATTCCTTTTATTGCGATGAGCCACTTCCCCCCGTGGCTAGGGTCGGGCCGTTCTACGTGCCAGGCCAGACCGGCTGTTATGCCTGCCAAGAGGCCGCGTACAAACGTTCCTACCCACTCTACGACCTCGTGATGGACCAGCAGCGGGCAAAACCTTCACCGGCCGCGACCCTAGGAGCGGCCTGCGCCTTGATCGGCGGTCAGGTAGCGCTAGACATCATGCACTTTCTGACCGGGCTCGCCGAGCCATCTACCCTCGGTCGCAGTCACATCTTCGACCTGCGCACGATGGATGTGGAGCATGAGCAAGTGGTTCCCGAGCCTGACTGCCCGGTATGCGGCGAGATGCAACCCGATCCCGGACAGGGTGGCGCTAGCCCGCAAGCGCGAACTGTAGCCAAGTCATCTTGCTGATCCGTTGTTGAGAAACGCGGTCTACTGCCCCGGGGCACATTGGGACGAGGCTTGGCCTCACGGCGGTAGTCCGCGATCAGGACAGCCAGCTCGGCCTTTGACTCGAAGCCGCGCTCGACGAAGTAGCGACGACCCTGCCGTCGACGGGTAGTCGTAGACGTAGACCTCACCCTCGATACGACGGCCGACGAGGACCCGCCCTTCTTCGGGAACGGCGTAGCGGCCGAGCACGACGAGCTGGAGCGTGTCGGACTGAATTGCGGTGGCGCTCATCGCGCACCTCCTTGGGCTCGTTGACGGGAGACGTCGAGCCCTCCGACAGCGGATCAGGCGGCGCGGAACCCGAGCGTCAGCGAGGGCGCGTCAGCGAGGCCCCGCGAAGCGGGTGCCTTGTAGCGACGCCGGCCGCTGTCAGGCTCGCCACGGCTTCCGTCAACGAGCTGGGGGAAGCGCCGGCCCGGCGTCTACTACCGCGTCGGCACCGTAAGGACCGGGACACCATCGGGAATGTCGATGCCCTCGATCTTGTGCGCGATGCCCTCCTCTACGGCAGCCGTCGCGTCTTGGTCTGCTCGGTTTCGGCGAAGCGAGCGAGTTCCTCGACCGTCAGCGAAGTCCCTCAACCAGGATGTCGTTGATCTTTGCCTCGTCGGCAAGGATGCCGTCGTGCCGTTCCCGAAACCATTTCGCCCCGAACGCCTGCGAGGGCGGTGGTTCGTTGGTCACGCCGTGGGTCACGAACGGGCAGGTCAGTCGTTCCTCTCCCGCCAGATAGACCGCCACGCCGATCGAGGCCACATTGCCTGAGTTGTGCGTGACGAGCCGAAACGGGAAGCCGCGCATGACGTTGTAGAGGTTGATTCCCCCCGGTGACGTTGCCCCCGAGCGTCGAGAGGAGAAGCCGCACTTCCTCGACGCCCTCGGTCGCGCATTGACTCAGCGTGGCAAGTAGCGCCTCGGCCGATTCCTGATGGATTGGAGCGGTAAAAGGACGTAGGCCAGCGGGATGGGATCTTGCCGTCAAGCTCCGCGTCAGGTGCGCCCTCCACGCCGAGCACCTTACTGCCGGGGTCATCTCTGCCGGGGTCGTCTGCCCGATACAGGGAATGCCGGGTTCGCCAATGCAGTCAGCTCGGCGCCAGCACGCTCGGGGGAACGTGGGGGGAACGAAAGGGGGCGAAATCAGCCCTTTTCTGACTTTCGTTGACCCGAGCTGACCTCGGCGCAGATCGAGAGCCGATAGAGCGCAAGCTCAGGTCTCATGCCGGATTGCGCTCTAGAAAGCGGAGGGGGTGGGATTCGAACCCACGAGCCGCCTTACGACGGCCAACGGTTTTCGAGACCGCCCCGTTCAACCACTCCGGCACCCCTCCGGGCATCGGGGTTGATTCTACGGTTGGGGCGCCGGCGATGGCCGAAGGCGAGGCTCTGCCAGGGCTCAAGCGAGCCGCCCTGTTGCCGATGCAGGCTTCGTGGCTCAGGACAACTCGCAGACCCCGCTGGGGAGATTCTTCGATCGCCGCCCAGCCCTCCTGCGCGGGCTCGCGATCCTCGCGCTGCTCTGGGGCGTGGGCTACCTGATCTGGCGGTTCGGCTGGAGCGGCGAAGGGGCCAACCCGGTCCTCTTCGCGATGCTGCTGGCGACCGAGGTCTATGGCCTCTGGGCGCTGGCGACGCTCGCTTGGTTCTCCTGGTCGCGACCGGCGGTGGCGCGTCCAGCAGCGACGCCGGGTCGCTCGGTCGACGTCTACGTCTGCACCTATGACGAGCCGACGGAGGTCGTTGCGGCAACGCTCGCGGGCTGTCGCGCCCTCACCTACCCCCACACCACCTACGTGCTCGACGACGGGCGGCGCCCGGAGATGGAGGAGCTGGCGCTGCTCGCCGGCGCCCGCTACCTGATCCGGCCCGACAACTCCCACGCGAAGGCGGGGAACATCAACGCCGCGCTGCCACGCACCGAGGGCGAGCTGGTGCTGATGCTCGACGCCGACCACGTGCCGATGCCCGACGCGCTCGACGCGATGGTCGGCTACTTCGACGACGAGCAGATGGGCCTGGTGCAGAGCCCGCACGATTTCTTCAACCACGACTCGGTCCAGCACTACGTCGTCGGCCGCCACGAGCAGTCGCTCTTCTACCGGGTCATCTGCCCGGGCAAGGACCGTCATGGCGCCGCCTACTGGTGCGGCTCCGCCGCGCTGATCCGGCGCCAGGCACTGCTCGATATCGGCGGCGTCGCCACCGAGACGATCGCCGAGGACTTCCACACCACGATCCGGATGCAGCGCCACGGCTGGCAAAGCCGCTACCACGATGAGGTCCTGGTCCAGGGCCTCGCCCCCCACGACCTCGACAGCTACCTCCTGCAGCGCGACCGCTGGGCACGCGGCAATCTCGCCGTCTTCACGCTTCCCGAGTCCCCCCTTCGCGCCCGCGAGCTCCGCCCCCTGCAGCGCCTCTCCTACTTCGCCAGCCTCGTTGCCTACCTGGCGCCGCCGATGCGGCTGCTCCTGCTCGCCACCCTGGGCCTGGTGCTCTGGACTGGGGAGCTGCCGATGGAGATCAGTGTCGTGGCGCTGGCGGCGCTCTGGCTGCCCTACCTGACCCTGAACCTCGGCGCCGGCGCCGCGCTGGCCCGCGGCTACATGCGCATCGGCGAGACCGCGCACTACGAGCTGTTGACGATGGAGATCTATGCCCGAGCGCTGCGCTGCGCGATCCGCCCCGGCCGAACCGCCTTCAAGGTCACGCCCAAGCAGGGCACCGGCGGCGGGGGCCTCGAGTCCGTGCGAAAGCTGCCCCTCGTCCTGGCCTGCGCGGTCGCGGTGGGAGTTGGCACGCTGCTGCGGCTGCTCGACCTCGTGGGGGCAGGGCCGCTGCCGGATCTGCCGGGGGTCGCGGTGGTGATCGTCCCACTCCTCGGCCTGATCGAGCTGCGGCGCGTCGGGCGCACGCTGATCGCGGTCGGGCGGCGCCAGCAGCGCCGGCTCGTCTACCGCTTCGAGGGCGACGCTCCGGCCCACTGCTACTCGGAGGAGGGCCACGTCCCGGGGCGCCTGGTCGACGCGAGCGCGGCCGGGGTCGGCCTGGTGCTCGACGCGCCACTCGAGATCGGCAGCCAACCGGCTGTGCTGCTCGAGCTCCAGGACGCCGCGGGAGCGGCCCACGAGGTCGCCGCACAGGTCGAAGTCCGCTCCTGCCGCGAGGCCGACGGTCGCCATCTCGTCGGCGCCACCATCACCGAGATGGACCCGGGCTCGCGCATGCGCCTGATGGAGTGGTGCTACGTCGTCTGCAACCACGAGCGCCTGCGCGGTCGCCGCCCGGCGGCGGCGCCAATTCACGGAGCCGACGCGATCGTCCTCCCACTGCCCGAGCCAGTGCCGGTCGCCGCGTAGCCACTCACCCGCCCTCCCGCCGTTTGAGCAAGCATGGCAAGGACGCAGGGAGCGTGGCGTGCTCTGCACGCGAGCGACCGAGGACGCCGCCAGGCGCCGCTCAAACAGCGGGAGCGGAGAGGGTGGGATTCGAACCCACGAGGCGGGTTAACCCCGCCCACGCGATTTCCAGTCGCGCTCCTTAAGCCACTCGGACACCTCTCCGGGAGGTCCAAGGGTATTGGCTCAGCGGCGCGCGGCGAAGAAGTCCGTGAGCAGGGTTGCGCACTCGCGCTCGAGCACCCCCGCGATCACCGCCGGGCGATGGTTGAGGGCGGGCTCGCCGAGCACGTTGAGGACGCTGCCGGCGGCGCCCGCCTTGGGATCGGCGGTGCCATAGACGACGGTGGGAATGCGGGCGAGGACGATCGCCCCGGCGCACATCGCACAGGGCTCGAGGGTGACGTAGAGGGTCGTGCCGGGGAGGCGCCAGCCGCCGAGCGCCTCGGCCGCGGCGCGGATCGCGAGGATCTCAGCGTGCGCGGTCGGGTCGGCCCGCAGTTCGCGCTCGTTCCCCGCGGCGCCGAGCGGCTCGCCGTCGCGGGCCACCACAGCTCCGATCGGCACATCGCCATGGCCCTCCGCCTCGCGGGCGCGATTGATGGCAATTGCCATCAATCGCTCGTGCGCTGACATCGAAACCTCGCCGGTCATCCATCCGGGAGTATGTGGCACCAACACTTCGCCGGCGAGTCGGTGTTAGGAGATTGCTCGCTCGGTTGCAGGGATTCCGCGAGCGCAGAGCAAGATGAACCGAAGCCTTCCGATCGCCGCCGCCGCGACCCTGCTCGCCGTGCTGCCGGCGACGGCGGGAAGCGCGGAGGCCGCGGGTGTCGCGAGTCACCGGCACGGGTTCGCCGCGCGTCAGGTGCTAGTCAAGTTCGAGGGAGAGGCGGGTGCCCGGACCGTCCACCTGCCGGCGGGGGTCAGCCCGCGACGAGCCGCGGTGACGCTGCGCGGCAACCCCGGCATCGAGTACGCCGCTCCGAACTACATCGCCACGGCGTCGGTGGAACCGCCCCCCGAGCGCGAGATCCCCGATGACCCCGGGCCCATCTCGGGCCCTCCGGGCCCACCCGGGGGGTGGGTGGCGAAGCAGTGGAACTTCCTGCCGTGGGAGGGCACCGCGACGCCGTTGCTGCCCATCTCCCCGGGAGGCATCAATGCCGTCGACGCCTGGGCCAACCTGACCGCGGCCGGGCGTCCCGGCGCCAAAGGCGTGACGGTGGCCGTGCTCGACACGGGCGTCGCCTACCGGGCGAATGGAGCTCGATTCCGTCGCAGCCCTGACTTCACCTCCAACCAGTTCGTCGCCGGTTACGACTTCGTCGACGACGATCCGCTGCCCCTGGACGAGAACGGCCACGGAACGCACGTCGCGGGGACGATCGCCGAGAAGACAGGCAACGGGATCGGGCTGACGGGCCTCGCCTTCCGGGCGAAGCTGATGCCGGTCCGCGTCCTCGACGAGCACGGGCGCGGCCGCGCCGACGAGATCGCCAGGGGCATTCGCTTCGCCATCGCCGAAGGGGCCGACGTGATCAACATGAGCTTCAACTTCGGCTGCCAGCGCGAGGTTCCGGGGGTCGACGAAGCGCTGAGGCTCGCCTACGACGAGGGCGTGGTCAGCGTCGCCTCGGTCGGGAACCTCGGCTCGGAGGCCTGTGTATCCCCGCCCGCGACCGCCCCGCACACGATCGGCGTCGGCGGCAGCACCGAGGGCGGCTGCCTGGGTCGCTACTCGCTCGCCGGCAAGGACGTCGACGTGCTGGCCCCGGGCGGAGGCACACCCACCCCCGATTGCCCTTCCATCTCGGCCGGGGCGATCTACCAGGTCACATTGAAGAGGAAAAGCACCAAGCGCTTCGGCGAGCCAGGCGGCTACGTCGGCACGTCGATGGCGGCCTCACACGTCTCAGGGGTGGTGGCGATGATCCTCGCCAGCGGCACGCTCGATCCGAAAGCGAGGCGACGGGGCAAAGTCGCGGCGGTGACCCAGCGCCTGCGCCAGACCGCCCGCGACCTGGGACTGCCGCAAACGCGCCAGGGCGCGGGCCTGATCGACGCCGGCCGCGCAACTTCCCCCGGCTGAGGTCAGGTAGTTCTGACGATGATCACGCTGCAGGGGGCGTGATGGGAGACGTTGTTGGGGACGCTGCCGAGGAGGAAGCGGCGGGCGCCGGTCATGCCCTTGTTGCCGACCATGATCAGGTCTGCCTTCGTCTCTTCGGCGACGTTGAGGATGGCCTCGGCGGGATCCGCCTCCACCGGGTGGGTCTGCACCTCCACCCCCTCTTTGCGCGCGACCGCGGCCGCCGAGTCGAGCACGAGGTTGACGTCCTCGCGCGGGCCGATCTCGTACTGGACGTCGGCGGGAGCGTCGAGCTGCTCCCCCTCGACCCGGCGCTTCGACACCGGCTCGTAAGCGCTGACGATGCTGAGCTCGGCGCCCGCGAGCTTTGCCAGGTCGACCGCCTGCCGCACGGCCTCGGCGGCGGTATCCGACCCATCCGTCCCAACCACGATGCGAGTGAACACGCCGTCTCCTCCTGCTCGGTCGCTGACGCGGCTGATACTAACGCCGCTCGTCGGCGTGGACGGGCAGTCCGCGGAAGCCGTCGCCGAGAATCTCGGTGGGCGTCGTGGCGAGGCGGACGATCCCGATGACCATCGAGGCCAGAAGGCAAGTGATCAGGATCACCATCCCGGCTTTCCAGAGAGTTGGCATTAGGCTGATCTCATCATGGAGAAGGTCGCCGACGGGGTTTGGCTGCTGCGGGGGGACCTGCGCAAGCTGATGAACATCTACTTCCTCGAGGGTGAGGAGGGGATCGTGCAGTTCGACGCCGGCAGCAAGGCGATGACGAGGAAGGCGCAGGCGGCGGCCGAGAAGCTTGGAGGGCTGGAGCGTGTGGTGCTGGGACACGCGCACGCCGACCATCGCGGCACTGCGCCCTCGATGGGCGTGCCCGTCTACTGCCACCCCGACGACGTCGCGGACGCTGAAAGCGACGCCTCGCTCACTCCCTACATGGACCTCTCACAGCTTCCCGTTGCGCCGGTGCGCTGGCTCTACCGGGTGCAGATGCGGCGGTGGGACGGCGGCGCCGTGAAGATCGACGGGACGGTGAGCGAGGGCGACGAGGTCGCCGGCTTCCGCGTCATTCACTTTCCCGGCCATGCGCCGGGCCTAATCGGGCTCTGGCGGGAGAGTGATCGGGTGGCGCTCGTCAGCGACGTGATCTACCTGATCGACTCGGCGGTGCGGCCGGGGCGGCCGCTGCCGCCCGGTGAGGCGAGCGTCCCCCACCCAGCCTGGGGTTGGGACCACGCCAAGGCGAAGGAGTCCGTGCGCAAGCTGGCGGCGCTGGAACCCGCCGTCGTCTGCGCCGGCCACGCGGCGCCGCTGCGCGGAGAGAACCTGCGTGAGACGCTCGAACGAGCGGCCGAGCGCTACTGACCCGAGCCGCGCACGCTGGCCCCATTGGCATAGTTTGCGCCGCTGATGATCGGGACCTACGCCTCCGCGGCGTTGATCTGTGCCTCATCGCTGCTGGTGGGACGCGCGATCCTCGACCTCGCGGGGGCGGATCGCTCGCGCGCCTGGTTGGGCCCGGTGCTCGGCTACGGAGCGATCCTCACGGTCAGCGGCTTCCTCGCCCGAGCTCCCGGCCACGCAACCAGTGCGACGATCGGCATCCTCGCCCTGCTCGCCTTCTCGGCTCTGGTGCTCTGGCGCGGCAGCAAAGCGCCAGTCCGCCTGCCGCCGGGCGAGACGCTGGCACTTGCCGCACTCGTGGTGCTCGTTCTCTCGATCCCGTTCGCGGTCAACGGGCGCTGGGGCCTGATTGGCGTCGGCTTCAACAACGACCTCGGCCTCCACCTCGCCTGGGCGGAGTGGCTGCGCGGCGGGCTCGGACCGACGCCCGAAGCCGGCTACCCGTTGGGGCCGCACGCGCTGGCAGCGTCGCTCGCCGCCCTGCCGGGGATCGGGCTGGGCCAGGCCTTCGTCGGCCAGATCTTTGCGATCGGCGTGATCACCGCGCTCACCGCGCTGGCCGGGCTTTCGGACCTCAGCCCGATTCGCCGGGGCCTGGCGGCGATGCTGGTGGCGATCTCCTACCTCGGCGCCTCCTACTTCGCGCAGGGTGCATTCAAGGAGACCGCCGAGGCTCTCTTCGTGCTCGCCTTCGCCCTCGCCCTGCGCGAGCCAGGACGCCTCCCTGCCGGCCTCTGGCCGCGCCTCCTCTTCGCCCTCCCCTACCTCGCCCTCGCCGGCGGCATCTTCTTCTCCTACAGCTTCGCCGGTCTCGCTTGGCCGGTCGCGATCCTCGCGCTCTGGGCGATCTCGGTCCCCGGGGTGCGACGCGCGCTGGCGCCGCGGGCGCTGCTGCGAACGCTCGCGCGGCCGACGAACCTGCTCGCGATCGCCCTGGTGGGCGGGCTCGCCGTGCTGGTCACCCTGGTCGGCCCCTACGCCTTCGTCCATGGCTTCAACCGGGTGGCCGGCACCAACACCTACGGGCCGGTCTCGCCGCTCGAGGCTCTCGGGGTATGGCCCGCGTCGAACTACCGCCTCGATGCCGCCGGGGGGGCGCGCCTTCCCGGGCTGGCGGGCGCGGTGGCAGCACTTGCCGTGGCGCTGGGAGCCGCGTGGTGGGTGCGGCGGCGCGACTATGCGGTTCCGCTCGCCCTGCTCGCCTGCACGGTCCTCTACCTCGCGTCGCTGGCGACCAGCGGCGAGTACTCGCAAGCCAAGGCCCTGATGATCGCCGCCCCGCTGGCGATGCTGGTCGCGGTCCGACCCCTGCTCTACGAGCTCGGATGGCCCAGTGCGGCGGCGGCGCGAGGAGGATGGGCTTCGGTTGGCTGGACGGCGTTGGGGGTGGCGTTTATCGGCGGGGCGATCTACTCGAGCCTGCTGGTGCTGCGCGACGCGCCGATCGGGCCGCCCGGGCACGGCTCGGAGCTGCGCGCGTTCCTGCCGATCCTCGAGGGGGAGCCAGTGCTCTACGCGGGACAGGATCGCTTTGCCGCGCACGAGCTGCTCGGCGCCGACACGCACGTGCCGCTGGTCGAGTTCCCCGACGCCGAAGTCTCGCCCAATCCAGAGAAGCCGTTCGATACCGGCAACGCCTACAGCCCGATCGACTTCGACTCGTTCTCGCGCGGCACGCTGGACCGATTCCCCTACGTGATCACGGGGCGCGCGGCTTGGAACAGCGAAGCGCCGCCCGGCTTCCGCAGGGTCGACGCCACCGACTCCTACCTGCTCTGGAAGCGGACGGGTTCAGTGCCAGAGGACCGGCACGTCCTGCTCGAGGGAATCGAACCCGCGGCTCACGCCGACTGCGCCTCGCCGGAGATCCGCGTCCTCTTCTCGAATCCCGGCAGGGCGTCCCTCTTCCCCGGCGCGGTCATCGGCCGCAAGGGGCAATGGAGCCCCTCGGCGGTGCTGGAGACCGGCGACCGGGCTTCGCAGACGCTGCGGCTCCCGGCCGGGCGCTGGAACCTCTCGCTCCAGTACTTCTCCCCCTTCGACCTCAGGCTCTCGGCGCCGGGATTCAGCCAGCCGCTCGTGGCCGGGCTCGACGGCCAGCGCCCGAACACGATCAGCCTCGCCAACGACGGCCAGTTCTGGCCCGCCGGTGAGCTCCGCAGCGACGGCCGCCCGCTCCGGCTGACGGTCACGGCTGTCGAGCCGAACACCCTGCAGCGGCTGACCGGCTACACCGGCAGAGCGACCCTCGGCGAGCTCGTCGCCGTGCCCGATCGGCCACGACAAATCGTGCCGCTCAGCCAGGCCTGTGGGGCATGGATCGATTGGTACGAATCCGAGGAAGCGCCCTGATCAGACAGCCTTAGTAGCTATGCGGTCCGGGGGGACGCGGACCACGTCCCAGATCAGGCCGATGCGCTCGAGGGCGCTGATGACCAGGCCGGAGACGTCCAGCTGCCAGCGGCCGAGGCCGTGCACTGCCGAGGTTGGAAAGGCGTGGTGGTTGTTGTGCCAGGCCTCGCCCAGGGTCGGCAGGGCGATCAGCGCCAGGTTGCGCGACTCGTCGCCTGTCTCATAGTCGCGCCTGCCGAAGACGTGGCAGAGCGAGTTGATGCTGTAGGTGAAGTGATGGAGGACGAAGACGCGCACGAGCCCGCCCCAGAGCAGGCCCGTCACCGCGGCGATGAGGGTGCCGCCGATCAGCCAGCCCAGCGCGAAGGGAATGAGCAGCCCGAGAATCGCCCAGAGGAGGAAGGTGCGGTCGACCCAGCTGATCACCGGGTCCTCCAGAAGGTCGGGGGCGAAGCGTTCCTTGTTGCCGCGCTGGGTGTGGATGAAGAGCCAGCCCATGTGGGCGTGGAAGAGGCCACGCAGCGCGCCGCGCAGGCCGTGGCCGTGGTCGACGTGGGGGCTGTGCGGATCCCCCTCTTCGTCGGAGAAGGCGTGGTGCTTGCGGTGGTCTGCCACCCAGGAGATCACCGGCCCCTCGATCGCGGCCGAGCCAAGGATCGCGAGCAGGCCGCGCAACCAGGGATGGGTCTTGAAGCTGCGATGGGTGAGGTGGCGGTGAAAGCCGACCGTGATCCCGAGACCGGTGAGGAGATAGATGCCGACGAAGAGGAAGACGTCGCTCCAGTGCAGAGCGCTCCCCCAGACCTGCCAGCCAGCGAAGCCGATCGCGATGAATGGGATCAGCGTCACCATCCCGGTGATGATGCGATCGCGCGTCTCGTTCGCGACCGGCTGGATATCGGATGGGAGCGGTCCCGTGCCTTCCATTGGACGTGGCGATCATACGGCTCATGGCTGAAAGAATCGATCAGAGCGGGAACGGCGACGTCGATATGGTCAGATTCGACCGACATGGCCTTCTCGAGCACCGCACCGCTCCGCCGCGAGATCGAGGCTCGCATCCCCCGGCGCCCATTCGCGGTGGAGTTCTGGGATGGGACCTGCCTGCCAGCCACGAACGGTGACGGGCCAACGTTCTTCGTGCGCTCGCCCCGCGCCGCCGCCCACGCCCTGCGGGCACCAGGGCAGCTCGGCCTCGGCCGCGCCTACGTCAGCGGCGAGATCGAGGTGGACGACATCGACGCGGTGATCGAGCTGCTCGACAGCTGGCAGCCGCCACCGCTCGAGGGCGGTGACAAAGGGCGGCTGGTGATTGCCGCCGCGCGCGCCGCCGGCCTTTCCCGCCCACCCCGCCGGCCCGCGGCCGAGCTGCGCCCAAGGGGACACCGCCACACCAAGGAGCGAGACGCGGAGGCGGTGCGCCACCACTACGACGTCTCCAACGAGTTCTTCTCGCTCTTCCTCGACGACTCGATGACCTACAGCTGCGCGATCTTCTCGCGCGGAGCGGAGACGCTGGAGGCGGCGCAGGAGGAGAAGCTGGAGACCGTCGCCCGCAAGCTTGCCCTGAAAGAGGGCGAGCGGGTTCTCGACGTCGGCTGCGGCTGGGGCAGCTTCCCGATCTGGGCGGCAACCCGCCACGGGGCCCGGGTCCTCGGCATCACGCTCTCGGGGCCACAGGCGGAGCTCGCCCGCCAGCGCGCCGAGGCCGCAGGGGTCGGCGACCGGGTCGAGATCAGGGTGATGGACTACCGCGACCTCGTCGGCGAGCGCTTCGATGCGATCGCCAGCATCGGCATGGTCGAGCACGTCGGCGAGGCCCAGATCGACGTCTACGCCCGAACCCTCGCCAGCCTGCTGGGACCGGGCGGCCGGCTGCTCAACCACGGCATCGCCCGGCTGCGCCACACCGATCCCGAGAGCGGCCCTTTCTCGGAGCGCTACGTCTTTCCGGATGCCGAGCCCCTGCACCTCTCCCGCGTCCTGCTGGCGCTGGAGCGAGCCGGCTTCGTCACCCGCCACGTCGAGGAGTTCGGCGCCGATTACGCCGAGACCCTGCGCCACTGGGCGCGGCGACTCGACGAGAACCTGGAGGAAGCGCTCCGCCTCGCCGGCCCCGAACGGGTACGGGTCTGGCGCCTCTACCTGCGCATGGCGCGCCGCGGCTTCGAGACCGGCTTCCTCTCGATCTACCAGGCTCGCTGCTGCCTCGCCTGACGTACCCCGCTTCAGGCGGCGGCCGTAGTGATGCGCGTAGTGACGTTCCTTAATCACAGCTACGCCTGGCCCAGGCATGGAGGAGCTACTTTCGGCGAGAGGCCCGCCATCACGATCTCGGGAGGAATCGGAGGGGATGAGCGCAGCTGTTGGAACGCTTCCGCGCGCGCCGCGACGACCGCACTGGCTGGACGTCATCGCCGACCCCGTGCGCCTGCAGATCCTCCGCTCGCTGAGCGAGGTCCCGGATGCCACGGCGACCGAGCTCGCGCTCCGCAGCCCGGCCAGCTACCAAACGCTGCGCCGGCACCTCGAGGCCCTCGAGGCGGTTGGGGTGATCAAGGCACGGCCCGGCGTCAGCGACGGTGAGACGGGCGGGCGGCCGGCGGCGCGCTTCAGCCTTACGCCCGACGTGCGAGAGAGCGTCTGCTTAGCGTTTGAGATGCGCTAGTCAGCGGGGCGGGCGCTCGGCGACACGACCGCATATGCCGAGCGCCCCGGCAACAACCGGTCGAGCCAGCGCGGCATCCACCAGCACCACTTCCCCAGACGCCCCATCAGGGCGGGGATAATGATCAGCCTGACGATGAAGGCATCGATGGCCACCGCGATCGCCTGCGCCACGCCGAAGTTGCGGATCTGCATGAACTCTGAGATCGAGAAGGCCAGAAAGACGGCGATCATGATCGTCGCCGCGCCAGTGACGACGCTGGCGGTGTGGTCGAGCCCCTTCTCGATCGCGACCTTGGTCGAGCCGGAGCGCAGGTACTCCTCGCGCATCCGCGCGAAGACGAACACCTCGTAGTCGATCGCCAAGCCGAACATCACGATCATCGCTGCGGGGACCACGGTTGCGTCGATGTAGCCTGGACCCCCCAGAAGAGAGTGGTTGAAGATCAGGGCAAGCAACCCGAAGCTCGCGGTCACGGCGAGCAGGTTTATCAGCGCAGCGAGGATCGGGATCGTCAGCGAGCGCAGCACCGGTATCAAGACGATCAGGCTGATGAGCGAGAGCAGAACACGCATCAGCGGCGCCTGATCTTGAAACTCACGGTTGGCGTCCATCGCCAATGGGCCGACCCCACCGACCACGACCTCTGTGCCAGTTTCGCGAGCGAGCGCATCGGCATCCTCTTCGAGGCGGTCCTTGACTTCCTGCGACGCGGCGCTCGACGGGGGATCGCGGGGAATCACGAGCATTCTCGCGTTCGAGCCACCACGATCGATGTTGAGCAGGGAGGTCAGCTGGCTGCGCTGCTCCGGACTGCTCCCGTCGAGGCTGGCCAGCGTGAAGTAAGGCGAGCTGAAAAGGCCGGGGGAGCGCCGCTTCAGCTCGCTCAGCTGGGGGGCCCCTGGGTCGCCCCGCCCGCCCTCTTTCAGGCCGGAGCCAATGCGACCGAGACCGCCGCTAAGCAACTTGGACTTCTCCGCCCCAACGCTCAACCCGTTCGCAAGCTGGCCCGCACCTGACTCCAGCTGCCCCAGCCCTCCTGCGAGGCGTTCGGCACCATCGCTCAGCTTCTCCATCGCCGGGGAGAGGCGCTCGCTGCCATCGGCGAGCGCAGCGATGCCACCGGAGATGCGACGGCTCCCGCTGGCCAGACGGCGAAGGCCACCGTCGAGCCGGGCTGAAGCCCGCGCGAGCTTGCGCATCCCGCTGCTCGCCTGGCGGCCGCTCTTGTCGAGCCTCTCCGCGAGGTAACTACCAACCCCAAACTGCCCGTCCGCCCGTTCGAGACCCGTCTCGACCCCGGCAAAGGAGGGATCGGCTTGCTCACCCGTCACGGGATCGACGCCAGTGAGGTTGCGGCTTGCGTCTTCCACCGCACGCAGCGCCGCCGCGTATTCGGGGTCCGTGCGGCCAGTCGTCATCCGGCGAAGCGCTTGCCAAGCCGTGACCAGCTGCGATTCCGCATTGTCTACAGGGCCATAAAGCTCGTCGAGGCGGTCTTCGCCAGAGCGCATCGCGTTGGCGAAGAGGCCGGCGGTGCCGACGATTTCGCCCGTCTGCTCTTGCGCCTTCGCGAGTCCATCGGCGAGCTTGCCGGCACCGGTGCTCGCCCTCACAGCTCCGTCCGATAGCTGACCGCTGCCCTCGCCGACGCGACCAAGGCCGCTGGTCAGCTGACCGGACCCGGCGCTGGTCTTGGTCAAGCCACCCGCCAGCGCCCCGGCCCCGGCCCCGGCGAGGCCGAGGCCCGAATCGAGCGCGCCCGAGCCCTGAGCCGCCTGACGCAGGCCGTTGGTGTTCAGTTTCGCTCCTCGACCGAGGCGTGAGATTCCGGTTTCGAGCCGATCCAAGCCGCGTTCCTGATCGGCCAACTGGCCCTCGATTCCGTTCAGCTGGCTGGTCCCGCGCTCGATCTGGGCAAAGCCAGCGACCGCCTTCACCCCGGGGTCCCGTTCGACTCGGCGCTGGAACTCGGCCAGCGCATGGAGACGATCAGCCGAGGTCACTGGCTGCCCGCGACCTTCCATGATCACTTCCATCGGGGCGACCCAGCCAGCCCCCAGCGTGCGCTGGACTTCTTCCTGCTGCACGCGACCCGCGCTGCCGGGGGGCAGAAAGGCGACGCTGGCGAGGTTTGTCTTCAGCGTAAACGCAAAGCCCGCGAGGATCGCCATCCCAACCAAGATCGAGACCACCGCGCGGGGCTGACCGGCGAGACGTCGTGACCATTCTTGCCGCCCCGGGCGCGCACCGTCACGCCGCGGCAATGACCAGCGATCCAGGTGCTCACCGAACAACGTCAGCAGTGCGGGAACGACGCAGATGGCGGAGAGCATGCTCAGAACGGCGACGGTGATCACCGTGATCGATGCCACCGTCGCGATTTCGCCCGGCAGAGCAAGCCCTGCCGCCCCCATCGCCATGATCAGGCCGCAACCCGCCGGCAGGATCGACCGGGCGGTTGCAGCCACGGTCTTCTCCACGGCTTCGTGAAGGTCGGCCGAACGGCGCTCCTCCCTGAACCGGGCAACGACCAACAAGGAGTAGTCGACGCCGAGTGCCAAACCCAACATTCCGACCAGGGCAACGGCGGAGAGATCGATCTCGACGAAGCCGTGGAGCAGGCTCACGATGCCGCGTCCCGCGGCGACCACAGCACCACCCACGACGATGGGCATTATCGCGGCGAGCACCGACCTGAAGACGAACAGCAGAACGACCAGCAGGACCGGCATGGCGACCAACTCGCCGAGTTTGCCCGCTTCGGTGGCCGCATCGCGCATCGACTCGACGATCGCCGGGAAGCCGGCGACGGTGGCGTGGACGGGCCCACCAACGCTCGCGTCGACCGCCCTCCTGACGGGGGCGAGAGTCTCGACCACGTTGCCTTCGACGCGTACGACCAGCGCCGCGACATTCGGTCGCGGGCGCAGCCCGAGGAGAGCGGCGCCACCTCCCCACGGCGAGATCACCTGCGTATTCGGCGAAGCGAGGAGACGTCGTTCCAGGCTGCGCCCCTGTCGCTCCACGGCGGCGCTCGGCCCACGCAGCATCACGACGGTGTCTTCCCCGCTGTCGAACTCGCGCTCGGCGATTTCGTGTGCGCGGGCGCTCGCGGTCCCGTCGATGGAGAACGAGTGGATGGTCAGCTCCTTTTCCAGGTCGCGGCCGACCAGCGCCAAGATTGCAACGAGAACGACCCAGATCGCCGCGACCAGGCGGGCACGCCTCGTCGCGAAGTGGATGATCCTGCTCAAGGCCTTGCCGCCAGCTCGAGGGCTGTCTCGCAGCGAGCCATGGTGTGCACCGGCAGGCGCCTCTCCAACCGCGCACCGCTCTGGCTGCTGGCCCTCATCGCAGCGAAGAGCGGCTTCGGCCGGCCACCGGCGCAGAGGTCACCGGTGAGGGCAAACGCCCCGTTGCCCCCGCTCCCCAGTCGCATGGTCATGGAGGAGAGCGCGATGTCAGGCAGCCTCGCCAGGTTCGTGACCAGACGGCCGTGTCGTAGGGCCGTATGGCCGCGCAGGTCGAAGCGAACTCCGTCTGCGGCGAGGGTAAGCCCCAGGTCGGGCTGGCCATCCCCGTTGGGCTGGACGATGTGAATGGCGCCCCTGAGCGGCTTGCCCATCATGGGGGTCCTTGCGATAACGCTGCCGATGCGGGAGCCCTCGGGGCAGGCGCCGATCGCCGCGTCAGGCCTGGAGCAGATCTCCTTCAAGCCCCCGGTCTGAATCTTGAACAAGGGCGGGAAGGAGATCCGCAGCGAGCGCATGTTGGCTTCCCCGGCACGCGAGCGAGCCGAGACGAGCATGCGCGTGCCCTGGTCGCGGCCAGCGGGGGAATCGAGCGCGATCCTGATCCGGGGCCGGAAGCGGAGGCGGGCGCAGCCACGCACATCCAGGTCGGTGCTCAGCCCAATCGAGACCCCCCGTTGGGATTCGATCGAGGCGTCGACGCCCTTGCGACCGCAAGAGGTCGGGTTGCGAATCAGCCCCACTCGATCGAGGTTCAGCTCCATCGCTTGGAACCGGAGGGGGATTCCTTCGATCGCTTCGGGCAAGCGGTCGACGGAGACGATGACCCTGCCTGTGCGCCGGTCGAAATCGGCGCGGGCGCGTACGGCCATCGTCCCGAGGTCGAACTGACCGATCGCTGCGCGAAACGCCATCAGCAGGCCGAAGGGCGCCTTCGCATAGGGCCCGGTGACATACATGTCACCGGGCAACGTCAGTGGCTGAGACCCGGAGCCCACCTCCGCCACAGCCCCGCCGATTCGACTGGCGGCAGGACACCGGCTTGCCTCGGCGTCCGGATTCTCGCAGGGCCGGACCGCACCGAGCGAGGCGCTTAGCCCTGCCGGAAGAGTGACGGAGAAGCGGCGAGGAAGCTGTTCGCCGTCGCGGCGTTGAAGCGTCGTCGTGAAGGTGGTGAGTTGCCCAGCGCGGGAGCTCGAGCTCCGGGTGAAGAACTGGGGTTCGAACGGGCCCGGGCCGGGACAGGGCCAGGCGGTGCTCCTGGGCGCCACATGGACCGAAGTGGCGGACGCAGCCGGGGCTCCGCCGCCGTAGGGCTCGAACCTGCCGCGGGCAATTGCGGGCCCACAATCGAGAGGGGATGCAAGCAGCGCACGGGCTCCTCCGTTCAGGTTCAGGCTGAGCCGATCGATCGCGATCTGGGGAAGGTTTTCCAGGGTCGCAGCCAGACGGCCAGTGCCTGGGTCTGGACGAAGGGCGGCGGCGAACTTGAGCATGGCACCAGGGACCGGCACGGCGACCAGCACGCGAAAGCGCTCCTCCGGGTGTTCCTCGCCGAGGTAGATGGCGCCGTCGAGCGGCTCGCTCAGGATCGGCGAGGAGAGCTCGACGGACCCGACCTGCGCGGAGGGGGGACAGAGTGCGGGCCCACTGCTGTCGGGGGCGAACTGCGCGTCGGTGCAGGGGGCGAGCTGTCCGGCGCCGGCCGGCGAGATGGCCAACCCCGCCGGCAACTCGATCATCGCGTTCCTCAGCTGGGCGTTGGCCAGTGCTTCGGCGTCTTCCCCTTCGGGCATGGTCACTTCCAACTGCAGCCCAGTCGGGGCGTCGGCCAGCGGGTTGTCGAAGCGCATGCGGAGCCGGGGATCGAATTCCAGATCCGCGCAGCCTTCGAGAGGGCCAATCGCGGCGCTCGCGCTGAGCCACGGGGCATCTTCCTGCCAGGACCGGGTGCGGAAGGTGAACTCAGCTGGGCCGCAGTACGGAGGGAGGGTGAGCAGCGGGCGACGTGGGATCCCCGTCCCCTGTTGGTGGTCCGCCGGCACGCCCCAGAGCTCGATGTGCCCTTCGCTGATCGCGGCCTCGGCCTGTTCAGGATTTTCGGTTGAAAGCGTGACGCCGAAGTCGTCTGGGCGCAGTTCGAGCGTAAAAGGGACCCCTACGCCGGATTTCGAGCCGAAGGCGACGATCTCCCCCGGTGCGGGCTCCAGCTGGAAGATGGGGAGCTGTATTTCCTGCCCGTCGGCGAAACGGAACTCCGACTCGCCCACCTGGCTCTCGGCCGGGCATTCCTCGCCCGCATCGAAGGCCTGTCTGGGGCACTGTGGAACAGCTCGGGAGCTGCCGCCGAGGCCCGCCGGCAAGTCGAAGTCGGTGTTCCTCGGGGACGTGCCTTCGAATTCAAGGGCGAAATCGATGCCGAGCAGATCGGGGTGGGAGCCAGCGCGGGTCTCCGGGTTCCCTTCGGCGTCGAGCGCCCGCACCTGAAAGCTGCCGGGGACGATCTCAAACGTCGCTCCCCGAGCACCCGGCGCGAGCGTGAGGAGCACGAGCCCAGCCAGCGAGACGAGCAGCGCTGCCCTGCCGGTCAGTCCGTGATGATCCTCCACGCATCCCCCTGCGGTATGTCCCGAATACATGGTGTCGCGCCGCCAACGAGGACGGCGATTGCGAACCGGGCACGCTACGCACGGCGAAATGGGTCGGCAAGGGTTATTGCCAAAGATGTGACTAAGGCCAGGGGCGAGCCGTGCCCGAGGCTCAGGCGGGGAAACCGCGCTCGACCGAGTCGAGCGCGACATCCGCCCCCGCCTCGCGCAGCTGCGCGGCGCTGTAGCTGCCTGTGGCGACGCCGACCACCGAGAGGCCGGCTCCGTGGCCCGCCTTGACGTCTCGCGGGGTGTCGCCGACGGCGATGCAGGCACCGTCGGCGAGATTCCCGCCGGAGACCAGGGCGCCGCGACGCAGCGCGGCCTTGGTCACCTCGGTGCGGTCGGGCGAGTCGGACCCATAGCCGCCGAAGCTGAAGAAGCGGTTGAAGCCGGCGCGGGCGAGCTTGATGTGGGCGGCGGCCTCGATGTTCCCGGTGACCAGCCCGAGCAGCAGGCCGTCGTCGATCAGGCGCGCCAGCAGCCCCTCGATGCCCGGCATAACCCGGTAGCCCACCGATTCCTCGACCGCCTCGGGCAGGTGCTTGAGGTAGCAGCCGATCGCCTTCGAACGTTCTTCCGGCGAGCCTTCGCGACCCACCACCTCGCGGAAGACGATCGCGGCGATCTCGGGATCGGTCATCCCGGCGTCGGTGTGCTCGGCGACATTCGCCTCCACCCCGTACAGCTCCTCGAAGGCGCGCTGCCAGGCGACGCCGCCGGCACCACCGGTGACGAGGAGGGTGCCGTCGATGTCGAAGAGGACGGCGCGGATCCCGGTGGCCTCACTCACCGACTAGCTCCCGCTGGCTGAGCCAGTAGAGGAGGCCGAGGGCGGGCAGGACGACGATCGCGGCGACGATGAAGACGACGATCACGGCGGCGAGGGTCTCCGGCGGTGCCGCCGATTGGGTGATCTTCAGCGAGGTGGGAAGCAGGTAGGGGAACTGGGCGACGCCCCAGCCCCAGATCACGGCGGCGACCGCACCGATCGCGAGCGGGCGCAGGCCGCGCCGCCTCCCCCTTGTCAGCATCGCCAGGACAGCGGCCCCGCAGCCCGCCGAGAGGATCATGAGCGGCAACCCCTCGGCGACGAGCCGATCGAAGGCGTAGCGGGCATCGGCATGAAGGACGAAAAGCCCGGCCACGGCGAGAGCACCGGTGCAGAGGCCGGCGAGGAGAGCGCGCCGGGCGAAGTAGTCCTCCATCTCGGCGTCGCCGTCTCGCCGGGAGTCGGCGATGAGGAAGACGGCGGCGAGGTAGGCACCGGTGGCGACGAAGAGCGCTCCGGTCAGCAGGGGCAACGGCGCCAACCAGCTGGAGAAAGCGTCGCCGTTCCCTTGGGCGGGCACGTTGCCCGCCGCCACTGCGCCGACCACCGTGCCCATGAAGAACGGGGTGAGGACGGAGGAGAGGGCGAAGGTGGCGCCCATCGCTCGACGCGCCGGCAGCGAGTGGATCGACTTGCGGAAGGCGAAGCCGGCGCCGCGAAGGACGATCCCTAAGGCGGCTAGGGCAAGCGGCACGTAGAGGGTTGACATCAGCGCCCCGAACGCCTCGGGGAAGGCGGTCCAGAGGACCACGAGGATGAAGATGAGCCAGACGTGGTTGGCCTCCCAGACGGGGGTCAGCGAGCGCTGAATACGCGCCCGGGGCCGCTCGCCCTTCTCGGCGTCGCCGGCGATCAGGTCCCAGAGGCCACCGCCGAAGTCGGCGCCGCCGAAGACCGCGTAGAGCGTGGCGCCGGTCCAGAGGATCGCCGCGGCGAGGTCGGCCCTGGTCATCGGGTCACCTCGGTGGGCGGCCCATACGGCGTTTCCGCCTCGGTCCCCTCCCCCTCCTCGCGCCAGCGACGCGACATCGAGCGCAGCACCAGCACCGCAATCGTGCCGAGCGCCCCGTAGAGCACGAGGACGGCGGCGAAGGCAAACCAGATCCCCTCGGCCTCGGTCACCGCTTCGGAGGTGCGCATGTACCCCTGCACGATCCAGGGCTGGCGGCCGACCTCGGTGACGATCCAGCCGCACCAGAGCGCGACGATCGCGGCGACACCCGAGGCGGCAACGGCGCGCAGGAACCAGGGGGTGCGCGGGATGTCGCGGCGGCGCCACCAGACGAACGCGAGCCATGCGGCGAGGCCCAGGAGGGCGGTGCCGATCCCGACCATCGCGTCGAAGGAGAGGTGGAGAAGGGTGTTTGCCGGAGGCTCCTCGTCATCAGGGATCTGGTCGAGGCCCGTCACCACCGTGTCGCGGCTGAAGCCGACGAGGAAGGAGTCGAGCCCGGGAATGGGAATCGCCCCCGTCACCCCGTCGTCGGTGCAGATGCCGCCGATGTACTCGGTCTGATCGGGACCTGTTTCCTGGATGCACTCCATTGCCGCGAACTTCGCCGGCTGGTGATCGGCGATTTCGCGCGCCGCCGTATCGCCGACGAAGAGCTGGATCGGGGTGGCGACACAGGCGATCGTGAGCGGGATCAGCAGGCCGAGCCGGTGCAGGCGGTCGCGCCGGCCACGCAGCATCCCGACCGCGTAGATCGAGGCGACGAGGAAGCCGGCGACCATGTAGGCGGCGAGGATCATGTGCGGCACCTCGTAGCCGGTGGCCGGGTTGAAGAGCACCTTCAGCGGTTCGGTCTCGGTCACCTTGCCGGCAGCATCGAGGACGAAGCCCTGCGGCTGGTTCATCCAGGCGTTGGCGGTGACCACCGAGAAGGCGCCGCCGATCCCTGTGATCACCATCGGCACCCCCGACCAGAAGTGCGCCCAGCCGCTGAGCCGCTGCCAGCCGTAGATGTAGATCGCCAGGAAGATCGCCTCGGTGAAGAAGAAGATGCCCTCGATGGCGAAGGCGATGCCGAAGGCGTCGCCGAAGCGCTCCATGAAGCGGGGCCAGAGCAGGCCGAACTCGAAGCTGAGCACGGTGCCGGTGACGGCGCCGACCGCGAAGGTAACGGCCATCGCCTTCGACCATCGCCGTGCCAGCCGCATCGCGTCCTCGTCGTTGCGCCTCAGCCCGAGCCAGTTGGCGGTGAGGATGATCGCCGGCAGGGCGACGCCGATGCAGGCGAGGACGATGTGGAAGGCGAGGGTGAACGCCATCAACTCGCGCGCGGCGAGCAGGTTGGACTCCGACGCCGCGAACGGGAGGGCGTCGAGCGGCGGCATGCCCTACTCGGCGCGCCTCGCCTGGCGGTAGCGGCGGATCAGCGCGTTGGTCGAGCTGTCGTGGGAGAGCTCCGGCTCCTCGGGGGCCTCCAGCTCGGGAATGATCGCCACCGCCAGCGCCTTGCCCAGCTCGACCCCCCACTGGTCGAAGGAGTCGATGCCCCAGATCGCGCCCTGGGTGAAGACGCTGTGCTCGTAGAGGGCGACGAGGGTTCCCAGCGTGTGCGGGTCGAGGCGCTCGGCGAGGATCGTGTTGGAAGGGCGGTTGCCCTCCATCACCCGGTGCGGCACGATCGCCTCCGGCGTGCCCTCAGCCCGCACCTGCTCGGGCGTCTTGCCGAAGGCGAGCGCCTCGCTCTGGGCGAAGACGTTCGACATCAAAAGGTCGTGGTGGCGGCCGAGCGGGTTGTTCGAGTGGAAGAAGCCGATGAAGTCGCAGGGGATCAGCCGCGTGCCCTGGTGAATCAGCTGGTAGAAGGAGTGCTGGCCATTGGTTCCGGGCTCCCCCCAGAAGATCGCCCCAGTGTCGTAGTCGACCCGGGCACCGTCGAGGGTGACGTGCTTGCCGTTGGACTCCATCGTCAGCTGCTGCAGGTAGGCCGGGAAGCGGTGCAGGTACTGGTCGTAGGGGAAGACGCCACAGGTCTGGGCGTCGAAGAAGTCGCCGTACCACACAGACAAGAGGCCGATCAGCGCCGGCAGGTTCTCGGCCAGCGCCGCCTCGCGGAAGTGCTCGTCCATCGCGTGGAAGCCGCCCAGCATCTCCTCGAAGCGGGCCGGGCCGATCGCGAGCATGGTCGAGAGGCCGATCGCCGAGTCCATCGAGTAGCGGCCTCCCACCCACTCCCAGAAGCCGAACATGTTGTCGGTGTCGATGCCGAACTTCGCCACCTCCTCGGCATTGGTCGAGACGGCTACGAAGTGCTTGGCGACCGCCGCCTCCTCGCCACCGAGACCCGCCAGCGACCACTCGCGCGCGGTGTGGGCGTTGGTCATCGTCTCCAGCGTCGTGAAGGTCTTGGAGGAGATGACGAAGAGCGTCTCCTCGGGGTTGAGGTCGCGGGTTGACTCGGCGAAATCGGTGCCGTCGACGTTGGAGACGAAGCGAAACGTCATCTCCCGGCGGGAGTAGTGGCGCAACGCCTCGTAGGCCATCACCGGGCCGAGGTCGGAGCCGCCGATGCCGACGTTGACGACGTTGCGGATTGGCTTGCCGGTGTGCCCCGTCCACTCGCCGGAGTGGACGCGCTCGACGAAGGAGGCCATCCGGTCGAGTGTCTCGTGCACCTCCTTGACCACATCGACGCCGTCGACGATCAGCGAGCGTCCGCGCGGCATCCGCAGCGCCACGTGCAGCACGGCGCGGTCCTCGGAGACGTTGATGTGCTCACCGGCGAACATCGCTGCGCGGCGCTCCTCCACCCCGCACTCGCGGGCGAGCTGGCCGAGCAGCATCACCGTCTCGTCGGTGATCCGGTTCTTGGAGAAGTCGAGGTGCAGACCGGCGCCGTCGGCGACGAGGCGCTCGCCACGCTGCGGATCGGCGGCGAAGAGGTCGCGCAGGTGCCTGTCGCGAATCTCGGCGAAGTGCTTCTCGAGCGCCTGCCAGCCGGGCAGCCGGCGCAGCGCGGGGGCCTCGCCCTCGCTCACCCGGTCAGCGCTCCGCGCTTGGACTCGATCGAGTCGAGCATGTCGTTCCAGGACTTGACGAAGGCCTCCTTGCCCTCACGCTGAAGCCGCTCCGCCAGGGCGTCGACGTCGATCCCGGCCTTGCCGAACTCGGCGAGGACCTCCTCGCAGTCGCCGCCGTCCGGCGGGACGAGGTCGCCGACCTCGCCGTGGTCGGCGAAGGCGTGCAGGGTCGGCTCGGGCATCGTGTTGACCGTGAACGGCGAGGCGAAGCCCTCGATGTAGAGGACGTCGGAGGCTTCTGGGTCCTTCGTCCCGGTACTCGCCCAGAGCAGCCGCTGCGGTCGCGCGCCCTCGTTCATCAGGCGCTGCACTCGCTGCGAGTCGAGCAGCTCGCGGTAGGCGCGGTAGGCCCGGAAGCCGATCGCGAGACCGAGCCGGTTGTGGAGCTCGTCGGGGACTTCGCCGCTCACGGCGACGTCCCAGCGGCTCATGAAGATCGAGGCCACGGAGGGCACGTCCGGGTTGAGCCCGGCCTCAATCCGCCGTTCGATCCCCTTCATGTAGGCATCGGCGGCAGCGAGATGGTCCTCGCGCGAGAAGAGCAGGGTGACGTTGATCGGGATCCCAGCGAAGATCGACTCCTCGATCGCCGGCAGGCCCGCGGTCGTCCCGGGGATCTTGATGTAGAGGTTGTCTCGTGCGGCCCTCGCGTGCAGCTGCACCGCCTGCTCGATCGTCGCCGCGGTGTCGTCGGCCAGCTTCGGCGAGACCTCGAGCGAGCAGAAGCCGTCGAGGCCGGCGGTCCGCTCGTGCACGCCGCGGAAGAGATCGGTCGCGTCGCGCAGGTCTGCGAGCGCGAGCTCGAAGAAGACCGCCTCGGGCTCATCGCCGTTCTGGCTCAGCTCGATGATGTGCTGGTCGTAGACCTCGCCGCCGGAGATCGCCTTGTCGAAGATCGTCGGGTTCGAGGTGAGGCCGGTGACCGAGAGCTCATCGATGTAACGGGCGAGGGTGCCGTCCTCCAGCATCGTGCGGGTGATGTTGTCGAGCCAGAGGCTCTGACCCAGTTCGTGCAGCTTCGCGGTCGGCTTCATGAGAGCAGCTCCTTTGCGGCTTCGGCCACCCGGCCGGGGGTGAAGCCGAACTTGGTTTGAACGTCCTTCAGCGGGGCCGAGGTGCCGAAGGTATGCATCCCTATCTTGACGCCGCCGGAACCGACGTAGCGATCCCAGCCCAGGGTCGAGGCCTCCTCGACCGAGACGCGGGCAGTCACCGCGGGTGGCAGGACCTCGTCGCGGTAGGCCTTGTCCTGGCGGTCGAAGAGCTCCCAGCAGGGGAGGCTGACGACGCGCGAGCGGATGCCGTCGGCGCGCAGCTCCTCGTGCGCGGAGAGCGCCAGGGCAACCTCGCTGCCGGTGGCGATCAGGATCGCCTCCGGATCGCCACCCTTGGCATCGGCGAGCACGTAGCCGCCGCGGCGCAGGCCCTCGGCCGAGGCGTAGCGATCACGGTCGAGGACCGGCACGTCCTGACGGGCGAGGACGAGGGCGACGGGCTGGTGGGTGCGGTCGAGCGCGACGCGCCAGGCCTCGGCGACCTCGTTTGCGTCGCCGGGGCGGATCACGTCGAGGCCGGGGATCGCCCGCAGCGAGGCGAGCTGCTCGACCGGCTGGTGGGTCGGGCCGTCCTCGCCGAGGCCGATCGAGTCGTGGGTGAAGAGATGGATCACCGGCAGCTCCATCAGCGCCGAGAGCCGGATCGCCGGGCGAGCGTAGTCGGAGAAGGTGAGGTAGGTCGACCAGAGCGGGCGCAGCTTGGAGAGCGAGAGCCCGTTGGAGATCGCCGCCGACTCGTGCTCGCGGACGCCGTAGTGAAGCTGGCGCCCGTCGTAGGAGCCCGGCTCGAAGTCCGCGGCGCCGTCGAAGGTCAGCCGCACCGAGGTCGAGTCGGTGAGGTCGGCGGAGCCGGCGAGCAGCCAGGGCAGGCGCCCGCCGATCGCGTTCTCGACCTTCTGCGAGGCCTTGCGGGTGGCGATCCCCTTTTCGTCGGGGTCGAAGCTCGGGATCTCGGCGTCCCAGCCCTCGGGCAGCTCCCGCCTCTGCATCGCCTCGATCTCCTCGGCAAGGCCGGCATTCTCCTTCGCGTAGTCCGCCACTCGGCGCTCCCACTTCGCCCGAAGCTCTCCCCCACGCGCGCCGATCCCTTCGGCGAAGCGCTCGCGCACGCCGTCGGGGACGAGGAACTGGGCGTCCTCGGGCCAGCCGTAGGCGCGCTTGGTCTCACGCACCTCCTCCTCGCCGAGCGGCTCGCCGTGGGCGGCGGGGGTGTCGACCTTGTGCGGCGAGCCCCAGCCGATGTGGCTGTCGACGATGATCAGGGTCGGGCGCTCGCCCTCGCCCCTGAACTCCTCGAAGGCGGTCGCGATCAGGTCAGTGTCGTTGGCGTCGCCGACCCTGGTGACGTTCCAGCCGTACCCCATAAAGCGAGCGGCGACGTCGTCGTCGTAGGTGATCCCGGTCTTGCCGTCGATCGTGATGTGGTTGTTGTCGTAGACCCAGCAGAGGTTGTCGAGCTTCAGGTGGCCGGCGATCGAGGCGGCTTCGCTGGAGACCCCCTCCATCAGGCAACCGTCGCCGGCGATCGCGTAGACATCGAACTCGAAGAGCTCGAAGCCGGGCCGGTCATAGCGCGCCGACTGCCACTTCGAGGCGATCGCCATCCCGACCGAGGTGGCGACGCCCTGACCCAGCGGGCCGGTGGTGGTCTCGACCCCTGAGGTCCAGCGGTACTCCGGGTGCCCCGGCGCGCGGGAATCGAGCTGGCGGAAGCGCTTGATGTCGTCGAGGCTGACCGAAGGCTCGCCGACGACCTCGTAGTCGGGGTCGACCGCCTTCACTCCGGCGAGGTGAAGCAGCGAGTAGAGCAGCATCGAGGCGTGGCCGGCCGAGAGCACGAAGCGGTCGCGGCCGGGCCAGATCGGGTCGTCCGGATCGAAGCGCAGGAAGCGCTGCCAGAGCGTGTAGGCGAGCGGCGCGAGCGCCATCGGCGTCCCGGGATGACCGGAATTGGCCTTCTGGATCGCATCGATCGAGAGCGTGCGGATCGTGTCGATGCAGACCCGGTCGATATCCCGCTCAGAGAGCCCCATACTCCCCGCCGATCCTATTCCCAGGGGCCGATGGGCCCCAAAGCGATCTATATCTCTACTTTGGGTCCCGTCGGCGGGTGAAGCTCACGGCTCGATGCGGGTGACGGTGCCGTCCCCGTTGTTGGCAACCCAGACGGCTTCCTCGCCGACGACTACCGCACCGGGGCTCGGCCCGACGGAGATCGGGCCTCCCTCGATCTCGCCGCTGGTCAGTCCGATGCGGCTGACGCTGCCTTCGCTCGCATTGGCGACCCAGACGACGTCGGTGCCGGCGTCGATGCCGCCGGGCCGGCCGCCGACTTCAATCGGTTCTCCAAGGCGGGCGTTGATCGAGGGATCGACGCGGGCGACCGTCGCCGAGCGGCTGTTCGCAACCCAGACGTAGCCGCGGCCGACGGTGATCCCCGCCGGCCCGCGGCCGACCTGGATCGGCGCCGCGGCGACGGCGCTACCGAGGTCGATGCGCCGAATCGCCCCGGTCGTGGCGCTGCTCACCCAGAGCCCGCCCGCGCCCACCGCGAGCCGCAACGGCGCCGCGTGCGGCGCGATCCCACGCTTGTAGACCCGGCCGCCAGCCGCGTTGACGGCGGTCACGCCGGCGCCGTCTTCGTCGGCCACCCAGACCCTGCCGCCGCCGAACGCGATCGGGCCCGGGCGCCCGCCGACCGGGATCCGGTCGACCACCCGACTCCCAGCGGGGTCGACGCGCAGGACGGTGCCGTCACGGGGGCTTGAGACCCAGACCGAGCCGCCGCCGACGGCGACCCCCGAGATGCCGGCCCCGAGCTCGAGTCGCTCACCGACCGGCGAGAGGGTGTCGGGGTCGATCCGCGAGAGGGTCCCGTCGGTCTGGCTGGTCGCCCAAACCGAGCCCTCGCCCGTCGCCAGCCTCAGCGGCGCGCCGCCGACCGGGATCGGCGAGGAGACTGAGACCTCTTCACCGCCCAGCAGTGCTATCCCCAGGCCGATCGCGCCGGCGAGCGCCGCGACCCCGGCCCCAATCCACTGCAGCCTGCGGCCGCCGATCCGATCGCGCAGGCCGCGCCGGGCCCCAACGCGGGCGGTCGCGAGCTCGCTCCCGGACGAGAGCACTCGCGTCGCCGCGGGCGCCGCGTCCTCGCGCCTCGCGGCAGCCGCGACCAGCTCGCCTGCTGTCCGGTACCGGCTCGCCGGGTCCTTGCTCACCGCCCGTTCGATCACCGCCTCGATTCCCTTTGGGATCTCGGGCTCGGTGTCCGATTCTCGGCGCGCGTAGGGGACGATGCCCGTCAGCGCCTCGTAGAGCACGCAACCGAGCGAGTAGACATCCGCCGCCGGACCAGCGGGACCGCCTCGCCACTGCTCCGGCGCCATGTACTCGACCGTGCCGACGACCGAGGCGCCGCTCGCGGCACTGGTCCCCTCGAAGGCCTTGGCGAGGCCGAAATCGGAGAGGTAGGCGTGTTCGCCTTCGACCAGGATGTTGTGCGGCTTGACGTCGCGGTGGACGATGCCGGCGGCGTGCGCCGCGTCGAGCGCGTCGGCGACCTGGCCCAGCAGGCCGATCGCCCTGGCCGGCGCCAGCGGCCCCTCGCGATCGATCAGCCGGCGCAGGTCGCCTCCTTCGACCAGGCGCATGGCGACGATCAGCTCCCCCTCCTCCTCGCGGGCATCGAAAACCGGCACGACGCTGGGATGGTCGAGGCGGGCGGCAAGGCGCGACTCGCGCAGGAAGCGCTCGCGGAAGCCCTCTTTTTCGGCCAGATCGCGCGCGATCACCTTGAGCGCGACCGGGCGTTCGAGCTTGAGGTGGGTCGCCCGGTAGACGACGCCCATGCCACCACGGGCGATCAGCGCATCGATCCGGTAGCCGGCGAGGGTGGAGCCGATCGCAGGTTCGCCCACGCGGCGGTTATACAACCGCAAAACGACGAAGGGCCCCCTCGGACCTCGAGGGAGCCCTTCGTGCTGGAGCCGGGGGGAGTCCTAGCGCCGCACCGGCTGCCAGGCGATGACCGGACCGATGGTGGTGGTCACTTGGTCATTGGAGACGCCCGAGACCCCGGTGTACTCGCTGCGACCATTGGCGACGTCGATCACCGAGAGCGACTCTTCTTCATCCCGCTCGGTGAAGACGGCGACCTTGCGGCCGTCGGACGAGAAGACGCCGTTGGTCCGCGCCTGGTCGGGGAGCTCAGCGAGCTTGCGACCCTTGGTTCCGAGCCGCTTAACCCAGAGCCCCAGATCGCGCCGGAAAAGCAGCGCCCGACCGCCCGCGGTCGCATCCTCGACGTAGGCGGAGCCGGCGCCGGCGATCAGCTCGTGAACCTTCGAGCCATCGGCTCGCATCGTGTAGATGTCGGCGTAGGCGCTCGGCGCTTCGCCGCTGCGACCGCGGCTGAAGACGATCGTCTTGCCGAGGTGGCGCGGCGCGAACTCGTCGATCCGGGCCGTACGTGTGAGCCTGACCTGGGGAGCGCCCGAAGGCCGCACCGTGTAGATGTCGTCCGCTGACCCACTCGCGTCTTTGCCGCTGCGAACGAAGGCGATCGAGCGGCCATCCGGCGAGAAGGACGCTTCGTGATCGTCTTCGGTCGAGGACGTGACCTGGTGCAGGGCGCTTCCCCCGATCCCGACGGTGTAGAGATCGCGTGGTGCGCCCGTCACCGAGCTGCGCTCGAAGAGCACGTAGCGGCCGTTGGGAGCGACCAGCGGCCGTGCGTCGAGCTCGGGCCCACTGGTGAGGCGCTGTTGCCCGGAGCCGTCGGCGCGCATCGCGTAGACGTCACCGCCCCGGGTAAAGGCGATCGTGCGCCCATCCGAGGAGAACGACGGTTCGCCGTCGGCCGGATCTTCGGTCAGCTGGTTGAGCCTGCGGTCGCGGACTGCGTAGATCCCGCCTTCGGGTGCTTTCGGGTCGACTTTTTTGCCTTCGACTTCGCCGCCTTTCTCAACGGTGACCATCGAGAAGACGATCGCGCCGGTCTTCGGTGCGGCGGATGCCGTCGAGGGCACCGCGGCGGCGAGGGCGATCAGAAATGCGGCAATGAGCGTTCGGTTGAGCATTGGACTCCCCTTTCGGGTGGATTGCGTTTGCTCAACCGATGCTCGAACGCCAAGCCGTACCCGCCAACGCCACCAGCGTCACCCACCGAGCCAACCCTGACCCCCTCCGAGCCACCTCTACGCCCCCCCGACGGGACCCAAAGCGATCTATATCTCGACTTTGGGTCCCGTCGGCCGGGTTTGGGGTTAGCGGTCTAGGCCCAGCTCTATTACGCGGGCGGCTATTAGGCGGGGGCGCTCCCGGCCGGCGTCACCGGGAACGTCGAGCTTGGCGGCGAGGGCGTCGAGCCGGCGCTGGGCGGTCCGCTCGCTCACGTGCAGCGCCTCGGCGAGCTCCGCCCGGGTTGCCGGCCGACCGGCAAAGGCGCCCTCGCTCCGGTAGGGGGCGACCAGCGCCACCGCGGTCGCCCGCTCCTCTTCGCTGAGCGGCTGCGCTGGCTCGGTCGTCGCCACGGTCCCGCCTCGCCGGCCGGGAATCGGATCGGAGACTTCCAGCCGGTGGCCGCCAACGAGGAGGACGTCTCCGTCGCGCAGGCGACGGGGCCGGTCGAGCGGCTCACCGTTGAGGGTGGTCCCGTTGCTGCTGTCGAGATCGGTCGCCATCAGCACACCACCCCGGCTCTCGATCTCCAGGTGGTTCCAGGAGACGGCCTCGTCGTCGATCCACACGTCGGCGTCGGGATCGCGGCCCACCACGGTGCGCTCGGCCGAGAGCGCCACCGACCGCGGCTCGCCGCCCGCGCCGGTCAACCAGATCCTCGCGTCCATCTAGTCGCGAGCATAGAGTCCGCCCCGGTGAGCGCCGCGGAAGCCGAGAAGCGAATCGCAGCCGAGGCCGCAGCGGAGCTGGTCGAGGACGGGATGACGGTCGGCCTCGGCACCGGCTCGACGGTCGCCCACCTGCTGCCCGCGATCGCCGCACGCGAGCTGAGCGGCATCCGCTGCGTCGCGACCTCGGTGGCCACAGAGGAACAGGCGCGGGAGCTGGGCGTCCCGGTCGAGGAGTTCGACGCGCTGGAGCAGCTCGATATCGCGATCGACGGCACCGACCAAGTGACGCCCGACGGCTGGCTAATCAAGGGCGGCGGCGGCGCCCACCAGCGCGAGAAGATCGTCGCGGCGGCTGCCGAGCGCTTCGTCGTGATCGCCGACTCGAGCAAGCCGGTGGAGGCGCTGAGCGCGCCCGTGCCGCTGGAGCTGTTCGCATTCGGTCTGCGCTCCACCCTGGCGCGACTGGGCTCTTCGGTCGAGCTGCGCGACGTCCCGCGCAGCCCCGACGACGGCGTGATAGCCGACTATCGCGGCGATATCGGCGACCCGGCAGCGCTCGCCGTCCGGCTCGAGGCGGACCCTGGCGTCGCCGCCCATGGCCTCTTCCCGCCGGCTATGGTGAGCACGGTGCTGGTTGGGGGTAGGGGTGCCGTTGAACACCTGGACTTCAGCTGACTTCCCGAGGAGGCCCCATGAGTGACTTCACCGAGCTGTCGATCGCCGGCAGGATCGCGACGCCGAGCGACCCCGACTGGGACGAGGCGCGCGCCGCCTGGAACCTCGCCGCCGACCCGCGCCCCGACGCGGTCGCCTTCGTCGAGAGCGCCGAGGATGTGGCCAAGGTCGTTCGCTTCGCGGCCGAGAACGACCTGCGGGTCGCCGGTCAGAGCACCGGGCACGGGGCGGTCCCGCTCGAGCCGCTCGACGAGACGATCCTGATCAAGACTGAGCGAATGCGGGGCGTCGAGGTCGATCCGGAGGCGCGGACGGCGCGGGTCGAGGCGGGGGTCCTCGTCCTCGAGCTGAGCGAGGCGGCCCAGAAGCACGGCCTCAGCTCGATGCCGGGCTCCTCCCCCGACGTCGGCGTGACCGGCTACACGCTCGGCGGCGGGCTCAGCTGGCTCAGCCGGCGCTACGGCTTCGCCTGCAACAGGGTGCAGGCAGTGGAGCTGGTCGCCGCCGACGGCGAGCCGCGCACCGTCGACGCCGAGAACGACGCCGACCTCTTCTGGGCTCTGCGCGGCGGCGGGGGCGGCTACGCGATCGTCACGGCCCTGCACCTCGACCTGGTGCCGGTCCCCGACGCCTACGCCGGTGCGCTCGTCTTTCCCGCCGAGGTGGGCGAAGACGCCGTCCTCGCCTACCGCGATTGGGCGGCGGGCGTATCCGACGACGTCACCTCAGTGGTCCGCTTCATCACGCCGCCGCCGCTCCCCGACGTGCCCGAGCTGATCCGAGGCCGACCGCTGTTCACGGTCGACGGCGCCTGCATCGGCGATCGGGATACAGGAGAAGCCGCCTTCGCCCCGTTGCGCGAGATCGGCGAGACGATCATGGACACCTTCGACCAGATTCCCGCCGAGGGCCTCTGCCGGATCCACATGGACCCCGAGAACCCGGTCCCGGGCCTCGGCCACCACCGGGCGCTGCGCGAACTCTCAGACGAGGCGATCGAGGCCTTCGTGCGCATGGCCGGCCCGGACTCGGGCTCGCCGCTGCTGCTCACCGAGATCCGCCAGCTCGGCGGGGCGCTGAGCCGGCCCGATCCGAACGGCGGCGCCCTCACCCACCTCGACGCCCAGTTCGTCCTCTTTGGCATCGGCATGGTGATGTCGCCGGAGGCGCGCGAGGCGATCAATGCCCACCTCGACGCAACCGCGGAGGCGATGGCGCCCTGGGCTGCCGACGGCGGCTACTTCAACTTCGCCGAGCGCGCCTGCGACGCCGACGCGATCCTGCCCGCCGAGGTCTGCGCCCGCCTGCTCGAGGTCAAGCGCAAGTGGGACCCCGACGGCATGATCGTCTCCAACCACGCGCTGGCGATCGCCCCGGCCTAGGCGCTTCCGTCAGCGTCGCACCCCGGGCTGTGCCGCCAACAGGTCCTCGAGGCACTTGACTGCTGGGTCGTCCTCGCCCACGAGATCGCAGATGGTCGCGGCAGCCTCTTCGATGTCCTCAGGCGTCGCCCTGGCAATCTCCTCCAGGTCGGCCCAATCCTTAGTGCGGTCGAAGAATGCCTTGAAGATCGCCAGCGACGCACAGTCGAGCACTGGGACGTCACGACCCTCGAGCGACACCCACACCACCGCAGAGGCAACCGCCTCGTGAAGGGGAAGGTTGTTGAGGAAGACATCGATGGGGGTGCCATCCCAATCGAGGCGCGCCTGACCATCCCGTTCGACGGCGGCGATATCCCGCTTTCGTACCCTGACCTCGTCGGGCAATGAGGCGAGCACCGACTTCGCCCTCGAGGCGTCGACAAAGATGTTCACGTCGAGGTCGCGGGTACCTCGGGGCTCTTCGACGCAATAGGCCAGGGCAACAGCGCCTCCAAAAGCATGGGACAGGCCCGCCTCGGTGAGCGCGTCGTGAATCGCGTGAAGCTTGTCGACGAGCTTGCTCATCCAGACGCCCCGCTGGGACGGATTCGCTCCGAAAGGCGCGGATAGGCGAGGTCTGGCCGCGGCCGGAACGGAAGCGCCTCGGCAAGCTCCAGCACTTCCACGAGGATGCGACTTGCCCGCTCAGGGTCGACCGGCGGCTTGCGCGGGGTCAGCTGGAGCTCGAACCCTCCCGCTGTCGCCAGACGGGCAAGCGTGTCTGCCCCTGGCTCCCGGTGGCCGCGCAGGTAGGCGTTCACCACGGATCGAGGCAAACCCGCCCGGCGAGCGAGCTCTGCCTGACGAAGACCACTGCGAGTCCGTATCTCCTCAACAAGCGAAGCAGCGGGCGAAGCTGCCAATGAGCTTGAGCTGTTGGCGGGCATATGAGTATGTTAGCGAATTCGCTAACAGCCTTTTAAAGCGCAGCTTATCTAGAGCACGGAGCCCAGGCCAACAGCCAAACCCGGGGCGATCAGATCGCGATCGGCTGAGAGCAGGCGGCGGCCGACGCAGCGAGCGATTGCCGCGTAGGAAGCGTCGTAGAAGGTGAGGTCGTGGGCAAGGGCGAGGTCGGCGACAGCGCGGTGGTCGCGCGGGCTCAGCTCGAGGGGATCGCCGCAGATCTCGATGAGGAGATCGAGGGCGGCGGCAATCTTCTCGGGCGACCAGCCGGAGTGGATCGTGAGCACGTTGCCGACCTCGTGTACCGCGAGCGTCGTCGTCCGCATCGCGAGGCGCCCGATCAGGGAGCGGGCGAGCTCACCGTCCGGCTCGCGCTCGGCTGGCAGGAACCACTTGACGGCGATGCTCGCGTCAACCACCCAGGCATCGGCTGAGGAAGTGGCGCTCACGCGTCGCGGCGGCGGTCGGCCCGCACCAGCGCGGCTGCATCCACGGGGCCGTCCCAGGTCGCGCTGAGCGCATCGAGATCGGCCAGCAGAGCGTTGCGATCGCGACGGAGCAGGCCGAGCTCGCGGCGAGCTGCGTCTTGGAGCAGCGCGCTGCGGGTGGTCTTCCGCCGCGTGACCTCGGCATCGAGGGCGCCCAACAGGGCGTCGGGGATGGAGATCATGACCTTGGCCATTGGCCGAGCATAGCCAGCAGGCAATACCGCAAAGTCGACTTGGGTGGCAGCCATCCTCCACATGAGGCCACAGAGGAGCAATCTCTCCCCCTTGGGTAGCGAGCTACTGGGGTGTGGCGGCTTCGTCGGCGACGACGATCATGTGCTCGTTCTCCACGCGCCCAGCCGGGATCGAGGTGTCGCCGGCAAGGAGCTGGGCCAGCGGCTCGCGCTTCTTGGGGCCGGTGACGAGCCAGACGATCCGGCGGGTTTCGTTGAGGGCAGGGTAGGTGAGGGTCATGCGGGGATGGCCCTGGTAGGCGTTCTCGGTGAGGGCAACGCGGCGATCCCCGACCTCCAGCACTGGATCGCCCGGGACGAGCGAGGCGGTGTGGCCGTCCGGCCCGAGACCGAGATGGACGCAGTCGAGGGGGCTCGGCAACGTGCGTTCGTAGTCCCGTGCAGCACCGTCGAGATCACGCTGGGTGACGGGCATCGGCCGCAGAGTCGACTGGTGCTCCATCGAGAGGCCGAGGACCATGTGGGTGAGATTGCGTTCCTCGCTTCCGGGCGAAGCGATCCGCTCGTCCACCTGGAACAGCTCGGTCTTGTCCCAGGGCATCGACTCCTGCTCGCCCAGGAGAGCCAGCATCCCCCAGGGCGAGCGGCCACCGCTCATCGCAAACGAGAACATGTTGCGCTCGGCGACGGCTTCCGCACCGATCGCGGCGACCAGCTCGGCCGCTCGCCGCGCCGCCGCCTTCTCGTCGGCGACGACCTCGATATCGATCCCCACCTGGCGCCCCCGCTCCTAGGAGGGCTTCTCGTCGTGGCCGCCGAACTGCTTGCGCATCGCCGAGAGCACCTTGTCGCCGAAATCGTCGAGGCCGCGCGAGGAGAAGCGCTCGTAGAGGGCGGCGGTGAGGACAGGCGCCGGCACCCCCTCGTCGATCGCCGCGATCGAGGTCCAGCGCCCCTCGCCCGAGTCCGAGACCCGCCCGGTGAACTCGGCGAGGTCGGCCGATTCCTGCATCGCGGCAGCGGTCAGGTCGAGCAGCCAGGAGCCGATCACGCTGCCGCGGCGCCAGACCTCGGCGACCTCGGGCAGGTCGATGTCGTACTGGTAGTACTCGGGCTGCTCGAGCGGCGCGGTCTCGGCATCGGCCTCACGCTGGACCTTGCCGGCGTCGGCGTTGTCGAGGATGTTTAGGCCCTCGGCGTAGGCGGCCATGATCCCGTACTCGATCCCGTTGTGGACCATCTTCACGAAGTGGCCGGCCCCGTTGGGCCCGCAGTGCAGGTAGCCGTTCTCCGACGGTGATGGGTCACCGGAGCGACCGGGCGTGCGCTCGGCGGACTCGACCCCCGGTGCCAGCGAGGCGAAGATCGGGTCGAGTCGCTGCACGGCGCCGTCGGGACCGCCGATCATCAGGCAGTAGCCGCGATCGAGCCCGAAGACCCCGCCGCTCGTGCCGCAATCGACGAAGTCGATTCCCTTCTCCCGCAGGGTTCCGGCGCGGCGGATGTCGTCGCGGTAGTAGGAGTTGCCGCCATCGACGATCGCGTCACCGGCGTCCAGCGTCGCGGCGACATCCTCGATTGTCTTCTCGGTTATCTCGCCGGCCGGGACCATCACCCAGACTGAGCGTGGCGCGCTCAGCTTCGAGGCGAGCTCCTGCAGCGAGGAGGCCCCCTCAGCGCCCTCGCCGGCCAGCTCGGAGACCGCGTCTGGGTTGACGTCGTAGGCGACGATGCGGTGGCCGTCGCGCATCAACCGGCGCGCCATGTTGGCGCCCATGCGGCCGAGCCCGACCATTCCCAGCTCCATGACGTAACCCTATGGAAGCCGGGCGATGTTTGGCCACATGGCCAACGGATAGCCTGCGGTCGATGGCGACGAGTGACGCCAAAAGCCAGGTCGAGCCGGCAGATGTCCTGACGATCTTCGGCATCACCGGCGACCTGGCGAAGAAGATGACCTTCCGTGCCCTCTACCGGCTCGAGAAGCGGGGCAAGCTCAATTGCCCGATCGTCGGTGTCGCGATCGACGACTGGACCGTCGACCAGCTGCGCGAGCACGCCCGCGAGGCGATCGCGGCGACGGTCGAGGATCCCGACGAGGACGTCTTCGCCCGCCTCGCCGCCCGCATCTCCTACGTCCAGGGCGACTACGCCGACGCCGCCACCTTCGAGCAGGTCCGCAAGGCGATCGGAGAGGCAAAGCGACCCGTCTTCTACCTGGAGATCCCGCCCTCGCTCTTCTCCACCGTGGTCCATGGCCTCGCCGACGCGGGCCTCGCCGAGAACGCCCACGTCGTGATCGAGAAGCCTTTCGGGCACGACCTGGAATCGGCGCGAGCGCTCAACGCCGACCTCTGCGAAGTCCTCGACGAGAAGCAGATCCTGCGCATCGACCACTACCTCGGCAAGGAGCCGGTGATGGACATCACCTACCTGCGCTTTGCCAACTCGGTGCTGGAGCCGGTCTGGAACCGCGAGCACGTCTCCCACGTGCAGATGACGATCGCCGAGGACTTCGGCGTCGAGGACCGGGGCCGCTTCTACGACGCGGTCGGGGCGATGCGCGACGTGATCCAGAACCACGCCCTGCAGGTGCTGGCGCTGGTCGCAATGGGGCCGCCGACCGGCAACCACCACGACTCGATCCGCGACAAGAAGCTGGAACTGTTCAAGGCAACGCGGACAGCGGACCCGGAGCGCTACGTGCGCGGCCAGTACGAGGGCTTCCGCGACGTCAGGGACGTGGCGCCGGACTCGACTACCGAGACCTTCGCCGCGGTCGAGCTGGCGATCGACAGCTGGCGTTGGAGCGGGGTCCCCTTCTTCATCCGCACCGGCAAGTGCATGCCGGCCAAGTCCAGCGAGGTGAGCGTCGTCTTCAAGCGCCCGCCGCGGCTCGGCGTCGGCCCCGGCAAGCAGCCGGACCCCAACCGGATGACGGTGCGGATCGAGCCCACGCCGGGCGCCCGCATGCGCCTCTTCGCCAAGCAGGCAGGCGAGGAGGCGTTCGAGCCCGCCGACCTCGAGGTCCTCTTCGAGAAAGCTCCCGGCGAGGAGCCGGAGCCCTACGAGCGACTGCTCGACGACGCGATTGCCGGACGCCACCAGCTCTTCACCCGCCAGGACACGGTCGAGGAGACCTGGCGTATCGTGCAGCCGCTGCTCGAGGAACCGGGTCCCGTGCACCCTTACGAGCCCGGAACCTGGGGGCCGCCGGAGGCGGAGAAGCTGACCCGCGGCATCTGCCAGTGGCACGAGCCTTGGCTTCCCTAAGCGAAAGACGCCCCAGAGCGGCTTCGTTGTCTCTCAAATGACCGAGATCACAAGACGACGGCTCTTGGCTTCGGCCGGCGCCGGTGCCGCCGGCATCGGGCTCGCTGGCGCCGCGGGCTATCTCGTCGGCAGCGAGGCGGCCAGCGCCAGCGACGGCACCGGCAGCGTGCCCTTCTACGGCGAGCACCAGGCGGGGATCGCGACCCCTGCCCAGGACCGCCTCCACTTCGCCGCCTTCGACCTGGTCAGCGAAGACCGCTCCGAGCTGCGCGAGCTGCTGCAGGAGTGGTCGCGCGCGGCGGCGGAGATGACCGCCGGGGACATGGTCGGTGACGCCAATGAAGTCCAGCCCGCGCCGCCGGACGACACCGGCGAGACGGTCGGCCTGCTGCCCTCGCGGCTCACCGTCACCTTCGGCCTTGGCCCGAGCTTGTTCGAACGGCGTGGGCTCCGCCTGCAGGGCACCCAGCCCGCGGCTTTGCGCGAGATCCCGCCGCTCCCGGCCGACGAGCTCGACCCGAGGCAGAGCGGCGGCGACCTCTGCGTGCAGGCCTGCTCCGACGATCCTCAGGTCGCCTTCCACGCCGTGCGCAACATGGCCCGGATCGGCCGTGGCACGGTGGTGATGCGCTGGTCCCAGCTCGGCTTCGGCCGCACCGCGAGCACCAGCCGCAGCCAGGAGACACCGCGAAACCTGATGGGCTTCAAGGACGGCACCGTCAACATCAAGGCCGAGGACACCGAGGCGATGGACCGCTTCGTCTGGGTCGGGCGCGAAGGCCCGGCCTGGATGCGCGGTGGCACCTACATGGTCACGCGTCGCATCCGCATGCTGCTGGAGATCTGGGACCGCTCGCCACTCGCCGACCAGGAGCAGACGATCGGCCGCGACAAGTACGTGGGTGCGCCGCTCGGCGGCAGCGAGGAGTTCGAGCCGCTCGACCTGGAGGCGAAACGGAACGGCCGGCCGGTGATCGCGCCCGACGCCCATGTGCGCCTCGCCTCCGCCGCCTTCAACGACGGCGAGCGGATCCTGCGGCGCGGCTACTCCTTCACCGATGGGGTCGACCAGAGTCTCGGCGAGCTCGACGCCGGCCTCTTCTTCATCTGCTTCCAGCGCGACCCGGAGCGCCAGTTCGTCGCGATCCAGCGCCGACTCGGCGAAACCGATGCGCTCAACGAGTACATCAAGCACGTCGGCAGCGCGATCTTCGCGGTGCCGCCGGGCGCTCGCTCCAGCGGATACGTAGGCGAAACGCTGCTCGGCTGAGCCATTCCGATTTCGTTTCCCAGTCTTGTTAGGGTGCCCTAACTCTCGTCCAGTGAACTCAGACAAGGAGCCGTCTCCCCGATGAATCGAATCCCCGCCCGCATCGTTGCGATTGCCGCCGGCGTCGCCCTCATCGGCCTGCTCGTCAGCGGCTGCGGCGGCAGCAGTGGCAGTGGCGATGAGGCAGCGAACGGCACGACAACGCTCTCGTTCAAGCTGACCGACGCTGGCTGCGAACCGCACTCCGCCGAAGCGCCGGCGGGCCCGATCACCTTCGAGGTCGAAAACACAGGAACCAGCGAAGTGACTGAGCTGGAGCTGCTGGAAGGCAAGTCGATCCTCAGCGAGGTCGAGAACGTCACCGAAGGCCGCTCCGGCAGCTTCTCCCTTCGCCTCGATCGTGGCACCTACACGCTCTTCTGTCCCGGCGGGACGACGACCCGCGGGCCGCTGACGGTGACCGGGGAGCTGAGCACCGCCGACGCAAGCAAAAGCGAAAAGGCTGCGGCCGAGAACTACCGCCTATTCGTCGAGAGCAACACGGACGAACTGGTGAGCAAGACCAAGCCTTTCGTCGCCGCGGTCGTCGCGGGCGAACTCGCCAAGGCGAAGGCGCTGTACCCGCCGGCCCGCATCCCCTACGAGCGGATCGAGCCGGTGGCCGAGTCCTTCGGCACTCTCGACCCCCGCATCGACGCCCGCATCAACGACGTCCCCCCGAGCAAATTCGAAGGCTTCCACCGGATCGAGAAGGCGCTCTGGGAAGAAGGCACGACGGCGGGGATGGCGCCGGTCGCCAAGAAGCTGCTCGCCGACGTCGAAGAGCTGCGCGCAAAGGTCAAGACCATCGACCTGCAGGCGGCGCAGATCGCCAACGGCGCGAACGAGCTCCTCGCCGAGGTGTCGGCGACGAAGATCACCGGCGAGGAGGAGCGCTACTCCCATATCGACCTAGTCGACTTCCAGGCGAACGTGGAAGGCTCTGAAGTCGCCTTCACCAACGTCGAGCCGCTGCTCGCCGACGACGAACGGAAATTGGCGAAGGAAATCGAGCAGGGCTTCGAAGACGTCTACAGCTCGCTCGACCCCTACCGGCGCGGCGACGGGTTCGTCCTCTACACCGAGCTGAGCCAGGCCGACACTCGGGTGCTGGCGCAGAAGATTGACGCTCTCGCCGAGAAGTTGTCGCAGGTTCCAGCCCAGATCGTCGGATGAGCCCCATAGCCTGCGGTGACCGATGACGGTCACCGCAGGCAAGAGGGCAGACACGCTGCTGCGCGAGCTCGGGTTCGAGAGCTGGCGGCCTGGGCAGCGCGAGGCGGTGGAAGCAGCGCTGGAAGGGCGCGACTCCCTGATCGTGATGCCGACGGGCGGCGGCAAGAGCCTCTGCTACCAGCTGCCGGGCCTGGCGACGGAGGAGCTGACGATCGTGGTCAGCCCGCTGATCGCGCTGATGAACGACCAGTGGCGGCGGCTGACAGCGTCCGGTCATCCGGTGGCGATGATCTCCTCCGGAATGAGCGCCGAGGCGGCCCGCGCCGCCCTCGATCGGGTCCGCGACGGCTCGGCGCGGATCGTCTACTGCTCGCCCGAGCGCTTCGCCTCGACCGTCTTCCTCGACGCGCTGGGGCGGCGCGAGGTGGACCTGCTGGCGGTCGACGAGGCGCACTGCGTCTCGGAGTGGGGGCACGACTTCAGGCCCGACTACCTGCGACTGCCGGAGATCGCCGAGCGGCTGGGACGGCCGACGGTGATGGCCTGCACGGCGACCGCCACCAAGGCGGTGGCGGCGGAGATCGTCGCCCGCTTCGACCTGCACGAGCCGCTCCAGGTGCGCTCCGGCTTCGACCGACCGAACCTCTCCTTCGACGTGGTGCGGCTCGAGGGCAAGGGCTCGAAGGCGCGGCGGCTCGCCCTACTCGAGGCCGGGCTGGCGGACGCTGCGAACCGGCCGGCGATCGTCTACTGCGGCACGCGGCGCGACACCGAGGACGTCGCCCTGGCGCTGCGCGAAGGCGGCTTGCGGGCGCTCGCCTACCACGCCGGAATGGATTCAGAGGACCGCACTGCCGCGCAACGCCGCTTCATGGACGGCGAGCAGGACGTCGTCGTCGCCACCAACGCTTTCGGCATGGGCGTCGACAAGGCGGACGTGCGCTCGGTCTGGCACATGGCGATCCCGACCAGCCTCGAGGCCTACTACCAGGAGGCGGGCAGGGGAGGGCGCGATGGAGCGCCGGCGAGGGCGGTGCTGCTGGCGATGCGAGCCGACCTCGGACGGCTGGTCCGCTTCAACGAACAGCGCAACGGCGATCCCGCCCTGGCGATCGCCCGCGAGCGGGGCTGGCGCGACTACCGCACGATCAAGTCGTTCATCTACTCCGATCGCTGCCGGCGGCGCAGCGTGCTCGATCACTTCGGCGACGGCGAGGCCGGCCGGCCGCTCGGGCGCTGCTGCGACGTCTGCGACCCGCGAACCGGGCTTCCCGATCCGGAGACGATCGCGGTGCGGCGATCACCGCGTGCCAAGGCGGCCGCGGCACCACCAGCCGAGTTTTCCGAGGCCGACGGCCCACTCTTCGAGGAGCTGAAGGCGTGGCGCCTCAGAGCCGCGCAGGGAAAGCCCGCCTACACGGTCGCCCACAACTCGACGCTCGCCGCGATCGCCGCCTCGCGACCCACTAACGAGGAGGGTCTCGCCGCAATCCGCGGCGTTGGCCCAAGCTTCATCGCCAAGTACGCAGCTGAAGTGCTCGCGATGACGGCGGCGCATGGGGGCGGGTCCGTTCAGGCCAGATCAGCAGCCTGAGTCCTCCTCGTCGCCCTCCCGCATCGACCGGCGGGCGGCTTTCAGGTTGAGCTTGGCCACCTCGTAGTTGACCAGGGCGGTGCGGAGACCAACCCAGGCGGCGAGTACCGCGAGTAGAGCCGTCGAGAGGCCGATCGCAACGAGCAGCGACCTGCCCAGCCCCAGGGAGGTGGTCAGGACCAGTGCGACGACGACGGTCGCGGTCACCAGGGCGATGGCAGCCGTAGCCCGCGCCGCGTTGACGCCCGAACCGTCTGGCGGCGGAGATTGCCCCCGCCTATGAAGGCGGTTGCGCTTCTCCATGACCCACGCAGACTCCGGGCTAAATCAGTCCGAAGGCTGACTCCTTTCTAACTCGCTCGCGTATTCGTCTGGCCAACTGCCACCTACAACCTCGGTCCCTAGGAACGGGTTTTTCCAGGAACTAGCAGGTGTAACCCACGTAGCAGAATTTGACGAGATCTATACGGGACATGTGATCCTCCTTCCCTTTTCCACCGCTCGCTTCAACGGTGGTCGGTGTGTTTGCTTGGGATCTCACTTGTCCGCGAGGGTCTATGTGGGAGCGCGTTACGCCATGGGGACATGGTCGGGGCCCGACCGGACGCCAAGCGTCAGGGGTCGCGCCCTCCCGCGCGCGCGTCCCCGCGCCTCGAAGGAACCGAGTAGACGCGCTAGCGCCTCGTGGTGAGCCCCTCGAGGACGACCTCGACCGGCGAGCGGCGCCTGCTGCCATTCGCTTCGCGAGCCTGCTGCAGCTCGGAGGCAAAGCGACTCACCTGCGCGCCCGCGCTGCCAACCTCCTTCGCGACCTTGGCGAGGTCGCGCGAGCTGACCTTCACTTGGGGGCGCCGCGGCATCGCCATGCCGAAGGCGCCGTGACGACGCCGGTGGCGCGTTCCAAGGGCGAGGCCCCCAGCGGCGCCGGCAAGCGCCGCACCACCAGCCACAAGCGGGATCTTCGCCTTGCTCGCGGCGCTGCCGACCGCGTGCCCGGCGTCCTTCGCCTTGTCCTCGACCGCCCGGCGGGCGGACTCGATGCCGCCGCTGCCGTTGGACGAGGAGCTTCGCGACGTCTGCGATCTCGTTTGCGTCCCAGCTTTGCTCGATTTGCCAGTTGAGCCTCGTGAGCGCGCCTGGGGTTTGCGCGAACCCCCGGAACGTTTGGTCGAGGCGCGTGTTTTCGCCTGAGCCATCGGTACTCCCTCCTCCGTTGTTGGTACCGGCTTCCTTCCCGGATTGGCTCGATCGAAACTCGCGGGCCCGGCTGAGCAGGGAGGTGGGAGCCCGCGGTCGAATCAGGCTCGGATGCAGGGTAGGACCTTGAAAGCCATCTCAACCGCACTAACCGCAACCGCGCTTTGCCTCGCCATGGCGAGCGCGGCCCAGGCGGGAGCCCTGCTGCCCCGCGGAGACAGGATCTTCTTCGGGATCAGCGACACGGGGGACCCCGCCGACTTCGGTCGCTTCAGCGTCGCCCTGCGCAAGCACCCGGCGCTGATCGAGAGCTTTCGCAGCTGGGGCTCGGACTTCCCGGAGTCGATCGAACGCTGGCAGACGGCGCGAGCGCGGCCGGTCCTGCACATCACCACCGCCGACTCCGGCGACGGCCACGAGCTGATCACGCCGCGCGGAATCGCCAAGGGGGAGGGCGACGAGTACCTGCTGCGTCTAAACAAGCTGTTCTGGACGAAGAAGATGCCCGCCTACATCCGCCCGCTGGGCGAGCCCAACCGCTGCATCAACGTCTACGCCTCCTACGGCTGTGCCGGCGAACCACGCGACGCGGCTCACAAGCCGCGCTGGTACAAGCTTGCCCTGCGCCGCATCTACGTGCTCCTGCACGGCGGCGGCAAGCGCAGGCAGATCGACGCGCGCCTGGCGAAGGCGGGCCTGCCGCGGCTCCAAGCGGACGTCGGCGGGCTGCCAAAAGCGCCGATCGCGGTGATCTGGAGCACGCTGCCGGCAGGCTCGCCGACCGTGCCCCACAACCGGCCGCGGCATTTCTACCCGGGCAACGAGTACGTCGACTGGGTCGGCACCGACTTCTACTCCGACAACCAGGACTGGAAAGCACTGACCGGGCTCTACAACCGCTTTTCCTCCAAGCCCTTCTCGCTGCCCGAGTTCGGCGTCTCCAGCGGCGACGACCCCGCCTACATCGAACGCCTGATGATCTGGGTGCGGCGGCACCCGCGCTGCAAGATGCTCGTCTACTACCAGGACTTCGGCTCGACCAGCTCCTACCGCATCCAGAACTACCCGGCCAGCCTCGCCGCGCTCAGCGAGGCCCTCCACCACCCGATCTTCCCCCCCTTCGCTCCCAACCCGCCCAAGGCCCCGCCGCCGCCACCCGGCGGCCTGGCTCCGGGTCGCTAGCGACGGCGCTTCTTCGGCTTCGGGGCGACGATCGCGGGGGCGACAGCGCGTTTGAACTTGTAGGGCTGCAGGGCGGTGATGCTCGAGTAGCCGGTGAGGTAGATGCGGCGGCCGTCGGAGATCACCGGCGAGTAGGTGCCGCGGCCGTAGCGGAAGACACGGCGGCCGCTGCGCATCATGAAGCCGCTGGTCGAGTTGTAGGTGAACTCGGCGACGTAGACGATGTCGCCGATCGCCGAGAGCGAACCGATCACCTGGCCGCCGGCGGAGCGGCTCCAGCGCACGCCGCCGTCCTTGGCGTCGAGCGCGTAGACGTTGCCGTCGAAGGAGCCGACGTAGACGGTGGGCGGGCTGTGGCGGGTGTTGGCGACGGTCGGACCGGAGTAGGCGTAGCCGCCGGTCGAGTAGCTCCAGGCGAGCGTGCCGTCCTTGGTGTCGAAGCTGTAGACGCGGTTGTCGTTGTTGCCCGCGTATACGCGGCCGAAGGCCACGGCCGGGGTCGAGTAGAACGCGCCCGAGGTGCCGAAGCCGGAGCCGAGCGACGCGGTCTGCCACTTGATCTCGCCGGTCTTGGCGTCGACCGCGTTCATGCTGCCGCCGTAGTCGCCGACGTAGAGGGTGCCGCCGTAGTAGGCGGGCGCCGACTTGACCGGGCCGCTGAGGCTGGTCGCCCAGCGCACGTTGCCGCTGATCGTGCTCAGCGCGTAGAGACCGCCGTCCTCGCAACCGAAGTAGACGGTGCGGTCGATGACGACCGGCGAGGACTCCGCCCGGCTGGGCAGCGAGCGCTTCCAGATCGTCTTGCCCGTCTTCGCGTCGAGCTTGACGATGTGACCGGGGACGAGGTTGACGATGTAGAGGCGGTGTTTGTAATAGGCCGGCGAGGAGGCATTGAGACGGCCCACGCTGCGTTTCCAGAGCACCTTGCCGGTGTCGGCGTCGAGGGCGCGGGCGGTGCCGTTGTTGTCGACGAAGTAGAGCTTGCCGCCGACGTAGATCGGCGGGAACTCGAGCAGCGGTCGCTCGGTGTAGCGCCAGAGCTTGCGGAAGGGCGGTTTCACCCCCTTCACTGCCAGATAGCGAGTGCGGGCCGGATTGAGCCCGAAGATCGGCCAGTTGACCGTCTTCGCCTTCGGCTTCGGCGGCTTCTGGGGCTTAAAAGTGGCGTCCGGGTTGTGGACGTCGGGCGGGCGCTTCAGCAGCTCGTAGCCGAGCACCCCGGCTGCGGCGATGGCAAAGACGCCGCTGGCGATCAGGCCGATCGCCAATCCCCGACGCGAGTGCCAGAACCGCCCTGCCTCTCGCCTGAGCCAGGAGAGCCACTTTTTCAGGGGGATCTTCAGCGGCGCAGCTCCCACATCTCGACAAAACCGAGGTCGCGGAAGCCGATGCGCTCGTAAAGGGGGGCGCCGGCTCGGGTCGCCTGCAGAGAGGCGGTCGCGAGGCCCTGGTCGCGGGCTTCGTCGAGCGCGCGCCAGAGCAGCCAGCTGGCGATGCCGCGGCCCCGATGCTCGGATGGCGTCGCCACCCCGGTCACGCAGCAGTCATCACCGACCTGGATCGTGCCGAGACAACCGACCGCCTCCGCACCGGCGAAGGCCCCGAGCCAGCGGATCGCGGTCTCTCCCGCGAGCCCGGCGCGAAAGCCGTCGGGCCCGTAGCCGTAGGCGAGGTCGTTGAGCTCGGCGCAGGTAGGGGCGTCCACCGTGCCCGGCTCGATACCGGTGGGAGCGGCCGGTTCGGGGCCGAGGTCGACCAGGTTCAGCGCCATCGCCCGCGGGGCGGCGTCGAGAGCGTGGCCCCGGGCCTCGAGCAGCGCAGCGGTCTGCCGATCCTCGTCGGGGACCCAGACGGTCCAGGCGTTGATCCCGTGACTGTCGTAGGTCTCCCCCAGTCGCTCGACCTCCACCACCAGCGCCTCGGCGTCCGTGTAGAAGACCGAGTTGAAGAGCGACCGCTCGGGCGCCGCCGGAACCACCGAGGCGAGCAGCCCGTCATGCCGAATCAGCTTCGAATCCGGCGCACCGCTGCCGAACGCCTCGACCTCGTCGCGAATCCCCTCAATCGCCCGCCGCCGCAGCTCCGCCTCGTCGACCCGCGCGCCCATCGCGCCGGATCAGCCCGCGGCAGCCGCGCGCCGCTCGGACTCCTTGGCAACCCCGTCGATCAGCCCCTTGATCCCCTGCTTGATCGCAGCCACCACGGCCACGCCGACAACCGGGATCGTCGGCTGGGTCTTAACCGCGTAGACCATCTTGGTCCCGCCGTTCTCCGCCGTCAGCTCGACAGTGCCAACGTGATCCCGCACGGGCAATCCCGAGAGCAGCGTGTAGGAAAACCGACTCGGCGCGTCGTAAGCGAGAACTTCCTCCCGCAACGCCGGCCCCACCGCGCTCAGCTTCCGAATAGCCCCAACCCCGTTCGGAGCCGGCTCCCCCTCCCGCTCCAGCTCCGCCTTCCGCAAAGGCGTCAGCTCGTTGTACCGCCGATGGTCCGTCAGCACCTCGAACACGGTCTCGGCCGGCGCAGCGATCTCGCGCGTAAACGTGAAGCTAGCCACGCCACAAGGCTATAGGGAGGGCCGGGTGCCCCTCCCTCACGCCAACCTCCATCGCTGTGGATCGGTCCCGTCAACCCTCTCAACCTCCCCGAGAATCACCAGGTGGTCGAGGCAAGAAAGGACGATCTGGAGGACCCAAGCGCTAACCGGGGTGTTGACGTTCTCGGCGCCAACGATCTCGGCGACGATCTCGAAGCCGGTCCGCTCGCCCGCACGGAGGGCCTCTCGGGTCTTGTCCAGCAGCTCCTCGACTTGGCGTCGCGCCTCTGCGATCTTGGCTTTCGGATCGCGGAAGGGGCGACCGTGGCCGGGCAGGCAGAGATCGACCTCGAGCGGCTCGACCTCGTCGAGGCTGCCGAGGAACTCGCCGACCGGGTCGGGGCTGTGGCCATGGTCGAAGAAGAGCACGGTGCGACCGAGCAGGTGATCGCCGGAGATCATCAGCTTGCGCTCGGGCTGGTGCAGGACGACGTGGGAGGGGGCGTGGCCCGGGGTCTCGTGGACCTGCCAGGTCCCCAGGTCCGTCTCCACCTCAACTCCCGGCAGGAGGTCGCGGTCGGGCTCGACGATCGCGTCGATCCCGTTGTCGTCGTCGCTGCTGCGGGCCTCGCGGTAGCGTTCGAGCCCGGCAAGGGGCACGCCGCTCTGACGGGCCACCTCGAGCCGCTGCTCGAGCGCCGCCGCCGGGTCGTCGGCGAGCAGGCGGACGTGTTCCCAGGCGGGGTGCATCCAGAGCTCGCACTTGGCTCCCTCGACGATCGGCGCCGCCAGGCCGTAGTGATCGGTGTGCGAGTGAGTGCAGACGAGAAGGCGCACGTCCTCTAGGCCGAAGCCGGCCTGGGCGAGCGCGAGATCGAACTGCCGCATCCTGCCCTTGCCGCCGATCCCGGTGTCGAAGAGGACGATGCCGCCGTCGGCGGCAGCGACGGCCCAGACGTTGCCGTGGGGCACACCCGGCCAGGGAAGCGGCAGGCGCAGGCGCCATATCCCCGGCAGGACTTTCTCGCTGCGAGGCGCCTCGGGGCGCTTGCCGGGCTCGGCCATCGGCGCTCATCCTCTCAAGCCCCGCCGATTGCGCGCGTGACCACCGTCATGCTCGGATAGGTTGGGCGCCGACATGGAGTCGAGCAGCCCCAAGCGCGCCGGCCTTGTCCTCGCGGCACTCATCCTGGTCGCCGCGGTCGCCAACCTCAACCTCGCCGTCGCCAACGTTGCCCTGCCCGACATCGGTAAGGCGTTCAACGCCGGCCAGACGTCGCTCAATCTGGTCGCGGTCGGCTACTCGCTGGGCCTCGCGACCTCGGTCCTCTACCTCGGCGCGCTCGGTGACCGCCACGGGCGCAAGATGATGCTGCTGCTGGGCATGGGGCTCTCCATTCCCGGGGCGCTGATCGCCGGCTTCGCACCCTCGATCGAGGTTCTCTTCGCGGCCCGGGTGATCGGCGGCATCTCGGCCGGCATGGCCTTCCCGACCACGCTGGCGCTGATCACCGCGCTGTGGTCCGGCGCAGCGCGCACCCGCTCGATCGCGCTCTGGTCGGCAATCGGCGGCGCGATCGCCTCGCTCGGGCCGCTGATCTCCGGCGCGCTGCTGGAGCAATTCGACTGGGGCTCGGTCTTCTTCGTCACCCTGCCGCTGGCCGTCGTCGCTCTCTATATGGCGTGGCGGTACGTCCCCTCCCACGTCAACGAGACGACCGAGCCGGTCGACAACTTCGGCGGCATTCTCTCGATCCTGCTGATCGCGGCGATCGTGATGGGGATCAACCTGGCGCCGGTTCCTGGCAAGGGGACGCTGGCGATCGGGCTCGGAGTGATCGCGATCGCGGCGGCCGCAGCCTTCATCATGCGCCAGCGCCGGGCGCGCTCGCCGCTGTATGACCTCGAGGTGGCGGGGCGGCGGATCTTCTGGGTCGCGGCATGCGCCGGGATCATTGTCTTCGGCTCGCTAATGGGGGCGATGTTCATCGGCCAGCAGTTCCTGCAGAACGTGCTCGACTACTCGACCGTCGACTCCGGCCTGGCGATCCTGCCCGCGGCGGCGCTGATGGTGGTCGTCGCTCCCCGCTCGGCCAAGCTGGTCGAGGTGCGCGGCGCCCGCTTCACCCTGCTCGTCGGCTACGTCTTCTGCCTGCTCGGCTTCCTCACCATGCTGCTGCTCTGGAAGCAGGGCATCTCCTACTGGAAGGTCGGCCTCGGCTACGCCCTGATCGGGATCGGCGTCGGCTTCGCCGGCACGCCCGCCTCACACTCGCTGACCGGATCGGTGCCGGTGAAACGCGCCGGAATGGCATCGGGCACCGCCGACCTGCAGCGCGACCTCGGCGGGGCGATCATGCAGTCGATCTTCGGCGCCCTGCTCACCGCAGGCTACGCAGCCGCGGCCAGCGCAGCTATCTCCTCCTCTGGCGAAGCGAGCAAGGTCAGTGAAAACGTCGAAGGCGAGTTGACCAAGTCCTTCTCCAGCGCCGCCGACATCGCCTCGCAGTACCCCCAGCACACCGACCAGATCATCGCCGCCGCCAAGGCCTCCTTCCTCCAGGGCGATGAGCTGGCCTACGCGGCCGGCATCGTCGCCGTCCTGCTCGGCGCGGCACTCGTCTTCTTCCTCTTCCCAAGGAAGGACCAGGAGGAAGCACTGTTGGCCCAGTACAACACCGAAGACACCAAGCCGGCCGTCACTGCTTGAGAAGATGGCGGCGATGGCCGCCGCCGAACCGCGTCAGTCCCGACTCAGCGCCACCCTGCGCGAGGGCGAGCGGGTGACGCCGTTGGAGCTCTTTTTCGACCTCGTCTTCGTGCTCGCGATCACCCAGTGCACGGCGCTGATGTCGCACCACCCGACCTGGTCGGGCCTCGTCCAGGGCCTGCTCGTGCTGGGCATGCTCTGGTGGTCGTGGACGGCCTACTCCTGGCTGACCAGCGTGATCGACCCCGAGGAGGGGGCGGTGCGCCTGGTGATGTTCGGGGCGATAGCGGCGCTGCTGCTCGTCTCCCTCTGCGTGCCTGACGCCTTCGGCGACCTGGCGCTCGCCTTCGCCCTGATCTACGGCCTCGTCCGCGCCGCCCAGATCGCGCTCTTCATGCTCGCCAGCCCCGACGACGATGGGCTTCGCCATTCGGTGCTGGCGCTCGCCGCCAGCACCGCGATCGCGGTGACGCTGCTCGCCCTCGCCTCGCTATTCGACGGCCTCGCCCAGGGGGCGCTATGGGCGCTCGCCCTCTTCCTGGACATGGCCGGCCCGTATTTCTTCGGCTCCGGAGGGTGGAAACTCGTCCCCGGCCACTTCGCCGAGCGCCACGGGTTGATCGTGATCATCGCCCTCGGCGAGTCGATCGTCGCGATCGGGGTCGGCGCGTCGGGGGAGCTCACGCCCGGCATCGCCGCAGCCGCCGTGCTCGGCGTGGCGCTGACCGCGGCGATGTGGTGGGTCTACTTCGACATCGTCGCGATCGTCGCCGGCCGCCGCCTGGAAGAGGCCGAGGTGGGCAAGGTGCAGAACGAGATGGCCCGCGATTCCTACTCCTACCTGCACCTGGTGATGGTGGCGGGGATCGTCCTCGTCGCACTGGGCCTGAAGAAGACGATCGGGCACTTCGACGGCCACCTAGACGAGGTGCCCGCATTTGCCCTGCTCGGCGGCCTCGCCATCTACCTGCTCGGCCACGTCGCCTTCCGCTACCGACACATCCACACGATCAACCGCCAGCGATTGCTGCTGGCAATCGTGCTCCTGATCCTGGTTCCCGTCGTGACCGAGGTCCCGGCTCTGGTTGCGCTCGGTATCGCCAACGTCCTGATCTGGGCGATGATTGCCTACGAGACCCGCCTCTACGGCGAGGGCCGCCGCCAGGTGCGTCGCCCAATGGCCGCCGCCGAGACCTGACCGCAAGCCGCCAACCGAACTGCATCAACTTCTCTACCCAGCAGGGTGAAAAGTTGATGCAGTTCGGGCGTCGCGCCGGCGGCGGGGGCCGAGCGGGTGCTCGAACTCCTGCAGCAGCCCGGCGATCGCGAAGCAAAGGGCGCCCGTGAGCGTGCCCCAGTTGGCGATGGCGGTCGCAATCGGCTCGCCGCTCGAGGGGCGCACGAAGGAGGCGACGGCGGAGACCATGAAGAGGATCGAGCCGACCTGGTTGACGGCGATGATCCACCAGCCGAGGTCGCGGCCATGCCAGAAGCGCCAGCCGCCGCCGATCCCGACCATGGCGAGGTGGCCGGAGACGAGGAAGAGCGCGCAACCGACCATGTCCGGTGACCAGACGAGGCGGTCCTCGGTCGTGGGGCCGAGGTCCTCGATGAACGAGTCGAGGAGGTTGATCGCGAAGACCAGCGTGCCCGCGAAGAGGACGACCGCGCTGAGCCACTGCAAGCTCCGCGGTTCGTGCGCCCACCAGCGCCAGGTCGCCGCTTCGTCAGCGGCGTCCCATCCGCCGCTCGGCTCGTTGACTATCTGCAACACCGACATGTAGCCGCCGGCGCTGAAGAAGACGCCGCCGGCGAGGTAGACCGTGGCGCAGACCGTCGCGTCGACACTGGTCAGAGCAAGCGCCGTCCCAATCGCGAACAGCGAGCCCCCCACCACGAACGCCGTAGCCGCAACCGCGTTCGCCACCCAAAGCCGCCTGCGCCAGTCGATGAGCCGATTACCCCCCATGTGGGGTGTTTCAGGCCCGTCGGCGGAATTCCTAGGGAGAGACGAACCGGTCCGGGTTGGGGCCGATCCGGTGGCCGCTGTCTAGACCTTCGATCGTCGTCATCTCCTCCGCGCTCAGCTCGAAGTCGAAGACGTCGAGGTTCTCCCGGATCCGCTCGGGGGTGACCGACTTAGGGATGACGACGTTGCCGATCTGCAGGTGCCAGCGCAGAATCGCCTGGGCCGGCGTCTTGCCGTGGCGCTCGGCGACCGCGACGATCGCCGGGTCGTCGAGCAGCTCCCCCTGCGCCAGCGGGCTCCAGGCCTCGGTGGCGATGCCGTGCTCGGCGTGCCAGCGGCGCAGCTCCGCCTGCTGGAAACGAGGGTGCAGCTCGATCTGGTTGACCGTCGGCCGGGTCTCGGTCTCGCGCTCCAGCCGCTCGAGGTCCTCGATGCGGAAGTTGGAGACGCCGATCGTGCGGGCCCGCCCTTCCTCGTGGATTCGCTCGAAAGCGCGCCAGGTGTCGACGAAGCGATCCTCGGTCGGGACCGGCCAGTGGATCAGGTAGAGGTCGACGTACTCGAAGCCGAGCCGGCCGAGGCTGGACTCGAAGGCGGCGAGGGTCGAGTCGTAGCCCTGCTGGGAGTTCCAGAGCTTGGTGGTGACGAAAACGTCCTCGCGCGGGACGCCGGAGGCGGCGATCGCAGCACCCACGCCCTTCTCGTTGCGGTAGGCCGCGGCGGTGTCGACGTGGCGGTAGCCCGCCTCGAGCGCGATCTCGACGGCTTCCTGGGTTTCCTCAGGCGGGATCTGGAAGACGCCGAACCCGAGCTGCGGGATCTCGACACCATCGTGGAGGGCGAGGCTGGGGACGGTCAACTCGGCCATGGAGCTTCCTTGCGATCGCGAAACGGTTCAGCCGACGGCTACCCGTTCGGCGGACCTCTACGCCCCGCCCCTAGCTGGTCGCGAGGCCGATCGCGAGCAGCGGAAAGGCCAGCATCACGCCCATGAAGGCCCCGATCGCCGCCCCGGTGGCGAGCCCGGTCGTGCGCGAGCGAGCCCCAGCGATCACGCCGATCAAGAAGATGGCGCCCGCGAGCACGAATCCAATCCAAAATACGTCCGGCATCGGCGCGCGCACCCTATCGAAACCACCCGCCGAGGGGTCGATTTCCCTAGCTACGCGTCCGGTTTTGAGCCGCTTGGGGGGAAGGATTCGTGCCGGATGCGACAAACCGTGCTGGCATGGGCGAAACCGGCGGTAACAAGAACGGCAAGCTGATTTTGACGGCGATGATCTTCGCCGTTCCGCTGTCGCTAGCTTTTGAGCTGTGAAGCTGCTCGCGTTCAGCGACCTGCACCGCGACCTCGGCCAGGCGGCCGAGCTGGTCGAGATGTCGTCCGAGGCCGATGTGGTGATCGGGGCCGGGGACTTCGCCTCCGTGCACGAGGGCCTGGTGGAGATGATCGAGGCGCTCGCCGCGATCGAGAAGCCGACGGTGCTCGTGCCCGGCAACAACGAGACAGAGGACGCTCTGCGCGAGGCCGCCGCCGAGTGGAGCGCCGCGACGGTGCTTCACGGAGGGGGCGTCACGATCGAGGGCACTAAGTTCTACGGCCTCGGCGCCGGAGTCCCGATCACTCCCTGGGATTGGAGCTTCGACGTCGACGATGAGGCGGCTTCGGCGATGCTCGCTCAATGCCCGCAGGGCGCGGTGCTCGTCCTTCACTCCCCTCCGCGAGGCTACTGCGACGCCAACGGCTCCGGCGACCATTTCGGCAGCCCGGCCCTGCTGCGCGCAATCGAGGAGAAGGCGCCCCGCCTCGCGGTCTGCGGACACATCCACGAGTCCTGGGGCTGCGAGAGCCAGATCGGCCCGACCCCGGTCCGGAACCTGGGCCCTAAGGGGACCTGGATCGAGATCTAGCCGCTGACGCGGTACCTGAGGTGCGCCGCGTCCGGCGCCTCGATCACCTCGACTTGCTCTAGCCCGATCTCGGCGCCCGCGAGCCCGTCGAGCAGCCGCGTGCCGTCGCCGAGCAGGACCGGCACGACGCTGAGCAGCATCTCGTCGACCAGCCCAGCCGCCAGGTACTGCTGAGTGACATCGGCGCCGCCAGCGAGCGAGACGTCCTTGGCCCCGGCTGCCCCCTTCGCCCGCTCCAACGCCGACTCGATCCCGTCGGTGACGAAATGGAAGGTCGTGCCGCCCTCCTTCTTCAGCGGCTCTCGCTCATGGTGAGTGAGGACGAAAACGGGACAGCGGAACGGCGGCTCCTCGCCCCACCAGCCCTCCCAGGGCTCCTCGCCCCAGGACCCGGGACCACCACCGAACATGTTGCGGCCCATCACGATCGCGCCAACGTTGTCGAACCCCTCTTCGAGGATGGCGCTGCTGGCGTTGGTCTCCCCGCCCTCCCGGCCGTGCGGCTTGCGCCATGCCTCGAGCTTCAGGGCCCACTCGTGCAGCTGCTCGCCCCCTTCGCCGAGCGGATGCTCCTCGCTCGGGTTCGGCCCGGTGATGAAACCGTCGAGCGAGACGGAGATCTGAAACCTGAGCCTGGCCACTACGCCGCGGGCGCGGAGCCAGAGTCCTGGAAGAGCTCGCCCGCCCGGATCCTCGCTGCCATGTCCTTGGATTCCTCGCGGTAGGCGCTGCCGTCCTCGAACTCGATCGTCGGGAACTTGCGCTGACCCGAGATCTGGGCGAGCTCGTCGCGCTTGCCGGGTCTCAACGGCCCCTTGACGACCTCGTACTCGACCCCCTGCTCGTCGAGCGCCTTCTGCACGCGCCAGCAGGGGTGCGCGTCGATCTTGATCCACTCGGCGGAGCAGCGATGGAGCTTGACCGGCATGCCCCGCAGCCTACCCCCTCTGAACCGATCGCGCTCGCGAGCAGTATCAATGTTTTAACTATTCATAACAACTCCAAGCTATCATGAGAGGAATGGACACGGTCCAGATTGACACGGTCCAAACGAGGGTCCCCAGCCTCACCCTCAGCGACGGCATCGAGGTACCGCAGCTCGGCTTCGGCGTCTTCCAGGTGCCGCCGAGGAAGACCCAGAGCACCGTAGAGCTGGCGATCGAGGCTGGCTACCGGCACATCGACACCGCGGCCGCCTACCGCAACGAGAAGGAGGTCGGCGCTGCGCTCGCCGCCTCGGGGCTGCCCCGCGAGGACTACTTCGTCACCACCAAGCTCTGGAACTCCGAGCAGGGTCACGACTCCACCCTGACGGCCTTCGAGGCGAGCCTCGACCGGCTCGGGCTCGACCACGTGGACCTCTACCTGATCCACTGGCCAGTGCCGACCGAGGGCCGCTTCGTCGACACCTGGCGTGCCTTCGAACGAATTCACGGGGAGGAGGCAGCGCGCACGATTGGCGTGTCCAACTTCCCGATCGAGGACCTCCAGCTGCTGGAACGGGAAATGGAGACCCGGCCGACGATCAACCAGGTCGAGCTTCACCCGCGCTTTCAGCAGGCCGACCTGCGCGCCTGGCATACCGAGCACGGCATCATTACCGAGGCGTGGAGCCCTCTCGCGCGAAGCGGGGTCCTCGACGACGAGACGATCGTCCGACTGGCGGCGAGCCACGGCAAGACGCCAGCCCAGGTGATCCTGCGCTGGCACCTGCAGCTCGGCAACGTCGTAATCCCCAAGTCGATGACGCCAGAGCGGATTCGAGAGAACATCGACCTCTTCGAGTTCGAGCTCTCCACCGCCGAGCTGGCGGCGATCGGAACCCTCGACGGCGGCGGCCGGATCGGCCCCCAGCCGGCGACGTTCGCAGCACCCTAACTCCACCTCAGGCTCGACGGCACACTCCTCGGTCGTGGCGCTGCGGCTGGTGTGTGGTGCGTTTGACTCGTTGTTTTCTATTACTCAGGTAATCTTTCCCTACATCGTCATTTCAAGGGGTTCTGTCAGCTGAACATCCGATACCTCTTTGCCAAGGCGCTTCTCGCCCTACCTGCGCTGACCGTCCTGGCCGGCTGCGGCGGCAGTGGCGACTCGACCGCGTCTTCGTCCGGCGGCCTGCCGGAGGAGATAGTGATCGGGGCAGCAATCGCCAAGACGGGCTTTGTGGCGCCCTACGACGCCACCTTTGCCGCCGTCGAACAGCTGGTCAAGGAAGTCAACGCCCGTGGTGGGATCAGGGGCCACGAGGTGCGGGTGATCCACGCCGACACCCGTTCGGACCCCCAACAGGCGGTGCTGGCGGTTCAGGAGGTGATTGAAGAGGGAGCCGATGTCCTCGTCTTCACCGGCGAGGCGTTGACGGCAGCAGCTGGCTCACCGCTCGCCGAGGAAGAGAACAAGCTGAACTTCTCCATCGCCAATGAACCCGGTTACGGGCCTCCGACGACCGGTCGTCTTTCTTTCAGCTCGAGCCCGAGCCTCACCAGTGAAGCCAGCGCCGGGGCCTCATTCCTAGATGGCAGGGGCATCAAGCATCCGTTCCTGTTTCGCGACACCTCGCTGATCTACGGCAAAGTCCACTGCTCGGCCTTCCAGCAGTCCTGGGAAAAGCTTGGCGGCACGATTGCCGGCTCCGCCGATTTCGAGAACGGCGACGCGTCGGTCGCGAGCCAGGTGAGCGAGCTGCGAAGCGCCGACGCCGACGCCGTGGTCATGTGCTCCTACCCGCCTGGGGGCGCCGCGGCGATCAAGCAGATCCGTGCCGCCGGCATCGACGTCCCGATCCTCGGGCCGAGCGCCTTCGACGGCACCTTCTGGCTGAAGGGCATCCCAAATACCGAGGGCATCTACGTTACCTCGAACGGCTCGGCTTACGATCCGCCCAACGAGGCGACGGCGAAGCTATTCAAGAGCCTCGAGCGAGCCGGCGTGGACACCGACGTTTCGAGCAGTCTGTTGGGCGCCTATGCCGGTGGACAGCTGATCCTCGGAGCGATCGAGGAGACCGGCAGCGTCGACGGGAATGTCCTGGCCGATGCGCTCGAAGCGAAGCCCCACGAGACGATCATCGGCAAGTTGCACTACACGAAAGACAATCACCGGCCAAGTCAGACGTTGCCAATCTACGTTTACTCGAACGGCAAGCCAAAACTGGTTACGAAGGTCAAGCCGCAGTTCATTCCGAAATACGGCGAATAGGCGTCGACGCCGCAGCTACAGAGCTCAGCCGGCGATCACGCCGGCCGGGGCCAAACGCTCGGCAAGCGCGCGATTCACGAACTCGCAGAACGCTTGCTTGTAAGCGAGCGTGAACCGATCGGCGAGAGCATTGGCGTCTGCACTCGGATCCAGTGGGAACTCGGGCGGCTGGATTGCCGAGGTGATCGACACGTCCTCTTCGTAGATGCGTCCGTCGTAGGCGATTGCTTCCTCGAGGCGCTTCTCATCGAAGTTCTGGAGGCCTCCCTCGATCCAGTAGTGCGCCGACTCGGTTGCGCTGATAGCACGGGCGGCGTGGAGCACGCAGCGTTCACCATCGTCGGTGAACAGCCGGGCCGACGCGAAGTTGGGGGCGATCACGTGGTAGCCCATTTCTCGCAGCGTTCCCCAGACCGCTTCCGCGTCATCGCCGAATTCCACCTTTCGGCGAAGCGTCACCTCGATTCCGTTGCGCTTCGGCTCGAGCGGCTCAATCACCTCTGGCATTCCCCCCAGGGTGTCCTCATGGACGAAGGCGAAGTGAGCGACATCGCGGAAGTTCTCGATCATCAACCCGAAGGCGACCGGCAGCTCGTACGGTGTGCCGTGACCCCACGTCCACCCCTCGGCGTCGAACCACGGTGGGCTGGGCAGAACGCCCATTGGCTCCTCCAGCACTGTCCAGACCAGGCCCAGGTGCTCGTGGGCCGGAAAAGCCGAGATGCGGGCCCGAGCAGGGATTTGGCTCTGATCGGACAGCGACGGGATTCGGGTGCAGCCGCCGTCTTCGCCCGCCCACTCCCAGCCGTGGTAGGGACACTGAATCGACTCGCCCCGAACCTTGCCCATCGAAAGCGAGGCACCACGGTGGGCGCAACGGTCCGCCACCACAGCCGGCTCACCACTCTCGGTGAGAAAGACGGCGAGCGCTTCGTCGAGGAGCATGGCGCGCTGGGGACCGCGCTTCAGGTCCTGGACCCTCGCGACCGGCTGCCAGCAGCGGCGCAGCGCGAGGGAAACCTCCTCGCTGGTCGGTACTCGTGGGCGCTCACCAGGCATCGTGCTGACTCGATTACTTTAGAGCCTTTTTTCATTCACGGCTGCCTCCCCAGATAGGCGCGCAGAACGCCGGGGTTGCGCTGCAGCTCGCCGCGCGAGCCCTGGGCTCGGATCTTGCCGGTGCTGAGCACGACGCAGCGATCGGAGAAGTCAATCGTCCGGGCGGCGTTCTGCTCGACCAACAGCATCGTCACCCCTTCATCGCGCAAGCCCTGGAGAAGCTCGTAGATGACGTCGATCATCTTCGGCGCGAGACCGAGCGAGGGCTCGTCGAGGATCAGCAGCTTGGGCCTGCCCAGCAGGGCACGGGCGATCGCGAGCTGCTGCTGCTCTCCACCCGAGAGGCGATCGGCGCGCTGGCGGGCACGCTCGTGGAGGATCGGGAAGCGCTCGAACGCCTGCTCCATCGAGGCAGGCCTCTCGCTGTCGCTCCGTGCGCCCAGCCGCAGGTTCTCCGCCACCGTGAGGGTCTTGAAGATGTGCCGGCCCTCGGGCACCAGCGCCAATCCCAGGCGCGCGATCTGCTCCGGTGCCATTCCGGTCAGAACGCGGTTCTCGAACGCCACCTCCCCCGCACTCGGGCGCACCAGGCCGCAGATCGATCGCAGGAGCGAGCTCTTGCCCGCGCCGTTGGGCCCGATCATCCCGACCACTTCTCCTCGACCGACGCTCATATCGACGCCATGGACCACCTCGGTGCGCCCGTAGCCGACGCGGACATCGCGCAGCTCAAGCATCGGCGGTCACCATGAAGGAGCTTCCGAGATAAGCCTCGACCACAGCGGGGTCGGCTTGGACCTCCTCGGGAGTCCCCACCCGCAGAGTCATGCCGTCGTCGAGCACCTGGACCCGAGGGCAGAGCTTCGTGACGATGCCCATGTCGTGCTCGATGAGCAGGATCCCGCAGCCGAAGTCCTTCAGCACGCCTCGGAGGACCTCAACCAGCTCCTCGCATTCGGCTTCGTTCAGCCCAGCGGCGGGCTCATCGAGGAGCAGGTAGCGCGGCTGTATCGCGAGCGCGCGAGCGACCCCCAGGAGACGCTGGCCTCCCGGCGTCAGAGAGCCGGCGGGCAGCGCCGCCTGCTCGAGGAGGTTGAGGCGGCCGAGCACCTCGGCTGCCACTCCCGCCGCGCGCCGTCTGCTGACCCCGATGCCCATCGCGCCGACGGCGACACTCTCGAGGGCAGTCAGATGTGGGAAGGGAAGGGCAGCCTGAAAGGTGCGACCCAGCCCGTCGTGGGCGAGGCGCGTCGCCGACCGCCCGGTGACGTCGACCCCGTCCAGCGTGACAGTGCCCGAGTCGGGCTCCTGAAATCCGCTGAGGACGTTGACGAAGGTCGTCTTACCGGCACCGTTCGGTCCGATCAGACCGAGCGCCTCGCCGGGCTCGAGCTCGAGCTCGATTTCCTCGAGGACCCGCAGGCCGGAGAAAGCAAGCGATATCCCCTGAGCACGCAAGCCACCGTTCGCAACGAGGTTAACCCGCGGTTGTTTGGTCATGGCGCCGTCTGACCCTGCCGGCAGTGCAGTGGCCGCCATGCCCAGTTGGCGGATCCAGGGCAGCCCGCCCGCCTCCCTTCCACCGCTCACCCCGTCCGGCATCGCGATCATCGTCGCCAGCAGGATCAGGCCGAGGCCGATGGCGGCGAGGCCTGGGGCCGCGCCGATCGAGATCGCACCGAACAGATCGGCGCCGTTCTCGACGCCTCGGAGAAACTCGTTCACCGTCGCGATCGCGATCGCCCCGACCACCGCCCCAAGGACGCTGCGGGCACCGCCGACGACCAGCATCGTCATCGTGGTCACGGTCGCGCCGAAGTAGTACGTGGCGGGATTGAGAACGCCGGACTGGTGCACGGCCAGCGCGCCGCCAATTCCGCACAGCATCCCGCTGATGCCGAATGCGATCAGCCGCTCCCTCATGACGTTGATCCCGATCGAGCGAGCAGCCACCTCATCCTCGCGCGTCGCCTGCAGGCGATAGCCGCTCGCGGACCATTTGAATGCCAGCGCAAGGACGATGGCCACGCCCGCCCAGAGCCCTGCCGATTCGACGCTGGTCGTCGTCGGAATGCTGACCAACCCGCTGCTGCCTCCTGTGACGCGATCCCAGTTGGCCACGACGTTGTAGACGACGATCAGAAAGGCGAAGGTCGAGATCGGGATCGCCAGGGTTGATGTGCGCATCAAGGGAAGGCCGACGACGATCGCGAGGAGGCCAGAGATCGCCGCCGCGATCACCGTTGAGAGCAACGAGCCAAGTTGGGCGTCGGCGATGAAATCTGGCAGGCCGGGCGTCTGCAGCAGGGCGAAGGCAGGCGGCAGAGTGAGAAGCGCCGCGACGTAAGCGCCGGCCGTCGCGAAGCCGAGCTGCCCAAACGAGTAGACCCCGCTGTTGCCGACGAAGACCTGCAGTCCGAGGACGACGATCAGGTTGCAGAGGATCAGAGTGACTGTGCCCTGAACGGCGGGCGTACCGTTTGCCCCCACCAACATGGTGATCGCGATCAGGACCAACGGCAACAGCAGCGAGACCACGACCGACGGGCGAGAGCGAAATCGCGCGCCGCTCATACCGGAGCCCTTCCGATTTCTCCGCCGAGCAGGCCATGCGGTCTGAAGATCAGGATCAGTATCGGGACCGTGAACACGATCGCATCGCGGAACGGCACCAGTCCGTCGGGAAGGTATGCCCCGAGCAGGGAAGAGAGGACCCCGAGCAGCAGGCCGCCGATTACCGCACCAAACATCCTGCCGAAGCCGCCGATCACCACCGCAACGAACCCGACTAGGACCGGGGTGAGCCCCATCGCGGGAGACACCTGGCCGGTTTGCATCACGATCAGCACACCGACCACGGCGGCGAGCGCGCCGCTGATCGCGAAGGCGATCGCAATCACCCGATCTGCCTGGACGCCGAGGAGTCGCGCCATGTCGAAGTTCTCCGCCGCCGCTCGCATCGCCAGCCCCGTGCGAGTTCGGTAGAGCAGCCACCCGAGGCCGCCCAGGACGATCACCGTGAGCCCGAGAGTGACGAACTCCAAGTTCGGAACCGAGATGCTCCCGATGCTGGTCGATTCGCTGATCGCGGTTGGTGTCTCGACCGACTGGGCACGAGCGTCGACTGCCACCATCACGACGTTCTGGAGAATCGCCGCAACCGCCAGTGAGGTGACGAGCTGGGCAGAGAGGTCGGCGCTGCGCACAGGCCGAAAGGCCACCCGCTCGGCAAGGAGCGCGACTACGATCCCGGCCAACAGCGCACCGACGACCGCTGACGCGAAGGGGAGCCCGGCGAAAACGTACAGTGCGTAGGCGGAGAGCATGATGAACTCACCGTGAGCGAAGTTCATCATCCCCATTACCGTGTACACGAGGGTGATGCCGAGGGCGATCAGCGCGTAGAGGCTTCCGAGGGCGAGGGCGTCGATCAGGTTCTGGCCCAGCGCGGTCAACGCTCAGCTGAGCTCGAAGGCCAACTGGGTTCCGTCGGTGCTGTACACGAGACGGGCGAACTCGAGCGGGTGCTCCTGCTTCGACCCTTTCACCCGGCCAAACTGGACGAAGCGCCCAACCAGCGCCGGATCGCCGGCTGAGGCGCCAAGCTGGGAAGCCGCCCACTCGCTGAAGAAAGTGTGCTCGATCGAGACAGTGGCACGGGTGAGGTCGAGCCCGCTGCGCTTAGGCGGCTCTGCGCCGGTCTCGAGTGCCTGCGCGGTAGGAAGCAGCCACGGAACGTGGGCGACGGTGGAAAAGGAGTCGATGAGGAAGACTGATGGCCGGCCAGCGTCGATGACCGCAGTTACGTGTGCGATCGGCGTCCGCGGATTTTCAATCTCGAGGAAGTGAGACACAGTGCGGTCAGGTCGGCGCTCGCGTGCGCTGATCACGGTGATTGCCAGGTCGTCTTGGCGCTCGAGCGACAATTTGACCAGCCCGGTTACCTGGACCTCGCACCGCGGCGGGGCGACGAATGCTCCCGATCCCTTGACCCGGACGATGGCGCCGTCGCCGACCAGGAGGTCAAGCGCCGGCCTGATTACCGCCCGCGAAATGCCGAACTCTTCTTCGAGCTCGCGTTCGGAGGCCAGGCGGGCGCCAGACTCCCATATCCCAACCTCCAACATCGCCTTGAGGGCCGCTGCAAGCTGGAAGTAAAGCGGTACCTCACTGTTGCGGTCAAGCCTGCTGGCATCGGCCAGGGAAACGGTGAAGGACTTGGGCTGGCTCTGGACCGGTTGGATGGATTTGACCATTGGAACACGAGGATACCTTTCACATCCAAGTGAACGCCATATGTGGACCTGAAAACCGACTCAGCCCGGCCAGAATGGCGGTTCACGGTCAGCTATCTAGTTTCGCTAGTCGCCGTGCCCGAAGCGGACGTCAGGCAGGGTGCGATTGAGCCAGGAGGGCATCGACCAAGCCGCCTGACCGGCGAGCCGCAGGAACACCGGCAGCAACAGCAGGCGGACCGGGAAGGTGTCGAGGAGGACGGCGACGCCGAGGATTACCCCCATCTCCTTCGGTGGCAGCGGTCCCGATAGGGCAAAGGTGAAGAAGACCGCGACCATCACCGCGCCGGCAGCGAGGACGACGCGCCCCGAGCTGGCCAGCCCACCAACCATCGCCTCCTTCGCGTCTCCCGTCTGCTCCCACCGTTCCCGCACCGAGGAGAGCAGGAAGACCGTGTAGTCCATCGCGATCGCGAAGATCATCGCGAAGAAGAAGATCGGTCCCCAGGCGTCGAGAAAGCCCTGCGATTCGAAGCCGAGCAGGCCGCTCAGGTGGCCGTCCTGGAAGATCAGCTTGGCGACCCCGAAGGCGGCGGCGGTCGAGAGCAGGTTGGCGAGAACCGCGATCGCCGCCACCAGGGGTGCCTGGAAGGCGATCAGCAGCAGCAGGAACCCGAGCCCGACGACGAGCCCGATCGCCAGCGGCGCCTTCTCCGCCAGCGCCGACTCGAGGTCGTGGTTCTCGGCGGCCGCGCCGCCAACCAGGGCAGCCGGGGGCAGCGTGCCCCGCAGCCGCTCGACCGCGTCGCCGAAGTCGGCACTGGCGGCGGCGCTGGTCGGCACCGCGCCGATCAGGACCGCATCGCCTGCGCCGGCAACGGGGGCAGTGACGGAAGCGATGCCGGGGTCGTCTTCCAGCCCCTCCACCGCCGCCGCGCGGGCGGAGCGCGGCGCGGTGACTTGAATCGTCGCCGGCGCGCCCACGCCGAAGGCGGCGCTGAGGTGCCGGTAGCCGACTCGCGAGGAGTCGTCCTTGGGGACGACCTTGATCGAAGGCATCCCCGTCTTCAGGTTGAGGGCCGGGAGGGCGAGGCCGACGAGGAGGACCAGGGCGAAGCCGCCGAGCAGAAACGGGCGGCGCCAGAGCAGCTCCCCCCAGCGAGCGAGCCGCGGCGAGCCGCCATCGCCGCTGCCGGCCCAGGGCAGGGACAGCCTGTCGACCCTGGGCCCGAGCTTGGCCAGCACCGCCGGCAGCAGCGTCAGCGTCGCCGCCAGCACGAACAGGACCGAGACCATGATCCCCAGCGAGACCGAGCGGAAGGCCGGGCTGGGGACGAGCAACACCGCCGAGATCGAGATGAGCACGGTCAGGGCGGAGAATAGGACCGCCTTGCCGGCACTCTCCATCGTCTCGGCAACCGCCTCGACCGCGGTGCGCTCGCCCGTGAGGGCATTGCGGAAGCGCATGACAACGAACAGCGCGTAATCGATCCCGAGCGCCAGCGCGAACATCAGCGCAAAGTTCATCGCCCAGATCGAGATCGGCGAGATCAGCGTGCCGAGGTAGAGGACGCCGGCGGAGGCGACGAGGCCGGTGATCGTCAGCATCAGCGGCAGGCCCGCGGCCACCAGCGAGCCGAAGGCGAGAACGAGAATCGCCAGCGTCACCGGCCAGGAGATCAGCTCCGACTTCAGCATCGCCTCGCGGTTGGCTTCGTTGAAGTCCGCCCACATGGCGGCGGCGCCGGTCAGGTTCGCCTCGGTTCCCGGTCCCGCCGCGGCGGCGATCTCGGGCCTGAGGCGATCGGCGGCGGCCACCATCTCGTTCGGTCCGCGGGCGGCGGCGCCGACGACGATCGCGGTCCGGCCATCGGCGGAGATCGATGCGCCGGGGCGCGGTGGGACGACGGCGCCGACCGCGGGGTCGGCGGCCAGCACCCGTTCGACCGCAGCCACGGTGCGCTGGAGCGACGCACTCGTTCCGGCTTCGGAGGAGTGGACCGCGACCTGGAGCGCGTACGAACCGGCGCCGCCGGGCTGGCGCTGCACCTGGTCCCTGACCTGGACGGACTCCGAGCCGCTGGCCTCCCAGCCGGCGCCGGAGAGCGCCGTCTCGACCCGGGGCGCCAGCAGCCCGAGGCCCACCGCAATCAACGCCCAGGCGAGGAAGACTCCCCGTCTGCGGGTCGCGGCGTAGCCTCCCAGCCGCCCGATCGGTCCCAGCTTCCGCGCCGTGTCCATTTCCTCTCCTCTACCGTTTCACAAATTGACAGTTGATCAACTTATCAGTTGTGAATGGTAGAATAACACGATGAAGCAGAGCCGGTTGACCCCAGAGGCAGCGGAGCTGATCGCACGCCGTTTTCGCGCTCTCTCCGATCCGACCCGCCTGCGGATCCTCGATGTCCTGCGCCGCCAGGACGAGGCCTCGGTGGGGGAGCTCGCCGAGCTGGTCGGGGGCTCGCAGCAGAACGTCTCCAAGCACCTCGGCGCCCTCCACGCCGAGGGCTTCGTCTCGCGCCGCAAGCGCGGCACCAGCTCGATCTACCGGATCACCGACCCCGGCGTGCACCAGATCTGCGACGGAATCTCAGCCGGGATCGAGGCCCAGTTGGCGGAGATGGAGGCGGCACTCTCCGGCTGAGCCAGCCGGTGATCTGTGGGGCTCCTACGGATTGCCACAGTAGCCACACCGAGGCGTGCCGACCCGGCGATCCTTCTGGCAACTCGCACAGCCGGCGATCACCGCTCGCCCGCACCCCTCGCAGTGCGGCTTGTCGCGAAGGGGGAACCCGCAAAAGGGACACTCTCCACGACGAACCCGCCGCGCCGGAACTCGTTTCGCGAGGAAGCGCTGCAGGGCGACGAATGCGATCAACGTCAGGACTATTCCCGCGATCGAGATCGCCAGAGGCCCGACCTCGGCGAACTCGAGGTAGTTGTTGGTGTAGTCCGTGGCCATGACGGCGGCGAGGACGGCAGTAGCCCCGATCCAGGCGAGCGCAGCGGGGAGATAGCGGGAGTTCTGAGACCGAAGGCGGATGAGCAGCCAGTAGGCGGCCGCGAGCATGAGAACCAGCAAAGCCAGGCGCAGGAGGAAGACGATCCGGTCGTGCCGGGCGCGATCCTCGTCTTCCTTCTGCGCGGCGCTTTGCCGCAGCTCGGTCAGCCTTTCCTGTGCCTCCGCTGCGCTCGGGCGAGACTTCACCTCAACCCTGACGGCGGCCCCCAGCTCTCTCGATACCGCCGCGAGCCTTGCTTGAGAAGACTCGTACGCTGCTTGCAGCTCGGCCGACGGTTCGCCGGCGTCCAATGCTGTTCGGTACGCCTCGCGGCGGAGCTCCAACTGGCGAGTGGCCGCCCGCCGCTCCCGCCGAGTCCTTTCGACCGAGCGAATCGCCCGCCGGTGCTTCTGGATCGCCGAGAATTCCGCCGGATCGATAAGCCTCCGGTCTGGGACATAGGAGGTCGAGTCGTTCTTGGCGACCTCGTCAAGCTTGACGTAACCCCAAACGGCACCAATCGCGATGAAGACTGCGAGGACGAGAGCAAGGATCTTCTCGACGGCGCTCGTCTCGATCTCTCCGCCCCCCTCGCGGCTCCCCGCCGGCCGAAATCGGCTGCTGCTCTCGCTCATCCTGTTTCTCCTCCTTTGTCGCCGTTAGGCGGATTCGTTCTGGGCCGAAGCTCGATCACCAGCTCGCAGTCGAGGGCGGAGGCAATGCGCGCAAGGGTGTCGATCCGGGGGGGCCGCGCCCCCCGCTCCACCCGGGCGATCGCGGACTGCGTCGTCCCACAGAGCTCAGCCAGTTCACGCTGAGAGACGCCCCAGGCTTTCCGCCTCTCCGCGACCCGCTCAGCAATCAGGCCGAACAGCTCTCGATCATCGGGGTCACGTGCCATAGCAAGATTGCTATGTATAGCAACATTGCTATGTGGATGGTTCGGGGTTCTCCAGCGCCTTGTCGCCCGCTTGGTGCGACGCGTCGTCGGTCCGTCACGGTGTCCGCTAGGACAGTGAGGGCGGCGCCCCGCCGCCGGACTCATCCTCATGGATCTGGCGAACGTAGGCGAAGCTGACCCAGACCGCAGCGGTCACCGGTACGGCGAGCAGGGCGCCGAGCAGGCCAGCGACCACCGTGCCCGCCGTAAGCGCGAGCAGGATCGTCACCGGGTGCAACCGGATCATCCGGCCAACCACATTGGGATAGAGCAGGTCGCCCTCGACCTGCTGGATCACCGTGATCACCGCGACGACGAGCAGAGCATCGATCGGGCCCTCGCTGATCAGCGCGACCAGCGCGGCGATCGCGCCGGCGGCGAAGGCGCCGACCAACGGGATGAAGGCGCCGAGGAACACCACGACCATCAGTGGGACGACCAGCGGCACGCCGATGATCAGCAGGGCGATCCCGATCAGGACGGCATCGACGACGGCGATCAGGACGACGCCCCGCATGTATCCGGAGGTCGCCTTCCAGACTTCCCGCCCGGCTCCGTCGACCAGCTCACGGTGGCGCTCCGGGGCCATCGAGACCGCCCAGGCCCACATGCGGCGGCCGTCGTGGACGAAAAAGAAGACCAGCACCACCAGCAGCAGCACCCCCGCCACCACCTCGGCCAGCAGCGAGGCGCCCGAGAGAACGCCGCGGCCGATGCCGCCGCTGTTCTCCCGCAGCGAGGCGAGGCCGTCTTGCACCGCACGGTCGATGTCGCTGCGTTGCAGGTCGAACGGGCCCGCGACGAGCCAGTGGATAACCTCCTCGATCGCTTCATCGACGCTGTCCTCGAGTTCGCTGAACTGGTCGAGGAAAGCGGGCGCGATCAGAGCGATGAGCCCGGCCACGGTGACGGCGGCCAGGATCATCACCAGGAAGGTCGCGATCGTGCTCGGGCAGCCGTGTCGCCGCAACAGTTCGACCGGGGGGACCAGCAACGTAGCCAGCAGCAGCGCGACGAGCACCGGCACGACGACCACCCGCAGCTGTCCGAGGACCCAGAGCCCGAGCACCACCGTGGCGCCCAGCACGATCAGGTTGAGGGCGACACGGGTCGCGGGCCAGAGTGCCCGGGTCACGGCTGGTGCTCCGGTCGCAAGCGGGTGGTGGCGATACACATCGGGTAGTGGAGCTGCCCGATGAGAGCATCGAAGTCCTCCCCAAGGTCGCGGTCGCCGCCCGACATTCGAGGGTGAACCTAGAACGGTGACTTGAAGCGGGCCTTCTTCCCGACCGAGTGACTCTTATCGGCGGCGCGCTGGGATTTGCCCAGCGACTTGGAGAGCAGGCGGCCGATCGGCCCGGGCGCCTTGCCGCCGGCACGCTGACCTGCCGAGAAGCCCTTGTCGGTCCCATGGCGGGCGTGCTCCGAGAGCCGGGGCAGAAGGAAGCCGAGGATGGCGAGGATCACGCACAGCGCGATGATTCCGGCAATCAGCATGCGCACTCTGTGCCCGCCGCTGGGGCTTTTGAAACAGAATGACCTTTACTGCTGCGCGCGAACAGCCGTCGACTGCGCCGGGCCGCTGAGGGAATTTGGTGCATCGACATGAGCGCCGTCATCGACGCCAACGCGAAGCCGCTCGACGAGCTCACCGCCGAGCCAGCCGGCCAGCACCGCAAGGCCGGCCGCGGCGAAGGACAACACGAACGCTGCTGCCGCCGGGTCGCTCGGATCGTCGCGCCGCACCAGCCAACTGGAGGCGAAGAGCAAGACGACGACGACGTTTCCGCCACCATGCAGCAGCCCCACCGCCTTTGCCCGGGTACCGTCGGGTAGCGCAAACCAGTCGATCCAGCCGAACAACGCCGCCAACAGACCGATCACGATCCCTGCGGCGATCATGCGGTAGCTCGCCTCGAGCCAGAGCGTGTTGCCGCCGAGCAGATTGATGAGATCAAACGCGACGGCGGTTGCGAATAGCCCGAGCGGAAATGGAATCAGCATTGGGTGGATCGCGTGACCGAACAGCTTCGCTCGACTCTCCATCGGGAGCTCCTCTCATTTCGGCGACTCTCGCGCTCCGGCTGAGACTCGGCCGGTGATCGGCTTGCCACCGCTGCTTCTACCCGCCTACGCCTGAACTACCCCTCACGCCGCTCGGTCGGCGCACATCCTTTCCAGAAGGACACCGAGACGAGCCTGCGAGGCTGTCCGGGGGCCGCCGCGGGCCGCGTTCTCTCGTGTCGAAGGCTAAGCGGGATTACGTCAACGCGCCTGACAGGATTCGAACCTGTGACCTTCGGTTTCGTAGACCGACGCTCTATCCAACTGAGCTACAGGCGCGGGATGGTGGGCTATGGGCCCGGGGGCGATTCTATGGGAGTTGGGGGAGTGGCTAGGCGGGCTCGGGCTCGGTGGGCCGGTTGAGGCGGACGTGCCACTGGACGGTAGCGGAGGCGACTTGCTGTCCGGAGGCGTCGGCAAGAGTGATCTCGCAGGGAAAGACGACCTTACCGTCGGCGTCGAGGGTTGCGAGGGCATCGGCCGCGGGGACAGCCAGCTTCGCCTTGGCCTCGATCGGACCCTTGGCGATCTTCTCGTAGGAGATCTCGGCGCTGCGGGCCAGTGGGGTGACGTCGCCGAGGCGTTCGGCGAAGGCGCCGACGAAGGCCGCCCCCGATGCCGTCTCGGCGAGGGTGAAGAGGGCCCCGGCGTGCTGGGAGCCGACGTGGTTGGTCAGCTCGGCGCGCTCAGGCAGACGCGCGGTCGCCTCACCCTCGGCTACCTGCGTTATCTCGAGCCCGAGATGTCCGGCGAAGGGAACAGCTTGGGTCATGCCCTGCGCGATCAGGTCGAAGTCGGTCATCGGCTCGACACCCTAACGGCGCTCAGCGGCCCTCGAACTCGGCGTGGCCGGGACCCTGCTCGAGGAAGGTCTTCACCGCGCGCTGTAGGTCCTCGGTCGCGAACAGCTCACCGGCCTCGGTGCGGATCGTCTCGTCGGCTGCGGGGATGCCGCCCTCGCGAAAGCGCCGCAGGACCAGCTTTGTCATTGCGTGTGCCTTGGTCGGTCCCGCCGCCAACTCAGTAGCGAAGGCACGGACTCTCTCGTCGAAGCCCTCATCGTCGAATACCCGGTTGACGATCCCCCACGACGCCAGCTCCTCGGCGCCGAAGAGCTCGCCAGTCATCACGAGCTCCCTCGCGCGGCCGCTGCCCGCCCGCTCGGCGAGGCGCTGCGTGCCGCCCATCGACGGCGTCAGGCCAACCACTTTCTCAACCAGGCCGAACTTGGCGGAGCGAGCGGCGAGGATCAGGTCGCAGCCGAGCGCCAGCTCGAAAGCCGCGGTGAGCGTGAGCGCGTGGGCGGCGAAAACGACCGGCAGAGGCAGTCGTTCCACCCTTTCCACGGTGCCGATCAATTCGTCCCAAAGCGCGCTGCCCCGCTCCGGCGTCAGCCCCTCGAATTCGGCGACGTTGACGCCACCGGAGACGGCGGGGCCCTCGGCGCGAATCAGCAGCGCCCGCGGCGGCTCGCCCTCGACCGCGTCGATCGCATCCACGAGCCCCTCGAACAGGCGCCTGTCGAAGAGGTTGAGTGGCGGGCTATCGAGGGTCAGCAGCGCCAGGCCGCTCTCTTCCCGCTCGACCCGCACCACTTTCTCCTCGCCGCCCATGCCGGAACGGGACAATAGAGCGAGCGAGGAAAGGAGACGGCGATGGAGATCGGCGTGCTGGGCACCGGAGCGGTCGGCCGGCGGATCGCGACGAAGCTGCTCGAGCTGGGCCACGAGGTGACAATGGGCTCGCGCTCGGCGCAGAGCGACGCTCTGGCCGAATGGCTGGATGAGGCGGGCCACAGGGCCTCCGGCGGCACCTTCGCCGAGGCCGCTTCAGGCGCGAAGCTGATCTTCAACTGCACCGCCGGGACGGCCTCGCTGGAGGCATTGAGCGCCGCCGGCGCGGAGAACCTCGCCGACAAGGTCCTGGTCGATGTCGCCAACCCCCTCGACTTCTCGCGAGGGATGCCCCCGACCCTCTCGGTCTGCAACGAGGACAGCCTCGGCGAGCGCATCCAGGCCGCCTTCCCCGAAGCGCGGGTCGTGAAGGCGCTGAACACGATCAACAATCAGGTGATGACCGACCCCGGGCGCCTGCCCGACGCTCACAACGTCTTCGTCTGCGGCGAGGACGAGGAGGCCAAGGCGATCGTCGGCGAGCTGCTGCGGAGCTTCGGCTGGCCGCGAGAGTCGATCGTCGACCTCGGTGGGATCGCCGCGGCCCGCGGCACCGAGATGTACCTGCCGCTCTGGCTGCGCCTGATGGGCTCGCTCGGGACCGCCGACTTCAACATCCAGATCCGCGTCCCCTGAGGCGAACTGCATCAAATTCTCACCCTGGCAGGTAGAGAATTTGATGCAGTTCGGCGGTCAGGGGACGCGGTGGACCTCGAAGAGGTTCGTTCCCAACTCCTGCTCTGGTAGCCCAGCGGTGATCGCGATCAGGTCCCCGGAGGAGGCGATGCCGTGGGCGGCGGCGAGGGCGGCGCAGTCGTCGAGCAGGGTGCGCACGTCGCTCTCCTGCTCCTGAAGCACGGCGGTGACGCCGAAGAGGAGGTTGAGGCGGCGCACGGTCTCGATCCGCTGCGAGACGGCCAGGACCGGCACGTTGGGCCGGTGGGCGGAGACGAGGCGGGCAGTGCGACCGCTGGTCGTCGGCACCACCAGTGCCGCCAAGCCCAGCCTGTAAACCGCGCCGACCGCACCCTGAGCAACCGAGTCGGCGACGTCCTGGGTCGCCTGGTCCGTGCGGCCGAAGAGCCACTCGCCGTAGGGAAGGTCGGGCTCGGTAGCGCGTGCGATCTGATCCATCACCCGCACCGCCTCGACCGGGTGCTGGCCGACTGCGGTCTCCTCGGAGAGCATCACGGCATCGGTGCCGTCGTAGATCGCGTTGGCGACGTCTGTCACCTCCGCCCGCGTCGGACGCCGCGCGATCACCATCGAGGCCAGCATTTGGGTCGCCGTGATCGCCGGCTTCGAGCGCCTGCCAGCGACGCGGATCAGCCGCTTCTGCACCACTGGCACCTGGGCAAGGGGCAGCTCGATCCCGAGATCGCCGCGGGCGACCATGATCCCTCCCGTCGCCGCCGCGACGATCTCCTCGGCGTTCTCCGCCGCCTGCTGCTTCTCGATCTTGGCGATCAGCGGGATATCGGAGCCGAGCCCGCGCAGCCGCTCACCGACAGGCTCGAGGTCGGCCGCGGCCGAGACGAAGGAGATGGCCAGCAGGTCGACGCCCTGCTCGACGGCGAACTCGACCCAGCCGAGATCGCTTTCGGTCGCCGCCGGGCTACTGACACCCGGCACGTTCATCCCCTTGTGCGAGGAGAGAGTGCCGCCGACCTCGACCTCGCAGTCGACCTCGCCGTCCTCGGCACCGCGCACGCGCAGGCGGATCGAGCCGTCGGCGAGGTAGACCGGCTCGTCCTCGCGCAACGACGTCACCCCGGGCCAGGTAACCGGGATCGTTCCCTGATCGCCCTCGACGTCGCGCGGCGTCAGCTTCACGTGCATCCCCGTCTCCAGCTCGGCGACGTCGCCACGCAGCTCGCCTATCCGCAGCTTCGGCCCCGGCAGGTCGCCGAGCACCGCCACCTCGCGCCCAGCCCGCTCCGCCGCGTCGCGGATCGCCTCGATCGTGCGCGCGTGGCGGTCGCGGTCGGCGTGGGAGAAGTTGAGGCGGAGGACGTCGGCCCCCGCCTCGATCAAATGCGTCAGCACCTCCGGCTCCCAGCTCGCCGGCCCGACGGTCGCGATGATCTTGGTCCGCCTGCGTCGCTCCATGCGTATGACTGTAGTGCGTGAGGAACGTCACCCAGCAACGTGAACGTTGACATCGATTTGTGTGACAATGGAGTGGTGAGCAGCGTCGCCGAGCGTCCCGCCATCGCTGAGGAACCGGCCTTCCCCGACCTGGTGGGCGAGGCGTCGCCCTCGTCGGCGGGGCCCATCGAGCGCGAGCAGGCCGCGGACCTCCCCCGCCCGCCCGTCGTCCCCCTGCCCCGCGCAGTGCAGATGCTGCGCTTCAACCAGCGCCAGATCGAGTACGTCTTCGGTGCCCGCCGCCGGCTCGGCGACACCTTCCGCATGCGCACCGCGATGCCCGGCGGCCCGGTCGTCACCTCCCACCCCGACCACGTGCGGTCGCTCTTCACCGCCAAGCCTGAGCAGGCGCTATCGCTTACCGGTGAGTCGCCGCTGCGACCGATCCTCGGCACGGGCTCGGTCCTAACCTCGGTCGGTCCCCGCCACATGCGCCAGCGCAAGCTGCTGCTGCCCCCGTTCCACGGCGAGGCGATCGAGCGCTACACGGCGATGATCGCCGAGGCGACCGAACGCGAGATCAACCGCTGGCCGCTGAACCGGCCGTTCGCGCTCGCCCCACATATGCAGGCAATCACCCTCGACGTGATCATGGCCGGGATCTTCGGCATCGAGGGCAGGCCGAAGCGGGGCACGCCGGAGCACCGGATGCGCGCCACCGTCAGGCACCTCGTCAACGCGTCGACCTCGCGCCTCGCCCAGCTCGGCGAAATCGCCAACATGAACCGCGAAGAGGCGGTCGGCCTGACGCGACTCGGCATCGAGATCCTCGACCGCCCCACCTACGCGGTGATCGAGGCGCGGCGCCGCGACGAGGGCCTCGGCGAGCGCCGCGACATCCTCTCGCTCCTCCTCCAGGCGGAAACCGAGGAGGGCGAGACGATGGACGACAAAGAAGTCCGCGACGAGTTGCTCACCCTCGTCCTCGCCGGGCACGAGACCACCGCCAACTCGCTGGCCTGGATCTGGGAGCGCTTGGTCCGCAACCCAGAGGCTCACGAGGGCCTGCGCGAGGCGGTCCGCGGCGGCGATGATGCCGCGGAGCGGGTCGAGGCGACGATCATCGAGGGCATGCGCTCGCGCCCGGTCGTTCCCTTCATCGGCCGCCGGGTCACGGTCCCCTGGCGCCTCGGCCACTACGGCGTCTCCGCCGACACGCCGATAGGGATGAGCATCCTGCTCGTCCACCACCGCGAGGACCTCTACCCTGAGCCCTTCGAGTTCCGCCCCGAGCGCTGGCTGGGCCGCAAACCGGGCACCTACGAGTGGATTCCCTTCGGCGGCGGCATCCGCCGCTGCCTCGGCGCGGCCCTGGCGATGGCGGAGATGCGCGCCGTCCTCGAGGCCACCGCCCGCCGCCTCGACCTCGAAGCCGCCGACCCCGAGCCCGAGCACGCCCTGCACCGCAACGTGACGATGATCCCCGCCCGTGGCGGCCGCGTCGTCCTACGCTCGCGTCGCTCAGCGGAGTAGCGCCGGGGAACGCCACAGCTGGACCAGTCCCCAGAGGGATACCCCCGCCCAGACCACCTCGAGCAGGAGGAAGCCCCACTGCCGCTCCTCCCAGGCGAGGACCGCGAGGACCACGGACCCCACCAGGTTGAGGACGAGGTAGACCCGCGAATGAGGGTCCATGGCGCCGAACTGGGCGGCTGCGAAAGCGCTCAATATGAGCAGCGCCCCGACGATTTGCACGAGCTGATCCACGCGGCCAAGTCCAGCCTGCAGTTGACGGAGAGGGAGGGATTCGAACCCTCGAGAGAGCTTGCGCCCCCTACTCGCTTAGCAGGCGAGTGCCTTCAGCCACTCGGCCACCTCTCCGGGCCCAAGAGACCTTAGCGCCGCTCCGCGCCCGTTGCCCGGTTAGGCTCGGGGCCGTGAGCGAGCAATCGCATCCGCGCTACGAGGCGATCTTCGCCGGGGTCGAGGCGCCTTTCGCCTTCGTCGACCTAGACGCGATGTGGGCCAATGCCGAGGCGATGCTGGAGCGGGCGCTGGGCAAGCCGGTCCGGGTTGCGAGCAAGTCGGTTCGCTGCCGAGCGCTGCTTGAGCGGATCCTCAGCCGGGACCTGCGCTTCGACGGGCTGATGACCTTCACCCTGCCGGAGACGCTCTGGCTCGCCGAGGCCGGCTTCGAGAATTTGCTGCTCGCCTACCCGACCGCCGACCGCGGCGCGCTGGAGGCGCTGGCGCTGCGCTCGGTGGCCAACCCAGCTGGCGCGCCGATCGTGATGGTCGACTGCATAGAGCACCTGGAGGCGATCGAGTCGGTACTCGGTGCCGGCGCCGCTCCGGTGCGCGTCTGCATCGACCTCGATGCCGGCTGGTGGGCGCTGGGCGGACGGATCAAGATCGGGCCGAAGCGCTCGCCGGTCCATACGGTCGGGCAGGCGGTCGCCCTGGCGCGGGAGATCGAGCGTCGCCCGCAGCTCGAGCTGGCGGCGCTGATGGCCTACGAGGGACAGATCGCCGGCGTCGGCGACGAACCGCCGGGCCGGCGGCTGCGCGGCGCCGCGATCCGCACGATGCAGCGCCGCTCCGCCGCGGAGCTCGCCGAGCGGCGGGCGGCCGTGGTTACCGCGATCCGCGAGGTCACCGAGCTGCCGATCGTCAACGGGGGCGGCACCGGCAGCCTCGAGCTGACCGGAGCCGAGGATGCGGTGACCGAGGTCACCGCCGGCTCTGGCTTCTACGCACCCACCCTCTTCGACGCCTACAGCCGTTTCAGCCTCACGCCCGCCGCCGGCTTCGCCCTGCCGATCGTGCGCAAGCCCAACCACGCCGTCGCGACCGCGCTCGGCGGCGGCTACCTCGCCTCAGGCAGCGGCGACCCCGCGCGGGTCCCCTCCCCATGGCTGCCCCCGGGGCTGAAGCTCGATCCGGAGGAGGGTGCCGGCGAGGTCCAGACGCCGGTCAGCGGCCCAGCCGCCGCCGAGCTGCGGATCGGCGACCGCGTCTACATGCGCCACGCCAAGGCCGGCGAGCTCTGCGAGCGCTTCGACTCGCTCCACCTCGTCGAGGGCGAGGAGATCGTCGACGTTGTCCCCACCTACCGCGGCGAGGGCCAGACTTTCCTCTAGCTCCGCTCCTAGGGGCCGAGCACGCGGGTCGCGTACTCGTTGGCGAAGACGCGCTTGGGGTCCAGCTCGTCGCGGGCCGACTGGAACTCAGCCCAGCGCGGGTAGCGCTCGGACAGCGTCGCCGCCGCCTGGAAGTGCCGCTTGCCCCAGTGGGGGCGACCGCCGTACTCGTCCATGATCGCCTCGACGGCCTCGAAGTACGGGCGCCACTCCATCCCGCGGTACTGGTGCACGGCGATGTAGACGGTGTCGCGCTCGTGCGAGGGGCTGAGCAGGGCGTCGTCGGCCGCCACCACGCGCACCTCGATCGGGAAGAAGACCGGGTAGCGATTGGAGCGCACCCACTCGACCACGCGCCGCACAGCCTCGGGGCCATGCTCGCGCGGCACCCCGTACTCCATCTCGGTGAAGCGGACCCGGCGCTCGTTGGCGAAGATCTGGTCGCTGCGGTCCGTCGACGTGCTGCCCGAGGCGAGCCAGGCGGCGAATCGCGAGAGCGATGGGATCGCGCGCGGAAAGAGCTTGCCGGCTGCCGAGACGGCCTCGAGCGCCCAGTTCTCGAGCACGACGTCGTTGAGGAACGCGGCGGCACGGCCCCTCGGGCGGGGCGGGCCGTCGGTCCTGTTGCGCTCGAGCACCAGGGCGGAATCGGCGTAGGGGAAGGTGAAGAGCTCGAAGTGGTTGTTGGCGTCGGCACGCTCCTGGAAGGCATCGAGGACCTCCTCGCGCGGCTGGGGAGTATCCACCCGGTGGAGCGTGAAGGCCGGCAGACAGCGCAAGGTGACCGCGGAGATCGCCCCGAGGGCACCGACGCTCACCCGTGCCGCCCGCAGCAGCTCGGGGTCGCTCTCAGCGCTCAGCTCGCGGACCGTGCCGTCGCCCAGAACCAGCTCGATTCCGGTGACCTGGGCCGAGATGTTGCGCAGCCTCGCCCCGGTGCCATGGGTTCCCGTCGAGATCGCCCCGGCGATGGTCTGGCGGTCGATGTCGCCGAGGTTCTCCATCGCCAAGCTCAGCCTGGCCAGCTCCTCGTTGAGCGTGGCGATCACGGTGCCGCCGCCGACCTTGATCAGGCTGGCGTCGCGATCGGCCTCGATCACCCCGCTGAACGCCCCCAGGTCGAGCATCGTGCCGTCCGTCATCGCCGCCTCGGTGAAGGAGTGGCCGCTGCCGGCGACGCTGACCGTGCGACCGGCCGCCGCCGCTGCCACGATCGCCTCCGCCAACTCCTCCTGACCGCCGGGCCGCAGACGCTCCGCTGGCATGCAGACCTGATCCCCGGCCCAGTTATGCCAGCGCTCGCCGCGTCCTCCCCGCTCGTGTCGACCTCGGGCCATGCCGGGGGGAGCCTAACTAGCTGTAGTTCCTAACAACGTTGTTCATCCGGGCCTCCTTGAAGGCTGGGGGTGTCGAAGCCACCACCCAACAAGGAGGACACCGGATGAAGATCCACGCTAACGCTCGCACCTGCCCGAACAGCCGCAGGCTGCTGGTTAGGAGGGTCGAAGAGGAGGGCTGGTCGCTGATGGTGGCGGCCGAGGCCGCCGGCATCAGCGAGCGGAGCGCCCGCAAGTGGCTTGGCCGCTGGCGCGCCGAGGGAGAGGCCGGCCTGCTCGATCGCTCCTCGGCGCCCAGGCGAATTCCCCATCGCACTGACGATGCGACCGTGGAGGCGATCGGCGCCCTGCGCCGCTTGCGGATGACCGCGACCGAGATCGCTGAGACCCTTGGTCTGGCGCTATCGACGGTCTCGCTCTGGTTGAAGAAGATCGGGCTGGGCAAGCGCAGTCGCCTCCAGCCCCCGGAGCCACCCAACCGCTACGAGCGCTCACGGCCTGGAGAGCTGATCCACGTCGACGTCAAGAAGCTGGGGCGCTTCGGGGTAGCCGGCAAACGGGCGATCGGCAATCGCAGCTCCAGCCGGGGCTACGGCTGGGAGTGCTGCCACGTCTGCGTCGATGACGCCACCCGTCTCGCCTACGTCGAGGTGCTGCCCGACGAACGCGGAGAGACCTCCTCGGCGTTTCTGCGGCGCGCCGTGGCCTGGTTTGCCGAGCGCGGCGTGAAGGTCGCGCGGGTGATGACCGACAACGGCTCGCCCTACGTGTCAACCGTTCACGCCGCCACCTGCCGTGAGCTGGGGATCCGCCACCTGCGCACCCGCCCCTATCGGCCCCAGACCAATGGCAAGGCAGAGCGCTTCATCCAGACGATGCTGCGGGAGTGGGCCTACGGGCGCCTCTACGGAAGCTCCTCAGAGCGACGCGGCCAACTCCCCGGCTGGCTTGATCGCTACAACTACCACCGAAAGCACGGCTCCCTCGGCCATCGCCCGCCAGTTGCTCGTCTCAACGAGCTACTTGGGAACAACCTGGTTGGGAACTACACCTAGCTAGCCCTCGGCGGCGCGAATGGGAGGGGGAGTCAGAGCGCGGAAGGCATAGACCACCGTCCCAATCAGCAGGCCGACGATCGCGAAGCTCGGCACCGCGTTGCCGGTGACGCTGGCGGTCCCACCGCCGGCGAGGCCGCCGATCACCTGGCCGGCGGCCCAGGCCATGTTGGAGAGTCCCGCCGCATAGCCCTGGTGCAGGCGGCTTTCCTCTGCAACCTCGGACAGCAGGGTCAGCGCCGGCGTAAAGCAGATCCCACCCCCCAGCGAGGTGAGGAACAGCCCTGTCATCACCACACTCAGCGAATCCGCAACGGCGATTCCCGCCATCGCGGCCGCACATATGCCGAGCCCGATGAGGAAGGGCGCGCGACGACCAGCGCGGTCGGAGTAGCTGCCGACGATCGGAGCGAGGACGGCCTCCATCGCCGCCCCGGCGATGAAGCCCCCGGCGATCATCGCGTGCCCGCCGCCGAGATCGGCGATCTGCAGCGGCACCAGCACCTCGATCGCGCCGAACATCACCGAGGGAACGGCGACGAACGCCGTCGACATCAGCACCGGCCTGGTGAGCACCGTCTCGGCGACCTCGTGCAGGTCCTGCGGCTCCGGGACTCCCGCGTCTGGCAGACGGGTGGCGATGATCGCGAGGACGAGGGCGACGCCGAGCACTGCGCTGAACACCAACTCGGTGCCGATCTCGGCCGCCAGCGAGCCCAGCGCCGGCCCGAGCAGTGCCCCCGCGACGGCCGTGCCGAGCGCCGTGCCGATCACCGAGCCGCGCCGCTCCGGCGGTGCGGTGCTGATCAACCAGGTGAGCGCCCCCGACCAGATCAGCGCTCCAGCCGCACCCTGGGTCAGACGAGCGGCGACGAGCAGGGGGAAATCGTCGGCGAAGCCGAAGACGACGCTCGAGCAGCCGAGCAGCAGCAGACCAACGATCACGGTCCGGCGGGGGCCGACGCGAGCGGCAATGAGGCCGGCGGGCAGCGAGGCGAGCAGCGTGCCCGCGGCGTAGGAGGCGGAGAGGACACCGGCCTGCGCCTTGCTTAGGCCGAGCTCTGAGACGTAGTCGGGCAGCAGCGGCGCGATCGCCGAGAAGAAGGTGACGTCGAAGAAGACCATCGCCGAGGTGAACACGAGCAGATGTCGAATTGCGGACCGATCCATTGCAGACAATCCAATCACCTCGACCGCTCGCGGCCCTCTGCCGATGCGTCTAGCATCGAAGCCTCGCCTACTCCGGAGGGGTGGCAGAGCGGTTGAATGCGGCGGCCTTGAAAGCCGTTAGGCGTCGTAAGGCGTCTCGTGGGTTCGAATCCCACCCCCTCCGTTCGGATGGGGACGCCAGCTCGGTCGGCTATTACTACCTACCCACCAAGGCCAGGCTGAAGCCGTCATAGCCCTTGGCGCCGACGGTCTGGATCGTCGTCGCGCTGACCCGCTGCTCCGCGGCAAGCATCTCGTGCAGCTCGCGCTGGGCGACGATCGCGGGATCCTCGTCCCCCGCATCGACGAGACGGCCGTCGCGGACGACGTTGTCGGCGACGATCAGGCCGCCGGGGCGCGTGCGCTCGAGTGACCAGGCGAAGTACTCGGGGCTGTGCACCTTGTCGGCGTCGATGAAGACGAGGTCGAAGGGCCCGGCGCCCTCCGCGGCGAGGTTGGGAAGGAGGTCCAGAGCGGGGCCGACTCGCAAGTCGACCCGGTCGCCCAGACCTGCGCGGGCGATGTTCTCGCGCGCGATCTCGGCATAGCCCGGATCGGCCTCGAGCGTGATCAGCCGACCGTCCTCCGGCAGCGCCCTGCCCAGCCAGACCGTGCTGTAGGCACCCAGGGTCCCGAACTCGAGGATCGCCTTCGCCCCGATCGCGCGTGCCAGGAGGCCCAGCAGCTTGCCCTGCGGCGGCGAGACCTGGATCGCCGGCAGACCGGCCGCCTCGCTCGCCGAAAGCGCGGCCACGAGCGCGTCGTCGTGCGGCGCCAGCAGCCCGGACACGTACTCGTCGACGGCGGTCCACGCGTCCTGCGCCATGGCAGAGGTCTATCAACATGGGCCGCACGGCAGGAAACGCCAAACCCCGACCGAACGTGCGGAGATGGAGACGGCATCAGGCCGCGGGCGTCGGGGCGAGCGCTGGCTGCGGCGGGCGGAACGCGTCACGGACGCCTTCGGTCTCGTCCTCCTGCTCGTCCTGGTGACCTACGTGCTCACCTCGCTGCTGGAGAACGGTGGCTGGTCCGCGGTGATCCTCACGATCGCCACCAGCGCGACGTCGGTCGTCGCCCTGACCAGCTCCCAGGCCAAGCCGCGCGTCGTCCGCGCGGCGCTGCTGCTCTCGGCTGCGACCGTGGGCCTGGCCGCGATCGCGGCCGCTACCGACGAGCGCACCTGGCTCAACGTCGCCTCGGCGATCCAGGTCTCGCTGCTGGCGATCGCGATGGGGGCGGTCCTGCGCCGAGTCCTCATGGCGCCGGAAGTCGGCTCGCGCACGATCCTCGGCGCGCTCAGCGTCTACGCCGTCCTCGGCATCCTCTTCACGTTCGTCTACGGCGCGATCGACCGGCTCCAGGAGGGGCCCTTCTTCGAAGGCGTCGCCGACCCGAGCGGCTCGGACTTCCTCTTTTTCAGCTACACGACGCTGACCACGACCGGCTACGGCAACCTCGTGCCCGGCGGCCAGCCCGGGCAGCTGATCGCCGGCTTCGAGATGATGGCTGGCCAGATCTTCCTCGTCACCCTCGTCGCCGGCCTGGTCAGCCTCTGGCGCCCGGGGGAGGCGATAAAGCGCAGGCGGGAGCAGCGCGAAAGCCCCGACGCCACGGCGACCGAGTAGCTCTTACTGCTCGGAGAGCTCGATGCGCTCGATCGTCTGCGGCTCGAGCGGTCGGTCGGAGGCGTCGGCCTGCGTCGACTCGATCGCGTCGACGACGTCCATGCCGTCGACCACCTGGCCGAAGACCGTGTGCTTGCCGTCGAGCCAAGGAGCTGCCTGGGTGGTGACGATGAAGAACTGCGAGCCGTTGGTGTTGGGGCCCGCATTGGCCATTGCCAGAGCGCCACGCACGACCTTGTGCTCGTTGATCTCGTCCTCGAACGTGTAACCCGGCCCACCGCGCCCGGTCCCTTCCGGGCAGCCTCCCTGGATCATGAAGTCGGCGATCACCCGGTGGAAGATCAGGTCGTCGTAGAAGCCGTCGGTGGCGAGCTTGCGGAAGTTCTCGACCGTCTTCGGCGCGTCGGCGTCGTGCAGCTCGAGCACGATCGCCCCGGCACTGGTGTGAAGCGTCGCCTGCGACATCGGCCGCCACCCTACACCAGGTCCGACTGGCCGACGGGACCGAAAGTCGACCATATGCCGACTTTCGGTCCCGTCGGCCGCAGGTCAGCCGGTTACGCGGATGGTGATCGGCGGGGAGGCGCCGGGGGCGTAGGGCCAGCGCTCCTCGGGGAGGGCGAGGGCGCGCAGGCGGATACGGGCCGAGCCGCTGACGTAACGGAACCGGTAGCGGGCGTGGAAGCGCCCCCCGTGGTCACTGCGAGTGACGAGCACCGGGCGCCACCGCCCCGTCGCCGCCTCGAGGTACTGAATCGCGACCAGCTTGCCGCGCCGCGGGATCGGCGCGCCGAAGCTGCGCACTCGACCGCTGAAGCGAAGCGCCTCGCCGGTCCGCAGAACGGTCGGGCGCGCCTCCAGCTCGACCCCGCCACGGACCCTCAGGGTCAGCGGCCGCCGCCTCGCGGCCTCCAGTTGCTCCTCACCGCCGAACGCGACCGCTATGCGGCGCGAGGTTCCGGCCGGAAGCCGGAGGCGAAAGCCGCCGTGGGGACCGGTCACGACCGCGTCCACGCGGACTCGCGCGAGCGCTCCCCGCGAGGGGCGGGATGCGACGCGCAGGGTGCGCGAGGCGAGGGCCGCTCCCTCGGCGTCAACGAGCCGACCACCGAGCATCGCGCGCGTTCGAAAGGGAACGGTCAGCTGGGTCCCGGCACGGCCGCGCCAGCTGAGGCGGGCAAAGATCCGGGCCTTGCCGCGGGATCGGCGCGCCGGCTCAGCGCGCCTGACGGTGGCGATCGCGGTGGCTGGGCCGTTGGCCGTGGCGACACGACGCACGGTCATCTCGGTCCCATCGGCACGGCGCGTGGTGGAGGTCGTGTTGCCGGCCGCGTCGACGGCGTCTGCCCGGAATACGTACGTGCCCGGCCCCAGCTCGGTTGGCACGCGGGCCAGCAGCTGGGCCACATCTGGGGAAGCACCGGCTTGGAGCTTCGCCGGCAGCTCCTCCCACCGCTCGTTGTCCAGCCTGCGGTAGTGGATCTCGCCTCGCACCGGGCCCGAGTGGACGTCGCTGATCTGAACCCGCAGACGGTCCGGGTCGCCGGCGTCGACGTCGAAGGCAAGACCCGGCGGAACGTCATCGAAGCGCAGCGGCAGCGATATCGCCGAGCCCGGTGACTCGTTGCCGGCGTCGTCACGCAGCCAGATGCTGAACGTGTACACCCCCGCCCGCGGCACGGAAATGTCCCTTAGCGCGCTCAGGTTCGGGCCAGGCGTGAACTTGACGCCGGAGTCGAACCCGGCCGGGCCCTCGATCCGCCAGTAGGCGCCGCTGATCGAGCTGGCGTGGCCCTGGTCTGGATTGACCCAGCTGACGTCGAAGTCGTTGAGGCGCCGCCAGCCCTCGCCGCGGAAGAGGGCGAGGTTGCGAGGGTGCGCTGGGGGGTTGTTGTCGATCAGGACCGCGTGGAGCGGAGTGCAGCCGTAGTTGCCGGCGAAGTCCGTGACGCAGTAACGGAGGCTGTGGGGACCGTCCCGGTAGTTGGTGGTGTCCACGACTTGGGTGCCGCCGATCGCGAGCGAGCAGGGACCCATCAACGTCGCCCGCCATTCGCCGCCGACCATCTCCTTCGCGCAGGGAAACTCGGTGAGGGCTGCACGAACCCCGTCGAGGGTCGATTCCCCGAAGCGCACCCCAGCGCCCGTGTCCTCGCCCCAGATACCGATGGTCTGGATCCCCCGCCGCCAACCGCCCACCACCAGATCCCCGCCCACCCCTGCCTTGGGCGCGTAGGGATCCTCAATCGTAATCGTCAACGCCCGCACCGCCGACCATGAGCCGGGATCGAGGCTGCACCACTTGCTCTCCTCTTTCGCGCAGAGCAGCCTGTCCTCGATCGCCGGCCGCGGTGGCGAGATGCCGGCGACGAACTCGCGCGGGGTTACGTCGGTGCTCGAAGCGGCGGCGAACACCGTCAGGTTGCCGTTGCCGTTGTCGGCCCCGATGCGCTGCTGGAAGCCATCGTGGAGGACGTGCCACCAGGTGCCGCTGACGCGGGTGATGCCGGTACCGACGGGAGCCTGCCAGCGCCAGCGCCCGAAGCGCGTGCCCGAGACCGTCTGCTGACCGTCCCGCGTGAACGTCTTCAGGTGGGCACCGGCGAAGGGATCGGTCCCGGGCAGCGTTGCGCAGTAGGCATCGGAGCGGAACTTCGCCCCTCCGGTTGTATCCGCCCAGCTGGCGTCGGCGCCGACGTGCCAGCCGCACTGGGCGACCTGGTACTTCGCGGCACTCGCCTCCTTCGCCGCCAACAGCAACAGCGCCAGGGCCAACGCCACTCCCATCGCCACCGCCCTTGCCAGGCCTCCCCGCGTCCTCGACATCGCTCCTCCTTCGCTGGACAACATTTGGAGTGCCAAGGGCGTGGCGGGCGAATCTCTCCCCCCTTGCCGCCAAGGTGGCCGCAGCGTGCGGCAGCGCCGCTTTGCCAGAATGGGCGGGATGCCTCTACCAACGCACGATCAGATCACCGAGAAGCTGCGCGCGGTCATCGACCCGGAGCTGCGCCGCTCGATCGTCGAGCTGGGCATGGTGCGCTCGATCGAGGTCAAGGAGAGCGGCCGCGTCGAGGTCGTCGTCTCACTGACCACCGCCGGCTGCCCGATCCGCTCCCACTTCGAAGGGGCGGTCGCCGGCAAGGTCTCCGAGCTGGAGGGCGTCACCGAGGTCGCGGTCGGCTTCGACGTCCTCTCCGACGACGAGAAGGGAGCTCTGCAGCAGACGCTGGGGCGCGGCAAGCTGCCCGCCGGAGCCCTCGCCCAGGTGAAGAACGTGATCTGCGTTGCCTCCGGCAAGGGAGGCGTGGGCAAGTCGACGATGACCGCCAACCTGGCAGCCGCGCTAACCGCGGAAGGCCACCCGGCGGGCGCACTCGATTGCGACGTCTACGGCTACTCGATCCCGCGCATGCTCGGTGTCAACCGCAAGCCCGAGGTCAACGGGGAGCGCAAGATCCTGCCTGTGGAGGCGGTGGGGGGCGTCAAGGTGATGTCGATCGGCTTCTTCGTCGAGGAGAACTCGGCCGTCGTCTGGCGCGGCCCGATGCTGCACAAGGCGATCCAGCAGTTCCTCGAGGACGTCGCCTGGGGCGAGCTCGAGTACCTGCTGCTCGACCTGCCTCCCGGGACCGGTGACGTCTCGATGACGCTGGCGCAGCTGCTTCCCCAGGCGAAGTTCGTCCTCGTCACCACCCCGCAGCCAGCGGCGCAAACGGTGGCCAAGCGCGCCGCCGACATGGCGGCGAAGTTCGACCTCGAGCTGCTCGGGACCATCGAGAACATGTCCGGCTTCACCACCCCTGGCGGTGAGCGCTTCACGATCTTCGGCGAGGGCGGCGGCCAGCTCCTCGCCGACGAGCTCGACATCCCGCTGCTGGCCAAGGTGCCTCTCTCCGAGCCCCTACGCGAGCACGCCGACGCTGGCACCCCGCTAGTCCTTGCCGACCCCGACTCCCCCGCCTCGCAGGCAATCCGCCAGGCGGCGCGCGGGATCGTCGCCACCACCCCGCAGGAGCTTCCCGTCCTGCAGGCGACGCCGGCGGCAGCGGAGCAGGTGCCGGTCAGCGGCACGCCGCTGCCGGTCGTGCAATAGGAACGGATGAGCGGGCCGGCCCCGCCGCTCCCGGTCGGTCGGTGGGCCGGCCCCACATGCACGGCATCGCCTAGCGGTGCTTGAGGACTTGCACGCTGGGTGTGATCGCGCTCACCAGAGCGATCTTCATGTCCATCACCTCCCTTCGGATCGGTTACCCGGCAGTCGCCAGGCTGAAAGGAGGAATACTAAGGATTTTTAGAGTAATACAAAAGATCTGAGTAAATTCGGCATGCTCGGCCAAAACCCCTTATGCTCCGGCCCGCCTTAGCAACTAGAAAATTTCGAATAGAGGAGGGTCTCGGGTGGGGCAGCCAACTACGAGTGAGCGCAAGCGTGCGATCGATGACGCGGTCGCCTATGCCGTCGGGCATCGGATAAGGATCGACGCCCTGTCGATCCTCAACGAGGGCAAGGCCAGCCCGAGCGAAATCGCCAAGACGCTCGACGAGAGCGTCAGCATGGTCGGCCACCACATCAAAGAACTGTTCGACTCCGGCTGCATCGAAGCGGTCGGGACCGCGCAGGTGCGCGGCGCCACCGAGCACTTCTACAGAGCGGTGACCCTGCCCTACCTCAGCGACGAGGAGTATCGCGCCCTTCCGCTCGAGACCCGTCGCGAGCTCGTCGGCCTGATCATCCAGGCGATCATGGCCGAGGTGCTGGCGTCCTTCCGCGCGAAAAGGCTGGAGACCGACGAGGACCTGTGGCTCACCTGGCAGTGCCTCAATCTCGACGAACAGGGCCGCCGCGAAGTCGCCGACGAGCAGGCGGAGTCCTATGCCCGCATGCAGGAAATTCAGGCCCGGAGCGCAACTCGGCTCGCCGAAGCCGGGCGGACGGGGACGACGAACGTGGTCGCGATGATGGGCTTCGAGCGGAGCCGGCCGGGGCGACCCCCCGGCGGCTATGTGCGGCGGGAGCTGGCGATCGACGGAGCCGGCTAGGGCACCCGGGGCTGACCCGATTCAGCCCGGGCATGGAACGGCCGCAGCCGCGGAGGGCTGGGCGCCGGGTCGCACCGCGGCCGCGTGGCGAAGACGGCGCGGTTCGATCACGGCGCAGATGCCCGAGAACCAGTGGCCGTTGGCCCACGCCAGGAACAAGCCGTAGCGATGATCGAGCCGCCGCGGCAGCGCGCAGGCCGCTGCCCTGCGGGCACTGCGCACGCTGAGCATCTGGCTTGGGTGGATTCGAGATCGCCCCCGGTAGACCCGCTGCACCTCGTAGCGGTAATCAGCATGAAGCCGGCCGCGAGGCACCACTTCGACCAGGCGCCCAACGATCGCCGCGTCGGACTGCCGCAGCGAGTCCGCCGGCGCCAGCGGTGCGCAGGAGCAGGCCTGCGCACCAGCTGTCGCGATCAGGCAAGCCGAGGCGGCCCCAAGGCACGCAATCGATAGGCGCCTTCCCCGCACAAACCCCAATGTAGCGGGGTAGCGGACCGTGCCCGTCTACGGCGTCAAGACGATCTTCAGGGCTTCGCGCTGGTCGTAGAGGGCGTAGGCCTCGGCGGCGTCGTCGAGCTTCATGTGGTGGGTGACGAGCGGGGCCGGATCGAGCTTGCCGGCCTCGATCAGGGCGAGCACGCGGTCGACGTGGGCGATCACGTTGGCCAGGCCCAGGCGCAGCGTCAGACCCTTGAGCCAGGCCAGGCCCAGCGGCACTTCGCCGCGCCCGGCGTAGGCGCCGATGCCCGAGACCGTGCCGGCGTCGCGGGCGAGGCTGACCGCCATCTCCAGCGGCCCTGGATCGCCGACCGCATCGACAACCACGTCGACGCCGCGGCCCTCGGTCGCCGCTCGCACGACCCGCTTCGGCTCCTCCTCGGTGAGATGGACTGGCGTGGCGCCGAACCCCGCGGCCATCTCCAACCGCTGCGGCACCGAATCGACCGCGAAGACTCCCGCCGCCCCAGCCGCCAGCGCCGCCTGCACCGCGCAGAGCCCGACCGGGCCGAGACCGAGCACCGCGACGGTGTCGCCGGCGCGCACGCCAGCGTGGACGACGGCGTGGTAGCCGGTGCCCATGACGTCGCCGGCGAACAGCGCCACCTCATCCACCATCCCCTCGGGCACCCGCCGCAGGGTGAGGTTGGCGCGGGGAACGAGCAGCTGCTCGGCCTGAGCGCCCTGCAGGTCTCCGAGCTTGGAGCCGTGACCGAAGGTCTGGCCCTTCTCGCAGCGGTGATAGTCGCCGCGCAGACAGGTCGAGCAGGTCGCGCAGGCGGTGTGGAAGCAGCCGAGCACGCGGTCGCCGACGGCGACCCGCTCGACGTCGGGCCCCGCCGCAAGCACGGTGCCGACGAACTCGTGGCCGATCGTGAAGCCGGGCTCGACCGGGACGCGGCCGTGGAAGATGTGCAGGTCCGAGCCGCAGATCCCGCTCGCCTCGACTCGCACTACGGCGTCGTCGGCCGCCGAGACCTCCGGCGCCCCCTTCTCCTCGATCCGAACCTCTCCCGGTGCCTGAAACGTAACCGCCCGCATAGCGCGGAACCGTACCGCCGCTTCGGGGCCGACGGGACCCAAAGCGATCTATATGCCGACTTTGGGGCCCGTCGGCCCCGGTTTTTCAGCCGACGCTGAGGCCGGGGACGCCGAAGCGATTGGCGTGGCCGACCGGGTCGGCGGTCTCTTCGATCCGCGCCTCGAGCGCCAGCTCCTTCTCGAAGTCGGCGGCCTCGCCGTGCTGGAAGGAGACATCCTTTCCCTCGAGCAGCTCGATGAAGACCTCGACGAAGCGCGCGTCCAGCTGCTTGCCGGCGACGCGGCGAAGCTCCTGCATCGCCTCGTAGGTCGAGACGGGCGTGCGGTAGGAGTCGCGCGCGGTCATCACGTCGTAGGTGTCAGCGACGGAGATGATCCGCGCCAGTTCCGGGATGTCGTCGCCGGCGAGGCCGCGCGGGTAGCCCTTGCCGTCGACCCGCTCGTGGTGGGCGAGGATGATCTCCGCCACCGGCCCGTAGCCGTCGAGCGAGGAGACGACGCGGGCGCCCTGCTGAGGATGGCGGCGGATCAGCATCCAGTCCTCGTCAGTAAGCGGCACGTTGGCCTTGAGGATGCGGTCGGGCAGGATGAACTTGCCGATGTCGTGCAGCAGCGCGGCGATATGGACCAGCTCCTCCTCCTGACGCGAGAAGCCGGCACGCTGCGCGATCGCCCGCGAGTAGCGCGCTACCGCTGCGGAGTGGCGAGCGGTCATCTGGTCGCGCAGGTCGAGCGTGCGCAGCATCGCGCTCAGCATTCCCACCTGGAAGCTGGCGAGCTGCTTGCTGCGTTTCGCAAGCTCCTCCGCACGCTGTTGGGAGACGAGCAGGGCGCCGAGCAGGTACTGGAAGGTGACCAGCACGACGCCGAAGAGCGCCACTCCCGCGAGCCCGACCTGGATGTAGAGGTAGGTGACCCCAACCGCCATCAGGGCGGCCATCAGCTCCGAGGGCAACAGCGGGAACAGCGCAGTGCGCACCTTGACTAGGAAGGACGTGCGTTCCAGGTAGCAGGAGTAGCCGGCGACCATCGAGAAGTTGATCGCGAGGGCGAAGACGAAGAGGCCGAAGACGCAGAGGTAGAAGGCCGTGTCGGCCGTGGTCAGCCCCGTCTCGGCGATCACGCGGTGGAAGGCGATGCCCCCCACCAGCGGGAAGACCGTGTAGACGAGGACGTTGTCGAGGAGGCGATGCCACTCGGTGCGCCAGCGGATCCAACCGGCGAGGATGGTGATGACGCCGATCAGCGCCGCCGGGGTCCCGCCGAGGAAGACCATCGCGATGACGAGGGCCAGGAAGCTGCCCGAGATGTCGAGGCTGGATTCGACTTCGACGGCCGTGAGATCGCTGAAGATCGAGAATGCCATCAGGACCCCGAGCAGGACCAGGTCCCAGTCTCCTTCCGGCGCTCGCCAGAAGGCCACGGCGGCGGCGGCGACGCAGATGGCGACGATAACTGGGCTGTTTAGACGTTGTCGGTCAGCCATCGGCCACCTGCACCAGATAACGGTGGTTGCGGCACGGGATTCGAGGACTGCGTCCCATTGCCCTGCTTACCCGCAGGAGCGCCGCTTGCTAAAGCAATCTAGCGTGGAGCCAAATTACTGAGTAGTCCTCGAGCTGGCAAGCTCGGAGGACGCATTGCAAGAAGGCTTTCCCACCCGAAAATCAGTCGGCCCGGACAGCGACAATGAACGAATTGTCAGCGAAAAACGACGAAGGGCGCCCATCAAGGCGCCCTTCCATAAAGCTCGGCGAAGCGATGCTTCGCTTTTGAAGACCTAGCGGAACTTGTAGCCCATTTCAACTACCCCTTTCGTTGAAGCCCACAGATAAACAGGAGGCGCTGCTGTCGGAAAGCTCTTTGGCTTGGTCAGTTTGTAGCACAACCTGGCGGAAACTTGTGCATCTGCAAGGAAACTTGTGCATAAATCGGGTAAAGAAGGGCTCATCTCGTGCGTAAACCGGGCCTGAGGGAGCCGTTGCGACGGCCTGTATTCCGCCGTCTGGTCGTGAGCCTGGCCGTCAACGAGCTGGGCGACTGGATGGGCATCGTCGCCCTCTCGGTGCTGGTCTACGACCGCACCGGCAGCGCCTTCGCCACCACCGCGCTCTTCCTCGGAACCGGGGTCGTGCCGGCGGTGCTGGCGCCGATCCTGGTGGCTCGCGCCGAGCAGCCCCCACCCCGCTTCGTGCTGCCTCTGCTCTACTGCGGCGAGGCGGCCGCCTTTGGCGCCCTGGCCCTGCTGGCCGACCACTTCTCACTTGCCGCGGTGGTCGTCCTCGCCGCGATCGACGGCTCGCTGGCGCTGATCGGACGCTCCCTAACGCGGGCGGTCAGCGCAGCATTGCTGGAGCCCGTGGGCGAGCTGCGCGCCGGCAACGCGGTCCTCAACGTCGCCTTCACCGGCGGTGCCGCCCTCGGCCCGGCGATTGCGGGCGTCATCGTCGCCAGCTTCGGGGTCCAGACGGCGCTGCTGCTCGACGCCGTCTCCTTCTACGCGATCGGCTGGATCGTCTTCCGGGCCGGTACCCTGCCGCGCGCTGAGCCGGAGCCCGGGCGCACGCTGCGGCGTGTCCGCGCCGGCCTTTCCTACATCCGCGAGCAGGCGACCCTGCGGAGGCTGCTGATCGCGCAGGGCGCGGCCTTCGTCTTCTTCACCGCGGTGCTTCCGGTCGAGGTGATCTACGCCAAGGAGACGCTCGATGCCGGCGACTCCGGCTACGGCCTGCTGCTGGCGTGCTGGGGCGGCGGCATGGTCCTTGGCGGGATCGCCTTCGCCGTTGTGCGCAGGGCCCCCCTCCCCTACCTGCTGTTCTTCAGCACGCTGACGATCGGGGTCGGCTACCTGGGCATGGCGGCCGCGCCTGGAATCGCGATCGCCTGCGCCGGGTCGGCGCTCGGCGGAGCCGGGAACGGGATGCAGGGCGTTGCCCTGATCAGCGCCGTGCAGGAGCTGACGGCGCAAGGAATGCAGGCCCGGGTCGTCAGCGTGCTCGAATCGATCGGCACGGCGATGCCCGGCGTCGGCTACGTGCTCGGCGGACTGATAGCGAGCGGGGCGAGCCCGCGGGCGACCTTCCTCGTCGCCGGGATCGGCGTAATCGCCATCCCCCTGATCGCCGCCCCACTCCTCGGCACGAAATGGCCGCCACGCAGGGAAAAAATGCGTCCAGAGGAGGTTGACGCCGAGGATCGAACTATGGTGGAGTTGATTCCAGTGGGGGAGTCTCCTTTGCCCGATCTACCTGGGAGGATCGTGAGTTGAAAAAGCTCGGCCTGGTTCTGCTGCTGCCCGCGTTCATCGCCGCGCTGGCGCTCGGCCTATCCGCGTGCGGCGGCAATGCGAGCGGCAAGGAGGGGGGCACGCTCACGGGAAGCTACGCCTCCTTCCCCGACTACCTCGATCCGGGGCTCTCTTACACGCAGGAAGGCTGGACGGCGATGTACAACACCTACCTGCCCCTGCTCACCTACGCGCACGCCAACGGAGCGGAGGGAAGCGAGGTCGTGCCCGGCCTCGCCGAGAGCCTCCCCGAGATCAGCAACGGCGGCAAGACCTACACGCTGACCCTGCGCAAAGGCCTCGAATACTCCGACGGCACGCCGGTCAAGGCATCGGACTTCCCCGCCTCGATCGAGCGCCTCTTCAAGCTCAACTCCCCCGGCTCGACCTTCTTCGAAGGCGTCGTCGGCGCGGAAGAGTTCGCCAGGACCAAGCGCGGCAGCATCTCCGGGATCAAAGCCAACGACAAGACGGGCGAGATCATCATCGATCTCGTCCAACCGCGCGGCACGTTCAGCAACGAGCTCGGCACGCTCTTCGGGGCGCTGCTCCCGGCTGGCACCCCAGCGCGGAGCCTCACGGCCGATCCGCCGCCGGCGACAGGCCCTTACACGATCGCCAAAGTGGAGCCCGGTCGCAGCTGGTCCTACACCCGCAATCCCGCTTGGACGAAGACCAACGGCGATCTGATCCCCGAACTGTCCGACGGCAACTTCGACAAGATCGAGATCACCGTCGTGCGCAACGACGCCACTCAGGTCAACGAAATCGAACGGGGCAAGACCCAGTGGATGCAGCCCCCGCCGCCCGCCGACCTCTACACGAAAGTCAAGGACAAATACGAAGGGACCCAGTTCCGGGTCGAGCGCCCGATCAACCTCTACTACTTCTGGATGAACACCACGAGGGCCCCGTTCGACGACCTAGAGGTGCGCCAGGCGGTGAACTACGCAATCGACAGCGCCGCTCTGGAACGGATCTACTCCGGCTCGCTCGCCGCCACCCACCAGATCCTGCCCGAGGGGTTGCCCGGCCACGAGCCGTTCAACCTCTACCCGCACGACATGGCCAAAGCCAAGCAGCTGCTCAATGAAGCGGATCCCGCCGACCGCGAGATCACGGTCTGGACCAACAACGAAAGCCCCAACAGCGAGGCCGGCGCCTACTACCAGGACGTGCTCAGCAAACTCGGCTTCGACGCCAAGCTGAAGACGATCAACGCCGACAACTACATCACGATCGTCACCAACACCTCGACGCCCGACCTCGACACCGGCTGGATCAACTGGTTCCCGGACTACCCCAACCCGAGCAACTTCTTCCAGCCGCTCCTGTCCGGCGAGAGCATCGCCCCGGTCTTCAACACGAATCTCTCCCATATGGACGATCCGAAGCTGAACGCCAAGATCGCCAAGCTCAGCGAAGAACAGCTCGGGCCCGAGCAGGAAGCCGAATACGCGGAGCTGGACCGGGAATTCATGGAACAGGCGCCCTGGGCTCCGTACGGGACGAACACCGTGGCCACCTTCGTCGACGACGAAATCGACCTCGACACGGTGATCTTCAACCCGACCTTCGGGCACGACCTGGCCAGCTTCGAGCTCAAGTAGCCGCCAGGCCCTGCTTCACAATAGGAGCGTGGCCGTCGAGCCCATCGCCGACGCGGCGCCCACCGGCAGTCCCTGGCGGCTGGCGTGGCGGCGGCTGCGGGGCAACCGCGTCGCCCTCGGCTTCCTCGGCCTCTTCGCCCTGATCGTCGCCTTCGCGCTGGCGGCGCCGCTCTGGGCGAACGAGGTCGCCCACACCGAGCCGAACACGACGCACACACTGCAGAAGGTCGAGGTCGACGGGGAGGTGCGCGAAGTCGTCGATCCCGAAGGGAGGCCGATCGGACCCCTCTGGTTCGACGCCGGCGGCGAGTTCTTCCTCGGCGCCGACGGGCGCCTCGGCCGCGACGAGATGGTGCGGCTGATGTACGGCGGGCGTGTCTCGCTCTTCATCGCCTTCGCCTCCGCCCTGATCACGACCCTCCTGGCAACGGTGCTCGGGCTCCTGGCGGGCTACTACCGGGGCTGGACCGACACGGTGATCTCGCGCGCGCTGGACGTGGTCTGGGCCTACCCGGTGATGCTGCTGGCGATCGCGCTCGGCCTCTCGCTCGCCGTGGGCGGGCTGGACGTGGGGCCGCTGCACTTCTCCAGCGGCTCGATCTGGATCCCGATCCTGATCATCGGCGTCGTCTACGTCCCCTACATGGCCCGACCGATCCGCGGTGAGGTCCTCTCGCTGCGCGAGAAGGAGTTCGTCGAGGCGGCCGTCGCCCAGGGAGCGGGCCCGCTGCGGGTGATGCTCGGCGAGCTGCTCCCCAACCTGCTCTCGACGATCATCGTCTTCTTCGCCCTCGGCATCGCCAACAACATGCTGCTCGAGTCGATGCTCTCCTTCCTCGGCGTCGGCGTGCAACCGCCCAGCACCTCGTGGGGCACGATGATCGCCGGTGGCTTCGAGCTGATCACCAGCGCGCCGCTGCTGACCGTGATCCCCGGGGCGATGATCCTGCTCACCGTGCTCTCGGTGAACGTGTTCGCCGACGGCCTGCGCGACGCGCTCGACCCCCGCGCCAAGCTGCGCCTCGAGGCGCACGCGGGCATCGCCGAGCCGGAGGGCACGGCGGTCTGATGGCGCGCTTCGCGCTGCGGCGCCTGGTCGGGATGGTCGCGGTGCTCTTCGCGGTCTCGGTGCTGACCTTCCTGATCTTCAACGTCGTTCCCAGCTCCGACCCGGCGCAGCGCATGGCGGGCAAGTCCGCGAACCCGCGGCTGATCGCCAACATCACCGAGGAATGGGGCTTCGACGAGCCGCTGCCCCAGCAGTACCTGACGATGATGGAGAAGATCTTCACCGGCGACGTGATCTCCTACGAAGGTCGGGAAAACGTCAACGAACGCATCGCCGAAGGGATCCCGGCGACGTTTTCGCTTTGCATCGGCGCCGCCGTGATCTGGATGTTCTTCGGCATTCTCTTCGGCTACCTGTCCGCCGTCCGGGCCGGCGGCCTGCTCGACCGAGCGCTGACGATCGTCGCCGTGGCGGGGATCTCGATCCCGGTCTTCTGGCTCGCGGCGATCCTCCTCAACTACCTCACCTACGAGGTGGAAATCTTCCCCTCCGGGGGGTACGTCGAGCTCACCAGCGACCCGGTCGAATGGGCCAACCACCTGATCCTGCCCTGGGTGACGCTGGCGATCGTCTACATCGGCTTCTACAGCCGCGTGCTGCGGGCGAACATGCTCGACGCGATCGGCGAGGACCACGTCCGCACGGCGCGGGCAAAGGGGCTGAGCGAGCGCCAGGTGATGACCAAGCACGTGCTGCGCAACTCGCTGATACCGATCGTCACCCTCTTCGGCCTCGACTTCGGCGCCCTGCTCGGCGGCGCGATCGTCGTCGAAGCGATCTTCAACCTCGACGGCGTCGGCCAGTACGCCTACGAAGCGCTGCGGAACTTCGACCTGCCGCCGATCATGGCCATCGTCCTCTTCGGCGCCTTCTTCGTCGTCCTCTTCAACGCCCTGGTCGACATCGCCTATGCCTACCTCGACCCCCGTGTCAGGTTGGGGGCATCGGCGCGATGAGCGCGGAGCCGCTGCTCTCCGTGCGCGATCTGCGCGTCGGCTTCGCCACCGAGGGCGGCCGGGTGCAGGCGGTCGACGGGGTCTCCTTTGACGTCGCGCCGGGCGAGGTGCTGGCGATCGTTGGCGAGTCAGGGTCGGGCAAGAGCGTCACCGCGCAGACGATCCTCGGCCTCACCCGCTCGCCCAACGCGAGAATCGAGGGCTCGGTGCGCCTGGGCGGCGAGGAGCTGATCGAAGCGAACGAGGCGGAGCTGCGCCGGGTCCGCGGCGAGCGGGTCGGCATGGTCTTCCAGGACCCGATGACCTCCTTCAACCCGGTTTACCGGATCGGCGATCAGATAGTCGAGGCGATCCGCGCCCACCGCCCGGGGGTCGGCAAGGGCGAGGCCCGGGAGCGAGCGAGCGAGCTGCTCGACTCGGTCGGGATTCCCGACGCGCCACGTCGGGTCGGCGACTATCCGCACGAGTTCTCCGGCGGGATGCGGCAGCGGGCGATGATCGCGATGGCGCTGGCGCTCGAGCCGGAGATCCTGATCGCCGACGAGCCGACGACGGCACTCGACGTCACCGTGCAGGCGCAGATCCTCGCCCTGCTCGAGCAGCTGAACCGGGAGCGCGGCCTGGCGACGATCCTGATCACGCACGACCTCGGCGTCGTCGCCGAGGTCGCCGACCGGGTGCTGGTGATGCACGAAGGGCAGATCGTCGAGCGCGGCTCGCTTGAAGACATCTTCTACTCGCCCAAGGAGCCCTACACGCGCCAGCTGCTCGAAGCGGTGCTGCGGCTCGACGGCGCGCCGCCGCCGTCGCCGCGAGGCGAGGATGAGCCGCTGCTGCAGGTCACTGACCTGGTCAAGCACTACTCACGCCGGCGCAGCCTGGTCTTCGGGCGCGAGGCGGAGCCGGTGCGGGCGGTCGACGGGGTCAGCTTCAGCGTGCGCAGGGGGGAAACGCTCGGCCTGGTCGGCGAGTCCGGCTCGGGCAAGTCGACCCTCTGCCGCACTGCCCTGCAGCTGCTCGAACCGACCTCGGGCTCGGTCCGCTTCGAGGGCCGCGAGATCGCCGGCCTCTCGCGGCGTCAGATGCGGCCGCTGCGGCGCGAGATGCAGATCGTCTTCCAGGACCCCTACGCCTCGCTCAATCCCCGCAAGCGAATCGGTCAAATCATCGGCGAGCCTCTGCGGCTACGGGGAGTCGCCAGAGGAGCAGAGCTACGCAGCCAGGTGCGGGAGCTGCTCGACAGGGTCGGGCTCTCGCCCGAGCACTACGACCGCTTCCCGCACGAGTTCTCCGGCGGTCAGCGACAGCGGATCGGAATCGCACGGGCGCTGGCGCTGCGGCCGAAGCTGATCGTCGCCGACGAGCCCGTCTCCGCGCTCGACGTCTCGATCAGGGCGCAGATCCTCTCCCTGCTAGACGAGCTCCAGGACGAGCTCGGGCTGACCTACGTCTTCGTCGCCCACGACATCGGCGTCGTCCGCCACGTCTCCGACCGGATCGCAGTGATGTACGAGGGCAGGATCGTCGAGGAGGGCAGGGCGGACGACGTCTGCGAGCGCCCCCAGCACCCTTATACCCGCGAGCTTCTCGCCGCCGTGCCGATCCCCGACCCGCAGCAGGCGCGGGAACGTCGGCAAACTGTCGAGTCAGGTTGACCCTTCCGCTCTCCCCGCCGATCAAACCGCAGCTGGCCCTGACCCGTAAAGAGCTGCCCCTGGGGGAGGAGTGGGCATACGAGCAGAAGCTCGACGGCTTCCGCGCGATCGTCTTCGTCGACGGCGCCGATTCCTACATCCAGTCGCGCGGGGGCAAAGAGCTGAACCGCTACTTCCCCGAGCTGAGCTTCCCGCTCGGTCGCTACGTGCTCGACGGCGAGCTGGTCATCCGCGACGCGGAGGGCAACCTCGAGTTCGACGCGCTGCAGAGCCGCATCCATCCCGCGGAGTCGCGGATCAAGCTCCTCTCCGAAGAGATCCCCGCCTGCTTCGTCGCCTTCGACCTGCTCGCGCAGGACGACGAGGCGCTGCTCGAGACGGCGTTTGGGGAGCGTCGAGAGCGGTTGGAGCGGTTGCTGGATGGCACAAGTATCGAGCTGAGCCTGCTTAGCCCTGACCCCGCCCTAGCCGAGGAGTGGCTGCGGCGAACAGAGGGCACGATGGCCAAGCAGCTCGACGCTCCCTACGTCCCCGGCAAACGCAAAGGCATGGCCAAGGTCAAGCGCGAGCGCGAGATCGACTGCGTCGTGATGGGGTGGCGTCCAGGCAAAGAGGAGGGGACGGTGGGCTCTCTCATTCTCGGCCTCTATGACGGCGGCGACCTCAGGTCAGTCGGCCACATTTCGGGTTTCAGCGCGGAGACGAAACGCAGCCTGCGCACGCTACTGGGACCATTGGAGACGGGCAAGAGCGGGACGGCGGAGCCGAGTCGGTGGACGGGCGGCCGAGATCTCGAGTGGGTCGCGCTGAGGCCCGAGCTCGTAATAGAAGTCGGCTACGACCACGCCGCGGCAGGCCGCATCCGACATGGAGCCCGCTTTCGCCGCTTCCGAGACGACAAGGATCCTAAGGAGTGCCTGTTCGGAGATTTGGACGAGGGCTAGAAGAGGCGGGGGTGGGGAGGACGGGCGGCAGTCCCCTCATCTGACAAGTCGCCGCCGGAGGGGCGGCGACTTTGAGTATCCGCCAGCTGAGGGGACTGCCGCCCGTCCTTGCGACGGCTGCTTTTGCCCCAGCCCCGAACCGCACGAGTCGCTTGCTTCCGTTGCTGGGGGCGCATATAGGCGCGCCCCCGGTAGAGCTTTTCGTAGCGGGGGAGAAGATCCGGGCGTTTCTGCTCGAGCCAGGAGAAGAAGACGTCCTTGACCTCGTCGCGGAGGTGGAGGGCTACGCCGCCGAGGAAGGTGGCCCCGACTTCACGGGCGCGGTCGACTATCGGCTGCACCTGGGCGGGGTCGTCGTTGATGCCGGGCATCAGGGGGGCGATCAAGACGCCGGAGTCGATGCCGCGGCGGCGCAGCTCGGCGACGGCGTCGAGGCGGGCGGCGGGGCTCGGGGTGTGCGGCTCGGTAGCTCGCCAGGCCTTCTCGTCGAGGGTCGGGACGGAGAGGTTGACGGAGACGGGCAGGTGCTTCGCCATGCGCTCAAAGATCTCGACGTCGCGGAGGAGGAGCGGGGACTTCGTCAGCACCGAGACCGGCGTCTGCGCCTCCTCCAGCGCCGCGAGGATCTCCGGCATCATCCGGTAGCGGCTCTCGACCCACTGGTAGGGGTCGGTGTTGGTCCCCAGTGCAACCAGCTCCCGTTTCCAGCTCGGCCGTCGCAGCTCCGCCCGCAGCAGCTCCGGCACGTTCACCTTGACCACGATCTCCCGCTCGAAGTCCCGCCCCGCATTCATCTCGAGGTAGGTGTGGGTGCGGCGGGCGAAGCAATAGGTGCAAGCGTGGCTGCAACCTCGGTAGGGATTGATCGTCCAACCGAACCCGTAGCGCCCTCCCGGGACGCGATTCAACGCCGAGCGCGACCGGACCTCATGGAAGTTGATCCCCATCGCCTCTGGGGCGTCGAAGGTGCGAACCACTGTCCCGTCGCCGACCCCCGGCAGGCGAAGGTCGTTCTCAACTCGCTGCTCGTCCCATCGCATACGAACATATGTTCGCATGCGCTGAGGTCGGAGCTCAGACCACCACGGCCTCGATACCGGGGAACGATCTGAAGTCTCTATCGCGCGTAAGGACAGGCAGGTCAAACGCCTTTGCCGTCGCGGCGATCAAGGCGTCGGCAAATTCGGGCTTCGCGCCCGTCGCCCGGCGAGCTTCCACCATCAACTGGCCGAAATGAGGCGCCAGCCGGTCGTCCACCGGTAGAGCCTCGAGGTTGTGGCGCGCCCAATCGAGTCCCCGCAAGCGGAGAGGTCGGTCCGTATCGCTCGCGGCAAGCACACCATGATGGAGCTCACAGAGCGTCACCACGGATATCGCAGCTTCGATGGTGGGGTCCAGGAGGTCCGCACGTTCCTCGGTGCAGGCGACGACCACCGACGTGTCGAGGAGCGCTCGCTTCACTTCTCCTCTGGCGGGCCGAGCTTCCCTTCCTCGCGCAGCTTCTCGTACTTCTCCCACGCGTCCAGCGCGGGCCCGCCCTGCTTTCTCAACGCGCGGATCTCCTCCCACCACTCACGGGCCTGATCTGCGCTCATGATGCCCCGCAGGCCTTCCTGGATCTCCCCAAGAGGCACGAACGTCCGTGGGCCGACTTGCTCGCGCTGTAGAGGCACGAGTTCCGCCACCGGATGGCCGTGCACCGTGATCCTGAGGCGCTCACCGGCCTCGACTCGACGCAGCAACTCTGCCGTCCGGTTTCGAAGATCACGCTGTGGAACGTCCGTAGCCATAGGGCTACAGCGTAGCGATTCGAACTGGACAGCCTCCACGCCTCTATTAGGCGATAGGGGTTGAAGTTCTCCCCTCAGCCCGGCAGCTTGCCGCGAATCACGTAGCCCAGGACGTCGACCACCTGCTCGGCTGTCCGCGCCGTCGCCTGGGTGGCGCGGTCAACCTCCTTGAGAGCGTGGTCCAACTCGGGGTCGTGCATGGTGACGATCGGCTTGCCGAGGGCGGCGGCGTAGCCAGCATCAAAGGCGGCATTCCACTGGCGGTATTTATCGCCGAAGCGGACGATGACCACATCGGCGGCGCGGATCAGGGTCTGGGTGCGGATCGCGTTGACGCCGGCACCCATGTGGTCGCGCCAGAACGGCGTGCCCTCCTCGCCCAGCGTGCCAGTGCCGGCATCGTCGGAGGCGGCGTGGTCGGTGACCGGCGCCGAGAGCTCGACCGGCAGCTTCGCCTCGCGCACCCCCTCCTCGATCCGCTCGCGCCAGTCCGAATGAATCTCCCCCGACAGGTAGACACTCCATATCCGCTCAGCCACCTCCCGACACCGCCTGCTCCTCGAAATGCTTGCTCAGCATCGTCACCTGGCCCTGGTAGTTGGAGCCGAGCTCTTGGCCGTAGAGGCGCTCGGCCGGGGCGCTGGTCCGCTCCAGGGCCAGCTTGCAGACCGGCTGGCGGTGCTCGACCATGAACGAGACGTCGCGGGCGCGCACCTCGAGGGCGGCGCGGCTGCCGTGGCGGTCACCGGCAGGGTCGTAGCCGAAGCCGGGGTCGAAGAAGCCGGCATAGTGGGTGCGCAACTCGCCGGCGGTCGGGTCGTAGGCCATCATCTCGGCGGCGATCTGGGGCGGGATGCAGACCCCCTCGGCCGAGAGCAGCAGGTAGAAGATCTCCGGCTCGAGCACGATCTTGCTCCCCGCCTCGGGGAAGACCGGGTCCCAGTAGTCGGCCCAGCGGTAAGCGCGGATGCGCGAGAGGTCGATCGGCAGGCTGTTCTTCTTCGCCCGGTAGCCAACGATGCGATCGGGCGGCCCGGAGAGGTCGACGCTGAGGAAGAGACCCTCGGCCAGCGCCAGCTCAGACTCGCGCAGGGCGTGGGAGTCGAGGTAGAGCAGCGGGAACTCCGCCTGCAGGCGACGGATCTCCTCGTCGCCCAGCCGCACGTCCCCGCGCGCCAGGCGCAGCTGGTTGAGTGAGAGCCCGGTCTTGACCTGGATCGCAAACGAGCGTGGAACCACCTCCAGGTAGAGCCGGCCGCGATACCCGGGGCGGATCTCGTCGAAGCGGTGGTGGCGGTCGGTCAGCACGCGGGTGAAGACGTCGAGGCGTCCGGTCGAGCTCTTCGGGTTGGCCTTCGCCCGCACGTCCTCCGGCAGCGCCAGCTCCTCGATCAGCGGCACCAGGTAGGGCCGGTCGCGCTCCAGCACGGCGCCGTCGCGCAGGTCGATCCGCTGAAAGGCGAGCCCCTCGATCTTCTCCTCTACCGTCGAGTCGACGTCGGGGAGGAAGGAGCAGCGCAGCGCCCAGGCGTAGTCGCCGAGCCGCAGGTCGATGCTGGCCGGCTGGATCGCCTCGGGACGGATGCGGTAGTCGCCGGAGCTGACCCACTCCGCCTCGATCGCCTGGCTGAGCGCCTGCGAGGGCAAGACGCCGTCGTGTGTCGAGCCAACCCCCGCTCCGGCCGCGCTCGCCGCCGCTGCCGCCGCTTCGCTCATCGTGCCGAGATTATGCGGCGGGCCTCGGGTGCGCCCAGGTACGGGGTGAGCGCAAACTCCGCAACGTCCGGCAGGAAATCCCGCAACTGCTCGGCCTCTCCGGCCAGCACGCGACTGGAGAGCAGGGAGGCAATGCCGCCGACGACGGCCTCGTCGCTCGCCTCAGGAGCCCTCGCCCCATTCGGAGACGGAGCCCCGCTGCGCAGATAAGGGACGAAGCTCTGCAACGCCCCCTGGTAGCGGTCGTACACACCTCTGCCGGCGCGCAGCCCCTCGACCAGGACCAGCCGAGCCTGAGCCGGCTCCCCGGCGAGGAAGTCGAGTAGCGCGGCGAGAGCGGCGAGCACTCCGCCGGTCCAGTCATCCGCTTCGCCGCAGGCGGCAACGACCCGCTTGCGGACCCGCTCGACCGCGTCGTCATAGGCGGCCAGGAAGCAGGCGTCCTTGCTCTCGAACTGCTTGTAGAAGTCGCTCTTGGAGACCCCCGCCCGCTTGCCGATCGTGGAAACGGTGGTCTGGTCATAGCCGCCCTCGTGCAGACACTCCGCGATTGCGGCGAAGAGCCGCTCGCGCTGGTTCTGCGCGACGAACTCACGAGAAAGGCCATGGCGGCCGCGGGGAAGGCGTTCCACTGGAGGATGGAGTCTGCCATTGCACCGCCCTTCGTGCCCGGCCGGAGACCGCCGACACGTGCCGTTCCCGAGAGCCGCCCTAGCTCAGGCCGTCAGGCCGACTCGCGCGCGGCGCCCAGGAACGGCGCCAGCATGAACTCGGAGAGCTCGGGGAGCAGATCCTCGGCCTTCTCGGTTTCGTCGCGGCGGATCTGCTGGTAGACGATCCAGGCGACACCGCCGACGAGAGTCTCTTCAATCGTCTCGGGGAGCTGGTCTTTGTGCGGGACGTTGCTCTTGGTCAACTCGACGAAACGCTGCATGGCGGCGTCGTAGCGTTCGGACGCCGCGGGGGTCGCGGAGAGGGCCTCGATCATGCACATGCGAGCGAGCGCAGGCTCCTCGGCGACGTAACGCAGGAAGGCGGCGAGGCCCGCCTGGACGTGCTCTTCCCAGCCTCCCTCGGCTTCGGCACAGGCCTCCTCGATCCGGCGCATCGCCTCGTCGACGGCGGCGTCGAAAGCGGCGAGGAAGACTTCCTCCTTGCCCTCGAAGTTGTCGTAGAGCGTTTTGCGGGCAACGCCGGCCCGACCGACGATGTCGCCGATCTTGGTCGCGTCGTATCCCTGTTGGGCGGTCAGCTCCGCGATCGCGTCCATGATGCGGCGGCGCTTGTGGCTGGCGATGAACTCTCGCGGCAACTCGGGGCGCGTGGGGCGATCCGTGGTGGGTCGGACCCTGGTACGCGCCTGTGCGCGAGGAGGCATTGGCGAAGGATACCCGTGAATCGCCAATCCTCCTTGCACGCTGGCAACTTTGATGGTACCTTCCGGCGACTCGATGGGTTTCTAACAGAAACGATTTGGTTTCTCGATGCCACCGGACAGGGTAGAACTCAGCCAGGAGATGTTGCTAGCCGCGCTCGGCGACAGCTGGCCGCCAGCCGAGGTGAGCGCAGCGGCGGAGCTGCTCGCCAACGGCGAGGGGCAGTTCCCGTCGGGCATCCGCTCCCTGCCCTCCGACCTGGTCAGCGCCGTGCAGCGAGAGCGCATCCTGGCCGCGATGCTGCGGGCTACGGCCGAGCTCAGCTACCGCGACGTCAGCGTCCAGGACGTGCTCGAGCGCGCAGGCGTCTCGCGCCCGACGTTCTACGAGCAATTCGAGAACAAGGAGGACTGCTTCCTCGCCGCTTTCGACGCCGCCGCGGCCCGGCTGCGCGAGCGGATCGAGACGGCCGCCGCGGGCGGCAACGGCTGGCGCGAGCGGCTGCGACTCGGCTTGGAGGACCTGCTCCGCTTCGTCGCCAACGATCCCGATGCGGCGATGACGCTGATCGTCGACGCCCGCGCCGCTTGCCCGCCTGCCCTGCTGAAACGCGACGAGCTGCTCGACCACTTCGCCTCCTGCATCGACTCCATGGTGCGCGACGAAGTCGGTGCGGACCCACCGTCGGCCATCGCAGCGGCGGGAATCGTCGGCGGCATCGAGGCGCTGCTCTATTCCCGCCTCACCAAAGGCGAGACCGATGAGCTCGAGGGCCTTCTGCCCTCGCTGATGTACTTCTCGGTCCTGCCTTACGAAGGACACGCCGCAGCGAGCGAAGAGCTGGCGGCGCCGGTTCACTGAGACCGGGTGCCTGCCGCGGCCACCAGGGCCATGCCTAGCGCTTGCGCCGGGTGCCCTTGCGCCGGGCTTTGCCGTCTTCGCGGGCGGGCTTGCGCCGGGCCGCCACGCGCAGGGTGCGCTCGCTGGCTTTCTCGACCGCCTCCCCCATCGCGATCTGGAAGACCGCGAGGAGGGCATCCGAGGCGAGCGGGCGCATGCGGTCGAGCGCTTCGCGGACCTTGGGCCAGTCGCCCTCGGGACGGCCGGCGCGGTCGAACGGCAGCCAGATCTCCTTGACGAAGAGGTCGACGAAGGTGCGGGCGACGCCGTCCGCATGGCGACGCAACTTCTCGGCACTCTCCAGGGCCCCCTCCGGCCCGATGCCCAGCTCTGCGAGCGCGATCGCCGCCCGCTGCAGGCGCGGACTGATCACCTCGACCCGGCCGTCGGGAAGCGCGCGCAGGATGCCCAGCTTTTCGGCGCGCGCCATCAAACGGGGATCCGGTTCGGCCCCTCTCGCGCTCCAAGCGTCGGCCAACTCCGACGCGTCGACTATCTCCGGCGTCTCCTCCTCAAAGGGCGCGCGCAGGGCGCGGGTGAAGTCGAAGATCTCGGTAGCCGCCCCCTCCCCCCGTCGAGCACGCGCCGGATCGCCTCGAGGTTGAGGCCGTCCGCCTGCATCTCGCGGGTCAGCGCTATCCGCGCCGCGTGCTCCTCGTTGTAATAGCCGGTGCGGCCGCGGACGACGGGCGGTGGCAGCAGACCGCGCGTCTGGTGCGCGCGGATGTTGCGCACGGTCATCCCCGTGCGCTCCGCCAGCTCGCGAATCGTCATCTCACCCTTGGCGGTCTTGCTCATCCCCTCATCGTAAGCGCGAGGCGTTGGCCGTTCATCTTCCCGGCGGCATCGGAGCAGAGGAAGGCGATCGCCTCGGCGATGTGCTCGGCGGGGGTGAAGGTGGGGAAATCCTCTCCCGGGCTCTCCTCGCGCATGCGCGGGGTGAGGATCGCGTCGACGACGATCACGTTGGCGGTGGCCGAGGTGCCTTCGAAGCCGTCGGCGAGGGCGAGGGTCCAAGCCTCGGCAGCGGCCTTGGCCGAGGCATAGGCGGCGTTGGCATTGGAAGGAGCCTGAGCCTGCTTGGAGGAGATGAGGACGAAGCGTCCGTGCTCGCTCGCCAGCAGTGCGTCGTGGAAGACGCGTGTGGTGTGCTGCACGGTGCGGATGAGGAGGTCGTGAAGGAGGTCCCAGTCGTCGAGCGGGGCATCCGGCAGCGGCTGCCCTCCCCGCCAGCCCCCGACCAGGTGCAGCAGCGCGTCAACGTGTCCGAAGCGCTCGAGCAGCGCCCCGCACCACTCCCGCGCCGCCCTCTCGTCGAGCAGATCGACGGCCTGCCCGTCCCAGCGCTCGTCCGGCAGCTTCAGCCCCGCCCGAACCTCGTCGATCCGCTCCTGGGAGACGTCGGTGCCAGCGATAGTCGCCCCGGTCTCGGCGAGCCGTCGAGCCACTACAGGTCCCAGCCCGCCGGCAATGCCGGCGACAGCGATCACTCGTCCGTTGAGAGCGTCGTTGGCCATACCCAGATGATTTCGCATCGCGCCTCCTACTGGGGTTCTAATTCGGTATGGACTAGGTTTCACTCTCTTTGTCGTCGCTGAGAGGAGACTCGTCTTGGTCCGGATCGGGAAATTGCTGTCCTTTTCCAACGTGGTCGCCTGCTTGGCGCTCTTCGTGGCGCTCGGCGGTTCCGTCTATGCGGCAGGGAAGATCAGCGGCAAGCAGATCAAGGTGAGGTCGCTGCCGGGCAACCGGATCAAGCCGCAGACGATCACCTCCAACCGGATCAAGCCGAAGACGCTGACCGGACGCCAGGTCAAGGCGCGCTCCTTGACAGGCGGCCAGATCGATCAGGGAACGCTCACCCAGATCAGCGCGGCGAGCCTGGCCAGCGTGCACTATCAGGCGATTACAACGCCACTTTCCAACAGCAGCACCAGCGCGACCGCTGACTGCCCCCCGAACACCTATGTCATCGGCGGTGGGGCGATCGTCAGCAACGAGGAAGGGGCCTCCGTCAACGACAGCGGCCCCAACGGGTTGCGAACCGGGTGGATGGCTACCGGCTTCTCGTGGTTCTCTTCCGGTCACACGATGACCGTCACCGCAATCTGCGTCGCGGTAGGAAAGCCAGGCAGCGCGAGCAGCACCGTGAACAGGCCTCCGAGCACGTTCCCGAAATACTTCCCGGCCGACTGACCTGGATAGTGGGGGAGATAGCACAAACTTCGCTTCCAGATTGACCTTGGGTATCCGCCGTATCACCGTTAGATCACCGATCGGTGATGCGCTCGCTCGATAGTCCCGGGACGAGCTCAGTTATTCCTCAAATCGCTGTTGTTCAACTTGACAACGACGGCTCCCTGAGCCGCCGCCACGTAGGCTTTTCTGTGCTTATCGAAGTCGACGCCGATCTGGAAGGCAGCCTCAAAGTCTTCCCCGGGTTCTTTGCGACCACCCTCAGACCGCTCGCGCTTCCAAGCTCTCCTGTAAAGATTCTTTAGACGAATTACGTCCTCGTTGGCAGCAGTGAATTCAGTAACTACGTCGCTTTCCTCTTCGAACTGGATGCTCACCATGGCTAGAGCCGCCTCCAAAGCATCAACGGCGGCTTCAAATCGCGCCATTACGTCATTGACGTTGGAGGGCCAGTCGCCGCCATCTTGCAGCGGCCCCTGAACAACGGAAAGCACGTACTTTAGGACGCTTTTCATGCGACCCAGCTCTAGGGCACCTTCGGCGAGGACCTTGCGAGCGTCGGCCTTGTCTGCCAGCTCTCGCTCATGCGCGAAGCGGCGAATGCCCAGCCTGTAGGCACCTATAGCCGTCCCGACCGATCCCACAGCAGCCATGGAGGCCGCGAGGGCAGTGATTTCCGCAGCTCCCACGGATGGGGGATAGCACAGTTGGTCTTCAGGGGCTGACTGAACCGGTCCGATCACGACCGCAAATCTTTGATCGTCTGAAAGTGGCGGACCTTGTCGCCAGTGCTGGCAAAGGAGGCGTCTACCTCCTCAAGCGCCCCCACGTCTCCGTGGCCGTAGGTTTCGAGCATCTTGATAACGGTGCTGACCTTCCAGCCCGCCAACGCCGCAATTGCTCGCGGAGACATTTCCAGCTCGGTCCACATGTAGTGGACCCCGTAGTGCTTGGTTGCGTGGTAGAAGTCGAAATCCAGTCCGGCGGCTGCCTTCACCTGCGCCCAGTAGCCGGAAAGCGCTGGCTGCGAGAGGCGCTTTCCTCGCTTTGAGAGAAAAATCAAGCCCAGATCGTTTCGGGGACGATTGACGATGGCATCGCGTGCGGGAGGAGTCAGCGGGACGACGACAACGCCCGTCTTTGGAGCATCGACCTTGCCCTTGTAGACGCGGGCATCCTTGAGGACCCGCATTCGGCGAAAGTCGACCTTGGATTCCCGTGCCGTGGTCAGCCTCGCCAAGGGCCTTTTGAGGTTTGGACTCCCTCGCCGACCCGAGGCCCAGACGGGTGCCTTGACCGCGCAGGCCGCGAATCATTCAGCGTGGAGGCGGCCAGTTTCGACCACCGCCCCTTTTCTCCTTATCCCACAGCCATTCCCCAGTTGAGAAGTAATAGATACCAAATCCAACGACCACTGAGGCAACGGCAACCAAGATGATTATGACAATGGTCCCGAAATCCATAATTTTATGATACCAGGCTACCCTGCAGCGTCAGCTAACGGCGACATAGGCCCACGCACGTCCTCCTGTACCACACCAAGCGCCGTACGCGATGGTTGCAGTGAGAACGCCACACTCCGTGCACGGGCTCCCGAGCCCAGGCGTTAGTTGCTATACACCACGCCAATCCAAGTGCCTTTGCGGCCGGGAGCTGAACCGGACTCGTGATGTCATATCTGACCTTGGGAATGCAGCTTTTCTTACCAAAGGCTGCATCAACAGCTTGCCGGTCAGGCCCGATCGCGCTTTGTGGAACACACGTTCCCCAAGCAATTGGCGCGACAATGTCAAATAGACGCTTCACACTCCGGACAATCTGCCCAGTGACGGTGGACACTCTTGCCGTAGCGCGGCTTCTTTTCGCCGCCCGGCGACACCGTTTTCCACTACATGTGCCAGCAAGATCGAACCCGTTAACCGGGTCTGCATCTGCGTAGTCATAGGCGTTTGCTGATCCACCCGCTACTGGATCAACGGAGATGAACCGGCCAATGTCGGGCACGTAACTTCTAACCCCCATTTGAACTACGCCTGAAGGTAGTTCTGTCCGCCGCTGCTTGCCACCCAGCCAGCCGAAGCGGCCAGCGTTTCCCGATTTCGGGTTGCCGAACTCGTCGTATTCGAATGAGGAAAGCAGTTTCGTCGCGGTCGGACTGGGGCTCGCGGTAGCCATGACGTCACCGTGGAGGTTGGCTAGTTGCAGCTTCGTTTCTCCGGTGCTTTCCTGGATGGCGGCGAGTTCGCCACCGATTCCCGTGATGTTGCGCGTCCAGGTCGAACCCTTCGATGCCCATGCTGGGGAATCCGATCCACCGGAATAATGGAAGACTTCGGTGCCTGATTTGCTGCCGCTCTGTACCACTTCTCTGGGTCGCATCGTTGCATCGAGCTGGTAGCTATTGGTGAGTCCATCCTGGGATTGGCTCGCGATCATGTCGTTGCTGTAGAAGCTGGTGGTCAGCGTGCCTCCACCCGCGTATTTGCTGGGGAGGCTGGTGATGCGGCCGAAGCCGTCATAGGTAAGACCTTCGCCGACGAGGCGATCCCCGGCATCGTATTCGTAGGACCGTGGGGTACCGGTGGATGTAGTGTCGCAAGCACCGCCGATTCCAGGCGCTCGGGTCACCAAGGCTGTGCGATTGGAGTCCGCGTCATAGCTATAGGAGCGGGTCGTGCAGGCGCCGCCGCTAGGCGTGTCCTTGACCAGCGTTAGACGGCCGGCCTTGTCGTAGGAGTACTGCTGGCTTGAGGACATGCTTTTCTCGGCGAGAATCTGCCCGGTGATCGAACGTTCGGCGTCGAAGTCGAGCCAGGTGCAGTCGATCGAGCAGTTCGTGACCTTGTCGTATGTGAGGTGGATGGAGGCGCCGGTCTCGTCGTAGGTCGTATTGGCGGCGAGGCCATTCGGCAGGCCCTGAGCGACCACGTTGCCATCGGCGTCATAGGCCGCCGTGAAGGTGCCTGCGGCGGAGTCTTCGAGCTGCACGAGCAGGCCGGAGGTCGGATCGTAGGAGCGGGTCTGCGTGCCCTTGCCGTCGGATGTGGTCACCGGCCTCCCCAAGAGATCGTAGGTTGCGGTCGATTGGCCGCCATCGGCATCGCTGTAGCCCGTGGGGCGCCCCAGCGTGTCGTAGCTCGTCGCCACCGCCTGATTGTCGAAGGTTTCGCAGCCGGCCTGGCAGGCGATCCGCTTTTCGACGGGCATGCCCTGGGAAGTGCTATAGACAGTTTGGATGATGGGTATCGCCACACCGCCACCCTGCACCTCGCTTTGAGTCGGCCGTCCCGCCGCGTCGTATTCGGTGATCTTGGTGCGGGTGTTCTGTGTCGATCCGCCGGGGCTTTCGACCACTTTCGTTGGCTGGCCCAGCGGAGAGTAGGAGACGTATTTGGTGACCAGGAGTTCGGGCTGACCCGGCGTTCCGGGCTGGCCGGCCGGGAAGGTCTTGCAGGGCAGGTTGATCCAGGCTCCGGTCGTTTCGCATTCTTTGAGCGGAGCCCCCTTGTCTTTTTGCAGTTTGTAGTAGGTGATCTTCGTCGTATGGGCATCGCCGCCGCCGGGAGCCGCAGGCAGGCTGCGTTCGGTTGGGAGGCCGCTGGTCGGGTCATAGGCGAGGCGGGTCTTGAGTTTTAGCCCTTCTGTTTCAGGGGCGACAATCGTTTCGATCGGCTTTCGCAGGCTCCAGTCGTATTTGGTTTCGGTGGTTCGCTGATCGACATCGGTGCCCTGACCGGGGATGTAGGCGGCCGTGGTCTCGAGGGTTGGCAGATGCGGCTTTACTCCGGTTTCAGGCCAGCCTTTGTCGTATTGGACCGATCGGCGAAGCCGTGCCTGGGCCGTCGCCCCCGACTCGAGGCGGACTTGATGGAGAGGGCCGAGCTCTTCTTGCATCTCGGTGCCGTCGGCAGAGAAGAAGCGCCTGGTCTCCAGCTCATTTGATCGGGTGACGGATTCAGATCCCGCGGCTAGGGCACGGAGGCGGTTCTGTGCGGTGAGTTCGCGGGTCACGTTGGAGTGCTCGTCGGTTTCGGTCGTCGTGATTGAGGCCGCCGAGGTCCCGGCCCCTGCCGGCGTCGCCACGTTCACCTGCTGGCCTTCGGCGTCGAGGTAGTAGATCGATGCGCGGGAATAGCTGCTCGGGGGGCTGGCGGGTACCTGATCGGGCGGGAAGATCGCGGTTGCGTCCGCCGGCAGGTCTTTCTGACCCCATTCCCCCACGCTGGAGGGGCTCATGTCTGGCAAACCGCTGCCGCTCAGCGGCACCCCGTAGGCGATCGTCGTCTGGGCGACCGAGGGACTGGCGAGCAGGCTCGGGCGTTTGACGCTGATCAAGCGCCCATCGGCTTTGACTTCTTCGGAGGTTCCGTATTCGAGCGTCCAGGGCTCCTGCCCAGGAGGGGTGATCGTGCCGAGCTGCCCTTCCGCTTTGTAGCTATAGGTCTCTTTGAGCGCGGGGGAGATTCGTGGGTCCCACGCGGCGCTCAGCCTTCCCTGGGAGTCATAGCTGTAGCTGGCAACTATCCAGTGGCCCATTTTGCCCATGCCGTTGGCGCCGTGATAGGTGATCGCCTCGAGCCGGTCGCCGAAGCTGGCAGGAGCGCCCCATTTGCTCGCCGGCTGGTAGGTGAAGGTCAGGAGCTGACAGCCCTCGACGTTTGCGGACCCCTCGTCGCATGCGGGGAACATCCCAGGCGGGGTCGGCGCAACCACGGTGCGCAGGCGGCGATTCCCGCCGATGATGTCGTAGACCAGCCGCGTTTTGTTGCCGCCGGTCTGCGATACCGAGACCGGTACGTATTCGGAGCCGCCGCCGACGTTTTCAAAGGTGGTGCTGTTCCCACCGGGATCGGAGAACACGAACGTCGAGCCCGTTGGGTGACTTAGCGTGAAGCCGGTCGCCTCCGGAGGCGCGACGAAGGCTCCTCCGACAAGTTCGAAGGCGTATTCATAGCCTTCGAGATCGGTGAGCAAGGCGTACTCGCCGAACCCTTCTTCCTGTTCCTGAACACTTGGCACGACGTGGCGGACGCCTCGCCATGCGGCGCCACCGGCCGCTTCCACGGGTGCGCCTGGCTTCCAGCCTCGGCCGAGGACCGTTTTGTCGCCGGCTTCGCTCACGTCGCGCGAGTTGTGCGTGCGCGTGAACTCGAGCGCCGAGCCGAAGCTCGGGATCGATATGTCCGTGCGGCCGACCGTGAAGTTCCCGGTGAGCAGGTTGACCGATCCCGGCCCGACGGACGTGGAGGCATCCTTGGTGCCGCCGGTCTTTCGGTTTAGCTCGACGTTCACGGGCTGGGTGTAGCCATCGGCTCCGGCTGAGCCGACGAGGATCGCTCGAATCTGCCGTTTCTGCACGTATTCCGAAGACGCTGCGTCGACGGCGTTCCAGTAGACGACCGGGCTTTTCCTATCGCCTGGGCCGACGAGAAGGGGCCATTTGGCGGTTTCGTTTTTCGCGTTGATGACTTTGGAGGTCGGGACTTCCGTCCAAATCCCTTCAGCGTTCTTGTATTCGAAGTAGACGCCTGAGACACCACCGTGATCCCAGGCCGCCTGCAGCTTGAAGCGCTTTGCCGAGCGCGTGCCGTCGACGGGGGAGCTAACTTTGCTGTCTGGCGAAGCGGGCGAATGGTAGGTCACGCTGAGATGGGGGCGGTGGCTTGTATCGGCGACCGCGCTGGAGTCGAAGATCACGGTGCGGTTGGCACAATATGTGGGGCCACACTGACCTTGCATCTCGTCTTTTAGCTTGAGGATCGCTCCCTTGTTTGGGATCGAGTTGTTGACCCAGCCCTGAGCCAGGAGCGTTACCGGAAACTCCCAAAATCCGGGCTGCGTTCCCCGGGAAGCGGTAGAGACTTCAGCGCCCTGCCCAGCGGAGAAGGAGCCGCCAGGCGTGCTCCATGGGTAGCAGGTCCCCAGGTAGCACCATTTGTTTTTCCAGGAGACGTTTTCGGCCCAGTCCTCAGTGACCTTCAGTAGCTCTACGCCACTCGTGTTTTCGGCCGTGTATTGCGAGAAGAGTTTGAGGGTCGCGCTGGTCACCGATGCGGTTTTGGGGACGGCATTTTTGAGGTCGTAATAGAGGATCGAGCGCCCGTATTCGGTCGTTTTGTACCAGGCGTACGCCGAGTCGCGATGCCATCCGGTTCCGCCGCAGAAACCGCTCAAGGTTTCGTTGATGCCGCCGGTTAGGTTGCAGTCCATGGTCGGTGGCAGGCCCACGGTCAGAGTCGGGTCGATAGTCACCGGCCAGGCCCGCTCGGGCTCTTTGAGCCAGTCGGGGGAAGCCTCGACCGTCAGCTTCCAAGCCCCCTCGCCCTGTGGCGATAGCGAGTAGTGAACGGCCTTAGAGATCACGGGGGGATCGGCGCTGTCGGACATGACCGGTGCCGGCATCACTGAGACCACTTCGTCCCCTTGGTCTCTGAACTCCACGGAGCCATTTGCGGCCACGACGGGGATGGCGCCAGCCGAGGCTTCCAAGAGGAAGTGAAACGAGCTTGGCGCCGAAGGACCCGCCAACCGGATGTCCTCCTTGAGGCCGTTGGCGAGGCCAGCGAGGGCAAAGGTCACTTCGGAATCGCCCGCCTCATACGTAGCTGCATCTCCTTGCAGCTCCAGCGCTTCGGTTGGTGCGCTCAGCAGGCGCGCCGAGACCCACGCTCCATCCATCGATAGGCGCACCGGGGCTGCACCCATCTTCTCGGGCAGGCTCAGGTCGAATGCGTTGGCGCCGTTGGTAAGGCCGGCGCCATCGGGTTGCTCTTCGAGACTGCCATCGATTCGCTTCCAGGCTCCGTCAGTGGTTTCGTAGTTGATTGGGGTCCCGTAGATGCGCGTTTCAAGCGCGCCGTCTGGAAGCTGATAGGTGCTCGATGTCTCCGTGCGCTTCGCTGGCAATTCCACGCCGACGCTTTCCTGGGGTTCGCTCGGCTCGGAGCCTTCTGCCTGATCACCCAGTGCTGCGAGCGCGAAGCTCGATCCCAGAATCAGCAGTGCTGCCAACAGAGCTACTACAAGCCTTATCCCCTTCAAGGTGCCCCTCCACTGTTATCCCCACCAAGGCACCAAGCTGATTTTGCACGGTCTCGGTATGAGAAATTATTTATTTAGGTACTAGCCGAAGGAAGCGTATTGATTAGATGCGGTAAGGCAATACCTAAAAGTTATTTGATTTTCTTTCAGTAATAAAGCATCTCTTTAAGTCTAAATTGGCGTGGCACGTCAGCTTTGCATGAGTAATGACCCGGGAGATAATTCCTCCCCGGTTGGCCCCTCTTGCAACGATGCTTGGCTCAATCAAAGCGCGCGGGGTCACAGCCCGCTAGCTGACTCAAGCAGTTGATTTGCCAACGTCGTCCAGCTCAACACCTTTTAGGATTTTACTGACAAGTCTGTTACCCAAAACATTTGAGACGTAGAAATGCTCGGTCGCACCCCTAACTTGAGCCGTTCTTCCACATTGGATGACGTTTCTCTTAGAGAGCACGCGGGCGTGATAGCTAACCCTTGGGAGTACAATTCCAATGAGTACAGATATCTCAGAGGGACTTAGTTCGGTGCCTGGCCGTTTTAGTTGTCGCAAAATTTGGCGACGAATAGGATGGTTAAGCGAGGAAAGAAGGGCCGGACTCATCGTTCTCTCGGGACGATGCTCTTCCTTTTTCGCGCTCATGGGTCGTAACGAGTGCATTGAACTGAAGGTGTCAGCCGCATGTTCTCTCTCCGAGCTGGTCAGATTTGGCCCCGGATAGCGGGAGTGTGTGCGTGATCCCCCGCCGTCCGGAGCCCCAAATGCCAGGTCAATCCTTGGTTCGGTGCTGACGACCCGTCGGACTACCTAGCTTTGGAGTAGTTAAGGGTCGCAGATTGGTACGCTTCTAGCAACGGGAATATTCCTACTACTAATTTTTCCCGCTCTGTAGTAACTTCGCTGTGGCTGCTCGCCTCGTCCCCGCTTGAAGCTGTGTAGCCCAACGACGACTGTTGTCCCAGGCTCCTCCGATTCCGCCATACGATTGACTGCCCGGCCCTCAATGTTCAGGACCTCATCCCATGTCTCAAGCATGAGCTCCCGAATTTCGGCTCTACCTTGACGATCGACACGATGCGCATCCCAAATGAGGGATAGCTCCTCGTCGTCATCCATCCTGCAATTACGGTGCGAGCACAGAGACTCGGCCAAGAACCCCTGCATGATTACCTCGCTCGCGTCGTGGCGTTCCTCCTCCGACATCTCTCGCCAAACGTCATCAGTGATTATCGGCAGGACCACCGAACGGTAAATCGGGCGACTACGACTGCCAACCACTTTGTAGCCCACGAACTCGATGCAGCCCGCGTCGTACAGGTCGCGGAGATGTCCAGTTACGTATCTCACATCCTCGCCGAGGATCTCTGCCACCTCTCCCGCACTGAACTCCCCCTGGTGCAGGATAATGACCGCTTCGAGCCTAGTTGGATGGCTGAGGGCGAATGCCGCTGGCTCGGCAGAGCGCTTCTTGCGCTCCAGCCTCGGCTTCCTTCCAACCTCCAGTCGGCGTTTGTTTTTCAAGGCTTAGCCTCCGATCAGGTCAGCTCTCATGGTCAGCAGAGTCGGAGCATATTGCCTTGCTACTAGAAAATTCGCAGAATCGCAGAATTCTTAGTACTAGATAATTTCTTACCATTTCCTCTTCGCTTCGGCATGAAGCCGGACGCAGGCAAGCGGGAGGGAGGTGAGTGAGATGAGGGCCAATGCTGTAGATCAGGTCGTGCCATCGTGTGCAGTCATTAAGGGCCACTAGGCTCGTATGAGGGGGTCGGTCTCCAGCCGCTCTCTTAGGGAGGGAGGCCGGCCCGTCGTTTAGCGCAACAGATCGCTGGCGCTCACGCCTACTGCCTTGGCAAGGCGTCGCACGGTCGATACCTGCGGATCGCGGCGCCCGCCCTCTATACGACTGACCTCGGTCGGGTGGACCCCACTCCGTTCGCCCACCTGCTCCTGCGTTAGTCCGGCTTGCTCGCGGGCACGCCGGAGGTTCCTCCCTAGATCGCCGCACACATCTGAGATCGTCCGTGTTGGCGGCGCGTATCTCCATAGTAAATTTCACAAGGCTGCGATCCTATCCAGCTTCACGCTTCATCGTTCTGAAGCCTCAGAGCGAACAAAAGAGATTGCTTGCTTGAGACTCGTGACCGTCGATGATCGAGTCGCATCTCGACCAGCCGCATGAGCTCCCGGCGCGGGAGCGGATCTCGTGGACCATGCGGGGAATCCGGTCCGTAACCGTCGCCGAAGGAGCCAGGCGATTGAGCCCATCGCTTAGCACCTGCGCCCAAAAGGGGCGGCTAGGCGCTCGAAGGCCATATCACTCTGGCCCTAAGCGCCGTATCACTCTCGTATCACGAATCGCCGCGCATCCCCCCGCAACGCCTCGCACAACCAGCTCAATCGGCTCCCCCGCGCGGCTATGCGAAGCCATGCGGGGGAGGCGATGCAATGGGGGAGGCAGGATTCGAACCTGCGTAGGCAGAGCCAATGCGTTTACAGCGCATCTCCTTTAACCACTCGGACACTCCCCCAAGCGATGCGGGTGATTCTAGAGGGACGACCTGGCTCGGCTATCCAACGCCCAACCGCTCCGCCATCCGCTCGTTGAACGCGGTCAGGGCGGACATCGGGCGCATGAAGACGGTGAGGACGGCGACGCGGCCGTCATCGTCGAGCTCGAGGAAGTCGATGCCCTCCAGCTCGCGGTCGCCGACGCGAGCCTTGAAGCGGAGGGCGACCGTGTTGCCCTCGTGCAGCTCGTCGGTGTAGGTGAGGTCCTCGAGGGTGGCGGCGACGTGGGTGATGACCTGGATGACGACGTCGCGGCCCTCGAAGCCGCGGAAGAGGACGGGGCTGTGCAGCTCGACGTCCTCGCGCAGGGTCTCCGTGAGCAGGTCGAGGTCCTTGGCCTCGGCGGCGCGGCGGAAGGGGTGGGGACCGGGCATCGCCATAACTCTACGCCTGGAATACTCGCGCCGTGCCAAGCGACACGACCGTAGCTCGACTATCGAACTCGCTGGGAGCGACCGGGCTGCGCTGGGCGGGAAAGCTGAACGTGCCGGTCTACCGGCTCTCGGGCGGTCGCCTGATGGGCAAGGTCAACCGAGCGCCGGTGCTGCTACTGACGACCACCGGACGCAAGTCTGGGCAGAAGCGCACCGCGCCCGTCGTCTACCTCGCCGACGGCGAGAACGTCGTCGTGATCAACACCAACGCCGGCAACGCCCGCGTCCCCGCTTGGTCGCTCAACCTGAAGGTGAACCCCGAGGCCGAGGTGGAGGTTGGCCGCGAGCGGCGCAAGGTACGGGCGCGGGTCGCCGAGGGCGAGGAGCGCGTCGCTCTCTGGCGCAAGCACAACGAGCAGTACGCTGGCTTCGACGACTACCAGGGGAAGCTCGACCGAGAGGCCTCGGTCATAGTGCTGGAGCCGCGCTGAGACTCAGCCGGCCTCGCGCAGCATCTGCGCCTCGGGCAGGGCGCGCAGCTTCTTCAGCGTGTTGGTCTCGATCTGGCGGATCCGCTCGCGGGTGACGCCGAAGGTGCGCCCCACCTCCTCCAGCGTCAGCGGCTCGAGACCGGAGAGCCCGTAGCGCAGCTCGATCACCTGGCGCTCGCGCTCGGGCAGGGCGTCGAGCGCCCTGCGCACGCCCTCGCGCTGCAGGTGTTCGCTCGCTTCCTCGAACGGCTCGGCGACCTCTTCGTCGGCGACGAAGTCACCCAGCTGCGATTCGTCCTCGTCGCCCACCGGCTTCTCCAGCGAGACCGGGAGCTGGGCGACGCGGAGAATGTCGCGGACTTCGTCCAGCGGCCAGCGCAGCTCGGCCGCGATCTCGACCGGCTCGGGCTCGCGGCCCAGCGTTTGCACCAGCTGGCGCTCGACATGGGCGACCCGGTTCAGCTTCTCGACCATGTGGACGGGGATGCGGATCGTCCGCGCCTTGTCGGCGATCGCCCGCGTCACTGCCTGGCGAATCCACCAGGTCGCGTAGGTGGAGAACTTGTAGCCACGGCGGTAGTCGAACTTCTCCACCGCCCGGATCAGCCCCAGCGAGCCCTCCTGGATCAGGTCGAGGAAGCTGAGGCCGCGCCCGAGGTAGCCCTTGGCGATCGAGACGACCAGGCGCAGGTTTGCCTCGACCATCTGCCGCTTGGCCAGCATGTCACCGCGCTCGATCCGTTTCGCCAGCTCAACCTCCTGCTCGGCGGTGAGCAGCTCGACCTGGCCGATCGAGCGCAAGTAGAGGCGCAATGAGTCGAGGCTGGGCTCGACCGTGAGGTCGAGCTCCTGCTTCTTCGCCGACCCCGCGCCGTTGGTCTCTTCTTCGCGCTGTTCCTTGTAAGCGCTGACGCCGTCCTCGGCAAGCACCTCGACGCCCTGCTCGACCAAGTGCGCGTGCAGGGCGGCGATCTGCTCCTTGGTGACCTCGACCTCCTCGAGCGTGGCCGCGATCTGCTCGAAGGTCAGGTAACCGCGCTCGCGTCCCAGCGCGATCAGCCCACGCAGCTCCTCCTGCTCCGCAAACGGCTGCCCATCCGAATCCTGATCCAGTCCCTGCGGGACTGTCTCCAACGGCTCGATCTCACTCCTCCGAGTGCAGCCCTCTCCCCTGGCCGGGGGGTCGACCCCAACGCTCCGACCCCGGCGAAGTATAGGCAGAAGAAAGCGCCCGCTCGGCCTGGCAGGAGCCGGCCGGCGGCCCCGGTTGCCTACTCTTCATAAGCCGTGGAGGCCCGCACCACCCTGACACCTTCGCTTTCCGCCCCCGACGTGCAGTCGTCGGTGCCGGCGACTCAGGTGAGCCTCTCGCGCGTCGGCGTGACCGGCGTCGAGAAGGTGATCCGGGTCAAGGCAGACGGCACCGAGAACCTCTACCACGCCAACTTCGAGTGCTTCGTCGATCTCGAGCCGCGCCAGGCCGGCGTCCACATGTCGCGCTTCGAGGAGATCGTCGGCGAGGCAATCGACGACGTGGTGCTGGGCGAGGCGTTCCGCGCCGAGATCCTCGCCGCGCACATCGCCCAGCGGGTGCGAGAGCGCCAGGAGGGGCGCCGGGCGGAGGTCTCGGTCGAAGCGCGCTACCCGGAGACGGTGCAAACCCCGGCGAGCGGCCACTCGACCCAGGAGATCTATGGCCTCTTCGGCACCGCCGTCGCCTCCGAGCGCGGCACGCGGACGCTGACCGGCGTGCAGGCCCAGGGCATGACCGCCTGCCCCTGCGCCCAGGAGATGGTCGCCGAGCTGGGGCGCGAACGACTCGCCGCAGCCGGCTTCGACCCCGATGAGGTCGAGCGGGCGATCGAGGCCGTGCCCGTCGCCACCCACAACCAGCGTGGCATCGGCACCCTCTACATCGGCTGTCCCGAGGGGGGCGAGGCCTGGATCGACGCGCCCGAGTTGCTGCGCATCGTCGAGCGCTCGATGAGCTCGGAGATCTACGAGCTGATGAAGCGCCCCGACGAGCTCGCGGTCGTCGCCAAGGCCCACGAACAACCGCGCTTCGTCGAGGACTGCGTGCGAGAGATGGTCCGCGCCGTGGTCGAGGGCTATCCCGACCTCCCCGCCGAGGCCTTCGTCATGGCCCGCCAGGAGAACCTGGAGACGATCCACCGCCACAACGTCGTCGCCGAGCGCTACGGCACCCTCGGCGATCTCCGCCACGAGCTCGACTCCGGCGAGCACCAGTCGCGCCACACGACTATGCGCGAGTGGCTCGAGGCGCCGAGCGCCTAACCCGCCTCCGTTTTCGCCACCGCGCGCGCTTCCCGCTCCTGCTCGATGCGGCGACGCAGCCCGAAGAAGTAGTCGGCCCCGCTGAGCACGGTGACGGCGACGGCCAGGTAGACGAGGACGTCGACCCAGGCGGGAGCGGGGTTGGCCGCGATCAGCGCGATCACAGCGGCGATCTGCAGGACGGTCTTCAGCTTGCCGAGCCAACTGGCGGCGATCACGATGCCGCGCTCGGCGGCGATCGTGCGGAGGATGGTGACGGCGATCTCGCGGGCGATGATCACCATCGCCACCCAGGCTTCGAGCCTGTTCAGCGAGACCAACGAGAGCAGCGCGCCGATGATCAGCAGCTTGTCGGCGAGCGGGTCCATCAGCTTGCCAAAGGTGGTGACGGCGTCGCGCGAGCGAGCGAAGTAGCCGTCGAGGCCGTCGGTCGCGGCGGCGAGGGCGAAGACGGCGGCGGCGAGGGCGTCGCCGTTCGGCGTCTCCCCGAGCAGCGCGACGACCACGACCGGCACCGCGAGGATCCGCAGCAGGGTCAGCGCATTCGGCAGGTTGAGCGGAAACACCCGCTCAGCGCTCCTCCTCCGGACGCCGACGGGACCCAGAGCGATGTATATCTCCACTTTGGGACCCGTCGGCGGTGGCGAAGAGCCGCGTCGCGGGCAGCGAAGTATTCCTCGCCCTCGATGCTGACGTGGGGGACGAGGCGGTCGAGCCAGGACGGCAGCCACCAGGCGCGGCGGTCGAGCAGGACCATGATCGCGGGCACCAGCAGGCAGCGAACCAGGGTCGAGTCGATCGCGATCGCCACCGCCAGGCCGACGCCGAACTCCTTCACCAAGGGGTTGCCGTTGAGGACGAAGCTGGTGAAGACGCAGACCATGATCGCCGCCGCCGAGGTGATCACCCGGCCCGTGTTGGCCAGTCCTTCGACGACCGCGCGGTCCGCCTTGCCGTGCTGTCTGTAGTGCTCGCGCATCTGCGTCAGCAGGAAGACCTCGTAATCCATCGAGAGGCCGAAGAGGATCGCGAACATCAAGAGCGGCACGAAGCTGACGATCGGGATCGCGTGGTCGAGGCCAATTAGCGAGGAACCCCAGCCGAGCTGGAAGACGGCGGTCACCACGCCGTAGGCGGCGGCGACCGAGATCAGGTTCATCGCCGCCGCCTTCAGCGGCACCAGCAGCGAGCGGAAGGCGAGCAGCAGGACGAGGAAGCTGAGGGCGACGACGATCGCGATCATCAGCGGCAGCTTGTCGGCGATCTGGGTGGCGAGATCGATGTAGCCGGCGGTCTGGCCACCGACGTAAGAGATCGCACTGGTCCCCTCCAGCGCCTGCGGAATTGCTTCGTCGCGAAGGTTTTCGACCAGGCTCACGGTCTCGTCAGCCCATGGCGCGGAGTTGGCGATGACCGTGAAGACCGCCGCTGTCCCGGCTTTGTCCAGAGTGGGTTCGGAGACCTGAGCGACGTCGGGCGCCGCGTCGATTTCTTTCTCCAGTCGCGGCAACACTTTCTGCGCTTCCGCAGGGCTTTCGAATTCCGAGGCGATCAGCAGCGGGCCGTTGACGCCGGGGCCAAAGCCGGTGGTGAGACCGTCATAGGCCTGGCGCGCGGTGGTCGACTTTGGCAACGCGCTGATGTCGTTCTGGCCCAACTCGAGCTGGAAGATCGGCAGGGCCAGCACGACGAGCACCGCCAGCGCGGCAAGGGCCGAACGCCAGGGGCGCTTGGCGACCCCTTCGGCCCATTTGGTCCAGCCATGCGGCTTCCTGTCGTCGGGATGGGTCTTGCCGAGCTGCACCCGCAGCGAGTTGATCCGCGGCCCCAGCGCGCCCAGCATCGCCGGCAGCAGGGTGGTCGCGGCGGCAACCGCGATCACCACCGCGATCGCCGCGGTGAAGCCGAGGGTGCTGACCAGCGGGATGCCGGCGAAGGCGAGCGAGCAGAGCGCGATCACGACCGTGAAGCCGGCGAAGACGACGGCGCCGCCCGCGGTTGCGGTGGCGCGGGCGATCGACTCGCGCAGCTCCATCCCGTCGGCCAGCTGCAGTTTGTGGCGGGTGACGATGAAGAGGGCGTAATCGATGCCGACGCCGAGGCCGATCATCGTTGCCAGGGTCGAGGCCACGCTCGGCACCTGCACGGCGCTCTCCAGCAGGCGGATGATCGAGAGCGCGCAGGCGAGGCCGGTGATCGCCGAGAAGATCGGCAGGACCATCGCCGTCGCCGTGCCGAAGGCGAAGAGCAGGATCACGATCGCGGCGGCGATGCCGATCGCGTCGCTCGCGCCGGTGTCCGGCTTGGAGAGCTGCTGGCCCACGTATGCGCCGACCGAGACCTTGAGGCCCGCTTCCTCGCCCGGCTTGCCGGCGTCCAGGACCGCCAGCGCTTGGGATTCGGTCAGTTCGCCCGGGCCGACGCTGAGCACCACCGGCACGTAGGCGACCGAGCGGTCCTTGCTAAGGAAAGGGGCGCCCTGCGGGCTGAGCGGGCTGACGGCCGAGTTGACGTCGTGGAGCGCGTTGAGGCGTTTGACGCTCGCTTCGATCGCATTGGCGTACTTGGGCTCGGTGAGGTCGGCGCCTGCCTTGGCCTGGAAGACCAATGGGTTGCTGCCAAAGGCCTGTTCGGGCAGCTTGTCTTCGAGCAGTTCGGTCGCCGCGGTCGAGCCGGTGCCCGGCAGGGTGAGGTTGTCGTTGGTCTTGCTGTCACCGGCCTGGCCGATCAGGACTAGCGCGACCGCGACCACCAGCCAGGCGGCGATCGTGGGCCAGTGGTGCCGCGAACAGAAGCGGCCGACCGCGTAGAGGGGACCGGTCACGGGAGCATCATCGCGCTTCGCTCGGCCGCGGGGGGCGAGCGGCGTCGCTCGCTTCCTCTTCGTCCTCCGCCGGAGGCGGCAGATCCCCCGACTCGAAAGGCTCGGGTGCCGACTCGAGCAGATCGGCGCCGAGCGCCTGCCGCAGCAGGGTCAGGTGTTGCGCGTGACCACCGGAGAGGGCCGCGGCAAGGGTGCGGGGCGCTGCGGTGTGAAGGCGCGGCGCGGCAGCGAGGGCGGCAGCGAGGGCGGAATTCTCCGCTTCGTAAGCGAAGATTAGCGCCTCGGTCGCGTCGCGCGGGGCCGGATCTTCAAGTGTTTCGGCTTCGGCGTCGGTTTCGCCGCCGAGCCCGCGGATCGCCTTAGTCACCGCATCGATGTAGGCCTGATCCTGGCCGCGCAGCTGGCGGGCGAGCGCCAGCTGCCGACCGTGCAGACGGGCGATGCCCCGCGTGTAGGCGTCGACGGCGGTCAGCTCCCGCACGAGGGATTCGTTGAGGACCTCGACGTCGCCAGCCTTTTCGCCGTCCGTCTCGGCACCCCGGCCGCTCTTCCCGCAGCCAGCCAGGGCGAGGATGAGCGCGACGACGACGAAAACGGAGACGGCGCGGCTCCCGCCGCGCCGTCTCTCGCTGACAGCTGTACTGCGCCTCACGCCCATCGCTGGGCGAAGACTATGGACTTTGGCCGCTGGTCCCCGCTATGACCCTAGGCCTTCTTCGCGACCTTTTTCGCCTTGCCTTTCTTGCCCTTCTGCGACGACTTCGCCCCGGGCGCGAGCCCCTCGAAATTCATCAGGACCGCCGTCACCGGGATGCCCTCCTCGCCGGACTTGGCCAACCGCTTGGCGCTGGCCGCGTGAATGGCGAGTACCTGCTCGAGCGCGTCGTTGACGAGGTCGACCGCTTCGTTCCAGCCCTGCTCGTCGACAACGCCGGGGGTCCAGCTCATGTGCACGTCGTCGCGGGCGTTGAAGGTGCCGCCGTTGATAGCCCCGATCACGTCCTCGAGGATCAGTTTCAAGACGGAGGAGCTGACGCCCGGCTTCAGCGAATCGGGGAGCTTCTCCCATTCACGATCCGCTAGGAACGCGCGCGAGGTGGCTCGGTAATAGTGCTCGACCGCCCCACGGCGCGGCTCGGTCTTGACCATCTCGATGCATTCGAAGTCCTTGAGGACTTTGACGTGATAGCTGACCTGGCTCGAGGCCCTCCTCGAGCTCCTTCGAGAGTTCGTTGGGGCTGGCCATCCTCTCATTGAGAATCGTGAGTATTTCCACCCTCAGCGGATGGGCAAGCGCCTTGACCAGTTTCTGATCGACGCCTGACTTGCTCTTGCGTTTTGTCTTGGTCTTGCTCTTTGCGGCCAAAAGGGACTCCTCCGATTCGTTTGCGGGGCCTTGGACCACTCCATGGTATTGGCCGCAAAGCCAAATTGCCAAACCGAAATCGCCTATTTGCAGGACATCGAATGACTACTGGAACTTTTTCCAGCAATCGAGTGGTCTAAAGCGTTGTATTCGGATGGGTCGCGACCCCCAACCGCAAAAGCTGACGTTTGCGAAGGGGGTGAGGCAGGGTGAAGGTCACCAAGACGGACGTTGTCGTCCCGCTGCTTTCAACGATCAAGGCACGCTAGGCGCGGAGAGCGGGGGCGCCCGATCCACAAATGTGCGATCGGGCCCTCCGGCCTCTGCGCCCGTGCTGCGCATGATTCAGTTTCGCCATGGAGCGAAGACCCGATGCGCTTGCATCCATGCCCGATCTCCCCGCCCTGGCGGCTGAGATCCACGCCTGCAGGCTCTGCCCGCGCCTGGTCGAGTGGCGCGAGGCGAAGGCTGCCGATCCGCCGCGGCGCTACCGCGGCCAGGACTACTGGGCGCGTCCGCTGGACGGGTTCGGTGACCCGGCGGCACGGCTGGCGATCGTCGGCCTCGCGCCGGCGGCGCACGGAGCCAACCGCACCGGCCGTATGTTCACCGGCGACCGCTCCGGAGATTGGCTCTACGCGGCCCTGCACCGAGCCGGATACGCCAACCAGCCGACCTCCGAGCACCGTGACGACGGCCTGCGCCTCGAAGACGCCTACGTGACCGCCGTCGTCCGCTGCGCGCCGCCGACCAACCGCCCGTTGCCGGGGGAGCGCGACAACTGCCTGCCCTATCTCGAGCGGGAGCTCGAGCTGCTCGAGCGCTGCCGCACGATAGTCGCCCTTGGCTCCTTCGCCTGGGACGGAGCGCTGCGTGCGATCCGTGCACTCGCCGGCGAGGTTCCAAAGCCGAGGCCGCGCTTCGGCCACGGCGCCGAGGCAGAGGTCGGTCGCTGGGAGCTGCTCGGCTGCTACCACCCGAGCCAGCAGAACACCTTCACCGGCCGCCTCACCGAGCCGATGCTCGACGCGGTCTTCGCTCGCGCCAGGGAGCTGAGTGACCGCGCGCGCTGATTGGCGTGTTCACTTCAAGGTATTAATCGAAACTTATTTGAGCATTTGATAGGTCTGAAGTAGCGTCCTCGCAGAAAGGGGGCAGCTATGGAGCGACCGCGAATCAAGCGCACCACCGAACGGATGGAAGCCCCAAACGGGGACCTTTACCTGTTGCGTCCCAGCGCCGGGGCCGACATCCACATCGAGGACCCTGATGAGGAGGGCCGCCGCCTGCTCGCGGCGCTCGATGGAACCCGGACCCGGGCGGAGCTGATCGAGGAGTTCGGCCCCGACGAGGTTGGCGATCTGCTTGCCCAGCTCGAGGAGCTCGGGGTGGTCGAGGACGGCGCCGACGACGACCTGATCGCCGACGAGGTCATCGACCGCTACGACCGCCAGCTGCGCTACTTCAGCGACATCTCAACCGGGCCGACGGCGTCGGAGTGCCAGCGCCGGCTCGAAAGCTCGCGTATCGCCGTGCTCGGAGTCGGCGGCCTCGGCGGCTGGTCGGCGCTCAACCTCGCCTGCATCGGGATTGGCGAGATGCTGCTGCTGGACTTCGACCGGGTCGAGGTCAGCAATCTGAATCGCCAGGTTCTCTACACGGAGGCCGACGTGGGTCGCTTCAAGGCGGTCGCCGCAGGCGAGCGGCTGAAGGCCTTCAACTCCTCGATGAACGTCGAGGTGCGGGTCGAGCGGCTCGACAGCGAGGCGATGGTCCTGGAGACGATCAAGGGCTATGACATGGTGATCGACGCCTGCGACTGGCCCGCCCACGACATCGAGGGCTGGATCAACTCAGCCTGCTTCGCCGCCCGCGTCCCCTTCATCGCGATGAGCCACTTCCCGCCGATCGCCAGGGTCGGGCCACTCTACGTGCCGGGCGTGACCGGCTGCTTCGCCTGCCAGGAGGCGGGGTACCGCCGCACCTACCCGCTCTTCGACGTCGCGATCGAACAGCAGCGCGGCAAAGCTTCGCCGGCGGCGACGCTGGGCCCAGCCTGCGGCCTGATCGGCGGCCAGGTCGGCCTCGACGTGATGCACCAGCTCACCGGCATCTCCCAGCCCTCCACCCTGGGCGTCGGCCACATCTACGACCTGCGCACGATGGAGCTCGAGCGCGAGGCGGTCGTACCGGAGCCGGACTGTCCGGTCTGCGGGAGGATGCAGCCGTCCTCCGGCAAAGAGCTTCAGGGAGCAGCGCCGGGATAGCCGGATGGCGGGCGAGGAGGGCCCGTCACCGGCTATCGGCGGCGATCGTCCTGCGGCTCTCCCTAGCTCGCCTCGTACTCGTCGTGGCGCCGTATCCACAACGTCTCCGTGGCACCCTCGTCGCGACCCTTCGGCGTGCGGTCCAGCAGGCCGTAGAAGGCCATTGCAGGTTCAAGGCCGCGGGCGGTCGTCACGTAGGTCCGGTAGACGGACCCATCCGAAAGCGCGTACACGCTCAGGCCCGGTCCCTCGGTGACATACCCCTGAACGTCCGTGCCGCACGAGCGCGCACCCTCCTCGACACTGGGCGGGATATCGCCCTCTAGGAAGGGCTTCAGCTCCTCCTCTGTGTGGAGGAAGCCGAGGTCGCGGTTGAAGTCGCTGCCGCCACTCGATACCCAGTCGATGCTCCAGCCCATCCGTGCCCGGTAGGCAAGGAGCCTCTCGAGCGGCGCGCGGGAGGAGAGCAGCAGGGTGGCGTCCCTGGCCTTCAGGTGGGCAATCTGAGGATCGAGCGTGTCCGCGATCGAGGAGCAAACCGGGCAGCCTGCCTCGTAGGGCGGCCCGAACATGAAGTGGTAGACGAGCAGCTGGGAGCTGCCGTCGAAAAGCTCGGCGAGGGTCTTCCTGCCCTCCTCGGTATCGAACCGATAGTCCTTCTCAACCGGGACCCAGGGCAGCTCGCGCCTCTTCCTCGCCAGCTCGTCACCGCGACGGGTGAGCTCCTTCTCCTCCTTCAGCAACTGGTCACGCTCCGTCCGCCATTCCTCCTCCGTGCCGATCATGTGCTCGGGCATCAGCTTGCCTCCTCTCAGGAGTTGTCCTCCATGGTCATCCCATTACTTGCCGAAGTCGGCACAGTGAGCCCCGGCACCCGCTCCGGGACGATCGCCACAGCCAAGCCGAGCACCACCAGCACGACCGCGATCGCGCGACGTGCAGCGGTCCTCCACGGCGCCAGCTTCTCGGTTGCGATCAGCGCTGCGACGAACGCCATCCAGCCGACGCTCATCACGCCAAGCGCGAACAGGGCCGCCATCAGCGCCCAGCAGCAGCCAATGCACCATGCACCGTGCTCGACTCCCATCCAAAGCGAGCCGCCGTGCCCGTCGCGCCAGTGGCCAAGGACGAAGTCAAGCGGGCCACGGCACTTGGCCAGGCAGGCATCCTTGAACGGGGTCAGCTGGTAAGCAGCAGCGGCCACGATCACCGCGCCGGCGATGTAGGGGCCGCCGCGGTCCCAGCTGAAGAGGCCGAGGTGCAGCGCTTGCGCGAGCTCGAGCAGCACGTAGGCGCCGAGCCCAAACGCCGTCCAGCAGGCCAAGTAGCCGGCGACGAACGTTGTTGTCGCGCCGGACTGTCGCTTCCCGCCCGTCGCACGCCCGCGCTCCACCGCCGCATGGGCAAGGGCCATCGGCGCAATCGAGGGGAGCATCATCGCCGCCATCATCAGCACCCAGGTGGTGAGGTAGAAGCCGAGCACGCCGGGATCGGTGCCGGGGCCGGCGTCCATGCCAGTCATGCGGTCCGCGCTGAGCAGCCAGGCGATCAGGGCAAGGCCGAGGAGAAACCCGCTCAGCAGCAGAGCCCCCCGTTGGGGGCGAGGGCGCGGCAGCGCAACGGAACCCATAACTGGAAGGAACGTCTACCCCCGCTCAGTGAAGCCCAATCTGAGGAACTAACGGCGCTTTCCTAGAAGACGGCGACGCGACGTTTGAATTTGCAGGTGAATGAGTGAGTGAGTGAGTGGCGAGGGCCGGAATCGAACCGGCGACACCACGATTTTCAGTCGTGTGCTCTACCAACTGAGCTACCTCGCCGCGAATTGACGCGGTCTGGCCGCGTCCAGGGGAAGGCTAGCGACCGGCGGGGGATTGGGCTGATTGCATTGGGGGGTGGCTGGAGCGCGTGCTGCAGGCGGGTTGGCGGCGATCGTGGTCGTGGGGGCGCTGGCCGTCTCCGGCGGCTCGGGGACCGATCCGCGCACGCCGCGGGCGCTGCCGGGGCTGCCGCCGCCGTTCCTCGGGGTCGCGGTGATCGCCGGTGGCGGACGGGCTGGGGCGGTCGACGCCTACGGCAACGTGGTCGACCTGCGGGCTCCGGGGCCGGCCGGCAAGGGGCTGATCTCGATCCCAGCGGCGAGGCAGGTAGCCGGCACCGTCCCGGCGGACAGCGGTGTGGTGGTGCGAAGGCGGCTTGGAGGAGGGCGGCACATCCCGCTTTGGGAGGCCGACCGGGTGCGGCAGCGTTACGTTGCGCACACGAACGTCCTGCGCACCGTCGCCTGGGTCGACGGCGCCCGGGCCGTGGTCGTGCGCTCGCTCGGCGGTCGGGCGGCGGCGCGCGACGACCGGCGCTGGATCGCCCGCGCGCGGCCCCTTGGCCTGGGGACTCCGGCATGGGCGCGGCGGATGCATGAGCGCTCGTTGCTCGTCCTGCGAGCGCTCATCGACCGGCGCACGGGCGGGGTGGCCGCGGGGCTGCGGGACGGTTGGGCGTACGTCTGGCCACGCGACGCGAGCGCGGTCGCTATCGCCTTCGCCTCTGCCGGCTATCGCGCCGATGCCCGTCGCATCGTCCGTTTCCTCCTCGGCCTCGATCTCGCCGCGGCCGCACGCTTCCACGGCGACGGCTCCCCCGTCCCCGATCGGGCCGCCCAAGGCGACGCCGCGGGCTGGGTCGCGGCGGCGGCCCGGCAAGTGGGACTCACGGCGCGGCCGCCCCAGCACCCCTGGTGCGGCCGAGCCGACTACCACGAGGGCGAGCCGGGCGACTACCTCGCCAACGCCATCGCCTCTGCCGCCGACGGGACTCAAACGGGCCATATGAGCCCGTTTGAGTCCCGTCGGCGGGGGTTTGCAACGGGGCGGGGGCTGGTGCGGGAGGCCGGCGACGCCGGGTCGGGGCTCGATTCGGCGGCGGCCTGGGCGGTGCGACCGTTTCGGCTGCGGGCGCTGTATCCGCTGGCGCGGCGCACGCTGCTTCGCCTCGCCGCAGACAGCGGCCGCTTCGGGATCGTGCCGTCGGAGGGGTGGCGGGGTGGCGACGATCCCTGGACCGCGCCGACGGCCTGGACCGCATGGGGCCTCGCCGCTCTCGGCGAGCGCCGCGCCGCGCTCCGCCTGATGGCCGCGCTGCGCCGGACAGCCACCCCGCTGGGGATGCTGCCCGAGCGGGTCGACGCTCGCACCGGCATCCCAACCTCGACCACTCCGCTGGCCTGGTCGCACGCCTTCGCGATCCTCGCTCTGCGCCAGCTCTGGCCCTAGCGGTCGCAGTCGCGTTCAGAGGGACTCGAGCGCCAGCTCGACCGCCTCTTTGGGCGAGTCCGCGAGGACGATGCCCGGCGCCCTCTCCATGCGCTCGCGCCCACTCAGCGTCCAGCTGCGCAGGGCGACGACGGTGCGACCGATCGCGCGAGCGAAGCCGATCTCCGAGAGCGTCCCCCACTCGCCGCCGATTGCGATCACCGCCTCCCCGGAGGAGACGACGGCGAGGTTGCGGGCGTGGCCGATGCCGGTGGCGACGACGTGCGTACAGTAGGGGTTGGCTTCGTCAACCGAGTTGCCGGGAACGATCCCGATCGCCACGCCGTCCGCCTCGCGCGCACCCCGGCACGCCGCTTCCATCACGCCGGTGAGGCCACCGCAGACGAGCGTCACGCCGGCCTCGGCGAGCCGCCAGCCGACCTCCTCGCCGAGCGCCGCCGCCTCGGAGCCCGGCTCGCAGGTCGCCGCTCCGATCACTGCCACCTGCCGCTCGCCGCTCACCCGCCGGAGCCTCCCATCTGCCGCATCAGTTCCAGCGCCCCCTGCTTGTGCAGGGGCTCATTGAGGTTGCCGCACTTGGGGCTCTGCACGCACGAGGGGCAGCCGGACTCGCAGGGGCACTCGCCGATCAGCCGCGCGGCATCGGCGAGCAGGCGCTCGAACTGCTCGTAGCCGCGCAGCGTTATCCCCACCCCGCCCGGATGGCCGTCGTAGATGAAGATCGTCGAGCGGCCGGTCTGGAAGTGGACGTTGGTCGAGAGGCCGCCGATGTCCCAGCGATCGCACATCGCGATCAGCGGCAACACCGCGATCTGGCCGTGCTCGGTGGCATGAAGGGCGCCGAGCAGGACGTCGGGCGGCAGTGTGCCGGTGAGCCGCTCCGGCAGCACGTACCAGAGCGCCTGGGTGACGAAATGCTGCTCGGGCAGCTCGAGGGCGACGATGTCGAATGGCTCCTGGTCGGAGATCGAGACCCGCTGATAGGCGATTACCTGCTCGGTCACCGAGACCTCGCCGAAGTGCAGCTCGACCCCCGAGGTGGAACGCTGCTCGCGCACGCGCTCGATGTAGATCTCGGTCTCCTTCTTCGGCCGGGTGTACCAGTCGCTATCGAAGCGCGAGACGACCGCCCGCCGCCCCGCCACGTCGAGCTGCTCGACCTCGTAGGAGCGCCCGAGGTGCAGGTAGATCGCCCCGGGGTGGATCGTCGTGAAGGCGCGCTCTGCCTCGACCAGGCCGAGCATCTCGCCCGAGTCGCGCTCGATCACCGCAACCGAGTCGGCCGAGGCGGAGCGCAGCGGCACCTTGGAGGCAACGAACTCGCTGCTGCGCGGCATGATCCGGCCCCCCGCCTGGCGCAGCTGGCCCACCGAGACGAGCCGCTCCGCCCGCTCGCGCCACTCGGGGCCGAGGACCTCGGCGTCCTCGTCGCTCAGCGGCAGCTCGTAGGCCGCCGCCACCATGTGCCGAGAGGTGATCTGCTCGCTGGCGTGATCGAGGATCGCCGCCTCCACCGGCCGCCCGAGGAACTCCTCCGGGTGGCGGCAGAAGAACTGGTCGAGCGCGTCCTGGCCGGCGACGTAGACGGCGAGGCCGCGGCGGCGCCGCCCGGCGCGTCCCCACATCTGCCGCAGGCTTGCGACGGTGCCGGGGAAGGTGACGCAGATCGCGGCGTCGAGCTCGCCGACGTCGATCCCCAGCTCGAGCGCGTCGGTGGCGACCACCGCGAGCAGCTCCCCCGCCGCAAGCCGCCCCTCGATCTCGCGCCGCTGCTGTGGCGTATAGCCGCCGCGGTAGGGCGCGATCCGCTCCGCCAGCTCCGGCTTGCCACGCGCCTGCAGCGACTCGCGGGCGAAGCGCTGGATCAGCTCGATTCCCCGACGGCTCTTGAGGAAGCAGATCGTCCTCACGCCGTGGGAGACGAGCTCAGCCAGCAGGTCCGCCGCCTCGGAGAGGGCGGAGCGGCGCGTCCCCGTCGCCTTGTCGATCAGGGGCGGGTTCCACATCACGATCTCGCGGCCGGCGCGCGGGGCGCCGTCGTCGTCGACCAGCTCAAAGGGCGCGCCGACCAGCTCCTCGGCCAGCCCCACCGGGTTGGCGATCGTCGCTGAGGCGAGCAGGAAGCGGGGGTCGGACCCGTAAGCGCGGGCGACGCGCCGCAGCCGCCGCAGCACGTTGGCGACGTGCGAGCCGAAGACGCCGCGGTAGGTGTGCGCCTCGTCGACGACGACCCAGCCGAGGTTGGCCAGGAAGTCGCCCCAGCCCTTGTGGTGGGGCAGGATGCCGACGTGCAACATGTCCGGATTGGTGAGGACGAGGTTGCTGCGGCGCCGGATCGCCGGGCGCTCCTCGCGCGGGGTGTCGCCATCGTAGATCGCCTCGCGCAGGCCGGGGGGGCGCAACGCCCCCAGCTTGCGCGCCTGATCCTGGGCCAGCGCCTTGGTCGGGTAGAGGTAGAGGGCGCGCCGCTTGGAGTCGGCGGCGATGCCGTCGAGCACGGGCAGGTTGAAGGCGAGGCTCTTGCCGGAGGCGGTGCCGCTGGTGATCACCAGGTGCGAGGAGGCGGCCGCTTCCAGCGCGTGGCGCTGGTGCGAGTAGAGGCGCTCGACCCCGGCCCCGCGCAAAGCGTCCGCCAACCCCGGGTCGAGCGACCGCGGCAGCGCCACCCGTTTCGCGTCGCGCTCCTCCTCGCTGCTCTCGGCGACGATGCGGCCGTCGCGCCGAGCGGGGTCGAGAGCGATGGACCAGGGCGCCTCGAGCAGGCTCTTCGCCATCAGGCGCGGCTCCGCACCGGTCGGGCTATCCGACCGGTGACGCGCATCGCCTGCAGCGAGCTGCGGTCGTGGATGCGGAGGACGTCGGCACCGCCGCGCACGGCCAGAGCAACCGCCGCCACGGTCCCCCACTCGCGTTCGCCCGCCTCCAGGCGGTTCTCCCAAGACCCCGCCAGGACCGCGCCGATGAAGTCCTTGCGCGAGAGCGAGACATAGAGGGGAAGGCCGAGGGCGCGCAGCTCAGGCAGGCGCCGCAGGATCTCCAGGTCCTGCTCCATGGTGAGGTCGAAGTCGAGTCCGGGATCGATCGCGATCTGCTCCTCCTCGACTCCAAGGCTCTTGGCCAGCTCGATTCTCCCCCCCAGCCAGGACTTGAGGTGCTCGACGACGTCGGCGTACTCGCGAGGTGGGCGGTCCACCCGCGGCGGCCCCTCGATGTGCATCAACACGTAGCCGCAACCGGACTCGGCGACAAGCTCGAACATCTCCTCCGAGCCGCCGGAGATGTCGTTGACCGCGACCGCCCCCGCCGCCAGCGCATGGCGCGCGACCTCGACCGAGAAGGTGTCAGCGGAGACCGGCACGCCTGACCCAGCCAGGCCCTCGATCGTGGGCACCAGCGCCGCCGCCTCGGCCTCGGCCGGGACGGGCGGCCCACTCCGTGCCGCAACGGCTCCCACGTCGAGCATGTCGAACCCGGCCTCGACCAGCGCTCGTCCGTCGGCGACCGCCTGCTCGGGCGTGCCGCTGCGCGCGCCCTCGTACATCGAGTCGGCGGTGACGTTGACGATCCCGGCCCCCAGCGGCTCGGCCAAGTCGAGGGTGCGATCGGCGAGGCGCCACAACATCCGGCTACCGTAGCGACCCACCGATGCCGCTGAAGTGCGTCTACACCGACCTCGACGGGACCCTGCTCGGCAAGGGCAGCTCGCTCTTCCGCGACGCGGAGGGCGGCTTCTCGCTCGCCCAGGCACGAGGCTTGGAGGCCTGCGAGCGCGCCGGGGTCGAGGTCGTGATCATGTCCGGCCGGCGCGAGCCGCAGGTGCATGAGTGCGCCCGCCTGATGGGCCAGTCGTCCTACATCTACGAGGCCGGCTGCGCCTTCGCGATCGACGGCGAGACGACGCTGATGACCGGCGAGATGGTCCCCGACGAGGACGGCACCATCTACGAGAAGATCGAGGGGCGGGGCATCCCGAAGATGCTCTTCGAGCACTACGAGGGACGACTCGAGTACCACGCCCCCTGGCACACAGGGCGCATCCTCTCCCACCTATTTCGCGGCAAGGTCGACGTCGAGGACGCCAACCGGCTGCTCGAGGCCGAGGGCCACGGCGACCTGCGCCTGCTCGACAACGGTGCGATCGGCCGCGAGATGCCGTCGGTCGATGGTCCCACGCACGCCTACCACCTCGTCCCCAAGCTGGTCAGCAAGGCCGGGGCGGTCGCCGCCCACGCCCGCGCGCGCGGCTACGACCCCGCCGAGTGCATCGCGGTCGGCGATTCGGTAGAGGACCTCGAGGTTGCGGCCGCCGTCGGCACCTTCTTCGTCGTCGCCAACGGCCCCGAGCGCGACCCCGGCCTGCGCGCCGCGCTGGCCTCCTGGGACAACGTCAGGGTCACCGAGGGCGCGATGGGCGACGGCTTCTACGAGGCCGTCGTCACGACCCTCGTCGAGGCTCGCTGAGCAATCACTAGTATCGGTCGGGCCGAAACTCGACCCTGGAAGGAGCGTCCCTTGTCGCAGGAGACAGCGACCGTCGCCGAGCAAGAGTACCTGGAGATCATGTTCTGGCTGGAGGAGGCGGGGCTGCCGATGACCGGCGCGAACATCGCCCGCGCGATGCAGCTCTCACCCCCCACCGTGCACGAGATGATCGGGCGGCTGGTCGACGACGGCTACGTCGAGCGCAAGCCGGACAAGTCGCTCGACTTCACCGCCTCAGGGCGCGAGCACGCGAGCCACATCGTCCGCCGCCACCGCATGATCGAGCGCTTCCTCACCGACGTGCTCGGCATCCCCTGGGACGAGGTGCACGAGGAGGCGGAGCGGATCGAGCACGCGATGTCACCGGTGCTGGAGGAGCGGATGCGCGCCGCGATCGGCGACGCGACCACCTGCCCACATGGCCACCCGATTGTCGAGGGTGTCCGCGAGCAAGGCTCGCTCCTCGCGGACGTGGAGCCCGGCGCGAAGGTGACGGTCCTGCGCTTTGAGAACGAGGCCGAGGAGCTGCTGCACTACCTCAAGGATGCGGGGATCCGTCCCGGTCTGGAGGGCACAGTCGAGAGCTCCGGCGAGGAGGGCGTGACGATCTCCTCGGAGGAGGGCTCACACGAGGTCTCGCGCAGCGTCGCCGAGACGGTCTCGGTCCGCGCCGACCCGGCGCCGCCACCGCGGGCGACGATCCCCGAGCAACTGGTTCTCTCGAGCGACCGGTACGGCCGCTGAGGCGCTCGCTCAGGCTGGAGAACCGGCGCGGACGCGCTCAAGCGCCCGGGCGATGCGGGCTACGCCCTCGGGGATCTGCTCAGGCGGCACGCTGGCGAAGGAGAGCCGCAGGCTGTTCTGGCCGCCATCGATCATGAAATCCGGGCCGGCGACGAAGGCGACACCCTCCCCCTTCGCCTCAGCGAGCAGCGCGCTGGTGTCCGTCCCCTCGGCGAGGTCGAGCCAGAGGAAGTAGCCGCCGCCGGGGACGACGAACTTGGCCTCGGTGATCTGCTCGCGCAGCGCCTTGACGAGCGCGTCGCGTCGCGCCTGCAGCGCGCCCTTGACGAACTCGATGTTCTTGTCGAGCCCGCCGGAGTGGCAGAGCTCCAACACGATCGACTCAGCCAGCATGTTGGGTGAGATGTAGGTCTCGTTGGCGCGCTTGGCGAGCTTGCCGATCTCCGCCGCCGGACCGGCCAGGTAGCCGACCCGCACGCCGGGGCTGACCGTCTTCGAGAAGGAGGAGGCGTGGACCACGCGCTCGGCGCCGTCGATCGAGAGCATCGTCTGCAGCGCCTCGCCCTCGAAGGGAAGCTCGCGATAGGGATCGTCCTCGAAAATCCAGAAGCCGTGCTCGCGAGCGAGCTCGACCAAGCGGACCCGCTTCTCGGATGAGAGCGTGCAGCCGGCAGGGTTATGGAAGTTGGGAATCACGTGGGCGAGCTTGATCGGCCCCTCGTTCAGCGCCGCTTCCAACTGGGCGAGATCCAATCCATCAGCCTCGAGCGCGACCGGGACAAGCTCGACCCCGAGCCGCTGCAGCATCAGCAGCGTGCGGTCGTAGGTGGGCTGCTCGACCACAACCCGGTCGCCGGGCTCGAGCAGATGCTCGAACAGCATCGCGCCGGCCTCGAGCGAACCGTTGGCGACCATGACCTGGCCGGCGTCGAGACCTCCGTGCCGCTCGGCGATCCACTCACAGAGGCCGGGATGGCCGATTCCGGTCCCATAGGAGAGCGCCTTCTGCCAGTCCTCAGCAAGCGCCGTCGCCGCCGCGTCCCTCACTGCGTCCCGCGGCAGGATGTCCGCGCTGGGCGCCCCGCGAGCAAACGAAATCGTGTCGCCAGCCATACGCCCGACCCTAGCAACGCCCAAAGCCCGCCGATCCGTCGCTCCAAAGGGGGAGAACGAGAGGGTGTCTGAGCTTGACCACCGTATATGTCGGCGAAACTCAGACACGCCGGTCGGTGGTGGGAGATTGTGGCGCTGGCCGAAGAGCAGCATGGAGTTCTCGGGTGGGGACAGTTGACGGGGCTCGGGGTGCCGCAACGGACCATCGAGCGGTGGCTAGCCAGGGGGCAGCTTCACTGCATACACCGCGGGGTCTTTGCGCTGGGCCACCCGCGCATCACCGAGACAGGGCGTCGCTGGGCCGCTGTCCTCGCATACGGAGAGAGGGCACTGCTGAGTCATCGCAGCGCGGCGGCGCTGTGGGGGCTGGCCCGTCAGCGCCCAGGGATCATCGACGTGACGGCAGGAGTCGGTCGCCAGGGTATCCGCAGGCGGGCTGGCATCTTCATCCATCGCGGGCGCTTGCATCCTGAGGACAGAGCGGAGCGCGGTGGGCTGCCCGTGACAACCGTCGCCCGCACGCTCTTCGACCTGGCTGAATTCGTGGACCGCGAGCGTCTCAAGTCAGCGTGGGAGGAGGCCGATCGGTTGAGGCTGCTCCAACTGCGGGCGGTCGAGGAGGTCTGCGAGCGTGGCTACGGCCGCCGCGCCCTGAAGCCGATCCGTCGTCTCCTGGCCGCAGGCCGCGCGCCCACGATCACGCACTCGCCCCTCGAGGACAGCTTCGCCGCCTTCTGCCGCGCACAGAACATCCCGATGCCCTCCTTCAACTCAACCGTCCTCGGCTTCGAGGTCGACACCCTCTGGCCCGACCAGCACCTCATCGTCGAACTCGACGGCTTCGCCTACCACGCCCACCGAGCCGCCTTCGAGCGCGACCGAGCCCGAGACGCAGCCCTCCAAGCCGCCGGCTACCGCGTTGTTCGCATCACTCACCGCCGCCTGACGCAAGATCCAGCTCCCATCGCAAATGAGCTTCGCCACCTACTGGGATCTACCGGGAGGGTCTGGGTAAGGGTGGAGCGTCTTGTGCTTTTTCGCCAAGCGGTTGGCGGACAGCCATTCCCGCCCCACCGAAAAAGTTAAGCGGAACCCCTACCCAGACCCTCCCGCCTAAGACCGCAGCACCTCAACGGCGATCCGCGCCGTCTCGGTCGGGCTTTCGCCGACCCGCACGCCCTTCGCTTCGAGCGCGTCCTTCTTCGCCTGCGCAGTCCCGGATGACCCGGAGATGATCGCCCCCGCGTGGCCCATCTGCTTGCCGGGCGGCGCGGTGAAGCCGGCAATGTAGGCGACCACCGGCTTCGAGATCTCGGCGGCGATGAACTCGGCGGCGCGCTCCTCGGCGTCGCCGCCGATCTCGCCGACCATCACGATCAGCTTGGTCTCCGAATCGGCCTCATACAACGTGAGGATGTCGATGAAGTCAGAGCCGATGATCGGGTCGCCGCCGATGCCGACGATCGAGGAGTTGCCCTCTCCCGCCTGCTTCAGCTCGTTGCCGATCTGGTAGGTCAGCGTCCCCGACTTGGAGACGACGCCGATCTTGCCCTGGTCGAAGAACTGCGCCGGGATGATCCCGACGTTGGCCTTGCCGGGGGAGAGCACACCCGGGCAGTTCGGGCCGATCAGACGCACCCCGGCCTCCTTCGCCTTCCAGTAGGTCTTCAGCATGTCGAGCACCGGGATCCCCTCGGTGATCGCGATCACCGTGTGCACACCCGACTCGATCGCCTCGTCGATCGCCGGCGCGGCGAAGCGCGCCGGCACGAAGATCATCGAGGTGTTGGCCCCCTCCACCTCGACCGCCTCTTTGATCGAGTCGAAGATCGGCACGCCCTCGACATCCTGGCCGCCCTTGCCGGGGGTGACGCCCGCCACGAGGTCTGTCCCGTAGGCGCGGTTGCGCAGGCCGTGAAATGACCCCTCGCGCCCGGTCAGCCCGGAGACGACGAGCTTCGTCTCGCTGTCGACGATGATCGACATCAGGCGCCCCCACCGGCCAGCTCGACCACGCGCCGGGCGGCGTCGAGCATCGTCGTCTCCTGGTGCAGGTTGGGCAGCTCCGCCTCGGCGAGGATCTTCAGCCCCTCCTCGGAGTTGGTGCCGTCGAGCCGGACCACCAGCGGCACCTCCAGGTCAATCTGCTGGGAGGCGGTGACGATGCCCTTGGCGATCTCGTCGCAGCGGGTGATGCCGCCGAAGATGTTGAAGAGGATGGCTGTGACCTTCTGGTCGGAGGTGATCACGGTGAGCGCGTCGACGATCGCCTCGGCCTTGGAGCCGCCGCCGGCGTCGAGGAAGTTGGCCGGCTTGCCGCCCGCCTGGGCGACGACGTCGAGCGTCGACATGCAGAGGCCGGCACCGTTGGCGAGGATGCCGACGTTGCCATCGAGCTTGACGTAGGTGAGGCCCTTCTCCTTGGCCATCGCCTCCTGCGGGTCATCGGCGGTGTCGGCGATCTCCGCCAGCTCCTGGTGGCGGAAGAGCGCGTTGCCGTCGATCGTCACCTTGGCGTCGAGCGCGACGACCTCGCGCCCCCCGGTGACGATCAGCGGGTTGACCTCGATCAGCGTCGCGTCCTCCTCGCTCGCCACCTCGGCGAGCTTCGCCAGCACCCCCGCGGCATCCGCACGCACGTCCTCGTCGAGCCTGGCCGCATCGACGATCGGGCGCGCCGCGGCGGCATCGAATGGCCGCGTCGGGTCGATGTGGCTCTTGGCCAGCGCCTCGGGGTCCTCCGCGGCGACCGCCTCGATGTCCATCCCGCCCTTGGCCGAGACCATCGCCAGCAGCTTCTTCTCGCCGCGGTCGAGGATCACCGAGGCGTAGTACTCCGAGGCGATGTCCGAGCCCCCCTCGACCCAGACCTGATCGACCCGGAACGGCCCCTCGCCGCGCGGCCCGAAGATGTCCATGCCGAGGATCGCGTCGGCGTGGGCGCGCGCCTCCTCAGCGTCCTTCGCGATCTTGATCCCGCCGGCCTTGCCGCGGCCCCCGATCAGGACCTGGGCCTTGATCGCGCACGGATAGCCGATCCGCTCCGCCGCAGCCACGGCCTCCTCGACGCTCGCCGCGACCTCGCCGCTGGGCACGGCGATGCCGTGCTTGGCGAAAAGCTGCTTGCCCTGGTACTCGAGGAGGTCCATGTGGGAGGGCGCCGCGCAGGCGCGGGCGGCAGCCTACTGGGAAGCAAAGCGGGACGCCGCGCGGGAGGCTCCTCACATAACATGCCGCGTCCGTTATGCCCCTTCCCGCCCTCAAATCGATCAAATGGGTTACCACCGACTGCTACGGCACCCTGATCGACTGGGAGAAAGGCATCCTCGACGCCTGCAGGAAAGAGGCGGACAAAGACGGCTTCAGCTTCGAGGAGGGCCCCTTCCTCGCCCGTTTCATGGAAGTCCAGGCCGAAATCATGGCCGGCTCCTACGAGCTCTACGCCGAGGTCCTGCGCCGCACGATCGTCAAGGTCGCGGGCGAGCTGGGTTGGGAGGTCGAGCCCTCGCGCGCCCAGTTCCTCCCCGACAGCGTCGCCTACTGGCTGCCTTTCCGTGAGGCCAACGCGGCGATGGACCGGCTCTCCAAACGCTACGAGATCGGCATCATCTCCAACATCGACGACAAACTGCTCGGCATTTCCCGTCGCCACCTGCGCACCGAACTCGACCTCGTCGTCACCGCTCAGCAGGTGCGCAGCTACAAGCCCGACCCCGTCCACTTCAAAGAGGGGGCACGGCGGATCGGCGGCAAGAAAGGCTGGGTCCACATCGGCTCCAGCTACACCAACGACGTCGCCCCGCTGCTGAAGATGAACGTGCCGGTGGTCTGGGTCAACCGCCACGGGGAGAAGCTCGAGGGCCGCAAGGCGCCGAGCGCGACGGTCAAAACCTTCCGCGACGCCGTCAAAAAGCTCGGCGCGTCCTGAGCAATCTCTAGCGTTTCGAAACTTCGCCGCCGGGGTTGGTTTACGGGCCAATAGCCAGCAGTCGAAGCACCCCATGGACGGATTGAGCCACAGCAGGGATTCGTGGAGGAAGCGCCTCGTCCTCGCGACGGGCGTGCTGGCGCTGCTCTGCGCGCTGGCGGTCGGCAGCCGCTCGGGCGCCGAGGCGGCCGTCGAACAACCGCCCAGCTTCGTCGTGATCCAGACCGACGACCAGACCTACGAGCAGCTCTATGCCACCTTCGGCACTCCGAAGCTGCAGGCGATGCCGAACACCCTCAGCCTGATCGCCGACCGCGGCATGACCTTCAGCCGCTACTACGTCCCCTACCCCCTCTGCTGCCCCTCGCGGGTCAGCTTGCTGACCGGTCGCTACGCGCACAGCAACGGCGTCAAGGGAAACGTGCAGCCGAACGGCGGTTACTTCGGCTTCACCTTCCGGGCCGCCTACTCGCACAACCTGGCCGTCTGGCTGCAGAACGCCGGCTACCGCACGATCCACGTCGGCAAGTTCCTCAACGGCTACGGCGACGAACCGTATGACAACGGGTCCGGCGTACCGCCCGGCTGGAGCGCCTGGCACACGACGCTGAAGGCCGACACCAACCACTACTTCTACGGCTACGACCTCAACAACAACGGCAAGATCGAAGGGCCCTACGGGGACTCCGGCAGCTGGGAAACGCGCGAGTACGGGGTGCGGGACGACTTCGGCTGCCCGTTCGCGCCGCTCAACGGCCTCCCCTGCTTCTACGAGACCGACATGCTGACCAACATCGCGGCGCAGGAGGTGCGCGAAACCTCGCTCGAACAGCCCTTCTACCTGCAGCTCGACTACACCGCCCCGCACGGCGACTTCCGCCGCCCGGCGGGGCCGGAGCCGGCGCCGCGCCACTACGACTGGTTCAAGGGCGCGCCGTTCCCGCATACCCGCGAACAGGGGCTCGCCGAGGGCAGCGTCGCCGACAAGCCGAGCTTCATCAAGGAAGCCCCCTACCTCTCGCTCAACGACCTCCACACCTACCGCGTCTACTACCAGAAGGCGCTGGAGTCGCTGCGCGCCATCGACGACGGCGTGAAACTGCTGATCGACACGCTGGGCGGCCTGCACCGCCTGCGCAACACCTACGTCATCTTCACCTCCGACAACGGCTTCTTCTACGGGGAGCACCGGCTGACCGGCGGCAAGTTCCTCTCCTACGAGCCCGCCACGCACCTTCCCTTCCTGATCCGCGGCCCGCGCATTCGGCCGGACAGCGAAAACGGCGAGCTGGTGGCGAACATCGACGTCGCCCCGACGATCCTGGAGCTGGCCGGAGTCGAAGCGAGCAAGAGCATCGACGGCCGCTCGATGGTGCCCTTCCTGCGCGATCCGGAACTGCGCACGCGCCGCCCCATCCTCTTCGAGTCATTCGTCGAGACCTCCGACGTCGAGGCCGCCGGCACGATCGCGCGGGCGGGGCGCCGGAGCAGACCAGCATCCAGGCACGGCCAGGGCGGGGGCGCCACCGCCTCGATCCTCGCCCCGCCCAAGGACTACGCGGGGATTCGCCTCGGCCCCTACAAGTACATCGCCTGGCCGGACGGCCAGAAGGAGCTGTACGACCTCGAAAAGGACCCCTACGAGCTCAACAACATCGTCCGCATCCCCAACTACTTCCCGGTGCGCAACTTCCTCCATCGCGAACTGCGCCGGCTCGAGGACTGCGTCGGGCGCAGCTGTCGCGAAGAGGCCGAGACCGACCTGCCGCTGACGCGGCGCGAACGGCAGCAGGCGCTCCGCGAAAAAAAGCAGGAACTGCGGGAAAAACGGAAGGAAAAGAAGGAACAGCAGAAACGCTGAGCGCGGGCGCTACTTGATCACCGCGAGAACGTCGCCGCTGGAGACGGCGGCGCCCTCGGCGACGTTCAGCTCCTCGACCTTGCCGGAGCGGTGGGCGGCGATCTCGTTCTCCATCTTCATCGCCTCGATCACGCAGATCAGGTCCCCCTCGGCGACCTCGACACCCTGCTCGACCGCGACTTTGAGCACGGTGCCCTGCAGCGGCGAGGGCAGCGACTCGCTGGAGGCGGCGGCGCTCGCGCCGGCCTTGCGCTCACGTTTGGGCGGGCGCTTGCCGCCCGCAGCGGGGGCGGCGCCAGCCACCGCCTCGCCGAGCACCTTGACGTCGAAGAGCTTGCCCGAGACCTCGACCTTGTAGTCGCGACTGACCAGCTCGGCACCGTCCTCCGCCTCGGCGGGAACGGAGGCCTCTGCCGGCGCCGTCGACTTGAGCCACTCGCGGTCCTCCATCAGGTCGCGACAGGTCTCGCCGTTCGCCCACTGCTCGGTCTCCAGCAGCGCCTTGTGGAAGGGGATCAAGGTGGTCAGGCCACCGATCTCGTACTCGCCGAGGGCGCGCAGCATGCGTCGCGTCGCGTGCTCGCGATCGACGTCCCAGACGATCAGCTTGGCCACCATCGGGTCGTACATCGGGGTCACCTCGGAGCCGGCCTCGACACCGGAGTCGACCCGGACGCCCGGACCGGCCGGCTCGCGGTAGCCGGTGATCGCACCGGGAGCAGGGGCGAATTTCTTGTGGGCCGCCTCGGCGTTGATCCGGCACTCGATCGCCCAGCCCCTCAACTCGACGTCATCCTGGGCTACCGAGAGCGGCTCGCCCGCCGCGACCAGCACCTGCTCGCGGACGATGTCGATCCCGCTGACCATCTCGGTCACGCAGTGCTCGACCTGGACCCGGGTGTTCATCTCGAGGAAGAAGTACTCGTCGCCGACCTGCAGCCCCTCGACCGTGCCGGCGGAGCGGTAGCCAACTGCGGCCGCCGCATCGGTGGCGATTTTGCCAATGCGCTCGCGCATCTCGGCGTCGACGCGCGGCCCCGGCGCCTCCTCGATCACCTTCTGGTGGCGGCGCTGGACCGAGCAGTCGCGCTCTCCCACGTGGATCACGTTGCCGTGCCCGTCGGCCAGCACTTGGACCTCGACGTGGCGCGGGTCCTCCAGATAGCGCTCGACGTAGACGCGGTCGTCGGAGAAGAACTTCTCCCCCTCGCGAGCGGCTCCCTCGAATGCCTCCTGCAGGTCATCGGGGGTCATCGCCACCCGAAAGCCCTTGCCGCCACCCCCACCCGCAGCCTTGCAGGCAACCGGGTAGCCGGCCTCCTCGGCCTGCTGGCGAGCCTCGTCGAGGTCCTTTGCCGGCGAGGTGGCGCCAGGAACGATCGGCACCCCGGCCTCGGCCATGATCTCGCGCGCCCGCGTCTTCGACCCCATCGCTTCGATCGCCTCCGGCGGCGGGCCGATGAAGGTGATCTCGGCCTCGGCGCAGGCACGGGCGAAATCGGCGTTCTCAGCGAGAAACCCGTAGCCGGGATGGATCGCCTCAGCCCCCGCCTCCTTGGCGGTATCGATGATCTTCGGGATGTTGAGGTAGCTCTCCGCCGGCACCGCCGGGCCGATCAGGAAGGCCTCGTCAGCCTCGCGCACATGGGGCGCGTCGCGGTCGATCTCGGAATAGACGGCGACCGAACCGATCCCCATCTCCTTCAGCGTGCGGGCGACGCGGATCGCGATCTCGCCGCGGTTGGCTATGAGCACCTTCTCGAACACGGACGCGGCACTCTATTAATGCGGCCGGCGCAGTGGAGAGACGTGACAAGTAGGCTGCCGCCCGCATGCTGATCGAGCTGCAGAGCCATTCGACCGTGTCAGACGGGCAGCTGGCGCCCGCCGAAGTCGTCGCCCAAGCTTGGGAAGCTGGCGTAACCACGTTGGCGCTTTCCGACCACGACGCTGTGGCGGGCGTGCCCGAGGCGGCCGAGGCGGCCCAGGGGCTCGGAATTGAGCTGGTGCCCGCAGTGGAGATGTCCTGCGTGCACGAGTACGCGGAAGACCTCCACGTGTGCGGCTACTGGGTCGATCTGGAGAAGATGGCGCCGGCCTGCGAGCGAGCGCAGCGGGAGCGGGTCGAGCGCGCCGGGGAGATCGTCGAGCGGCTGAACAAATGGGGCTTCGAAGTGAAACTGGAGGACGCCGTGCGGGAGGCCGGCGACGCGCTCTCGATCGGCCGGCCCCACATCGCCCGCGCCGCCGGCGCCAAGGGCGACCTCGGGCCCTTCTTCGAGGAGTACCTGGTCCCCGGCGGCAAGGCCTTCGTCCCACGCCGCTGGCCGACCGCCGAGCAGGCGATCGAGCTGATCCACGAGGCCGGTGGCGTCGCGGTCGTCGCCCATCCGTACTGGGACATCTCCGAGCCCGACGAGGTCGAGGACCTGATCCGCTCGCTGGGCGCCGACGGCGTCGAGGCCTTCTACCCCTCCCACAGCGAAGAGCAGACCAAGCACCTGCTCAGCCTTTGCAACGAGCTCAATTTGGCGCCGACGGCATCGTCGGACTACCACGGCCCGACCCACAAGACCTTCGCCGAGTTCGGCGCCTACGACACCTACAGCCTCGGCGAGCCCGTCGTACCGCCGAAGCCCTAGCCGCCGCAATAGCGGCCAATCTTTATTAGGGTGGCCTAACTAAAGCACCTGGGCCGTAGAGCCATGAAGGTCACCCCGCGCCCCCGGCCGAGACGACCGCGCAGGCGACCCCCTCGACGGCCTGGTCAACCTCTTCGACCTAGGCATAGTCCTCTCTCCGTAGCCTTCCTCCTCGCAGCGCTGTCTTCCCTCGACCTAACCTCAGCTTTCACCTCCCAGTCGAAAGCTGACCAAGCCACGCGCCCAGCCGACGCCGTGGTCGCGAACAAAGACCAACGCGTCAAGGAAATACAGCTCAACCCCACCCAACGAGTCATCGGCCAAGGCAAGCCCCTGGGCACCGTCTACCGCCTATCGGACGGCCGCACAGTCCTCGTCCCCAAAGCCAACGGCCCGTAACCCCTGTCGCAGGAGGGGCGGCGACCCCTCCGGCTGGCGGATACTCAAAATGCCGGGCTAATTAGCCCGGCATTTGTCAGACGGAGGGGTCGCCGCCCCTCCACCACGCTTCGAGCTCAGGCAGTAACCGCAGCCGCCGGAATCAACTCCCGCGACTCGAGGTACTCGAGCAACTTCTCCGCCGACTCCTCAGGAGTCTCATTCTCCGTATCGCAAATCCAGTCCGGATTCTCCGGAATCTCGTACGGATCCGACACCCCAGTGAATTCCTTGATCTCACCCGCAAACGCCTTCGCGTAGAGCCCCTTGACGTCCCGCTCCGCACACGTATCGACCGAAGCCTTCACGTAGACCTCGATGAAGCGCTCGCCCATGAGCTCGTGAGCCTCGTCGCGGATCTCGGCGTAGGGAGAGATCGCCGCCGTGATCACCGGCACGCCGTTGCGGCTGAGCAGATCGGCGACGAACGCGATCCGGCGGATGTTGGTGTCGCGGTCCTCCTTGGAGAAACCGAGCCCCTTGGAGAGGTTTTCGCGCACGACGTCGCCGTCGAGGATCTCGAGCTTCGAGCCGCGCCCGCGCAGCTCGGTCTCCAGCAGCCCGGTGATGGTCGTCTTGCCGGCCCCCGAAAGCCCGGTGAACCAGAGGGTGAAGCCCTTCTCGCCAGCCATCGTTACGTCAGTCCTCCTTGTAAGCGTCGATCAGGATGTCGGCGACCTCGTCGCGCGAGAACTCGTGCGGCGGCCTTTCGCCGTTGCCGAGCATCTCGCGCACCTTCGTCCCGGACAGGAAGAGGTGCGCCTCTTGGTCATGCGGGCAGGTCTTGTTCGAGGCCAGCCCCTCGCACTCGTTGCACCAGAAAGTGTGCTCGAACATCAGCGGCTCGATCCCGAGCTCGTCGATGTCGATCGTGTCGAAGATCTTCTGCGCATCGTAGGTGCCGTAGTAGTCGCCGGCACCCGCGTGGTCGCGGCCGACGATGAAGTGGGTGGCCCCGTAGTTGCGGCGGACGATCGCGTGCAGGACGGCCTCGCGCGGGCCGGCGTAGTGCATCTTCGCCGGCTTCACGCCCAGCATCACGCGGTCGTTTGGGTAGTACTTCTCCATCAGCACCTCGTAGCAGCGCATGCGCACGTCAGCGGGGATGTCGCCAGCCTTGGTCTTGCCGATCAGGGGGTGGATGAAGAGGCCGTCGCACGTCTCCAGCGCGGCCTTGGTCAGGTACTCGTGGGCGCGATGGATCGGGTTGCGGGTCTGGAAGGCGACGATCCGCTTCCAGCCGCGCTTCTCGAACTCCGCCTTCGTCTCGGCCGGCGTCAGGTAGCGGCGCATGAACGCCTCCTCGTGGTCCGGCAGGGCGTCGACCTCGATCGGGCCGGCGATCATGCGGTTGCCCTCCTCGTAGATCGCCGCGACCCCGGGGTGGGCCTCGTCGGTCGTGCCGTAGACCTGCTCGGCCTCGCGCTTGACGTCGCGCTCCCAGATCTCCTCGACCTTGATCCGGCCCAGCGGCTTGCCTTCGTCGCTGGAGAGGGAGACGACGTCGCCGACCTCGCACTCCAAATCGGTCGCCAGGGTGATCGGGATCGGCCAGTAATCGCCGGCGGCGGTCCGCATCTCGGAGCAGACGCGCTCCCAGTCGGCGGAGCCCTGGAAGCCGGTCAGCGGCGCGAAGCCGCCGTTGCCGATCATCTCGAAGTCGGCCGTGTGGCGCTCGTCAAGGGTCAGGGAAAGCTCGGTCATCGTCTCGCTCATCGGTTGGGTCTCACCATTCGGGTCGGGGAAGGGACTGGAAGCAGTTATCGGGGGCCGGCGGCCAGGCCGCTAGTTGATCCCGCACTCGGACTTGTCGAGGCCCACCCAGCGGCCGTCGCGCGGCGAGCCGCCCGGGTCGACCGGCTTGGTGCAGTGGGTGCACCCGATCGAGGGGTAGCCGCGATCGTGGAGCGGGTTGTACGGGAGGTCGTGCTCATGGATGTAGTTCCAGACGTCGCGCTCGGTCCAGTCCGCGAGGGGGTTGAGCTTCCACAGCTCGAAGCGCTTGTCCCAGCCGAACTTCAGGGTCTTGGCGCGACGGGCTGAGTCCTCGCGGCGGACGCCGGCGAGCCAGCAGTCTACGGAAGAGAGCGCGCGGCGCATCGGCTCGACCTTGCGCAATCCGCAGCAGGAGTCGGGATCGCGCTTCCACAGCTCGTCGCCGTGCTGGGCGGCCTGCTCCTCGAGCGTCAGGTTGTGGAAACGGTCGAACTCGATCCCCAGCGCCTCGGCGAGCCGGTCGCGGGTCTCGTAGGTCTCCGGGAAGAGGACGTCGGTATCGAGGTAGAAGAAGCGCGCCTCGGGGTTGATCCGGGAGGCGAGGTGCGCCGTCACCGAGCTGGTTTTCTGGAACGAGCAGGCGATGTAATGGCTCTCGCCGAAGGTCTCGAACATCCACTCGATCGCCTGCTCGGCGCGCTTGCCCTCGAGCTCGGCGGCGACCGCCTCCGGGTCCTCGATTTTGGGCCGGTCGGCAATGGGACTCATATCGCGCACTCGCCCTCACCACGCTCGACTTTGTAGGGGCTCGATCGGTTCCAGTCGATGAACTGCTGCATCGTCTCGAGGCTGAACTCAGCCGGCAGCGTCAGGTCCTTAACCTCTTCTTCGAAGCGAGCGGCGCCGACACGCTCGGCGAAGGCGTTGAACTCCTCCTCGCCACTCGAGCGCTCGCCCTCGTAGAGCTTCACCCAACGCTCGACTGCCTCGGGGACGCGCTTCGCCGGCAGCCGCGACTTCAACCGCGTGCCGAAGATGACCTCGCCGCCCTCGTAGTTGCCGCCGATGTGGGGGATGTAGGCGGGCACCTGGCGCCCTCCCACCTTCAGCGAGGCGCCGTAGAAGCCGATGTTGGCGATGTGGTGCTGGCTGCACCCGTTCGGGCAGCCACTCATCTTCACATGGATGCGGCGCGTGGTCGGATCGGTGACCTCCATCGACTGCAGCCGCTCCTTGATCGCCCGGTTGAGGCCCATCGAGCTGGTGATGCCGAGCTTGCAGCTGTCGGTGCCCGGGCAGCTGACCACGTCGGTGATCTCGCGCGGGCCGGCCTCGTCGAGGCCGAGCTCACCGAGCTGCTGCCAGACGTCGTAGAGCGCCTCGTCACGCACCCAGCGCAGGACGAAGTTCTGCTGCACCGTGCTGCGGGCGTAGCCGCCGGTGAACTCGCGCATGATCGCGGCGAGGCCGCGGAACTGCTCCGGCGTGAGGTCGCCGCGCTCGATCTTGACCTCGACCGTGGAGAAGCCCTCCTGGCGCTGGGCCTGGACGTTGGCTTCAACGAAACGGTCAAAGGCCGAGCGGTCTCCGTTGGGAGAGGCCGCAGTCGCGGGACGGGCGGGCGCGTTCGCCTCCTCGTCGTCGTCGTAGCGCAGGCGCTCGACGTCGAAGTCCCTCTCCTGCGCCCAATCGCCTTCGAGCTCGGCGTCGACCTGCTCGCGGAAGGCATCGATGCCGATCTTGTCGATCAGCACCTTGATCCGGGCGCGGGCGCGGTTGACGCGCAGCCACTCCTGGCGGTCGAAGATGCGCAGCGCGGCCTCGGCGACCTTGAGGTACTCGCCGTTGTCGGCCTCGACGAACTCGTAGAGGGTGGGAGCGACGCGGGCCATGATCGAGGTGCCGCCGCCGACCCGGATCTCGAAGCCCCGGCGGCCTTCCTGTTCGCGCGAGATGAAGGCGATGTCGTGGATGCCGGTAATCGCCCGGTCCTCGTCGGAGCCGGTGAAGGCGGTCTTGATCTTGCGCGGCATCAGCTGCGTCGTTGGGTGGCGGACGAAGTAACGAACGTAGGCACCGGCGTAGGGCGTCGGGTCGAAGACCTCGTCGGGAGCGACGCCGGCCCAGGGGTCGCCGGTGACGTTGCGCACCGTGTTGCCGCATCCCTCGCGGGAAGAGAGGCCTGCCTCGGCGATCTCGCGCAGCAGCAGCTCCATGTCGCGCAGCGGTACGTGGTGGATCTGGATGTTCTGGCGCGTCGTGACGTGGCCCTTGTTGAGCGGCGCGTACTTCTCGACGACGCTGGCGAAGGCCTCCATCTGCTCCGGCGTGACGCCGCCAAAGGGGAGCTTCACCCGCGCCATCTGCACGTCGGCCTGGCGCTGACCGTAGACGCCCTGCTTGAGGCGGAAGCCGATGAACTCCTCTTCGGGCATCTTGCCGCCGAGGAAGTCCTCCGCTTCGTTGTCGAAGTCGTCGAACTCCCGCTCGATGATCGGGATGATGTGGCCCGGGACGTTCTCGTAGGTCTCCGGGTTCTCGAGCGTGCCGGTGCGGCCTTTGCCCCGCTGCTCCTTCTGCTGATCGACGACAACCTCCACGCAGTGGAAAATAGCAAAACCTGACAGGGATTCAGGTATTTCTTCAGGGGCCTGCTACCAACAGGCTTGCGAAGCCAAGTGCCATGGTCACGATGAGGGCGGTGATTGTCCGAAAGATCACCATGCTGAGGTAGTCAATTCGCCCGTTGACGCGCGCGAATTGATCATCGAATTTGTCAAGTCGGTTCTCGACTCGATCGAAGCGGGCGTCGACCTGGTGTTCGAGCCGATCGAAGCGCTGCTCGGTGTGCGCCGCGAAATCGTCTAGTCGGTCGTCGGTCCAGCTATCCCTCATCGCCTCCATGATTGCAGCCTAAAAGCTTCGGCCGCACGCGTGGCGCACGAATTGCAACTTCTCTGTAGCGGAAGTCCAGCTAGGGACGCCAGTCGCCCTTGCGAGCATCCAGGATTGCGGCCGCCTCGCCCGACTCGGCGACGGCGCCACCCTCGGGCTCGAGCGGCAGGCCCGCCTCGACCCAGCCGACGATCCCCTCGCTCAGCTTCGCAGCGTCATATCCGGCAGCCACGAGCGCCTCAGCCGCCATCGTCGACCGGTTGCCACCACGGCAGTAGACGACGACCGGTCGCTCCTTGTCGAGCTCAGCGGCTCGCTCCGAGAGCTCCCCCAGAGGCAGGTGCGTGGCGCCCTCGATTCGGCCGGCCTCCCACTCGTGGTCGGCGCGCACGTCGACCAGCTGGGCGCCGTCGTCGATCATCTTGCGGGCCTCCTCGCGGGAGACCTCGCGCACCTCGTCCTCCATCAGTCGATCTCCGTGCCCTCGATCAGGAAAGCCACGCGCACATGAGCGCGGTACTCATCCAGGTTCTCCCCGCGAATACCGGTCGAGACGATGTCGACCGCGCGGATGTTGCGCAGCGTTCCCTGCGCCTGGTTGAGCGCCTGCCGCGCCGCATCGTCGGTCGACGTTTTCGAGCTTCCGACCAGCTCGATGATCTTCACGACAGCCATCTCTCTCCTCCTTCTGTGTCTTCGACGGTGCCCCTGGCGCTAACCCCCTCCAGCAGCGCGGTGCGCTGCCAGCGGCTGATCATCGGGCCCTCGTCCGCGGGCGCCGGCGCCGTCTCCGCCTCGAACCGCTGGATCGCGGCGGCGATCGCCGCCGCCTCGTCATCGCTCGGGCTCCGGGCCATGGGCGAAGCCTAGTCCAAGGCCCCTGTCGCGCGGCGTCGATGCGTGCGAGCCTGGCTACCGTTTGCGCATGGCCGACGCACCCCGTCCCGAGGAGTTCGAATCGCTGGTCGCAGACGCGATCGACCGCCTGCCCCCGGAATTTCAGGAGGTGCTGGCGAAAATCGCCGTCATCGTCTCCGACCTCGGTGGCGAGGCTCGTGCGTATGGCCACTACTTCGGGGATGGGATCGCGCGGGAGGTCTACGAGGACCGGATCGTCATCTATCGCGACACCCTCGAACGCGACTTCGGACACGATCGCGAGCTGCTCGCCCGCCAGGTCGAGCGGACCCTGCGTCACGAGCTCGCGCACCACCTCGGCTGGGACGAGCCGGGCGTGGACGGGCTGGGTCTCTGAGCGGCGCCGTACTCAGGGCGAGTCGGTCTGGCCGAGGCCCTTCACCGGGCGCCCGTGCTTGGAGATCGCGCAGAGGACCGGTGACGGATCGAAGGAGTCGGTGAGGGCGCGGCCACTGGGGGTCCCGCGCACTGGTTTGCCTTTCTTCGGCGCTTTGCCGCGGCCGCACTGGATCACTTCGTCCTGGACGCCGTCGCGCGCGTCGACCACGTCATCGCCACCGCCGCCGTAGAAGCGGTCGACGCCGGGCTGGCCGAGCATCGCGTTGGCGCGACCGTCGCCGATCAGGACGTCGTAGTCGAAGGATCCCTCCATGTCCTCGTTCGTCGGGGAGAGGTGGACTGGATCGCAGCCGGGGACAACGTCGATCCACGCTTTGCGCTGGGGGAAGGAGACGTAGAGCAGGCCGGGATGTGCCTGCGTCTCGGCAAAGGAGGCGTCGTCGCGACCCGGGCCGCCGACGATGGCGCCCCCCGCGCAGCCGCCGCCGGCCGCAAGCAGATCGCCATCGGCGCCGCCGTAGAGGAAGGTGGGGCCCGGTGTGCTGCCGATCAACCCGTCTGCACCCGCATGGCCGTACAGGTGGTCGCTGCCAAAGCCCGCCTCGATCAGGTCGTCCTCGGGCCCGCCGTGGATCGTGTCGTTGCCGAGGCCGCCGGCGATGCGAACGTTCTGGGCGCCGATCAGCGAGCCTTCGACGCGAAGGCCGTCGTGGCCCGGACCGAGGTCGGCCATCAGCCAGCGCGCCAAACCGCCGGTCGGGCAGCTGACCGAGGTGGGCCCGGCACGGCTGAGCCGGGACCGACCGCGATCCCCTTCTTGGCGCTGACGCCGAAGGTCGAGGACTTTGCGTCGAAGGCAACGATGAAGTGGTCGGGCCCGCCCCCACCGACGATCTCGAGCCCGCCCCCGCCCCCCATGGTCGGGTCGAGTTCGACGTACGCGGAAGCCTTCAATGGCTTTTCCCGCCCGCAGGAGACGGTACGGCCCTTCGCCCCGTGGCAACCGTCGCTTCCCTGGCCCCCGGCTAGCTCGTCGCGGCCGCCGCCGCCGCGGATCGTGTCGTCACCGGCGCCGCCGTCGATTTCGTTGGCCTGCTTGTTGCCGATGAGGATGTCGTCGAAGGCGGAGCCCTCGAGGCCCTCGAGGCGGAAGAGCCGGTCGTGGCCGTCGCCGCGCGCCCTGTGCGCGGCGAGCGAGACCTTGACCCCGCCGCCGCGACCCGCGCCGACGTCGGTCGCGAAGGAGGCGATGTCGCCGCTGCCGGCGCCGCCGTCCATGCGGTCGTAGCCGTAGTCCCCGTGGACGAGGTCGAAGTTGCCGCCGCCGCCGTTGAGGGTGTCGATGCCAAGGCTGCCGGCGACCTCGTCGGCGTCGCCGGGGCCGCCGAAGAGGTGGTCGTCGCCGAGATCGCCGATCACGCGGTCGTCGTCACCGGCACCGCCGTTGGCGACGTCGTTGCCACGCCCGCCGTGGACGAGGTCGGCGCCCGGCCCGCCGCAGAGCAGGTCGTTGCCGAGGCTGCCGTGGATCTCGTCATCGCCCTCGCCGCCCCAGATCACGTCGCGCTCCGGCGTCCCCTGCAGCACGTCCGGCCCGTCCGTGCCGACGATCTTCGGCTGCCGGCCTTGACAGCGCGGTTCCTCGACCGGTTCGTTCGATTCCGGCGCGGCGCCGACGAGCACGACCGCCATCACGAGCAGCGCAGCACCTGCGGATATTCCCCTGACCCGACTTTTCACGCAGCGCGGAATCCTAGTTGTGGCGCCGGAACTTCATTCCAGGTTGATCATCACGTGCTTGATCTCGGTGTAGTCCTCGAGGGCATAGACGGAGAGGTCCTTGCCGTAGCCGGACTGCTTGAAGCCCCCGTGCGGCATCTCAGAGACGAGCGGGATGTGGTCGTTGATCCACACACAACCGAACTCGAGCGCGTTGGCGACGCGCATTGCGCGGCCGACGTCCCGGGTCCAGACGGAGGAGGCGAGGCCGTAGCGCGTCCCGTTGGCCCACTCGATCGCCTTCTCCTCGTCGGTGAACGGCTGCACGGTGATCACCGGCCCGAAGATCTCGTCCTGGATCATCTCGTCGCCTTGCTCGAGCCCGGCGACAACAGCGGGCTCGAGGAAGAAGCCCGGCAGGTCGGGCTGAGCGCCGCCGGTGACGATCTCCGCGTTGCCCGGCTTGCGCTGGAGGAAGCCCTCGACGCGTTCGCGCTGGCGCTCGGAGTTGAGCGGCCCGAGGGTGGTGTTGGCCGCCATCGTGTCGCCGAGGACGAGGCCCTGCGCTTCCCCACTGAGGCCGCTGACGACGTCGTCGTAGACCCCTTTGGCGGCCAACACGCGTGTCGCCGCGGTGCAGTCCTGGCCGGCGTTGTAGTAGCCGGTGCCGGCGATCGTCTCCATCGCCGCCTCCATGTCGGCGTCGTCGAAGATCACCACCGGCGCCTTGCCGCCGAGCTCCAGATGCACGCGCTTCAGCGTGTCCGCGGCGGCTTTGGCGATCCACCTACCCGTCGGCGGCGAACCGGTGAGGCAGATCATGCCGACGTCGGGATGGGTGACGAGCTCGGCTCCGGTCGGCTCGCCGTGCCCGCCGATCGCGTTGAAGACGCCGGGGGGCAGGATCTCACTGCACCACTCGGCGAAGAGCAGCGTCGTCAGCGGCGTCGTCTCCGCCGGCTTCAGCACCACCGTGTTGCCGGAGGCGAGAGCCGGGCCGATCTTCCAGATCGCCATCATCAGCGGGTAGTTCCAGGGCGTGATCTGACCGACGACGCCGATCGGCTCGCGGCGGATGAAGGAGGTGCGCGCCTCCATGTACTCGCCGGCGGCGCGGCCCTCCATCGTGCGAGCGGCGCCGGCGAAGAAGCGCAGCTGGTCGGCCATCACCGGGATTTCGTCCTCCACCACGGCGCCGCGCGGCTTGCCGGCGTCGGCGGCTTCGAGGTCGGCGATCTGCTCGCCGCGCTCCTCGATCAGGTCCGCCATCCGCAGCAGCGCCCGCGCCCGCTCCCCCGGGGGCGTCGCGGCCCAACCCGGGAAGGCCTCCTTCGCCGCGGCTACCGCGGCGTCGACGTCGGCCTTGGTGGAGAGGGGTGCCTCGGCGATCGCCTCGCCCGTGGCGGGGTTGACCACGTCCTCACTGCCTCCCTCGACCGGGTCGACCGCCTTACCCCCAACGAAGTTCCGCAACCGCCTCGTCTCAACCGTAGCCATCACTCACTCGCCTCCGCATGTAGGGGCCGACGGGACCCAAAGCGATCTATATCTACGCTTTGGGTCCCGTCGGCGGGGGGTCCTAGGTTCAGGGCGTCCTCCACGGGGACGCAGGTCGCGCCGACGCCTTCGGCTACCGCGGGGTGGGTGACCTCGCCCGCGGCAACGTTGACGCCGGGGCGCAGCCCCGGGTCGCGCCGGATCGCCTCGGCGACCCCTCTGTCGGCAAGGGCAATCGCGTAAGGCAGGGTCGCGTTGGTCAGCGCGTGGGTCGACGTGATCGGCACCGCGCCCGGCATGTTGGCGACGCAGTAGTGGGCGATCCCGTCGACCTCGAAGGTCGGGTCGTGATGCGTAGTCGCGTGCGAGGTCTCGAAGCAGCCCCCCTGGTCGATCGCGACGTCGACCAACACGGCGCCGGGCTTCATCAGCGCCAGCTGCTCGCGGCGCACGACGAAGGGGGCGCGGGCGCCGTGGACGAGCACGGCGCCGATTACGAGGTCGGCGCGCGGCAGCATCTCCTCGATCGCCAGCGTGGTCGAGTAGACGGTCGAGCAGCTGCCCGCGAAGTCCGCCTCGAGCTCTCGCAGGCGGTCGATCGACTTGTCGAAGACGAAGACGTCGGCCCCCATTCCGATCGCGACGAACGCGGCGTTCATGCCGACCACGCCGCCGCCGATCACGATCACGTTGGCGGCGGCGACGCCTGGGACGCCGCCGAGCAGGATGCCCCGCCCGCCGAGCGGCTTCTCGAGCATGAAGGCGCCCGCCTGGGTGGCGATCTTGCCGGCGATCTCGCTCATCGGCGCCAGCAGGGGCAGGCGGCCGCGCGCATCCTCGACCGTCTCATAGGCGATACAGGTGGCGCCGGACTCGCGGAGCCCCTGGGTCAGCTGCGGATCGGGAGCGAGGTGCAGGTAGGTGAAGAGAAGCTGGCCCGCACTCAGCATCTCGACCTCGGCCGGCTGGGGCTCCTTCACCTTCAGCACCATCTCCGCCTCGCCGAAGACCGCGGCGGCGTCCGGGGCGATGAGAGCGCCCTGGCCTTCGAAAGCGGCATCCTCGATAGCGCTGCCGAGGCCGGCGCCGGCCTCGACCAGCACCTCGTGACCGTGCTCGACCATCTCCCGCACCCCGGCCGGCGTGATCGCGACCCGATACTCATCGGGCTTGATCTCGCGCGGGATGCCTACCTTCACGCGACTAGCTCCCTTGCTCTGAGCGCCAGCCAGAACTCGATCCGGTCGTGGGCGCGCGAGAGGTCGCGGCCGGTCAGCTCCTCGACCCGGCGCATGCGGTAGCGCAGCGTGTGTCGGTGGCAGTAGACCTCGCGGGCCGCTTTCTCCCACTGGCCGTTCTGCTCGATGAATGCCTCGAGCGAGCGCAGCAGCTCGCCGCCGTACTCCTCGTCGCCCTCCTCGATCGGGCCGAGCACGCTGTCGCAGTAGAGCTTCAGCGCCTCGTCGTCCTGGATCGAGAGCAGCAGGGTGAAGGCGCCGAGATCGCGCCAGGAGGCCACCTCGGGGGCGGCGCCGTTGTCGATCGCGGTCGCCTCGAGCGCACAGCGCGCCTCGTGGAAGGAGTGGCGCAGCTCCTCGGGCGGGGCGGGGCGGCTGGCGGCGGCTCGGACGACGCCGCGGTCTTTGATCAGTGCCTTGCGGGCGTCGGCGGCGAGGTCAACCGGGTCGCGATCGGCGGCGTCGACGACGGCGCAGAGCAGCTCCCGACGGCCACTGGCGTGGGGGGCGACGACGGCCGGGCAGGCGTCCGCGGCGAGCGCCCGCTCCAGCGCCGGCTCGGCGCTGGCCGGGTCGTCGAGGGCGAAGACGAGCACCGCTGCCTCGTCGCCGATGCCGAAGGGCTCAAGCCGGCGGCGCAGCTCAGTCGGGTCCAGGCGTCCGCCAAGCGCGCCCGCCAGGACGTCGCCGGCGAGGCGGCGCTCGGTCTCGCGCGCGACCCGCCGCCGCATCAGCTCCAGCGCGACGACCGCGACGGCCTGCTGCAGGATCAGCCGCTCGAAGTCACCGAGGCCGCCGGAGTCACGCACGATCACGACCCAGGCCTGCGGCGGCCCCCCGCCGGGTGAGATCACGGGGTGGGCGAGGGCGCGGCCTGCGACCGCGGGATGGGCGGGGACAAAGGGGTGGCCATCGCCCGTGTGGGCGAGCGCTTCCTCGCGGATCGCCTTCACCGCCTCGGCCGAGAGCTGGCGGCGGAAGCCGCGGCCGGCCAGGCGCTCGCCGCGGCCGCCGAGGATCGCCACCGTGCCACCGACGGCGGAAGCGATCGTGGCCACGATCTCCTCCAGGCCGCGCTCTTCCAGGACCAGGCGCTCGAGTCGTCGCTGCACCGCGATCCCCCGCTGCAGCACCTCGTACTGCTCGTTTACGAGGCGGGCGAAGGCTTTCTCGGTGATCGCGATGAAGGGGGTCGAGTAGGGAACCTCGAAGAGCGGGAAGTCGCGTTTCTCTGCCTCCTCGACCAGCGCTTTCGGCAGCTTCTCGTGATTGAAGCCGGTGCCGAAGCCGAGCCCGGCGAGGTTGTGGTCGGTGAGACGACGGACGAAGGCCCGCTGCTTGGCAGCCGTGCCGAGCGGGATCCCCGTGGTCAGCATCAGCTCGCCGCCGGAGAGCCATGGGGTCGGGTCCTCCAGCTCGGAGATGTGAACCCAGCGGACCGGTGCTTCCGCCGCACCGTTGCCGGCCGCGAGATCGAGACCGAGTTCGTCGAGCAGGCTTTGGACGGTGAGCATCGGCAGGCCTACCGTTGGACCCGCTCCCAGGCCTCGCCCAGCACGGCATGCAGGACGTCGTGGATTTCCTCGAACTGCTCGCTGTCGGCGATCAGAGGCGGCGCCAGCTGCACCACCGCGTCGCCGCGATCGTCGGCGCGGCAGATCAGCCCGCGCTTGTAGAGCTCGCCGGAGAGGAAACCGCGCAGCATGTCCTCAGCCTCCTCGTCGCTGAAGCTCTCCTTGGTATCGCGGTCCTTGACCAGCTCGATCGCGTGGAAATAGCCGGCGCCGCGCACGTCGCCGACGATCGGGATGTCGTGCAGCGTCTCCAGCATCTGGCGGAACTCACCCTCCTTGGCGAGGACGTGGCCGCAGAGGTCCTCGTTCTCGAAGATGTCGAGGTTGGCCATCGCCACCGCCGAGGCGAGCGGATGGCCGGCGAAGGTGAAGCCATGGGCGAAGGAGGCATCGCCCTCCATGAACGGGGCCGCCACCGTGTCGGAGGCGATAACCGCGCCCATCGGCGCGTAGGCTGAGGTCAGCGCCTTTGCGACCGTGATTATGTCCGGGACGTAGCCGAAGCGTTCGCAGCCAAACCAGTGGCCGAGGCGGCCCCAGGCGCAGATCACCTCGTCGGAGATCATCAGCACGTCGTAGCGGTCGCAGATCTCGCGCACCCGCTCGAAGTAGCCCTCGGGCGGGACGAAGCAGCCACCCGCGTTCTGCACCGGCTCGAGGATCACCGCAGCGACCGTCTCCGGCCCCTCGAACTGGATCCGCTCCTCGATCGCGGTTGCCGCCCAGAGCGGATGGCGGTCCTCGGGCCAGCGATAGAGGTTCGTGTTGGGGACGTGACAGCCGCCGGGGGCGAGCGGCTCGAACTGCGAGCGCAGCTCGGTGATGCCGGTGGCGGAGAGGGCGCCGAGCGTGGTGCCGTGGTAGGCGATCTCGCGGGCGATCACCTTGTGCTTCTGGCCTTTGCCGAGCTCGCGGTGGTAGTTGCGGGCGAGCTTCAGCGCCGACTCGACCGACTCCGAGCCACCGGAGGTGAAGAAGACGCGGTTGAGATCGCCCGGTGCGAGCGAAGCGAGGCGCTCGGCCAGCTCGATCGCACGCGGGTGGGCGTAGCTCCAGAGCGTGTAGAAATCGAGCTCCTCGACCTGGCGGGCGGCGGCTTCGCCCAGCTCGGTGCGGCCGTGGCCGGCGTTGACGCAGAAGAGGCCCGAGAGCCCGTCGAGATAGCGATTGCCGTGCTCGTCGTAGACGTAGCAGCCGTCAGCGCGGACGATGATCGGTATCTCGTGATCCGGGCCATAGGCGCCCATCCGCGAGAAGTGCATCCAGAGATGGCGGCGCGCCATCTCCTGCAGGTCGGTGCCGACCTGCTGTCCGGACCGCGACGCTATGGCCATCTCGGTCTCCTCTCTTGCTACGACGATGTGGACAACGCTAGACCCGTCCTGCCCCATCTGCAATGTGCATTAGGTCAAGTTCCAGGGCGTGACTTGTCCTAAATGTACAAGGCTTGGCCGGCCTTTTGGGACATTTGCCACTTGTGCAGAACGTCTGGTGGTCCTACCTTCAAGCAGTCGCTGCGGATAGGCGCGGCGGAAACCGAAGGGGGAGACCGGATGGAGAATGCGGCCGTTTCCACACCCGGCTCCTCCGTTGCCCCGGTTGCAACCCGCGTGCCCAGCGGTGGCGACAAGGGCCTGAAGAAGAACGCGATCGGGTTCGCCTCCAGCGTCGTCATCGGGGTGGCCTCGACCGCCCCCGGCTACAGCCTTGCCGCCACCCTCGGCTTCATCGCCGCGGCGGTCGCCCTCGAGTCGCCGGCGGTCCTGCTGATCAGCTTCATCCCGATGTTCCTGGTCGCCACCGGCTACTACTACATGAACAAGGCCGACCCCGACTGCGGCACGAGCTTCTCCTGGGTGACGAAGGCGATGGGCCCGCAGCTTGGCTGGCTCGCCGGCTGGACGATCGTCGTCGCCGACGTGATCGTGATGGCCAACCTGGCCCAGATCGCCGGCCTCTACACCTTCCTGCTGGTCGGCTGGGACTCGGCGGCAGCCTCGACGGCGGCGGTGACTGCCGTCGGGGTCTTCTGGATCGCCACGATGACCGCGATCGTGCTGATCGGGATCGAGCTCTCCGCTCGCACCCAGATCGGGCTGCTGACAGCGGAGATCGTTACCCTCGCCGCCTTCGCCGTGGTCGCGCTGGTCAAGGTGTATGCCGGCGACGCTGCTCCCGGCTCGATCGACCCGAGCCTCTCCTGGATCAACCCCTTCAATCTCAGCCTCACCGAGATCTCCGCCGGGATGCTGCTCGCGGTCTTCATCTACTGGGGCTGGGACACGACGGCGACCGTCAACGAGGAGACCGAGAACCCCGACGAGGCGCCCGGGCGGGCCACAGTCGTCAGCACGCTGATCCTGCTCGGCATCTATGTGATCGTCGCCGTCGCCGCCCAGGCCTACGCCGGCGTGGAGGCGCTGGTCGCGAACCAGGAAGACGTCCTCAGCGCCCTCGGCACGGAAGTCTTCGGCACGCCGCTCGACAAGATCCTGATCATCGCCGTACTCACCTCGGCGGCGGCCTCGACCCAGACGACGATCCTGCCCACGGCGCGCACGACGCTCTCGATGGCGCGATCGCAAGCGATGCCGAAGAGCCTCGGCAAGGTCCACCCCCGCTTTCTCACGCCGCACGTCTCCACGGTGCTGATGGGAGCCGCCTCGATCGTCTGGTACGTCGGCTTGACCCTGGTCAGCGAAGACATCCTCTTCGACTCGCTGGCAGCGCTGGGCTTGATGATCGCCTTCTACATCGGCCTCACCGGCTTCGCCTGCGCGATCTACTACCGGCGCGAGATCCTGCGCAGCGTCAAGAACTTCTTCTTCGTCGGCGTGGGGCCGTTCGCCGGCGGAGCGATCCTCTTCTACCTGCTGATCAAGAACGCGATCGAGCTCTCGAATCCCGCCAACTCCGAATCAGGCGACTCTTGGCTCGGCCTCGGCCCGCCCCTGGTGATCGCCGCCTTCTTCCTGATCCTCGGCCTGCTGTTGATGGTCGTCCAGTGGCGCAAGTTCCCGGCCTTCTTCCGCCGTCGTCCCGAGGTTGCCCCACCTGGGTTCCTCGAGGGCGAAGCCGAGGTCCAACCCGCCCCGATCTCCGGGGGAGCTGGGTGACGTGGCCGCGCGGCGATGGAGCGAGGTGACGGCGCGATGAGCGAGATCAGTCGTCGGCTACGACGGCTCCGAGTGCGGCAGGGCCGCCCTGGACGAGGCGCTGCGCCTGGCCAAGGATCTCGATGACCGGATGGTGGTCGTCTTCGGCTACGCGCCGCCGGGCATCTGGGGAGGCGAGATCGCCGAACACGAGGAGGCGATCGAGGAGCTCGGCGAGAAGTTGATGGCCGAGTGCCAAGGCGCGGGCCGAAAGGAGCGGCGTGGAGTGCGAGATCGCGCTGATCCCGAAAAAGGGGCCCGAAGCGCTCATCGATCTCGCGCAGGGCCGCGGCGCCCGGATGATCGTCGTCGGCAGCCACGGCGAAGCGCCCCTGAAGGGGGTGATCATCGGCTCCACCCCATACAAGCTGCTTCACCTTTCCCCACTCCCGGTGCTTGTCGTGCCCGCGAGTGGGTAGCGCTAACTTCTAACTGGGAGGCTCCTGCGTCGTGCCAACGTCGAGGAGTGAGATGAAGAGAACGGTGTTCCAAGCGTCGAGCTCCAGAGCGTCACCAAGCGCTTCGACGAACTCCTAGCCGTTGACGATCTCAGCCTCTCGCTCGCCGCCGGTGAGTTCTTCACCCTGCTCGGGCCGAGCGGCTGCGGCAAGACGACGACGCTGCGGATGATCGCTGGCTTCGAGCAGCCAAGCGAGGGTGAGATCCGAATCGAGGGAGCTGACGTGGCGGGGCTGCCGCCGCACAAGCGCCCAACCAACACTGTCTTCCAGAGCTACGCCCTCTTCCCTCACCTCAGTGTCCAGGACAACGTCGCCTTCGGGCTGAAACGAAAGCATGTGCCTAAGGGGGAGATCGGTAGCCGCGTTTCCGCCGAGCTGGAGCGAGTCGGGCTCACCGCCGAGACGAGGCGTCGCCCCGCGCAGCTCTCCGGCGGTCAGCAGCAGCGTGTCGCCCTGGCGCGGGCCCTGGTCAACCTGCCCAAGGTGCTGCTCCTCGACGAGCCGCTGGGCGCGCTCGACCTGAAGCTGCGCAAGGGCCTGCAGATCGAGCTGAAGCGGATCCAGCGCGAGGTCGGGATCACCTTCGTCTACGTCACTCACGACCAGGAGGAGGCGCTGACGATGAGCGACCGGATCGCGGTGATGAACCGCGGCCAGGTAGAGCAGATCGGTGCCCCCGAGGAGGTCTACGAGCGGCCGGCGACGACGTTCGTGGCCGGCTTCATCGGCGTCTCCAACCTGATGCCGGCGATGGTGGCGAGCGCGGGTGAGGTGCGGCTCGATCAGGGTCCCACGGTGCGAACCCGAACCGATGGGCTCGCTGCCGGCGAGCGCTGCCACGCGGTCGTGCGGCCGGAGAAGCTCCGGATCGAGCCGCTCGACGCGGGGGCGCCGCGATCAGCGAACGAACTGCCGCGGGTCGAAGGGGTGGTCGAAAGCTCGATCTATCTCGGGACGACAACGCAGATCGTCGTCGACCTCGGCGAAGGCGTACGGATGACCGTGCTCTGCCCCAATGCGAGTGAGGTCGAGCGCCAGTCCCTGCCGGGAGGCGGAGCAAAGGTCACGCTGAGCTGGGAGCCAGAGCACATGCATGTGGTGCGGGAGTCACACACTGCGCAGGCTGATTCAAACAGGCGGGAAAGCGGGCACACGGAGCACCGAGCGCTGGAGGCCGCAAGAGAAGGTGAATGAGATGAGGAACAAACCAACGCGAACGCGGAGGGGCTTCTCCACGCTCGTCCTCGCCACGGCGATCGCCGTCGTGGTGACTGCGCTGGGACTCGCTGCCTGCGGCGGCGACACGGTCGGCGGTGGCGATGGTGGCGAAGTGACGGTGGCAAAAGGCGGTCCGGTCAGCGGCACGCTGACGATCTCCAACTGGCCCGGGTACATGGATCCCGGTCCGAATAACACCATTGCCAAGTTCGAAGACAAAACCGGAGTCAGCGTCGAGTACATCGAAGACGTCAACGAAAACGAAACGTTCTTCGGCAAGCTGCAGCCGCAGCTCGAACAGGGCGAGTCGGGTGGGCGCAGCATCTTCATCGTCACCGACTGGATGGCAAAGCAGATGTACGACCTCGGCTACCTGCAGAAGGTCGACCACGAGGAGCTGACCACCGTGTTCGAAAACATCAGGCCGCAGCTCGAGAGCCCGGCCTTCGATCCCGAGCGCGAGTTCTCGGTGCCGTGGGTGAGCGGCATGGGCGGGCTCTGGGTCGACACCGCCAAGGCACCCGAGATCCGCTCGGTCAACGACCTCTTCGACCCGAAGTACAAGGGCAAGGTGACGATGCTGGGCGAACTGCGCGAAACCGTGCCCCTGGTGATGCTGGCCGAAGGGATCGATCCAGTCGAGGCAAGCAACGACGACTGGCTGAACGCGATCGACAGGATCGGGGAGGCGGCCGAATCCGGTCAGATCCGCCGCTTCACCGGCAACGACTACACCGAGGACCTGACCGCGGGCAACATAGTCGCCGCGATCGGCTGGTCGGGCGACGCGTCGCTCATCGAAAACGAGAACGCCGAATGGCGGATGCCGACCGAGGGCTGCTCGCTTTGGTCGGACAACATGGTGATCCCGGTAGGGGCGCCAAACGCTGGGGCCGCGTACGGCTGGATGAACTTCATCTACGAGCCGGAGATCAACGCCCCGCTGGCCGAATACATCACCTACATCCCGCCGGTAGAAGGAGTGAAAGAACTGGTCAAGCCGGCGCTGGCGAATGACCCCCTGGTCTTCCCCAGCCCGAAATTCACCCGCAAATGCACCGACCAGGACTCGCCGCCGGAGCTCGAACCGGTCAACGAAGCCTGGCAGGAAGTGATCACTGGGTGAGATAGATGAGCCTGAAGCAGCGCCTGGTCCCCTACTTGCTCCTGGGACCGGGGCTGCTCTGGCTCATCGTGTTCTTCGTCGTCCCGATGTACTTCATGGGCGAGCTCTCGCTGCGCTCGGGCTCGCTGACCACTGGCTATTCCTTCGACTGGGCTTGGTCGAACTTCCCGGACTCGCTCTCCGGGCACACCGAGCAGATCGGCCGCTCCTTCTTCTACGCCGGCACGGCGACGCTGCTGGCGCTGCTGATCGCCTACCCGCTTGCCTACGCGATCGCCTTCCGCGCCGGCCGCTTCAAGCTGCTTCTGCTGTTCGCGGTGATCGCGCCCTTCTTCACCACTTTCCTGATCCGCACGATCGCCTGGAAGACGATCCTCAGCGATTCGAGCCCGATCGTCAGCGTGCTGCAGACGCTCTCGCTGATCCCGCCCGACGGCCGCGTGCTCGCCACCCCCGGCGCCGTGATCGCGGGCCTCACCTACAACTTCCTCCCCTTCATGATCCTGCCGCTCTACGCCAACTTGGAGCGGCTCGATCTGCGCCTGATTGAGGCCGCCAAGGACCTCTACTCCTCCTCGCGCCAGGCCTTCCTCAAGGTGACCCTGCCACTGACGATGCCCGGGATCGTCGCCGGCGTCCTGCTCACCTTCATCCCCGCTTTCGGCGACTACATCAACGCCCAGCTGCTCGGCGGCACCGGCCAGGCGATGGTCGGCAACGTGATCCAGTCGCTCTACCTCAACCAGCGTGACTACCCGGAGGCGGCGGCGCTCTCCTTTCTGATGATGGCGCTGATCCTCGCCATCGTCACCCTCTACATCCGCTTCGCCGGCACGGGCGCCTTCATGGGCGACGAGGACGAGAGGACGGCCTGAGTGGCGGCGGCCTCGCACGCCTGGGCCTGGCTGCGGCGCAACGCGCTGCCGATCTACGCCGGCCTCGCCGTCGCCTACATGCTGATCCCGATAGTCGTCATCGCCGTCTTCTCCTTCGGCGCGACACCTCAGGGCAAACTCACCTTCGGCCTCGACCACGGCTTCACCACCGAGTACTGGAGCAGCGCCTTCTCGCTGCCCGAACTGAACGAAGCGCTCTTCACCAGCCTGCGGCTGGCGGCGCTGGCGACTGCGATCTCGACCGCGATCGGGACGGTGATGGCGATCGCCCTGGTCCGCCACCGCTTCCGCGGCAGGCGGCTCACCAACTTGCTGATCGTGATCCCGATGGCGACGCCCGAGATCGTGATCGGCGCCTCGCTGCTCTCGATGTTCATCTACTACACCTTCGCGCTCGGTTTCGGCACGCTGCTGATCGCCCACGTGATGTTCTCGATCAGCTTCGTCGTCGTGGTGGTGCGCTCGCGCCTGATCGGCTTCGACCGCCATCTCGAGGAGGCGGCCGCCGACCTCGGCGCGACTCCGCTCGCCACCTTCCGCTACGTGACCCTCCCACTGCTCGCTCCCGGGGTCCTCGCCGCCGCGCTGCTCGCCTTCTCGCTCTCGATCGACGACTTCGTCATCTCCAACTTCAACTCGGGCACGACGGTGACCTTCCCGCTCTATGTCTATGGCGTGAGCCTGCGTGGCATCCCGGTGCAGGTCAACGTGCTGGCGACGATGCTCTTCGCGGTGGTCGTGGTCGCCGTCTCGCTGGTGCTCTGGCAGCAGCGCCGTGCCGAGCGGATGGTCGCGATCCGCCCGGAGCAAGCACCCACGCCGATCCCCACCCCCGGCGTCGGGGCGACGACATGACCGCCAACCGCCACACGAGGGCCGATGGGCCCCAAAGTCGCCTATACACCGACTTTGGGGCCCATCGACGGCAGTCTGCGGGTGCGGCGCGGCTTGCTAACTACGTTGAGGGGAGCTGGCGACCGGCGGATGGGGTCGAGACTCTCGACGATGTCGATCCAGCAACAGGTGAGGTCACCGCACTCGTGCCGCTTTCGGGGGCGCGCCAGGTTCGCGAGGCGGTGGAGTCGGCGCGCGCCGCGCAGCCGGGCTGGCGCGAGGTCCCGCCGCAGCGACGGGCTCGGGCCGTGCTGGCGCTGCGCGAGGAGCTTGTGCGCCGGCGCAAGGAGCTGGTGGCGCTGGTCAGCGCCGACATGGGCAAGACGCTGGCCGACGCCGACGGCGAGGTCGGCCGGGGAATCGAGTCGGTCGAGTCGGCGGCGGCGATCCCGCACCTGCTCAAGGGCGAGACGCTGGAGGGGGTGGCCGCCGGGGTCGATGTCGAGCTGGTGCGCCAGCCGGTTGGCGTGGTCGCGGCGATAACGCCCTTCAACTTCCCGGCGATGATCCCGCTCTGGTTCCTCCCCTACGCGATCGCCTGCGGCAACGCCTTCGTGCTGAAGCCATCCGAGCAGGACCCCCGTCCGGCGGCCCTGATCGTGGAGATCGTCGACTCGATCGGGGAGATCCCGCCTGGCGTCGTCAACCTGGTCCACGGTGGACGCGACGCGGTCACCGCGATCCTCGATGACCCCGGCATCGACGCGGTCTCCTTCGTCGGCCGGGCCGAGACCGCGCGAATCGTCGCCGAAGGTGCCGCGAGGACCGGTAAGCGGGTGCAGGCTCTGGGCGGCGCCAAGAACTCACTGGTGGTGATGCCCAACGCCGAGCTCGAGGAGGCGGTCCCGGCGATCATGGGCTCGGCTTTCGGCGCCGCGGGGCAGCGCTGCCTGGCGGGCTCAGTCTGCGTCGTGGTCGGCGACAGCGCCCGCCGCGAGGAGGTGCGCCAAGCGCTCGTCGCCTCCGCCTCGGAGCTGACGCTGGGCGCCGGCGATGACCCGCGCACGGACGTCTGCCCGATGGTCTCCGCCGCGGCCCGCGAGCGGGTTGCCGAGGCGACCGACCGTGCCGACGGCGGCGGCGCGGAGCTGCTGCTGGACGGTCGAGGCGACGCTGGCCCGGCCGGAACCCTGCTCGGCCCGACGATCGCCGCCGTCGCCGATCCCGAGTCCGAGCTCGCCCGCGACGAGCTGTTCGGCCCCCTGCTTACCCTGGTTGACGTCGCCGACCTCGACGCCGCCTTGGAGTTCCTCAACGGCTCCCGCTACGGCAACGCCGGCGCGATCTTCACCAGCTCAGGCAAGGCAGCCCGCCAATACCGCTACGGCGCCGAGGCGGGAATGCTCGGCGTCAACGTAGGCGTCCCCGCCCCCGTCGCCTGGTTCCCCTTCTCAGGCTGGAAGGACTCCATGAGCGGAGACCTTCATGCCAACGGCCCCGACGCCATTGACTTCTACACACGCAAGAAGGTCGTTACGACGCGTTGGTAGCTACCGGCCGATGTGGAAGCCGATCAGCTCCGGAATCCGTGCGATCAGTGAGCTGACGGGGTGCGGGGTGCGGTTCTCGGACTCAGCCTTCTCCTTGCTCATGATTGCGTGGCGGATGGCGTTGCCTCCCAGCCAATTGAGGGGCTCGGGGGGAACCCGTTGCGGGAAAGGGTCGACGATCGGGAGGCGGGAGTACTCGTCGCGGCGATCGAGGACGAGCGAGGCGAGGGTGCGACCGACCATGAAGGCGGGGCCGACCCCGTTACCTGTGTAGCCGGCGGCGGCGAAGGCCGCGGCGTTGGGGAGGGGGATGACGACAGGGAGGTGGGTAGGCGAGACGTCTATCGGCCCGCCCCAGGCATGGGTGATCGACCGTCCCTCCAGGCCCGGGAAGTAGGCGTGCAGGCGCTCGGCTGCGAGGGCCACGACCTCGGGGTCGATCTCGACCCTGCCCCCGAGGCGTCCTCCCATCGCAATCCGCCCGCCGCCCAGGCCGAAGGCGATCCGCCCGTCCGGGGTGGTGCGGAAGTAGTGCAACATCGTGCGGAAGTCGCTGATGCACTCACCGCCCCTCCAGCCGATCTCCTCGAGCAGCTCCGGCACCGGCTCGGTGAGGACTATGTGTGAGGAGGTGACGGTGAGCCGGTCGCGCAGCGGGCCTCGCCGCGTCCTCGCCGCGCCCCCGATCGCGACGACCGCGGTGCGCGCGCGAACCGTCCCGCGCGGAGTTTGCGCCTCGACCTCACCAGGCGTCCCGCGTAGGCGGCGAACGGGCGAGCCCTCGCGGACCTCGACCCCGGCGGAGATCAGCCGCTCGCGCAGGCCGAGCGCCAGCCTGGCGGGCTGCACGGAGGCGGCATCGGGGTAGAAGGCGCCACCGCGAAAGGCGGGTGAGGCACAGTGGGTAGCCACCTCCTCAGCGCTGAGCGGTTGCACGGCGTCCATTTGTCCCAGCGCGCGGCAGGCGTCGACGGCCTCATCCCACGCCCCGTCCTGAGCCGGTGCCGTAGACACCCGCAGATAACCACCGCGGCGAAACCAGGCGTCGACCCCCTGCTCTTCGCAGAACGACTCGATCCCGGCCACCGCGTCGCGGGCCGCATTGGCGACCGCCAGCGCCGCCGCCTCGCCCCAACGCCACCGCATGTCCGGCAACGAGAACCACATCACGTTGCAGAACCCCCCATTCCGCCCACTCGGCCCAAACCCACACCGCTCGGCCTCGAGCAACACCACCTCCGCCTCAGGCTCCAGCTGCTTGACCTGCCAAGCAGCCCACATCCCCGTGTACCCACCCCCGACGATGACGACGTCAGCGTTCCGCTCCCCCACAAGCTCCCCAACCAGCTCCGGCGTCCCAGCCTCCTCGAGCCAATATCCGTGAGCAGTGTGCTTCATGGAGCGAGTCTCGCAGGGGTCGGGAGGGGTGTCCCTCGGACCGGCGGATACTCAAAGTCGTCGCGCTCATTAGCGCGACGACTTGTCGGGCCGAGGGACACCCCTCCCGACCCCCCTACACTCCCCCTCGTGCCGACCTTCGACGCCCTCGCCAACCTCCCACTGGAGATCGAGGGCTACGAGCTCCAACCCCTGGAGCTGCAAATCCCCAACTTCGAACGCCTCAGCACCGTGATCCACCTCTGGGGCGGCGGCGAGGACGGGCTCGGCGAGGACGTCACCTACGACGCGCTCGACCACGTCGCCCTGCAGGACGCCGGCCCCACGCTCGACCTGACCGGCTTCTCCACCCTGGGCGAGTTCTGCGAGCTGATCGGTGAACTCGACACCTTTCCCGCTGAGCCCCAGCGCGATGTCTCGCGCCGCTACCGGCGCTGGGCCTTCGAGTCAGCGGCACTCGACCTCGCGCTGCGCCAAGCAGGCGTCGGGCTGGCCGAGGCGGTCGGGCGCGAGCCGACAGCCGTCACCTTCGTCTGCTCGATGCGTCTCTCCCCGGGCGGCGAAGAGCCCTCCTCGATCGAGACGTTGTGGCAAAAGCTCGACCCCTACCCCGAGCTCCGCTTCAAGCTCGACCCCACCAACGACTGGACCGACGAGCTGATCGCCGGGCTGGTGCAGACCGGAGCGATCGACTCACTCGACCTCAAGGGCTTCTACAAGGGCACCGTCGTCGACGTCGAAACCGACCCCGAGCTTTACGCCAAGCTGCTGGAGTCCTTTCCCGACGCCTGGATTGAGGACCCCGACGTCACCGAGGAGACCCGCCCGATCCTCGAGCCGGTCCGCGACCGGCTCACCTGGGACGCGCCGATCCACTCGATCGCCGACATCGAGGCCCTTCCCTGGGAGCCCAAGATGGTCAACGTCAAGCCGTCCCGCATCGGCGGCTTGCGCGACCTCTGCGAGACCTACGACTACTGCGCCGAGCACGGCATCGGCGCCTACGGGGGCGGGCAGTGGGAGCTGGGAGTCGGGCGAGGCCAGATCCAGGTCCTCGCCTCGCTCTTTCACCCGGACACGCCCAACGACACCGCCCCACGCGGCTACAACGAAGCCGACCCCCCGCCAGGGCTGCCATCCAGCCCGCTGGAGCCCCAGCTAACGGCGACGGGCTTCCGCTGGGAGGAGTGAGGGACCGGCCTTCGGCTGGCCGAACTTCGTGTTTCGGCTACTTTGCGGCTACCTGCCCCGCCGATAAGGAGAGCTGATGGCCGAGAAAAGCTTTGCTGACGCGCTGAACGAGCAGATCGCCAATGAGTTCGCGGCTTCGCAGCAGTACGTGGGGGCCGCCGTCTACTACGACGCGGAGACGCTGCCTCGCCTCGCCCACTTCTTCTATCGGCAGGCGCTGGAGGAGCGCGAGCACGCGATGATGATGATCCAGTACCTGCTCGACGTCGACGAGGAGGTCCACATCCCCGACATCAAGTCACAGCAGACCAGCTATGACGACGGGGTGGCACCAGTGAAGATGGCGCTCGATCAGGAGCGACGGGTAGGCGAGGAGATCTACGCGCTCTTCGAGCTCGCGAGGGAAGTCAAGGATTACCGGGCCGAGCAGTTCATGCAGTGGTTCGTCAAGGAGCAGGTCGAGGAGGTCGCGTTGATGCAGGATCTGCTCAACGTGGTCGAGCGTTCGAAGGAGAACCTGCTCCTGGCGGAGGACTACATAGCGCGGGAGAACCCCGGTGAGGGGGACGACGACCCGACCGCGCCGCCGCCGGCAGGATCGCGCGGCTAGGGGCTACCCCAGCCAGCCGGCTCGCTTGCGCATCGTCGTGATCCGGCGGAACTCGGCGATGTCCTCGCGTAGAGCGGCGGGAGCGGGTGCGGGTAGGAATCTCGCTGGGAGGGGTGACTCGACGACACCGTTCTGGGAGCTCCTGACGCGATAGGCCCTCGAGCCGCGACGAGCGGTGACAGCCGTCGGAGGGCTGTCGCCCTCCCAGAGCAGGCCGGCGTAGTCATCGAGGCCGTAGCCGTCAGGCATACCGTTGCCGACGGCGTCGAGGTAGGCGGCGCGGCGCTCGGGCTCGTTGTTGTAGTGGACGCAGAGGCTGCCGCCAAGCATTCCGAGCCCCGCCTCGGCAGCGGGCTTGCCCGAGGACTTGGTGATCCCGGCCTCAAACCAGCACATCGCCCCGGCGCTCTGACCGGCGAGGACGACCCCGTGTCGCCAAGCGAGGCTGAGGATCGCCCCCAGCTCGTGCGCCTCCCAGACCGCGAGCAGGTTGACGAGGCTGCCGCCGCCGACGTAAATCAGGTCCTGGGAGAGCAGATGGTCGCGCAGCTCCATCGGCCGACGGCCAAGGCGGAAGAGGGAGAGGTCCGAGGGCTCGCAGGGCCGCTCGCCGAAAGCAGCGTAGAAGCGGCCGATCTGCTCGGAGGTGTCGCCGCTGGCGGTCGGCACGATGCAGATCCGCGGCCGGCCCCCGGCTCGCTCCGTCGCGAGGCGCAGCATCAGCTCGCTGACGGCGCGGTCGGGCGGGCGCGAGGTGAAGTCGTGGCCTCCCAGGGTGAGGATGCGAGAGACCATCAGGCCGCGATCGCCGTCCCAGTGCGGGCGAGCGAGAGTAGCGGCGGCGGATCGGCGAGGTAGGTCGTCGCCAGCTGCATCTCGACCACCTTGCCCCCGACCGTGTCGAGGCGGTAGCCGCGCGCGGCGGGGCGCGAGGCGACGACCCGGTGCAGCTCACCGCCGAGGAAGTGCAGGGCGGCGCCGTCGCGCGCCGCGTAGCCGGAGCGCATCCCGGCCCGCAGGAGTCCGTGGTAGGCGAGCCCGTGCTTGGACCCCGGGTCGTAATGGACGCAGTTGCTGAAGGGCAGGAGCCCAAGCCCCTCCACCCGCCGCGGCGCACCGTGGAAGCCGCTGACCGCCTCGGCGAACCAGCAGAGCGAGCCGGCCGAGAGCCCGCAGAGGACGACACCGGCCATCCAGGCCTCGCGCAGGATCGCGTCGAGACCATGCGCGCGCCAGACGCCGAGCAGGCTGACGACGCTGCCGCCGCCGACGTAGATCAGGTCCTGTTCGAGCAGGTGGGCGCGCAGGTCGGTCGGCCCCTGCTCGCGACGAAAGAGCGAGATATGGCTCGCCTCGCAGACGTCGGCCGGGAAGGCGCGGTAGAAGCGGACGACGTAGTGGTCGGCGTCGCCGCTGGCCGAGGGCAGGAAGCAGACGCGCGGTCGCTCGCGTCGGCAGAGCCCCAGCACGTACTCGTCGAGCAGGGGATTGCCCGACTCCATCGAGAAGCCGCCGCCGCCGAAGGCCACGATCTGGCGAGGCGCAGTCTCCATCGGCAAATGGTCCCGGCGCGCCGCGCCGCGGTCGTTGTACAGGGGTCCGAGATTCGGCCCAGCGCAGTCGCCCACATGTACAGTGCCCCGCAGTGACGATGCGCAAGGTCCACAGCGGCTCCACCGGGCGCCTCACCAACACCACCTACAGCAGCCGCTACTTCACCGAGGAGGTCCCCGAGCACGCGATCCCGAAGGGCTCGATGCCCGCCCGGGCTGCCTACCAGCTGATCCACGACGAGCTCAACCTCGACGGCAACCCCGCCCTCAACCTGGCCTCCTTCGTCACCACCTGGATGGAGCCCGAGGCCGAACAGCTCGCCACCGAGACGCTCAACCGCAACTTCGTCGACCAGGACGAGTACCCCCAGACCGAGGAGATCCACCACCGGGTGGTTAGCATGATGGGGCGCCTCTTCAACGCTCCTGCCGATGGCGAACCCGTGGGAACGGCGACGATCGGCTCCTCAGAGGCGATCATGCTCGGCCTGCTCGCCCATAAGTGGAGCTGGCGGGCGCAGCGCGGCGACGACAGCGCCCGGCCCAACGTCGTCTTCGGCGCCGACGTCCACACCTGCTGGGAGAAGTTCGCCCGCTACTTCGACGTCGAGCAGCGGGTGATCCCGCTTAGCCCCGACCGCCACATCATCGGGCCCCAAGAAGTCAAGGACCAGATCGACGAGAACACGATCGCCGTTGGCGCCATCCTCGGCACCACCTTCACCGGCCAGGTCGACGAAATCGCCGAGATCGACGAGCTGCTGCGTGGGGTCAAGCAGGAGAAGGGCTGGGACATCCCGATCCACGTCGACGGCGCCAGCGGCGGCTTCATCGCCCCCTTCTCCTATCCGGAGCTGGAGTGGGACTTCCGGCTCGAGCAGGTGCGCTCGATCAACGTCTCCAACCACAAGTTCGGCCTCGTCTACCCCGGGATGGGCACGGTCGTCTTCCGCGACGTCTCGGTCGTGCCCGAGGAGCTGGTCTTCAAGATCAACTACCTCGGCGGCGAGATGGCCAACTACAGCCTCAACTTCTCCCGCGCCAGCAACGCGGTCCTGCTCCAGTACTACAACTTCCTCCGACTCGGGCACGAGGGCTACGAGCGGATCGTCAGCAACCTGATGTCGAACGCCGCCGAGCTGGAGAAGACGCTGATGGCCTCGGGCCGCTTCGAGCTGCTCAACGACGCGCGCTACCTGCCGGTCGTCGTCGTGCGGCCGACCGACGTCGACGGTGGCCTCGACGTCTTCGAACTCTCCGAGCGGCTGCGCGAGCGCGGCTGGATCGTCCCCGCCTACACGCTGCCGCCGAACGCCGAGTCGGTCGCGGTCCTGCGCATGGTCGTCAAGGAGAACTTCAGCCGCGACATGGCCGAGATGCTTAGCGAGGACATCGAGCGGGTCCTCGCGAAAATGAGCGGGGCGCCCTCAGCGCAGGCCGAGGCGGCTGGCACGAGGCAGCGCCGCATCTGCTGAGATCCGCCGTCGCTTCCGCCCTGCGGAAACCGGCTTGCCGTCGCCCATCGCGCGGCGCAGTTTGTGCCGCACGCGATGCAGCCTGACCTTGACCGTGCCCACCGGGATCCCCAGCCGGCGCGCGATCGCCTCCTGAGTCAGGTCCTCGTTGTAGCGAAGGCGCAGCAGCTGGCGATCGGGCTCGTCAAGGTCTTTGATCGCGGCGTGGAGGTCCGCCCGTTCGACCGTCGCCGTGACCCGCTCGTCTTCGACGCCCTCCTTGGTCTCCAGCTCCGCAACCGGGTCCGGACGCACGCGGGCGTGCTGGCGAAAGGCCTCGTTGCGGACGATCGTCGCCAACCACTCCTTGCGCCTGTCTTTCTCACGCAGGGTCGAGCGGCGTCGCCAGGCGCGCAGCAGCGCGTCCTGGGCAATGTCCTCCGCCTCGCTGGGGTTCTTGGCGTAGCGGTAGGCCATTCGCAGGCAGAAGCGGTGGGCCTCCTCCCACTCCCAGCCGTCGTCAGCATCAGCCTCGTGAACGATCGAAAGGTTGATTGCTCGACCGTACTACTTCTAAAACCAAAAAGGTGAAATTTAATGCTGAAACTTTCCTGATCATCATCTGGTCTCTAGATCGTGGGAATCGTGACGCCGGAGAAAGTGGGCGGGGACGCAGCCGAGCGCACCTACGAGGCGATGGCGCCGGTCTACGACGACTTCACCGCCCACCACGACTACGACGGGTGGCTGACCGACCTCCTGGCGGCGCTCGAGGGGCACGGGCTGCAGGGCAGGCGCCTGCTCGACGTCGGCTGTGGGACCGGCAAGAGCTTCATGCCGATGCTGCCGCGCGGGTGGGAGGTGACCGGTTGCGACGTCTCTGCCTCGATGCTCGAGCTGGCCCGCAAGAAGGCCGGTGACGAGGTCAGGCTCGCCGTCGCCGACATGCGCGTTCTATCCCAGCTCGGCGAGTTCGACCTGATCTGGTCCCTCGACGACGCGATCAACTACCTGCTGAGCGAGGAGGAGCTCGAGTCGGCGCTGGCGGGGATGCGGGCGAACCTCGCCCCCACCGGCCTGTTGCTCTTCGACGTCAACACGATCCTCTCCTACCGCACCTTCTTCGCCGCGACCGAGGTCGTGGAACGGGGTGGGATGCGCTTGATCTGGCGGGGCCAGGCGAAGGAGGATGTCTCGCCCGGCTCGATCTGCGAATCGATCCTCGACGTGTTCGACGAGGAGGCCGGCGAGGGAGCGGACGCTGTCTCGACCCTCACCCACCGCCAGCATCACTTCACCGAGCCGGAAGTTCGCGCGGCGCTGGAGTGCGCCGGGCTGGAGTGCCTCGACGTCCACGGGCACGGCCTCGACGGCATCCTCGAGCAGCCGCTCGACGAATCGGTTCACACCAAGGCGATCTACGTCGCCCGCGCCGCAGGCGCATAGCGCCCGTACCATCCCGCTACCCCCATGCCTGAACCAGTCAAGCGCAACCAGCGCTACATGCCCGGCCTCGACGGGCTGCGCGCGATCGCCGTCCTCGCCGTCATCGCCTTCCACCTCGGCTTCGGGTGGGCGCCCGGGCGGGCTGCTCGGGGTCGGGATCTTCTTCACCCTCAGCGGCTACCTGATCACCGACATCCTGCTCTCGCAGCTGGCGCGCCGCGGCCACATCCGGCTCGGCCGACTTCTGGCTCGCCCGCGCCCGCCGCCTGCTGCCGGCGCTGTTCGTGATGCTGGTCGTCGTCGTCGCCTGGGTGACGATCTTCGGGCCGGCCCAGCCCGCAGCAGTTCCGCGACGCGGTCGTCGCCGCCGCCTTCTACGTCAGCAACTGGCAGCTGATCTTCGGCGACGTCTCCTACTTCGCCCGCTTCGACGCCGCCGGGCCCGCTCAACCACCTCTGGTCGCTGGCGATCGAGGAGCAGTTCTACATCCTCTGGCCCTTCCTCCTCCTGCTCGGGGTGCGCTTCGTGCGCGAGCGCCGCTGCCCTCGCGGCGTGCGGCCGCGGCTGGCGGTCGCCACGCTCGGCGCTGGCGGCTCGTCTCGGCGATCCTGATGGCGGTCCTCTACCAGCCCGAGCCTCGACCCCTCGCGGGTCTACTACGGCACCGACACCCGCGCCTTCGGAGCTGCTCGTCGGCGCCGCGCTGGCGATGGTCTGGCCGAGCCGCGGCTGCGGCGCGACGATCGCGGCCGGCGCCCGCAACATGCTCGACGCGCGTCGGCGTCGTCGGCCTGGTGGCGATCGCGCTGATGATCTGGCAGACCGACCAGTACTCCTCCTTCCTCTACCGCGGCGGCTTCGTGCTGCTCTCGATCGCGACGGTCATGGTGCTGGTCGCCGCTCGCCCACCCGGCCTGCCGGCTCGGGCCGGCGCTCGGCTGGCAGCCGCTGCGCTGGATCGGCGTGCGCTCCTACGGCATCTACCTCTGGCACTTCCCGATCATCGTCCTCACCACCCCGAGCGGCGTCGCACGACGGCCGCGAACTGGGCCGCGGCGGCGCTGCAGGTCGCGGCGATCTTCGGCGTCTCGGCGCTCTCCTGGCGCTACGTCGAGGAGCCGATCCGCCACGGCGCCCTCGGCCGGCTCTGGCGGCGGCTGCGCGCCGGCGAGCTGGCGGCCGCGGAGCCGTCTCGCGGCGAGGGCTGGGCCGCGGTCGGGCGCTCGCGGCCGTCGTGCTCGTCGCCGCCGTCGCCGGGCATGGCCGGCGTCAACTCGGCCCCGACGCCGAAGGCTCGGCGAGCGAGCGCGAAGAAGCGCGCGGCCGCCCGGCGCCCACCAAGCCGGCGCCGCTGACCCGCGGCGATCCAGGCCGCGTCCTCGACCCGCACCTCCTGCAAAGCCGTCGTCCACATCGGCGACTCGACCTCGGAGGGCCTGACCTCGCCCGAATACCTGCCGCTCGGAGAGCCAGCGGATCGACGCCCAGCTACGCCGGCGTCGGCGCCGTCGAACAGCACATGGAGATCTCCGGCGCGCGCTCGATCGACGAGCAGTATCGAAGGCGAACCGAACGCCCACGAAGTGGCGGAAGCCTGGAAGCGCGGAAGGCTTCCGTGGCTGCTGGGTGCTGGCCCTCGGCACCAACGAGGCGGCCAACGTCTTCGTCGGCTCAGCGGTCGACGAGCTCGAACGAATCGAGATCGATGATGGCCACGATCGGCGACGAACCGGTGCTCTGGGTCAACGTCCGCTCGCTGGTCGACGACGGCGACCCCTACGCGGCAGAGAACATGGACGAAGTGGAACGAAGCACTGCTCGAGGCGTGCCCCCGCTACCCCAACATGCGCGTCTACGACTGGGCCTCCGACGTCAGAGACGCCTGGTTCATCGAAGACGGCATCCACTTCACCTCGCCCGGCTACCGCGCTCGCGCCCACCTGATCGCCGACGCGCTCGCCGACGCCTTCCCGGTGGGCAAGGAGCCGTCCCCCGCTGCGTCGTGGACTAGGCCGGGCTAGAGGACCTGGGCGTCGAGGAAGCCGGCGACCAGCACGAGCCAGCCGCCGATCTCGGCGGCGATCAGGCTGAACATGAAGGCGTTCGTGCCGTGGACCGGGCGGCGGAACTGGTTGTCGGTGTCGCGCCGCCAGCCATGGAACACGTAGCCGGCCACCGCGGCGAAGAAGTAGAAGGCCATCGCGCCGGCGGCGAGCAGGTTGACGAGCGCGCTCCAGCCGCTGAGCTGGACGAAGGTCGCCACCAGCAGCAGGGCGAAGCTGTAGAGCAGGCCCGCCCGGTGGGCGATGTCTACGTACGGATGCGCGAGCCCCTCCTCCGAGGCGTCCATCTGGCGAAACTTCCAGACGCCGAGCAGCAGCGCCCAGAGGAACATCGCCGCGGCGAGCAGCAGCACGACCTTCGTATCGCCTCCCAACTCCACACGACCTGAATACCAGTTGGGCGGAAGCAATGCCTGGCGCGCTTCGAAAACTCGGCAATACCGTTCCAGCACTTAGAGGGACCAGTTGGGACAATCCCGCGATGAACGAAGTGCCCTGCGTCCTGGTCACGATCCCGATCAGCCATTACTGCGAGAAGGCGCGCTGGGCGCTCGACCGGGCGGGCGTCCGCTATCGAGAGCGCGCCCACCTTCAGGTCTTCCACCGGTTTGCGGTTCGTCGCGCAGGGGGTGGGACGACCGCCCCCGTGCTCGTCTGGGGCGATCGGGTCCTCGCCGACTCAGCCGACATTCTCGAGGAGATCGACTCGAGAGCACCGCGAGATCGCCGCCTGTTCCCTGACGACCCGGTCACCGCGACGGAGGCTCGCGAGCTGCAGCGCGACTTCGACACGCACCTCGGCCCGCACGGACGGCGCTGGATGTACAACGCGCTGCGCGGTCGCCGCGACATCGCGATCGAGTACGGATGCACCGGCATCCCCGCCTGGGAGCGCCGCGCCCTGCCCCTGATCTACTCGACGGCGTCCCGCATCATCGATCGCGTTCTCGATGTCTCGCCAGCGACCGCGGCCGAGTCCGAGGTGGTCGTGCGGACCACCTTCGACGAAGTCGCAGCGCGCCTGAGCGACGGCCGCCCCTACCTCTGCGGCGAGCGCTTCACCGCAGCCGACCTCACCCTCGCCGCCCTTGCGGCGCCAATGCTGATGCCACCCGAGTACGGCGTGCCCCTGCCCCAGCCGGAGGTCCTGCCAGCGACCATGGCGGCAACCGTCCGGGAGCTCCGCGCCCACCCCGCCGGCGAGCACGCGCTGGCAATGTTCCGCAAAGAGCGTCGATAGGAACCAACCAGGAGGAAGCAATGTCCGCTGTCACCGTCACCGGCGTCGACTTCGCCACCGTCTTCGTCACGGACTACCCAAGCGCGGTCGAGTTCTACGGCAAGACCCTCGGCCTGGAGCACTCTGCCGACTACGGCAAAATCCCCGGCGGCGAGTTCGAGACCGGCAACCTGACGCTGCAGGTCATGGACGCCGCCGCGATCGGCCGCGAGTTCCAGGTCAGCACCCACCCGATCGCCTTCCACGTCGAGGACGTCGAGGCGGCCCGCAGCGAGCTCGAGTCCAAGGGCGTGACGTTCTTCGGCGAGACGATCGACAGCGGCGTCTGCCACATGGCCCCCTTCTCCGACCCAGACGGCAACGTGCTGATGCTGCACCACCGCTACGCGCCGCGGGACTGAGGGCGCACCAGCTTCGCCAAGCGGGCTCGATCTCACGTTGCCGGCAACCTCGGCGTTCTTCTGTGCAACCGACCGGAGGGAGCACAGGTGACCGACGCCGAGAAGTTCATGCAGCACTACATGGATGCCTGGCCCGGGTTCGACCCCGAGCGCCTGCTCGAGGTCGTCCACCCGGACGCCACGATCCACCACTCGGGCATGACCACTCCGATCCGCGGCGAGGACGAGCCCGACTACGTCCGCGGCATCAAGGCCCTGATCCCCAACATCAGCCTCGAGGTCCGCAACTGGGCCGCCAACGACGGCGTCGTCTTCATCGAGTACGAGCTGACCGGCACCGTCGCCAACCACAGCCTCACCTGGACCGGCATCGGCCGCTTCAAGCTCCACGGCGACCGAGCCATAGACGCAATCGGCCGCTGGGACAACCTCGATCTCCTAGCTCAGCTCGACCCCACCGTATCCCGCGCCGCGTTCGCCGAAGCGGCGGTGACCCTTGGGGCGGCAAGGGACCAGACCGGAACACCCGATCATCTCCTGCAGTCGCGGCCTTTTTCTTGATCCGTTACTAGCGGCACCGAGCTCTTTGCAGCGAAAGGGCCTGACGTTCGATGCGGTGGTCCGTTTTGTCCAGTATTGGCGAGGACGGGGTGGTTCGCCTCAAATTCTGCAAGGAGCCCCTTTAAGGCGCGTGCGAACGCGCTGGGAGGAGATCGAACGATGAAGAGACGTATCCGTAGGGCGACTGCACTCGCTGCTGCCATCATGTTGATGGCGGCCGGACCCGCCTACGCATTTGGCGGCCCGAATTCGGCTGGGAAGTCCGGACACTTCCATCCGAACAGCAATCCGTGCCAAGGGGCGAACGATCAACCGAACTGCCCGGGGCCGCACTGATCTATCTCTTCGAGTAGATCATGGAGGGGCTGCTCCGGCGGCCCCTCCATGCGAAATCGCCTGATCGCCAAGAACACGGCGTCTCCTAAACCCACGCCGTGCCTGCGAGACGACCCCGTCACCAGTCTGGTCCGCAAGGCTGGGCCGAGACGGGCGCGGCCAGCAATAGGAGCGCCAGCAGCAGGCATGCCCCACCTGCTCATGCTCGCAATCCAGGTTAGATCGCCGGTTGGTACCCAAAGCTGGTACCCAAACGAGGGAAGTCGCTTCGGGGAGGCTGCACTAACCCCGCGGAATCCACGCTAAAATGCGGTTCCAGCTTGAACGGGAGCGACGGGACTCGAACCCGCGACCTCCGGCGTGACAGGCCGGCGCTCTAACCAGCTGAGCTACGCCCCCAAGGGATGGGCGCTGGGCGCCCGGCGGGGATTATCTCAGGGTCGCTGGACTTGCAGCCTGATGGTGCCGGCCTTGGGGCGGTTGGAGGTTATGACGAGGCGGATGCTGGGCTGGCTGCAAACGGTGTAGTCGAGCCTGCCCGGGAGGCCGAGTCGGGGGCGGGAGGTCCGAAGGAGCCTGCCGGCACGGCTACGAAGGGCCAGCTCGTAGCCGTGCCTGCGCAGGCTGGCCGGGCGCAGGCTGACCGTTCCGTCGAGCGGTGTCTGCAACAGCTCGACGGCTGCGCCCTCCCCCCTGGCCGGCACGTGCTTGGCGAGCACGAAGCTCTTGCGTCCCCGCCATGGGCGAAGCGTGTCTTCGCGGACCGCCCGCAGTGAGGCGGCCGTCGGCCTCAGCGACGGGTGGTAGCGCCAAGGGACCTGCGTGCCGGGGAAGCGGTAGTGGGCAAAGGACTCGGCGAAGGCCTCACCCGGGTCCTCAAAGTAGTGCCTGCCCTCGTCGCCCGGGAAGAGGCGGCCGGCTCGCCTGCCCCGGCAGACGCCCTCGACGCTGGCCCAGCGCTCGGGCCCCCAGTCGACCGCACGGCCGAACGGCGGCGGCATCCTGCGGTGCTGGGCGACGTGGTGGCCGTACTCGTGAGCGAGGACGAACTCCAGCGTCGCCCCGTCCCCGTCGGCTTGCTCATAGCCTCCGATCACGACCTTGTTCTCGCCGGTGAAGTAGCAGGCCTGGGCGCCGAAGCCGCACTCGTAGCCGAGCTGGAATTCCGTGACGAGCTCGATCTCGAGCAGGCTGACCTCGGAACCGTGGATCAGAGTGCCGATGAAGTCGGCGATCCGCTGCGGATCGGTGACGTCGCAGCTCTGGGCACAGGCTGCGGTGACCCCGACCGCGACCGTCGCGTCGGTGCCGTCGTGGATCGGGTAGCGCTGCGGCGACGTCGTCGACGAGATCCGCGCCGCGGCCGCACCGGGCTCCTCGATGACGACGTCGCGCAGCGGCACCTCGGGGTGGGGCACCCCGAACGAGCTCATCGCTCCCCGATTCCCCGATGCCCCCACCGGAGCGGCGAGGAGGAGGATCATGGCTATTCCCGCAAGCGCCCCCGCCGGGCGCGGGCTCACGGAGCGGGACCTGGATCTATTGCGTGGGCATGGACGGGAGGGGAAGCAAGGGGGGAACGGTGGAAAGCAAGTGCGCGACTCGGGTCACTCATCCCTCCGGCCATGTCCGGGGATGCGCAGGCAGCGGTGAGCATGTACGCGAGGAGCGCCATTGCGAAGAAGTTGCGACGAGCCCCGGGCGGACCCCCCGACGCCACCGAACCAGCGGGCTTCAGGTCGACTCCGAACACCGTAGCGCGCATCCCGCCACGGTTCGAGAACCCGCCATACCATTCGCGTTCCCGACCGAAACGAGCTTGTCTGGCGGATCCGCGTCCGCCCCGCTGAGGAGTCGCCGTAGTATGGCGAGCTTGATCGTCGAGAGGACCGAGAACCCCCAGTGGCTGTCGAACGCCTACCTCGTCGCCGATGAAGCGGGTGGCGTGGGCGTCCTGATCGACGGCAACGACGACCTCGAGCCGCTGCTGGAGCGCGCCGAGCGGGACGGGATCGAGATCACGCACGTGCTCGTCACCCACCCCCACCTCGACCACGTCGCCGGCCTGGCCGGGGCGCGGGAGCGGCTCGGCGGCCCACCGATCGTCGCCCACGCCGAGGCGATCGCGGAGATCGACGAGGAGGTCTCACGGACCCTCGCCGACGGCGAGAAGCTCACCACCGGCGGGCTGGAGATCGAGGCGATCTTCAGCCCCGGGCACGCCGCCGGCCACGTCGCCTTCCTGGTCAACGGCACTGACGTCTTCACCGCCGACGTCCTCTTCAAGGGTACGGTGGGCGGAACGATGGCGCCGGGCGCAAGCGGCTTCGCCGACCTGCGCTCCTCGGTGATGCGGCTGATGGAGCTGCCGCCACAGACCGTAGTCCACCCCGGCCACCGCGAGCCGACGACTATCGGCGAGGAGTGGGAGGGCAATCCCTTCGTGCGGATCTGGCGCGACCTCGACCAGGTCGGCAATGAGCTCTGCACCGTCTGGGGCCGTCCGGCGACGCTGAAGCTCTGGGCGCCCGACTACGATGGCGGCAACAAGGCCTGGATCGTCTTCGCCGACGACGGCACCGAGGCCATCGTCGGCGGCTCCCAGGTCGAACGCGGCTAACGCGAGCGCCTTCCCGATGAGCGGCGAGCCGCGCCAGACCAGCGCCCCCGAGCTGAAGGCCCAGATCGAGGCGGAGCGCAGCGGGCGCCCCTTCCTCGTCCTCCGAGACGGCGAGGGCGAGCAGCGGATCGTCGTCGTCGAGGAGGGAATGGACGAGCTCTGGGTTGGGCGTGGCGAGGCCGCCAGCCTGCGGCTCGAGTGGGACGAGGAGGTCTCGGCCCTGCACGCGCAGATCGAGGTGGTCGGCGACGAGTGCACGCTGCTCGACGACGGGCTCTCCCGCAACGGCTCCTTCGTCGGCGGGGAGCGCGTGCACGGGCGCCGACGCTTGCGCGACGGCGACACTCTGCGCTTCGGCCGCACCTCGGTGCTCTACCGCCGACCCACTGAGAGCGCACCGGAAGCGACCGCGATCGCCAGCGAGGTGCCCGCGGCGGCGACGATCTCGCCCGGCCAGCGCCGCGTCCTCATCGCTCTCTGCCGCCCCTTCAAGGACGGCGACGCTTTCGCCACGCCTCCGACCAACCAGGCGATTGCAGAGGAGCTGCACCTCAGCGTCGACGCGGTCAAGACCCACATGCGGGCCCTCTTCGAGAAGCTCGGCGTGGAGGACCTGCCGCAGAATCGCAAGCGCGTCGCCCTGGTCAAGCGGGCCCTCCAGCACGGCGCCGTCAGCCGTCGCGAGCTTTAGCCCTCCAGGGGAAATCTGGACGCATGTGCGATTGGAGCACGCGAGCTTTCCCCCCACACTCACTCGTTAGCTCTACCGATGGCCACCGAAATTCAAAGCTTTTTCTTCGACTGGTACCCCGTCTTCGGGGTCATCTTCATGGCGGGGCTTCTCCTCGTCTTCCTGCGCCTTATGCGCACCACGATGGGCTCCACCAAGCCCGAGACGGTCAAGGCCAGCCGTACGGAGCCGGTGCTCTGGGAGGAGGTGCAGGGCGTCGACGCGGCCAAGGACGAGCTGATGGACGTCGCCGAGTGGCTGCGCGACCCCGACCGCTTCGCCGCTCTCGGCGCTCAGCCGCCCCGCGGCGTGCTGCTCTTCGGCCCGCCCGGGACCGGCAAGACGATGCTGGCGCGGGCGGTGGCGGCACAGGCCGGGGTCGACTTCTTCGCCGCCTCGGGATCGAGCTTCGTCGAGATGTTCGTCGGGAGGGGTGCAGCCCGGATCAGGCGGCTGTTCAAAGAGGCGCGCAAGTCGGGCCGGGCGGTGATCTTCATCGACGAGCTCGACGCGGTGGGGGGCGCGCGGAGTGGTGGGGGCGGCGACGGCGGATCGAGCGAGCGCGAGCAGGCGCTCAACCAGCTGCTGGTCGAGCTGGACGGGTTCGAGCGCGATCCCGGCACGGTGATCGTCATCGCCGCCTCCAACCACGTCGACAAGCTCGACCACGCGCTGCTGCGGCCCGGGCGCTTCGACCGCCAAGTGCTCGTGGCACCGCCGGACCGCAACGGGCGCGAGGCGATCCTTCGCGCGCACGCCAAAGGCAAGCCGCTCGCCGACGATCTCGACCTGACCGACGTTGCGCGCAAGACCACCGGGATGACCGGTGCGCAGCTCGCCAACGCTCTCAACGAGGGCGCGATCATCGCCGGGCGGGCGGAACGCAGCGCGATGGCGCGCGAGGACCTCGACGAGGCATTGCTGCGCCAATCGGTCGGCTCGCAGCAGGCGCGACGGCTGAACGCAAAAGAGCGGCGCATCGTCGCCTACCACGAGGCGGGCCACGCGCTGTGCCGGCACCTGCTCGGCCTCGACCCGCCCGAGATCCTCAGCATCGTGCCGCGCGGGCCGGCGCTTGGCTTCGTTGCCCACTCGCCCGAGGAGGACACCTACCTGAAGTCGCGCGACGAGCTGCTCGATGAGATCGTCACCCTGCTGGGCGGCCGCGCCGCCGAGGAAGAGGTGCTGGGGGACTCCTACTCCGGCGCCGTCGATGACCTGTCGCGCGTGCACGCCGTCTGCAAGCAGATGGTCGGCGAATTCGGGATGGGGGTTGCGCTGGATGCCGACGGGGCGCCGCCGATCGCCCTCCCCACCGGCGACTACGCCCTCTCCGACCGCACCCGCCGCGACGTCGACCTTGCGGCGATGACGCTGGCGCGGGAGGCCCACCGCCGCGCCCGCACCCTGCTGGCTACGAACCGCCGGTGCCTCGACGACCTCGCGGCAAACGCGCTGGAGCGCGAGACGCTCACCCGCGAGGACCTGGACGAGATCTTCGCCGCGCACGAGCTGCACGGGGTCGACGACGGTGGCCTGATCGAGCGCACGATCGCCTCCCTCCCCCCGAGCGCTCGGTCGCCGAGTAGCATCTGCGGTCGAGGTGACCGGAAGCAGCGCCGAGGAGCACTACTTTCCGCCCGGGCGCTCGGTTGCGCGCCGGGTGCACGGCGAGCGCGCTGTCGGCCTCCTCTATGGGCAACGGGCTCTGCTGATCGGCGCGCTCGAGCCGCTCACCTACACGGGGACGATGCTGAGCACGAGGTCGAAGAACCGGCCGTTCGAGCGACTGGTTCGCACCGCGAAGATCCAGGAGACGGTCCTGCTCGGCACCCGCGAGGACGCCGACAAGGCCCTTGCCGGGGTGCGGCGCCTGCACGAGCGGGTCAACGGCACGCTCCCCGAGGCTGCCGGAACCCACCCGGCCGGGACCTCGTACTCCGCCTTCGACCCCGAGCTGATGCTGTGGACGCTCGCCGTGATCGCCGACTCCGGCCGAGCGATGTACGAGACGATGGTCCGCCCCCTCAGCGAGGACGAGCGGGAAGGGCTCTGGCAGGACTACGTTCGCTTCGGGGAGCTCTTTGGCCTTCCTCCCAGCCAGGTACCGGCCACCTACCGCGAGTTCGACGCGTGGTTGGATGAGCGGCTCTCCTCACCCCACCTGCAGGCGACGCCACATGGCCTGGAGATGGCGCCACTCGTTGCCTTCAGGCAGCCGGTGCCGGCGCCGGCGCGCGGCAACATCGTCGCCCAGAACCACATCATCAAGGGCACCCTGCCGCCCCAGGTGCGCGAGATCTTCGGCATCCCCTGGAGCCGCGCCCACGAGGCGACGTTCCGTGCGATGACCGCCACCCACCGTCGCGCCCGCCATTTCTTCCCCCGCACGATGCGCCGCGGCCGCAACGACGTCTTCTTCGACGTCGTTGCCAAGACGGAGCGCGAGCGGGGCGGCACCCGCACGCCGGAGCTCCCGGTCAGCGCCTGAGCCAGCGGTGGGGACCGGCCGGCCGAAAGTGGCCGGCTGGCCCCACGCAAGGCTCCCGCGTAGCTATTTCTTCACTTCGCAAAACCTGATCACGGTTCCGGAAAGCGAAGTCCCCTCATCGAAGGTAAACGTCCCCCGCGCCTGAAGGTGGCCGGTTTCGCAGCGGGCGTTCAGGAAACTGTGCCTCTCGCCTTTGTAGGTCCATTTACGACCGACTTTCCCCTTAGCTGAGAGCGGTATGCCATAGCCACCTGCAATCGGCGGGATTTTTATGTCGACGCGATAGCCGTAGACGCCTTTGTTGATTTTTTCGATCACGATCGGCACGACGTAGGTCGTGGGCAACGGGATGTCGAGATACCCGTGGCCGATGACGGTGTCCAAGCCGTTCTTCTTCGGACCGTTGAAGAGGGTGAGCGGAGAAGACACCGGAATCGGCGCCTGTTCGGGGAACTTCACAACCCCGCGACCGATTCCTTCGCCGACGATCGAGTCGGCGCAAATGCTGCGCGCGCGGACTACCGTCGTCGTTGTCAACTTTTGCGTCGTGCAGACCCCGAGCCCGGTGGTGTCGACTGCACCATGTTTGTCGAATTCGGCTTCGACCCTCCGCAGGATCGGAGGGAGCTCGCCGTTGACGGTGGAGATCCTCCCGGCGCCATGGAGGATGATCGGCGCGTTCTCGTACTTGGGCAGCGCCTTGGGCGCGAAGTCTCCGCGCCCGACCAGCACCAGGTTCCCCGCCCGAAGTTCGATCCGGTCTATCTCGCGCAGGGCGCTCGCCGAGGTGGCTGCCGCCAGTAACGCGAGGGAGACTCCCACGGTGACCTTCACCTTCCGAGACGCTTTCAGCCTCTTCACAAGTTCCATCGCGATACCCCTTTCCTACTTCCTGACTTTGCAGGGCCTGAAGAACGTGCCGGTGAGGAACGTGCCGTCCTTGAAGCCGAACTCTCCCCGTGCCTGCAGATGGCCGGTTTCGCAGCGAGCATTGACGTAGCTGTTCCTCTTGCCCTTATAGGTCCATTTGCGGTTCACTTTTATTGAGCCGGCGATCGGGATGCCCGCGCCGCCGGCGATCGGTGGGATTTCGGCTTCGGTGCGATAGCCGTAGACGCCCTTGTTGATCCTTTCGATCACCACGGGGACGATGAAGGTGGTCGCAACCGGGACGTTGGTGTAGGCGTGAGCGAGGATGGTGTCGAAGCCGCGTTCCTTCGGCCCGTTGAAGAGCGTTATCGGTGAGGAGATCGAGATCGGAGCCTGTTCGGGGAAGACGACGATCGCGTGCCCGACGCCCGTGCCAACTATCGAGCCGGGACAGGCGCGGCGCGCCCTCGGCACGGTGGTCGCCTGCAGTTTCTGTGCGGTGCAGAACGGCAGGCCGGTGGTGTCGACCGAGCCGTGCTTGTCGAACTCGAAGGTGATCGTTTTCAGGATCGGCGGGTAGTCGCCTGAGAGCGTCGAGAGCTTGCCGCCGCCGTAGAGTTCGATCGGCGCGTCGTGGTACTTGGGCAGCGTTTCCGGGCGGAAGCCCCCGTGGCCGACGATCTTGAGGTCGCCAGCCACGAGTTCGACCCGTTCGATCTTGCGCACCGCGTTCGCCGTCGCCGCTACGGCGAGAAGTACTAGGGCCGCGCCGATCAGGAGCTTGGTGGTCCTCCTCATCGGCGCACCCCTCTGCCCCCTACTTACGCACGTCGCAGGGCAGGAAGAAGTTGGCCTTCAGGATCTGGTCCACATCGGCCAGCGCCGTCGCGCTTTCTTCGGGCCCTTCTTTGAAGGTGAATTCGCCGCGAACCTGGAAGTGTCCGGTTTCGCAGCGGGCGTTGATGTAGCTGTGTTTCTTGCCCTTGTACGTCCATTTGTGCCCGACTTTGGCGTGGCCGGAGATCGGGTGGCCATAGCCGCCGGCGATTTTCGGGATATTCACGTTGACCCGGTATCCGTAGACGCCCTTGTTGATCTTTTCGATCACGATCGGGACGATGAAGGTGGTCGGCCCGGGGTAGTCGAGGTGAGCGTGGGCGATGATCGTGTCGTTGCGCCCGCTCTTGGGGCCATTGAAGAGCGTGATCGGCGAGCCGACGTCGATCGGCCCCTGTTCGGGGAACTTGACCACGGCCCTGCCAAACCCTTTGCCGACGATCGCGCCGCCACAGGCTCGACGGGCGGCGGCGACGGTGGTCGCGGTGAGTTTCCCCGTCGTGCAGAACGGGAGCCCAGTCGTGTCGAGCGCGCCGTGTTTGTCGAATTCGAGGATGAATTTGTCCAGGATCGGCGGCAGCTCGCCCGTAGTCGTCGAAATTTTGCCGCCCCCGTGCGTGGTGATCGGCGCGTTCACAAACTTGGGTAGCGCTTTCGGCTCGAAGCCGCCTTGCGCATCGAGAACTAGGTTGCCAGCGCGCACGCGGACTTTGAACGAACTCGCGACGGCATTCGCGACGACGGCGAGCAGGCCCACCGCAAGCAGCCCCACTACGATCTTCTTCCTCATCGACTCTCTCTCCAGTCCCGCTCCCCGTAGGTCACGATATCGAATACGTCACGAAAACATGTTAAGGTTCGAACGGTTTTCCGTTAATGGGCGGTGCCGGGCTCGAACCAGCGACCTCCTGCTTGTAAGGCAGGCGCTCTCCCAGCTGAGCTAACCGCCCAGTCCCTTGATTATGGAACACGTCGCCAAGCGATGAGGCGCGGCCCCGTGGAAGAATCGCACCCGTGGAGCTGGAACTCGACGGGCGAGTCGCCCTGGTGATGGGCGCCAGCCGTGGCATCGGCCGCGCGATCGCCGCCGCGCTGGCGCGCGAGGGAGCTCGCGTGGCGATCGCGAGCCGCTCGACCGAGAAGCTCGACGAGGCGGCGGCCGAGATCGCCGACGCGGCGCCCTTCGTCGCCGACACAGCGGAGCTCGACCGGCTCGCCACCCTGCCAGACCAGGTCGCGGACCGGCTGGGGCCGGTGGAGATCCTCGTCACCAACACCGGCGGTCCCCCTCTGGGCGGGGCTCTCGACCACGGGCTCGACCAGTGGGAGGTCGCCTACCGCTCGCTGGTGCTGGCGCCACGCGTACTCGTCGGCGCGGTCCTCCCGGGAATGCGCGAACGTGGGTGGGGCCGCATCGTCAACGTCGGCTCCAGCGCGACACGGGAGCCGATTCCTGGCCTCAACCTCTCCAACTCGCACCGGATGGCGGCTGTCGGCTTCTTCAAGACGCTCTCGCGCGAGGTTGCCACCGACGGGGTCACCGTCAACACCGTTGCCACCGGCCGCTTCGCGACGGACCGGCTCATCTCCAACATCGGCTCGATCGAGGCCGCTGAGGAGGCGGCGCGGCGCGAAGTCCCGGCCGCGCGCCTCGGACGTCCCGCCGAGTACGGCGACCTGGTCGCCTTTCTCTGCTCCGAGCGCGCCGCCTACCTAACCGGCACCGTCATCCCGCTCGACGGCGGCCTCCTCCACGCCGCGCTCTAGGTGTCGCTAGCGGTCAGCGCTCGGCGGCACGCATCGAGGGAAAGAGGATCACGTCGCGCAGGTTCTCGGTGCCAGCGAGGATCATCGTCAGTCGATCGATGCCGATGCCCGAGCCACCCGCGGGCAACGAACCGTATTCGAGCGCTCGCACGAACTCGTCGTCGCTTGGATAGGGCGCCTCCTTGCTCTCGGGGTGCCGGCGCTGACGCTGGCGCACGAAGTTCTCTCGCTGCATATCGGCGTCGTTGGTGTCGGTGCCGCCGCCGATGATCTCCATCCCGTCGACGACCCCGTCGAACGCCTCGCCCAGCAGCTCGGGATGCTCGGGCACGGGCTTCACGGTGGGCCAGAGTTCGCGCGGCAGGTCGACGAGGAAGGTGGGCTGGATGAGCTTCGGCTCGATCAGCTTGGCCTGAATCTCGTCGACGATCCAGGCCCAGTCCGCCCCCGGGTCGACGTCGTCGTCGAGCAGCTCGACCAGCTCGTCGCGGCTGGCGCTGAGGATGTCGGCGCCGGTCTCCTCGCGGATCGCGTCGCGCAGGGTGATTCGCTTCCACGGGGCCTTGAAATCGATCGCGCGACCGTCGCGCTCGACCACGGTCGTTCCCAGCACCTGCTCGACCACGGTCGAGAGCATCTGCTCGGCGAAGGCCATCACGCCCTCGTAGCCGGCGCAGCTGAGGAACCACTCGAGCATCGTGAACTCGGGGTTGTGTTTGGGTGAGATGCCCTCGTTGCGGAAGAACCTGCTCAGCTCATAGACGTTCTCGAAGCCACCGACGATCGCCCGCTTGAGGTAGAGCTCGGTCGCAGTGCGCAGGAACAGTTCCCGATTCAGCGCATGGTGGTGGGTCGTGAACGGCCGAGCTGCGGCACCGCCGGCGAGCGTCTGCAGGATCGGCGTTTCGACTTCGACGAAGTCGCGTTCGTTCAGGTAGTTGCGGATCGCCGCGACCAGCTTCGCCCGCAAGAGGAAGGTCTTCCGCGAGTGCTCGTTCGCCATCAGGTCGAGCTCGCGCTGGCGGTAGCGCACCTCGGGATCGGAGATGCCGTGGAAGAGGTCGGGCGGGTCGCGCAGCGCCTTGCCCAACAGCGTGCACTCCCGCACCGCCAGGGCAAGCTGACCGCGCTTGGTCACGTAGAGGGGCCCCTCGACGCCAACGGCATCGCCGATGTCGAGGTCGTCGATTCGGCCGAACGCCTCCTCGCCGAGCGCGTCGACGCGGGCGTAGGCCTGGATCGCCCCGGTCAGATCGCGAACGTCGAGGAAGATCGTCTTGCCGTGGCCGCGGCGGCCAACCACGCGACCTGCGATCCGGTAGGCGTGCTCAGCGTGCTCGCCCTCTCCGAGCTGCTCGGGGTCATGCGCTTCTTGGATCGCCTCGATCTTGTCCCGGTCGGGGAATCCCTCATGGGGAAAGGGCTCGATCCCTTCCGCCCGCAGTCGCTCCAGCTTCTCGCGGCGAATCTTCTCCGGGGAGCCCTCCGAAGGCTCGGCCTTCGCGGGGGCGCCGTCGCTCACGGCACCAGGCCGACCGTCACCCGCTCGTCGCCGCGGTAATCGAGCCGCGTCTCGGCGTCGCGCAGCAGCTCGCGCATCGCCGGGCCGTGGTGGGTGTCGTGCTCCAGCGCCATTCTCCAGCCGCTTGGGGCTTCGGCGATCAAGGCGCGGATCACACCGAGCCCATCCTCGCCGCTCCCCGCCTGCACGGCGATCTCCGGCTCACGCAGGATCTCGGGCGAGCGCTCGCCGATCGTGCCGGTGGTGATGTAGGGCAGGTTGGCGATCAGCAGGTCGGCGCTCTCGAGGCCATTCGGGATTCCCTCGGCCACGGTCACATCCAGGTCGATGCCGAGGCGCTCGGCGTTCTCACGTGCTTTCTCGGCCGCCTCCGGCGAGAGGTCCGATGCGGTGACATGGAGGTCCGGTCGCTCGCTCAACAACGCAAGGGCGATCGCGCCGGAGCCGGTGCCAACCTCGTGCACGCGGCTGCCGTCTGGCAGCTCGGTGCCGACCGTCACCAGTAGCTCGGTCTCGCGTCGCGGGATCAGAACCCGCTCGTCGACACCAATCTCGATCTGGCGGAAGCGGCAGCTGCCGAGGATGTACTCGAGCGGCTCGCGTTCGCTGCGGCGCAATGCCAACTGTTCGATTTTGGCTTTCACTTCGGCCGAGACCGGCGTGTCACCGTCGAGGGCGAGGTCGTCGACGCTCATCCTCAGGGCTTTCGCCACCAGAACCTTCGCGTCGAGCTCGGGCGCCTCGCATCCGGCGGCGGCGATCGACTTGGCCGCCTGCTTGACCATCTCGTCGGCGTTGGCCACAACCGACCCTCCTTCGTTTCGGACTTCCACGGTTACAACCCGGCAGCGGGCGCGATCGGATCGGTGGAGGCCACGGGCGACAGGCTACCGTGTCGACGCCGCACGATCGCGATCCACACCATGCCCGCCAGCACCATTGCGAGGCTCTCCAGCTGGGCGGCGGTGAGCCCGAGCGCGACGTCCTCGTTGCGGCGAACGAACTCGATCAGGAAGCGCTCGGCACCGGCGTAGACGAGGTAGATGGCGAAAAGCACGCCGGCGCGAAAGCGGTCTCGCAGCTGCCAGAGAACCCAGGCGCCGAGACCCATGGCAAGCGTCTCGTAGACCGGCGTCGGGTGCACGGTGCTGTCGGTGGGAACGGTCCCGTCGGGATAGGACATCGCCCAGGGCCCGTCCCAGGGCTTGCCGTAGTCGCCGTCGCCGGAGAGCTGGCAGCCGCAGCGCCCGATCGCGTACCCGAGGGCGAGGGCCGGTGCGGCGAGGTCGAACAGCGCGGGGCCGAGGAAACCGCGGTACCAGGCCCAGGCGAGGACCGCGAGGGCGCCGCCGATCGCGCCGCCGTACCAGACCAGGCCGGAGCCGGAGAGGAGGTTGCCGAGCAGGTCGTCCTTGACGTCGTCGTAGTTCTGGATCACGAAGTAGAGGCGCGAGCCGACGATGCCGCCGAGCAGCGCAGCGAAGCCCATCTCGTAAGCCCAGTCGACCGGCTTGCCGATCTCCCTCAGCCGCTTGGCGATCAGCGCTCCGGCGGCAAGGAAGGCGAGCGCGAACATCAGGCCGAAGGTCTGCAGGGTGACCGGGCCGATGTGGATCTCGGGATACACGACGAATCAGGGGGAGAGCAGCAGCTCGAGCAGCGCCTTCTGCGTGTGCAGTCTGTTCTCGGCCTGGTCCCAGACGGCGGAGCGCTCGCCGTAGAGGACGTCGGCGGTGATCTCCTCGCCGGGGTGCGCCGGCAGGCAGTGCAGGACGATCGCGTCGTCTGCGGCGGCCGCCAAGAGATCGGCGTCCACGCGGAAGGGCGCCAGATCCGCCCGGCGGCGCTCGGCCTCCGCCTCGTCGCCCATGCTTACCCAGACGTCGGTGTAGATCGCGTCGGCGGCGGCAGCAGCGGAGCGGGGATCGTCGGTCAATCTCGCCCCGTGGCCCTCTTCGAGCTGGTAGCCCGGGGGCGCCGCGATCACGACCTCGACCCCAGCGAGCTCCCCCGCGATCGCCAGCGAGCGGGCGACGTTGTTGCCGTCGCCGACGTAGGCGAGCCGCGCCCCGGCGAGGTCGCCGCGGCGCTCGCCCAAAGTAAGCAGGTCCGCCAGCGCCTGGCAGGGATGGTGGAGCGGGGTGAGGGCGTTGACCACCGGCACCTCAGCGGCATCAGCGAGCTCGGCGACAGCCTCGTGGGAGCCGGAGCGGATCACGATCGCGTCGACATAGCGGGAGAGCACGCGAGCGGTGTCGCCAACCGACTCGTTGCGGGAGAGCTGCAGCTCGTCGCTACGCAGGACGACCGGCGTCGCACCCAGCTCGGCGACGCCGACCTCGAAGGAGATCCGCGTCCGCGTCGAGGGCTTCTGGAACACGAGGGCGATGCTTCGACCCGCGAGAGAGTCCACGCCGAGCCCCCGCGCCGCCCGGCCTTCAACGCCGCCGCGCGGTCGAGCAGCTTGGACAGCTCGAAAGCGCCGAGCTCTTCGCCTGTGAGGAAATGCCGCGTCAAGCAGCGGATACTACGGCGGTGGAATTCACCGCTGTCAGCTGGAACCTCTTCCACGGCCGCGACTTCCCCCCCGACCCCGGCCTCTTCACATGGCGCTCGCGCCTGTTTCGAGTCACGGAGCGGAACGCCACCCACGTGCAGGTCAACCGGGACCTCAGCGCGGAGTTCGCGGCGGTGCTCGCGGACGCCGAGTGGGATGTCGCGCTTTTGCAGGAGTGCCCTCCGCCCTTCGCCAAGCTGCTCGCCCATGCCTGCAGCGCGGCGGCGCATCGGGTCCTCACCTCGCGCAACAGCTTCGGCGCCCTGCGTCGCTTCGCCGCGAGTCTCAACCCCGACCTGATCGCCTCCGGCGAGGGCGGCTCGAACCTCACGCTGGTGGGCACAGACGGCCCGCTTGGAGAGATCGTGGAGCGACGTCGGCTTACCATCCGCGAAGGCAAGCCGGAGCGCCGCGCGATGGCTTTCACTCGCACGGCCTCGGGCGTCTGCGTCGCCAACCTGCACGCGACAAACGACCGGCCCGCGCTCGCCACCGAAGACGTGCTGCGGGGGGCGCGAGCGGCGAGCGAGTGGGCGGGGGAAGCGCCGCTGCTCTTCGGTGGCGACCTCAATTTGCGCCCAGCGGAGGATGCCGGCGTCTTCGAAGAGCTGCGGAAGCGCTTCGGCCTCGCTGGGGCGACGGGGCCCTACGCGATCGATCACCTGCTGGCGCGGGGCTTGGAGGTCAGGGACCCCCCGGCGCCCTGGCCACCCGAGCAGCGCGAGCTGCGCCGCGCCGGACTTGCCCTGCGCCTTTCCGACCATGCTCCCGTCGGGGCGAGCTTCGCGACCCCGGCGACCGGGTAGGGCATGCGGATGCGATAGTCAATCCACACTGCGCGACGATCAGGAGGCGAGCATGGCCGCGAAAAAAGAGACCACGGCGAAAAAAGCCAAGAAAACGAAATCTGCAGCGAGCGCCAAAAAAACCAAAGGCCGCAAACCCCCGACGAAAAAAGCGAAAGCTGGGAAAAAAACCAGCACGAGGAACAACGGCCGAACGATCGGTCTGGACAAGAGCGTCGAGCAGTTTCGCGACAGCCTCGAGCGCAGCGTCACCCTCAGCCGGGACCGCCTGCAGGAGGTCGTCGACGACGCGGTGAAACGCGGCCGGATGACTCGGGGCGACGCCGAGAAGATGCTCTCGGACCTGGTCAAGAAGGGCCGCAGGCAGACCGACTCTCTGCTGAAGGAGCTGGAACGGCTGATCCAGCAGGCGCGGCGCGAGGTGGGTGGGCGCGCCGAGCCGGTGCGCAAACAGGCGACCCAGGCCGCTCGCCGCGCGCGCAAGAAACTCGGCTAGTGGAGCAGGCCACCGGCGAGAGGCCTGCGTCTCGCAGGCACCGGGGCGAGCTGCTCGAGGTCGAGATCGATTCCCTCGCCTTCGGCGGGCGTGGCGTCGCGCGCCTCGAGGGCATGGTCGTTTTCGTCGCCGGTGCTCTGCCCGGCGATCGGGTTCGGGCCGAGATCACGAAGGCGAAGCGGCGCTTCGCCGAGGCGCGTACGGTCGAGCTGCTGCGCCCGGGGGCCGACCGCATTGCCGATCGCTGTGTGCACGACGGCGAGCCGTGCCCTGGAGCGCCGTGGCAGGGGCTCCCTTACGATCGGCAACTGGGCCAGAAGCGCGAGCAGGTCGACGAGGCGCTGCGACGCATCGGCGGACTCGACGGCTTCGAGCTGGAGGAGATCGTGCCGGCGCTGGAAGAGTGGCGCTACCGCAACAAGCTCGAGTACTCCTTCGGCGAGCGCGAGGGGGAGCCGACCCTCGGCTTCCATGCCCGCGGCCGCTGGGACCTGATCGTCGGAGTCGAGGACTGCCAGCTCGCCTCCGAGCGGGGAAACGCGGCACGCAACGCCGTCCGCGACTGGGCCCGGCTCGAGTCCGTGCCCGCCTATGACGCGCGAGAGAGCACCGGCGTGCTGCGAAACCTGGTCGTGCGCGAGGGCTGGCGCACGGGTCAGATACAGACCCGGCTCGTCACCTCCGCCGCAGGCTTCCCGAAACCGCCGGTCGACCTGCACACCGTGATCGAGGGCGACTCGGGCGGCACCAACGGCCCCACTGGAGTCCTCGGCGATGAGCACCTTCGCGAGGAGCTCTGCGGCCTGCGCCTGGAGATGTCGCACGGCGCCTTCTTCCAGACCAACACCGAGATGGCGGAGAAGCTCTACGCGGTCGCCGCGGAGTACGCGGGACTCAGCGGCAAGGAGAAGGTGTTCGACCTCTACTGCGGGATCGGCACGATCGGCCTCTCGATGGCGAAGCAGGCAGGCGAGGTCTGGGGGATCGAGATCGTCCCCGAGGCGATCGCCGACGCGGAGCGCAACGCCGAGCGCAACAAGATCGAGAACGCCCACTTCCTCGCCGGCAGCGCCCGCACCGGCGTGCGCCCCCTGATCGAGCGGGCCGGCAAGCCCGATGTAGTCGTCCTCGACCCCCCCCGTGCAGGCCTCTCGCAGAAGATCGTCCGCCGGGTGCTCGAGTGCGAGGCGAAGCGGATCGTCTACGTCTCCTGCAACCCGACGACATTGGCGCCAAACGCCGCGCAGATGGTCGAGGCCGGCTACACGCTGCGCCGCGTCAAGCCAGTCGACATGTTCCCCCAGACCCCGCACATCGAGTGCGTGGCCCTGCTGGAGCTAGCTACTGACTAGGAGCGGCAGTTACGCCTTAGCTCATTGGGGAATCGCAAATCGATCATCTCGCGTCTCAGCCGGTTGGAGTCCGACCACATTTCCCGACGGAGATCACGCACTTCATCACCAAGGCGGACGATTTCACGATCGAGTCGCCTTTCCAGATTGTCAACTCGCCTTTCAAGCCATTTCTGTGCCATCGCTAGCAAGGCTATCGCGAAATGTATTGTCTGAGGTTGAGTGAATGTTAGAAAAGTGTCACGACTTTGCACAATCCGTCAGGCAATAGCCTTCGCGCCATGAGCGAGGGGCAAAGTAGAGGCTTTGGGGTGGCAGCCGGTCTCGATCCCGACGTGGCGCAACCGCTGGCCGAGCGCTGCGCCGAGCTTAGCTACAGCTCGATGTGGTCGAACGACCACCCGGGCGCTAAAGGACTGGAGACCCTGGCCGAGTTCGGCACGGCCGCTCCCGACGTGGACCTCGGCGTCGCCGTGATCGCCCTCGACCGCACGCCGCCCGAGGCGATCGCCGCTGACGTCGAGCGGCTCGGCCTCGATCCCGCCCGCCTCTGGCTCGGCGTCGGCGCCGGCTTCTCCGAGAAGCCGCTCACGCGGATGCGCGAGGCGCTGCCCGAGCTCCGCGAGGTGCTGCCCGGCGTCCGCCTCGTCCTCGCCGCGATGGGGCCGAAGATGTGCGCCCTCGCCGGCGCCTCCTATGACGGCGTCTTCTTCAACTGGATGACCCCCGAGTTCGCCGCCGGCGCCCGCCAGAAGGTCAACGCCGGCGCCCGCGACGCCGGCCGCGACACCCCACCGGTCTTCGGCTACGTCCGCACCGCCGTGGGCCCGGACGCCGCTGAGCGCCTCGCCAAGGAGGAGTCCTTCTACCGCGATCTCCATGACGGCTACCGCAACCACTTCGCCCGCCTCGCCGAGCCCGAGGGCACGGTCGGCGTAGCCGCCGTCGACTCCGACGCTGCCGGGAAGTCTCTGGCCTCCTACACCGCCCTCGACACAGTCGTGGTCAGGGGCCTGGCGAGCGCAAAGGTGGAGACGATGACCGCAGTCGCCGAGGCGGCCGCTCCCTAGCGATCGCCTAGTGGGATCGGCCCTTAGGGCTCCCTCAGGAATTCCGGCTAGGATGCGCCGCCATCGCCGCCGAAGCCCAAATAGACAGGCCGCTGGCGCGCACCGTCGGCAGCACGATCTTCATCAGCCGCTGGCTCCAGGCGCCTCTGTACCTGGGCCTAATCGCCGCCCAGGGGGTCTACGTCTGGCGCTTCATGCAGGAGCTATGGCACCTGGTCACCGACGCCGGTCACCTGAGCGAGAACGAGGTGATGCTGCTCGTGCTCGGGCTGGTGGACGTGGTGATGATCGCCAACCTGCTGATCATGGTGATCATCGGCGGCTACGAGACCTTCGTCTCGCGGATCAACCTCAAGAATCATCCCGACCAGCCGGAGTGGCTCTCGCACGTCAACGCCAACGTGCTCAAGGTGAAGCTGGCGATGGCGATCGTCGGCATCTCCTCGATCCACCTCCTGCAGACCTTCATCAACGCAGCCAACACCTCCTCCGACACGATGCTCTGGCAGACGATCATCCACCTCACCTTCGTCATCTCAGCCCTAGCCCTGGCGGCCATTGACCGCTTCCTCTCCCCCAAGAGCGCCCCCGAACAGGTTCTAGACGGAGCACGCCGGGCTGACGGTCGGCGGGAAGCAGACGTGCCCGCGGGGGGCTGACCGCCGCCCGTCAGTACGGGGGCAGGTCCTCGTACCAGTCGCCGAGAACCTTGAAGGACCGCCAGAAGCGCTGCTTTGCTCCCTCTTCGTCGAGGGAGTCGTCGATGTCGGGGGTGTAGAGGGCGTCGACGGTCGGGGTGAAGGCCTGGACCTCGCCCTCGCGTGGCTCGATCGGGCGGGAGAGGGGAACCTCGAGGCCGTTGAGGGTGCGCAGGGCGGGCTCGCCCATGACGACGACGATCTTCGGCTGCACGATCGCGATCTCCTCGATCACGCGGCGCAGGCACTCCTCGGCGGCGAGGTCGGGCTCGCCGATCGGGCACTTGACGCAGAGGGTGCCGTAGACGACCAGCGGGTCGATGCCGAGGCGCTTGAAGCTCTTCATCAGCGCGTTCCCGGCACGGCCGTAGAAGGCGACGCCCTCTTCGATCTCGGCCGCCGCCGGCGCGTGCTTGAGCATGAAGACGTCGGCCTGGGGGTGACCTGAGCCCAGCACCGGCATCAGCTTTCCGCGTGGGCAGTGGGGGCAGGCCTGCAGCTCGTGGGTCAGCTGGTTGAGCTCGCGGATCGCGCGCTCGAGGTACTTCTCCCTGATCTCGTCGTCGGTCGCCGGCATGCTCGGCGCTCTCTTTGACGGGCCGGCCGCGCCTCCTTTCGAGCGGCCCGCCTGCATCAGCTCTTGCTCGCCGAACGGCGCCGCCTCGGCTTCCCGCCCCGTACCGGCTTGGCTTCCGGCACGCTCCGTTTCGGCGCCTTCGAGCGACCTGTCGTCTGCAGCAGCTTCAGCGCCTGCACGTAGACGAGGTTCTTGTGCTTGCGGGTGATGTCGGCGTCACGCATCGCCGCGAGGAACTCCGCCGGCCCGTCGAAGTCGTGGATCCGCACGCGGACGCTGCCGAGACCCTGGGCGACATGGCTGTCCGAGCCGGCCCCCGGGACGATCCGGTACTTGCGGGCGAAGCGTTCGGCCTCCTCGTTGAAGGCCGTCAGCGCGACGCGCGGGTTGAAGACCTCGAGCACGTCGATCTCCTCGACCATGTCGAGCAGGTGCTCGTAGTCGGGGACCGAGTGGAAGCGGTCGAACGGATGTGGGACGTAGACGAGCCCCCCCTGCTCCCGGATCGCTGCGATCGTCTCCGCCATCGTCATCCCCCGCGGGATCTTCTCCTCGAGGAAGAGCCCGATCACCTCGCCCTGCTTCGCTGTCTTCACCTCCTCGCCGACGATCACCTTGATCTCCCCCGTCTGCTCAGCGATCCGACGTGCCTCCAATGCGCCCGAGACCTCGTTGTGATCGGTCACCGCAATCGCGCCGAGCCCGCGGTCACGGGCGGTCTCGAGCAGGACCTCGACCGGGGTCGCGCAATCGGGGGAGTGGTCGGTATGCATGTGCAGGTCGACCTCGATCAGCGGCCGCCGGGAGATGCGGCGCCGAACCTCAGAATCGCCCTTGGGATCGTGGCGACGGGCGGCGAGGCGCAGGTAGATCGCCTCCAGCTGATCTGCCACCTGCGACCAATCGCGGCCGTCCCCCGCCGGCTCGACCAACTCGTAGGAGGCCGGGAAGTAGCGCTCCAGCAGCCCCGCGGTTTGCGGGGTGGTCACCGTGCGGGCGTCGAGACGGCCAAAGAAGATCTCGACCAGCGGCCGGGCGACCTGCGTCGAGAGCACCCGCTCCTGCGGAGCGTGGAAGGTCGCCACGTTGAGCGCGGAGGAGTAACGCAACGCTGACGAGGAGACCCGGGGAGCGAAGGGCTCGTGAACGTGGACGACGTCGGCCGGCGTCGCGCGCAGCAGCTTTTTGACCTGATCGCCGATGCCGGCAACCACGACCTTGTGCCCGCGCCGCTCGAGCTCCTCGGCGACGCGCCGGATGTAGCGGTTGACCGGGTTCTCGGTGGCGCGCCGGTAGGGCGTGACCTGGACTATCGAGAGGCGTTCAGCCGACACTTGCGGGCAGCATAAGAGGCCCGCCGCACGCGGCGAGCCTCTGTCTCAGGCCTCTGCCTTCGCTGCTGTGTCCGGCGCCGCCGACTTGCCGCGCGCGTTGGCCGCGATGAACTCCTCGGTCTGCTCGCGGGCTTCGTCGTCAGGCCGCTGAGAATGCGGCGACTTCATCAGGTAGCTGGACGGTCCGTCGAGCTGACCGGCGATCCCGTTGTTGAGCGCCAGCTTGATCAGCCGCACCGCATCGATGACGACCCCGGCCGAGTTCGGCGAGTCCCAGACCTCGAGCTTCAGCTCGACGTTGAGCGGCACGTCGCCGAAGGATTTGCCCTCGAGCCGGATGTGCGCCCACTTGCGGTCGGTGAGCCAGGCGACGTAGTCGGAGGGGCCGACGTGGACGTCCTCGGCGGGCAGCTCGTGCCCCATGATCGACGTCACCGCGTTGGTCTTCGAGATCTTCTTCGAGTCGAGCCGCTCGCGCTCGAGCATGTTGTAGAAGTCCATGTTGCCGCCGACGTTGAGCTGCGAGGTGCGCTCGACCCGCACGCCGCGGTCGTGGAAGAGGCGGGCGAGCTGGCGGTGGACGATGGTCGCGCCGACCTGCGACTTGATGTCGTCGCCGATGATCGGCAGGCCCGCCTCCTTGAAGCGCTTGTCCCAGTAGTCCTCGCGGGCGATGAAGACGGGAAGGCAGTTGACGAAGCCAACGCCCGCCTTCAGCGCCTGCTCGACGTACCACTTGGTCGCCTCCTCGGAACCGACCGGCAGGTAGCAGACCAGCACGTCCGCCTTGGTCTTCTGGAGGATGCCGACGACGTCAGCGGTTTCGCCCGGCGCCTTGGTGATCTTCTCCTTCAGATACTTGCCGAGGCCGTCGTGGGTCATGCCGCGCTCGACCTTGACCCCCAGGCTGGGCACGTCGGCGAACTTGATCGTGTCGTTCTGGCCCGACCAGATCGCCTCGGAGAGATCCTTGCCGACCTTCTCGGAGTCGATGTCGAAGGCGGCGACGAACTCGACGTCGCGGACGTGGTAGCCACCGAGGTCAACGTGCATCAGGCCAGGCACTTCCTCGGCGGGGTCGGCGTCCTTGTAGTACTGGACGCCCTGGATGAAGGAGTTGGCGCAGTTGCCAACGCCGACGATCGCGACGCGGACCTTGCCGTCGTCCGCCCGCCCCGCGCCGTTGCTGCCGCTTGCTCCGTTGCTATCGCTCATGTAATTCGAAGTCCTTCCTCGATCTGGCTAGGTGGCAAAGCACACCCGCCGCCGCGGCTGGTTACAGGTCGGCGGGGCCGCTGGCCTCGTTTGAAAGCTGGTTTCGGACGTGCCATACACGCTGGATCGTCGTGACGATGGTCAGCGCCGCGATCAGGTAGACCGCCGGGGCCAGCAGCTCGAAATCGCCGAGCCCGGCGCCCTTGGCGAAGACCAGTCCGACGGAGAGTATGACTACCCGCACGGGACGCGTCGCCAACCCCACCTTGCACTCGACCCCGAGCGCCTCGGCGCGGGCGCGCGTGTAGGAGACCATCAGCGAGCCGAGGACGGCGACGACGCACATCGCGGCGGCGAAGTCCTCGCCGTTGGCGGCAAAGTAGCCGGCAACGGCGGCCAGCACGATCCCCTCCTCGATCCGGTCGAGGGTTGAGTCGAGGAAGGCGCCGAAGAGCGTCCCCTTGCCCGACATGCGCGAGTAGCGCCCGTCGAGCGTGTCCATCACCGAGCCGAGGATGAAGGCGATGCCAGCGAGGAAGAAGAGACGCTGGGTGACCAGGACGGCGGCAACCAGGTTGCCGATCAAGCCGGCGATCGAGATCGCGTTCGGGGTGAGGCGGGACTCGATCAGGCGATCGCGGGCGTAGGCGCGAAGCTCCTGGCCGTTGCGGGCCTGGCGGCCGTTGCGGCGGCCACCAGGCGCCCTCGGGGGCGCCGACGATTCCATTGTGATCAGGCTATCGGGCGCGGGGCCTGGAATTTAGGCCTCCGCCTCCCTTGGGACCCGGTCGTAGCGCCAGGCCCAGGCGTGCGGGCGGGCGCGGGCGAGCAGTCGCTGCGCGACCAGGGCCGAGGCGGCGGCGACCATCCAGCCCAGCAGGATGTCCGCCCAGTAGTGGTTGCCGGTGACGACGACGACCCAGGCGACCAGCAGCGGCCAGGCGATCCAGAAGGCACGCGAGACTCCGTGCCGCGCCAGCCTCGCTCCGCTGACGCCGATCATCGCCGCGAAGGCACAGTGCATGCTGGGCACCGCCGCATAAGGGTTGATGAAAAGCTTGACCAGGGCGGAGTCGTGATTGACGCTGGAGAAGCTGTTGATCGTGTCGACGAAGCCGTACTCCGGGTAGAGCCGCGGCGGCGCGGTGGGGTAGAGCGTGTAGCCGATCACGGCGAGGCCCATCGAGACCATGAACATGTTGCGAATGAAGTAGTAGGCGTCGTTGCGGAAGAAGTAGACCCAGAAGAAGAAGCCGAGCACGATCGCGAACTGGCTGTTCATGTAGACCTGGTTGGCGAAGTCGATCAGCCAGTTGGCCTGCATGAAGAATTCCTGCATGGCGGGCTCGAAGAAGGTGTGGGTGCCGCGCTCGAGGTCGATGATCGCCTGGCCGTGGGCGAAGGCCGGGCCGTGCTGGCCCTCGGCGACCCCGCGCGCCGTCTCGTAGATGAGGTCGACGATCAGCAGCAGGCCGACCTGGCGGCCGAGGTCGCCCCACCCTTGGGGCAGCCTCGCCGTAACGGCTTCAAAAGCACGAGACATCCGGCAATTGTAATTCCCTCGTTAACCGAGGAAGTCGAGGACCCGGTCGACTGCTCGAGCGTCGTCGATCCAGGGCCAGTGGCCCGCCCCTGAGACGATCTCGAGACGGGAGTCGGGGAGAGCCTCGGCGTAGGCCTCGGCGAAGCGGATCGGCAGATAGATATCGCGGTCTCCCCAGAGAACCAGCGAAGGGCAGGTGAGGGCGCCCAGATCGCGGCCGGCGCTCGCCAGCCGATCGGGGTCGGCGTGACGGTAGAGGGCCAGCACCGCCTGTTGAGTGCCCCGGTCCCAGTGGCGCCAGATCAGATCGACGAACTCGCTCGGCATCCGGCTGCCGTCGCCGCGCGACTGGCGAAGGAGCAGGCTCAGAGACCGCTTCGTCGTCGTGCGATTGAGGATCTCGCCGATCGGCTTGCGTCGCCAGAGCCGGGCGATCCAGTGCCAGCGGTACCCGGGTAGCAGCGGCACCGCATTGATCACGACGAGCTTCTCCACCAGCTCGGGTCGCCGTTGCGCCCCAATCAAGGCAAGACCGCCCCAATCGTGCGCCACGAGCTTCCGCCGTCCAATCTCCAGCTCAGCGAGGCACTTCTCGAGGAAGGCGGAAAGCCCGTACATCGAGTAGTCGAAGCGCACCGGGTCAGGCCGATCCGACCTCCCCCAGCCCGGCATATCGATCGCGACCGCGGGGCCTCCTCGTCGCAGGAACGGAATCCAGTCCTCGCCGTGCGTCGGATTGCCATGGCAGTAGACGGTCGGCGTGCCCTCTCCCTGCACCCGTCGGTAGAAGGCCCTCACGCCGTCGACCGAGATCTCCCCCTCTTCGATCCCCATCTCGCGAACCATACGGCGGACTAGGGTGCCGGGGAATGGCATGGAGGCGGCCGGATAAGCGGCGGGTACGGGCGATTCGCGACCGGCTTCGCGAGATGTACGGGCAGCCGGTCAACGAGCCGCACGGGCACCCGATCGCGGAGCTGATCAAGACGGTGCTCTCCCAGCACACGAACGACCGCAATCGCGATCGGGCGTTCGCCGCGCTGCGCCAGCGCTTTCCCACCTGGGAGGAGGTCCGCGACGCGCCGGTGAGCGAGGTTGAGGAGGCAATCCGGCCCGGTGGCCTCGGCAAGCAGAAGGCGCCGCGGATCCAGGCGATCCTCGAGCGCCTGGGCGTGCATCCCGATCTCGACTGGACCGAGACGTCACCGCCCGAGGAGTCGATGGCCTACCTCGTCTCGCTGCCCGGCGTGGGGCGGAAAACGGCTGCCTGCGTGCTGATGTTCACCTGGGGCATTCCGGAAATCCCCGTCGATGTCCACATCCACCGGGTCGGCGGCCGGCTCGCCCTCTTTCCCGAAAAGGCTTCCTTCGAGCGCGCCCACGACGAGATGCTGGCGGTCGTCGACCCTGCCGACGCCTACGAGCTGCACATGAACCTGATCCGCCACGGGCGGGCCGTCTGCCGGCCAAAACCGCGCTGCGGGGAATGCGAGCTGCGCCGGATGTGTCCCTGGTACCGTGCCGGGCGCAAATGAGCAAAAAGACCTTCATCGTCTTCGGCCTGCTGGTCCTCGTCCTCGCGGTTCTGATCCCGTGGCTCGCCTTCCGCTCAGACGGGGACGCCGCTCGTGGAGCCCAGTCCGTGCCCTCCGATCTGGAGAGCGGCCAAACCCTCTTCCAGATCAACTGCGGCAGCTGCCACGCGCTCTACGCCGCCGGCAGCGACGGCAACTACGGGCCGGATCTCGACGTCCTGCTGGCGCCTTCCGGGCCGCCCGAAGGCTCAGCCGCAGCGTCGACGATCAAAGCGACCGAGGGCCGGGTCCTCAACGCGATCGAAGACGGCGTCGACAGTACGACCACGGCGGGCCGCATGCCCGGCGGCATCCTCAACGAGGAGCAGGCCCACGAAGTGGCTGAATTCGTAGCCCGCACCGCCGGCGAGGGATAGGCCCCGCCGGCGGCGACGCTGGCTAGCGCTTGAAGAGCAACTTGCTGAAGAGGCCAGCGTGGTCAGAGTCCCAGAAGCCGTTGACTGGCTGGCGGCCGGTGACGGCTGAGGTCTTCAGCTTCACCTCTTTGGGGTCGCGGGTCATCACGTGGTCGACCTGATGGTCGAAGTCGGCGACGTTTCCACCAGCGCCGACCGCGAGCAGGCTCGACTTGAGGCAGCAGCTGAGCGGTTTGTTGGTGCTGCGCTCGCGCAGCCCGGCGCCGAGCAGGGTGCGGTAGGCCTGCTGATCGCCGGGTTCGACCGTGTCGTCGTCGGAGTTGATGTCCCCGAGCAGGACAACCGGCAGGTTGCTGGTGGCCGGGCCCCCCGGCGCGACCAGCTCGGCCGCCTGCCGGGCGCGAATGCTCGGCACCTGGTTGGAGTCGTCGAACGCCTCGAGGTGGGTGTTGACGAAACGGAAGCGCTGGCCACCGCGTACTTTGGCGTCGATCGCCGTCCAGCCGCGCGTCACGGTGACGTTTACGCCGGAGACGCTCACCACAAGCAGGTTGGGGTCGGTGAAGTGACCGGACTGCGGGCGTTTGAAGGTGACGCCGGCGCCGTTGCGGACCAGGATCACGTCGCGCATGGTCAAGCGACCGTTGATCTCGGCGGTGGGAATCGCCCCATTGGGCCCGTCGCCGGGGAGGCCGTTCTCGTTGGCCGGCGCTTCGAAGTCGAACTCGTCCTCCGAGACGGCGACCCGGTACTGGGGCTTCCCTTTGCCCTTGTTGAGCTGCGCGAGAAGTTCGGTCAGGTAGTCGTAGCGGACCGTTGTCGCGGTCGGGCTGGCGCCGGTGTTGAGCAGCGGTTCGAGGCTCGGCGGCGCGGTACGCCAGAGGGCGACCTCCTGCAGGCCGACCAGATCGGGCTTCTTCTTCAGGATCTCCTGCGCCAGTCCCTTTGCCCGGACCGGGAAGTCGTTGGCGGTGACGTCGCGGAGGATTTTCCCGTTGGCGTCGATGAACGCTTCGCGATTGGGCGCCGTGATCGCCGGCGTGAGGTCCGCGCCGAGGTAGAGGTTGCGGGTCATCACGTTGACTTCCCTGGCTTTGCTCTGCTGCTTGCCCGTCTTCGCACCTGCGCTGGCCGGCACGAGGAGCATCGCGAGGACAAGCATGGGCACAGCCCACCGGATCGGAACGTGAGCGTGGATCAAAGTCGTCTCCTCTTCGTCGTCGACCCCGCCACCGGCCCGGGTCGAATTCGTCGAAGCGCCTCCGCTACCCGCAAACCCACTATACGAGGCAAAGGTTTGCATTCGGTTAGTGATCTGCCATACTGACGCTTAGATTTTTTAGGCGGGATCGAAACAGAGATAACTCAAGCTGGAGGTACTTGATAGTGGGTAAGACGATCGGGATCGACCTGGGCACGACCAACTCCTGCGTAGCCGTGCTGGAGGGCGGCGAGCCGACCGTGCTGGAGAACGCGGAGGGTGGGCGGACGACCCCGTCGGTGGTGGCGTTCACCGAGTCCGGCGATCGTCTCGTCGGCACAGTCGCCAAGCGCCAGGCCGTAATGAACCCCGAGAACACGATCTTCTCGATCAAGCGCTTCATGGGGCGCAAGGAGGTGGAGGTCAAAGAGGAGGAGACGATCGTCCCCTACAAGGTCGAGGCCGGGCCCAACGGCGACGTCCGCGTCGACGTGCGCGGCAAGCAGTACAGCCCGCCGGAGATCAGCGCGATGATCCTGCAGAAGCTGAAGACGGACGCCGAAGCGAAGCTGGGCGAGACCGTCGACGGCGCGGTGATTACCGTCCCCGCCTACTTCAACGACGACCAGCGCCAGGCGACCAAGGACGCCGGCAAAATCGCCGGCCTCGAGGTCAAGCGGATCATCAACGAGCCGACCGCCGCCTCGCTCGCCTACGGGCTGGACAAGGAGACGGCCGACCACACGATCCTCGTCTTCGACCTCGGCGGCGGCACCTTCGACGTCTCCGTGCTGGAAATCGGCGACGGCGTCTTCGAGGTGAAGGCGACGGCCGGCGACAACCACCTCGGCGGCGACAACTGGGACAAGGCGATCGTCGAGTGGCTGGTCGCCGAGTTCAAACGCGACCAGGGCGTCGACCTGGGGGCCGACAAGAACTCGCTTCAGCGCCTCTACGAGGCGGCTGAGAAAGCGAAGATCGAGCTCTCCTCGGCGCAGGAGACGCAGATCAACCTGCCCTTCATCACCGCGGTCGAGGGTCAGCCCAAGCACCTCGACATGAAGCTGAGCCGCTCGAAGCTGAACGAGCTGACCAGCGACCTGCTCGAGCGCGTGGTCGGACCGGTGAAACGGGCGCTCGAGGACGCCGGCACCGACATCGACCACGTCGTCCTCGTCGGCGGCATGACCCGGATGCCCGCCGTGCGCGACCGGGTCAAGGGGCTGACCGGCAAGGACCCCCACCAGGGCGTCAACCCGGATGAGGTCGTCGCCGTCGGCGCCGCGATCCAGGCCGGGGTGCTGGCCGGCGACGTCAAGGACGTGCTGCTGCTCGACGTCACCCCGCTCACCCTCGGCATCGAGACCAAAGGCGGCGTGATGACGAAGCTGATCGAGCGCAACACGACGATCCCGACCAAGAAGTCGGAGATCTTCTCCACCGCCGACGATAACCAGCCTTCGGTCGAGATCCACGTGCTGCAGGGCGAGCGCGAGATGGCCGCCGGCAACAAGAGCCTGGGCAAGTTCCAGCTCACCGGCATCCCCCCGGCGCCACGCGGCCTGCCCCAGATCGAGGTCACCTTCGACATAGACGCCAACGGCATCCTCCACGTCATGGCGAAAGACCTCGGCACCGGCAAGGAGCAGAAAATCGAGATCAAGTCCGGCTCCGGGCTCTCCGAGGAGGAAATCCAGAGCATGGTCTCCGACGCCGAGTCCCACGCCGAGGAGGACCGCAAGCAGCGAGAGCTGGCCGAGGCGCGCAACCTCGCCGAGAACGCGGCCTACCAGTCCGAGAAACAGCTCGAGGAGCTGGGCGACAAAGTCGACTCCGACGCGAAGGAGGAGATCGAAGCCGCGATCAAGGGGGTGCGCGAGGTCCTCGCCTCGGACAGCGTCGAGGAGATCAACTCGAAGACCGAGGCGCTGACGGCCGCCTTCCAGAAGGTGTCGGAGCAGATCTACGCGGCGGCGCAGGAGCAGGCTGCGGCATCCGGCGACGGGGCGTCGGGCAATGGGTCAGGTGACGACGAGGAGGAGGAAGTGGTCGAGGCCGAGGTCGTCGACGAGGGTGAGGGCGACGAGAAATGAGGGAGGCGCAGGACGCTGAGGGACGGGACCGCTCGACCGCGGGTCCTGTCGCGGATGACGGGGGGGCGCTGCGAGCGGGGGCGTCCTCGACCCCCCCGCCATCCACGCCACCCGCGGAAGAGGCGGATCGGGTCGAGAGCGATCTCGATGCACTTCTGGCCGATACCGAGCGGGAGCGCGACGAGTATCTCGACCTCGCCAAGAGGACGAAGGCCGATTTCGAGAACTACCGGAAGCGCGTGGCGTCAGACGTCCAAGCTGCCGCCGCTCGAGGGAAAGCTGAGGTGATTCGGGAGGTAGTTCCTGTCTTGGACGATCTGGAGCGGGCGATTCAGGCGGCTGGGTTGGATCCAGAGGGGGACTCGGAGGACGGGTTGGCGCATGGGGTGCTGCTCGTGTTCAGGAGCTTGCGGGACTCGTTGAAGCGAAACGGGGTCGAGGCGGTCGATCCGAAGGGGGAGAAGTTCGACCCGACCGAACACGAGGCGCTCTCGACTCGGCCAGCTGACGGAGTCGAGTCCGGCGTCGTGGTCGAGGTGATGCAGAAGGGGTACCGGCTGGACGAGCAGCTGATTCGGCCAGCCCGGGTCGTGGTGGCCGAGTGAGGAGGGCCCTTGGCTGACGACCTCTACAAGACGCTCGGCGTCTCCAAGGGGGCGTCCGACGAGGAGATCAAGAAGGCGTACCGCAAGCTGGCGCGCGAGTACCACCCCGACCGCAACCCCGACGACCCAAAGGCGGAGGAGCAGTTCAAGGAGGTTCAGGGCGCCTACGACACGCTGTCGGACCCCGAGAAGCGCAAGGAGTACGACTCGGGCGGCGGCGTGTTCGGCGGCTTCGGCGGCGGGCCCGGCGGCCCGTTCGGCGGCGCGGGCGCGGGCGGCGGCTTCGACGTCGGCGACCTCTTCTCCAATCTCTTCGGCCGCGGCGGAGGTGGGCGCGGGCAGCCGCAACAGATGCGCGGGCGCGACCTCGAAACCGAGATCAGCCTCAGCTTCGACCAGGCCGTCAACGGCGCCCAGGTCCAGGTGACCGTGCCGAAGGCCGAACGCTGCCCGACCTGCCACGGCAGTGGCGCCAAACCGGGCACCTTCCCGGTCACCTGCCCGCGCTGTGAAGGGCGCGGCATCGACGCCCAGAGCCAGGGCTTCTTCTCGATCAGCCAGCCCTGCCCGCAGTGCAGCGGGCAGGGGCAGATCATCGAGGACCCCTGCCCCACCTGCAGCGGCTCCGGCCTCACCCAGCAGACCAAGCGCTACAAGGTCAAGATCCCGGCCGGGGTCAGGGACGGCGCTCGCATCAGGCTCGCCGGCAAGGGCGAGGCGGGGCAGCGCGGCGGCCCCCCCGGTGACCTCTTCGTCGTCACCCGCGTGGCTGCTTCGCCGGTCTTCAAGCGGCTCGACGACGGCAACCTCGAGGTGACGGTGCCGATCACGATCGCCGAGGCGCTGCGCGGCGGCGACGATCGAGGTGCCGACGCTGGAGGGGACGAAGAAGATCAAGGTCGGCCCCGGCACCAAGCACGGCTCGATCCAGCGGCTGCGCGGCGAGGGCGCGCCGAAGCCGCGCGGCCATGGCCAGGGAGACATCCGCTACCGGCTCGAGATCGAGATGCCGAAGAAGCTGACCGAGGAGCAGGAGGAGGCGGCCGAGAAGCTGGCCGCAGGCCTTCAACGGCGCCGACCCGCGGGCGGAGCTGCTCAGTAAGGCGGCTGCACGATGAGCGTCGACGGCGGACGGAGACCGGTGCGACGGGAAAGGATCGAAACCCGGATCGACGACGAGCGCGGCGTCTTCATGATCTCGGTCGCCGCCGAGCTGGCCCACATGCACCCGCAGACGCTGCGGATGTACGAGGCGCGCGGCCTGATCGAGCCCAAGCGCTCGCCGAAGAACACGCGCCTCTACTCGCAGCGCGACGTCGAGCGGCTGCGCCGGATCCAGCAGATGACCTCCGAGCAGGGGCTGAACCTGGCCGGGGTGGAGACGGTGCTGGCGCTGGAGAAGCGGGTCGAGCGGATGCGCGCGGAGCTCGAGCGGCTGAAACGGCGGGCGGAGACGCTGGAACAGCGGTTCCTGAAGGGAGAAGTCGATGCAGCCGGATCGATTCACCGTCAAGTCCCAGGAAGCGGTTGCCGCCGCGCAGCAGCTGGCCACCGCGCGGCACAACCCGGAGGTCGCGCCGGCGCACCTGCTGGTCTCCCTGCTCGTCCAGGAGGACGGGCTGGTCGTGCCGATCCTGCAGAAGCTCGGCGAGGACCCGGCGGCGATCGGGGCCAAGGCCCACGAGGTGATCGACGCGCTGCCGACGCTGAGCGACGCCGGCGAGGAACCGCGGATGTCGACGGCGCTGGCGCAGACGCTGCGCCAGGCCGAGAAGGAGATGGCGAAGCTCGGCGACGAGTACATCTCGACCGAGCACATCCTGCTGGCGCTGACCGAGAGCGGCTCCGGCGTCGCCGCCTTCCTCCCCGACCGCGCCTCGCTGGAGAAGGCGATCGCCGAGGTGCGCGGGCCGCACCGCGTCACCTCGCCCAACCCCGAGGACAGCGTCCAGGCGCTGGAGAAATTCGGCCGCGACCTCACCGCCGAGGCCGGGGCGGGCAAGCTCGACCCGGTGATCGGCCGCGACGAGGAGATCCGCCGCGTGATCCAGGTCCTCTCCCGCCGCACCAAGAACAACCCGGTGCTGATCGGCGACCCCGGCGTCGGCAAGACCGCGATCGTCGAGGGGCTGGCGCAGCGGATCGTCGACGGCGACGTGCCGGAGAGCCTGCGCGACCGGCGCGTGATCGCGCTCGACATCGGCTCGCTGCTGGCCGGCTCCAAATACCGCGGCGAGTTCGAGGAGCGGCTGAAAGCGGTGCTCACCGAGGTGCAGGAGGCGGAGGGGCAGATCGTCCTCTTCCTCGACGAGCTGCACACGATCGTCGGCGCCGGCGCCGCCGAAGGCGCGGTCGACGCCGCCAACCTGCTGAAGCCGATGCTGGCCCGCGGCGAGCTGCGCGCGGTCGGCGCCACCACGCTCGACGAGTACCGCAAGCACATCGAGAAAGACGCGGCGCTGGAGCGGCGCTTCCAGCCGGTGCTCGTCGGCGAGCCCGACATCAACGACACGATCGCGATCCTGCGCGGGCTGAAGGAGCGCTACGAGGTCCACCACGGCGTGCGCATCGCCGACTCGGCGATCGTCGCCGCCGCGACCCTCTCGGAGCGCTACATCGCCGACCGCTTCCTGCCCGACAAGGCGATCGACCTGATCGACGAGGCGGCCTCGCGGCTGAAGATCGAGATCGACTCGATGCCGACCGAGATCGACGAGGTCGAGCGGCGCATCCAGCAGCTCGAGATCGAGCGCGAGGCGCTGAAGAAAGAGAGCGACGAGGCCTCGAAGGCGCGGCTGGAGGCGCTCGAGGCCGAGCTGGCCGAGCTGCGCGAGCGCTCCGGCGAGATGAAGGCCCGCTGGCAGAACGAGAAGGAGGCGATCGACTCGATCAAGGAGGCGAAGGCGCGGCTCGAGGAGGCCGGCCGCGAGGCCGAGCGGGCCGAGCGCGAGGCCGACCTCGAGCGGGCGGCGAAGCTGCGCTACGGCGAGATCCCCGAGCTGGAGAAGACCGTCGCCGAGCAGGAGGCGCGGCTGGCCGAGCTGCACGCCGGCGGCGGCACGATGCTGACCGAGGAGGTGACCGAGGAGGACGTCGCCGAGGTCGTCGCCAAATGGACCGGGATCCCGGTCAGCCGCCTGATGGAGGGCGAGGTCGAGAAGCTGATCCACATGGAGGAGCGGCTGCACGAGCGGGTGATCGGCCAGGACGAGGCGATCGAGGCGGTCTCCAACGCGCTGCGGCGCTCGCGCGCCGGGCTCTCGGACCCGCACCGGCCGATCGGCTCCTTCCTCTTCCTCGGCCCGACCGGAGTCGGCAAGACCGAGCTGGCGAAGGCGCTGGCCGGAGTTCATGTTCGACTCCGAGCAGGCGATCGTCCGCCTCGACATGTCCGAGTACATGGAGAAGCACACGGTGGCGCGGCTGATCGGGGCGCCGCCCGGGTACGTCGGCTACGAGGAGGGCGGGCAGCTGACCGAGGCGGTGCGGCGCCGGCCCTACGCCGTCGTGCTGCTCGACGAGATCGAGAAGGCCCACCCCGACGTCTTCAACACCCTGCTGCAGATCATGGACGACGGGCGGCTCACCGACGGCCAGGGCCGCACCGTCAGCTTCACCAACACGGTGCTGATCATGACCTCCAACGTCGGCAGCGACCGCATCGTCGCCGAGTCAGTCGACGAGCGGATCCGCGAGCAGATCGAAGAGGTGCTGGCGGCGACCTTCAAGCCCGAGTTCCTCAACCGGATCGACGACACGGTGATCTTCCACCGACTCTCCAAGCAGGACATCGGCCGCATCGTCGAGCTGCAGGTCGAGCAGCTGATCGGCCGGGTGCGCGAGCGCGGGATCGAGGTCGAGCTGACCGACGACGCCCGCACCCTGCTCGGCAACCTCGGCTACGACCCGACCTACGGCGCGCGGCCGCTGAAGCGGGTGATCCAGAAGCAGCTCGTCGACAAGCTGGCGCTGAAGATCCTCGAGGGCGAGTTCCGCGAAGGCGACGTCGTGCGGGTCGACGCTGCGGACGGCGAGCTGAGCTTCGAGAAAGCGCCGGAGCCGGCGGGCGCTGCCGCCAGCGCTTCCTAGCGTCGCCGCATCGACGCATTTACAAAACGGTTAATTAGGTACACCAGAATGCCGCCGGGATGGGAGTGAGAGACGCAATCCAGGCGCCGGACTTCAGGAATCCAGGCAAGATTCCGACGTAAGCTGGGAAGCTTCCACGCATGATCCGACGACGCCAAATCGACTCCGAGCGCGGAGCGCCCAGGATGCGCTCAATCTCGGCTGGGCTCCGAACCAGTTTGCGGAGCGCCGGCTGGGCACTCGAGGAGGGGGTGATCTGGCGGGTCGCCGACCTGCTGCGTGGGGCCTTCGACGTAATCAGGTGGCCGTTCGAGCGAGTGGCGTGGGTGATCGAGCGGGCCATGATCTGGCCGCTCCGCGAGCGGGATGCCCCCGTTCGATCGGCAGTCATCGGCGGCGTCGCACTGCTCGCGGCGGGCGCGCTCGCCCTCGGCGCGGTTCGCCTCACGAAGGAGGGCGGAGACTCTTCTGCGGTGGCTGTCGCTCCAGTCAGCTCTTCTGTCGAGACGACAACCCCGAAGCCGACTCTCGAGCCTGCCGAACCCGTCCTGGAGGGTGCGGCGCCGGACTTCACGCCGGGGGCGAAGGAGGACTCCACTGGGGTCGCCGGCGCCGACGCGGTCGCCGATACCGAAGCAGTGCCAGGCTCCACCACTGCCTCCTCCTCGTCCTCCTCGCCGGCCGCTGGGGCTTCGTCGTCGGACGACGCCGTTGAGGACCCCGGACCGGCCGCGATCGATGTCGCGCGGCGCTTCTCCGGGGCCTTCGTCCTCTACGAGACCGGCGACACCAGCACCAAAGTCCGCACGGCCCTGGCGGCCACCGCCACCCCGCAGCTCACGCAGGCGCTGCTGCGACGGCCGCCGCGCCTCCCCGCCAACGTCGAGGTTCCCAAGGCGAAGGTGCTGAACGTCGTACCCGGCCCGCGAAACGGCGGGACCTTCACGCTCAGCGCCTCGTTGCTGCGCGTCGGCATCACCAGCGAGCTGCGCATCGACGTGCGGCGCGGAGACTCCGGCAGGTGGCAAGTGACGGACGTGCTCGGCTGATGAGCAGGATCCGGAACACCCTGGTCGCTGCCGCGATCGGCGCGGCGCTGGCGGCACCAATCGCCGATGCCGAGACGACTCCGACGGCACCCCTCGAATCCGCGACGGAAGCTCCGTCGCAGCCGGCGAGCGGGACGATCGCCCCCGCCCCCACTCCGGCGGCGCCCAGCCCTCCGGTCATCCAGCAGGACGATTCGCTCGTCGCGCCGACAGCACCGAAATCCGGCCCGACCGGCGGCACCGCCCCCGAGCCTGCGCCGGAGCCGCCGGAGACAGAGCCCACGCCCGAGCCCGAGCCCGACGGCGGTGCCGTCGTTCCCTCGACGCCCAGCGAAACCTTTGAAATTCCCTCGATCCCCAGCTCCAGCTGCGCCTCCTCCGGAGTGCCGCCGGTCCTGATCCCGATCTACCAGCGCGCCGCCGCCGCCTACGAGCTCGGCCCCCAGGGCGCCGCTGTCCTCGCCGGGATCAACGAGATCGAGACGGCCTTCGGCACGAACCTCAACGTCTCCTCGGCCGGCGCGATCGGCTGGATGCAGTTCATCCCATCCAGCTGGGAGGCCTACGGCGTCGACGCCAACGGCGACGGGGTCGCCGACCCCTACAACCCCGAAGACGCGATCTTCGCCGCCGCCAACTACCTCAGCGCTGCTGGAATGCCCGCGGACACCTACGGCGCGATCTTCGCCTACAACCACGCCGATTGGTACGTCGCCGACGTCCTGGCAAATGCAGCCTGCTACGGCGGCATCGGCGGCGCGGGCTTCTCACTGACTCCGCAGCTGCGGGAGCTGAACTGCGAGCTGCCCCCGGCCTGGCGCGAGAGAGTCCCGAGCGAGTACCTGGCGGCGTTCGAGGAGGCCGCCGCCCGTTACGGCCTCGGCCGCCGCGGCGTCTGGGCGCTCGCCGCCGTTGCCCGGCTCGAGTCGAACTTCGGTAACGGCATGAGCAAGGAGCAACTGCACAGCTCCGGCCCGCTTGGCCTCGACCCGACCGAGTGGGGGCATTTTGCGGTCGACGGCAACGAAGACGGGCGAATTCGTCGCGCCAGCCCCGCCGACTCGGCCGCGACGCTGGCGCGGCTGATCTGGTCGCGTGGCAGCCTGCAAGCGGGGATCTTCGCCCACAACCATGCCTCCTGGTACGTCGATGCCGTCCTAGCCGAGGCGGACGCGCTGGAAGGCAAATGCGCGGTGACGCCGGTCGAGTGGTCGCTGACGCTGCCGCAGGCGGTGATCGCACCGATCAACTGGGACAACCTGACGCTCTCCAACGAGCTCGAGCTGCGCGACCTCACGACCGGCGCGCTCGACCCGCGGATCGTCGGCCTGATCGGCGCGATCACCCAGGAGCACCAGCTGACGATCTCCTCGCTGCGCTCCGACCACTCCCAGTACACGGTCGAAGGCAACCTCTCCAACCACTACTTCGGCCGGGCGATCGACATCGCCGCCGTCGACGGAGTCTCCTGCACGGACACGTCGCCCGCGGCTCCGTGCGCGGAGCTGGCCACCACGCTCGCCTACCTCCCCGTCCCGGCTCACCCCAGCGAGCTCATCTACTGCTTCGACGTCGACGGGCCGGGGCCGGCTTTCGCGCGATCGGATCATTGCGATCACGTGCACGCGGGCTACGACGAATAACGGGTGGCCCTTTTCCGATTCGGTTGCGTAACGTAGGGTCGAAGCCCTTCCTTTAAAAGCTGAGGAGAGTGCGATGCCGACCTATGTGATGCTGACCAACTTGACTGCCGACGGTATTCGGACGCTGAAGAACAACCCTGGGCGGGTTGCCGAGGTGAACAGCGAGGTTGAGCAGATCGGGGCGAAGGTGGTGGCTCAGTACGCGACGCTGGGGCAGTACGACTTCGTCACGGTCGTCGAGGCGCCCGATGAGAAGACGATGGCCAAGGTGTCGGTTGAGCTGGGGTCGCGCGGGACGATGACGAGCCAGACGCTGGCGGCGATGCCAGCAGATGAGCTGGCCGGCTCGCTTTAGGCGGCGTCGTTGAAGATCCTCGTCGTAGGGGGCGGTGGGCGCGAGCACGCGATCGTGCGGGCGCTGGGACGCTCGGCGCATGCGCCGGAGCTGCTGTGTGCCCCTGGCAATGCGGGGATTGCGGCTGATGCCGAGTGCCTGCCCGAGGCGGCGGCTGACGACGTCGAGGCGATCGTTGCGGCTGCCAAGGAGCGGGGTGTCGATCTGGTCGTCGTCGGTCCCGAGGCGGCGCTGGTGGCGGGCGTCGTCGACGCGCTCGAGAACGCTGGGGTGCCGGCCTTCGGACCGAGCGCGGCGGCGGCTGAGCTCGAGGGGTCGAAGGCTTTCGCGAAGGAGCTGATGAAAGAGGCCGGGGTACCGACCGCCTCGCACACCCTGTTGCGCAGCCACGGGGAGGCGCTGGCGCAGATCGCCTGCGCCTCTTACCCCGCCGTGCTGAAGGCCGATGGCTTGGCGGCGGGCAAGGGGGTGATCATCTGCGCGAGCGAGGCGGAGGCACGCGAGGCCGTCGGCGTCTTCTTCACCGAGCGGCGCTTCGGCGAGACGACCGTCGTGCTGGAGGAATTCCTCGAGGGCGAGGAGCTCTCGCTCTTGGCGCTCTGCGACGGCGAGAACGTGGTGCCGCTGGCACCAGCGCAGGACTACAAGCGGATCTTCGACGGCGACGAGGGCCCGAACACCGGCGGCATGGGCAGCTACTCCCCCGTGCCCGGCTTCGGTCCGACCGGGGTCGAGGAGATCGTCGAGGCGGTGCACCGGCCGGTGGTGGCGGAGATGGCGCGCAGGGGACGTCCCTTCCACGGCGTCCTCTACGCCGGCCTGATGATCGGCCCGGAAGGGCCGAAGGTGCTCGAGTTCAACACCCGCTTCGGCGACCCGGAGACGCAGGCGGTGCTGCCGCGGCTGCGCTCCGACCTGGTCGACCTCTGTCTCGCCGCGCGCGAGGCCGGCGGCCTCGCGGGGGTGGAGGCGGAGTTCGCCGAGGAGTGGGCCGTGACCCTGGTCCTCGCCTCGGCCGGTTACCCACGGTCTTCCTCGAAGGGCGACGTGATCCAGGGGGTCAGCGCCGCGAGCGAGCTGGCGGAGGTCACGCACGCTGGCACGGCCAACCGCGACGGAGAGCTGATCACCGCCGGGGGTCGCGTCCTCAACGTCACCGCGCTGGGGACGACACCGGCCGCGGCGCGCGATCGCGCGTACGATGCCGCCAGCCGGATCGAGTTCGACGGAATGCAGATGCGATCCGACATCGCCGCGCGCGCGGTCGATCGAGTACCCAGTTAGCCAGCCAGAGAGGATGCGATGAGAGAGATCTCAGAGGAGCCCCAGCCCGCCGAGCCGACCCCGTCGCCAGAGGTCGAGGAGGCCTTCGAGGAGATCGACGTCGACGAGCCACTGGTCGGGATCATCATGGGCTCGAAGAACGACATGCCGAAGATGGAGGCCGCTGGAGCCGCTCTGGACGACGCCGGGATCAGCTACGAGATGCGAGTGATGAGCGCCCACCGCGACCCCGAGATGGTGCGCGAGTACTGCACCAATGCGCGGATGCGGGGCCTCAAGGTGATCATCGCCGGCGCCGGGATGTCGGCGGCGCTGCCGGGCGTCGCGGCGGCGCACAGCGACCTTCCCGTGATCGGCGTTCCGATCCTCGGCAAAGCCCTCGGCGGCCTCGACGCGCTGCTCTCGGCGGTGCAAATGCCTCCGGGGATCCCAGTGGCCTGCGTAGCGATCGACGGTGCCAAGAACGCCGGCATCCTGGCCGCCAGAATCATCAACTGCTGATGATCCCCCGTTACACCCGTCCCGAGATCGGGGAGGTCTGGTCGCAGCAGCGCAAGCTCGAGTGCTGGCTCGAGGTGGAGCTGGCGGCGACGGAGGCCTGGGCGGAGGAGGGCGCGGTGCCGCGCGAGGCGGCTGAGGCCGCTCGCGCCAACGCCTCCTTCACCGTCGAGGCGGTCAACGAGCGGGAGAAGGTGACCGACCACGACGTCGCCGCCTTCGTCGATGTGGTGGCGGCATCGGTGGGCGAGCACGGGCGTTGGATCCACTACGGGCTGACCTCCTCCGACGTGCTCGATACCGCGCTGGCGCTGCAACTGCGCGAGGCGGGCAAGGTGATGCTGGCGAGCGCCCGCGCCTACCGCGACGCGCTGGTCGAGCAGGCGCTGGAGCACCGCGACACGCTCTGCGTCGGCCGCACCCACGGGGTCCACGCCGAGCCGACGACCTTCGGGCTGCGCCTCGCCGGCTTCGCCTTCGAGGCCGACCGCAACCTCTACCGGCTAACCAACGCCTTCGAACAGCTCGCCTTCGGCAAGCTCTCCGGCGCGGTCGGCACCTATGCCTCTATCCCGCCCGCGGTCGAGGCGCGGGTGATGGAGAAGCTCGGCCTACAGCGCGAGGACGTGGCGACACAGGTGATCCCGCGCGACCGCCACTCCGTGCTCACCTCGCGGATCGCGATCGGCGGCGGCGGCCTCGAGCGCTTCGCCACGGAGGTCCGCAACCTGCAGCGCACGGAGGTGCGTGAGGTCGAGGAGCCGTTTGCCTCCGGCCAGCAGAAGGGCTCCTCGGCGATGCCGCACAAGCGCAACCCGATCCGCACCGAGCGGATCGTCGGCCTCTCCCGCGTCCTGCGCGGCTACGCCCAGGTCGGCCTGGAGAACATCGCGCTCTGGCACGAGCGCGACATCTCCCACTCCGGTGCCGAGCGGGTCATCCTCCCCGACGCAACCATCGCCCTGGACTACATGCAGGCTCTCGCCGCCGAGGTCGTCAGCGGCATGACCGTCCGCGCCGACCGCATGCGCGAGAACCTCGACCTGACCCACGGCGCCCTCTTCAGCCAGCGGGCCCTCACCGCGCTGGTCGAGTCCGGCCTGACCCGCGACGAGGCCTACCGCATCGTCCAGGAGAACGCCCAGCGCGCCTGGGACACCGGCACCGAGTTCCGTGAGCTTCTGGCGGAGGCAACTCCCGATCTCGACCTCGACGCCGTCTTCGACTACGGCGCCTACCTCACCCACCTGCCGGAGATCTTCGAGCGGCTGGAAGCGCTGCGCGACTAGCTCCTAGACGGGAATCACAGTAAGGCCGGCAACGCCAGAGAGGGCGTCGAAGTCCCCATCTTGTGTCAGCACGGGGATTTCGTAGGCGGCAGCTGTGGCCGCAATCCACATGTCATTGACGTTGACCCGCCGCTCCGCGGCAGCAAGATAGGCGCGCATCTGCGCCCATGCTCGGGCGACTTGCTCGTCGACTGGAAGCACGACGATACCGGCGACTGCATCGAGGGTGTCAAGGCGTCTATCTCGCGTCGCAATGTCCTTCGCTGCGAGGACACCAGCCCGAAGCTCCGCCTTCGTAACGATCGAGATCGCTCCGGATTCCGGGATGGCCTCATGCCGCAGCGCTCTTCCCTGCTCGATCGAAACGAACACAGACGTATCGATCACCGCGCGGGAGGGCGGCACATTCCTCAACGGATCGGCCCGAGATCGTCGTCGCCAGGTTGCTTTAGATCGTCTAGCAGCCCAGGATCGGCGGAGTGTGTCTTCAAAAGCTCGATCAGTTCGTCGCGAGGCATCCACCTCGGCTCATTGCCCCGATGAGGAACAAGATCTGCAACCGGCTTCCCCCGCACGGTGATCACCATGCTCTCGCCTGCCTCGACCCGTCGGAGGAGGTCCGCCGTTTTGTTGCGCAAATCCCTTGTAGCAACTTCTACGATAGTGCGACGATCGTAGCATCTGCTTCGGCAAGGATGGCGCTAGGGTCTCGGGCGATGGTCCTCTACACCTGCGGTCAGAAGAAGCTTGGGCCCGGTTTTGCGCATCCATGCGCGAAGGCGGGCAAGGCGCTCGATGCGGCGGGGTACGAGTACGAGATCAAGGTCGTCGGCGGCTACCGGCTGATGCCCTGGACCTGGGGCAGTCGCGAGGAGCAGCGCGCCGAAGTGAAGGAGCTGAGCGGCACCAACGAGGTGCCGATCCTGGTCCTCGACGACGGCGAGGTGATCTCCGGCTCGGGCGCGATCGCCAGCTGGGCGCGGGAGCATCCCGCGGCACGGGCCGCGGAGAGTTAAGCGGCGACGAGCTCGCGTTCGCGCGCCGGGTGGCGGGCGGTGAGGACGACCGGGGTGCCGTCGCGCGGCGAGAGGGTGATGTTGCGGCGGCCGATCTTCTCCGGCGCGGGGCTGGCCTTGCGCAGCTCGCAGCGGGTCAGCACCTCTCGCAGGACGATCCGCATCTCGAACTCGGCGAAGGCAGCGCCGATGCAGCGGCGGATGCCACCGCCGAAGGGAATCCAGGCGTAGGTGTCGGGCGCGTCCTCGAGGAAGCGCTCGGGGCGGAAGGCGAAGGGCTCGGGATAGGCGTCGGCGCGGGTGTGGGCGAGCCAGATCGCCGGGGTGACGTCAGTGCCGGCGGGGAGCCTCAGCCCATCGACCTCGAGATCGGCGTTGAGGCGGCGGCCAGCAAGCGGCACGACCGGGCGCAGACGCAGCGACTCGCTGATCGTCGCTCGCAGGTAGTCGTCCTCCCCCGCTTCGAGCGAGTCGCGCAGGCGCTCCATCTGCGCCGGGTGGCGGAGCAGGAGGTCGAAGGTCCAGGCCAGCGCGGTCGCCGTGGTCTCGTGGCCGGCGAGGAGCAGCGTCATCAGCTGATCGCGCAGGTCGGCGTCGCTCATCTCGCCGCCGTCCTCGAAACGGGCCTGCATCATCATCGAGAGGATGTCCTCGCGCTCCTCGAAGTCTCCGGTGGCGCGGCGTTCGGCGATCTCGGCGAAGAGCAGCTCGTCAGCCGCGTTGAGCTGCCGTTCGAATTTCGCCCACGGGCCGCGGCCGCCGAAGCGACGGCTGGCGAGACCGAGTAGCTGCGCGAAGGGCGAGGCGGTCTCCTCGAGCACCTGGGTCAGCACGCCTCGCAGGCGCTCCAGCCGCGGGCCCTCGGCAACGCCGAAGACGACGCGCAGGATCGCCTCCAGGGTGATCGACTGCATGCGCGGGTGGATCGCGAACTCATCGCCCAGAGGCCAGGAATCGATCTCGGCGTCGACGATCTCCTCCAAGATCGGCCCGTAGGAGCGCATCCGCTCCCCATGGAAGGGCGGCAGCATCACCCTGCGGTGGGCAAGGTGGTCGGCGCCCTCCAGGACCAGCAACGAGCGCTCGCCGAGGATCGGCTTGAGGATGATGTCGCGGCCGGGCGGGAGCCCGTGGGCGCGCTCGGTGTAGAGGGCCTTGATCGCGGCCGGGTCGGAGATCACCACCATCGGCCGCTCGAAGGTGAGGAATTTGACGCTGAAGCTGTCGCCGTAGCGCTCCCGGCACTCCTCCATGAAGGGCAGCGGCCGGAAGGACCACTTGAGCGTCTGCACCAGGGGCGAGCTCTTCGGTTCCGGCGGCAGCGTCATCCCGCAAAGCATCGCAGGTGATAGCTAGCATCGACTTGATGACCGTCACGGACCTCAAGCTGCACTCCTCGGGGAAGGTGCGTGAGATCTACGAGTGGGAGGACGACCTGCTGATGGTCGCCTCCGACCGGATCTCGATCTACGACGTCGTGATGCCGACGCCGATTCCCGACAAGGGCAAGGTGCTGAACCGGATCTCGGAATTCTGGTTCGAGCTGACCGGCGACATCGTCCCCAACCACTTCGTCTCCGCCGACGTGCCGGAAGAGGTCGCCGAGCGGGCGATGCGGGTGCGGCGGCTGGAGATGTACCCGGTCGAGTGCGTCGTGCGCGGCTACCTCTCGGGCTCCGGCTGGAAGGAATACAAGTCGAGCGGCAGCGTCTGCGGGATCGAGCTGCCGGGCGGCCTGCTCGAGTCCGACAAGCTGCCGGAGCCGATCTTCACCCCCGCGACGAAGGCCGAGATCGGCGACCACGACGAGAACGTCGACTTCGATCGGGCGGCGGAGATCGTCGGCGACCGCGCACTGATGGAAGAGCTGCGGCGGATCTCTATCGAGGTCTACACGCGTGGCGCCGAGCACGCGGCCGAGCGCGGGATCATCCTCGCCGACACCAAGTTTGAGCTCGGCCGCCACGCCGGGGCGGAGATCGTCCTGGCCGATGAGGTGCTGACGCCTGACTCCTCGCGCTTCTGGCCCGCCGACCGCTACCAGCCCGGTAGCACGCAACCCTCCTTCGACAAGCAATACGTGCGCGACTGGGCGGACGAGGCCGGCTGGGACCACACGCCGCCGGCGCCCGAGCTGCCCGCCGACGTCATCGAGCAGACGCGCGCAAAGTACGTCGAGGCCTACGAGCGGATCACGGAGCGGTCGTTTTAGTGCCGCGGGCGCGGGTTCTGATCCGGCCCAAGGAGGGGATCCTCGACCCCCAGGGCAAGGCGGTCGAGCGGGCGCTGCCGGCGCTCGGCTTCGAGGGGATCGAGCACGTCCACGTCGGCCGCATGGTCGAGCTCGACGTAGAGGACCCCGAGCGCCTGGGCGAGCTCTGCGAGAAGCTGCTCGCCAACCCGCTGATCGAGGACTACGAGATCGAGCGGCTCGACGGCGCCGGCTGATGCGGTGGGGGGTGGTCCAGTTCCCCGGCTCCTGCGACGAGCGGGATGCCCTGCATGCCTGCTCGCTACTCGGCGAGGCGCGGCTGGTCTGGCACGAGGAGCGTGACCTGGACGGGATCGACGCGGTCGTCGTCCCCGGCGGCTTCTCCTACGGCGACTACCTGCGCGCCGGCGCGATTGCCCGCTTCTCGCCAGCGATGGAGGCGGTGGCCGAGTTTGCCGCGGAGGGCGGGCCGGTGTTGGGAATCTGCAACGGCTTCCAGGTCCTCTGCGAGGCCCGCCTCCTCCCCGGCGCCCTCCTGCTCAACGAAACCACGCGCTTCACCTGCCGCCAAATAGACCTAATAGCGGCCGACGGGACCGAAAGTGGAGATATAGATCGCTTTGGGGCCCATCGGCGGGGAGAGCGGCTCTCGATTCCTGCCAAGCATGGGGAAGGGCGCTACTACGCGCCCGAGGGGGTGCTAGACGCGCTCGAAGCGCGCGGACAGGTCGCGTACCGCTATGCGCCGGGGCAGAATCCGAACGGGTCGGCGCGGGACATCGCCGGGGTGCGCAATGAGGCGGGCAACGTCGTCGGGCTGATGCCGCACCCAGAGCACGCGGTCGACCCGTTGACCGGGTCGACCGATGGGCTGAAGGTGTTCGAAGCTCTCGCCGGAGCGCGGGTGTGACCGTGGAGGTCGCCAAGCACCGCGAGCTCGGCCTCACCGACTCCGAGTTCGAGCTGATCTGCGAGAAGCTCGGGCGCGAGCCCAACGACGTCGAGCTGGCGATGTTCAGCCTGCTCTGGTCCGAGCACTGCGCCTACAAGCACTCGCGCAAGCTGCTGGGCCAGCTGCCGACCGAGGGCGAGCGGGTGGTGATGGGGCCGGGCGAGAACGCCGGCGCCGTCGACGTTGGCAATGGGTACGCGGTCGCCTTCAAGGTCGAGTCGCACAACCACCCGAGCGCGGTCGAGCCCTTCCAGGGGGCGGCGACCGGGGTCGGCGGAATCCTCCGCGACGTCTTCGCGCTCGGCGCGCGTCCGATCGCGATCCTCGACTCTCTGCGCTTCGGCGAGCTGGACTCGGTCCGCTCGCGCCACCTGCTCGACGGCGCGGTGCGCGGCATCGGCCACTACGGCAACTCGATCGGCGTGGCGACGGTCGGCGGCGAGATCTATTTCGAGGCGCCCTACGAGCACAACTGCCTGGTCAACGCGATGTGCGTGGGTCTGGCGAAGACCGAGGAGATGGTGCGCGCGGCCGCCGTCGGCGTGGGCAATGCCGTGGTGCTGATGGGCGCCTCGACCGGGCGCGACGGGATCGGCGGCGCCTCCGTCCTCGCCTCCGCTGAGCTGGGAGACGGCGATGAGGCGAAGCGGCCGACGGTGCAGATCGGCGACCCCTTTGAGGAGTCGAAGCTGCTCGAGTGCTGCCTGGAGCTGCTGGAGCGCGGCCTGCTGGTCTCGCTGCAGGACCTCGGCGCCGCGGGTCTCACCTCTTCGGCGGGCGAGATGGCATCGGCCGGCGGCGTCGGCATCGATCTCGACGTGGGGCGAGTGCCGCTGCGCGAGGCCGACATGGAGCCCTTCGAGGTCATGGTCTCCGAGTCGCAGGAGCGGATGCTCGGCGTGGTCGAGCCAGCCAAGGTCAACGAGGTGCTGGCTGTCTGCCAGAAATGGCAGACCGGCGCGGCGGAGATCGGCATCGTCACCGACAGCGGTCAGGTGCGGGTGCTGCGCGATGGCGAGGTGGTCGGGGAGATGCCCGTCGACGCGCTCGTCGACGGCTGCCCGCTCTACGACCTCAGCCCGGCCGAGCCGAAGGGCTGGATCTACGGCAACCGGGCGACCCTCGCTCGTGGCACATCCACCGAGGAGACATTGCTGGCCCTGCTCGCCTCGCCGAGCATCGCCTCCAAGCGCTGGGCCTTCGAGCAGTACGACTCGGTGGTCGGCTCGCGCACCGTGCGCCGGCCCGAGTCGGCCGACGCCGCGGTGCTGCAGATTCCCGAGGCAGGCAACGCGATCGCGGTCTCGATCGACGGCAACGGACGGCGCGTGGCCTGCGACCCCTACGCCGGCACGGTCGAGGCCGTGCTCGAGTGCGCGCAGAACCTCGCCTGCGTCGGCGCCGAGCCGCTCGGCCTGACCAACTGCCTCAACTTCGGCAACCCCGAGAAACCCGTCCCGGCCTGGCAGCTCGACCGCGCGGTCAGCGGCCTCGCCGACGCCTGCGAGGCGCTGGGCGTCCCCGTCGTCGGCGGCAACGTCTCCCTCTACAACGAGGGCCCTGACGGGCCGATCTACCCGACCCCCGTGGTGGGCATGGTCGGCGAGCTTCCCGACCCCAACCGGACCTGCGGCAGCGCCTTCGCCCGCGAGGGCGATGCGATCGGCATCCTCGGACCCTTCGCCCCCTCCCTCGCCGGCTCCGAGCTGGCCAAGCTCCGGGGCGAGCTGAGCATGGGTCTCCCCCGGTCTGACATCACCTCCGTCGCGGCGGCCTGCGCAGCCGTCCGCGAGGCCGTCCGCGCCGGCAAGCTCTCCTCCGCCCACGACATCAGCGACGGCGGACTTGCCTGCGCCCTCGCCGAGTGCGCGATCGGGTCGGAGCTCGGCTGCCACGTCGACCTGCAGCCGCTGCTGGAACGCGGCCCGTCAGCCGAGGAGATCCTGTTCGGGGAGGGAAACGGAGGCTTTTTGCTCAGCGCGGAGCGAACCGTCCTCGAGGCGCTCGGCGTGGTCACGCTCGGCGAGGTCGGCGGCGCGACGATCGAGATCGTCGCCGACGACCGCGGCCTCACCCTCGGCCTGGCCGACGCCACGCGCGCCTGGCGCTCGCTCGACCGTTTAGAACCGCGCCGATCCGGGCATCCCCCTAGCGGTGCGCCCCGCCACTCGCGGGGTGAAGAAGGAGGGATGGAATTGACAGCTCGCGTGGCGGCCATCGGCTTGGTTTGCTTGGGCGCGGTCGTCCTCGTAGTCGTCCTGCTGGCCTCCGGCGACGACTCCGAGGGAGGGCAGGGCGCACGCTGACCTTCTTCGTCGCGATCCAGCCGGGCGGCACGATCGAGGAAGTCTCGAAACGCTGCTCGGAAGAATCGAACGGCCGCTACACGGTCGAACCCGAATTCCTCCCCACCGACGCCAGCCAGCAGCGCGAACAGCTGGTCCGCCGGCTCGGCGCCGAGGACTCCTCGATCGACATCATCGGCATGGACGTGATCTGGACCGGCGAGTTCGCCAACGCCGGCTGGGTCGAAGAGTGGACCGGCCCGCTGAAGCAGCAGGTGACCGAAAAGGTCTTCCCGGACGTGATCGAAACCGCCTCCTTCGAGGGCAAGCTCTACGCCGCTCCGTTCAACACCAACACCCAGCTGCTCTGGTACCGCAAGGACCTGGTGCAGAAGCCGCCGCGGACCTGGGACGAGATGATCGACGAGGCCGAACGACTGGGTCGCAGCAATGCCGGCACGATCCAGGTGCAGGCGAACCGCTACGAGGGCTTCACGGTCTGGGCCAACGCGCTGATCGAGAGCGCCGGGACGCGAAATCCTCTCCGGCCCCGAGACGGTCGACCTGGAGGAGGGACCGACGACCCGGGCGCTGGAGGTGATGGGCCGCTTCGCCAACTCCTCGGCGGCCCCGCCCAGCCTCTCGACCTCGAACGAGGACACCGCCCGGCTCGGCTTCGAGTCGGGCGAATCGGCCTTCATGACCAACTACACCTTCGCCTACGCCAGCGCCACCGCAGAAGCGCCGGAGATCGCCAAGAACATGGGCTTCGCCCGCTTCCCGCGGATCGACGCCAACCGTCCCAGCAAACCGCCGCTCGGCGGCTTCAACCTCGCGGTCAGCGCCTTCTCGGAGAACAAGGACGTCGCCTTCGACGCCGCCGCCTGCCTGGCCGGCCGCGAGAGTCAGCAGACCGCGGTCGAACTCGACGGGCTGCCGCCCTCGCGCTCCGACCTCTACTCGACAAAACCGTGACCGAGGCCTACCCCGGCTTCGCCGAGCTGGTCAAAGAATCGATCGAAGACGCCGGGCCGCGGCCGAGCACGCCGCCTACCAGGACGTCTCCCTCGCGGTGCAGCGCTCGCTGCACCCGCCCGACAAGATCGACCCCGAAGACGCCGGCTCGGTCTACGACGAACTGCACTCCAACCTCGAAGACGCGGTCAAGCGGGAAGGGCTGCTGTGAGCAACGGCACGGCAACAGCGGCGACCAGCGAGCGGACCCGCTCCGAGCGCCACCTCGCCTGGATGCTCTGCGCGCCGGCGGTGATCGCGATGCTCGCCGTCACCGCCTACCCGATCGGCTACGCGATCGTCCTCTCGCTGCAGCAGATCGACCTCCGCTTCCCCGACGAGGGCGGCTTCGTCGGCCTCGACAACTACACCTCGGTGCTCAGCTCCGACCTCTGGTGGACCGACATCTTCAACACCGTCTTCCTGATGGTCATCACGGTCTCGATCGAGCTGGTGCTGGGGATGATCATCGCGCTGGTCATGCACCGGGCGATCTTCGGCCGCGGCGTCGTCCGCACCGCGGTCCTGATCCCCTACGGGATCATCACCGTGGTCGCCGCCTTCGCCTGGCAGTTCGCCTTCGCGCCGGACACCGGCTTCGTCAACAACCTGCCGCTGATCTCCGACGAAATGGACTGGTTCGGCGACCGCTTCAGCTCCTTCGCGGTGATCATCATGGCCGAGGTCTGGAAGACGACGCCGTTCATGGCGCTGCTGCTGCTCGCCGGGCTGGTCACGATCGACAGCCAGCTCTACGAGGCGGCGAAGGTCGACGGCGCCAGCGCCTGGCAGCGCTTCACCCGCATCACCCTGCCGCTGATGAAGCCGGCGATCCTCGTCGCGCTGCTGTTCCGCACCCTCGACGCCTTCCGCGTCTTCGACACGATCTTCATCATGACCGCCGGTGCGCAGGACACCGAATCGGTCTCGATCCTCGGCTTCAACCAGCTGATCTCGCGGCTCAACCTCGGCCTCGGCTCGGCCGTCTCGGTGCTGATCTTCATCTGCGTGCTTCCGATCGCCTTCCTCTTCGTGCGCGTGCTCGGCACCAGGGTCGAAGAAGGAAGGCCGGTGAAGTAGATGGAACGCGGCAGCCGCGAGTACGCCCTCTGGTGCATCGGCATCGTGGTGGTGCTGATCTTCGCCCTGCTCCCGGTCCTCTGGCTGATCTCGCTCTCGCTGAAGCCGCCGGAAGCGATCACCGATGGGCGCTTCATCCCCAGCGAGTTCTCCTTCGACAACTACAAGAGCCTGTTCGAAGGCGGGATCGACGACAGCCCCTTCATCAAGCCGCTGATCAACTCGATCCTGATCGCGCTCTCGACCACCGTGATCTCGATCGTGCTCGCCTCCTTCGCCGCCTACGCGATCGCCCGGCTCGAATTCCCCGGCAAGCGGCTGATCCTCGCCGGCGCGCTGGCGATCGCGATGTTCCCGCCGATCTCGACCGTCGGGCCGCTGTTCGACATGTGGCGGGCGCTCGGCCTCTACGACACCTATCTCGGCCTGATCATCCCCTACCTCACCTTCTCGCTGCCGCTGGCGATCTACGTCCTCGTCGCCTTCTTCCGCGAGATCCCCTGGGAGCTGGAGCAGGCGGCCCAGGTCGACGGGGCGACGCCCTTCCAGGCCTTCCGCAAGGTGATCGTGCCGCTGGCCGCGCCGGGCATGTTCACCGCCGCGATCCTCGTCTTCATCTTCGCCTGGAACGACTTCCTCTTCGCGATCTCGCTGACCTCCTCGGATGCATCGCGCACCGTGCCCGCCTCGCTCGCCTTCTTCACCGGCGAGTCCTCGTTCACCGAGCCGACCGGCAGCATCGCCGCCGCGGCGGTGGTGGTGACCGTGCCGATCATCGTCTTCGTCCTCTTCTTCCAGCGCCGCATCGTCGCCGGCCTCACCGCCGGCGCCGTCAAGGGATAAAGGAGCCACCGATGGCAGAGATAACCCTCGAAGGAGTCACCAAGGTCTTCGCCGACGGCCAGGAAGCCGTCAAGGACATGAGCCTGGAGGTCGGTGACGGCGAGTTCATGATCCTCGTCGGCCCGTCCGGCTGCGGCAAGTCGACGGCGCTGCGGATGATCGCCGGGCTCGAGGACATCACCAGCGGCGAGCTGAAGATCGGCGGCGAGGTCGTCAACGACCGGGCGCCGAAGGACCGCGACATCGCGATGGTCTTCCAGAACTACGCGCTCTACCCGCACATGACCGTGCGCGAGAACATGGGCTTCGCCCTGAAGCTGGCCGGCGTCGACAAGGGCGAGATCGATCGCAAGGTCGAGCAGGCGGCGGAGACGCTCGACCTGCAGCAGCACCTCGACCGTCGCCCGGCCAACCTCTCCGGCGGCCAGCGCCAGCGGGTGGCGATGGGCCGGGCGATCGTCCGCGACCCGAAGGCCTTCCTGATGGACGAGCCGCTCTCCAACCTCGACGCGAAGCTGCGCGTGCAGATGCGCACCGAGGTGGCGAGGCTGCAGTCGAGGCTGGAGACGACGACCGTCTACGTCACCCACGACCAGATCGAGGCGATGACGCTCGGCGACCGGGTGGCGGTGATGCGCGCGGGCGCCCTGCAGCAGGTCGGCTCGCCGGCCGAGCTCTATGAGCAGCCGGTGAATCTGTTCGTCGCCGGCTTCATCGGCTCGCCGGCGATGAACTTCATGCCGGCTGAGCTGAGCGACGGCAAGGTCAAGCTGCCGATCGGCGAGGCGGACGTGCCGGAGGGCGTGGGTGACGGCCGCGAGGGCCAGGTGATCGCCGGCCTGCGCCCGGAGAGCTTCGAGGACGCCGAGATGATCGGCGACCTGAGTGAGGAGCGCGGCATCGTCTTCGAGGCCGAGATCGACCTGGTCGAGTCGCTCGGCTCCGACCTCTACGCCTACTTCCACGTCGAGTCGGGCGCCGTCGAGTCCGAGCAGCTCGCCGACCTGGTCGAGGAACGTCTCGAGGAGACTGGCGTGCCTGAGGTCCGCGAGGGCCAGGAGCAGATCGTCGCCCGCCTCGATCCGGCGAGCAAGATCAAGCGCCGCGAGCGGCGCGAGCTATGGGCCGACACCTCCAAGCTGCACCTCTTCGACGCCGAGAGCGGCGAGCGGCTCAGCCGGAGCGGCTAGCGGCGGGTGCAAGCGCCGGCTCGGGGGCTGGCTCGCTTCTGACCATTGGGCTCGGCCTGAGCGCAAGGGCCACGATGCCGGCCGCGAGCGAGGCAAGGACGGCGAACAGGTAGGCATCGTCGGAGACCGAGAGGGCGGCGGCGAGGGATGCCGGGTCGCCGACGATCGCGATAAGGATCGCCGTGCCGAGGACGGCGCCGACCTGGCGGAAGGCGGCGTTGACGGCGCTGGCGGTGGCGAAGCGGTCGTCGGGCACGTCGCGGACCGCGGCCGAGCCGAGGGTCGGGAAGGCAAGCCCAATGCCGATGCCGGTGAGGCAGGCGCCCGGCAGCCAGAGGCCGAGCCAGTCGGGCTCGGGACCGGCGGAGCGGAGGACCATCACCCCGGCGGCGAAGAAGAGGGCGCCGGGGACGATCACGGCGCGGTGTCCGAAGCGATCGGCGAGGCGGCCGGCCGGGCCGGCGAAGACAGTCGAGAGCGCCGGGCCGGGCAGGGTCGCGAGGCCTGCCTGGAGCACGGTGTAGCCCCAGATCGTGGTCAGGAAGAGGACGTTGCCGAGGACGATCGAGAAGAAGGCGGCCGAGAAGAGCAGCGTGCCGAGGTTGCCGATGCGGAAGGAGCGGTGGGCGAAGAGCTCGGCTTCGACGATCGGCCGCGGGTGACGGGCGCTGCGCCAGGCGACGATCGCCAGCAGCGCCGCCGAGGCGGCAAAGGCGCTCAGCGTCGGCACCGAGGTCCAGCCCCACTCGTTGCCCTCGACGATGCCCAGCGTCACCGCGGCGAGGGCCAGCGCCAGCGCCGCGGCGCCCGGCAGGTCGGGCAGGCGGCTGTCGCGCGGAGGCCAGCCCGCAACCAGGCCGCGCCCGGCGATGGCGATCGCAATGCCGAGCGGCAGGTTGACGAGAAAGACGAGGCGCCAATCGGCGAGCTCGACCAGGGCGCCGCCAAGGGTCGGCCCGGTCGCCGCCGCCGCGGCGGCGGCGGCTCCCCATAGCCCCACCCCCGCCGCCCGCCGCTCGGCCGGGAAGCAGTCGAGGACGATCGCCAGCGAGGCGGGGGCGATCATCGCCGCGCCGACCCCCTGCAAGACGCGGAAGCCGATCAGCAGCTCGAGGCTCGGCGCGATGGCGCAGAGCAGGCTGGCGGCGGTGAACCCGGCTACTCCGGCGAGAAAGACGCGGCCGTGGCCGAAGCGATCGGCCAGGCCGCCGGCCGGAACCAGCAGAGCGGCGATGACGACGAAGTAGCCGTCGAGGACCCAGGAGAGCGCGTCACGCCCCGAGCCGGAGAAGGAGGCCGCGATGTCGGGGAAGGCGATGTTGACGATCGTCGTGTCGAGAAGGGCGAGGAAGGCGCCGGCGCAGGCGATCGCCACTGCGCGTCTATGACCACTGTCATACATTGGAGCCCGGACTATACTATGACCATGGGCATAGAGTCCATGGAGGAGCCTCGCGCGGCGAGCAGCGAGAAGCGCGACGGGCGCGTGCGGCTGCTGAACGGCGCCCGCCAGTTGCTGGCGGAGAAGGGCTACGCCGGCATGGAGCTGCGCGACGTGGCCGAGCGCGGCAAGGCGCCGCGGGGCTCCATCTACCACCACTTCCCCGGCGGCAAGCGCCAACTGGCCGCTGAGGCAGCTGCCCTCGAGGGCACCCAGATCCGGCACCTGATCGAGCGCTCGCTCGCGGAAAGCGGCCTTAGGGAGACCCTCGTCCGCTTCGGCGAGATCTTCCGCCGCCGGGTCAAGAACCACCCCGAGCGCATCGGCTGCCCGGTAGCCGCGGCGGCGCTCGCCCGTCCCGAGGATCCGGCGCTGGCCGCAGTGGCGACCGCCGCCTTCCGCAGCTGGGAAGAGCCGATTGCGGCGGCATTGCGAAGCGAAAATGTGAGCGAGAAGGACGCGGAGACCTTCGCCGGCCTCGTCGTCTCAACCGTCGAGGGCGCTCTCCTCCGAGCCCGGGCTGCCGGCAGCCAGGAGCCGCTCGACTCGGCGATCGGCGGGCTCGAACAGGCGCTCGACTCGCTGCTCGGTGACGGCTAGGCTGCGCGCGATGCGAAGGCACCTGAGGGCAGCGATCGCGACGCTTGCCATCTCCCTGCTCTGCGCTCCGGCCGCCGGGGCGGCGACCGAGGTGGGCGGCAACTGCGTCGCCGATGCCCGCGCGGAGGACCTCGCCATCGTCGGGCTGGCGAGGACGGGCAATCCCTTCCCGATGGCAGTGCCGGCGGCGGGAATCGTGACCCGCTGGAAGATGCAGGTCGAGGCGAGCGACGTCCTGCTCCCGCAGCGTCTCCTGATGTTGCGGCCGACCGGCAAAGCCAACGAGTTCCTCACGGTCGACGAGAGCGAAACCCGGCTCGTCGAGGAGGGCGCCAACGAATTCGCGGCCAGGATCCCAGTCCAGGCCGGCGATCGCTTTGGGCTCTCCGGATTCACCGAGACCTATGTTTGCGACAACGAAGCCACGGACACCTCGGGGGTCAATACGGGCGATGCGGCGGGCGGCGAGGCGAGGGTCTTCAAAGTCGAAACAGGGCTCGGCACGCCGGTGACCGCGCTCGTCGAGCCGGACCGCGACGGCGATGGCTACGGGGACGAGAGACAGGACAAGTGCCCGCAGAGCGCCGCCTACCACCGGGACGCGTGCTCGCCGGTGACGCTTACCGTCGAGACCAAGGCGCGGCGACGCTCGATCCTGGTCGGGGTCCGAGCCGACATGGATGTCTCGGTCCAGGTCTTCGGCCATGTCCGCTGGGGTTTCAAGTCGAAACGGAAACCGGGCGACGGCCGATCCAAACCGACGACGCTGATCGTCGCTCTGCGTGGCGGCACAAAGGATGTGGGGCCAGGCAAAGCCACGAGCTTCAGGGTCGCGCTGCCGAAAACGGTGATGCGGCGACTCGGCCGGATCACGCCGCATGAGTCTCTGGAGGCGGAGATCACCGCGTTCGCCACCGATTCGGAGGGCGCTCTGGCGGACCGCAGCGTGACAGTCAGGCTGAAGGGCCAGGAGGGGACCTGAGGGCGGGTCACCGCGTCCTGTCCGGTCCCGCCCCGTTGCTACCCTGCCGGGGTAGGCAGTCTGCCTGCGCGTCACGTCCTAAACCGCGAGGAAAGCACGCGCTTGACTCCGCCCCAGGGGTATCAGATAGATCGCGACGGCCCGCGCGAGGAATGCGGGGTGTTCGGCGTATACGCACCGGGGCACGACGTCGCGCGCCTCGCCTACTTCGGCCTCTACGCGCTGCAGCATCGCGGCCAGGAGTCGGCAGGGATCGCCACCTGCGAGGGCGGCCACATAACCACGCTGCGCGACTCCGGCCTCGTCTCCCAGGTCTTCGACGAGGAGAAGCTGCGGGCGCTGGAGGGCGACATGGCGATCGGCCACGTGCGCTACTCGACCACCGGCGGCGGCTCCTGGGAGAACGCGCAGCCGGTCTGGCGCGACGACGGCCGCGAGCTGGCGCTCGCCCACAACGGCAACCTGACCAACGCGGTCGAGCTCTGGGCCGAGCTGAAGGAGCGCGGCATCGCCTTCCGCGGCACCTCCGACTCCGAGATCATTGCGGCGCTGCTCTCATCCAACGCGGGGCGGCTGATCGAGGACGCGGTCGCCGAGATGATGCCGCGCCTGCAGGGCGCCTACTCGACCGTGGTGATGACGAAGCGGGCGATCGTCGCCTTCCGCGACCCCCACGGGGTGCGGCCGCTCTCGCTCGGCCGGCTCGAGGACCGCTTCGTCGTCGCCTCGGAGAGCTGCGCCTTCGACATCATCGGCGCCGAGCTGATGCGCGAAGTGCACCCCGGCGAGATGGTCTCGCTGACCGAGCGCGGGCTGGAGACGCGCCAGGTGGTCAAGGCCGAGCGGCCCGCCACCTGCGTCTTCGAGCACATCTACTTCTCCCGGCCCGACAGCCGCCTCGAGGGCAAAGTGCTGCAGCAGGTGCGCGGGCGGATGGGCGAGATCCTCTGGCGCGAGGCGCCGGTCGAGGCCGACCTGGTGATCTCGGTGCCGGACTCGGGCAACCCGGCGGCGGCCGGGTTCGCCCGCGCCTCGGGGCTGCCGCGAGACGACGGCCTGATCAAGAACCGCTACGTCGCGCGAACCTTCATCCAGCCCGGGCAGGAGCTGCGCAAGCACGGCCTGCGGCTGAAGTTCAACCCGCTGCCCGAGATCGTCGCCGGCAAGCGGCTCGTAGTCGTCGACGACTCGATCGTGCGCGGCAACACGACGCGGCAGATCGTCGGCATGCTGCGCGACGCCGGCGCCCGCGAGGTCCACCTGCGGATCTCGGCGCCACCGATCCGCAACCCCTGCCACTACGGCGTCGACATGTCGACCCGCGAGGAGATGATCGCCCACGAACGCACGGTGGAGGAGATCGCCGACGAGCTCGACTGCGACTCGCTCGCCTACCTCTCGCTCGAGGGCGTCTACGAGGCGATCGGGACCGCGCCCGAGGACCATTGCGACGCCTGCTTCAGCGGCCGCTACCCGCTCGGCGACCCCGAGGAGGCGAACGGGAAGTTCGCCCTGGAGGAGGTGGCGGTAGTCCCCGCCAGCCGTTAGATGGGCTTTCGCGTCGTCGTGCTGGCCTCCGGGACCGGCTCCAACCTGCAGGCGATCCTCGACCGGGTGCACGGGCGCGAGGGAATCGAGGTAGTCGGGGTGGGGTCGGACAAGCCGGCGGCCCCGGCGCTCGGGCGGGCGCGGGAGGCGGGCGTCGAGACCGGGGTCTTCCCCCGTGAGGACTTCGACGACCGCGAGGCGCGGGACGCGGTAATGGCGGACTGGATCGAGTCGCGCGGCGCCGACCTCGTCGCCCTCGCCGGCTACATGCAGCTGCTCAGCGCCGCCTTCGTCGCTCGCTTCCGCCACCGCATCGTCAACGTCCACCCCGCGCTGCTGCCCTCTTTCCCCGGGCTCGACGCGATCGGTCAGGCGCTCGATGCGGGGGTCGAGACGACCGGGGTCAGCGTCCACTTCGTCGACGAGGGGGTCGACACCGGCCCGGTGATCGCCCAGCGCGAGGTGCCGGTACCGACCGACCGCGATCGGGCGAAGCTGGAGGAGGCAATCCACGCCACCGAGCACGAGCTCTACCCGGAGGCGATCCGCATGATCGCGGCGGGCAGGGTTAGGATCGAGAGCGACGGCGCGAGCGTCGCCGTACTCGATGAGTGAGGCTCCCGCAGACACCCGCACCGAGGCCGCAAGCGACGGCGCTGTCAGGGTGCGCCGGGCGCTGGTCTCGGTCTCCGACAAGACCGGCGTCGCCGATTTCGCCCGCGGCCTCGCCGGCCTCGGGGTCGAGATCCTCTCCACCGGCGGCACCGCATCGGCGCTGCGCGAGGCCGGGCTGGAGGTCACCGACGTCTCGGAGTTCACCGGCCAGGAGGAGATCCTCGGCGGTCGGGTGAAGACGCTGCACCCGCGCCTGCACGCAGCGCTCTTGGCGCGGCGCGACGACCCCGAGCACGTGGCCACGCTGGAACGCGAGGGGATCGAGCCGATCGACCTGGTCTGCGTCAACCTCTATCCGTTCGAAGAGACGGTCTCCGGCCACGAGGTCGAGCCCGAGGTCGCGGTGGAGAACATCGACATCGGCGGGCCGACGATGATCCGGGCGGCGGCGAAGAACCACGATGGCGTCGCCGTCGTGGTCAAGCCGGAGTCCTACGACGCGGTGCTGGCGGAGATGGAGGAGTCCGGTGGGGAGATCTCCGCGACGACCCGCCACTGGCTCGCCAACGAGGCATTCGCCCAGACGGCGCGCTACGACGCCGCGATCAGCCGCTGGTTCTCAGCCGAGTACGAGGACTTTCCCGAACACCTGGCGGTCGCCTACGAGAAGGTGCTCGACCTCGCCTACGGCGAGAACCCGCACCAGCGCGGGGCTCTGTACGCCGAGATAGGCGGGCGCAGCCACGTGCTCTCGCGGGTCTCGAAGCTGCACGGGCGGGCGCTCTCCTTCAACAACGTGCTCGACCTCGACTCGGCGCGCCGCCTGGTCGAGGACTTCGAGGAGCCGGCCTGCACCATCGTCAAGCACAACAACCCCTGCGGGGTGGCGATCGGCGCCGACGCGCTCGATGCCTACCGCAAGGCACTCGCATGCGACCCGATGTCCGCCTTCGGCGGCGTGATCGCCTTCAACCGGCCGGTCAGCGAAGCGCTGGCAGAGGAGCTTCACAAGAACTTCGTTGAGGTCCTGATCGCGCCCGAATACGAGCACGGCGCGCTCGCCGTTCTGCAGCAGAAGGACGCGATCCGCATCCTCTGCGAGGAGGAGCGGCGCCAGCGTGACCCGGGCGAACGCGACGTCAAACGGGTGCTGGGGGGGCTGCTGATCCAGGACCGCGACGGCGAGCCGGAGCCGCGCGAGCTGATGGAGGTGGTGACGAAGTCCCAGCCCAGCGAGGGGCAGTGGCGCGACATGTGCTTCGCCTGGGTCGTCGTTCGCCACGTCCGCTCCAACGCGATCGTGATTGCCAAGGACGGGGCGACGCTCGGCATCGGAGCCGGGCAGATGAGCCGCGTCGACTCGGTCCGGCTCGCAGTCGAGAAGTGCCGCGAGGCGCGCGGCGAGGATGCGGAGGCGCTTCTCGCCGGCTCGGCCGTCGCCTCCGACGCCTTCTTCCCCTTCGCCGACGGGCCCGAGCTGGCGATCGAGGCCGGCTCGAGTGCCGTGATCCAGCCCGGCGGCTCGAAGCGCGACGCTGAGGTGATCGAGGCCTGCAACGCCGCCGGCGTCACCATGGTCTTCACCAAGCACCGCCACTTCCGGCACTGAACGGGTCAAGGTGTGTACTTATTCGGTCCGTTGACTGCGACCGTTCACTCGGCATAGGCTGAGCACTCATGCTGGCTCGCATCATCTACCTCTGCGGCATCGCCGCCGCCGCAATCGCCCTTTCAGCCTGCGGAGGATCGGGAACAAGCCAGGATGAGCTAGACCGAGCGCGAAGTGAAGGGGAAGCCCAAGCGCGCCAGCAGGCGAAGATCGAGGGAATCGAAAAGCAGCTGAAATCGTTGAAGCGAGGCCATGGCCAACCGCCAAGCCAACCAAGCGGAACCACCGCCCCAACGGGGACAATCGGTAGCGGCACGAACTGCGGCGGTGGACTCTCGGTCGGACCGAGCACAACCTGCGCCTTCGCCCAAAACGTGGAAAGTGACTATTTCTCTGAAATCGGCTCTGGCTCGGGAACCGTGGTGTCCTACAGCCCGGTCACGGGCAGGTACTACAGCATGTACTGCACGGCGGGCGCGCCGCACGAATGCACGGGTGGTAACAACGCCTCCGTGTACTTCCCGTGAGCCACGGACCGACTCATCGCCCAGGGGCGAGCGATGAAGCGAGTGACGTCTGCGTTCTTGGTGCTGACGCTTGTGGTGGCGATTGGCGGTTGTGGCGATTCAGAAGGCGGAGCGACGTCATCCTCCTCGGGCGTACAGGCGGGTAAACGGGCGGCGCTCGCCAACAAGCTGCAGAGGCTGCGCCGGGAATTGCACAGACAGAGGAGCGCGCTTCGCGCAAGGCGTGCTCTCGAAGCACGAAAGGCCAGAAATGAAGCCGAATCAGTCTCCACCTCCACCCAGCGCACCAATGCCGAAGGACTCGCGGCGGAGCTCGATGGCGAATTCGGAGCGGTCATCGGATCCCCTGGCTCAAATCAACCGCTGAGCGTTGGCGATCTGCGTTCGGGCTCCGCCTGGTCGACGAGCAAGGTACTGATCGCACTCAGGCTCCTGCAGGATGTCGGCGGCCCTTCCAACCTGAGCGCAACGCAGGCCAACGAGATGCGCCAGGCGCTGACCCTCTCCGACAACGACGCCGCGGCGGCTCTCTTCGCTGACTTGGAACACTCACACGGTGGCACGGTAGGCGCATCTTCCGCACTCAACGAAGTTCTGCGCGAAGCTGGAGACACGACGACACAGGTCTCGACTCAAACTCGGGACGGCTTTTCATCCTATGGCCAGACGGAATGGTCGCTGCTCGACCAGCAGCAGTTCGTTGGGCAGCTGGCGGCAGGCTGCCTCTCGACGGCGGCATCACGCGAGTATGTCCTCGACCTGATGGCAGAAGTGTCGTCTGACACCTGGGGTCTCGGGTCGGCCGGTTTGCCCGCGGGCTGGAAGGGCGGCTGGGGTCCTGGTGTCGACGGTCGTTATCTGGTTCGCCAGATGGGCATCCTCTACCTCGGGAATCGGGAGGTTGCGGTGACGTTGGCGGCGATCCCAGCTGACGGTCAGTTCGAAACCGCGCAGGCGATGGCGACGCGCATCGCCCAATGGTTGGCAGAAAAAGCCAGGGGAATCGCTGCCGTGCCCAGGGGCTGTTGAGATGGTCCAGACAATGAAGCGACCGCCCCCGGCCCTGGCGCTGCTCGCAGCGGCCTGTTTCCTCCTGGCTTGCCTTGGAGCAAGTAGCCGAGGGGAAGGCAGACTATCTCCTCATCGCTCCGTACTCGCCGGGAAGGTCGTGGCAATCGACCCCGGGCACAACGGTGGCAACGGCGCCCACCCGGGAGTGATCAACAAGCCCGTCGTCGCCTACGCCAACGGGAAGACCAAGGCTTGCGACACGACCGGGACCGAAACCAACGACGGCAGGCTGACCGAGAGCCGCTTCAATCTCGAGGTCGCCAAGGACCTTGCGGCACGGCTTCGGAGGCTTGGAGCGAGGGTCGTAATGACGAGGACGACCAACTCGGGTGTTGGCCCCTGCATCGATCGCCGCTCAGAGATCGGCAACCAAGCCCGTGCCGACGCGGCTATCTCGATCCACGCCGACGGAGTGAAGGCCACTGGCGCCTATGGCTTCAACGTCATCTTCCCCCGCCGGGTTCAGTTGGTGCGACGGTCCATCCGGCGTCCCTCTCGACAACTCGCGCTCAGATTGTGCGGCGCCCTGGTCAGGGCGGGGATCCCGCCAGCCAACTACGTCGGCGACCATGGCCTGGAGGCTCGCGGTGACCTCGGCGGGCTCAACCTCTCCACAGTGCCCAAGGTCTTCGCCGAGCTGGGCAACATGCGCTCGGCGCGCGAGGCGAAGAAGCTCGAGAGAGCGCGGTACCGCGCCCGCCTCGCCGGTGCACTCGCCGCCGGTATCAGGCGCTTCCTGCTACCCCGGCGAAAGAGTGCCACCGACCGGATTCGAGCCGGCGGCACGGCTTAAAGGGTCCCTATCGCCCATAGCCGGCTTCGTTTAGCTCGGCCAGCGTGACCATCAGGCTCCGCGGTGCCTCACTGAGACCGCGAAAACCGAAGCGCTCATAGAAGTCCACAGCTACGTGGTTGATGGCGTGAACGACCACCGCCCGCACGGCGACCTCCTGTGCGGCTCGGCATATCCGCTCAAGGGCATCGTTAAGCAGGGATGCGCCAAGCCCCTGTCCCTGACTGCGCTCGTCGACGGCGAGACGGGCGAGGATCGCCACCGGAATTGGGAAGTGCCGCGAGAGACCCTTGCGCACCGCCTCGGTCGCCTCGACATGCTCAAGCTGGCCGGCCACGAGCGTGTAATAGCCGCGCACCCCGCCTCGTTCATCGGTTGCCACGAAGGTGCGGGTCGCGTCGCGTCCCTCGCCCTGGCCTGCGTAGCGGTGCAGCCAACGGTCGAGCGACGCCTCCCCGCAGGCAAAATCCGCCACGTCGTGACTTGCCGAGTCGTAGCGCTCGGTGAGCGCGGCCTCCTCGCTCACACGCGACGGCGAAGATCTTCGAGCCGGGCCACAGTGCCCTCGTCGGGCCGCTCAAGCGCCTCGAGGAAGCGAGTCGCCTCCACGTCGCTGAGCGCAATTGTCCGCTGGTCGGCCAGCACCTCCTGCGCTCGCGCCTGGGCGGCACGACGGAAGAAGTCGCTTAGGCTCTCACCCAACGCCGAGGCAGCAGCAGCATCGAGCTGGCGCTCCTCGTCACTCAACCGGACTTCGATCCGGCGGGTCTTCGGGCTTGCGGTTGGCCCCATACCCGGACATTGTACGGGAAGGGAAAAGATGATGCAGCCGCCATGGCGTCAACGCCATCAACTTCCACAATGCTGACTCGTCGGCTGACGGCTTGGTACCCCAAATATGGTCCCCACGGAGCCAAGTCGGAGGGCCCAAGTCAATCCTCGGCTCACCGACGAACGTAGCGCTACCGTGGACCGATGACGTCTTCCGATCTGTGGCCTTCCGTCTCCTACGAGGATTGGAGCAAGACCTGCGACACGCTTCACGGCCATACCCAGGTGCTGGGAAAGCTCGCCGCCACACTGGCACCAGCCGAGCCCCAGCTCCAGCATGCCGCGCTGCGCCTAACCGCGCGCGGCTGGGAGACGGTTCCGCTGCCGGCACCCGACGACTCGGGAGCGTTCGTCGTCGCGCTCGACCTGCACGCGCACGAGGCTGTGGTCGAGCACAGTGATGGTCGTATGGCGACGGTCCCGCTGACCCCGAACCGCTCGGTGGGGTCCGTCGCTCGCGAGCTGCTGGAGATGGTGGCTGGCATCGTCGGCGCCGTCGATATCGATCCGACGCCGCAGGAGGTGTCGTGGAGCATGCCGCTCGATGAGGACGAGGAGCACGCGAGCTACGAGCCCGACCGGGTTGCCGCTTACTTCGCCGCCGCTACCGGGGCCGCGCTCGTCCTGGCCGCCTTCAGGGCGCCGTTCCGCGGCCGCTCCTCGCCGGTCAACGCCTGGTGGGGCTCGTTCGACCTCGCCGTCAACCTCTACTCCGGCCTCCCGGCCGATCCCCCTTCAGACGACTTCATCATGCGCAACTCGATGGACTCCCAGGAGGTGGCGGTGGGATGGTGGCCCGGCGACCCCAAACTGGGCAAGGCAGCGTTCTATGCCTACGCCCATCCGGCGCCTGCCAGCTTTGCGGACGGCACCCTCTCGACGGCGGCGGCGCGCTGGAACGGTGAGCTCGGTCTGTATGTGCGCGATTGGGAGGACGTGCGAGCGAGCGACAATCCGCATGCGTTCGCGCTCGAATTCGCCCGCTCGGCGTTCCAGCATGCCTGTCTTGTCTGCGGTTGGGACGAGAGGCTCGCGTCGAGCGCCGCAGGGGCACCGCCACCGGTCGCGTAAGGAGCCCCCCCCCGGCACCCCGCTAGACCCGCTGCAGGTGAGTGTCCTTGAAGCCGCTTGGGTACTTGAGGCCAAGACCGAGCGCACGGTCGATGCCGATGTGCGCGAGCCAGGAGAGCGACCTGAACCGCTACTCCGCCATCGGCCAGCACGCCGATCGCGCCCAGAGCGAGCGGAAAGGCAGTGGTTGTGGGCGAGGTTGTAGGTGAGCGTGCCCCCGGCGAGAAAGCCAAGCGGCAAAGACCCGCGACGGGCGGTTGGCGGACCGGGCGCCTTAGCGGGGAGGCCTACTCTGAGTGCGAAGCAGGGCAGGCGATCCGGGTGCGATTGTCCATTACGCTTCGTGGATCAGTTCTCCCGCGACCCTTCTTATGTGGTTTCAGCTGCGCTCGCCGGAGCTGGCCGAGGACTTCGAGCATCTGATGGCAGGGGATCGCGACATCGTCCGCGGGTCTCTGGACACGCTGTCGGATTGGCGTCTTGCGCGTCCGGCCGACGTGCCCGGACAGTCGATCGATCAAGCCGATTACGTCCTGATCGCGGAGATCCACGGAGTGGAGCGCTGGGAGCAACAGGCAAGCGAACACGTCCAGCGCTTGGAGGATGAGCTGGCGCATCTCGTCTCGAGGCGGGGGTTGCTCGTCCTGCGTCCCGTCCTTTGAAGGCGATAGAGGCGGCCATGCTCGATGCCCGAATCGAGCACGTTCAGCGTATGGGCAAATTGGGATTGGCTCTGCGACTTCTGGGGCATCGTGCAGGCCCCCTGCTCTTCCCCAGATAAGCGGCGTGGTGCCCAAATGTGGTGCCTACGAAACCAAGCTGCCGAGTCAAAATCAGTCGTTTGCTGCCACAGTCGGCGCTAGATCTCGCTCAGCTCTGTTCCGCTAGGGCGAAGCTCGGGAAGAAAACCTGTGACCCAGGCGAGAATGACTAACCATCTGCGAGCGAGGGTATATGGCACGCAGGGAGCGAACTGCAGCTGGAGTCGGAGATTAACGCGGATGCATCGCCCCTCATGCATCGGAGTAGCGCACGGTTGCTCCCCGAGGAAGTGGCCCAGATGTTCGAGCGATTCAACACGCCAGAGGAGGCCTACAACTACAGGCTCGGCGCGGCGCTCAAGATGGAGCGCACGGTCCTAGAGATTTTGGAGGTCAACGTCAAGAACGCCGAGAACAGTCTCGTCGTTGAGTTCCTTGGTTCTCATCTCGAGGAATCCCGAAGCCACGTTCCAACCGTGGAGTCGGCCTTCAGCCTCTTGGGCTGGGAAATCGAAGACTCCCCGTGCCCCGTGATTGACGCCTTCGAAAAGCAGGGCGAAACGCACATCAGGAAGGCCGAGGCCACGATCGTCGACGCAATCGTCCTCCAGGACGCGGTGGAGATCGAGCATTACGAGATCGGCGTCTACGAGAACTTGATCGCCGGAGCCAGGGCGATGCACCGCCACGACGTCGCCGAGCTGCTGCAGCGCAATATCGAGTCCGAGCAAGCGGCCCTCGGCAAGTTCATGGCCTTGCAGGCCGAGCTGCCCCCGGTGCGTGGCACCGGCTCTATTTAGCGAGCTGTTAGTAGCGCGGCTCGGGAGGCGGGCGACGATCTTCGACGGGGACTTCCCTAGCCCGCCTCGTCCACATGGCCTGCTGAATCAGGCCGAGGACGAGGCCGGCACCCCCGGCGACCATCAGGATGATGCCGACGACGTCGATGTCCACGTGCGCGACGCGGAGGTTCAGCGCGAAGTAGAGGATTGCCCCTACGGCGATCAGGAATATGGATCCGGCAATGGTCATGGCTGCTCCTTGGAAAGGGTTTTATAGGGCGAACGACGAGGCATTACGTTCGTCCTAAGCTCTACCCGGACGATCCTCGCGCGGCGTGGGAGAAGGAGGGGGCGTCTCGGGATGGCCCGACGAGCGAGCCCGCTCCGCTTGCCCACGGCGATAAGCCTCCTCCAGCATCCGCGAGGCCACATCGCGCCCGCCAAGGCCGAAGGCGAGGGCGGCTCCCAGTGCCACCGCGCCCATCAATGCGGCGTAGGTGATCGTGACGATGTCAGTGGCGATCCTGAGCTGGTTTAGGACCATGAACACCGCGATCCCCATGACGAGCGCCGGGGCGGCCGTCGTCATCAGCTTGCCGGTGGGCGTGTCGCCAAACGCTCGATCGGCGAGCTTCGCCAACCCCCCGGCGATCGGCACCGCGAGCACGAGGATGAGGATCGCCGCGATGACGTTTGGCAGGTAGTTGAAGACGTCGGCGACGAAGTCGTTGAGCACCGCGAGGCCGAGCGAGCTGATCGCGATCGAGAGGGCACCGAGGAAGACGAACCAGAAGACGACCCTGCCGATCACCTCCGAGGGCGAGACATCCGGGAGAAGGCGCTGGACGTACTCCCCGCCGGTGCCCGACCGAAGCGCCCTGTCTGCGCCGACCTTCTCCAGGCCCACGGCTACCAGCTTCTGCAGCGCCTTCGCCACGAGAAGGCCGATGACGAGGATGATCAGGAAGCCGATCAGCCGCGGCAGGAAGCCGATCAAGTCATCGAGGGCCTGCTGCAGGCTCTCGGATATCTCAACTGCTGCTAGTTGCATAACTTCTCTTGTGTGTTACCCCGACGACACGAGGCAAACCTGGCCTCGGATCAACGTTTGAGCAGGTCGCGCAGGTGACCTTTCTTCTTGCGCGCCTCGCCCTTTGCCTGGCGAGCCCGGCCCTTGGTCTTTCCCTCGGGGTTGCCTTTGAGCGCCGCGGCAGCCTCACGGGCTCGACCGCGAGCCTTGTCCATCGTGCCACCGCTCTTGTCCCTCGTCTTGCTTTTCATCCTTGACTCCTCCTTGAGCTATTGCTTTTCCGGTCTTGCTCGGGCCCCTCGGCGTCTCTGAGGAACCCGGCTCCCCGAGTCCCAGCCGCAGCGCGCCAGCGCACGCGGACGTCCCGGTAGGTCACCCCCGGCTCGACCTCGTCAGGGAGGTTCTTGCGCTCGCTGCCGGAGGTCGTTTGAAGCTCACCCTGGCCATCAGGCTCGTGCAACTCGCCGTGGAGCTCGACATGCGTCTTCGGCTTCTGCCGAAAGCGCAGTTGCTTCGCCTTGACGATTGCGCCGATCTCCACATCGGCGTCCTCGACGCGATCGGGATCGCCCTTTCGCGCCATTGCTAGGCCTCCTGCGCCTGTCTGACATCGCGGATCGTGATCCGACCTTCCGGCCCGGTGCCATCGACGTCGTCGAGGTCGACGTCCAGCTCCTCGGCAGTCCGCATCGCCGCCTCGGTCGCGTTCGCCTCCTCGGCTTTGCGCTCATTGCGCCGCTCGCCGACCTCCTTGGCCTTGCGGGCAGCTGCAAGGCCAAGCTCCTTCGCCTCCTCCGTGGCCGCTGACTTCAGCTCCTGCACGACCATTTTCGCGGCGAGCTTGGCGATGCCGCCCGCGCTCGCATCGGAGGCGCCGCCGCCTCCGTTGCCCCCGAGTAGGCCTGCCGCCGCTTGCTCAGCCTCTCCGACGGCGCCGCCCGCGCCTTCGGCGACCCCACCCACCGCATCGCCGGCACCCTGACCGGCCTGACCAACTGCCTGGCCGGCCTGACCGGCAACCTGACCCAGGCCCTCGACCGTCTCGCCGACATTGCCGACCGCCTGACCGGCGCCTTGGCCGACGTCGCCAACAGCCTGCCCGGCGCCCTGGCCGATATCGCCGACGGCCTGGCCGGCCCCTTCGCCGATCTGACCGACGGCCTGGTTGGCGCCTTCACCGATCTCGCCGACGGCCTGGCCGGCCCCGGACCCCACGTCTTGAACGGCTCCGCCCGCGCCTTCCCCCATGTCCTCGACCGCCTCGCCGGTCTCTCCGAGAGCCCGCCCGGAACCCCGGCCGACATCTTCGATCGTCCGCCCCAGGCTCTTTACAAGCTCTGGATTGCGGTCGATGGTGGTGAGGACGCGGTCGACGATCGCCGCAACGCGGTCGAGCCGGACTTTCAGAAGGGCCTGCGCCTCGACGCCTTTGATGTCGATTCGGAGCTTGCCGAGATGAGCGTCGACTCCCGCGTTGAGTTTGACCAGGTCCAGGACCTGGGCTTTCAGCGCGACCCGGGCGTCGAGGTTGTCGACCTCGAGGTGGATCGAGTCGACCTTGACCATGGGAACGTCCAGGAAGACGTCGGGATCGCCGCGCGGATCCTCTATGTCAGAAAGCGCATATGCCTCGTACTCGCGCTCGGCGGCGGTTCCCGCCTCGGCGACGTTCTGCGCGAAGCGGTACTTGTCGGATTTTTCCGAGGCACGCCGGCCTTTGCGCTGGCCGCTCTGAGGGGCCTTAACTTCTTTGCTCGTCCCCCCCGTCGTTTTCGAGCCTCGCGAAGACTTTGTCTGCTGAGAGGCCATCATTCGCCGCCTTCCCGGCCCTGAGCCTGACCGCCGCCGCCGGGCTGTCCCTGGGCGAGGCCCTCGGTTGCCTGGCGGGCGCCCTGACCGACCCCGGCAACCCCCTGTTGGGCCCCCTGGCCCACACCCTGGAGGGCTTGATTCGCGCCTTCGCCGACCTGTCCGACGGCCTGGCCTGCCCCTTCGCCGATATCGCCAACCCCCTGCCCGGCGCCCTGGCCGACGTCACGAACGGCCCCCTCGGCGCCTTCACCGACCTCCTCCACCGCCTCGCCGCTCTCGCCGACGAGATGCCCAGCGCCCCGGCCCACATCTTCGGCAGCGCGGCCGATCCCTTCGAGCAGCTCCGGGTTGCGATCGAGCGAAGTCAGCACGCGCTCGAGGATCAGGCTGACGTTGTCGAGCCTTGCCTTCAATAGAGCCTGCGCCTCAACGCCCTCGATCTTCAGCTCCACTTTGCCCAGGCTTACTTCGGCGCCAACGCTGATCTCCACCAGATCACGCACTTCCGCCATGACCGCCACCTGCGCTTGCAGGTCGTCGACCTCGATGTCGATCTCGTCCACCTTGACCACGGGGACGTCGAGGAGGACGTCCGGGCCGTCGGGAAGCTCATGCGGATCGACGATCGAGTAGTCGGGGAACTCGCGCCTTGAGCGCGTGCGCCGTGAAGACGACGATTTTCCGTTGCTGTGCCCGGATCTGGAGCGCGAACGCGATTTGCGTTTGGGGGTGCTCCTAGACCTTGACCGGTCTTTTTTCTCCGCCATTGGGCTTTCTTCTCCTCCGTTTTCGTTTGTGGCCGCCCCCCTAGGCTCAGCTCTCTGTCTTCAAGGCCGAGCCGAACACGCGATCCCGCGCAGGCCCACCTTGGATCAAAATCCCTGTCTGGCTGCGGTACCCGCGCCAAATGGGGACAAACCGGGAATCCAGCGCCAGCTCAAGTTTTGCCATTACGGCCAACTCCTCCCCCGAGCTTGTCCTCGATGGCCCCCGCGATCTGCTCCAGGTCGATGCGGCGAGCGCGGTTGTAGGCGGCACGCGCCGCGACCGCGAGCCCGACGCCGACGGCGAGCGCGCCGACGCCGCCGAAGTGGTGGTTTCGGCTCTCCTCCCGCCTCTCCGCCTGCTCGTCTTCCCCCAAGAAGGATTCGAGCGCCGCCGTGGCGATCCGGTTGAGGTCGACCGCCACTTTCGCTCCTTAGGACCGCGAGGACTGGTGCCGCAGCAGGCGGTAGGTGATGGCGCCGGCGGTCGTGCCGACTACCACCGCCGCGCCTATCGCGCGGGGTGGCGCGGGTCGCTTGCCGCCGACGCGCTCGGCCACGACGCGGGTCAGGAAGCCGCTCATCTCATCCTCCTCGTCTCATGAGCGCGAGGTGCTGCGTTTGCGGGACGAGCCCGAGCCTGAGCGTTTTTTGGAGGACCCAGAACGACCGCTCGAACGGCGAGCGCTGGATGACGTTTTGCTGCGGCTGCTGGAGGACCCTCGGCGCCGGCTTCCCGAGGAGCTGGAGCCCGAGCGCCGTGACGAGGAGGCCTGTTTTTTCTGTTTCTGCTCCTGCGGCTGCGGCGAGTGCGAATGCTCTCTGTCGTGGATGTCCTCGAACTCCGCGTACTCCCGGCCTTTGTCGTATTTCTCGTCATGCTTCTCGACCAGCTCCCCGTCGTGGATCGCGCCACGCCAGGCGCCGGTCTCGACCTCCTGCATCTCGATGTAGGCCTTGAAGCGGGCCAGGTCGCCACGCACAGCGCGCTTTACGTGGCGCATCCCGCGAGCCGCCTTCTCGATCAAGGAGCCTGGCTCGACATCGAGCGAGACCTGAACGCGGGTGAGGCGGGGGGCGAGCTCGTGGAAGGTGACGACGCCCGTGTGGATGACGCCCTCCTTGACGCTCCACTGGATTCGTTCGTCGGGTCGCTGCTCGACGATCTGGCCGGTGAACTCCTTCGACATGCCCCAGACCTTCGTCTTGAAGGAGACGGTGCAGTCGTCCTCCTGCGTGGCCTGATCGAGGCGGTGCATGAACTGAGGCCATTCCTCGAACTGGGTCCACTGGTTGTAGGCGGTCGAAAGCGGCACGCCGATATCTACGGCCTGCTGGACTGGCATCCGGCGGCCCTTGCCGACGCCTGGCGTCCCCTTGCTTTTGCTGTCTCCGCCGCCGCCTGGAAGCATTTTCTTCCCGATCTCCTTGGCGAGCCCGGGAGCGCCACCGGCCTTCTCCGCGGTGTCGCTGACGGCATCTTTGACGCCCTTTCCGACAGTGTCCTTGGCGCCCTCGGTCACCTTCTCCACGAGACCCGAGCCTTTCTCTGCGCCCGACCCGGCGATGCGTTTCACCACAAGCTTTCTGACGGCATTGCCGGCAAGAGGGACGGCAGTTGCCAGCACGGCGCCGGCGGCGAGACCTCGCGCGGCGGAGAGGCCATTGTCGCTTCCGTTGCGGAAGGGCACCTTGTTGTGCCCGTTACCGGAGATGTTGTGGCTGACCTCTCGGGCGATCGTTCCGAGCGCAGCTCCGATTACGTCCCCGGCGTCCTTGACGTCCTTAGCCATTGCTTCCTTTCCTCGACCCTTGGTCGCTCAAATGTCTGACCACGCTGGGCCATCTTTCTCCCCGGCAGCCATCACAGCTACCGCCTCCCGGAAGAGCCATCTACCCCTTATTGGATGAGATATGCAGTGGAAACGAAATCTCAGCCGTGGAGCGGACTAGCGGTACGCGCAGCCGTCGAGGTGGTCGTTGACCAGACCCGCAGCCTGCATCAGGGAGTAGGCGGTGGTCGGACCGACGAAGCGGAATCCCCGTCGCCTTAGCTCCTTCGCCATAGCTTTCGACTCCGGCGTCGTCGGCGTGAGGTCGTGGCCGCTCTTGGGCGGGTTCGCTCCGTCGCGCTCTGGCGCAAAGCTCCAGAGGAGCGCGTCGAGCGTCTTGCCCTCCTTGTGCAGGAAGCGAGTCGCCGCAGCGTTGGCGATCGTCGCCTCGATCTTGCCTCGGTGGCGGACGATCTCGGAGTCCGAGAGCAGGCGCTCGATCTCACCCTGGCCGTAGGGGGCGATCTTCTCGACGTCCCAATCGTCGAAGGCGAGCCGGAATCCCTCACGCTTGCGCAGGATGGTCAGCCAGGAGAGACCGGACTGAAACGACTCCAGGGCGAGCATCTCGAACAGCTCCCGGTCGTCGTGCATCGGCCGCCCCCAGACCCGGTCGTGGTAATCGACGTACTCGGGCGCGCCGCGGCACCACCAGCAACGCGCGCGACCGTCTGGCCCGACTTCGATGCCCATATCGCCAGCCATGCCAAGGCACCATCTCACGGACGGTCACTTCGGCGGCAGCGACTCCGCGAAGTCCGCCCCGGCGTCGACCCAGCGCCCGAGGTCGGCGTCCCCCTCGATGCCTTCGGCCCCGACCAGGATGAAGCCCCGCATCGGCCGGCCGGTGAATTCCATCGGGCCGACGTGCTCTTCCGCCTGCGCCGCCTCGGCGTCATCGCGATCGAGACGGACCATCAGGTCGTCTCCGATGATCCCGCAGGCCATGTTGCCGTTCACCATCCAGGCGATCCCGCCGAACATCTTGCGCTCCACTACACCCGGCCGTCCGTCGATCACGTCGCGGATTCGCTCGGCGAGCTCCTCTGAGTACGCCACAACGCCAGTCTAATTTCGGCTTCGGTGCATCGCGGAATCTTCACCACAACAGTCCTCGGCGAAGCTGGCGCCGTCAAGCGGCGAGCTGACGCAGCAGCCCTCTCCACGCCACGCCTCCGCTCCCTCCCTCACCGCAACGGCGGCGATCAGGAGGCCGACCGCGGGATTAAGCCACCAGGCGCCGAGGAGTGCGTTGCCGAGCAGCCCGACCAGTAGCGCCCCGACCAGATAGGCGCACAGCATGTTCTGACGCCCCTCGCCCTTGGTCGCCGCCGAGCCGAGCTGATCGGCGAGGCGTTCCTTCGCGATCCCGAGCATCGGCATGAAGATCACGGAGCCGATCGCGAGGCCGATCCCAACCCAGCTCACCTCGGGATGCTCGACACCGATTAGCGCTCGCACCGACTCGAAGGCGACGTAGGGGGCGAGGAGGAAGAACTGGACCGCGACGAGCTTCTGCGCGCGCTCCTCGGCGGCGTGCGAGAAGACCCGGTGCCCCGTGAAGCGCCAGACGATGATGAGGCTCGCCACCCCCTCGACGCCCGAGTCGAGGCCGAAGCCGATCAGCGCAATCGAGGAGGCGGCGATGCCGGCGGTAATCGCCACCGCTCCCTCGATCGTCATCCACCCGAGCGAGAGCCAGGAGAGCAGGCGCACACGGCGGGCCAACTCCTCGTAGCGCTCGCGTGAGATCGAGGCGACCGGGGGCGCTGCCTGTGCCGGAGCGAGCGGCGCCGGAATGATCGGAAGCTCGACCGGGCTCACGCCGCGATCCCCTGCGCGGCGACCGCCGCCAGCAGGGCACTGCCACGCTCGGTCAGCTCGTACATGACCATCTTCCCGTCGCGCTCAGAGCGCGCCAGCCCCGCGTTCCTCAGCAGGCGAACGTGGTGTGAGACAAGCCGCTCGTCGCGGTCGACGATCCAAGCCAGGTCACAGACGCAGGCGGGACGAACTGGAGAGTCAGGGCGACCAGGATCGCGTCGTCAAGCTGGCCCGCAACCGGGATGAAATCAGGGATCAAGTCGATCGGAAGCACCAGGTAACCGAGCATCAAGACGAGCGCGAGCTTGCGGACTCTCGGCACGCGACCGTCGGCGAGGAGTCGCCGGAAGAGGACAAGACAATCGGGAATGAAGCGAGCCATCGCCCGCGCCTCGCCGTGACGACCCAGGACGACCAGGGCCAGGACGACGCTCGCGTAGAGAGTGAGGAATGCAGCAAGGCAGACGATGGCTAGCTCTGTGGCAGACACACCTACAACGTAGCCGCCGGGAACCGACAGAATCTGCCGCCGTCATGCCAGAGCAGACCGTCGCAGCCGGGAACGCCAGCGATCCGCCCCTGGCGATCTTCCTGCGATTCCTGAAGTTCGGTCTGCTCGCATGGGGAGGTCCGGCGGCACAGATCGCGATGATCAAGCGCGAGGGCGTCGATGAGGAGCACTGGGTCTCCGAGGAGACCTTCAAGAAGACGCTCGCCGTCTACCAGGTGCTCCCCGGCCCGGAGGCCCATGAGCTCTGCGTCTACTTCGGGCGGCTGCGCGGCGGCAAGCTCGGTGGGTTCGCCGCCGGGCTCGGCTTCATGCTGCCGGGCTTCCTGCTCATGCTGGGGCTCTCGATCCTCTACGTCGAGGCGAACTTGGCCGGGCACCTCGAGGAGCTGTTCTACGGGCTGACTGCGGCGGTCGGCGCCCTGGTCGCGCGAGCGCTTGTCCGGCTCGGCCCGACCTTCGTCACCGACGTGCCGCTGGCGATCATCGCCGTGGCTGCCTTCGCCCTGACCGTCTTCGTCTCGGCCAGCTTCGTGCTCGTCCTGCTCGGCGCCGGCATCGCTTATGAGCTGTGGACGAACGGCGGGCGCTGGCGAGGGCGGGCAAGCTCCTTCTCCTTCGGCCCGCTCGCGATCGTCGCCCTCGTGCTCGGCACGATCACGGTCTCGCTGACGGCGGAGATCTTCTGGGAGGGGTTGAAGGCAGGGCTGCTCACCTTCGGCGGCGCCTTCACGGTGATCCCCTTCCTGCAGGAGAGCGCGGTCGATGGCCAGGGCTGGCTTACCGACAGCCAGTTCGTGGACGGCCTGGCGATCAGCGGCATCCTGCCGGCGCCGCTGATCATCTTCTCCACCTTCGTCGGCTACCTGGCCGGCGGCACGGTCGGGGCGCTGGCCATGACGCTCGGCATCTTCCTGCCCGCCTTCGTCTTCCCGATCTTCTTCCACCGCGGCCTGGTCGCGGTCGCCGAGAACCCGCGGATCAGGCCGTTCCTGCTCGGCGTCGCCGCCGCGGTGGTCGGGCTGATCGCCGCCGTCACGGTGACGATCCTCGAAACGAGCGTGGTCGACGTGCCGACCGCGATCCTCGCCGCTGGAGCCTTCCTCGCCCTAAACCGCTGGCACGGCAAGCTGACTGTGCTCTACGTGGTGCTCGGCTGTGGCGCGATCGGCGCGACCCTGCAGCTCACGGTGCTGTAGCCCCGGATACGGTCCGTAGCCCTTACCCCGACCCAGTTCCGCCCCGCCCCGTGTAGCGGATCAGTTCCTCGCGACCGGACGAACCGGAGACGTCGAGGGTGAGGAGGGGGCCGACGCCGCGAGCGTAGAGCTTGTACTCGAGCACGTCCGGTTCGAGCGGGACGAGATCCTTGGTCAGCAGGACATTGGAGAAATGGCCGAAGGGAACCTCCGCCTGCTCGGTGAGGCTGAGGATCTTCGCCCGGTCCTCCGCCTCGCCCGCGTAGTACTCCTGGCGGTAGGCGAGCCCCGGACGTGGGTCGGCGGGCATGATGATCCCCGGCTGAGCGCCATCGACTCCGGCCTCCCATGAGCCGGACCGGGAGACCACCTTGCCTTTCTCGTACTCCGCCGTGCGCTCACCCAGGTACCAGATGTTGCCCTCTGAATCCTGGGCGTACCAGTCGTCGGTGATCTCGACCGGCTCGCCGCCCTGGCTGACTACGTCGTGGACCACACGCGCCTCAATGCCGTTGGCGATCCGTTTCGTCTCCTCGGTCACCGTGACCACGACCCGTTGCATGCCTCCTTCGCCGTCTTTCTCGCTATAGACCCAGCGACTGCCCGGCGTCATCGGCCAGTAGGGATTGTCGATCTCGACGCTGAACTCGGCTGGGTCAAGATCGACGGGCTCGGCGCCCTGCGGCAGACTCGCTACTCCAGCACCGTCGCTCTCGCGGTCATCGCCGTTCCCACCGCAGCCGACGAGAAAGAGCAAGACGAGAAGAAGCGCAAGGCTGAGCAGAGTGGACCGCTTGCCAATCCAGATGGGAGTGGCCGGAGTCACAGTCCTTGGGCCGATCGTCGGAGCACAGCCTCAGCGTATGCCGTCCCCAAGCCCCGGCCAGGCCAGCAGCACCTGCTTGGTACCCAAATGTGGTACCCACGAAACCAAGCTGTAGAGCCAACCTCCGTCTTTGACGGCCACGGTCGGCACTAGAACGCGATCCCGCCAAATGCCCCCGACCGGATTCGAACCGGCGCCGCGCGGCTTAAAAGGCCGCCGCTCTAACCAACTGAGCTACAGGGGCATGGCCGCACATGGTAAAGGGCTCGACTCGACTCTGACCGTCGCTGTTGCCCGCGCCGCTCTCTCGCAATAGTCTCGTCAAGCTTCAATGACTACTTGAAAGGAAGTTGTCTATGTCTGAGGAAATCGAGCAGTATCCCGACGAGGGAATCGATGAAATCCACCCTCGCACGGAGTTCGAATTCGTCCTCTTCGGCCAGGGTCGTGAGCGAATGATCTTCGAGCCGGATTCCGTGACGCTCAAGATCAAGCGAGGGCAGCCGCGCGTGGAACGCGGTCTGATGACCATCGACACGGAGATGGTCGAACTTCAGATGGAGGGCGAGAGCAAACTGCTGGGTCCGCTCCGACTCAGGGGCGGGAGCCAGCTGCTGGAGGACGAGGAGCGACCGATCACCGGCAAGGTGATCGAGATGGAGCCCGAGACCCGATTCCCGGCCGAGAATTTCTTCGATGTGTACATCGAGGTGGAGACCGAGCTCGGCATCGTCTACAACCGGAAGCCCGAGCATATGGTCGCGACGATCACCGACCTCCCGCCAGATTTCGCCAAGACCCCATACCAATCAACGACGGAGATCAACCTGTATCTGCGGGGCGCCGCTGAGGATGCTGCTCCGGTGGGCGCGATCGTCGCGGTCGAGCACAAGGCCAAGGAATAACCAAGGCAACTGGCAGAGTCAGGAGAGCTCCGGCAGGCCCTCCTCCGGGGTCGAGGCCTCGGCGTGGGTGCGGCGTGGGATGCGGCCAGCGGCCCGGGCGGCGTGTCCCGCCTCGACCGCGAGGCGCAGGGCGCGCGCCATCGTCGCGGGGTCCTCGGCGCCGAAGATCGAGCTGGCGGCCATCACCGCGTCGCAGCCCAGCTCCATCGCCAGGGCGGCGTCGGAGGCGGTGCCGATGCCGGCGTCGAGGACGACGGGGACCTCGGCACGCTCGGCGATGATCGCGATGTTGTACGGGTTGCGGATGCCGGCGCCGGAGCCGATCGGCGAGCCGAGCGGCATCACGGCGGCGCAGCCGGCCTCCTCCAGGCGGCGGGCGAGGATCGGATCGTCGTTGGTGTAGGGAAGGACGGTGAAGCCCTCGCCGACGAGGGTCTCGGCGGCGTCGAGCAGCTCGACCGCGTCGGGGAAGAGCGTGCGGTCGTCGCCGATCACCTCGAGCTTGATCCAGTCGGTCTCGAAAGCCTCGCGCGCGAGCTGGGCCGTGCGGACCGCGTCGCGCGCCGTGTAGCAGCCGGCGGTGTTAGGCAGGGCGACGAGCCCGAGCCGGTCGAGGACGTCGAGGACCGAGCCCTCCGCGCCGGGGTCGATGCGGCGCAGGGCGACGGTGACGATCTCCGCGCCGGAGGCCTCCAGGGCCCGCTCCATCTGCTCGAGCGAGCGGAAGCCGCCGGTGCCGGCGATCAGGCGCGAGCTCCAGGTGCGGTCGCCGAGCTCCCAAGTATCCGCACCGCCCTGGATCGCGGCCAGCACCTCGACCCTGCTGCCCTCGGCGAGTGGTGTCGAAGCCCACTGCGCCCGCGGCGTGACCTCGCCGTCGAGCGCGACCGCGACGCCGCGCGCGTCCTCGACGATTCCGGCCGCCCGAGCGGCGTCGGCGAGCGTGGCGCCGTCGGGCAACTCACGCGGCTTCCCGTTCAGCTCGATCCTCATCCCGCCACCTCCCGCAGCCCTCCCGCGCTCCCCCGCTGACTTCGCCGTTCGGGGTCCATATGCACCCCAAAGCGCGAACTCAGCGGCGTGGCGGGGGCAAGGACCTCCGGGAGCGGCCCGCCAGCGAGCAGGTCCGCAACAGCTTCGCCAGTCAGGGGGGCCAGCAAGATGCCGTTGCGGTAGTGGCCGCAGGCGAGGACCAGGCCGTCCACGACGCCAGGCCCGATCAGCGGCAGGTTGTCGGGCGTGGCGGGACGCAGGCCGGCCATCGACTCGACCAGCTCCATCTCGGCCACGTCAGGCAGCAGCCGGTAGGCCTCGCGCAGCAGCTCGTGGACCCCGCCGGCGGTGACCGCGGTGTCGAAGCCCCGCTCTTCGGTGGTGGCGCCGACGATCAGGCGGCCGTCGGACCGCGGCACCAGGTACACACGCTCGGAGGCGAGGATGCGCTCGCAGGCGGGTCGATCGTCGGGGGAGCGGAGCTCGACGATCTGTCCCTTGACCGGACGCACCGGGGGACGGGCTCCCTCGGGCAACCAAGGGGCGGTACCCGACCAGGCGCCGCAGGCGAGGACGACAGCGCCCGCGCGCAGCTCCTCGCCCGAGGACGTCCGCACCCCTTCGATCCGGTCGTCGTCGAGCAGCGCCTCGGCGATATCGCAGCCGCGGCGCACCTCCACGCCCTCGGCCGCGAGCGCCGCGAGCAGCGCCTCCGTCAAGCGACGTGGGTCGACGGCGGCCTCCTCGGAGACGTGGACGCCACCGTTGAAGGAGGGCGTGAGGCCAGGCTCGAGCTCGCGGCAGCGGCGCGGCGGCAACCACTCGGCCTGAAGTCCCAGCGAGCGCTGCAGCTCATGGACCCGACGCAGCTCGGCGGCCTCGTCACGGTCGAGAGCCACGTGGAGCGCCCCAGTGCGCAGGTAGTCGGTCCCGAGCCCGCTCTCCGCCTCCAGCTCGGCGACGAAGCCGGGGTAGCGCTCGGCCGCGGCGAGGGTCATCTTCAGCAGCTCCGGCTCGCCGAAGGCGAGCTCGCCGATCGGGGCCAGCATCCCAGCAGCGACCCGAGTGGCCCCGGCTGGCGGCTCCGCCCGGTCGACGACGACGACGCGGGCACCGCGGCGCACCGCGCGCCAGGCACAGCAGAGGCCGATCGCGCCGCCTCCCACCACCACCGCGTCATAGCTGCCTCTGTCGCTCATCTTGCCTCCGCCGGCATTACCCGGATCAGGTCAGACGGTCGGTGGCCTCGTTGCCACCCTCTCAGCCTTGGCACGCCCGGTGCCGTGGGCTCCCGTACGAACGATGCTACCCCTCCGTCTCCTCAACCAACCCAAAGGGGTGTCTGACTTAAAGGTGACTACGCACCGTGTAAGTCAGACACGCCCCACGCAGGACATAATCGGGAGCGTGAGCCTTGCCCTCCCCGACGCAAAGGGACCGCTTCGTCGCGAGCGGCTGCGCACCGCGCGTCTCTACTTCTGCTGCGGAGCGCGGCCGCGGGGCGAGGAGCCCGAGGCTCTGCTGCGAGCGGCCCTGCGGGGCGGCGTCGACATCGTCCAGCTGCGCGAGAAGTCGCTGCCGCGGCGGGAGATCGAGCGTGCCGCGCAGACCTTTCGCCGCCTCTGCGACACGCACAGCGCGCTCTTCATCGTCAACGACGACCCCGACCTCGCTCGCGTCTGCGACGCCGACGGGGTGCACGTCGGCCAGGAGGACATGCGCGCCGAGGAGGCGCGCGAAGCGCTCGGGCCCGACGCGATCGTCGGGCTCTCCACTCACTCCGAGGCGCAGATCGCGGATGCCGCGGAGCAGCCCGTTGATTACGTCAGCGTGGGGCCCATCTGGGAGACGCCGACGAAGGAGGGACGCGCCGCGGTCGGCCTCGACCTGATCCGCCACGCGGCCGGCGCCGCCCCACACCCCTTCTTCGCGATCGGCGGCATCGATCCGTCCAACGCCAGCGAGGTGACCGAGGCGGGGGCGCAGCGGATGTGCGTCGTGCGGGCGATCCGTGACGCGGAGGACCCGACCGCGGCAGCCGAAGAGCTGCGGGACGCGTTTGCCGAGATTGGAACCGAGGCGCCGGGTGGCTGACCACCCACGCAAGCGCAAGAGGCGCGGGTCATCGCCAACCCCCCGCGAGCGGATGGAACACGGCTACGCGCGGGCCGAGGAACGCAACCAGGCGGCGCGCGAAGCTCTGGAGCCGCTCGCGGAGGGTGAGCGCCCGCTCGTGGTGACGATCGGGGCGGCGATCTCCGCGCTGGTGGCGATCTCGATCGTGATCGGCTATCTCGCCGGCACCGAGGTCGACGGCGAGAGACCGCAGCTCGCCCAGGTGCTCGCGCCGGCGCTGCTGATGGGGATCATGGCCTGGGGCATGTGGCGCGCGCGCTACTGGGCGGTCCTCGGCTTCCAGCTGATCCTCGTCTTCCTCATCTTCAGCGCCGTCTACGGCCTCGCCCTGCAGGCCGCGACCGTGGCCCAGGTGCTCGCGACTCTGGCCCTGCTCGCGGTCGCCGGCGCCTTCTTCTTCTTCATGGTGAAGGCGATGGCGCGGATCCAGATGCCGAGCCGCCTTCCCCGCGACTAGCGGTTCTATAGGCTCAGATCAGTGGCTGATTCGTTCGACGTGATCGTCATCGGCGGGGGCCCGGGCGGCTACGTGGCCGCGATCCGCGCCGCCCAGCTGGGCAAGAAGACCGCCGTGGTCGAGCGCGACAAGCCGGGTGGGCGCTGCCTCAACTACGCCTGCATCCCGGCCAAGACGGTGCTGCGCACCGCCGAGATCTACGACCAAGCGCGGGAGAGCGCCGAGCTCGGCGTCGTCGCCGAAGGTGTCTCGCTCGACTGGGACGCCCTGGGCAAGCGCCGCGCCGCTGTCTCGGAGTCGCTATCCAGCGGCGTGAAGATGCTCTGGGACAAGAACAAGGTCGCGCTGATCGAGGGAGAGGGCGCGCTGACACCGGAGGCCAATGTCAAGGTCGGCGACGAGGTCTACGAGGCGGGCACAGTCGTCCTCGCCACCGGCTCGGTCGCGCTGCCGATCCCCGGCGTCGAGTTCGGGCCCCGCGTCGTCGACACCTGGGGCGCCTGGTCGCTGCCCGAGCAGCCGCGCAAGATCGCCGTCGCCGGCGCCGGCGCCTCGGGCTGTGAGATCGCCTCCGCCTACGGCCGCTTCGGCACCGAGGTGGTCTTGATCGAGATGCTGGACCAGATCCTCCCCGCCGAGGACAAGGACATGGCGCGGGTGGTCGAGCGGGCGTTCAAGAAGCAGGGCATCGAGATCTCAACGGGCACGCCGGTCGCCGACGTTGAGGCTGGCGAGAGCGCGGTCAAGCTCAGCTACGGCGAGAGCAGCGCCGAGGTCGACTACCTCTGCATCGCCGGCGGGCGGGCGGCGGACGTGGAGGGGCTTGGGCTCTCCGAGGCCGGGGTCGAGCTGGAGGAGAACGGCAAGGTCAAGGTCGACGAGTACCAGCGGACCTCGAACGCGAAGGTCTACGCGATCGGCGACTTGGTCAATGCCAGGGCACTCGCCCACAAGGCCTCCGAGGAGGGCGTGGTCGCGGTCGAGCACGCAGCGGGGGAGCCAACCCACGCCGTTGACCAGAACCTCGTCGCCGGCGCCACCTTCTGCCACCCGCAGGTCGCCAGCGTCGGCCTCACCGAGGCGGCGGCGAAGGAGGCCGGGCACGACGTCAAGGTCGGCAAGCAGAAGCTCGGCGGCGTCGGTGGCGCCACCGTCTACGACGACAAAGACGGACTGGTCAAGCTCGTCGTCGACTCAAAGTACGGGGAGATCCTCGGCGCCCACGTGGTCGGCAACCGCGCCTGCGACATGGTCGCCGAGCTGGTCGCGACGATGGCGCTGGAGGGCGGCTACCAGGAGCTCGCCCGCATCATCCACCCCCACCCGACGATCTCCGAGGCGATTCTCGACGCAGCCCGGGCGGTCGACGGCTGGGCTATTCACGCCTGAGCCGAGATCACCTCAGCGGCTCGGCGGCAGCTCGATCGTCTCGATGCCGAGCTCGGCGGCTACTGCGAGGACGGCGGAGTCAGAGGTAGCGATCTTGTCCGCCGGTTTGGCCGCAGCGAGAAGGATCGCGTCGGCAAGGGAGATGCGAAGATCGGCACGGTGATAGTGCGCTGCTCGAAGCTCGCCAGCCCGTCGTGCGAGGTTCGAGTCGACTGGCACGATGGCAATCGGCCCGTCGAATAGCGGATCTACCAGCTCGACCATCCGTGATGCCGAAAAGCCCTTTCGCCTGAGTCCCACGTCGAAGACCTCGGCGATGTTCGCCCCGGTCATCGCAGCCCTCCCTCCATGCAGAAGCGGCAGCACGTGGTCGATAGCCGGCTCGCCGAGCAGTACGGCAAGCAAGGCGTTTGCGTCCAGGAGGACGCTCACCGGCCGTACTTGCGATCTTCGATTTCCGCTTCCGCTTCGCGCTCTTCTCGGCGGATCGTCTCCAAACCCGGACCCCGGCCTTCCCCCGCGAACGCGCCAGCTGCTGCGGCGATGGGGTCGTCTGGAGCGGGCCTGAGGACTATCTGGTCCCCCTGATCGTCGAGCGTCACGGTCGTCGTCCCCCAGCGTTTGCGGATCGGCGCGGGAATCGAGACCTGGCCACCCTTGCTGATTTTCATGCGTCTCTTCATGAGCATTAAAATTACCATGAGACTCCTCACGCAGCGACCGATGCATGCCCCATAAAGTCGTGACGTGGCGAATCTCTCCCCCCCGGCGACCTTCTACTTCGATCTCGGCTCGCCCTACGCGTACCTGACCGCCGAGCGGATCAGCGGCCTCTTCAGCGAAGCGGGCGTGCCGCAGCCCGAGTGGCAGCCGATCCTGCTCGGCGCACTCTTCAAGCGCCTGGGCCGCGACTCATGGGGGAACGGGCCCAGCCGCGACGAGGGCATTGCCGAGGTGGAACGCCGCGCCGCGACCTACGGGCTGCCGCCACTCTCCTGGCCCGATCCCTGGCCGGGCAACATGCTGACCGCGATGCGCGCCGCCACCTTCGCCAAGCAGACCGGCCGCACCGTCTCCTTCGCCCTCGCCGCCTTCCGCCAGGGCTTCGCCGCCGGCCGCGATCTCTCCGAGGCCGACAACGTCCTGCTCGCCGCCGCTGCCTGCGAGATGCACCCGCGGGCGGTGCTCAAGGCCGTCGAGACCGAAGTGGTCAAGGGCACCTTGCGCGAGGCAACCGATAACGCCGCGGAGCGGGGCGTGATCGGTGTCCCCTCCCTCCTCATCGGCGACGAGGTCTTCTGGGGCGACGACAGACTCGAGGAGGCGGTCACCGCCGCGAGTGGATGATGGACGGCGTGGCCGCGTGCGACTGGGGGCGCGCGTGGTCGAGCAGATCAAGGACGCAGGGAGGCTGAATAGCAGCGCTATTCAGCCGACTGAGGACGCAGAGATGCGAAGTGCCACGCGCGTCATCCAGGCGTGCGGGGCCGCGGTGTCCATCATCTAATGTCAGGGCGTGGCCAGCCTCCCTGACGCCTCGACTTGTTACGAGCTGCTCGCGAAGATGGCGTTGATCCGCCGCTTCGAGGAGGAGGCGGGGCGCCAGTACCAGCGCGCCAAGGCCGGCGGCTTCCTGCACCTGGCGATCGGCGAGGAGGCGACGATCGTCGGCACCACCTCGGTGATGCGCCCCGAGGACTACCTGATCGGCACCTATCGCACGCACGGCCACGCGATCGCCCGCGGCACCGAGCCCAAGCACGTGATGGCGGAGCTCTTCGGCCGGGTCGACGGGACCAGCGGCGGGCGCGGCGGCTCGATGCACATCTTCGACGCCGAGCGCCGCTTCATGGGCGGCTACGGGATCGTCGGCGGCAACCTGCCGATCGCGGCCGGCCTCGCCCTGGCCTCCGACTACAAGGGCGAGGACGCGGTGACGGTCTGCATGTTCGGCGACGGGGCATCGAACGCAGGCAACTTCGGCGAGACGATGAACCTGGCGGCGCTCTGGAGCCTGCCGGTCTTCTTCCTGGTCGAGAACAACCTCTACGGGATGGGCACCTCGGTCGAGCGTCACTCGGCCCAGACCGACCTCTCGAAGAAGGCGGAGGGCTACGGCATCCCCGGCCACCGGATCGACGGCATGGACGTGCTGGCGGTGCGCGAGAGCGTCGCCGAGGGCATCCGCCTCGCCCGCGAGGAGCGCCGGCCGACCCTGGTCGAGGCCTTCACCTACCGGTATCGCGGCCACTCCGCCGCCGACCCCGAGGTCTACCGCGAGCGCGAGGAGGTCGAGGAGTGGCGCGAGAAGGACCCGATCGAGAGCTTCGCGCGGCGCTGCGTCGAAGAGGGCGTACTCGGCGAGCGCGAGGTGAACGAGGTGCGCGAGAAGGCGGACGAGGCGGTGACGGCGGCGGTCGAGTTCGCCGACGCCTCCCCCGAGCCCGCCCTCGACACGCTCTACGAAAGCCTCTACGTGCTCGACAGCGCCGCCGGCTGGTACGCGGTCGACGAGCGCAGCCCCGAGCCGCACCGCGGCGAGCGCGAGGAGGAAATGCCGGCGGCGGCGCGCGAGTTGGCCGAGGCGGGCGCCGCCTACGCCGGGCAGCCGGACGGGCCCCGTCCCAATCCCGCCACCCACGGCGACGCCCAGGAGGGCGTTGAGCCTGAGGTCGCCGCCGAGCGCGATGAGGTGGAGGACTGATGGCGACCCTGCGAATGCGCGAGGCGCTGCGAGACGCGCTCGCCGAGGAGATGCGGCGCGACGAGGCGGTGCTGGTGATGGGCGAGGACGTGGGCGTCTTCCAGGGAGCGTTCAAGGTCACCGAAGGGCTGCTCGACGAGTTCGGCGAGCGCCGCGTGCGCGACACGCCGATCTCCGAGAACACGATCGTCGGCACCGGGGTCGGCGCGGCGATGGCGGGGCTGCGGCCGGTGGTCGAGCTGATGACGGTCAACTTCTCGCTGCTGGCGCTGGACCAGATCGTCAACCACGCCGCCGCAATCCCCTACATGTTCAACGGCCAGGCGCGTGTGCCGATGGTGGTGCGGATGCCCGGCGGCGGCGGTCACCAGCTCGGCCCCACCCACTCGCACAGCTTCGAGGCGCTCTTCCTGCAGGTGCCCGGTCTGCTCGTCGCCTGCCCATCGACGCCCGCCGACGGCAAGGCGCTCCTGAAGGCAGCGATCCGCGACGACAACCCGGTGATCTTCATCGAGCACGAGAGCCTCTACGGCGCTCGGGGGGAGATCGCCGACGACGGTGACGAGATCCTGCACTTCGGCGAGGCGGCGGTACGGCGCGAGGGCGGCGACGTGACGATCGTCGGCATCCTCAAGATGGCGCACGTCGCCGAGGAGGCGGCGCGGGCGCTCTCGCACGAGCACGGGGTCGAGGCCGAGGTGATCGACCCGCGCACGCTGCGCCCGCTAGACCTCAACACGATCCTCGAGTCGGTGCGCAAGACGAACCGGGCCGTGATCGTCGAGGAGGGCTGGCCGCATGGCGGCGTCGGCGCCAACCTGGCGACGCTGATCACCGAGCAGGCCTTCGACCACCTCGACGCCCCGGTGCAGCGGGTGACGGGAGCCGACGTGCACATGCCGTACTCGCGGCGACTGGAGCAGGCGGCGATCCCGCACGAGGAGCACGTCGTGAAGGCCGCGCTTGCGGCTCTGGAGGGCTCGATCTGATGGCCGACGTGGTGATGCCGAGACTCTCCGACTCGATGGAGGAGGGAACCGTTCTGCAGTGGCTGAAGCAGGTTGGGGACGAGGTCTCGGTGGGCGATGAGCTGGTGGAGATCGAGACGGACAAGGCGAACATGGCGTACGAATCCGACCTGGCGGGGACCTTGAGCGAGATCCTCGTGCAGGAGGGTGAGACGGTTGCGATCGGGACTCCGATTGCGCGGGTGGGCGATTCGGGCGGGAATAGCAAGGAGGACTCAAGGACCGAGGAATCGACCGCGGGTCCTGTCGCGGCGGCCACCCCCACGGTGCTCGGCGCTAGACGCGCCTCCGCGCCGCGGGGGACCCCCGCCGCCACGCCACCCGCGGAAGAGACGCAACAGACTCGGGACGGCAACGGTGATCGCCCGAAGGCGTCGCCGGTGGCACGGCGGATAGCCAAGGAGCGGGGGCTCGATCTCTCTCAGCTCCAGGGCTCGGGGCCCGGTGGGCGGATCGTCAAGGCCGACGTCGAAGGGGCGGATGCGGGTGTGGCTCCAGCCGCCGCGACAGGACCCGCGGTCGAGACGCCTGGTCCTGAAACGGCCAAGGGCACTGTCAGCTACGAGGAGCTGAGCAAGCTTCAGTCGACCATCGCCCGCCGGATGGCGGAGTCGAAGGCTACGGCGCCGCATTTCTACCTCGAGGCGGAGGTGGACATGAGCCGGCTGGTCGAGGCGCGGGAGCAGATCAAGGCCTCGGCCAAAGAGGGCGACGTGGTGCCCTCTTTCAACGACATGGTGGTGAAGGCGTGCGCGCTCGCGTTGCGGGAGCACCCGCGGGCCAACGGCGCCTACCGGGACGGGCGCTTCGAGCTCTACTCACGAGTCAACGTGGGGGTTGCGGTCGCCGCCCGGGATGCCCTGGTCGTGCCGACGATCTTCGACGCCGACACGAAGGTGCTGCGCCAGATCGCAAACGAGGCGCGGGCCCTGGCGCAGCGGGTGCGGGACGGACAGATCACGCCACCCGAGCTCTCGGGCGCCACCTTCACCGTTTCCAACCTCGGCATGCTCGGTATCGACAGCTTCGCCGCCGTGATCAACCCGCCGCAGGCGGCGATCCTCGCCGTCGGCGCGATCGCCGAGCGCCCCGTCGTCCGCGACGGGCAAGTCACGACCGCCCACCTGATGCGCGTCAACCTCGCCTGCGACCACCGCATCCTCTACGGCGCCCCCGCGGCCGAATTCCTCGCCAAGATCCGGGGTCTCTTGGAGGAGCCACTTTCCCTAGCTCTCTGAGAGGGCGTGCGGCCAAGCAGATCAAGGACGCAGGGAGCGTGGCGTGCTTCTGCACGCGAGCGACCGAGGACGCCGATATGCGCCGGCCGCACGCCCTCTCAGCAGGTCTTCTTTGCGCCCGTCACTGCATTCCAGGCGCTGCCCAGGGAGAAGTCGGCGGCGACGCGGAAGATGCCGGCGTGGGCGACGCGGGCGACGGTCCAATCCCCGCGGCGAAGGAGACACCCGGCGCCTCGCGAGATCGACCAGTACGGAGTGAAGTTGACCCTGACGAGGAACTCACCCGGCCTGCTCACGTGGAGGCGAAAGCCCTCGCGGCCGACCCAAAGCATGCGAGCCGCCGCGTCGCCCATCGGCTGGACCAGGGGCTTGGGGTCGCCGACGGCGTAGATGCGCCAGTGGGCGGAGCGCCAGCGCAGGTCCAGATAGGGCGGTTCGCGCAGGATCAGGCGCCGCTCGGCGACCGAGGAGTAGTCGAGCGGGGCGTCGGGGAGGGCGACGTAAGAGATCGCGTTGCGGCGCAACCAGGCACCGTAGATGGCGGTGGTCAACCTGCCGTCCTCCGCGTAGAAGATGTCGTCACGGGTGGTGTCGAGCTGCCGCAGCCAGCCGCGCGCTAGATCGAAGTGCGAGGCCAGATACACCGACTCCCAGTGGTTCGCCGTGGGTGGAACCTCGACCCGCGCCCCCGGGGCGGTGTGCTCCCGCAACCAGTTGGCGGCGGGCTGGAAGTAGGCCCTAGAGGTGGCGGGGTCGCCGACGCTGCGGGCGATCTGGCTGACGCTGGCGGTCACCTGCCAGTAGAGCCCTCCCGCCATGAACAGGGCAAGGAACCATGGGGACACCCGCGGGCGACGGGCGAGGACCACGGCAGCCAGCACCGGGCCACCAAAGAGCGCGCCGAGCCGCACCGCGTTGCCGCCGACCGGGTTCGGCACCAGCCAGATCAGGGTGGCGACGAGCAGGTAGCCGGCGATCGTCCAGCGCAGCTGTCGCTCCTCCCGCGCGATCCCGCGCGTCACGTACAGCGCCGACCCGCCCCAGAGCGGGATCGCGATGTAGGAGGAAAAGGCGAAGGGGAACTGGCCGGGTTCGGGGAAGGCGAGGTTGGGAACGACGATCAGGCCGAGCGCGATCGCGGCGATCGAGAGGGCGACGCGGTGGAACGGCCTGCCGCGCTCGACCGCCCCAACGAGCGCGACGCCGGCGAGGAAGGCCGCGGCGACCGGGCTGGAGAGAGCGCAGCCCGCGGCGGCCAGAAGCGACAGCCTCGAGCGGCCGGACTGCAGGAAGCGCAGCGAGGCGAGGCCGAAGGCGACGCCGAGGGCGAAGGTCAGCTGACCGTCGGCGAGCAGCGTGACGACCCCGACGGCGAACCAGAGGGTCGCCCAGTGCGCCACCTCGCCCCAGCGCTGGCGCACGAGGCGGTCGAAGAGGTAGGAGGAGGCGACCACTGAGAGCAGCCCGACCAGCTGCGGCCCCAGCAGCGATGCCAGCGGCGGGAAGAGGACGCTGTAGGTGAGGGTGTAATGGCCGCCGTACCAGCTGCCGTTCCAGATCGCCAGGCCGGTGTCCTGGAAGAGCTCGGTGCGGAAGACCTGCGCGGCTAGGTCGCCTACCTGCGGGTTCCAAGCGAGCAGCGCGGAGGCCAACGTAGCGCTGAGCGCTACGGCGGGAAGCCAGTCGAATCGAAGGGCCTTGGACTGGACCATGGGGAGACGGCGCAAAGGATAGGGAGCCGCCGTGCAACGATTTCTGTGATGAGTGCAGAAGTCCTCGTCATCCGCTGCGGATTGGTCCCCTACGAGGAGGCCGAAGTCGCCCAGCGCTGGCTGTGCTCGGCACGCCAGGAGGGCGAGATCCCCGACGTGCTGCTGCTGCTCGAGCACCCGCCCGTCTACACCCGCGGGCGCCGTGCGACCGAGGAGGAGCTGCCGATGGCGACCGAGTGGTACGGGATGCAGGGGATCGAAGTGCGCGATACCGACCGCGGCGGGCGCGTCACCTACCACGGGCCCGGGCAGCTCGTCGCCTACCCGATCGTCGACCTGCGCCCCTACGACGACGACGTGCACGAGTACGTGCGGCGCCTGGAGCGAGTGGCGATCGGCTCGCTGGCGGCACATGGCGTCAAGGCGACGACGATCGAAGGTCTGACCGGTGTTTGGACCAAGGGCGAGCCGCCGGGCTCGGCGGCGGGCCCGCGCGAGGCGCGCAAGATCGGCTCGATCGGGGTGCATGTGAGCAAGGGCGTCACCACGCACGGCCTGGCGGTCAACGTCAGCAACGACCTGCAGCCGTTCGAGTGGGTCGTCCCCTGCGGCATCGAGGGCTGCCGGGTCACCTCGCTGACTCGCGAGCTGGGCAGCGAGCAGAGCGTCGTCGCCTTCGCCACAACCGTCGCCGAGCACTATTCCGACGTCTTCGACCGCACCCCCGTCGCCGCCCACCCCAGCTCCCTGGGGCTCGACAGCGCTAGGCTCGGCGTCGCATGAGCGAGACGAGCGCCACGCCGGCAGAGCGCGTCCACGTGACCCGCTCCCGGGCCAAGCCGGGCGGGCGAGCCCCGGCCGAGGGTGGCGACACCGTCCCCTTCCGCCGCGCACGCAAGCCGCCCTGGCTGAAGGTGCCGGCGCCGGGCGGGCCCACCTACCGCCGCCTCAAGTCGATGATCGGCAGCGACAACCTGCACACGGTCTGCGAGGAGGCGAACTGCCCCAACGTCGGCGAGTGCTGGGAGCGGGGCACGGCGACCTTCATGATCCTCGGCGACGTCTGCACCCGGCGCTGCGGCTTCTGCAACGTGAAGACGGGCGTGCCGACCTGGAACGACCCGCTGGAGCCGCTGCGGGTGGCAAACCAGGTGAAGCGGATGGGCCTGCGCCACGCGGTCGTCACCTCGGTCGACCGCGACGACCTGCCGGACTACGGGGCGAGCGCCTTCGTCGGCGTGATCCGCTCGATCCGAATGCAGGCGCCGGGCTGCAAGGTGGAGATTCTCACGCCGGATTTCCGCGGCCAGGAGATGCCACTGGCGAAGGTGATCCACGAGCGCCCCGATGTCTTCAACCACAACGTCGAGACCGTGCCTCGGCTCTACCCGGTGGCGCGGCGCGGCTCCAAGTTCCTGCGCTCGGCGCGCGTGCTGCGAATGGCGAAGGAGATGGGCGGGGAGGGCGTCGTCACCAAGTCGGGCCTGATGGTCGGCCTCGGCGAGTCCCTCGAGGAGATGGTCGAGGCCTTCGGCATCCTGCGCGAGCACCGCGTCCAGGTCCTCACCGTGGGCCAGTACCTGCGCCCAACCGAGAACCACCTGCCGGTGGTGCGCTACTGGCATCCGGAGGAGTTCGAGGCGCTGGAGAAGGCCGCCTACGAGATGGGCTTCGAGTCGGTGGCGGCAGGACCGCTGGTGCGGAGCAGCTACCACGCGGACCAGAATCTGCCCGAGCGGGCACTGGCCGGGTAGCTGGGCTTCAAGGCGCAGCCCTCGTCGATATCAGATAATCGGGGCCGCTCTAGGTACGTTCCCCGTCCCGATCACATGCTGGGCTGGACAGCCTCATGCTGGCTAGCCGTATCCGAGTTTGGGATCGGGGTCTTATTGAGTGCCCACCCGGCAATCACAGTGACGATCTCGATCACGAAGGTGAGGATCAAGCAAGCCTGGTCGATGCCGTCAGCGTCGAGAAAATAGTTCCACCAGTCATCGGCTACCCCAACGACCAGCAGCGTGACCAAGGGGAGGACGACAAGAACCATGCCGATCCACCGTGCCCAGCGCCAAGACACGATATCCCCGTATTTGTCCGCCCGCTCCTGAAGCATGGTGCCGAGTACGGTGAAGCAAAAGGCGGCGGCACCAAAGAGAATTGCCTCAGCGCTACCGATGGTGCCGATGGCATCCGTGGCTTGGGTCACCGTCAGCCCGCTGAATACCGAGAGGAACGTGGGGACTGCGACCCCTCGATGCTCTTGGACTTTCGCCTTCGCTTCGTTGTAGCCGCGTCCCCAAATCACAACGAATGCTCCGCCACTGAGGGTGATCACGAATAGGAGAGCTACAGCGAACCCCACGGCAAGGATGGCGGCGAGGAACAAACTGATCAGATCTTCCCGCAGATGGTGTGCGGGCGCAGGATCGAATACCAGGATCGCGACGGCGGCGAGGACGACAAGCACAAGCAGCACCCGGGTGGAGACCGGGATTGCCTTCCAGAGTTTTTTCAGCAGATCATCGGACGCACGGCCATCATTCATCAGCAGGATCTAATCGCAACCTCGCCCCCCGCGTCTTGACAGGGCTCGGGGGAAGAGGCTCTGTTTTCATGCGGAAGCGGACTGCTGACCAGAGCTTCCCTCCGGGATACTGATGTTCCTTTGGGCCGCGCTCTGCGCGCCTAGTAGCGTTCGTCCTGATACTCCGCCGCTATTGATCGGGGCGCGTAGCGCCACAGGTCGTTTCACCGGCCTTCCACTGCTTTGCACCGACAATCAGCCGGACGAATCGCGTCGACCGCCCGCTAACATCGGCCGATGGCGCTGTCGAAGACCGAGAGAATCAAGCTCATCCAGAACGGCGCCAAGGCGCTTACCGGCATGGACCAAACTGACGCCGGTCTTGCGCTCGACACGTTCGAGATCGAAGAAATCGGCTGGTTCCCGGCCTCCTGGGGGAACGGCGAAACCTACGCCTACTGCGTGGACCGGCTCAAGGCAGCGCCTGACGAGACGTTGATCAACCTGAACGCGCACCTGTCGGACAAGTCGCCGTCCGCGGTCGCCGCAGGCTCGTGGCTCAATGGCCACATCAAGGTATTTTTGAGCCACACCGCGACCCACAGGAAACTGGCGGGCGAAATCCGTATGAAGCTTCTCGGCGAGGGCATCGACCTGTTTGTCGCCCATGACAGGATCGAGACGAACCAGGAGTGGATCAACGAGATCCGGGTCAGCCTGGCAACGTGCGACGTCCTCGTCGCCCTGTTCACCGAAGACTTCGTGCGAAGCAAATGGTGCGATCAGGAGGTCGGGACCGCCCTAGGTCGGGGGATCGAAGTCATTCCGGTGATGTGCGGTGCGGTCCCGCACGGGTTCGTCTCCCCGAGGCAAGGCTTCGAGGCGCATCCGGAAGACCCCCATGCTGCCACCCGGATCGCCGCCGAGATCTGCAAGCTGGTAAGGGGGGAGGAACCGAGTTCGATACCCGACACCGTCGCGGCGACGGTATACAAATACGCGAAATCGCACAGCTTCGACGAAGCCCGCACGAACCTCCAGAAAGTGATGAAGCTGAAAGCAACGGACTGGACGCCCGAGCTAGTGACGATCGCTGAAGAGGCCGGGCAGGAGAATCGCCAAGTCGCCGACGCGTGGTGGTACGACGAGTTGGTACCGGACGCCCTTGTCGGTCACCTGGACGAGATCGGGGTGAGCCGCCCCCGGCATGCGAGAACCGCGCCATCCGCTCCATCACCTGCGTCCGCTGGCGACATTACCTTCTAGCCTCTGCTGGGGCTCCAAGTACAATCCGCGAGAGGTATCGTCGTCGCCAAGCTGCTGTGTCCGAGCAGGCGGCGCAGGTGCTCCAGGGGATCGTGGCATGCCGTGCGCTCCTGCTTCGCGCGAAAAGCAGAACTCGGCGGAGACACGTGCTCTCCGCCGAGCAAGCGATGGAGCCAGCCGGATTCGAACCGGCGACCTTTCGGATGCAAACCGAACGCTCTGCCAGCTGAGCTATGGCCCCGCACCTGGAGTGTAGGGGCGTTGGGGCTGTTGGCCAACCCCGCCGAGGCCGGCATAGACTCTACGCGTGCGAAGCGCCGGTCGAGACCGAACGCGGAAGGCGATGACCGGCCTGGCGCTGTTCCGGATTGCCCTCGGAAGCGCATCCTGGATCGCGCCCGGGCCCCTGTCGCGTCTCTTCGGCGTCCCCGCAAAACGGGTTACGCCGGAGCTCGAATACATGAACCGGGTGTTCGGCGTACGGGCGGTGACGCTCGGGGTCGGATACCTCGTCTCCTCCGGTAGAGCGCGCACCGTCTGGCACCGGCTGTGGCTGCTCTGCGACATGGCGGACACCGTGATGGGCGGGCGGATGGTGAAGCACGGGGAGCTGTCGGCGTCGAGCGGCACAGCCGCCCTGGTGACTACCGGCGGGGCGATGGCGATCGACTTGGCGGCGCTGGCGGCGCCACCTGGGCGCTCGGCCCAGTAACACCCGCTAATCGTCGAAGTCGAAGTCCTTGGGCGGCTTCTGCTCGAACCAGAGCTGGTCGTCCTCGGGGGTCTCCTCGAGAAAGTCAGGTGTCTCCTCGAGCACGTCCTCGCTGTGGTGCTCCGCTCCGCCCTCGTCCTCGGCCGGCTCCTCGGCAGCGGGCTCGTGCTCCTCGTCGTCTTCCTCATCCTCGTCCTCGGGCTCATCACCCTCGACCTCGTCTCCGAGCTCCGACGGCGCCTCGAGAGCCTGGTCGAGCTCGTCGGAGAGGCGACGTTCGTCCCAGAAGTCGTCGTCCTCGTCCTCGCCGTCATCGACGGCAGCGGGGCCCTCGACGCTCACCTCGCCCCCCTCATCGAGGCCGGCAAGCGGGTCGGTCGGGGCGAGACGCGGCTCGGCGATCTCCTCCTCGATCAGCTCCTCGTCGGTGGGGCTGGGAGGCGCTCCGCCCTCGGCCCCGAGCTCCTCCTCGACGTCGAACATTTCCGTCGGCTGCTCGGCGATCGCGTGGCGCTCCTCGGTCGACGGCCCAGCCGGCTCGGGCTCGGGTGAGCTCGGCGGCTCGGTGACCGCCTCGTGCTCCATCGCCGGGTGCTCCTCCACAGCGGGCTCCGCGTCGGCGCTCGCCGCCGGCTCCTCAGCTGGCGCCTCTGGTGCCGGTGGGGCCTCCTGCAGATCCGCGATCGAGGGCGGCTCGCGGCGCGATTCCCGCGCCTCGGCGCCGGACTCGGCCTCATCGGTCCCCGGCTGCGCCATGAATTCCGTCGGCGCCTCAGCAACGGCATCGGAGACCTGCTCCTCGTCCCCAGGCCGCCCCGGAGGCCCGAACGCCTCGTCCTCGAGCTGCTTCAGCTCGGAGTCTGCGGCGCCGTGCTGGCGCTTCAGCTCCAGGTGCTCGCGTATTGCCTCGTCGAGAATGCCCATCAGCTACGTCGTCCAGGAAGCTAAAGCCTATGCGGTTATCCTTGCCGGTGCGAGGACTCTGGGACGATCGTCCCAACCCCGCCCGCGGGGCTATAGCTCAGCTGGAAGAGCGCCTGGATCGCACCCAGGAGGTCGCCGGTTCGAGTCCGGCTAGCTCCATGATCGGTTGCTTGCTTGACGGATGCCGCCTGTCTATGGCTTCCCGTCCTTCAAGGAGCTGAGGAAGGAACTTCCTTGTGGCGGGCGGATCCACTCGCGCCGCTACGCGGCGGGTCCCGCTTTAGGGAACGGGCAGCACCACGTGCGGCCCAATTCATTCCGAACTGACCGGGCCTAAGGCTCAGCGCGAAGGCGGTGCAACTTGCGCCCTAAGCGATGCGCCGCGCCCTTGGAGGAACCCATGAGCCGGATTACAATGGGCGTATCTACTGGAGATTGGAGAGCCTTCGCTATGTCTAACTCGCCTCGCACCGTTGTGTCACTCATAACCGCCCCGATAGACAAAGCCCGATCTATCGCAGACGTGATTGTCGAGGGAGAGCTTGCGGCCTGTGTAAACCTTGTTCCCTTGGTGCAGTCCGTCTACCGCTGGGAAGGGAAGATCGAAAGTGACGACGAGTCCCTTCTCGTTGTGAAGACGACGGAAGCTGCAATCCCTGATCTGCGCGCAAAGCTCGACGAAGTTCACCCGTACGATAATTTTGAGTTGATAACACTCAATATCGAGAGCGGTAACCAACCGTATATCGACTGGATACGGGATTCCGTAGCGTCTTAGGCGCGCACGAGCTGTTACTGATCTCCAGCTTGTCGCGGTGATATGAAAGTCATATATATACGGGCGCTCATTACCACGCTCGTCTTTGTCGCTGCGGCAGCGAGTGGTGTCGTAACCCTTTGGTTGGCACTTGTTCTGATCGTCGCTGCGGGTGTAGGAAACTTTCTCCTCGAAGTTCGTCGAAACAAGCGACATATACTCTCGCGCCAAGTGCTCGATGCCGTGATCGGCGATACTCTACAGGAGTTTCACCGAGTATTGGCCGACTGCCCCCTGCAGCCAGCCTTTGGCCTGTGGGTACCTACCTTGGCCGGAGAGTCACTATCGCTTTACGCGGCGGACAGCGAGATGCAGTCTCGACTCGACGGTCATCGACTCGTTCTCAAAGAGGACGTCGGTGTTATTCAGTCCGCTTATACGACCAAGCAAATTGCTTTCCAAGCCCGGGCCGGCAACTCGTCCGATGAGAATTCGGGCGTTAGCTACGTCGATCACGAGCCATGGCAATGGCGGGTCGCACTACCCGTGTTCGACGTCATTGACCGAATGAGGGTTACGGCAGTCCTGTCGGTCGAGGGACGTGGGGAAGTGGCTAAGCCCGCAGACCTCGAAGCACACGAAATATTGGACGTGAGCGCTCGGGCAGTAAGTCTCCTACGGCGCATGGTTTCGGTGGTGGATCGAGATGAGTAACCAGCAATGGGTTTGGAAGCCTGCAGTTAAAATGTGGCTCAAGGCCGCGCCAGCGTCTTTGCGAGATGCATCTGACGACGCAACGTCGCAGCTACTTCAAGACTTCAATAGCCGCGAGCTTCCGTCGGGCATTAACAATTTTCACCTCTGCGCCAATGACCATGTTGCTGTTATGGTCTTCTCCGATCGAGACGACTCGTCTTATAATTTGATTCTCGATTTCCTTACCGCAGGAATTGAGAATCGCCGCGACGAAGAGATCTTGAGCCTTGAGTTGACTGAGGGGCACGAGGTAGGCGACGCTGTACACCTAATAGAGGCGAGGATTGGTGAGCCGATCCCGGAGTCAATTGATATTCGGGGATGGGAGCGCAATCAGTCCGACTACGAGCCCGAGAAGTTCACTCATGAGGGAATATGGAGCGCAATGGACTATGAGGCGGTTCGGCTTCGCCATTCACCCGACACGGTGCTTCGTGTCGCATCAGCAGATTGTTCTGCGTTCATGGAGTGGCTTGAGAACCCAAAGGAGTATCTAGCGTACGAGCACAAGCTCGCTCAAGATTTGGCAGATCACATAGACGGTCGTCGCTATGTTCAGCTATGCACTTTCAAAGTTTCGACTTTGGAGCGAATGGGGCCAAAAATTGGCGGACCGAAGGCCGCGTTGCTCGACCTAGCTCTCTCTCATAATCGGCTCCTCGTTGTTGACAATGGAGTTATCCAGTCCGGCCGGCCAGCATGGAGTCGCGTGCTGAGATATGCAACGCCTCCAAGCCCACGAGCGCTGGGGAAGTGGCTGAAGGTTTTTTGGCGAGCCTTTTCTTCGCCAGCTACCTAAACTCCAATGGAGCGCCGACGGTCTTCCGGCGCGAGAGACAAGCTGGGGCTCGCTCTCAAGTTACAGATTGCGCCTCATCTGTGGCCGTCGTGAAGCTGGATTCGAGAGCTAACGGACTAGTTCCCATGAAGGTTGTTTATCGCGAAGCCGGAGGCAGTCCGGCTGGTCCATGTGAACTCCCGAACTCCGTCGCCTGGTCAGGTAGCCTCCCCGTCTGACTCGATCTCTCGCAGGAGCTTGCGGATTCTCTGAAGGAATCTGGGGTTCGAGAGTCGTCCGGCTAGCTCCATCCGCAGAACCCCTGCACGTCGGCGGGTTCGCTTTTTCAAGACCGCTCGAACCGCCCCCTGAAAAGCGCTCCATTACTGGCACGAGTGGCTGAAATCGCCTAGATGCGCGGGATTAGCGGCGATATTCCGGCTTGCATTTGGCCGGCAGCAGAGCTATGGCCGCGCTAGCTTCAGGGCATGAGCATCAAGCGCAAGTACGAGATCGTGCTGCAGCCGGAGCCAAAGGTGGCTTCAGCATCTCCGTGCCGAGCTGCCGAGCGTTGCCACCCAGGGGAGACGATTGAGGAGGCCATCGAGGCCTACCTCGAAGTGATGCATGAGGACGGCCTCCCCATCCAACCGTCCACCACAGCAGCGTCGCGGTCCACGCCCGCGTGAGCGCCAAGCTCCCGGCGGTCAGCGGCAAGCAGGTCCTGAGGCGGGTTACGATTCCCGCATGCTCAGGGGAAGTCGTGCCGCTTTGGTTGGACTGTGTGCGGTCCTGCTCGGCGCCCCGGTCGCCGGGACCGCGGGGGCGGTTTCCGATCCCACCGACCTCTACTGGCTCGGGCCGTACTTCGGCGGGATGCGGATGACCACGACCCCGGAGGACACGCGGTTCGCGACGTACGTCTACGGCGACTGCGAACTCCCCGAGGGAGAGGGTGGCTGCTCGCCGCCGGCGCAGATTCAGAACTGGAGCGCCTGCACGCGCAACCCGCTGAGGATCGACCGGATCCCCTACCAAGTCTTCCCGCTGCGTGGCGGCGGAATCGCGACCGTCTACGAAGCGTCCGGCGTTGACGTCGGGACGGGCGATCGCACCGTCACTGTGTTCGCCTACCCCGAATTGATCGGGGCGGCGTTGCGCGAGATCCATCTCCACTCGCAGCCGGGCCCGGAACCGCTGGCGTCGCCGGAGTATCCGATGCCAGTCCTCCGCGAGCTGAAGCGCGTGACCGCGCCCGCCGACCGCGGCGTCGGCATCGATGCGATCGCCAGGAAGACCGGGGTCTCGCCGGACGAGGTGCGGTTGCGACTGCGGATCGCCGAGCTGCTCGGTCCCGAGGCGCTCGCCGACGTCCCGCCCCCGACGATGTCGACGGCAACCGTCGAGTGGCTGGGCAAGCTGGCGCACCGGGCCATCTACAAGCCCGTCCTGACGGCGCGCAGGCAGGGCATCTCGGTCGCGGCCCTGAAGAGAAAGATCAGCCGTGTCCGCGGCCTCGCCGGCGCCTGCGGGGAAGTGCCCCCGCTGCCCGAGGCGCCTTAGTCGAATTGATATTCGGGATAGAGCCCAACGCCGAAACCTGAGCCGTCGGTCTTCAGGGGAACGGCGCCCAGCAACGGCACGCGGATCGTGCTCCGCCAGAGCGTGCGTCCGCGGTCCAGGGTCCTGAAAGCAGCATGCCCCTTGAGCGGTGGCGGCGGATCCAAGGTCGCGCTGCCCGCCTCGTGGTCGTAATCGAAGGCGGCAGCGGGGCCGAGCGCAGAGGTCGTCCGGGCGATTTCCATCCTTTCGCGGCGTTCGAGCTGCGAGCCGTAGAAGATGCTCCGCCCGCCGCTGTGACGGTGATAGACGCCGGCACCGAAGAAGCACGAGCAATCGAAGCTTAGGGCAACCAGGGACGCGCTTTCCCTTTCTCGGCCGGCGGGCCGGGCGCTGAGCTGCGGAACGCCGGGGATCGATTCGAAAGGATTCAGACCGTCCTCTTCCGGACACTGCCAGTGCGGGAACACGCTCATCGAGCCTTCCACCTGCGGCGCTTCGATCCGCACGTAACCGCGCTCTCCGGCGAACGCGATCGTCCCCGCGAACACCCCTTCCCGCAGCGTCCGCGGCGCCCCCGTGCAGCCCGGGGAGACCTCCGTCGCGTCCAGGGTCGCGGTGGGGGTGAAGGCAACGTCAATCGAGCCGAGCCGCCCGAAGCTGACTCTTAGCCCGGCTTCGTCGACCTCGCCGGGAACTTCGTAGACGACCGCCTCGCTCGTGCCATGCCCTCTGCGCCAGATCGTGAGCGTCACGTCCTCGTCTTCAGAGGTTTCGAGATGGGCACGGAGGCCGTTGCTCGCCGGCAGGTCGAACTCGACCCGGACGACCGTCTCCGACTCGGGGCTGGCGCCGGCCGGCCCCACCGGGAAGACCGTCAGCAAGACCGTCAGCACAGCAGCCCGGACGAGGCGTGAGGAGCTTGCCATGCGCTCAGCCTAGTCCAAGCCGGCCGACCCTCATCGCACCCAGGAGGTCGCCCGGCCTCACCCGCGCTACAGCTCTACGACCCCACGTACCGGGCTACCGCCTCGCGGGCGAGGTCGCTCACCGAGCGACCTTCCTCCTTGGCGCGCTTCTGGGCAGCGCGATAGAGGTCGGGGGTCGTGCGGAAACTCAGTCGCGGGGAGGTGCCGGCGCCAGCTAGCGACGGGCGGCCGACTCGGCGGGGCGTTGCCTTCGAGAGGTCGTAGCCGCGCTCGGCCTCGGTGGCGAGGGCGTCGGCGATCTCGGGGGTGATCTCCGTCCCAGCCTTCGTCTTCGGGTTCTTTCGGGTCGTCTTTTTTACCTTCGCCATTTCTTGGCCTCCTCGTACTGCTTTCGATAGCGGTCGCGCAATGGCATTGCGTGAATCACAAGTAGGGCGTCGTCCTCAAGCTCGACTGCCATCACCTCCAGCGCGATGCCTTCCTCGTCATCGCCGAGAAAGACAAGTCGCGGGCTGGCTTTCTCTGGAGCATCGGCGGGCGGATCCTGCTCGAAGCGCAGGCCGCAATGCTCGATGACGTAGCGAGAGCGTTCACGCGATATCCGGTGCTTGGTTGCGGCGCGAGCCCATCTCAGATTCACGGTCGCAATCTATTAATTCTGTCAGACAATATTAGCGCCGCGTTGATTTCCAACCGAGCTGCGCCAATTTCGGGCACTTCTCGCCAGGAGTGCCCGACTCTCTACATATCGCCGCATATACCTGCTCATCTAGAGAAACTTTGCAAGATCCAGCGAAAAGAGAAAGGTCTGGAAATTGCCGTCTTTTCTGCCCTTCGGTGCCGCACAACCGACTTGGATCGCACCCAGGAGGTCGCCGGTTCGAGTCCGGCTAGCTCCACTGCAGTCTCCCCTGCAGCCCGGCTTTCGCTTGCCTCCGTAATGCTTTGTCGTCAGTCTGGGTCACGGAGGTCAACCGTAGGTCAACTCGCAGGTCCTGCGCCTTGTCGACCCGATCGGTACGACGGTGCGTCGAATCCTCAGGCGGCCGACCGGAAGCAGGTGACGCCGCTCGCCGCAGCCCAGGCGCAGGCACGGGAGCGTCTGCGGGCAGCGAGAGTGGCGGCCGCCTAGAGGGGCGAAGAACGCACGTGCGCCCTGGCAAAGGCGGTGCTTTTCATGTCATCGGGTAGTCGCTAGGCAGCGAGCAAAGCCGGGCTCAGCCCGGGGATAGGAGTAGATATGAGCAGCCGATTCGCAGCCTTCATCGCCGGCCTCGCAATCGTGCTGGCTGTGGCTGGCGTGGCTACCGCGGGGAATGGGGGGCGGCCGCTGTCAACCTCGCTGACCGGGGCGAACGAGGCACCGGGCCCCGGCGATCCGAACGCCACCGGGGGCGCCGACCTCAGGCTCAACCAGGGGCAAGAGCGGGTCTGTTTCGACGTCAGCTGGGCTGATGTCGATGGAGTGGTGTCCGCCGGGCACATCCACGTCGCGCCAGTGGGCGATCCAGGGCCGATTGTGGTGCCGTTGTTCGAGGGCTCGTTCGCCGGCACGGACGCCACCAGTGGGTGTGTTGAGGATGTCGATGGGGACCTGATCAAGGCCATCCGCAAGCATCCCTCCGCCTACTACGTGAACGTACACAGCACGGATTTCCCTGACGGGGCAATCCGAGGACAACTCAGCAAATAGGAGACGGGCGCTGGCCTGGTCGACCCGGCCGGGCCGGCGCCGTATATCGGCCACTAACCTCGCAGCTGTGAGCGCGCCGAGTCGCGAGGAAGCCTGGGAGTTGTTCTGCGAGTGGACGGAGTCCGACTCCCTGCGTAAGCACGTCCTCGGAGTCGAGGCGGCGATGCGCGCCTACGCTCGCAAGTACGGCGAGGACGAGGAGCTGTGGGGCGTGACGGGGATCCTCCACGACCTCGACTACGAGCGCCATCCCGACCCCGACAGCGGCCATCCGCGCATCGCCTTGGAGCTGTTCGAGGAGAGGGGCTACCCGCGCGAGCTGATCGACGCGGTCGCCGGCCACGCCACCTACCTGGGCGTCCCGCGCGAGACGCGCCTGGCGAAGGCGCTGTTCGCGGTCGACGAGCTGACCGGGTTCATCGCCGCCGTCGCCCTCGTGCGGCCGACCGGGATCGCCGGGATGACGCCGAAATCGGTCAAGAAGAAGCTGAAGCAGCCGAGCTTCGCCGCCGCCGTGAATCGCGAGGAGATGCGAGAGGGCGCCGAGGCGCTCGGCGAGAACTTCGACGAGCACCTCGCGTTCGTGATCGAGGCCCTCGAGCCGCATGCGGAGGCGCTTGGCCTCCGCGGCTCCTGAGGCGGAGGTAGGCCCTATTCAAGTCCCGACTATCACCGCGGCATTGCCCGACCCGCTCATGAACGTTGCGGGCGCCCCTCGCGTCGTTGCCCTCTACCAAGCCCACTACCGCGCGCTGCCTGAGGCCAGAGAGGCACTCGACCGCGCCGCGCTCATTGGCGACGTGCTGGAAGGTCCGGTTGGGGTCGGGCTAGCTCCATCTGCAGAAGCCCCTGCACAGCGGGAGGATTCTCAGCCAGGCTGGTCGAGAAAACGTCTCTCGATGCCGTCGAGCACCGTCTGCAAGCCGAGTTCGAAGCGTTCGATTGAGGAGCGGGTGCGGAGGTTGTCGGGGAGGGCGGCGAGCTCGGGGAACTCGACTATGTCGGTGGGGGCGATAGCCGCTTCCATGTCCTCCGGGTTCACGGTGCCGACGGTTCGAAACGAGTAGCCGATGACGTAGTCGTTGACGATTCCCTGCACCTGCCAGACGTCTCCGTGCTCGAGGGGGAGGGTTGCGAGGGCCCGCGCCATCTGCTTGGCGAGCTTGATGGCGTTGGGTCCCGGGCCGAGCCGCTCGGCGGCGACGAAGATCGCCCAGGGGTGACGGGCGTAAGCGGCGTACATCGTTCGCGCGGAGGTCGCTACCCCCTCTCGCCAGGGCTCCGGCAGGGGTTGGGAGACCAGCATCTCTCCCACCACCTCGTCGGTCATCGAGGCGAGCAGGTCGCGCTTGCTGGCGAAATGGTCGTAGAGGCTCATCGCCCGGGCGTCGAGCTCGGCGGCGACGCGCCTGATCGAGACCGCCTCGAGGCCATCGTCGTCGGCCAACCGGATCGCTGCCTCGGTGATCGACTCGGGCGAGAGCCGCCGCCGTTTCTTCGCCTGTGCCCGGGAGGGCTTCGTCTCCTGCACGCTTGAACCGTAGCCAGCGGTGAAGCGGCTCGCTTGAACCGCTTCACCGTATCCCCTTAATTGTTACGCTGTAGCGGACTGTACGGGGGGAACGTGAGCCAACGGGTTGCGCAATACAGGGAGCGATGTTGGCGGTAAGGCGGACGTGATACGGAGACGGTCGTGGGCGCGTCAGGTACTCGCAACAGGGATCCTGACTGTGGCGGCAGTGGGGTTCACGCCGCCGAGCCAGGCATTCCCGGGGCCGTTTGACGAGGGGCTGCCCAACATTGATCTGCGCACGGCGGAACGGGCGCGGGTCCCGGCCGAGACCCGCGCGGCGCGCACGGAGCTCGCCGACGATCTCGGGCCACTCGGCGAGGTGGGGGTAGATCGCAGGAGCGGCGGCGTCTCCTACGTCGGGCGTTCCGACGGGCTGCTCACCGCGCCGTCGTCGGACCAGCCTATGGAGATCGTGCTCGACTACGTGCGGGCGCACGACGACGTCTTCGGCCTCGGCGAGCGCGACGTCGCGAATCTGAAGCTGGTGGCCCGCAGCGTCAGCCCCGACGGGATCGTCCATCTGCGCTTCAACCAGGTGCTCGACGGAATCCTCTCCTTCGACAGCGGGATAGACGGCCACGTGACGGCCGACGGCCGCCTGGTCAACGTCTCCGGGGCGCCGGTCCCCGGCGCTCGCCTTCCCGACACGGACCCCACGCTCGGTGCGCGGGCCGGACTACGCGAGGCGCGCGAGGCGGTCGACGGCGCCGAGGGTCTGCCGGCGACGACCGAGGTCAGCACGAAGCCCGGGCAGACGACCACCTTCGCCGGGGGCGAGCGCGCGGTGCTGCGCTGGAGCGCGACGGCGGACGGGCCCCGACTCGCCTGGAGCGTCATCGCCGACGACGGCGGCGACCGCTTCTACGACGTGCTCATCGATGCCGAGAGCGGCGCGCTGCTGCGCCGCCAGGACCTGACGTCGGATCTCGGTCAGGCCCGGTATTTCGGGGTCGATCCGCTTCAAACGCCGGACCCGATCGAAATCACGATGCCGCCGGCGTGGTACGACGAACACGCGGGCGGCACGCGGCTGTGGGGCCAGTACGCCCGCACCTACCTCGACGTCCAGAACGAAAGCCCCGCCCCCGGCGAGGAGCAGGGCGGCAATCGCGTTCAGATCCCCGCCAGCTCCGGCGCCCCGGCTGCGCCCGACTGGCTGTACACGCAGTCGACGAACTTTCCCGACGCGCAACCGTGCCCCCCGAGCGGCTGCACCTGGGACAACTCGGAAGAAGAATCAGAGGAAGTCAACCAGTTCCAGGCGGCGACCAATGCCCACGTGCTCACCAGCCGCTTCCACGATCACCTCGAAGCGCCGCCAATCGGCTTCGACGAGGCCTCGGGCAACTTCGAGCGCACCAACACCAGCGGCAGTGGGTTCGGCAACGACTACGTCCGGGTCGAGGTCAACGACAGCGGCGGGCGCAACAACGCGAACTTCTCCACCCCGCCAGACGGCGTCGCGCCACGGATGCAGATGTACCTCTTCAACAGCCGTGACGTGAACGGCAGCGACATGGCCGACGTCGTCTACCACGAGTACGGTCACGGGCTCAGCAACCGTCTCGTCGTCAACGCCTCCGGCAGCTCGGCGCTCTCGGGGTTCCAGTCGCAGATGATGGGCGAGGGATGGAGCGACTTCTACTCGCTCGACCTGCTCGTCCACGAAGGCCACATCGCCGATACGCCCGCACCGGGTGAGGTGCAGTTGGGCTACTACGTCTACAGCCCGGAAGGCTTCCGCTACAAGCCGATCGACTGCCCGGTCAACGCGGGCGGAACGGCGGCATGCAACGGGACGCCCGAGCTCGTCGCGTCTGGCTTCGGCGGCTACACCTACGGGGACATCGTCCCCATGTACGCGCTGCTGCTCCCTCCACCCTTCGCGCCCCTGTACACCGAAGGGCCGCACGACGGCGGCGAGATCTGGGGTCAGACGCTTTGGGACATCCGCACCGCCCTCGGCCGCGAGACCGCCCTGGCCCTGATCACCGGCGGGATGCGGCTTTCCGTCGACGGTCCGTCGATGCTCGACATGCGCGACGCGATCCTCCAGCAGGCGGTGGCGATGCGCTCCGCCCCCGGCGCTCCAGACGACCACTACGACGCCCTGTGGGAAATCTTCGCCAAGCGCGGGATGGGCGCGGACGCGACCACTCGAAGCGCCGGCTCGACGACGCCGGACGAGGGCTTCGGACTGCTGACCTCAGCCGACTCTCCGACCTTCACCGATCCGTATCCCGCCGGCGACAACGACGGCGTGATCGAGCCGGGCGAGCAGTTCGGGATCAGCCAAGAGCTGCGAGCTGTGGCTTCCGCCGACATCGAAGGGGTGAGCGGAATACTCGGCAGCGGAGGGGGCGCGACGATCGTGGACGGAACCGCCGCCTGGCCGACGCTGGGTGGGGACCTGGAAGCGGCGAACGAAGACCCGCTCGTCGCGCGCCTGGGCAGCGGGTGCACGCAATCCGTTCGGCTGACGCTCGCCCTCGCCTCAACCAAGGGCCCGTCGAGGGTTCGGTACGTCTTCGACAAGAGACCGGGCTCGAGCGCGACGGTGCCGCTCGCCGACGCGACGGGCAGCGAGCCCGGTGTGACCACGACGAGCTATGTGGCACTGGGCAGCGGAAACGTCTCCGACGTCGACCTTCGGATCGGCGACCTGCGTCACGCGCGGCCCAACCAGCTCGAGATCGAGCTGATCCACGATGGCGTCAGCGCGGTCATTTTCAACGGCCTGGGGGGAACAGGTCAGGAGATGGTCGACCTGATCTTCGACTCCGACTCTGCGACTTCGATTCTCTCTGCGCTCGGCGCCGGGACGATGACGGGTCGCAGACACCCGCTAACGCAGAACGCGCTCGACGCCTTCAACGGTCACCCGGTCGCCGGGACCTGGACGCTGCGGATCACCGATGACGTCGAGGGCACAACCGGCGAGTTGCACCGGTGGGGAATCGATTCGCCTCAGCAGAGCTGCGTGGGACGGTTGGAAATCCCAGTCGTGCAGACCAATGCCGCCAGCGGGATCGAGGAGGAAGCCGCGACGCTGAATGGGACGGTAACCCCCAACGGGCGCGAGACCGGCATGCGCTTCGCATTCGGGGCGACGGCGGCATACGGAGAGACATCCCCGACCACGATCGTCGGCGACGGCGATGACCCGGTCAGCGACACCTTCCAGCTGACCGACCTGGAGGCGGGCACGACCTACCACTACCGCGTCGAGGCGATCCGCGAGGGGGGCCAGGTTGCGGTCGTCAGCGCGGACCGGACGTTCAAAACGGCGCCGGTGCCCGGACCTCCGCGCAACGATCCACCCGTGGGCGGACCACAGGTAGGCAACCCACCGGTAATCGACCATGCGCCTGAGATCGGCGAGGCCAACGTCACGCTCGCCAAGGCGGGGAAGCACAAGCACCGGCGTCGCGCGTCGTTCTCGTTCGCCGTTTCAGAGCCGGCCGAGGTCACCGCAGTGGTCACGCGAGCGGCGCCGGGCATACGCAATGGCGAACGTTGTGTCGCGGTTCCCAAGCACCGGCCGCGTGGGGCAAGGTCATGCACGCGCCAGCTGCCCGCGGCGGAGGGGACGGTCGCGCTGGACACGGTGGGTCAAGGAACGCTGCGGCTTTCCGCGGCGGGTCTGGGCAAAGGCAGGTACACCGCGACGCTGACCGCGATCGACGCGGCGGGCAACGCGTCGGTGCCGGTCGTCGTTCGCTTCACGGTGAGCTAGGCGGCGCCCTCCGCCAACCGGTCGAGATGGCGCTTGCCGACCTCGTTGGTAAGCCACAAGAACTCGGTGATCCGGGCCAGCTCAGTGGCGGTGAAGCGGCTCGCCAAGGCCGCCTCCCACTCTGCCGCCAGCGGGCCCCAAATCCGCTCAGCGCGCGCATAGAACTTCGAGGTCACCTCGACCTTGACGCGGCGGCGATCAGCGGGGTCGGGGACGCGGCGAGCGAAGCCCGCGCGCTCGAGCCGGTCGATGACGCCGGTCACCGCGCCGCTGGTCAGCCCCACCTCGGCCGCCAGCTCCCCGGCGGTGAGGCCGCCGGCATTCTCGATCGCATTCAGGCAGTGCAGATCGGTGCGGTTGACCCCGAGCCGATCAGCAGCGAGGTTTTCGAAGGCGCTGTCCTGGTTGCCGCTGGCACGGAAAGCGGTGATCAACTCCTCGATCAGCTGTCGCTTCGAACTTGCAGGCATATCTCTTAGATGCTAAGATACTTGCTAAATAAAGTACTTACCGGGCGAAAGAATCATAGGGCGCTCGGGCGACGAAGGGAGTGCGAATGACGGGCGCGGGCAGCACGACATCGACGATCGAGTGGCGACTGGAGCTGGTGCAGGTGCCGGTCTCCGACGTGGATCGGGCCAAGGCCTTCTATACCGACCGGGTTGGCTTCCTCGCCGAACACGACCACCAGGTGAGCGAGGAGCTGCGCTTCGTGCAGCTGACCCCGCCAGGCTCGGCCTGCTCGATCGCGCTGACCACTGGCGCGCACCAGATGCAGCCGGGAAGCGTCGCGGGCCTGCAGTTGGTGGTCGAGGACGCTGATGCGGCCAGGGCGGAGCTGGTGGAGCGGGGGGTCGAGGCGAGCGAGGTACAGGAGTTTCCTTGGGGCCGCTTCGTGTTCTTCGCTGACCCAGACGGCAACGGCTGGGCCGTCCAGGAGATCGTCCAACCTCAGGACTGAGCCCACTTCGGGCCGGCCCAGATCACTAGCGACCTGCGCATTCCCTACTTACGCTCGCCGCCCCTCGTTCTCGAGGTACTCCTCGGCGAGCCGTTTCGGCGCCCGGCAGAGCCAGGCTTCGACGATCAGCTCGTTCAGCTCCTCGACCGAGATCCGCTCGAGGCGGATGAGGACGGCAGCGTAGCCGTCGAAGTGCGGGGTCGTGAAGAAGGTCTCGGGATCGTCCTGCAGCAGCGCCTCCTTCACGCCCAGGTCCTCGACCCGGACCGCCAGGATCGGGCCCAACGGCACGCGCTCGCCGAGATCGCGGACTTCCTTGGCGCGAAGGGGGCGTTCCCAGACGAAGATCTTGTCCCGAACCCGCCAGGCGGTGTTCCCATACGCCGGGCGCTCGCTGGTCTCAGGCAGCGCCAGGGCGATCCGCTGCACGTCGTCCCACTCGGCCACGAAGCGACGGTACCGCTTCGTCGCGGCCGAACCAGCTCATAGCCCCAACACCCATAGGCTGGCGACCGATGAGCAAGTGGCCCGTACTGGCGGTGCTCGCCGCGGCGCAGTTCCTGATGGTCCTCGACCAGGCCGTGATGAACGTCGCGATCTCGCAGCTCGTCGCCGATTTCGACACGACGGTGACGACGATCCAGGCGGTCATCGCGCTGTACGCGTTGGTGATGGCTGGGCTGATGCTGACCGGGGGCAAGGTCGGCGACCTGATCGGGCGCCGGCGCGCCTTCGCGATCGGCCTCTGCATCTACTCCATCGGGTCGGCGCTTACCGCGGTCTCGTGGAGCATTCCGATCCTGACGCTCGGCTGGTCGGTGCTCGAGGGGATCGGTGCGGCGCTGGTGCTGCCGGCGATGGTGGCGCTGGTCGCGGGGAACTTTCGCGGCCAGGAACGAGCGCTCGCCTACGGGGTCCTCGGCGGCGTGGCCGGTGCCGGCATCGCGGTCGGGCCGATCCTCGGCGGCTGGGCGACCACCGAGCTGAGCTGGCGTGTCGTCTTCGCCGGCGAGGTCGTGGTCGCGATCGGAATCCTGCTCGGCATCCGCCGCATCGAGGAGCCGCAGCAAGCGAAGCGGCCCGCGGGCCTCGACTGGGTCGGCGCGGTGCTCTCGGCCCTCGGTCTGGCCACCATGGTCTTCGGCGTCCTGCAGGCCAGCAACTGGGGCTGGCTGCAACCTCGCAGCTCGCCGGTCGAGCCCTTCGGCTTCTCCCTCACCCCCTTCGTGATCGCGGCGGGGGCGCTACTGCTGGCGGCGTTCGCCAGTTGGGAGCGAAGCCGCGAGGCGCGGGGTGAGGACCCGCTCGTGCACTTGCAAATGCTCCAGCTGCCGCGCCTGCGCAGCGGGGTGGCGATGCTGCTCGCGCAGAACCTGATCCTGATGGGGATCTTCTTCACCGTGCCGCTCTTCCTGCAGATCGTGCAGGGCCTCGACGCGCTCGAAACCGGCGTGCGGATGCTGCCGGCCTCGGTCGGCCTCTTCGTCAGCGCTCTCGCCGGCTCGGCGCTCGCCAAACGGTTCCCGGCCCGGACCCTCGTCCGCGCCGGCCTCGCCGTCGTGTTCGTCGCGGCGCTGATGTTGCTTGAGACGATCGACCCCGAGCTGGATAACGCCTCCTTCCTGATCGCCATGGGAGTACTTGGCGTCGGCATGGGGCTGATCGTCTCCCAGCTCGGCAACGTCGTGCAGTCCGCGGTGGGTGACGACGACCGCAGCGAGGCGGGTGGCCTGCAGAACACCGCCCAGCAGCTGGGCTCCTCGCTCGGCACGGCCCTGCTCGGCGCGATCGTCATCACCGGCCTCCTCACCGCCTTCACCACCAACATCGCCGAGAACCCCAGGATTTCAGACGAGGTCAGAAGTCAGGTGGAGGTCCAGCTCAGCGCCGGTGGCAGCTTCGTCGCCTCCGACCAGGTGGAAGCGACGGCAAAGGCGGCCGGGGTCGACCCGCAGACCACCTCGGCACTGGTCTCGGACTACGAAGACGCCCAGCTCGCGGCGCTGAAGCTCGCCTTCCTCTGCGCGGCGTTCCTGGTCGTCGCCTCCTTCTTCTTCACGAGCCGGCTGCCGACACAGCGCTTCGACGAGCTTCAAGCCGGCCCCGATCCACCGTAGAGGCGAGGTGGCCGTTTACGTGAAGCGAAACGGCCCGCTCGGAACGCCTAGAAGGCGACTGCTACGGTGGGTGAGTCGGGCAGGGGCGATTTCCGCCGCCCGAGAGGTTCCGTTTCCTCCGTGTGCCGCTTGGTGCCTAGGGGCCGCTGGATCTCCCCTAGAAGCTCAAGAAGGAGCACCAACATCACTTCGTTTGCCGATCTCGGCATCTCCAAGCCCGTGGTGCGCGCGCTCGCGCGCCGCGACATCGCCAATCCCTTCCCGATCCAGGAGCTGGTCGTCCGCAACGCGCTCGCCGGCCACGACCTCCTCGTCCAGTCGCCAACCGGCTCCGGCAAGACGCTCGCTTTCGGGCTACCGCTGGTCGACCGCGTTGAGCCCGGAGCCGAGCACGTCTCGGCCCTGATCCTCGCCCCGACCCGCGAGCTGGCGGCGCAGATCGTCGACGAGCTGCGCGCGGTCGCCGACGCCCGTGGACTGCGGATCGCCGCCGTTTACGGCGGCGTCGGCTACGGCCCCCAGGTCAAAGCCGCGGGGCGCGCTGACATCCTCGTCGCGACCCCGGGCCGGCTCGAGGACCTGATCGCCCGCGGCGTCGTCTCGCTGGCGCGGGTCCAAGTCCTCGTCCTCGACGAGGCCGATCGCATGCTCGACATGGGCTTTAAGCCGGCAGTGAGCCGGATCGTCGCCCAGACGCCGGACCACCGCCAGACCCTGTTTTTCTCGGCGACCCTAGCCGGGACGACGGGCAAGGTCGCCGCCGCCCTCACCCGCAACGCTCGTCGTCACACCCAGGCCGCCGACAGCGCCGCCAAGGCGGACATCGTGCACCGCTTCCTCCACGTCGACTCCCAGAGCGCCAAGCTCGGTCACCTGGTCGAGCAGCTGCGCGGGGCACGAGGCGGCAAAACCCTGGTCTTCGTCCGTACCAAGCGCGGCGCTGACCGGCTCGCCAAGCGGCTGCGCGCCCACGAGCTCGACGCGGTGGCGATGCACGGCGACAAGAGCCAGGGGCAGCGCGAACGGGCACTGGCCTGCTTCGAGGCGGGAGAGGTTGATGCGTTGATCGCGACCGACGTCGCCGCGCGCGGGATCGACGTCGCCGGCATCACCCACGTGATCAATTTCGACGCTCCCGCCGACCGCGACTCCTACGTGCATCGGGTCGGCCGCACCGGTCGCGCGGGGCGCCGCGGGACAGGCATCAGCTTCGTCCTCACCGACCAGGTCGAGGAGGTCCGTCGCATGGCCCGCGATCTCGGCCTCACTCACGAGCTCGGCAGCGGCCACGGAACAGAGGGCGTCCGTGGGGAGCCCTCCGCCTCGCGCCATGGCTCGTCGCGGCGCCCTCGCCGCCGACGCTCCCGGACGAAGGCCGCCCGATGACGGCGACGGTCGCGGCTCGCCGCTGGGTCTGCAGCCGCTGCGGCGTGGCGGCCGGCCGCATGGACGGGCGGCAGGTACCGCTTCCCGAGAGCTGGGAGAGCTGCGCCGACGGCGACTTCTGCCTTTCCTGTCGTCGGGGCCGCGCGGCCGACGCCGCGCAGGATGCGGTTTCCGGCGACTCGAGTGTCGCGGACCGCACCAAAGCAAGGCGCGCAGGACTGATCGAGTTCGAGGTCCGGCGTACGCCAAACCTCACCGACGGCAGCATCGCCAAGGCATGCCGTACCAACGCGGGGGCAGTCGCGGCTGCTCGCAAGCGGCTGCGCATGGGCAACGGCCCGCCTCCCGGCTCGGACGGCAATTGGGCTGCGGCGCGCCGCCGTGCGGCCGGCGGGGCAGCGTAGGAAGTCGTCATGGGTTCGGTGCAGGCGGGCATCGCACTCGCGCTTCTCGCCGCTCTCATGGCCAACCTGGCGGGGCTGCTCAAGCACCGCGGCTGCCAGCGTGTCGCCCCGGTCCACATCCGCCGGCCGCTGCACAGCGCTCGCGTACTCGCCCGCTCGCGCGCCTTCGCCACCGGCTGGGGGCTGGCCGCGGTGGCCTGGATCGTCCACGTCGCCGCTCTCTCGATGGCTCCTATCTCGCTCGTGCAGGCTGTGCTCGCCGGCGGTGCCGTCACCCTGGCGGTGATGTCGCGGCGGCTCTTCGGCGATGCGGTCGAGCGGCGCCAGTGGCTGGCGCTGCTTCTTGGCGGCATGGGACTCGCCCTCCTGGCGGTGACCGTGCCCCGCTTCAGCGACAGCCATTCTGATTTCGCCCTGGCACCGATACTCGGCTTTGAGGGAGGGCTGGGCCTCCTGGCGGTCGCGCTGGTGCTCGGGCACCGGTCCGAGCGCTTCGCAGCGCGCCGCGGCATCCTCCTGGCTGCCCTCGCCGGCACCCTCTTCGCCCTCGCGGGCGTCGCGATCAAGGGCCTGACCGGAGCGGAGGGGATAGCGGCTCCCGCGGTCGCCGTCTGGGTGGCCGTCGTCGTCGCCTGTGGCGCCCTCGCCCAGTACGCCGCAGTCGCGGCGCTTCAGCGCGGCGGCGCGATCGAGACGATCGGCCTGATGGGTGTGGTCGCAAACGCGACCCAGATCGCGGGCGGTGTGCTCGTCTTCGGCGATCCCCTGTCCGCCGACCCGGCCGGCATCGTGCTGCAGGTGAGCGCCTTCGCGATGGTCTGCCTCTCGGCGCTCCTACTGCCGGCGCAGAGCGGTCGCTCGACTGCCCCGGTGCCGCGGCTGGCGGCAGCGTAGCTCCGTCGACTTCGGTCCGGTTACGTTGCAAACGGGTAGGTGTCCGGGATGACCCGAGGGCTCGATCCACACTGTCGCTTGTGGTGGCTGCTCGCCGCTGGCCTGGCCGTCCTTGCCATAGCGGGCTGCGGTCTCGACGAGGAGACGGGCGCCCCAACCCGGGAGTCCTCGATCGCGATCGACAGCCTCTTCCCGAGCTTCGACCCCGGCAAGCGTCGCTACACCTCGCGCTGCGGCCGGGGCGCGGCACCTATCCAGGCCGAGGCGGGCAATGACGTCGCGGTCGAAGTCGGCTCCGGCCCGCCCGAGACCGGAGCTATTGGCATCGCCCCCGGCGTCGCGCCCGGCGAGGACTTCGAGATCGTGGTCACCGATGGCAACCGCCGCCGCGTCTACGAGGTGCGCTGCCTCCCCGCAGATTTCCCGGCCTGGCGATTCGAGAGTCTGGGAGAAAGGGAGCCCGGCTTTTTCGTGGTCAGCTTCAGGGCATCCCGGGACGAGCGCCCGTGGGTGATCGTCTTCGACCACGAGGGCGCGCCCCGGTGGTGGTACAGCCCGCCGACGCGCGCGCTGTGGGCGCAGATCCTCAGCGACGGGACCGTCTCCTGGGCGAGGTCGTTCGGCGACGGCTACGGGCTCGACCCGCGGATGGCGCACGAGGTCCGCTCACTCTCGGGCGAGCTGCAGCGACTGGTCAGGACGAGGGGACCGATCGTCGACGGACACGAGCTTCGCGAGCTTGGCAATGGCAACTTCCTGGTCGGCTCCTATGTCCCCGAAACGGCGGACCTGCGGCGTTTCTGCGCCCGGCCTCCCAAAGAACGATGCGGTCCCGCCCGAGCCGCGATCGTCTCGGCCGAAATCCAGGAACTGGATCCGCGGGGGCAGGCGCTGTGGCGCTGGAGCTCGCGCGGGCACATCTCGCTGGAGGAGACCGGCCGCTGGTGGCGCAACGTGCTGAGCAACCCCCGGCACCGGCTCCAGGGACGGGAGGCCTTCGACCCGGTCCATATCAACGCGATCGAGCCGCGCGGGTCAGACGAAGTGGTGATCTCCACCCGCCACACCGACGCCGTTTACGGAATCCAGCGCTCGACCGGCGAGATCGTCTGGAAGATCGGCGGCAGCAAGACTGCCGACTCCCTGCGGATCCTCGGCGATCCGGCCCGAAAGCTGCTCGGCGGCCAGCACGACGTCCGCATCGCGAAGGACGGCAGCCTCAGCATCTATGACAACGGCAAGGACCGACCACGGCGCCCGCGCGTCGTCTTCTACCGGCTCGAACCCGAGCAGGGCCGGGCGCGCTACCTCGGCCAGCTCAACGATTCGGCGGTGAAGACCAGTCACTGCTGCGGTTCGGCCCGGGAGCTCGGGGGTGGCGGATGGCTGGTGAGCTGGGGCGACAACCCGCTGGTCACCGCATTCGACGCGGAGGGGGAGATCGCCTTTCGCCTCGAGCTTGCTGCATCCACCTTCCGGGCCGTCCCGGTTCCGCCCGGCGCCGTGACCCTTACCCAGCTCGACCGGGGCCTGGAGGCAATGGAGCCGAGCTGATTCGATCGGGCCAGCGGGGGTACGTCCTGACGAATACCCCCAGTTAACGTTTCAGCTCCAGAGGCGGTGAGGCAAGGATGCCTCGCACGACCGAGAAAGGGAGGGTTCTCGTGAACCACTCAGACACAGCTCCGTTGCGCTCGAAGCGATGGGCGCGATACGCATGGCTGCTCGTGGCTGTGCCGGCCCTTGCCCTCGCCTTCGCCGGCGGGGGCGCGGCGGCGGCGAAAGGCGCGAGTGACCTGGCGATCACGAAGGCCGACAGCCCCGATCCCGTCAGCGTCGGATCGGTCCTCACCTACACCATCCAGGTGCACAACCTCGGCCCAGACCCGGCGAGCGGCGTCACCGTCACTGACCAGCTTCCGAAGAACGTCGACTTCGTCTCCGCCATCGCCTCCTCCGGCCAGTGTGCGCTCAAAGGGAGGAAAGTGACCTGCGTTCTCGGCGTGCTCGGCGCGCCGACGATCAGCTACGGCGGCCCGGTGACCGTGACCATCGCCGTGATCCCGCGCAAAGTCGGGACGATCCGCAACACCGCCTCGGTGAAGCGGGACCAGAAAGACCCGGTCGGGTCCAACAACAAAGCCACCGCGACGACCACCGTCGTCGGCCCCACGGTCACCTGCCGTGGCGTGGCCGCCACGATCGTCGGAACGGGGGGCGATGACACCATCACGGGCACAGATGGCCCCGACGTGATCGTCACCTTCGGCGGCAGCGACGCGATCGCCGCGTTCTCCGGACGGGACCTGATCTGCGCGGGGCGCGGCAGGGACCGCGTCGGCGGCGGCTCCGCGGCGGACCGCGTCTTCGGTGGAGCGGGCAGAGACCGGCTCCTCGGCCGCGGCGGTCCCGACCTGCTGAGGGGCAATGCCGGCAACGACGTGCTCAGGGGCAACCGTGGCAACGACCGTCTGCGCGGCGGCTCCGGCTTCGATCGCTGTCGCGGTGGCTCAGGCGTGGACTCGGTCCGGGGGTGCGAGCGGTAGACCCGACCCCCGGTCGAGGTCAGTCCACGGCGGGCGCCGGGTCCGGCCGGACGATGACCGTGTCGGCAATCGAGACGATCTCGTCAACAGGCAGATCGGCGGCTGCCGCGTGTGCCCTGATCGTCTCCGGGCTGTCGGCCTCATAGACGCAGAACGTGCCCACCTCGCCGCTCTCCTCGGCCAGGACGTAGCTGCGAATCCAGCGAACGCCGGAACCCGGCTTGTCCCCCTCTTGCGCCGAGCGCACGGCCGCGACTTCCAGCTCCTCGGGCGAGCCCCAGCCCTTGCGGCGAAGGATTCCGTAGAGATCCATGGTCCATCTCCCTCCTGGGGCCATGGCGGCCTGCGCTCGCCACCCGGCTCCATGATTGTCAGGTCCGACCAACCATACGATCGAAGGACCGGTCTGGCTAGAGCCTGAACGACGCGGCCCCGGCCGCTGGGGCCGGGGCCGCGTCCCTGCTTGCGCAACGCATCCGACTTTGACCACACCCCAGGGGGGACAAAGTCGGATGCGACGACCTAACCCTGGGCTGGAGCAGGCTCGGGATCAGCGTGCTCGACTCGCGGCAGCCAGCCGAGCGAATGCGGCAGGTACCAGTTGCGGTCGCCGAGCAGCTTCATCGTCGCCGGGAGCAGGATCGCCCGCACGATCGTCGCGTCGATCAGGATCGCGACGGCGAGGCCGACTCCCATCTCCTTCATGTCGATGATGCTGAGCGTGGCGAAGACGGAGAAGATCGCCACCATCACCATCGCCGCGCTGGTCACCGTGCCGGCGGTGGCGAGGATTCCGCTGCGGACCGCGTCGTCGCTGCTCATCCCCCTGTCGACCGCCTCGCGAACCCGGCTGAGGATCAGCACGTGGTAGTCCATCGAGAGGCCGAAGAGGATCACGAACAGGAACATCGGCAACCAGGAGCTGATGCCTCCATTGGAGTGGAAGCCCAGCAGCGACTCCCCGAGGCCGTTCTGGAAGACCAGCACCAGGACTCCGTAGGCGGCGCCGACCGAGAGTAGGTTCAGCACGATCGCCTTGATCGGGACGACGATCGAGCGGAACGTGACCAGCAGCAGGAGGAAGGCCAGTCCGAGCACGAAGGCGAAGACGAGCGGCAGGCTCTTGGCTAGCTGATCGTTGAAGTCCTTCGACTGGGCGGCATCCCCGGTGACGCTGACGCTGGCTCCCTCGACCCCGGCGAAGGCCGCCGGCACGAGCTGCTCGCGGACCTGCTCCATCGCCCGCGTCGCGGCGGCATCGCTGCTGCTGCCGACGGTGGGGATGTCGATCGCCGCGACGGCGCCGTCGGCGCGGCGCTTCACCGTCACCTCGCCGGCGACCGCCGGGTCGGCTTCGGCATCACGGCGCAGATCGGCGATCGCCGTCGCGACGGGGCCCGAGCTCACGTCCTCGGCCTCGACCACGACCTTCGCCCCGGCCGCTTCGCCGGGGAAGGCGGCGGTGACGCGGTCATAGGTCTTGACCACCGGGATGTCGCGCGGCAGGTCCTCGGCGCCGCTGACGACGGTCTGCATGCCCAACGCCGGCAGCGCCAGAGCGATCAGCAGGCCCGCCGAGGCGACAGCGGCGACGAGGGGGCGCCGCATCACGCGGTCGACGATCCCGGCCCACATCGAGCGGCCGTGACGCCGCTCGCCCAGGCGGGCGAGGAACGGGATGCGGCCCTTCTCTACCCGGTCGCCGAGCTTCGAGAGCACCGCCGGCAGCACCGTCAGCGAGGCGAACATCGCCACCGCGACGACCGTCATCGTTCCCCACCGCGAACGAGGTGAAGGTTGGGTCGCCGCTGAGCAGCATCCCCGCCATCGCCGCGATCACGGTCAGGCCGGAGACGAGCACCGCCCTGCCCGAGGTCGCCGCCGCGGCTTCGAGCGAGGCCGAGGCAGTGCGCCCCGCCCTCCGCTCCTCGCGCTCGCGGCGCATGTAAAAGAGCGAGTAGTCGACGCCGACGGCTAGGCCGACCAGGACCACCACCGCGGAGACGTTGGGGTCATCGGCACCAGCCGGCTGGGCAGCGCCAGCAGGCCGAGGGTCGCCACCACCGAGCTGAAGCCGATCAGCAGCGGCACGAAGGCGGCGACCAGAGCACCGAAGGCGACCAGCAGGATCAGCAGGGTGATCGGCAGCGAGGTCGTCTCCGCCTTGCTGAGGTCTTCGCTGAAAACCTCTTCGAGCGCCTTGCTGGCGCTGGCGTTACCGAACTGCTCGACCCTGACGTCCGGGTTGCGCGCCTGCGCCGCCGCGGTCGCGGCGAGGCTTGCGTTGACCCTTTCTTCGGCCTGCGTCTTGTCGCCGGGGACCTCGAATTCGATCAGCGCGGCATGCCCGTCGGCGGAGACTTGACCGCCACCGCCGACCGGCGAGCTGAGCTGCTCGACCGATGGCATGGCCTCCAGCCGTCGCGTCGCTTCGTCGACCCCGGCTTCGAACTCCCACGCGGTGAAGCGGTTGCTCTGGACCAGCACCAGCTCGTCGTTGGGATTCGAGCTCGGCGCGTTCGAGCGCCAGCTCGGCCCGGCCCGACTCGCCGGAGACCGCTTCGGCGTCGGTCAGCTGCTTCTGCCCGACCGCGCCGCCGACGGCGATCGACAGGACGACGAAGGCCAGCCAGCCGAAGATCGCGACCTTGCGATGGGTGGCGCTCCAGCGGGCGGCGCGGGCCGCGATGTTGGTCTTTCTCGGTTGCATGATGTTCCTCTCG